>NZ_JBGEDP010000001.1:0-1203929 GCF_041206865.1 Mycobacterium sp. HUMS_12744610
CTCGTGCAGCCACTCACCATCGTCGAGGGCTTTGCTCTGTTGTCGGTGCCGAGCAGCTTCGTGCAAAACGAGATCGAACGTCATCTGCGCGCGCCCATCACCGACGCGTTGAGCCGCCGACTCGGACAACAGATCCAACTCGGGGTGCGCATCGCTCCGCCCCCCGACAGTCCCGACGACGGCGCCGTCGCACCGGCGGAAAACCTGACCTACGACGCCGAACTGGACGTCGCCGAGATCGACGAGGCCGACGAGAACGGCGACGTGCCCATCGGCACCGAGCACAGCTGGCCCAGCTACTTCTCCAAGCGCCCGCGCAACTCCGACCCAGCGGTCGCCGGCGGAACCAGCCTCAACCGCCGCTACACCTTCGACACGTTCGTCATCGGCGCCTCCAACCGGTTCGCCCACGCGGCCGCCCTGGCGATCGCCGAGGCACCGGCACGCGCCTACAACCCCTTGTTCATCTGGGGCGAGTCCGGCCTGGGCAAGACCCACCTGCTGCACGCCGCCGGTAACTACGCGCAGCGGCTGTTCCCCGGGATGCGCGTGAAGTACGTCTCCACCGAGGAATTCACCAACGACTTCATCAACTCGCTGCGCGACGACCGCAAGGTCGCCTTCAAGCGCAGCTACCGCGACGTCGACGTGCTGCTGGTCGACGACATCCAGTTCATCGAGGGCAAGGAAGGTATCCAGGAGGAGTTCTTCCATACCTTCAACACGTTGCACAACGCGAACAAGCAGATCGTCATCTCCTCCGACCGGCCGCCCAAACAGCTCGCGACCCTCGAAGATCGGTTGCGGACCCGCTTCGAGTGGGGTCTGATCACCGACGTCCAGCCGCCCGAACTCGAGACCCGTATCGCCATCCTGCGCAAGAAGGCGCAGATGGAACGGCTTGCGGTGCCCGACGACGTCCTCGAGTTGATCGCCAGCAGCATCGAACGCAACATCCGCGAACTCGAGGGCGCCCTGATCCGGGTGACCGCGTTCGCCTCCCTGAACAAGGCCCCTATCGACAAGGCGCTGGCCGAGATCGTGCTACGCGATCTGATCGCCGACGCAAGCACCATGCAGATCAGCGCGGCGACGATCATGGCCGCCACGGCCGAATACTTCGACACCACCGTCGAGGAGTTACGCGGCCCGGGCAAGACCCGCGCGCTGGCTCAGTCCCGCCAGATCGCGATGTACCTGTGCCGCGAGCTCACCGACCTCTCCCTGCCCAAGATCGGCCAGGCATTCGGGCGCGACCACACCACCGTGATGTACGCCCAACGCAAGATCCTGTCCGAGATGGCCGAGCGGCGTGAGGTGTTCGATCATGTCAAGGAGCTCACCACGCGGATTCGGCAGCGGTCCAAGCGCTGACCGCGCCTCTTTTCTTCAAAAAAACTTCTCACTCCCCTGTCACAGCAGTCACACCGGTGTGTTGTGCGCAGGCATGTGCACAACACTGCCGAACAAGCGATCGCTGATCACACTCCAGTGCACACCCGGCGCTCTTCCCCACCCGCTCACCAGGCAACGCACAGCCGCCGAGCGTGTCGTCCACAGCCCGATGAGTCCCCAAGCTGCGCCTAACCCCTTTTGTCCCCAGCATGCACAGCCCTTAATACTGGTACTGAGATATCTTCGGTCTTCCTTCTTTGAAAACCGGCCCTGGGGACGCTCGAATCACACAGCCCCGCACCGCGGAGGACCCGACGCCTTGTCGGGCCCTGCGATTAGCTTTCAAGATGGCCCCGGACGATCTACGGTTGTTCTTCGGCTGCCGTTGCGGTCGTCGTGGCTCGCTCTGTGCCATCGACGTCCGTCGCGGGAACCCACGCTAGCGGGAGGGCTGGCCCGGGGATTTGGATACTTGGCAGGTGAAGGGACGCTTTATGGACGTGGCGACGACAACTGCGGGCGTCACCGACCTGAAGTTTCGGTTGGTGCGGGAGTCTTTCGCCGATGCGGTGTCGTGGGTGGCGAAGAATCTGCCGTCCAGGCCGGCGGTGCCGGTCCTTTCCGGGATCTTGTTGTCTGGCTCCGACGACGGCCTGACCATTTCCGGGTTCGACTACGAGGTTTCCGCGGAAGCGCAAATCGCAGCCGAAATCGCTTCTCCGGGAAGTGTTTTGGTGTCGGGACGGTTGTTGTCTGACATCACGCGGGCGTTGCCCGACAAGCCCATCGATTTCTACGTCGACGGCAATCGTGTGGCATTGACCTGCGGGAACGCCCGGTTCTCGCTGCCGACGATGGCGGTCGAGGATTACCCGACGCTGCCCGACCTGCCGGAGGACACCGGCACCTTGCCGGCGGATTTGTTCGCCGAGGCGATCGGACAGGTCGCCATCGCCGCGGGTCGGGATGACACTTTGCCGATGCTGACCGGCATCCGCGTCGAAATCTCGGGCGACAAGGTAGTTCTGGCGGCCACCGACAGGTTCCGGCTGGCGGTGCGGGAATTGACCTGGTCGGCGTTGTCCCCCGACGTCGAGGCGGCGGTGTTGGTACCGGCCAAGACGCTGGCCGAGGTGGCGAAGACCGGCACCAACGGATCCGAGGTGCGGCTCTCGCTGGGCGCCGGTGCCGGGGTCGGCAAGGAAGGCCTGCTCGGTATCAGCGGGAACGGCAAACGCAGCACCACCCGGCTGCTGGATGCCGAATTCCCCAAGTTCCGCCAGCTGTTGCCGGCTGAGCACACCGCGGTGGCCACCATGAACGTGGCCGAACTGACCGAGGCGATCAAGCTGGTTGCGCTGGTGGCGGACCGTGGGGCGCAGGTCCGAATGGAATTCGCCGACGGCATGCTGCGGCTGTCGGCGGGCGCCGACGATGTCGGGCGCGCCGAGGAGGACCTGCAGGTGGATTTCGCCGGCGAGCCGTTGACGATCGCGTTCAACCCGACGTATCTGACCGACGGGCTCCGTTCGGTCGATTCCGAGCGGGTGTCGTTCGGCTTCACGACGCCGGGCAAACCGGCGCTGCTGCGGCCGGCGTCCGCCGACGACAGCCACCAGACCGGCCCCGGCCCGTTCGTCGCCCCGCCGACCGATTACGTCTACCTGCTCATGCCGGTTCGGTTGCCCGGTTAGGTGTACGTCCGCCATTTGGGACTGCGTGATTTCCGGTCCTGGGCGCAGGCCGACCTCGAACTGGGACCGGGCCGCACGGTGTTCGTCGGTCCGAATGGCTTCGGGAAGACGAACCTCATTGAGGCGCTGTGGTATTCGACCACGTTGGGTTCGCACCGGGTGAGCACCGCCGCGCCGTTGATCCGGGCGGGTGCCGACCGGGCCGTGATCTCGACGATCGTCGTCAACGAAGGCCGGGAATGTGCCGTCGATCTGGAGATCGCGGCGGGGCGCGCCAACAAGGCGCGACTGAACCGCTCGCCGATTCGCGGCACGCGCGAGGTGGTCGGGGTGTTGCGGGCGGTGCTGTTCGCCCCGGAGGATCTGGCGCTGGTACGCGGCGACCCGGCCGACCGGCGGCGTTACCTCGATGATCTGGCGACCGTGCGCCGGCCCAGGATCGCCGCGGTGCGTGCCGACTACGACAGGGTGCTGCGCCAACGTACGGCGTTGTTGAAATCCCTTGGCGCAGGAAGGCATCGGCGGGACCAGAGCGCAGTGGAAACCCTCGACGTGTGGGATGTCCGGTTGGCCGAGCACGGTGCCGAATTAATGTCCACCCGTATCGATCTCATCGAGCAGCTGGCGCCCGAGGTCGAAAAGGCCTACCAGCTACTGGCGCCCGGGTCACGCCCGGCTTCGATCGTCTACCGCCCGAGCCTGGGCGGGGACTGGGCGGGCGGGGTCGAACGCGAGGACCTCGAGGGGGCGCTGTTGTCGGCGTTGTCGGCGCGACGTGATGCGGAACTGGAGCGCGGGATGTGCCTGGTCGGGCCGCACCGAGACGATCTCGAGTTGCGGCTCGGCGAGCAGCCCGCGAAAGGCTTTGCCAGCCACGGCGAGTCGTGGTCGTTTGCGGTGGCGCTGCGGTTGGCCGCATACGAGTTGTTGCGGGCCGACGGCGGAGAGCCGGTGTTGTTGCTCGACGATGTCTTCGCCGAACTGGACACCACCCGGCGCCGCGCCCTGGCCGGGGTCGCCGAATCGGCCGAACAGGTTCTGGTGACCGCGGCGGTGCTGGAAGACATCCCGGCGGACTGGAATGCTAAACGGGTGCACATCGAGTTGCGTGACGAAGAGTCCGGGCCCGTGTCGGTGGTACGGCCGTGACCGGTGACGACGACGGGTTGACCGGTATCGACCTGGTGCGCCGCACGCTCGAGGAGGCGCGCGCGGCCGCGCGCGCCCAGGGCAAGGATGCCGGACGCGGCCGGGCGATCCCACCGAGCTCGCGCCGGGTCGCCGGCCGGCGGCGAAGCTGGTCGGGGCCGGGCCCCGACGGCCGGGATCCTCAACCGCTGGGCCGGTTGGCGCGCGACCTGGCGAAAAAGCGTGGTTGGTCGGCCCAGGTGGCGGAAGGCACCGTCCTGGGCCACTGGTCGTCGATGGTGGGCCAGCAGATCGCCGACCACGCCACACCCGTCTCCCTCAGCGAGGGGGTGCTGAGCGTGGCGGCCGAATCCACCGCCTGGGCGACCCAGCTGCGCATGATCCAGGCGCAACTGCTGGCCAAGATCGCGGCAGCGGTCGGTAATGGCGTGGTGACGTCCCTCAAGATCACCGGGCCGGTCGCCCCGTCGTGGCGCAAGGGCCCGCGCCACATCGCGGGCCGGGGACCCCGCGACACCTACGGATAGGTCGCGGCGGAGCGTCGGCGGCGGCCGCCTCAAATCCGCCAGGACGAAACGGACCCGGGTGATGCACGTCAGGACGCGACCCAAATGAAGAAATTGAGCACACGGCGCGGTCAGGTGGGCAGAAACGCGCCTAGAAAATCGGTCCTGACGGCCCCTCACGGTAGACTTGACGGGATGCGACCGCTGCGGTGACTGAACCGCTCGCATGAAACCCCGAGGAGAGCATTCCGACCGTGGCTGCCCAGAAGAAGAAGGCACAAGACGAATACGGCGCTTCAGCCATCACCGTGCTGGAAGGTCTGGAGGCCGTCCGCAAGCGCCCCGGCATGTACATCGGCTCCACCGGTGAACGCGGTCTGCACCACCTCATCTGGGAGGTGGTGGACAACTCGGTGGACGAGGCGATGGCCGGCTACGCCACCAAGGTCGACGTCCGCCTGCTCGACGACGGCAGTGTGGAGGTCGCCGACGATGGCCGCGGCATTCCGGTGGCGATGCACGCCACCGGCGCCCCCACCGTGGACGTGGTGATGACCCAATTGCACGCCGGTGGGAAATTCGGCGGCGAGAACAGTGGCTACACCGTCAGTGGTGGGCTCCACGGCGTCGGTGTGTCGGTGGTCAACGCGCTGTCCACCCGACTGGAGGTCAACATCCGGCGTGACGGGCACGAATGGTTCCAGTTCTACGACCGCGCCGTCCCGGGCACCCTCAAACAGGGAGAGGCGACCAAGAAGACGGGAACGGTGATCCGGTTCTGGGCCGACCCCGACATCTTCGAGACCACCGAATACGACTTCGAAACGGTCGCGCGCCGGCTTCAGGAGATGGCGTTCCTGAACAAGGGCCTGACGATCAACCTGACCGACGAGCGGGTCAGCAACGAGGAAGTCGTCGACGAAGTCGTCAGCGACACCGCCGAGGCGCCCAAGTCCGCGCAGGACAAGGCGGCCGAATCAACGTCGCCGCACAAGGTGAAGCACCGCACGTTCCATTACCCGGGCGGCCTGGTGGACTTCGTCAAGCACATCAACCGCACCAAGAGCGCGATCCACAGCAGCATCGTCGACTTCTCCGGCAAGGGCGAGGGCCACGAGGTCGAGATCGCGATGCAGTGGAATGCCGGCTACTCCGAGTCGGTTCACACCTTCGCCAACACGATCAACACCCACGAGGGCGGTACCCACGAAGAGGGCTTCCGCGCCGCGTTGACGTCGGTGGTCAACAAGTACGCCAAAGACCGCAAGCTGCTCAAGGACAAAGACCCCAACCTCACCGGCGACGACATCCGGGAGGGCCTGGCGGCCGTCATCTCGGTCAAGGTTGCCGAACCCCGTTCGAGGGTCAGACCAAAACCAAGCTGGGCAACACCGAGGTCAAGTCGTTCGTCCAGAAGGTCTGCAACGAGCAGCTTACCCACTGGTTCGAAGCCAACCCTTCCGATGCCAAAGTCATTGTCAACAAAGCGGTATCCTCGGCACAGGCGCGCATCGCGGCTCGCAAGGCGCGAGAGTTGGTGCGCCGCAAGAGTGCCACCGACCTTGGCGGCCTGCCCGGCAAGCTCGCCGACTGCCGGTCCACCGATCCGCGGAAGTCCGAACTGTACGTGGTGGAGGGTGATTCAGCCGGCGGCTCGGCCAAGAGCGGCCGCGATTCGATGTTCCAGGCCATACTTCCCTTGCGCGGCAAGATCATCAACGTCGAGAAGGCGCGCATCGACCGCGTGCTGAAGAACACCGAAGTCCAGTCGATCATCACCGCGCTGGGCACCGGGATCCACGACGAGTTCGACATCAGCAAGCTGCGTTACCACAAGATCGTGTTGATGGCCGACGCCGATGTCGACGGCCAGCACATCTCCACGCTGCTGTTGACGCTACTGTTCCGGTTCATGCGGCCGCTGATCGAAAACGGGCACGTGTTCCTGGCGCAACCGCCCCTCTACAAATTGAAATGGCAGCGCACCGAACCCGAGTTCGCCTACTCCGATCGCGAGCGCGACGGCCTGCTCGAGGCGGGGCAGAAGGCCGGCAAGAAGATCAACAAGGACGACGGCATTCAGCGCTACAAGGGTCTGGGTGAGATGGACGCCAAAGAGTTGTGGGAGACCACGATGGACCCGTCGGTGCGGGTGCTGCGCCAGGTCACTCTCGATGACGCCGCCGCTGCCGACGAGCTGTTCTCCATTCTGATGGGCGAGGACGTCGACGCCCGCCGCAGCTTCATCACCCGTAACGCCAAAGACGTTCGCTTCCTGGATGTCTGACCGCTCAGACGCGCCAATGCCAAAGAGGAATAGATGACTGACACCACCCTGCCGCCGGGTGACCAGCCCGCCGAGCGGATCGAACCCGTCGACATCCAGCAGGAGATGCAGCGCAGCTACATCGACTACGCCATGAGCGTGATCGTGGGCCGCGCGCTGCCCGAGGTGCGCGACGGCCTCAAGCCGGTGCACCGGCGCGTGCTGTATGCGATGTACGACTCCGGTTTCCGCCCGGACCGCAGCCACGCCAAGTCGGCGCGGTCGGTGGCCGAGACGATGGGCAATTACCACCCGCACGGCGACGCCTCGATCTACGACACCCTGGTGCGCATGGCCCAGCCGTGGTCGCTGCGGTATCCGCTGGTCGACGGGCAGGGCAACTTCGGCTCGCCGGGCAACGACCCGCCGGCCGCGATGAGGTATTGCGTCACCGAAGATGCGTTGGTGCGCTTACCGTTCGGGCAGTCCGTACGGATTGGGGACGTGGTTCCGGGCGCCGCGCCCAATTCGGACAACGCGGTCGAGTTGAAGGTTCTGGATCGGCACGGTAACCCCGTTCTGGCGGACACGCTGTTCCACTCGGGCGAGCACCAGGCTTTCAGGGTACGGACGGTTGACGGCTACGAGGTCACGGGTACGGCCAACCATCCCTTACTGTGCCTGGTCGACGTCGGCGGCGTACCCACCTTGCTGTGGAAGCTGATCGAGGAGATCCGCCCCGACGACCACGTCGTGTTGCAGCGCACGCCGCCGGTGGAACTCGGCCCTGGTGACTCCCATGACGTGCTGGAAGCCTTGCTGCTCGGTGCTTTCATCAGCGAGGGCTTCGTGTCCGAATCTCGCGCCGGGTTCAACAATCTCGACCGCGACTACTTCGACATGGTCGTCGGCGCGTACGACGCGGTCGTCGGAGGCCGGCGGTATGTATCCGCGCGGGTGATCGCCGCCGGTTCGATGCTGCACGAACTCGACGTGCAGAATCTGTCGGAACTGAGCAAGACACGGCTTGGTGGGTTGATCGGGCAGCGTTCGGCCGACAAGGCGGTACCGCATTGGCTGTGGCGGTCCCCTGCCGCAGTGAAACGCGTCTTCTTGCAAGCGCTGTTCGAGGGTGATGGCTCGTGTTCTGCGCTACCGCGCAACACAATTCAAATATTTTACTCGACACGCAGTAGGCAGCTGGCCATAGATATTCAGCAGATGCTGCTCGAGTTCGGAATCGTCTCGAGGCGATACCGGCAGGCCCTTGGCGAGCACAAGGTCGTCATCACCAATCGTGCTCAGGCCGAATTATTCGCAACCCGTGTGGGTTTCGGGGGCGCTAAGCAAGCCAAGTTGACCGCCGTACTGGCCGAGATGCCGACTTGTCGCGGGCGGGACGGAGATTACGTACCCGGACTGGCCGCGTTCATCCGCAAGTCCGCCGGCGGCTCGTGCGCTGACCGCGACTGGCTCAACCGCCACAACGTCGACCGCGTCCAACGCTGGCAAACGCATGGCGCCGAGATTCTGGCCCACATCGCAGACCCCGACGTCCGCGCCATCGCCACCGACCTCACCGACGGCCGGTTCTACTACGCGCGGGTTGCCTCGATCACCGAGGCGGGCGTGCAACCGGTGTACAGCCTGCGCGTCGACACCTCCGACCACGCATTCCTGACCAATGGTTTCGTCAGCCACAACACCGAGGCGCGGTTGACCCCGCTCGCGATGGAGATGCTGCGTGAAATCGACGAGGAGACAGTCGATTTCGTCCCCAACTACGACGGGCGGGTGCAGGAGCCGACCGTGCTGCCCAGCCGGTTTCCCAACCTGCTGGCCAACGGGTCGGGCGGCATCGCGGTTGGCATGGCGACCAACATCCCGCCGCACAACCTGCGCGAGTTGGCCGAGGCGGTCTACTGGTGCCTGGAGAACCACGAGGCCGATGAAGAAGCCACCCTGGCCGCGGTCTGCGAACGCGTCAAGGGACCCGACTTCCCGACGCACGGGCTGATCGTCGGGTCGCAGGGCATCGCCGATGCCTACAAGACCGGGCGCGGATCCATCCGCATGCGCGGCGTGGTGGAGGTGGAAGAGGATTCGCGCGGCCGCTCGTCGCTGGTGATCACCGAGTTGCCGTATCAGGTCAACCACGACAACTTCATCACCTCGATCGCCGAGCAGGTCCGCGACGGCAGGCTCGCCGGAATCGGCAACATCGAAGACCAGAGCAGCGACCGGGTGGGGCTACGCATCGTCATCGAGCTCAAGCGCGACGCGGTGGCCAAGGTGGTGCTCAACAACCTCTACAAGCACACCCAGCTGCAGACCAGCTTCGGCGCCAACATGCTGTCGATCGTCGACGGCGTGCCGCGCACGCTGCGCCTCGACCAGCTGATCCGCCACTACGTCGCCCACCAGCTCGACGTGATCGTCCGGCGCACCACCTACCGGCTGCGCAAGGCCAACGAACGCGCCCACATCCTGCGCGGCCTGGTCAAGGCGCTCGACGCGCTGGACGAGGTGATCGCGCTGATCCGGGCGTCGGAAACCGTCGATATCGCCCGGGCCGGGCTGATCGAGCTGCTCGACATCGACGACATCCAGGCCCAGGCCATCCTGGACATGCAGCTGCGGCGCCTGGCGGCCCTGGAACGCCAGCGCATCATCGACGACCTGGCCAAGATTGAGGCGGAGATCGCCGACCTCGAAGACATCCTGGCCAAGCCGGAGCGCCAGCGCGCCATTGTCCACGACGAGCTCGCCGAGATCACCGACAAGCACGGCGACGACCGGCGCACCCGGATCATCGCCGCCGACGGCGACGTCAGCGACGAGGACCTGATCGCCCGCGAGGACGTCGTCGTCACCATCACCGAAACCGGGTATGCCAAGCGCACCAAGACCGACCTGTACCGCAGCCAGAAGCGCGGCGGCAAGGGCGTGCAGGGTGCCGGGCTCAAGCAGGACGACATCGTCAGGCACTTCTTCGTGTGCTCGACGCACGACTGGATCCTGTTTTTCACCACGCAGGGGCGCGTGTACCGGGCGAAGGCCTACGAGCTGCCGGAGGCCTCACGCACCGCGCGCGGCCAGCACGTCGCCAATCTGCTGGCCTTCCAGCCCGAGGAGCGCATCGCCCAGGTGATCCAGATCCGCGGGTACGAGGACGCGCCGTACCTGGTGCTGGCCACCCGCAACGGTCTGGTCAAGAAGACCAAGCTGACCGACTTCGACTCCAACCGCTCGGGCGGCATCGTGGCCATCAACCTGCGCGACGGGGACGAGTTGGTCGGTGCGGTGCTGTGTTCCGCCGCCGACGACTTGCTACTGGTGTCGGCTAACGGACAGTCGATTAGGTTCTCGGCGACCGACGAGGCGCTGCGCCCGATGGGACGCGCCACCTCCGGGGTGCAGGGCATGCGTTTCAACGCCGACGATTACCTGTTATCGCTCAACGTGGTTCGCGAAGGCACCTATTTGCTGGTCGCGACGTCCGGCGGCTACGCGAAGCGGACCGGGATCGAGGAATACCCGGTTCAGGGCCGCGGCGGCAAGGGCGTCCTGACCGTCATGTACGACCGCCGGCGCGGCCGGCTGGTGGGCGCGCTGATCGTCGACGAGGAAAGCGAGCTTTACGCGATCACCTCCGGCGGCGGCGTGATCCGCACCGGCGCGCGCCAGGTCCGTAAGGCGGGCAGGCAGACCAAGGGCGTCCGGTTGATGAACCTCGGTGAGGGCGACACGTTACTGGCCATTGCGCGCAACGCCGAAGAGAACGCCGAGGAGGCCGTCGAGGAAGCCGGGACCGCCGGCGAGGCCGACGGCGCGAGCGAGTAGCGGGTAACGATCCGGGCGGGCGTTGCCTCGGGAAAGTCGCTGGCAACTAGACTCAGGCCGGTGACGATGCGGGCCGCTGTGGGGCCCGCGGAGGAGTCGGGCAATTAAGCTCAGGCCGGTGACGATGCGGGCCGCTGTGGGGCCCGGACGCGATGCGACTGCCGGCGCCTGGGTAGGCCCAGGTCGGACCGGGTAGGGAACGTTAGGAGTCGGGGTGACCTCACCGAGCGAGCCGGGCGCCCCCAACAAGGGTGACGGCCTTAATGGGGATGGTTCGGCCGAGCGGGGCGGCGCGCACCACGCGACGCCCGCCGCGGGTGGCCGGGGCCAGGACGCCACCGACGCACCGCCCTGGCAGCGCGGCGCGTCCAGGGCCGCCCAGTCGCCGCACCGTCAGAGCGAAGCACACGGCGAGCCGCGGGGGTCGGGCGCGCCGGGCGGTGCCGACGCCCGGCCGAACCGGTTCGTTTCCGGTATTCCCGGGGCCGGCGCCGCCGGGCCCATCAGGAACCCCACGCAGGAGATCGACGCCGTGTCGGCGCGCGGCGAGGGCTCGCCGGCCGAGGCATACGCCAGCGAGCTGCCCGACCTGTCGGGCCCGGTGCCGCGTCCCCCGCAGCGCAAGGCGACACCGCCCGAGCGCGGCGCGGAGGCGTCAAAAGGGCCCGGATCGGGTCGTCCGGAGGGCCGGGGGCCGCGCGAGGACCGCGTGCAGATGTCGCGGCGGCCGCGGGGGCCGGTCCGGGCGAGCATGCAGATCCGCCGGATCGATCCGTGGAGCACGCTGAAGGTGTCGCTGCTGCTGTCGGTGGCGCTGTTCTTCGTCTGGATGATCGCGGTGGCGTTCCTGTACCTCGTGCTCGGCGGCATGGGTGTGTGGGCCAAGCTGAACAGCAACGTCGGCGATCTGCTCAACAACACCAGCGGCAGCAGCGGCGAACTGGTGTCCAGCGGCACCATCTTCGGCGGCGCCATCCTGATCGGCCTGGTCAACATCGTCCTGCTGACGGCGATGGCGACGATCGCGGCGTTCGTCTACAACCTGACCACGGATCTGATCGGGGGCATCGAGGTGACCCTGGCGGACCGCGACTAGCGTGGATGCCAGCGTTTTGGGGGTAGGGCGGCGATTGCGGTAATCTCGTCGCTCGGCCGTACGCGAGTGCGGGCCTATAGCTCAGGCGGTTAGAGCGCTTCGCTGATAACGAAGAGGTCGGAGGTTCGAGTCCTCCTAGGCCCACAACCATGGGTCCGTTGAGACGCTACGTGAGACTGGCATTGCCGCTGGTACTGCTTGCCGCGGTCGCGGCGGTGATGCGGTCGCGACGTGAGGTCGAGGTCTGGCACATGGCGGTCGCCGATACTCCCGAACCCGGCAACGGTCAGGGGCCTTAGCTCAGTTGGTAGAGCACCGCCTTTGCAAGGCGGGTGTCAGGGGTTCGATTCCCCTAGGCTCCACAAGCACGTCGGGTCGGCCCAGGCGGTCAAGCAATCGAGCCTAGAACAACGTTGGATCGGCCAGGATGACGGTGGGCGACACATCGCCTATCCGTGTCATCACCATGGGTGTCCGGTACACCGCGCCTTGAACGCCGCACTCGTTGGTGAAGGTGTTCTCGGTCAAGAAGCCGCGCAGCGTGCCGTCAGGCTGGGGCTTCAACGACCAGCTACTTGTTTCAGCGCCGGTGGCGGTCAGGCTTTCTCCGGGGCAGAACGTCGACTTGATATACGGCGCGTTCCGCCAGTGACCGTCGCCGAAATGGAGAACTTCCGCCGCGTCACCCACGGCCTCCCGGTGGTACTGGTCCAGCATGGCGCCCGTCGCAACGCATCCCGCTGATGTGCACGAGGACCGAAAGGCCCAGAAGTACGCGGTATCGGTGATGGTGCCGGTTATCGGGGCGCCGTTGACCGTCTGGTGGGCATAGTCATAGTCCACGCGATAGGTGCCCTCGAGCACCGGACCGGGAACGGCCGGAGCCGGGCCGCTGTTCGGCGGGACGGAAACCGTCGCTGGGTCGGCCACTGTGACACCGGGCGGCACGTCGCCCGTCCGCGTGGCCACAAAAGGGGTCTGGAAGACATCCCCCCGATTGCCGCATTGGTTGGTGAGCACGGTGTCGGTCGATACGCCGCGCAGTGTGCCGTCGGGTCGGGGCTCCCACGTCCAGGCGATCACTTCGGTGTCTGTGCCTGCGACGACGCTTTTTCCGTCAGTTCCGAGGCAACGCTGGTATGGCCGTTGGCTGTGCCGGGGTGTGCGGTCCTGCCAACGATTGCCGGTGAACCGGACAATGTCTGTATCGGCTGGTGTGCTCGGCACTCGGTGATCGTTGGCGTCGAGCTTGGTCCCGGTGGCGATGCACCTGGCGGGTGTACACGACGAACGAAACGCCCACCAAGCGGTGTTTTCTCGGTTGTTGGCCTCGGGTGGAGCGTTGGGCGCGCCGTTGACCGTGGTCTTCGCGAGGTTGTAGTCCAGGCGATAGGTGCCGTCGAGCACGGCAGCGGCGGCCGGCGCGGCGGAGGTTGGCTTGGAGGCGGTGTGGTTCGTCTCGATCATGTATCCAATGACGCCGGTGGCGACGGATGTCGCCACCGCTATGGCTGCGCCGATGAGGATTGCCGGGCGCCCGCGCGTGTCCTTCGGCGCGGCCGGCGGTGGCTTGGTGGGCGATCGAGGGGCGGACCCGTAGGCCGGTCCGCCGACGGCGACGCTGGCCCGCGCACCGAGCGCGTTGGCGAACTTGCGGCACCGCTTGAACCGGTCGGCGGGATCCTTGGCCAAAGCCTTCGACAGGACGGGATCGAAGGACGCCAATTCCGGGCGCCTATCGCTCAGCTTGGGTGGTGCTGCATTGAGGTGCTGGCTGATGACGGCCACCGGGGAATGCTGATACGGGGGTCCACCCGTCAACAGGTGAAACGCGTTGGCCGCCAATGCGTACTGGTCGGCGCGCCCGTCGATGTCCGCGCCCGTCAACTGTTCGGGCGCGGCGTAGGCGACCGTTCCAACGGTCATGTTGGTGGCGGTCAGGCCGCTGACGTCGCCGAGCTGCCGGGGGACCCCGAAGTCCGCCAACAGGATCCGGCGTTCGCCGGCATGCGGCGCAGTGAGCAGGATGTTGGCCGGTCTGACGCCGCGATGCAGCAGACCCCGACGATGGGCGTAATCGAGGCCGGCGGCCACCGCGGTGACGATCGCGCAGACTTCACCAACCGGCATCCCGGCCGGGTAGTGGTCCCTTATCAGCCGCCCGGCGTCGGTGCCCTCGACATAGTCCATCGCGATCCACAGTCGGCCCTCGTACTCGCCGCGATCGTGCACTCGGACGATGTTCGGGTGCGACAGGGTGGCGGCGAGGGCGGCTTCCCGGTGAAACCTGTCCCGGAATTCGGGGTCCGCTGTCATCGCCCGGGGAAGGATCTTCAAGGCGGCGCGATGAGGCAGCCGGGGGTGTTGAGCGAGGTAGACCGCGCCCATTCCGCCAAAACCGATTTGGCGCACGATGGTGTATCCGGCAAAAGTGGTGCCGCTCGCCAACGGCATGCGGGCATACTATCGCCCCCGTCGCGGCGGTGAGCTGGTCCGGCTTGCCGGCCGGTGGCCGCGGACGCGCCCTAGTGCAGCCGGAAGGGTCTGCGGCTGGTCGCGGTGTCAGGCCGGTCGTCAAGGACGCGGTTGTATGTCGACGCTGGGCGGGCGCGGGGACGGTTCTTGAGGCCGCTGGCGCGTCGAACGCCGCACGACGCTGAATGTCACCGCCCCGCCAGCCAGTACCGCCGCGGCGGCCCCCGCGATCAGCAAGGGCCTCTTGCTGCGCCGGCGTCGCGCCGCGCGCGCGTCGCGCAGCGCCTGCGGCAGATTGGTGACGACTTCCTGGGCGGCGGCCAGTTCGTGGCCGATCGTTTCCTGGGCGGCCGCCACGTCGTGGGCGAGCCGGCCCTCCCGGTAGCGGCGGCGCAGCCCGCGGGCGGAGGCCTGCGCGGCGTCGACGCCCAGTCCCACCACGCCTCGGGTGACGTACACCGGCCCCACCACCGAGTAGGCCAGTCCTCGGGCCAGCCGCTCCCGGGGGCTCAGCCAGGATTCCGCCTTCGCGTTCATCTGCCGCCTTTCTGCGCCGGTCGTGACACCTGCTGTGGAAGTTAGCCCAGAGGTCGTCCGGGATCTCCACAGACTGCCACCAAAGAGGCGCCCGCGGGACCCTTGGCTGGGGATTGCGCGCCACGGTGGCACCGGCTGCGGCGAGGCCCGCGCGTGATGGCAGACTTGGCAGCCGTGACCAACAGCCCCATTCAGACTGCCACTGCCACGCTGCACACCAACCGCGGCGACATCAAGGTCGCCCTGTTCGGGAACCACGCGCCCAAGACCGTCGCCAACTTCGTTGGTCTGGCGCAGGGCACCAAGGACTACTCGACCCAGAACGCGTCGGGTGGATCCTCGGGCCCGTTCTATGACGGCGCCGTGTTCCACCGGGTGATCCGGGGCTTCATGATCCAGGGTGGCGACCCGACGGGCACCGGCCGCGGCGGTCCGGGCTATAAGTTCGCCGACGAGTTCCACCCCGAACTGCAGTTCGACAAGCCGTACCTGCTGGCGATGGCGAATGCGGGTCCGGGAACCAACGGTTCGCAGTTCTTCATCACCGTGGACCAGACCCCGCACCTTAACCGGCGCCACACGATCTTCGGCGAAGTCACCGACCCCGAGTCGCAGAAGGTCGTCGACGCGATCGCGACGACGGCCACCGACGGCAATGACCGCCCGACCGAGGCCGTCGTCATCGAGTCGATCACCATCGCCTAGGGTCGCTTCCCGGCCCGCCGGGACGCTTGCGCTGCACCGAACGTGAACGTGTTGAGGAAAAACCGAGGGCGTTTTCGCAGTGGTTTCACGTTCGATGGCGCTGCCGCGCTCAGCGCCGCTTGCGGCCGGCGTAACCGGCTGCCGTGAGCGCGTCGAGCACGTCCAGCGGGTTGGTTCCGAGGTCCCAACGGGAAAGCATCACCATGCCGCCGTCGACCGTTTCGATCTCGAGTAGCCGGACGGTGCGCCCGTAACGGCGGAACTCGGCGATGCGGATGACCTTGATGTCTGAGGTTTGCATTACCTGCGTTCGGAACCAGCCTCGCAGCGCGAGGCCGTCGGAGGTGATTGCCAGCTTCGGACGCGCGCGCCACGTCAGTGCCGCAAACAACGCCAGGCCCGCCGCGGCAATCCCGGTCATAACGCGCCCCGGCACGTCTGTGACCATGGTCACACTTGCGATAGCCATGAAAACGCCGGCGAGGCCACAACCTGCGATTCCAGCCGTACGCGGCGCCCATTGTGTTTGCTGCATGCAGTTTTCAACCCCTCCCACCACTGGCTATGCAGTTATCCACAAGCGCTATCAACAGTGGGGATGAATCACACGCGTGTCATTGGGTGGTCGCGACGTTGCTGACGCGGCGGCGAATCGAGCCCCGTTTGAATTCATTGCCCGCCAGGCCCCGCTCAGTGCCAGCGCATCGTGAGCAACAAACCCGTGATCATGAAAGCGAACGCGATGGCATAGTTCCAGGGGCCCAGTTGCGCCATCCAGTTGAGCGCCGTGGGTGCCTGGCTACCGACCGCGGCCAACTGGAACACCATCAGCCAGACGAGCCCGATCAGCATCAGCCCGACGAACAGCGCGACGAACCACACACTCGACGGCCCGACTTTCACCTTCACCGGGGTGCGGCTGACGGCGCCGACGGTGAAGTCGTTCTTCTTGCGGACCTTCGACTTGGGCATGGGTACCTCGCGGATATGTGGGGTTACCTGGACGACACGGTGAGGGCAACGGGGTGCAACGATAACGAGGGGGTTGCACACCCAGTTTGGATACGAGACTAACTCACCTGGCAGGTCGACCGGGAAATGGAGAAACGATGAGCGACACGCGCCGCTCGCCGTGGCGGTTCGGCGTTCCGCTGGTCTGCCTGTCGGCCGGTGTGCTCCTGGCGGCCACGCACGGGGTCTCGGGCGGCGCCGAGATCCGCCGTAGCGACGCGCCGCGGCTGGTCGACCTCGTCCGCGAAGCCCAGGCGTCGGTGAACGACCTGAACGCGCGGCGGGAAGCGCTGTCGAACGCCGTCGACGCAGCCCGCGAGCGGTCACCGGATGCCGCACTGGCCGACCTGCTGCGCCAGTCCGCCCGACTGGCCGGCGAGGCGGGCATGGATCCGGTGCACGGCCCGGGGCTGGTGGTGACCCTCGACGACGCCCAGCGCGACGCCAACGGCCGCTTCCCACGCGACGCCTCCCCCGACGACCTGGTGGTGCACCAGCAGGACATCGAAGCCGTCCTCAACGCGTTGTGGAGCGCAGGCGCCGAGGCGATCCAGATGCAGGACCAGCGAATCATCGTGACGGCGGTGCCACGCTGCGTCGGCAACACCCTGCTGCTCAACGGGCGCACCTACAGCCCGCCCTACACCGTCACCGCGATCGGCGATCCCACCGCCATGCAAGCCGCCCTTGCCGCCGCTCCCCTGGTGACCCTCTACAGGCAATACGTGGTCCGGTTCGGCCTGGGTTACCACGAACAGGTCGAGTCCGACGTGCGGATCGTCGGCCACACCGGGCCGCTGCGGATGCATTACGCGCAGCCCCTGCCGCCGGCGACCAGCGCCCCCGGTGGGCGCGGGCGGTAGCCTGTCAGGATGCGGATCCTGGTTGTCGACAACTACGACAGCTTCGTGTTCAACCTCGTGCAGTACCTGGGCCAGCTCGGCGTCCAGGCCGAGGTATGGCGCAACGACGACGCCCGGCTCGCCGATGAGCCGGCCATCACCGCGAAATTCGCCGGTGTGCTGCTGAGCCCCGGACCGGGCACGCCGGAACGCGCGGGCGCGTCGATAAGCCTCGTCCGGGCGTGTGCTGCGGCGCGGACGCCGCTGCTGGGGGTCTGCCTGGGCCACCAGGCCATCGGCGTCGCATTCGGTGCCCGGGTGGACCGTGCACCCGAGTTGCTGCACGGCAAAACCAGCAGCGTTTTCCACACCAATGTGGGTGTGCTGCAAGGCCTTCCGGATCCGTTCACCGCCACCCGCTACCACTCGCTGACGATCCTGCCGGAGACCCTGCCGTCGGTGCTGGAGGTGACGGCCCGTACCCGCAGTGGTGTGGTCATGGCGGTGCGCCACAGCGAGTTGCCGATTCACGGCGTCCAGTTCCATCCGGAGTCGATCCTGACCGAGGGCGGGCACCGGATGCTGGGAAACTGGCTCGCCGACTGTGGATGGGCACGCGACGACACGCTGGTCCGCCGGCTGGAGAACGAGGTCCGCGCCGCGGTGCGGCCGCATCTGCCCCCGGATCCGGTGGCTACTGACCGAACTTCAGCGTGATGATGCCGTCGCGGTTGACCCCGGCCCCGGCGGGCGGGTTCTGATACACCACCTTGTTGTGCATGGAACCGCCGGCGTCGACGTCGGGGCCCTTGTCCAGCACCCCGGTCCAGCCCAGCGCGCGTAACCGCGGTTCGGCGTCGGTCCAGAACATGTTGGTCACGTCGGGCATCACGAACTGGTTGCCCTTGGAGACCTGCAGCTCGATGACCGAGTCGACCGGGACCGCGGTGCCCTTGGGCGGGTTGGTGCCGACCACCTCGCCGGCTGGCCTTGGACTGTCCACGTCGGCCTGACTGAACTTGGTGAAGCCGTACACGGTGAGGTTCTTCTGCGCGACGTCGACGGTCTGGCCCGCCACGTCGGGGACCTGCTTGGTCTCCGGGCCGGAGCCGACGATGACGGTGATGACGTTGGTGATCGCCGAGGTCTGGTTGGCCGGCGGGTTGGTCCCGATGACCTTGCCCATCAGGTCCGGGGTGGACGGCGAACTGGCCTGCTTGAACTTGGTGAACCCGGCGGCTTTGAGCTTCTTGACCGCCTCGCCGTAGCTCAGCGAGGAGACGTCGGGCATCTCACGCTGCTCGGGCCCCGTGGATACGTTGATGGTGATCTCGTCACCGGCACTCACCGACGCGTTGGCGTCGGGGTCGGTGTCGATGACGTGGTCCGGTGGGATCGTCGAGTCCGGCTTCTGCAAGGTGCGCGTCTTGAAGCCGCGGTTCTGCAGTACCGCGATCGCGTCGGCGGAAACCTGGCCGCGCACGTCGGGCACCTGGACGTCGCGGGTGCCGCCGCCGAACGTGTTGAAGGCGATGACGACGACTATCGTCAGCACTGCGAGCACGGCCACCGCGACGACCCAGCGGGCGACCGAACCGCCGAGCCGCTCGTCGTCGGTGTCGGCGCCGCCCAGTGCCTGGCGGGGCAGCGGGTGGGTGCGGGGGTGGCCGCCGTGTCCGCCCGAGTGCGTGAGCAGCGACGTGCGCTCGGCGTCGGTGAGCACCTTGGGCGCCTCCGGTGGCTCACCGTTGTGCACCCGCACCAGATCGGCGCGCATCTCGGCCGCGGTCTGGTAGCGGTTTTCCGGGTTTTTGGCCAGCGCTTTGAGGACGACGGCGTCGAGGTCGGCGGAGATCCCCTCATGCCGATGCGACGGGGGAATCGGATCTTCCCGCACATGCTGATAGGCCACCGCGACCGGGGAGTCGCCGGTGAACGGCGGCTCGCCGGTGAGGATCTCGTACAGCACGCAGCCGAGCGAATAGACATCGGATCGCGCGTCCACGGAATCGCCGCGGGCCTGCTCGGGCGACAGGTACTGGGCGGTCCCGATCACGGCTGCGGTCTGGGTGACGCTGTTGCCGCTGTCGGCGATCGCGCGCGCGATGCCGAAGTCCATCACCTTGACGGCGTTGGTGGTGCTGATCATGATGTTGGCCGGCTTGACGTCGCGGTGGATGATGCCGTTCTGGTGACTGAAGTTCAGCGCCTGGCAGGCGTCGGCGATGATCTCGATGGCGCGCCGCGGGGGCAGCGGTCCCTCGGTGTGCACGATGTCGCGCAGGGTGACGCCGTCGACGTACTCCATCACGATGTAGGGCAGCGGGCCGGCGGTGGTCTCGGCCTCGCCGGTGTCGTACACGGCGACGATGGACGGGTGGTTCAGCGCCGCGGCGTTCTGGGCCTCCCGCCGGAAGCGCAGGTAGAAGCTGGGGTCACGGGCCAGATCGGCGCGCAGCACCTTGACCGCGACGTCGCGGTGCAACCTGACGTCGCGCGCCAGGTGAACTTCCGACATGCCCCCGAAGCCGAGGATCTCGCCCAGCTCGTAGCGGTCGGACAGATGCTGCGGGGTGGTCATCGCGGTATCTCGTGCCGGGCCGGCAGCGCGACCGGGGTCGGCGGGAGGCCCCGAACGGTGAACCGCGGGGGGCCCAGGCCGGACGGGGTCTTGCTCGGCGATGACGCGCCCGAGGATCCCGAGGAGGAGGGCGGGCCGCCGGTCTCGGTGACCGTCGGGGGCGGCGTCGGCTGTTGCTGGGCGTCGCCGCGGGAGTTGATCACGATCAGCACCGCGATGATGATCGCCAACGCCCCGAGCACGCCCGCGGCCCACAGCAGCGCGCGCTGGCCCGACGAGAACGTGCGCCGCGCCGGGGGTGGCCGATGCCCGCCGGTGGTCGGCCGGGACCGGCGCGCCGCCGGGCTGCGCCCACTCGAGGCGCCCGCGACCCGGGTCGGGGCGCCTGCGGACGGGATGGCCGCCGGCGAGGCGCGCCCGGGCGGCGGCGACTGGCTGGGCCTCGGCGGACGGCGGCCGGCGCGCACCGCGGCGACCGCGTCGGCGAACGGTCCCCCGCTGCGATAACGCATCCCCGGGTTCTTGACCAGGGTGATCTCGATCAGCTCGCGGACGTTGGGCGGCAACTCGGCGGGCAGCGGCGGCGGGGGTTCCTTGATGTGCTTCATCGCCACCGTCAGCGCGCCGTCGCCGGTGAACGGCCGCTTGCCGGAAACGACTTCGTAGCCGACCACGCCGAGGGAGTAGACGTCACTGGCCGGGGTCGCGTCGTGGCCCAGCGCCTGTTCGGGCGCGATGTACTGGGCGGTACCCATCACCATCCCGGTCTGGGTCACCGGTGCGGCGTCGACGGCCTTGGCGATACCGAAGTCGGTGATCTTGACCTGGCCGGTGGGGGTGATCAGGATGTTGCCCGGTTTGACGTCGCGGTGGACCAGTCCGGCGGCGTGGGCGACCTGCAGGGCCCGGCCGGTCTGCTCGAGCATGTCCAGGGCGTGCCGCAGCGACAGCCTGCCGGTGCGCTTGAGCACCGAGTTCAACGGCTCGCCGTTGACCAGCTCCATGACCAGATAGGCGGTGCGCCCCTCCCCGTCCAGCTGACTCTCGCCGTAGTCGTGGACGGCGGCGATACCCGGGTGGTTGAGCATCGCGGTGGTGCGCGCCTCGGCGCGGAAGCGCTCGATGAACTCGGGGTCCTGGGAGAACTCCTGTTTGAGCACCTTGACCGCCACACGCCGACCCAGCCTGCTGTCGACGGCCTCCCAGACCTGACCCATGCCGCCGGTGGCGATCAGGCGTTGCAGGCGGTACCGGCCGGACAGCGTCACACCTACTCGCGGGCTCATGGTCCCCCCTGTAGCGCGGCTTCGATCACGGCCCGCCCGATCGGCGCGGCGAGTGCACCCCCGGTCGCGGACAGGCGATCTCCGCCGTTCTCCACCACGACCGCGACGGCGACCTTCGGCGCTTGCGCGGGCGCAAACGCGATGTACCACGCGTGCGGTGGGGTGTGTCGCGGATCGGTGCCATGTTCTGCGGTACCAGTTTTCGATGCGATCTGCACGCCGGGAATGGCCCCTTTCTGCTGCGCGACCTTCTCGGCGCTGACCATCAGCTCTGTCAGCTTAGCCGCGACCTGCGGTGACACCGCGCGGCGCTGTTCGTAGGGCACGGCGGTGCTGATGTTGGACAGGTCCGGGCCCTTGAGGCTTTCGACCAGGTACGGCTGCATTGCCACCCCGTTGTTGGCGATCGTCGCGGCGACCTCGGCATTCTGCAGCGGCGTGACGGCGACGTCTTTCTGTCCGATGCTCGACATCCCCAGGGCAGCGGCGTCGGGGATCACCCCGACGGTGGATTCGGCGACCTGCAGCGGGATGACGGGCGGGGCGCTGTCCAGCCCGAACGAATGCGCCGTGCCGCGCAGCGCCTCCGTACCGGTCATGAGCCCCAGCTGGACGAATGCGGTGTTGCACGATTTGGCGAACGCCTCGGCGAGCGACACCGTCGGTTCGGGTCCGCATGGCCCCCCACCGTAGTTCTCCAAGGTGGCGCTACTGCCGGGCAGCGGGATCGAGGGCGCCGCGGTCAACTGCTCGCCGACCGTGGCGCCGGCCTCCAGCGCGGCCGCGGTGGTGATCACCTTGAACGTGGAGCCGGGCGGATAGGTCTCGGAGATGGCGCGGTTGGCCAGCGGATCGGCCGGGTCGTCGCGGAGCCGCTGCCACGCCTGCGCCTGCAGTTGGGGATCGTGCGAGGACAGGAGGTTGGGGTCATACGACGGCGACGACACCATGGCCAGAATCTTGCCGGTGGACGGCTCGATGGCGACGATGGCGCCTTTGCACGGCGGCCCCCCGCAGCCCTGCTGCATCGCGTCCCAGCCGGCCTGCTGGACCCGCGGGTTGATCGTGGTGTCGACGTTGCCGCCGCGCGGATCGCGGCCGGTGAGGAAGTCGGCTAGCCGCCGTCCGAAGAGCCGCGCGTCCGAGCCGTTGAGCACCGGGTCCTCGGCGCGTTCGAGCCCCGAGCTGGAATAGCGCAGCGAGTAGAAGCCGGTGACCGGCGCGTACACGTCCGGGTTCGGATACACCCGCAGGAACCGGTACCGGCTGTCGGTGGCGACCGAATAGGCCAGCAACTGGCCGCCGGCGACGATCTGGCCGCGTTGACGCGAGTACTCGTCGAGCAGGATCCGCTGGTTGCGCGGGTCGGCCCGCAGCCCGTCGGCGGCGAAGACCTGCGTCATCGTGGCGTTGAGCAAAAGCAACACCATCAACGCCATCACGGTGACCGAGATGCGGCGGAGGGAGGTGTTCATACCCGCTGTATCACCTCGGTGCCGGCGGCCTCGATGGACGACGTGTTGCGCGAGCGGGTCCGCAGCGGGCGCCGCGCGCTGTGCGAGATCCGCGCCAGGATGGCCAGCAGCACATAGTTGGCCAGCAGCGACGACCCGCCGTAGGACATCCACGGTGTGGTCAGCCCGGTGAGCGGGATCAGCTGCGTCACCCCGCCGACGACGATGAACAGCTGGACCGCCAGCGCCGACGCCAGACCGGCGGCCAGCAGCTTGCCGAAGCTGTCGCGGGTGGCGATCGCGGTGCGCAGGCCGCGGACGATGACGATGGTGTATAGCAGCAGGATGCTGGCCAGCCCGACCAGCCCGAGCTCTTCCCCGAAGGCCGCGATGATGAAGTCGGTCGCCGCGGCGGGCACGGTGTCGGGCTGGCCGTTGCCCAGGCCCGTGCCGAAGATGCCGCCGGTGGCGAAGCTGAACAGCGACTGCACGATCTGGTAGCCGCTGCCGTCGGGATCGGCGAACGGATCCCACCACGTCTGCACGCGAACCCGGACGTGCGCGAAGGCGAAGTACGCCGCGACACTCCCCGCGGCGAACAGCACCAGGCCGATGACCACCCAGCTGAATCGCTGTGTGGCCAGGTACACCACGACCAGGAAGGACGCATAGAGCAACAGCGAGGTGCCCAGGTCCTTTTCGAGGACCATCACCCCGATCGAGGTCACCCAGGCCGCCAGCAGCGGCGCAAGGTCGCGTGGGCGGGGCAGCGTCATGCCCATGACGTGCTTGCCGACGCTGGTGAACAGGCCCCGCTTGGCGATCAGGACCGCCGAGAAGAAGATCAGCAGCAGGATCTTGGAGAACTCGGCAGGCTGGATCGAGAAGCCGGGCAGCCGAATCCAGATCTTGGCGCCGTTCTGTTCGGACAGCGAGGCGGGGAGCAGCGCGGGCACCGCCAAGAAGATCAGGCCCGCCAGCCCGCAGATGTAGCCGTAGCGCGCCAGCTGGCGATGGTCCTTGAGGAAGGTGACCACCAGCGCGAACGTGGCCACCCCGACCAGGGTCCACAACATCTGCTGGGTCGCGCTGGGATGGTGGCGGCCGCTGAGTTCGTTGTCGGCGAGGTCGAGTCGGTGGATCATCACCAGGCCGAGCCCGTTGAGCAGCGCCACGATCGGCAGCAGCAGCGGGTCGGTGTAGGGGGCGAACCGCCGAACGGCCAGGTGGGCGCCGCCGAACACGGACAAAAAGACCAACCCGTAGGTCGCGATACCCCAACGCACGCCGCGTTCCTGGTTGGCCTGCACGATGAGCAGGGCGGCGACGGTGATCAGCGCGGCGAAGCCCAGTAGCAGCAGTTCCGCGTTGCGCCGGGTCGGTAGCGGAGGCGTGACCGCGACTGGCGGCTGGAGCTGGGTGGTCATGCCACCGTCCGGCAGTCGATGCCCGGCTGAGGTGGGGGTGGAGGGAGCGCGGTCACCGTTTGTGCGGGGGGCGCCGTGGGCGACGTGGTCGCAGGCGACGCCGGCAGGGTGCCGGAGGGGGTGCTCGCGGGGGTCCGGGTGGGACTCGTGGAACGGGTTGAGGTGGTGGTCGACGAGGTCGGGGGCGCGGTCGTCGCGCCGGTGGTTGTCGTGGTCGGCGGAGAGGTGGCGCGGGGTGGCGGGCAGGGCGGCAGCAGCGAGTTGGCCGACAACTCACGCAGCTGTGCGATGGCGTCGTCGAGCGTCCCGGACGGTAGCCCGGCCTGGACCTGGGCCCGTTCGGGCGGGCGCAGATCCTGCAGCTGAATCAGGTGGCAGTCGAGGGTGCCGCGGCTCTGGCTGAAGCTGACGAGGGAAAGCTCGTTGCGGGCATTGAGGCACCCGATCAGGTAGGGCTCGTGCAGGGAGATGCCCAGTAGCGAGCCCTGGATCCCGCGCACGATCGACACCAGGCCGTTGTCTTCGGCGACGTAGTAGTTGCTGCGGATGATTGCCCGGCCGATCGCCAGGCCGGCGAGCGCCACGAGCACCACCAGTGTGACGACGATCGCCGTCCGACGCCGCGACCAGCGCGGGCGGCTCGGCGTTTCGGCTTGCGGCGCAACACGTTTGGTGGCCTCTTTGCGCGGCCCGATGGCGGAGGCGCGGCCGGCGGAGGTGTTGGGCAGCGTCAGCTGGTCGTCTTCGCCGGACACCGCACCGGCCAGGATCGGCTGGGTCTGGCCGTAGTCGTAATCGACGACGTCGGCGACGACGACGGTGACGTTGTCGGGCCCGCCGCCGCGAAGCGCCAGCTCGATGAGGCGGTACGCGGCCTCGGCGACATCGGGGATCTGCAGCGCCTCTTGGATGGTTTCGTCGCTGACCGGGTCGGACAGGCCGTCCGAGCAGAGCAGGTAGCGGTCACCGGCGCGCGCTTCGCGCATGGTCAGGGTCGGTTCGACCTCGTGTCCGGTCAGCGCCCGCATGATCAACGACCGCTGCGGGTGGCTGTGCGCCTCCTCCCGGGTGATGCGGCCTTCGTCGACCAGGGTCTGGACGAAGGTGTCGTCCTTGGTGATCTGGGTCAGCTCACCGTCGCGCAACAGGTAGCCGCGCGAGTCGCCGATGTGCACAAGCCCGATGCGGTTGCCCGCGAACAGGATTGCGGTCAGCGTGGTGCCCATGCCCTCGAGTTCGGGTTCCATCTCGACCTGCGCGGCGATGGCGGCGTTGCCGGCGCGCACCGCGGCGTCGAGCTTGGCGAGCAGGTCGCCGCCGGGTTCGTCGTCGTCGAGATGGGCCAGGGCCGCGATAACCAACTGGGACGCGACCTCGCCGGCGGCGTGGCCGCCCATCCCGTCGGCCAGGGCCAGCAGCCGCGCGCCGGCGTAGACGGAGTCTTCGTTGTTCGCGCGTACCAGGCCGCGATCACTGTGGGCGGCGTATCGCAGAACCAGCGTCACGGGCGCAACTCGATCGCCGTTTTGCCGATCCGGACCGGCGTTCCCATGGGTACTCGTACCGCAGTCGTCACCTTCGCCCTGTCAAGGTAAGTGCCGTTGGTCGATCCTAGATCTTCGACGTACCATTCCGTGCCGCGCTGAGAGAGCCGGGCATGCCGCGTCGAGGCGTAGTCGTCGGTCAGCACCAGAGTCGAGTCGTCGGCGCGCCCGATCAACACCGGTTGGCCGCTGAGCGTGATCCGCGCGCCGGCCAGCGCGCCTTCGGTCACCACCAGGTAGCGGGCGGTGTCCCGGCGTTGCCGCGACGGCAGCAGCGTGCCCCGCAGCGCCAGGCCGCGGCGTACCATGACAGCACCGGTCGGGGCATAGATGTCGGTCCGCAGTATGCGCAGCACGGACCAGATGAATACCCACAACAGCGTCAAAAACCCGGCACGCGTCAGCTGCAGTACCAGTCCCTGCATCTGGCGTCCTTTCCGTCCTCGCTCGGTACTCGCGGCACCCGTGACACCGAGCACATCAGCAACGTCACGATACTTGGACGGTTGTCGTGGCGGGGCGAAGCGCGGCGGCGGTGAGCCCGGGGCGTCAGTGAATGCGAACGATGATCTCCGAGTGACCCAGCCGGATCACATCGCCGTCGGCCAGCTGCCATTCTTGTACCGGTGCGTTGTTCACGGTGGTGCCGTTGGTGGAGTTGAGGTCGGACAGCAGCGCGACCTGCCCGTCCCAGCGGATCTCGAGGTGGCGGCGCGACACCCCGGTGTCCGGCAGGCGGAACTGGGCGTCCTGTCCGCGGCCCACGATGTTGGAGCCCTCGCGCAATTGATAGGTGCGACCGCTGCCATCATCGAGCTGCAGGGTGACGGCGGTCCCGGGGACGCCGTAGCCGCCTTGGCCATAACCGTCGTAGCCGCCCAGTCGCTGGCCGTAGTCGCCGTACTGGCCGTAGTCGCCGCCCTGGCCGTAGTCGGGCTGCTGCTGGCCGTAGTCGCCCGCCTGGCCGTAGTCGGGCTGCTGGCCGTAGTCGTAGTCGCGGTGTGCGGTCTCGGAGTACCCGGGGGCCTGGGGGCTTTGCGGGGCGTACCCCCCGCCGGGGACGCTCTCGGCGTACTGCGTGTGGTCGCCGGGTCCGTAGTCGGGGCGGCTGTATGCCTGGCCTCCCTGCTGGTAGCCCTGGTCGTACCCGCCGCCCTGGTCGGGGTAGGCCGGCCGTTGCTGCTGGTGGCCCTGCTGGGGCGCGTAGCCACCCTCGTCCGGGCGGGCCGGGCCGCGACCGTAGTCGCCGTAGCCGCCGTAGCCCGGCTGGCCGCCGCCGGGCGGGCCGTAGCCGCCCTGGCGGTAACCCTGGTCGTAGCCCTGACCGCCGTAGCCGGGAGGACGCTGTTCGTAAGACTGGGGGTAACCACCTTGGTCCGGGTAGCCGCCCTGCTCCGGATAGCCGCCCTGTTCGGAAGTGCGGGGCGGCGCGTATCCGCCCTGCGGCGGGTAGCCACCCTGCGGCGGGTAGTCGCCCTGCTCCGGGTACCCCCCGCGCTGATGGTCTTGGTAGCCCGCACCCTGTTCGGGGTAGCCGCCCTGCTCCGGATAGCCGCCCTGTTCGGGAGAGCGGGGTGGCGTGTAGCCGCCCTGCGGCGGGTAGCCGCCCTGCTCCGGCCGGTGCCCCCCTCGGGGGTCCGGCCCACCGGGCCTGTCCGGGCCACCCTGCGAATCGTCTTGCGGACGGCCGTAGCGGTCGTCGTAGTACTCCTCGCCGGGCCGTCCCTGCCCCTGATCCCCGCGGTAGCTCGAATTGTCAGTCATTGCTGCTACTCCTCGTTCTGCGCCGAACGCGTGATTCGATTGTGGCCGGAGCGGATCGTCGACCGTCGGGCGGGGCTTGGCGTCGGGGTTGACAGCACCGCGTGCGCGGAACTGGCCGGTGTGCAGGTTCGGCGTCTGCTCGAACCGGACGACCACCTCACCATACGTTTGCCACCCCTGTTCATAGATGTAGTCGGCCAGGTACCGCTCGAAAGCGCTCGACGTAAGGTCCGGGTCGGCGCCTACTTTCTCGAAGTCGTGCACACCGAGGGTAATGATGTATTCGTTGGGCGCCAAAAGACGATTGCCCTGAAGGGGCCGCACGCCGTCCTCGGCCTCGCGGCGCAGCAGGGCTTCCACCTCCTGCGGAACGATCGATCCTCCGAACACCCGGGCGAACGCGTCACCGACGGTTGCCTCGAGCTTGCGCTCGATCCGCTGCGCCAGGCCCCGGTGGCTACTCATGTCTCAGCATGCACCCGCTCACGTCCGGGCATTCGGACGATGCACGGCAAACGCCTCGCCCGCGTGTCGCGTCACCCAAGCATGGTATCGGTACACCACGACGATGCGGCACCTCGGAAACTCTGAGAATATGGTATCCGCGCAGCTCAATGCGGTCGCAGGAAGCGGCGGCCCAGTGGGAGCACCGCGGGCGGCACGAGCCAGTTGGGTCCGCGGCCACTACAGTGGTATGTTCCAGCGGTTGATTTTCGGGGCGAGTGGCGGAATGGCAGACGCGCTGGCTTCAGGTGCCAGTGTCCTTCGGGACGTGGGGGTTCAAGTCCCCCTTCGCCCACCGGAGTGATGTCTCACGACATCGGAATTGGTCCGAACCCCCGTCGGGGTTCGGATTTTTTCTTTGGGCGTGCGGTGGAAGTTCCTGGCGGCCTCGGCCGGCGCGGCGCGAGACAAGTCCTCCGAATTGGTCGATACGGTCGGTACGGGCAGCTGTGGATTGGCGATGTCACAGAAACGGAACAATAGGCCCAACCGGGAAGCCCACGATCCGCGGCGGTGAACATGGAATTCGGTTGCACGCCGGCACACGTTCACCGGACGTATCAAAAGCGTGCGCGGTGAACCAATATACGACGCAATACCGGGCTGGATGTCCGAATCGCCTCGTAGACCGGTAACTCGCGGCGGCGGGCAGCAGCGGAAAACCCTTCACGACGCGTTCCAGTAATGCCACATCATTCCCCCAGCACTTGCGTCGCATTGGTGGAATGGGTGTCCATAGCTTTCACACTGCTGAGAATTCAAGAAACACCGAGGCGCAGTCTCATACATCTGATTTCCGGTCCAAATGGAATTTTCCCGCACGGAGCTGCATTGCGGCCTGTACGGTGAGTCGTGCACACCCAAACTGTCGGGAGGTTTGAGATGTCCAATCTATTTACGATGCCGGAGTTTTTACAAAATGCGGCATCAGACTTGGCGGGCATCGGTTCGGCGATCCGCTCCGCCAACGCCATGGCCGCAGCCCCGACGACCGGCGTGCTGGCAGCGGGCACCGACGAGGTGTCGGTCGCGGTGACCTCGTTGTTTTCCACACACGCCACGACATATCAACAGGTGAGCTCGCTCGTCGAAGATTTTCACGCCCGGTTCGTCCAGGCATTGATCGGCGCCGGGCAGACGTATGCGGCGGCCGAGGCCGCCAACGTTCTGCCGTTGCAGAGCCTGGGGCAAGGCATGGGCAACAGCGCCGCGGCCGCCCAGGCGACGCTGGCCAATTACGGTTACGGCAATGTCGGCCAGGGCAACTTCGGTTTCTTCAACACCGGGACCTTGAATTTCGGTATCGGCAACGTCAGCCCCAACTTCACCCCCACCAACCCCATCAGCCAGTTCGGCGGTTTCGGTCTGTTCAACACCGGTATCGACAACGTCGGGGCCTTCAACAGCGGCAGTGTGAACATCGGGATCGGCAACGTCAGCCCCAACTTCACACCGGGCAATCCGCTGACGCAATTCGGCAGCCTCGGCATGTTCAACAACGGGATCGACAACGTCGGGATCGGCAATGTCGGGGTCAACAACCAGGGCCTGCCCGTGCCCCTGCTGAGCCTGCTGGGCGTGGGCAACCACGGCACGTTCAACCAGGGCCTGTTCAACACCGGCAACTACAACACCGGCATCGGCCTGGTCGGCGACCACCTCATCGGCATCGGCCCGTTGCACGTCAGCGACTAGTCGAGACGAGCTAAAGGTCTGTGCCGCCGGAGCTCTCGGCCGCGGCGCCAGGACCGCCGCTGCGCAGGTGTCCTTCGCGGAGCAGCGCGTTGACCGACTCCTCCCAGCGGTGCATCTGGGCGGGCGTGCCGAACGGTTGCGGAAGGTGACGGTCGAGGTGAGGACGCAGAACCAGGGTGCCCAGGACCAGGACCAGGGGATGCAGCGGCGCCCACAGCCGATCCAGGTCCGGTCGGGTCTGTCCGAGGTCGTTGAGCTCGTTCCACCGATCGGCGCCGAGGGCGGCCAGCCCGTCGAAAACGACCGTCCCCAGCGGCCGCCCGCTGACCACCGCGTCGACAACGTAGTCGACGACGTCGGGCTGTTCGACTAGCAGAGCGGTCACCCGGCGTCCCATCTCGGCGACCGAGTCGGCGGGCGGATCAGGGACCGGCTCCGCCATCACCGCACTGACAACCTCGAGGACGTGGGCGTCGACGGCGCCGATGAGGTCGGCTTTGGTGGCGAAATAATGTTGCACCAACCCCAGGGAAACCTCCGCCGCGGCGGCGATCGTGCGCAGCGAGGTCGCCGCCGTGCCCTGGGCGGCGAAGAGCCGAAGTGCCGCAGCCCGGATCCGCGTGGCGCTCGGCGAGCTCGCCGCATCGACTGCGTCCGGGCTCGTTGCTGCTGATGTCATCTCCGACACGGTACGAAGCGTACTGTAACACGCATGTGCAATACCGATGTATTGTGGTGTGCATGACGCCGTCGCCCGACGATCAGGTGAGGATCAGATTCGTCCGAGACTTCCAAACCTCCGATGGTTCGGTCAGCTGCACCAAAGGTTCCGAGTTCCGCGTCGACACCGCCACTGCCGATGCGCTGCTATTGGCCGGCGTCGTCGTGACGGTTTCCGCGACGGGGTCCATGTCGTCCGGGTGACTCCGATCCGCCCGGGGTCTGCGACGGATCGACCGCGTTGATGGTGGTTGATTTCGCGTCGGCTCATCGAACATTCCCGCGAACACGTCCCGGCCGGCATCGGCAATCAACTTTTGCAGCATCGCCAGGTCCACACTGCCCGCGCGCGGGACGGACCAGGCTATTTGCTGCCATACCGACCAGCTCCCCGGCTCATGGCTTTCCTCACGCCGCGGGTTCCGGAGCGCACCAACCTTCTGGCGAGGATCGCGCTTGACATCGTGCCCGAGTGGGTAGATGCCCTAAGGAGATCGCCCCTCCCCTCAACAGATTGGGTACTCATGATGATCGAGAATCCGACCGCCCGCCGTTTCGTCGTGGCCGCAGCGCTGACGACGGCCGTCGGGCTGAGCACGCTGACCGCGGCCTGCGGCTCGAGCGGCCACGAGAACAAACCGTCGACCACGACGGTCACGACGACGGTCACCCCGCCCACCACCACCCCGACCACGCCGCCCCCGCCGCCCGCCGAGCCGGGCGGACCAGGGACCGGGCCCGGCGGAGTCACCACGAACGCGCCGGGTGGCGCGGGCGCCGGGGCAGGTCCCGGCGGGGCGAGCGCGGGTGTGCCGGGCGCCGGGGCTTCGGCCGGGCCCAATGGCGCCGGGGCGTGCGCCGGTGGCGTCTGCGTCGGGACTCCCCCCGGCTAGTAACCGGCCCGCTGCGGGCGGCGGCGTCGGTGAAACTATCTGCTGGACTGGATCCGCAGCCACCGCAGGACGTCGTCGGTGACGGGATCGGTGAGGTCGTCGAATTCGGGATGCTTGCGCAGCACCGTGCCGATCATCGAGCACACCGGGACGATGCGCTTGCCCGCATCGCGGGCGTCGTCGAGCGCCTCCTCCACCAGAAGGGTCGCCAGGCCGCGTCCACCGAATTCGGGGTGGATCTCAGTGTGGTCGAACACCCGTTGGTCGCCGCGGTCGGCGAATGAGGTGTGGCCGACGACCCGGTTGTCGACGGCAATCGTGTACCGGCCCTCCTCGGCGCTGATGGTGGCGTGGGCGCCGGTCTTGTCGACAGGCATCTGATCTCCCTGGGGTTCCGGTAAGCGGACAATCGCGACCGTACCCGCTCACTTGCCGGGCGGCCGCAGGACCTTCATCGCCAGCCGCATGATCGGTGCGGGAACGCAATCCTGCATTGACAGGGCCGTGTCGGCGGCGCGGGAGCGTAGCGGGGTGCCGCGGCTGAAGATCCGGTTCAGCGGTCCCCGGACGGCTCGATCACCACGTGCAGCGGCGGGGTGCCGACGGCGGCGCCCAGCGCGTTGGCGATGACCATCCGCTGGATCTAGCTGGTGCCTTCGAAGATGGTGTACGGCTTGGCGTCTCGATACCACTTCTCGACCGGGTGGTCGGTGATCTAGCCCCAGCCGCCCATCGTCTGGATGGCCCGCCCGGTCGCCGTGACGGCTACTTCGCTGGCGGTCCACTTCGACATCGAGCGCTCACCCCCGCTCCAATCGGATGCGGTTGGCCGCCATCCACGAGGCCCCAGGTCAGCAGCCGCGCGGCATCGATCTGGGTGGCCAGCTCGGCGTATTCCAGAGCCGCGCGGGTGATCCCGCGGTTGGCCGAGTTCCTCGTCAACGACCGCGTTGACGACGTGCACGTCGGCGATGCCGCCGTTGCCGATCCACATCTTGTGGCCGTCGATGACCCAATCGTCGCCGTCGCGACGGGCGTGGGTGCGCAGGTTCGTACGTCGCTGCCGCCCTCGGGTGCGGAGATCGCCAGCGCAGCGAGCTTCAGATCGCCTGGGGTGCCGAAGCATTCGGGGCCCCATTCCAGCATCTGCTCGGGGGTCGCTGCCTGGCCGATGGCCGAGAGCGCCAGCGCCGGCATGACGATCGCCAGCCCGCTCGCGGCGCAGCCCCAGGACAGCTCCTCCACGAACATCGGCAGCGACAACCCGGTGGGGTCGCGATCAGATCGCGGTAGAAGAGCGGACCGTAGAAGCCGCGCAGGGCCGCCTCCTCGAGCACGGGTCTCGACGGCCTCGGTGGTGCCGAAGCTCGACTAGCCGGCCGATCGGCACAGCAAACGGGTCGGGTGGGCCTTTCAGGCGGCCGAGCGCGGCCCGGCGTGGGCGATCGGCAGATGCAGTACCACCGCCGCCGCCGGAACGGCATCGTGTTCGTGACGGGCCAGCAGGGCCGCGTTGTCGGGGAGCTGACGCGAATTGATCTCGCCGCTCGCGATGCGGCGCAACGTGTCGTGGGCGCGGGCAAGCTGTTCGCGCTTGCGGTACTGACCGCCGGGCAGTTTGACACCGGCCCAGACGCCGTACTCCTCCCGGTGCGCGATGGCGTGCTGGGCGCACCGGCGTTGTTGCGCCAACGGGCACCGGCGCAGGCACTGTATGCGGGCCTCGGTCGCAGACGCCTCGTACGCGCGTGCCTTTGCCGCGCCGTCGGCGCCGTCGTCGTCGGGATAGCCGAACCACAGTTCCGGATTGGTTGCGCAGGGATGTCCCATGCCGGTCTCCTTCTCGGGCTGAAACGTCGATAGAAGCGTATACACATGGTTGCCCGGCGCGCAAGGGAACCGTGACAAAAACGTATAACAAAGGACGGGCTCGCGGGCTGTGTAATATCCGCCGTATGGCCGGAGCGTGTGGTGAGCCGTGAATCGGCCGGCGCGGCCATCCGCGCGTTGCGCGAATCGCGCGATCTGTCGCTGGCCGACCTCGCCGCGACCACCGGTGTCAGCGTCATGGGACTCAGTTTCTTGGAGCGCGGGGCTCGCAAGCCGCACAAAAGCACAGTTCAGAAGGTTGAAAACGGGCTAGGTCTGCCGCCGGGGACGTATTCGCGGCTGCTCGTGGCGGCCGATCCGGATGCCGAGCTGGCGCGGATGATGGCGGCGCAGCCGCCCGACGCGACGGCCGCCCGACGCCCGGGGGCCGTGGTGGTCGACCGGCACAGCGACACCGAGGTGCTCGAAGGCTATGCCGAAGCGCAGCTCGACGCCCTCCAATCGGTCATCGAACGACTACCCGCGACGACATCAAACGAATATGAGACGTATATTCTCTCTGTGATCGCGCAGTGCGTGAAGGCGGAGATGCTGGCCGCCGGCTCCTGGCGTGTGGCCGTGAACGCCGGCGCGGATTCGACGGGCCGGCTCATGGAGCACCTGCGGGCGCTCGAGGCCACGCGCGCCGCCTTGCTGGACCGGATGCCGCAGAGCCTGGGTGCGCGTTTCGACCGCGCCTGTGCGCGCTCGTCGCTACCGGAGACGGTCATCGCGGCTCTGCTGGGTGTCGAGACCGCGGACGTGTGGGACATCCGCAACAGGGGGGCCGTTCCACCGGGGGCCCTCCCCCGCGTCCGCGCCTTCACCGAGGCGGTCGAATCGGCGGCTCGCGATGCGACCGAGCGCGACGACTCCGAGGGGGACCAGTGATCGACAGTGAACTCATGGTGCTCGACCGGGCCCATCGCCTGTTCGCCGGCCACACCGAAGCGCCGGCGTGGGACGCGGGGCGGCCGCCGCACCGCGGTGCGGCGCGTTACCTGCAGGCGCCGAATGTCGGTGCGGGACAACGCGCCTACGAACTGGCCGCCGATCGCGGCCGGCGACGGCGCGCGGCGGCGGCCCGCACGGATGCCGAGGCCGGCCGCGTCGTCGCCGAAGCCCACCGGGACCGGGAACGTGCCCACCGGCTGACCAAGAGCGTCGTCGACGAGGCCCGCGCCGACGCCGCCGCGCCCCCGCGGACGCCGATGGCCCAGCGAGAGGCGATGCGCCGGCGGGCGGCGCGGCTACGCGCGCAACAGGCGCACGTGCTGGCCGCCCGGGCGCGATCCCGACGACACGCCGCGACGCTGCGGGCCCTGGGATACCGGCTCGCGCACCACCGCGGACCGCTGGACCTGTCCCCGAACGATCGCGCCGCCCGCGCTGTGCACGCCGCCTTGTCGCGGCTGGGACGACCGTACGTCTGGGGCGCGGCCGGCCCCGAGCGGTTCGACTGTTCCGGGCTGGTCCAGTGGTGCTATGCCCAGGCCGGGGTTCATTTGGACCGCACCACCTATCAGCAGATTCACGACGGTGTCCCGGTGCCGCGTTCGCAAGTCCGCCCGGGTGACCTGGTGTTCCCGCACGCCGGTCACGTGCAGCTGGCGATCGGCAAAGGTCTGGTCGTGGAAGCGCCCTACCCGGGGGCATCGGTGCGGATCGCCCGATTGGGCGGCAGCGTTCAGATTCGACGCCCGCTATGACCAACCACCGCCCCGCCACCCGACGAAGGGGTTGAACATGTCCGAGCAAGCCGGGCCCTCGGTCGCAGCGCTGCGCGCACGCCAAGGCGCGCTGGCGGGCCGACACGCTACCGCGGCCGACGCCGACCGTGTCCTGGCGGACGTGCTGGCCAGCGTGCACGCCGCGACCCGGGCGAGCATCCGCCGCCTCGATGCCATCGCCGAGGAGGTCGACCGCGCGGTCCTCGACCGGGCAGCCCTGGCCGCCGATACGCCTCTGGGCGCGCGTGAATTGCACAAGTTCCTGGTCGCCAAGCTGCGTGAGATCAGGGCGGTCGTCGCCGAAGCGGACGAGCTCGGCCGCGCGAAACGGGCTGTGCTGGAGCGCCTCCGGGCACAGTACGCCGCGCCGGTCGGCTAGCGGGTGCGTCCGTGCACAGCCGCGCCGACCGTGAATTGTCGATCCCAATCCGCCTGGGTACTGTCGCCCGTCATGGAGGGGCCCACGCCGGGATCTGCTGCCGACACCATAGCGGCCGCCGAAGCGGCGCTGGCCCAACAGAATTCGGCGGTTTCGCAGCTGGACCTGCAGGTCGTTTCGGCGATCCTGAACGCACACCTGACGACCGTCGAGGGCAAAGAAGCGCTGAGCGGGTTGCAGCAGGAGACCGAAGCCGCGGTACGCACGCGCTCCGACCTGGACACCCCGGCGGGTGCGCGCGACTTCCAGCGATTCCTCATCGGCAAGCTCAGGGACATCCGAGCGGTCGTGCTGGGCGCGAGCCTCGATGACACGTCGAAATCGGCACTGATGGCCGCCTGGACGTCGCTGTACGGCGCCGCCAAAGGCGGCGCGGACGCCGTGGACGACCCGTCGGAGGAGGCGGAGTCGTCGGAGGCGTCGGACGACCCCGGCGCCGAGTGGGATCCGTTGCTGGACATGCTGTCGGCCGACGACCCCGGCGCGCCGGATACCGACCCGCCCGGACCCGTGCCTGCCGAAGGCGTCGCGGCCCCGCCGGCCGTGGCGGCGCCGGCGATGCCGGCCCTTCCCGCCTTCGGTACGGGGCCGCTGTCGGGGCCGGGCACGGCGCCGGGTGCCCCGGCCGACTGGGCCCTGCCGGCTCGCGGTCTGCAGGACGGCGAGCTCGAGTCGGCGCTGCGCGACCTCGACGACGACGGCCTGCAGCGACCCGAAGAGTCGGATCCGGGTGACGAAACGGCACCCTCGACACAGGACGCCGAGAACCACGACGGGCTGGCGACCACGCACGCACCCGCGGCGGGACCGACCGCGGTCATCCTGCCCGACGGCGAAAAGGTGACCGCCGCCAGCCCACAGGTGGCCGGTGCCATCAAGGCCGCGGTCACCGGAACGCCGATCGCCGAGGCGTTTGCACGGCAGGGCATCACCATCCCCGCGCCGGGCACCGCGGTCGCCGATCCGATCGACCCGCAAGACGTCACACCCGGCGACATCGGCATGCTCACCGACCGCCATGCACTGGCCCTCGGGCCCGGTAAGGCCCTCCTGGACGGGCAGATTCGACACATCGCCACCGTGAGCGGGCCGGACTTCCTAGGCTGGGAGCACCCACCGGCGGCGACGGCCGCCCCGGCCGGTCCCGACAATCCGACACCGACCCGGCCGGCGGGCATGTGATCGCCGACAAAACCACTGCCAACAGCGAACTCGCCGGGTCCCCCGGCGGTGCATGAACAGGAGACAGCGGATGGCCGATTCGATCCACGTGGAGCCCGCGCAGCTGCGGCACGCCGCCGCCCAGCACCTGGACGCCTCCGACTACCTGCGCACCGTTCCGTCGACGCATGCCGCGATCCAGGAAAGCCTCGACTCCCTGGGGCCGATCTTCGGCGACCTGCGCGACGCCGGGCGCGAACTGCTCGAGCTCAGGCGCCAGTGCTACGAGCAGCAAGCCGACGACCACGCCGCCATGGCCGACAAGCTGCGGGTGTCGGCGAGCAGGTGGGAACAGCACGAGCAGGATGCGGCCAACGACTTCGGCGGCATCGGCGACGGCGGTCGATGACCGACCCCAATCCCGCCTTCGACACCGTCCACCCCAGCGGGCACATCCTCGTCCGGTCCTGCCGCGGCGGCTACCTGTACAGCGTCACGCTGAGCGACGAGGCGATGGAGACCGATGCCGAGACGCTGGCCCGGGGCATCCTGCTGACCGCGGACGTGTCGCATCTGAAGGCGCTGCTGGAGGTGCGCGACGAGATCCTGGCCGCCGGCCACACGCCGTCGGCTCAGGTCCCCACCCCCTACGACCTCGACACCGCGATCGAGAAGCTGCTGGCGCACGATCTGCGGCGCCGCGACGGCGTGCGGTAGCCGCGCGGCCGGGACACGGACCCGCCTATCCCAGCCACGTCTCGACCGCACCGGGATCCGGTGCGATATCGGTGGGTGGCTCGATCGGATTGGGGCCGAACAACTCCCGCGCCCGCGCGAGCAGGGCGCGCACTTCGTCGAGTTGCTGCTGCAGGGCAGATTCAGCCATGCCTGCACGCTACCCATGCCTGCGCGGCAGCACAATTCACCGACTTAGCCATGCGCGCGTGAGATGCCGTTACGCTGGGCCGGTGGTGATGGATCGGATAACGGCGCGTCGGCGTCTGCGGAGGGCGACGCGAGAATCGTTGGCGATCCCGGCCTTCAGCGCTCCGGTCGATTGCACCCCGTGGGTGACGGGCGGGCTCTGGCCCGCCTTGCTCTCACCGGTCACCGCCGAAACTGCCACGCTCGCAGAGTATTTGAAGGCCGATCTGCAGCGAATCGTCGAAAGCGCCAACGACGTGCTGAAGAGGCTGCAGCGGGCCGGACTGGTGGAGTCGATCCGGCAGGAAGAGGAGGCCCGGATCGTCGACGAGGCCCGCGCCCTGGCCGTGCAACGGGTCGAGTCGACGATCCGCCAGTTGCACGCGCTGCGGGGTGACGCGCCGGTGGCCGGTCACGAAGCCGCAGCCCCGCAGGGCCGGCACCGCGCCACCGCGTCGGGGAATGCCGAGCAGGAGGCTGCGCCCGCAGCCGAGGTCACCCCGGTCATCGAGCTCATCGAGGCCGCCGGTGCCGAGTCGGCCGACCAGCGACTGCGCCGTCTGCTGACCTTCGCGGCCCGTCAGGCACCGCGGCTGAACTGGGCGGTCGGCGACCGGGCCGACGGCAGCACGGTCCTGGTCACCGACCTGGCCCACGGGTGGATACCGCCGGGTATCGCGCTTCCGGCCGACGTGGGACTGCTGCCGCCGGAGCGACGGACCGGCACGGTCGCCGGCCTGGTAGGCGACGTCACGCGCGTCGCGGCCTACGCTCCCGGGGACCGCCTGGGCTGGCCGGACGACTTGGACCCGACGACGTCCTCGGTGCGCCCCCGCGAACTGCCCCCGGTCCCGGATGGGGGGCGGGTGCTCAGCGACGCGACGCGTGGGCGCGCGGGCCTGCCCCGGCTCGTGCACGCGTTGGCCGCGGCGGCGGCCGGCGGGACCCGGGTCCTCGACGACGAGGTGGACCTGCTGCGGGTGCATCTCGACACCGCGCTGCACCAACTGTCGGTGCAGCATCCCGGTGCGGGCCCCGGGTTGTTGCTCGACTGTCTGCTGCTGGCGGCCACCGAGGCCGCCGTCACCGGGGACGCGACCTCGGCGAACTACCACCTGGCCTGGTTCCAGAAACTGGACGCAGCACCTGGTGAGTGAACCCACGATCATGAATTGACGCTGGTCGGAGCGCTGAAGGATACTTGGCGGCGTGTCGGGATCGGGCGGTCGCGCGAACCTGAGCGACAGGGATCTCGTCGACGCGGTGCTGCGCGATCTGAGTGAGGCGGCCGACAAGTGGGAGGCGCTGGTCGCCCAGGCCGAGACCGTCACCTATAGCGTCGATCTCGGTGACGTCCACGCCGTCGCCAACTCCGACGGCAGGTTGCTGCAGCTGACGCTGCACCCGGGGGTGATGACCGGCTACACCCACGCGGAGCTGGCGGACCGGCTGAATCTGGCGATCGCCGCCCTGCGCGAAGAGGCCGAGACGCAGAACGAGGCCACCTACGGCGGCCCCCTGCAGTGAGCGCGCCGCGCCGCCTCAGCGGCCGGCGCCGGGCGGGCCGGCGAAAGCCTGGGCGATCTGTAGCCAGCGCCGCGCGTCGGCGCCCTCGGCGGTGATGTCCAGTTCGCCGAGCGGGCGCCGCTGAGTCACCAGGAAGCAGAAGTCCAGGGCCGCTCCGGTGACCCGCTGGGCGGCGTCGGGCGGCCCCCACGACCAGATGTCGCCGTCGGGGGCCCGCAACTCGACGCGGAACGGCTCGGCCGGGGCGGCCTGGTTGTGGACGAAGAACGCGTAGTCGCGGGTCCGCACCCCGAGGTGGGCGATCGACCGCAGTCGCGGCGTGGCGGGCCGGGTGACGCCGAGGGCGTCGGCGACGTCGAGGCCGTGCGCCCAGCTCTCCATGAGCCGGGCGGTGGCCATCGACGCGGCGCTCATGGGAGGGCCGAACCACGGCACCTTGCGCTCCTGCGGCACCGCCAGCAGCGCCTCGTGCAGTCGCGCCCGGTACACCCGCCACTCGCTGAGCAACTCCGACGGCGGTAGGGCCGCCAGTTCCGCCGCGCCCGCGTCGACGAAGCCGTCCGGGTCGGCCGCGGCGGCCTCGAGCGCGGCGGCGAACGCGGCCGCATCGGTGACCGCGGTGAGCGCGACCCGGTCCGTCCACAGCAGGTGCGCGATCTGGTGGGCGATGGTCCAGCCCGGTGCGGGAGTCGGAAGGGCCCACTGGTCCTGCCGAAGCGGCGCCACCAGGGCGTCGAGGCCGTCGCTCTCGGCGCGCAAGTTGGCCACGATCGGCCCGGGTCCGGCCATCATCGCCTGCTCACGAAGGCGTGGACGAGCAGCCCGCCCAGGTACAGAGCCGACCCGAACAGCGCGAATGCGGGGGCGTGTCCGTCGGCCGGGATCACCGCCGCGGCCACGGTGATCGCGGCGATGAACGCGACCCAGAACAGCGCGTCCTGCACCGCGAACACGTGCCCGCGCAACGCGTCGTCGACGTCGATCTGCATCGCGGAGTCCGCGCACAGCTTGACCACCTGGCCGGCTACGCCGAGCAGGAAGCCGCACACCACCATGACCGGAATCCGCAACCCGGCGCCCGCGGTCTGAATCAGCGCGGCGGCGGCCAGCGCGCCGTTGGCCGTGGCGTAGCGGCCCCACCGGCGGACCGCGACCGGGGTCAGCAGGTTGGCCAGGAACGCCCCGAGGCCCGTGGCGGCGAAGAAGATCAGCGCGGTGCCCAGTCCCCCGGTGTGAGGCCCGCTCAGGTGGCGGACCAGCAGCAGGATCAGCAGTGAGTTGATGCCGACCGCCATCCGGTGCGCGGCCAGGCCCGACAGGGTGCCGGCCACCGTCGGGTAGCGCATGACCGTGCGCGCCCCGTGCAGCCAGCCGGTGAGGACCGCGTACAGGGCCGACCCGTGGATGGCCCGCACCGTGTCGTCCGGGCCGAGCACCCGGGGGCCGAACCGCAACGCCAGCAGCAACGCGATCGACACCGGGATCGCGGTGAGGAAGATGATCGCTGAGGCGCCGTCGTCGCCGGCGCCCATCAGCAGGCGGGGCACGAGCATGAAATTGGCGCCCAGGAACGCCGCGACGGCGCCCGACGCGGTAGCGACCGCGTTCATGGTCACGACCTGTTCGCGCGGTACCACGTGCGGCAGCGACGCCGACAGCCCGGACGCGACGAACCGCGCCAGGCCGTTGGCGAACAACGCCGCGATCAGCAGCGCCATGTCTCCGGCCCGCACCGCCAGAATGGTGCCGATCGCGGCGATCAGGACCAGCCGGGCCGCGGTGGCGCCGACCAGCACCAGGCGCCGATCCCAGCGGTCCATCAGCGCCCCGGCGAACGGCCCCAGCAGCGAATAGGGCAAGAACAGCACCGCGAACGCGCGGGCGATCGCCATCGGGTCGGCGGCCCGGTCCGGGTTGAACAGCAACGCCCCGGCCATCCCCGCCTGGAACAGACCGTCCCCGAACTGACTCGCCATGCGCACCTGCAGCAGCCGCCAGAAATCGGGCAAACCGCGCACCGACCGCCAGATGTCCGCGGGTGCGCGCGTGGGCGTCCGGGTTTCAGTCACAGAACCGACTTCCGTGAGGGGGCAGGCACGATCGCTGCGGTCGACGCCGCTTCCCACAACAGTACAAATATTTGCGGGCGACGCTCGATTCCCCCGGGCGAGAGGGCCCGAGGATGCGATGATTGAGTAATGGCCCCGCCCGAAGATCCCGAGGACTTTGTCGCGCGCGCCGCACAGCGGGTGCGTGCGGGCACCTTGCTGCTGGCCAACACCAATCTCCTCGAACCCACGTTTCGGCGCAGCGTGATCTACATCGTGGAACACAACGAGGGCGGCACGCTGGGTGTCGTGGTCAACCGGGCCAGCGAGACTGCCGTGTACAACGTGCTGCCGCAGTGGACCAAGCTGGTGGCCAAGCCCAAGACGATGTTCATCGGGGGCCCGGTCAAGCGCGACGCGGCGCTGTGCCTGGCGACGCTGCGCGTCGGCGCCGACCCGCAGGACGTGCCGGGTTTGCGTCACGTCACCGGCCGGGTGGTGATGGTCGACCTGGACGCCGACCCGGATATGATCGCGCCGCTGGTCGAGGGCGTGCGGATCTTTGCCGGATATTCCGGTTGGACGATCGGTCAGCTGGAAGGCGAGATCGAGCGCGACGACTGGATTGTACTGTCGGCCTTGCCCTCCGACGTCCTCGTCGGGCCGCGGACCGACCTGTGGGGGCAGGTGCTGCGTCGGCAGCCGCTACCGATGTCGCTGCTTGCCACCCATCCGATCGACGTCAGCCGCAACTGAGCCCGGGCGCCGTCAGCCGCAGGACTGCGTGCAGCCGGAGCAGGCTCCACCGCAGCCGGGGGCCGTCGCCGCCTGATTCAGCGCGAAGCGCGCGCTCTGCCACGAGCCGGCGGCCAGCGTGCCCAGGGCACCGGCGACGCAGACGATAAGCACGACCAGGGCGGTGTGCGGGGAGGCGGCCAGGGCCACGACACCGCCGGCGGTGAGCATCACCGCGGCCGCCAGCTGGGTGGGGGCCATCGCCCGCAGCGCCCGCTGCACGGTGTCGGCGGTGTGCCCCCGGGAAAGCGACCAGATCCCGAACCCGGCGGATGCCGCCGCCGCGCACACACACAACACCCCCGCGATCAGCATGGGCCCACAATACGAGCCGGCCCGGGAGCGCGCGCGCCAGGGCCTGCGCCGACGCTAGCCTTGCGGACCGAGGTGCAGGTTCGGCAGGGGCGGCAGGCCCGGCACCAGGGCCAGCAGGTTGGGCATCGGCTGCCGGGGCGGCGTCTGGTTGGACAGGGCCGCCTGCCCGGGAAGGCCCAGCGGGGCCGTGGCCGGTACCGGCGCGGGCACCGGGGCGGGAAGCCCGCCCGGCGCCGTGGCGGGCGCGGCGCCGGGGAGGCCGACGGGCGACGCGACGGGTGCCTGAGCTGGCGCGGGGGCCGGTGCGCCGGGCACGGCGACACGGAACCCGTTGACGATGGCGTCCGTGGCCGGCGCGTCCGCGACCGCCTGGGCGCGGTCGGTGGTGACCGCCAGCGACACCAGATACCTGTCGTGCCCGGAGGTGGCGACGACGTGGCGCCGCGACGTGTTGAGCATCATGTCACCGTCGCGGTAGGTGCCCTCGATCACCGACGACGGGAACCCGTCGAAGTCGGCCATGGAGGCGTTGGTGGCCTCCCAGGCCGGCAGCTTCTGGCTGTCGACGTAGCCGTGCGTGATCGCCTCTCTGGGATCGAAGTTGCCGACCAGTTTGTACACCACGACCTGCGCGTTCGAGGTGTAGATGCTGTTGCCCTGGCGGTCGGCGATCACCGCGAACGCGTCGGGCACGTTGGGGTCGGGTACCTGGGTCCAGCGGGTGGGCACCGGCAGTGTGATGTCGAGCGGCTTGAATCCCTGGGGCTTCTGGGCTTCCAGCTTGACGCCCTTGGTCTGCAGGTATTCGCGGAGCGTTCCGGTGATCGCGGGTGCCGCCACCGGTGGCGCCGGTGCGACCGGGGCGGCGGCTCCGGCCACCGCGGGACTCGGCGGGACCAACGCATTCGACACCGGTGGGGTGGCGAGGACGCGGTTGCCGCCCGCCCCGCCGGGCGCCGCGGGGACGTTGGGCTGCACCGGTGCCGGCGCGGGCACGGCCGGGGCGGGTGCGGGAAGGACGGGATCCGCCGATGCCTTGGCGCCCGCGACAATCCCGACGGCGATCAAGCCGGCAACCATACCCCCGAGGAATGCCCGCTGGGTCGGGGCGAACTGAATCATCTGCGTCGGTCCTTCCCACGAGGCTTCGACACGAGCGCCCGTCGATAGTGGCTGACTGTATCCAGTGGTCAAATGCGCTGAACAGGCCCGAAATAGAGCTGGGATGAAGCTCTGATCACCGCGCGACGGAAACGAGACCAACCCGTGGCCGGCGGGAGCGCTGGGGCGGCCCTTATACCCTGTTGGCGTGACCGAATCCCCGACCGCCGCGACCGGCAGCGCCACAGCGCCGGGTCCAGTGCCGGACTCCGACGCGCCGCCGCACCGCTACACCGCGGCGCTGGCGAGCCGCATCGAGAGCACCTGGCAGGACAACTGGGCGCGGCTGGGCACGTTCAACGTCGCCAACCCGGTGGGCGCGCTGGCTCCGCCGCAAGGGACCCCGGTGCCCGAGGACAAGCTGTTCGTGCAGGACATGTTCCCCTATCCGTCGGGGGAGGGGCTGCATGTCGGCCACCCGCTGGGCTACATCGCCACCGACGTGTACGCGCGTTACTTCCGGATGACCGGCCACAATGTGCTGCACGCGTTGGGATTCGACGCTTTCGGGCTGCCCGCCGAGCAGTACGCGGTGCAGACCGGCACCCATCCGCGGACCCGGACCGAGGCAAACATCGTGAACTTCCGGCGCCAGCTGGGCCGGCTCGGTCTCGGCCACGACAGCCGGCGCAGCTTCTCGACCACCGACGTCGAGTTCTACAAGTGGACGCAGTGGATCTTCCTGCAGATCTACAACGCGTGGTTCGACACGGCGGCGGGCAAGGCCCGCCCGATCGCCGAACTGGTCGCCGAATTCGATTCCGGTGCACGCCGCCTCGACGACGGGCGGGACTGGGGCGCGCTGTCGGCGGGGGAGCGGGCCGACGTGATCGACGGCCACCGCCTGGTCTACCGCGCGGACTCGATGGTGAACTGGTGTCCCGGGCTGGGTACCGTGCTGGCCAACGAGGAGGTCACCGCCGACGGCCGCAGCGACCGCGGCAACTTCCCGGTGTTCCGGAAACGGTTGCGGCAGTGGATGATGCGCATCACCGCCTATTCCGACCGGCTGCTCGACGACCTGGACGTACTGGACTGGCCCGATCAGGTCAAGACCATGCAGCGCAACTGGATCGGCCGTTCGACCGGCGCGCAGGCGCTGTTCTCGGCGGCCACGAGCGATGGCGCGGCCGTGGACGTCGAGGTGTTCACCACCCGGCCCGACACGCTGTTCGGTGCCACCTACCTGGTCCTGGCGCCCGAGCACGACCTGGTCGACCGGCTGGTCGCTACCGCCTGGCCGGACGGTGTCGATCCCGCCTGGACCTACGACGCCGCCACGCCGGCTGACGCCGTCGCCGCCTACCGCCGCGCGATCGCCGCCAAGTCCGACCTGGAACGCCAGGAGAGCAGGGAGAAGACCGGCGTCTTCCTGGGCGCCTACGCGACCAACCCGGCCAACGGCGAGCCGGTGCCGGTCTTCATCGCCGACTACGTGCTGGCCGGCTACGGCACCGGGGCGATCATGGCGGTACCCGGCCACGATCAGCGAGACTGGGACTTCGCCCACCAGTTGGGCCTGCCGATCGTGGAAGTCATTGCCGGCGGCGATGTTTCGCAGGCCGCGTACACCGGCGACGGGGTGCTTGTGAACTCCGGTTTCCTCGACGGCATGGACGTGGCAGCGGCCAAGAAGGCGATGACGGCCCGCCTGGAATCCGACGGCCGCGGCCGCGCCCGCATCGAATTCAAGCTGCGAGACTGGCTTTTCGCGCGCCAGCGGTACTGGGGTGAGCCGTTCCCGATCGTCTACGACGGCGATGGACGCCCGCACGCCCTCGACGAGGCCGCCCTGCCCGTCGAACTGCCCGACGTGCCGGACTACTCGCCGGTCCTGTTCGATCCCGACGATGCCGGCAGCGAGCCGTCCCCGCCGCTGGCCAAGGCGGCCGACTGGGTGCACGTCGAGCTGGACCTGGGCGACGGGCTGAAGCCCTACAGCCGCGACACCAACGTGATGCCGCAGTGGGCGGGCAGCTCCTGGTACGAGCTGCGCTACACCGACCCGCACAACTCGGAGCGGTTCTGCGCCAAGGAGAACGAGGCCTACTGGATGGGCCCGCGGCCCGCCGAGCACGGCCCGGACGACCCCGGCGGCGTCGACCTGTACGTCGGGGGAGCCGAACACGCGGTGCTGCACCTGCTGTATGCGCGGTTCTGGCACAAGGTCCTCTACGACCTGGGCCACGTCAGCTCCCGAGAGCCCTACCGCCGGCTGGTCAACCAGGGCTACATCCAGGCGTTCGCCTACACCGACGCCCGCGGCTCCTACGTACCGGCCGAGGACGTGGTCGAACGCGACGGGCGCTTCGTGTACGCGGGGCCCGGCGGCGAGATCGAGGTCTTCCAGGAGTTCGGCAAGATCGGCAAGAGCCTGAAAAACTCGATCTCGCCCGACGAGATCTGCGACGAGTACGGCGCGGACACGCTGCGGGTCTACGAGATGTCGATGGGCCCGCTGGAGGCGTCGCGCCCCTGGGCCACCAAGGACGTCGTCGGTGCGCACCGCTTCCTGCAGCGGGTGTGGCGGTTGGTGGTCGACGAGGGCACCGGTGCGAGTCGGGTGGCCGACACGGCTGAGCTGGACACCGCAACCCTGCGGGTGCTGCACCGCACCATCGCCGGGGTGTCGGAAGACTATGCGGCACTGCGCAACAACACCGCCGCGGCCAAGCTCATCGAGTACACCAACCACCTCACCAAGGAGCACCGCGACGCGGTGCCCCGCGAGGCCGTCGAGCCGCTGGTGCTGATGCTGGCGCCGCTGGCCCCGCACCTGGCCGAGGAACTGTGGTCGCGGCTGGGGCACAGCGCCTCGCTGGCGCACGGTCCTTTCCCGCAGGCCGATCCCGCCTACCTCGTCGAGGACACCGTCGAGTACCCGGTGCAGGTCAACGGCAAGGTGCGCGGGCGGGTCGTGGTCGCCGCCGCCGCCGACGCCGGGTCACTGGAAGCCGCCGCGCTGGCCGACGAGAAGGTGCAGGCGTTCCTGGCCGGCGCCACTCCCCGCAAGGTGATCGTGGTCCCCGGCCGGCTGGTCAACCTGGTGATCTGACGCCCCTCAGCGCGGCCGCAGCACCACCTCGTGGACGTGACCGTCGGGCGCGGTGGCGACCGCTCCGGCGACCGCGGCCGCGACGGTCTCGGGCCGCAGGAACCTGGCGGGGTCGTACTCGCCGCCCTCGAACGCGACGAGTTCGCGTTGCATGTCGGTGTCGGTGCGGCCCGGAAAGATCGTGGTCACCCGAAGATCCGGCTCGTCCTCGCGCAGCGAGTCCGCGAACGCCCGCAGCGCGAACTTGCTGGCCGAATACGAGGCCATGCCTGGTGACACCCGGCGCCCCGCGCCGGAGTTGATGAACACCACGTGGCCGCGGGCGCGCCGCAACTCCGGCAACAGCGTCAAGGTAAGCCCCACCGCACCAAAGACATTCACCTCGAAGGTGGCGCGCCACTCCTCGACGGCGGACTCGGCGACGTGGCCGGGGATGGATACCCCGGCGTTGTGCACCAGCACGTCGAGCCCGTCGACCACCTCGCAGCTGGATTCGATGGCGTCGGAGTCGGTCAGGTCGAAGGGGAACGTGGTGGCGTCGAGCCGCTCGGCGACGGCGTCGAGCCGGCCGGAGGGCCGGCCGGCCAGCAGCAGGGTGTGCGTCGGCGCGAGCGCGGTGGCGATTGCCGAGCCGATTCCGCCGCCCGCGCCGGTGATGAGTGCAGTGGGCATGCCCCGAGCCTATGCGATGGCCGAGAATCGTTTCTTACCAGGTATTTTCACGCCTGCTTGCGTGCGGGCGACGCTCCGGCGGGACCCGGCGCCGGCTCGCCGGAGGCCAGCCGCTCCAGCGGCGCGAGTGCCTGCATCAGGGTGTCCAGGTCGGAGCCGGGCAGCTGGGTGAGCATCGCGGCCAGGGCGGCGCGCCGGTTGGCCAGCGACTCGCTCAGAACCGCCCGTCCGCGCGAGGTGATGTCGACGAGCACGGCCCGCAGGTCGGACGGATCCCGCGAACGCTTCACCAGACCGATCTTCTCCAGCCGCCGGATCGCGACCGTGGTGGTGGGGGTGCGGACCCGTTCGTGCGCGGCCAGGTCCGTCATGCGGATGGGACCCTGATCCAGCAAAGTCACCAGGATCGACAACTGCGCCAGGGTGAGCTCACCGGTCGTGTCGGTGTTGGGGTCGCCGCGGCGCAGGATCGAGAACAGCTTGGACAGAGCGCGATGCAGACCTTCCGCCAGCTCTGTCACCTCGGCCGCGGTGGACTCGCTTTCCGCCATAATCCGCCCAGTCTAACCCGCGGCGGGGCGCCGACGAGATAGCTAACGCCGACTATTTTAGGTCATCAAAGAACTTGGTCCAGGAAGCGCTGCAGGCGCTCCGTCTGCGCGGCTTCGAAGATCTGAGCGGGCGGACCCGATTCCACGACCTTGCCGTGATCCATGAAAACGACCGTGTCGGATGCGGAGCGGGCAAACCCCATCTCGTGGGTGACGACGATCATCGTCATGCCCTCGGCGCCGAGCGCGGCGATCAGTTCGAGAATGCCCTTGACCATCTCCGGGTCCAGCGCCGAAGTCGCCTCGTCGAACAGCATCACCTGGGGAGCCATCGCCAACGCGCGGGCGATCGCGACCCGTTGTTGCTGGCCGCCGGACAGCATGGCGGGATGCGCGCCGGCCTTGTGCCCGAGCCCGACGCGCTCCAGCTGCGTCCGCGCCAGGTCGCGGGCCGCGCCGGCGGACAGGCGGCGCAACTTGCGCGGTGCCAGCGCGACGTTGTCCAGCACGCTGAGGTGGGGAAAGAGGTTGAAATGCTGGAACACCATGCCGATGCGCTGACGGAGTTCGTCGGGGTCGTCGCGCAGCACCGACCGGCCGTCCAGCAGGATATCGCCGCTGTCGGGTTCGTGTAACCGGTTCAGGCTGCGCAGCAGCGTCGACTTGCCCGACCCGGACGGTCCGACCACGGCGGTGGTGCTGCCCGCGGGAACCTCGATGTCGACGCCGCGCAGCACCGCCAGCCCGCCGAGGGTCTGGTGGATTTCCTTGGCCGCCAACGATACCGACGGGCGACTCGCCGTGCCGGTCGTCACGTCATCTCCTGGTCGAACACGGCTTCGGTGTCGGCCGCCGGTCCGGACGGGGCGCGCCCGCGGCGTAGCCGGGTGTCGATGTGGTTCACCAGATGAGTCAGGGGCACAGTCAGACTCAGGTAGAACAGGCCGGCGACCACCAGCGGTGACAGGTTGCCGGTCTGCGCGTTGAGGTCGCGCCCCACCTGGAACAGCTCTCGCTGGTCGGCGACCAGGCCCAGGAAGTACACCAGCGCCGAGGCCTTCAACAGCGCGATGAACTGGTTGACCAGCGCCGGCAACACCCGCCGGATGCCCTGCGGCACCACCACCAACCGCATCGCGGCGGGGTAGCTGAAGCCCAGCGCGCGGGCGGCCTCCAGCTGGCCGGGGTCCACGCTCTGGATTCCCGCGCGCAGGATCTCGCCGATGTAGGCCGCCGCCATCATCCCCAGGGCTGCGATGCCCAGCGGATAGGGGTTGTGTTTGGTCAGGCCGCCGACCAACGGCCCGAAACCCAGCCCGACGACGAGGATGATCACGACCTCGGGAAGCCCGCGGAACACGTCGGTGTACACCCGTGCCGGCCAGCGAACCCAGCGCGAGTGCGAGATCCCCGCGATCGCCAGGCCCATGCCGAGCAGCAACCCGATGACGCCGGCGCTGCCGGTCAGGATCAACGTGTTGGGCAGACCGGTGGCGAACAGCGTGGGGACGGCCTGCCGGTAGAGGTCCCAGTCGAGGAAGGAGTCGCGCAGCTGCGCCAGCCCCGATTTCGGGGCGGTGGGGTCCACCGGCCGGCTGTGATGTTCGGCGGCGATCGCGGCGAAGTCCGGCAGGCTGGGTGCGGCAACGGCTTTCGAGCCCGGCTTCCAGCCGGGTGGCAGGGTGCGCGGCACCCAGTGCGAATACAGGTTGGCCCAGGTGCCGTCCGCGATCACCGCGTCCAGCCCGGAGTTCAGCGCGTCCAGCAGCGGCTTGTTGTCCTTGGCGACCGCGTACGCCACGAAGCCGCCCGGGCTGTAGGTGTTCGCCACGGTCACCGCCGGGTCACCCGAGCGCAGCGTGGTCGACGCCTGCAGCGCCGGAGCCACCCACGCGTCGATCTGGCGCGTCTTGAGGCTGGTGTACACGGTGGCGAAGTCGGGATATTTCACCGGCTGCAGGTGCAGGGTGTCCACGACATAGGCCTCCTCGACGGTGCCCTGGACCACCCCGATGCGCTGGCCGGCGGTCAGGTCACCGAACGACGTGATCGGCGACCCGGGCGGTACCACCAGCGCCCTGTGTGACAGGGTTAAGTGAGACAGCAGCAGTAGCCAATCATCGCTACAGGGCGAGACAGGATCACCATTTTCCGTGACTATGACGATCGCATCCCTGGACGGGTGCAGTGATAATGACCAAGTGGACAACGTGCCCGATCCAGGTGCTCGGGCGCGGCGGCGCACGTTCACCGCCGAGTACAAGGCCCGCATCCTCGACGAGTACGACGCGCTGTCGGTGGGCTCGTCGGAGCGTGGTGCGTTGCTGCGCCGTGAAGGCCTGTACAGCTCGCATATCGCCGAATGGCGAAAGGCCCGTGATGCCGGCGCTCGGGAGGGTTTGTCGGCGAAGGGCAAGCCGAAGCGCAGCGCTGAGCAGGTCGAGTTGGACAAGCTGCGGCGGCGCACCACGCAACTGCAGGCTGAGCTGGATCGGACCAAGCTAGCGCTGGAGATCACGGGAAAAGCACACGCGCTCTTGGAGATGCTCTCCGAGAGCGCGGATTTCGAGCCGAAGTCCAAGCCGTGATCGGCGAGCACCTGCCCGACCTGGAGGCCGCAACCAGCACCAAACGGGCGTGCGAATTGCTGGGTGCATCGCGGGCCACGCTCCACCGCCACCGCAACCCACCACCACGGCCGGCACGGCGGGTGCGGCCCGAGCCACTGAACAAGCTCACCGAGGCCGAACGCCAGCAGATTCTGACGGTGCTGCGCTCAGAGCAGTACTGCGATCTGGCGCCGGCGCAGGTGTGGGCGCGACTGCTTGATGATGGTGTCTACCTGTGCTCGATTCGCACCATGTACCGGCTACTGGCCATTGCCGGGGAGAACCGCGAGCGGCGTCGCCAGCGCACCCATCCGGCGCGCAAGAAACCCGAGCTGATCGCTAACGCACCAAACCGGGTCTGGTCCTGGGATATAACGAAATTGCAAGGGCCACAACGGGGTATCTTCTATCAACTCTATGTGATTATCGACATCTTCTCGCGCTACGTCGTCGGCTGGATCATCGCAGAAGTTGAGGACGGTGAGTTGGCCAAAGCATTTATCGCCGACACCATGGCCCGTCACGGCATCGCCCGCGGCCAGTTGGCCTTGCACGCTGATCGCGGCACCTCGATGACCTCCAAGCCGGTCGCCCAGTTGCTGATCGACCTGGGGGTGGACCGCAGCCACAGCCGCCCGCACGTGTCCAACGACAATCCCTACTCGGAGGCTAATTTCAAGACCCTCAAGTACTGCCCGGCGTTCCCGGGCCGGTTCGGCTCGATCGAAGATGCCCGCGCCTTCTGCACGACATTCTTCGATTACTACAACCATGAGCATCGCCACAGCGGCGTGGGCCTACACACCGTTGCATCGGTGCACTACGGCACCGCAAACGAGATCCAGGCCCAACGTGCCGCCACGCGATGCGGCCTACGCCGCTAACCCCGCTAGATTCCGGCACCGACGGCCCGCTCCACCGAAGCTGCCCACCGTCGCCTGGATCAACCAACCAACCCCGGAAGCACTCATCAAATCCGCGTAAGAAACTGTCTCACCGACCTTGACACGTTCCGGCGAGTAGTAGCCGAAGTCGTAGCCGTTGGTGAAGGCGGCGGTGCGCCGCCGCGCGTCGGTGGCCTTGATCGACGCCGAGCCGACGTCGAAGCGGCGCGACGCGACCTGGGCGAGCAGACCGGCGAAATCCGTTCCGACGAAGCGGACTTGCAGGCCCAGCTTCTTGGCGACGGCGATCAGCAACTGATTGTCGAAGCCGCTGAAGCCGCCGGTGGGGTTGATGCACGCGTTCGGCGGGGCATCCGAGAGCGTGCCCACGGTCAGCACACCCGGTATGCCGAGCCCCAGTGCGTCGACGTCCACCGCGCTCAGCGGTTCCACGGTGGCGGTGGTGTACCGGTCGCCCCGCTCGGTGGCGGCGCGGTTGATCAGGTCCTTCGGCAGCACCGTCGCGCTGTCCAGGCCGGCCGGCGCGCACTGGTTGCGGTCGGCGGCGGCCCGCGGCGCCAGCGCGCCGGACAGGCCGCACACCAGCAGGAGCGTCGCCACGAGACGGCACACCCACGAAGTCATCCCTGCCACCGTATCGACCCGCCGGTGGCGCGGCCCGCCGCGGACCGCTCAGAGCGCGATCGACGGCTCGCCGAGGACCGTGTCCGAGCCGGCGAGCACCGGCACGGTCTCGGCGGGGACGGGGACTACGTCGTCGGGCGCGGTGAAGACCCTGCGTCGGGACAGCTCGGCCAGCATCTCCTGGGCCGTCCCGTAGGAGCGGCCCACGCACGCCGCGCGCGCGGCTTCGGGATCGCGCCGATGTATCGCGGCCGTCTCGTCCTCGTAGAACGGCAGCACGTCGCCGTGGCCGCTCTGGGAGCTCACCTTGAACGCGCGGGGGATCAGTTCCTGCGAGGCGCGGATCATGGCGTGCAACCGCGGGCCCGCGTACTCGTCGTTGACGGTGCGCCGGTACTCCGCCGCCGCCGCGAAGAACGTCCGCGAATCCTTGGCGGCCCGCAGCGAGCGCAGCAGCGCGTCGAGCTGACCGAGGATCCGCGGCGTGGGGTTGGCGGCCGCGCGCGCCGAGGCGATGCCGTTGAGCAGGCCCTCCAGTTCGTAATGCTCGAGCACGGTGGCCTCGTCGAACCGCTCCACGAACGCGCCGCGGTGGTACCGGGTCGACACGATGCCGTCGTGTTCGAGCTGTACCAGCGCCTCCTGGATCGGAACGCGACTGACCCCCAGGCCGACGGCGATCTCGTTGCGGTCGACGCGGTCGCCGCTGCGCAGCTTACCCGTCAGCAGCAAATGCAGGATATGCGCGACGACCTGGTCCTTGTCCTTGACCCCGTATTTCTTCGGCATCTGTTCTCGCGTCTCTTAAAACGACTCTTCAGCGACCGTCGGCCAGCCGGCGCTGTGAAGTTTCTCATGACTTGGCGCGTGCTACCAGATGTTGGGCCGATGAAGCCGGGGCAAACAGCAGGGCGGCCGGTTATCCCCGGCTATCGCGCCACTTGCACAGCTCTGCGGCGGCGCCCAGGTCGTAGTCCGGGCCGTCGCAGCCGACGGTCAGCAGCGTGACACCGCGCCCCACCAGCGCTTCGGCGTTGGCGACGAGCCCGCCGCCGCCGTTGTCGACCGCGGCCGAGCGTTCGATCCCGGACGGGTCGCGCCCGACGTCGGCGCAGTGCCGGGCAAGCACTTCCGACTTTGCCGCGAAATCGTCGGCGGAGGTGAAGCTGTGCCAGATCTGGGCGTGCTGGGCGACGAGCCGCAACGTCTTGCGCTCGCCGCCGCCGCCGATCAGGATCGGGATGTCGCGGGTCGGCCGCGGATTCAGCTTGGCCAGCCGGTCTTTGATCCGCGGCAGCGCTTCCGCCAGGTCGTCGAGACGGCTGCCGACCGTGCCGAACTCGTAGCCGTACTCGTCGTAGTCCTTGCGCTTCCACCCGGAACCGATGCCCAGGATGAGCCGGCCGCCGCTGATGTGGTCGACGGTGCGGGCCATGTCGGCCAGCAGTTCGGGGTTGCGGTAGGAGTTGCAGGTCACCAGCGCACCGATTCCGATGCGCGAGGTCTGCTCGGCCCAGGCCCCCAGCATCGTCCAGCATTCGAAGTGCGCCCCGTCGGGATCGCCGAACAAGGGGAAGAAGTGGTCCCAGTTGAAGGCGACGTCGACACCGATGTCCTCGCAGCGGCGTACGGCGTCACGGATCTGGCCGTAGTGCGGGGCGTGCTGGGGCTGCAACTGCACGCCGATGCGAACGGGGAAGGTGGGAGTCATACCCCCCACCGTAGGCTCAGCGGGCGCCCCGCACCGTGCGCAGCAGGTCGATCAGCGCGCGCGGCTGGTCGCTCTGCACCGAGTGCCCGGAGTTCTCCACGATGTGCGCGCCGCGGAAATGCCTTGCGCGCCTGCCGAGTTCGGCCGCATCCTCGTCGCTGACGAAGCCCGATGACCCGCCGCGAATGAGCGTCACGGGCGCCGCCAGGGCGTCGACGTCCTCCCACAGGCCGGCGAAGTCGGGGAATTCGCGGATGGTGTCCCAGCGCCACGTCCAGTTGCCGTTGTCCAGCCGGCGCGAGTTGTGGAACACGCCGCGGCGCAGCGCCTTGGGCTCGCGGTGCGGCGCGGCGGCGACGGTCAGATCCAGCATCGCCTGGAAACTGGGGAACTCCCGCTCGCCGTGCATCAGGGCCACCGTGCCCTGCTGCTCCTTGGTCATCTCGGAATGACGTTGCAGCGCCGACGGGGTGACGTCGATGAGGACGAGCTCGTTGACGAGGTCGGGCGCCAGCGCCGCCACCCGCACCGCGGTCAGCCCGCCCAGCGACATGCCGACCACGAGCTCGGCCGACGGCGCGTGCTCGCGCAGCATCGGCAGCAGGGTGGCCGCGTTGTTGTGGGGCGAGTAGTCGCCGTCGTCGCGCCACGCGGAATGGCCGTGGCCGGGCAGGTCGACGGCCAGCGCCGGTTCGCCGAGCCCGACGATCACGGTGTCCCAGGTGTGCGCGTTCTGCCCGCCGCCGTGCAGGAACACGATCCGTGGGGGAGTGGCGCCCCAGCGCAGCGCGCTGATCCGGTCGTTGCCGGCGCCGGACTCGACCCGCTGCACCTCGGGCGGCGGGCCGGTCACCCCGGCCTGCTCGGCGTTCTCGGACAGCAGGGAGAACTCCGACAGGCCGGTCAGCTCGTCCTCGTACATCTCGCTCACGATCTCAGACATTACGAGCTAAGCCCCGGGTGTTTCGACGTCGCATGCTTCGCGTCAGGCCTCCAGTCTGGCCCGAATGCCGGCCAGTCGCTGTCTGAGCTCCCCTTCGTCGATGACGCCGCGCGCGATCAGCGAATGCGCCAGTGCCACCAGTTGGCTCTCCGGGTAAGGCAGGTTGGCATACCTGCTCGCCGACAGCTCGTCTTCCTCGTCCCGGCGCTTTGTGACGCTGAAGTCGAGCTCGTCGTCGCGGCAGAAGCGGTCGAGGGCGTCGCACAGGCCGTCCAGGCTGGTCTTCCACGGAGGCAAGGGGTTCGCGACACCGTACTTGGCGGCCATGACCGGCCACGACTGGTTGCGCTCCACGATCTCGTCGAGCACGACGAATTCCTCTGCGCTACTCATGGGCTTCGCCTCCCAGGTCGGTCACTCAACCACCGGACGAATGGCCGGACGGGTCGCGGTGATCACGTTGGTGGTGACGGCGGGCTTGGGCAAGGCGACGCCGATCAGGCAGTCGCGGGTGATGATCTCTGTCAACTGGTCTTCGGTCCACCCCTCGGTGCCCTTCGGCCGCATCGGCATGACCATGAAGCGGTGCTTCTGGTTGGAGTCCTCGACCCGGACTTCGACGTCGACGGGCAACTCGAGGCCGAACTCGGCGAGCACCGGTCGTGGCCATCGGACGATGCGACGTCGGTAGTTCGGGGTGCGGTACCACTCCGGCGAGTTGCCGAGAATGGGCCGCGGGTAGCACGAGCACAGGCAGCACACGATCACGTGGTGCAGCTGGGGAGTGTCCTCGAGAATCTTGAAAGCGCAGAAGTCGCTGGGCGTGCCGAAGCCGGTGGGCTCCAGCCAGTCGACGCCGATCTCCTTGCTGGCGGTGATCGCGTCGGTCAGCGCCAGCTTCTTGAACTCCGGGTCCAACCAGGCCTTGGCCACCAGTCGGGCCGCGGGGGTGGGGCCAATCTGCTCGGCGTACTCGGTCATGATGCGATGCTGCTCTGCGGTGAACAGGCCCTTCTCGATGCACAGTTCGCGTAGGGCGATCTCGAGAACCTCGAAGTCGGTAATCTCGTCGACCATCGGCTTGACGGTGCGCGCGTGGTCGTGATCAGACATAGTTCGGTGTATTCCTTTCGGGTACAACGGGAATCACGAGCAGCAAACGACGCCGCGTCAGCCGGCGGCGTGCAGCCAGCGCTCCGGGATTTCGGTCTGCAAAGTGTCGTTCGCGTGGCCGAAGTAGGAATCCCACAGGTCGGCCTGCTTGAACCGCACGATGTAGAACCACTCCGGCTTGACGTCTTCGCGACCCCAGGTCTCATCCTCCGGGGCCGGGCTCTCATAGGCGACCTCGGCGATCACCCCTTCGGCGCCGCGCAGATATTCCGGGGTACGGGTGTAGAACATCGCCGGCAGCTCGCGCACCCTCACCCGGTCACCGACCTTGAACCCGGCCTTGCCGGCCTTGCCGGCATACATCCCCGGGTCGCCCTTGCCGAGTGCTTCGATGTGGTTGCGGTTGCGCTTGACCTTCGGGCCGTTGCCTTGGAACTTGGGCTGGGCCTTCGGCAGTCGCCCGTTGAGACCGCCGGCGTAGCGGGCTTGCACCTCGGCCAGACGATCGGTCAGCTCACCCCAGGTGACGTACTCCTTCTCGAGCAGGATCTTGCCCACCGACCACAGCCAGCGCGCGTAATAGGGCAGGCCCAGATAGATCGGCAGACCCACATCGACGTCGGCGGTTCGACGCCGTTCCTCCGAAACCCAGACGCCCCCCCACCCGAGAACCTCGCAGAGCACGTAGGTCATCAGCTCCCACTGTTCTTCCTCCTTGTCCAGGAAGGGCTCGGCCACATTCAGCTGACCGCCCTGATCCTGGTTGGGCTTCAGGTACGCCCAGTAACGATCAGAGGTGATCATGTCCGGGGTGGGCCATTCCGGAATCTCCGGATAGGTCGCCTTCAGGCGCGATACCAACGCCAGCTGCTTCTCCCGCTCCGCGGCGTTACTCATCAATCAAGACTCTATTCCTCGCAAACAATTCGCTGAGGCGAGCGCCTGCCGGGAATGATGGTACTCGCAATTGACGGCATCGCGGGTGCCCTCGGCGTGCCTCACCTACTTTGAGCGCGTGGCCGACGGCGGTGCCTCACCTATTTTGAGCGCGTAACCAGAGAGGCTTGCCCGGTGTGGAGGGCAAGACCGATATGGCCGCGAGACGGCAGGTAACCAACAAACTGCATGGTCAGTACCGCAAGGCGTCGAAGGCGGATAAGACCGCGATCTTGGATCGGGTTGGTGGCTTCCACGGGGGATGGGCCGTTCGACCGCCCGGCGGATGCTGACCGGACCGCGGCTGGCGGATCCGGCTGAGCAGGTCGCGATGGGCGTAGGTTGCGCCCGCGGGGCTTCAGCGACGACGCCAGAGCGCTTCTAGAGCACGTGTGGGCCTTGATGGGCATGCCGTGCGGCAAGTACCTGGTGGTCATGGCCGAGCTATGGCTACCGCTGCTGGCCACCGCCGGTGACCTCGACAAGCCGTTCGCCACCGAGGCGGCGGTCGCCGAGCTGAAGGCGATGAGCGCGGCCACCGTCGACCGCTACCTCAAACGAGCTCGGGATGCGATGCGTATCAAGGGCATCTCGACGACCAAACCGTCACCGCTGCTGCGGAATTCGATCACTATCCGTACCTGTTCTGATGAGGCGCCCGAGACTCCGGGGTGATCGAGGCCGACACCGTGGCGCACTGCGGCCCGAGTTTGATCGGCGAGTTCGCCCGCACCCTGACCATGACCGACCTGGTGATCGGCTGGACCGAGAACTACTCGATCCGCAACAACGCCTCCAAGTGGATCACCGCCGGCATCGAGGAGCTGGAGCAGCGGTTCCCGTTTCCCGTGGTGATTTTCGACAGCGATTGCGGTGGTGAATTCATCAATCATGAGGTCGCCCAGTGGCTGCAGGACCGCGACGTCACCCAGACCCGCTCGCGGCCGTACCAGAAGAACGATCAGGCGCATGTGGAGTCCAAGAACAACCACGTGGTGCGCAAACACGCGTTCTACTCGCGCTACGACACCCCAGTGGAGCTGCAGCTGCTCAACCAGCTGTGGAAGCTGGTGTCGCTGCCGCTGAACTTCTTCACCCCGACCAAAAAGCCCCTCGGCTACACCACCACCGCAGCTGGTCGCCGCAAGCGCATCTACGACAAGCCGGCCACCCCGTGGCAGCGTCTGCAGGCATCGGGAGTGCTTGACAACCAACAACTCGCGAACGTCGCTGCCCGGATCGAAGGCATCAACCCGGCCGATCTGACCCGGCAGATCAACGCCATCCAAATGCAGCTGCTGGACCTGGCCAAGACCAAGACCAAGGCCCTAGGACGGCGCTGATGTAGTGACCTCCAGCAGGGCGGGGATTTCGCGGTATCGGGGTCTCGACGGCTGGGAGGGGCTTGCGCTGGCTGATATTAATGGGATCGTAGGTGGCCTGGTGGCCTGGTGGCCTGGTGGTCCCGATCAGGCGATGGCCCAGCCCCCGGCCGCTGAATGCAGGCCCAGGCTGGCCAATCGGGCGAGGTTGATCGCGCCGGCTCGGGCGAGGATGTCGGTCAGGATGCGTTGTTGTCCGCGGCAGCGAGCCTTGCGACCACCCCAGGGGCGCCGGGTGAAGTGACTGATCTTGCGTTCCACAACCGGCCGATACGTTCGGTAATCGGTCTGCCAGGCCGGGTCGCGTTGGCGGGCCTTGGCCAGCTGTAGGGCGGCCTCATGGGCATGGATGGTGATCACCCGTCCACGGCGGGCTTTGGTGCATTGCGCCCGCAGCGGACACGACCCACACAATGCCCCGAAGCGAGCGACCTGCTGACGCCGCCCGGTGCTGATGGCCACAGTGTGCTCGGCCGGGCAGGTGACGGTGCCCGCAGTCAGGTCGATACCGAACTGGTCTTTGGAATAGCCGTTGGCGTTGCGCACCGGGGGCACTTTGGCGCGCATGTCATGGCCACGTTGGGTCTGCTCATCGAGGGTGGCCCCATCAGCGTAAGCCGAATCGCCATACACCTCAAAGACATTGGGCTCCGACTCGTTTCGCACATGCTCACCGTGATCGGTGATCGTTTCATCGGCATCGGCATCGGCATCGGTGGCGGCATCGGTGGCGGCGGAATCGGGTGCAGCACTCGTGGTGTCGGTGACCGGGTTGCCCAGCAGCTCGTCGATGACCTCACGGTCGGCGGCGTTGGCCGCGGTGACGGCCACCGCGGTGATCAGCTCGTCATCGGGATCGATACCCAAATGGGACTTGTAGCCATCGAAGGTCCGCGCCCGCGACTTATGCCCATGGCGGGCCTCGGTATCAACGGTGGAGATCAGCCGATCCCGGGCCACCCGCCTCGCGATGCGAAACACCCCGTCGTCGCCGGCCTCGACGTCCTGGCCGGCCACCAGCGCCAGCAACTCGACCGCCTCACCGAGTGCCCCGTCAAGCTGGCGGCCATCGCAGGCCTCCAGTGCTGCCTTGGCGTCGCGCACCAGCGCATCGACCAAGGCTTCACGCGCCGTGGGATCGTCCCAGTCACACGGTGGTTTTCCCAGGCTGGCGTAGTCATCGTCGCGGGTCAGCACGGTGCGCACCGCACCGGCCACCTCCGGATCGGCCCGATCGGCCACCGCCAGTAGTTTGCGGATCGCGGCCCGCAGCTGGATCACCGTGTCCTGGGTGGCCACCGCATCCAACAGCGGAGTGGAATCGAGCACCCGGCGCCGTCCCCGCAACAACCCCGCCGCCCGCGCCGTGGTGTTGACGTCCTCGAACAACCGCCGTGGCCGATCCGATGCGCGTAGCCGGTTGCGCATCCCGACCAGCACCGTGGGATGAAACGCCTCCGCATCCACGGTCAACCCGGCGGCCGCTTTCCAGCGCAGGTCAAAGGCCAGCCGGTCGCAGGCCTCCCGATCCGAAAGCCCCTCGTAGGCCTGCAGCAGCATCACCGCGGCCATCACCCGCGCCGGCACCGTTGGCCGACCCAACGCCGAACGCTTGAACACATCAGCGAAATAATCGTCGTCGAACAGTGCACCGCCGTGGTCGGCCAGCAGCCGATAGATGCTGCCCGCCGGCAGCTGATCGCCGACAAGCAGCATCACGTCATCGAACCGGCCCTGCCGATTTTCCCGTCCCAAAGCCACGCATCTGATCCTCGCCGCCCATCCATGCGAAACCCGCTCAGCCACGCCGAAAGTCAGCGACTAAAACAGCACCGTCCTAGCCGGCGCCCGCCACATCGACCTGCAAGCATTACAACCGTCAATCAACCGATTGGCCAAGGCGAAGTAGTGCAAGCCCTCCACGCGCTCACTATGTGTGAGGCACCAGCGACCGCTTCGCGCTCACTTTTAGGTGAGGCACCTCGGCCCTGTTCGGTGATGATCACCTGCGGCACGGCGTCTTGCTACCGCATGATTTGCTATTGCCCGATCCCGAGGACCCGGGCGTCAACAGTGCATTCGGCGGTGCAGTATCGCCGCCTGACCCGATCACAGACCGGCCATCTCCACATTTGCGTTTCCGTTGAAGAGCAACGTGTTTCGTCTTCTCGTTCAATCCTGCGATCGTCGCGACCGGCTGGAATTCACCGCCACGCCGCCACGAGCACGCCCGACCCCGACGCCGCCGCCCTAGAGTAGGTAACGACGGCGAACACCGTGGAACCGTTCCCACATCGCGGCGATGCGTTCCGCCGGAGTCACCATGGCAGCGTCTGGGGGCAGAGCGTCGCCCAGCTCGTCGTACTCGACCACGCGGGTACTGAGCACGACAGGCTCGCCCTCGAGCATGTGCCGGTAGGTCAGGTTGCCGCGCTCGAAGCCCTGGGTGTCCAGCCAGTTGTGCACGCCGGGATCGCGGTGGGCCAGCACGAGGCGGATGCGCCCGTCGCGGTCGACGGTGGTGCGGCTCGGCGTGTAGCTGACCGGGCGGTACAGGTAGTCCATGCTGTTGAAGAAAACGCCCATGTTGGTGAACATCCACAGCCCGTCGTGGGCGTCGAACTCGACGATCAGCGCCTCGTCGGGGGCGAGCTCCCAGTACATGTTGGTCGCGGCCCGGCCGCGCCTGCCGTCGGCCTCGGTGGCCCCGACGCGGGGGAAGGCGTTGGGATGCCCGGCGTCGACGCCGCCGTGGGTGAAGGGGAACTCGGGCCAGTCGGACATCAGGCCGGTGACGAAGTCACCGGCCCAGCCCATCGCCTCGGCCATGCCCGCGGGCGTGGGCAGCGGCTTGGGGCAGGTCATGTCGACGCGCTCGATGCGCATCCGCGCCGGCACCTCGTCCCACCGGTCGAAGCCCTGTCGGATGAACAGTTTTCGCGATCCCGGCGTGGTGGGCAGCCAGTTCGGGCCGCGTTGCGGCCCGCCGATGTAGAGCTCGAACGTCCCGTCGTCCTCGACGTGGAGCCGATGGCCGAGCAGGTTGGCTTCCGGTGTGTCGCCGAAGGGCTCGTGCAGCACGCCCGGCCCGGGCGTGCGGGGTCCCTGGACGGTGACGTTGAAGAACCGCGACGTGCCGCGGGTGCCGGTGAGCAGGTAGGTCGATTCGCCGTCGATCCAGGCTTGCTGGTAGGTGAAGTCGGCGCAGTCGCCGCCGAGCTTGCGGGTCGGGCCGCAGAACGTGTGCAGCACCGGGTAACGGGTGTCGCGGGTCTCCAGCGCCAGGTCGAAGGCCTGGCCCAGGTTCTGGGTGAGGAAGCGGAACGCGTCGGCACGCTGCACCCCCGAGGCGGGGTTGGCGTCTTTGAAGACCCGTTCGCCGGCGCGCTGCAGCGCGGCGCAGAATTCGGTCCACGCCGCCCGCAGCGCCGCGTCGTCGGGGCCGTCACCGTAGGCCATTGTCATGCCCCCAGTCTGTCGAGCATCGCGCCGACGACATCGCATGCGCGCCAGGCGGATCCGAGCCGGCCCTCGGCCTCGATGCGCGGGCCGATGAGTTCCAGGTCGAAGCCGTGCCGATAACCGGCGGCCAGAACGTCGGTGAGGAACGCCTCGAGGGGGATCGTGCCGTCGCCGGGGACGGCGCGGGCCGGCAGCGACCGGTCGCCGAGCACGTAGTCGCTGAGTTGGACGAGCGCGGCGCGCGGCAGCGCCCGCCGCACCATCGCCTCGAAATCGCCTTCCGCCCAGCAGTGGAACACGTCGATGCAGATGCCCAGCCCGGCCATCTCGGCCAGGGTAACGGTGTCGCGCAGCGTGTGGACGAGGTGGATGTCGGCGTACAGGCTGGAGGCGTTCTCGATCGCCAGCGCCACCCCGGCCGCCCGCGCCCGTGCGACGCAGGGCGCGACCATGTCCGAAAAGCGTCGGGCCGCTTGGGTCCAGCTGAGCCCGCCGCGGCCCCCGGTGAGCAGGTAGACGGTGCGGGCCCCCACGCCCGCGGCGGCGTCGATCACGGCGCACAGCGCGTCCTGCGCGGCCCGCGGGTCGGCGGCCAGGCTGCCGCCCGCGAAGACGTGGCAGACCGCCTCGACCGTGTAGCCGTTGCGCTGCAGCAGGGTTGGGAACAACGGATCGAGCAGCTGGTCGTCCAGGACGCTCAGCCGCGACACCCCGAGCGTCCGCCAGTGCGACTCCAGCTCGGCCAGAGGGGTGCCGTAGAAGGTGACGCTGTGCACCGACAGGCGCTCGTGGGCCGGCACGGGTCAGGCCCGGTTCTCGATCGCGACGCCGAAGCGTTCGCGGAAGGCCCGAAACTCGGCGTGCAGGGCGTCGAGGTCCTCGCCGATGTCGGTCAACAGGCGCGTCGAGTAGGTGAACTTGCCGTGGCGGTCGCCGCGGTTGGCTACGAGATAGTCCCGCATCGCCGCCTCGGGCCCGGCCGCCAGGTCGCGGCCGCAGAACGTGTAGTAGCGCCGCACCGTTTCAACCGGATGGGCGACGAAGTCGGTGTAGCGGGCGTGCAGGATGCGCGGGTCGTCGACCAGCGGATTGGCCATCGTGTTGGCGATGCCGGCCCGGGTCAGCTCCAGGTGCATCTTGGCCGCGGCGTGCAGGTCGATCGGGCCGACCATGCCTTCGGCGATGTCGGCCATCATCATGGTGCGCGACGCGGCGACCTGGACCGGGTCGCGGTGCAGCCACACGATCCGGGCGTCGGGGTAGGTGTCGAACAGCTCCGCGAGCCGGAATCCGTGAAAACCCTTGAGAACCCAGCGTTTTCGGGGGCGCCGGTACTGCAGTTGCTGCAGCATGGCCTTGTGTAGCCGGTATTGTGCGGCCGCGTCGGTGGGCAGCCCGGCCACCAGCGACTGCATCGGGACCCGCCACCACGCGGTCGGCGTCATCACCCGGAAGTCGAAGGCCCAGGTGCGTTCGTCCTCTGGCAGGCCGTCGCCGAGCATGTCGTTGTAGGGGTGGCTGTGCAGCCACTTGGGCAGCTTGGCGTTGATCTCGCGCCAGTCGGCGTCGGCGCGGGCGCGGCGGGGGTCGTCCGGGCCGGCCAGTCCCGGCGGCGGCGACGGGTACATCACCTCCCAGAAGCGCAGCGCCCGCGCGTCCGGGTCGACGGACATCAGCGCGTGCATGAGCGTGGTGCCCGACCGGGGTTCGCCGGTGACGAACATCGGCGCCTCGATCACCTCGTCGCCGACGGGATAGCGGTTGCGGTCCCCGACGAACTCCAGCCGCGAGGTCAGCAGCCAATGGCACACCCGGGCGGCCTCGCGCGCACCGTCGGCGTCCAGGCCGAGCGCGTTGAGGTGGTCGACGGCGACGGCGAAGCGGTGCGGCAGCGTCGGGTCGGCGTAGTCGCGCAACCCGGTCTCGGCCTGCGCGGCCTCCAGCAGCGCCGCGGCGTCGAGGCTCACGAGACGGCCCCGCACAGCCGCAGCAGTTCGTCCTCGGTCGCCCGGACGTTGGCCGCCGAGGCCTCGGCGTACTTCAGGCCGGCCATGGCGCCGTAGTCGAGGATTTTGGGCACCCGCAGGCCCGCGTCCACGTACGTCTTGACGATCTCGGCGACCCGCCCCGGGGTACCGTGCGGCACGACGGCCAGGACCATCTCGGGTTGCACCTTGTCCAGGAACTCCACGATCCGCTCACGGGGCAGCGTCGCGGGGTCGATGTCCTGGAACCCGCGCCAGCCCTCACCCATCGGGTGCTCGAACCCGAAGCCGCGCAACGTCTCCGCGGAGACCTGCAGCAGGAACGCCCGCACCAGCGGCGCCCGCAGGATCTCGGCGAGCGCGTCGTCGTCCGCGCCGATCAGGCACACCTGGATGAAGCACGGCGTGATCGCCATCGGGTCACGGCCCGCGTGTTCGGCGGAAGCCCTTACCGCCGAGAGCATTTCGGCGTAGTGCTCCGGCGTCCAGGCGCCTGCCGGCCACCACCCGTCGGCGTGGCGGCCGGCGATGTCGAGCATCCGCGGGCCGCTGGCGCCGATCCAGATCGGGGGGAACCGCCCGTCGTAGGGTTCGATGTCCAACCGGGCTTGACGCAGCGTGTAGAACCGCCCGTCGAAGTCGATCGGGCCGTCGCTCTCCCACAGCAGCCGGATGACGTTCAGCGCCTCCTCGAAACGGGCGACCGGCCGGGCGAAGTCGAAGCCGTAGGGCACCGTGTTCTCGCTCTCGCCGCTGCCCAGGCCGAGGACGAAGCGCCCCTTGGCGAGGTGGTCGATGGTCAGCGCCGTCTGCGCGAGCATGCACGGGTGGCGCCGGACCGTGTCGACGACGGCGCTGACGACGGGAACGTTGTCGGTCAGCACCGCGGCCGCCGCCGCGACCACCAGCCCGTCGAGGTGGCGGTGCGGCGACGGGGAGGCGGCGGCGAGGTCGGTGAACTCGGGGGTCCACAGGGAGTCGGGCCAGAAGCTGACCAGGTGATCGGGCAGCCAGATCGAGTGGTAGCGGCCGTTGTCCAGCTCTGCGAGGCGAGACAGGTCCAGGGGCAGGGTCGTGCGCAGGAACGCGGCGGGCTGAACGTTCATCGAGAGATGATGCTAAGCAACCGCCCAGCGCCGTGTCGACGAATTGGCTCTCGCGCCGCCGGACGCCGGCGTGCTATCGCATGCGCTATCGCTTCGGGAAAGCCACCTGATGCTCGGTGCGCCGAAGCGCGGTGCTCACGCCCCGATGATGAACTCTTCGAGCTGGGTGCGCGCGATGTCGTCGGGCAGCTGCTGCGGCGGGCTCTTCATCAGGTAGGCCGACGCCGGGACCACCGGGCCGCCGATGCCGCGGTCCTTGGCGATCTTGGCCGCGCGCACCGCGTCGATGATGACGCCCGCGGAGTTCGGCGAGTCCCACACCTCGAGCTTGTACTCGAGGTTCAGCGGCACGTCGCCGAAGGCGCGACCCTCCAGCCGCACATAGGCCCACTTGCGGTCGTCCAGCCAGCCGACGTGGTCCGACGGGCCGATGTGAACGTCCTTGGTGTTGAACTCGCGGTGCAGGTTGGAGGTCACGGCCTGGGTCTTGGAGATTTTCTTGGACTCCAGGCGCTCGCGCTCGAGCATGTTGAGGAAGTCCATGTTGCCGCCCACGTTGAGCTGCATGGTGCGGTCCAGCTGCACACCGCGGTCCTCGAACAGCTTGGCCATGACCCGGTGGGTGATGGTGGCGCCGACCTGGCTCTTGATGTCGTCACCGACGATCGGGACCCCCGCGTCGGCGAACTTCTTGGCCCACACCGGGTCGGAGGCGATGAACACCGGCAGCGCGTTGACGAACGCCACGCCGGCGTCGATGCAGCACTGGGCGTAGAACTTGTCGGCCTCCTCCGAGCCCACCGGCAGGTAGGACACCAGGACGTCGACCTTGGCGTCCTTGAGCACCTGCACGACGTCGACGGGCTCGACGTCCGAGAGTTCGATGGTGTCGGCGTAGTACTTGCCGATGCCGTCGAGGGTGGGGCCGCGCTGCACCACCACGTTGGTGGGGGCCACGTCGGCGATCTTGATCGTGTTGTTCTCCGAGGCGAAGATCGCGTCCGAGAGGTCGAAGCCGACCTTCTTCGCGTCCACGTCGAACGCGGCCACGAACTTCACGTCGCGCACGTGGTACGGGCCGAACCGGACGTGCATGAGGCCGGGCACCGACGACGACTCGTCGGCGTTCTGGTAGTACTCGACGCCCTGGACCAGCGAGGACGCGCAGTTCCCGACGCCGACGATGGCGACTCGTACCTCCGTCAGCGCCCCTGACGGGTTGTGCTCGGTCATAGAGCGTTCTCCTAACCTCATAACTGTTTGAGCCTCGGTGTCTCGGCTGTCGTGTGTTTCGTGCAGGGATTACGTTTGTTCGGACAGGCCAGGCGCGGCCCGCTCCGCGGCGATGAGCTCGTTGAGCCATTTGACTTCACGTTCGCTGGACTCGAGTCCGAGCTGGTGCAACTGCCGGGTGTAACGGTCGAACGAGCTGCTGGCCCGTGCCACGGCTTCGCGCAGGCCTTCGCGGCGTTCCTCCACCTGACGGCGGCGGCCCTCCAGGATCCGCATCCGGGCCTCGGCCGGAGTGCGGTTGAAGAACGCCAGGTGTACCCCGAAGCCGTCGTCGGTGTAGTTGTGCGGGCCTGTGTCAGCCACCAGCTCGCTGAAGCGCCGGCGACCCTCGTCGGTCAGTCGGTAGACCCGGCGAGCCCGCCGCACCGGAGTGCCGGTCGGGGCGGCGTCCTCGGCGATCAACCCGTCGGCTTGCATGCGCCGCAACGCCGGGTAGAGCGAACCGTACGAGAACGCCCGGAATGCGCCGAGCAAGCCGGTCAGCCGCTTACGCAGTTCGTAGCCATGCATCGGCGACTCGATGAGAAGCCCCAGGATGGCAAGCTCCAGCATCGACCCACCTCCTTTGCATGTCCGGTTACGACGGCCCGACGCCTCGGGTCATCCTATCGCGTCGATATATTCGCCACAACACCGCCCATTCGCCCCGCCACCACCTGCGATTGGGGTGGCATTTGACCGGTGTTAACGGCGTGGGCGGGGTTGGCCCGCAGCCCGTCGTCACGACGACGGGTAGTTCACCCGCTTGACGGTCCCGTGTCCTGTGAAGGTGATGTAACCGCCGCCGTAATCGCTCGATGACGTACACCGACAGCGACACCGCCCCGGGCGCGGTGGGGTCGTCGGCGGGCTCGACGATCAGATACGTGCTCTTGACGTCGGACGGTTTGATGCCGAGGGTTTCCGGGGCGCCCCGCAGGATCAGCACCACGGCCGCGACCCCGTCGGGCTTGGCGCCGGGATCTTTCGTGAAGTCCAGCGGAGTCGCCACCGTAATCGGCGGTAGCCGGGCCGGGCTCGGGCCGGCGAACGCGCCGGGCATCAGCTTGCCGCGTATCAGTGGGGCGGATGGCGACGTACTCTGGTGGGCGTGCGACTGCAGCGACAGGTAGTGGACTACGCGCTTCGGCGGCGCTCCCTGCTGGCCGAGGTCTATTCGGGTCGCACCGGAGTGTCCGAGGTCTGTGACGCGAACCCGTACTTGTTGCGCGCCGCGAAGTTTCACGGGAAACCGAGCCAGGTGATGTGCCCGATCTGCCGCAAGGAGCAGCTCACCCTGGTGTCGTGGGTGTTCGGCGAGCACCTGGGCGCGGTGTCGGGGTCGGCCCGCACGGCCGAGGAGCTGGTCTTGCTGGCGACCCGCTTCGAGGAGTTCAAGGTCCACGTGGTGGAGGTATGCCGCACCTGCAGCTGGAACCACCTAGTCAAGTCGTACGTGCTCGGCGCGACGCGGCCACCGAAGGGCACCCGCGGAACGCGCAGGGCACGCAACGGCGCCCGCACCGCCATTGAATGACGAAGGCCGCCACGAGCAGTCGTCCACCGGCTGGGACGGGTCGGAGACTGAGCGTTTCGGCAAGCATGCGAACACCGGCGGGCCCGGCCGCCCGGGGCCCGGCCGGCGTCCGGTTCCGCCCGACGACCGGCTGACGGCGATCCTGCCGCCCGTCACCGACGATCGCTCCCCGCGGCGAGCGGACCCCATCGACGAGGTCAAGGCCGCGTTGGACAACCCGCCCTCGACGTCGCTGCAGGCCGAGCGGGATCAGCTCGCGGAGGTCAAGGCCGCCCTCGACGGCCGGCAGGACCGGCCTTTTTCCGGGCGACAGTCGGTGTCGGGGCCCCCGCCCCCGCCCCGTCGCGGCGGCCCGGGCGGAACCCCTGGGCGTTCACCGGCTCCCGGCTCGAGCTGGGTGGAGCGGGTCAATTGGCGGTGGGTGCGACGGGCGTCCTACCTCGCGGCGGCGGTGCTGGTGCTGTTGCCGCTCGTGACCTTCGCCATGGCGTACGTCATCGTCGACATCCCCAAGCCGGGCGACATCCGCACCAACCAGGTCTCGACCATTCTGGCCAGCGACGGCTCGGAGATCGCCAGAATCGTTCCGCCGGAAGGCAACCGGGTCGATGTCAACCTCAAGCAGGTGCCGGTGCACGTGCGTCAGGCGGTGATCGCCGCCGAGGACCGCAACTTCTACTCCAACCCCGGGTTCGACTTCACCGCGTTCGCCCGGGCGATCAACCACGACCTGTTCGGCAACGGCGGCCTGCAGGGCGGGTCGACGATCACCCAGCAGTACGTCAAGAACGCGCTGGTCGGTTCGGCGCAACACGGGTTCAGTGGCCTGATGCGCAAGGCCAAGGAACTGGTCATCGCCACCAAGATGTCGGGGGAGTGGTCCAAGGACGACGTCCTGCAGGCCTACCTGAACATCATCTACTTCGGCCGGGGTGCCTACGGCATCTCGGCGGCCGCCAAGGCGTATTTCGACAAGCCCGTCGAGCAGTTGACCGTCTCGGAAGGGGCGCTGCTGGCCGCGCTGATCCGGCGGCCGTCGACGCTGGACCCCGCCGTCGACCCCAAGGGGGCGAAGGCCCGGTGGAACTGGGTGCTCGACGGCATGGTCGAGACCAAGGCGCTGTCCCCGGGTGACCGCGCCGCCCAGGTGTTCCCGGAGACCGTGCCGCCCGATCAGGCCCGTGCGGAGAACCAGACGAGCGGCCCCGACGGGCTGATCGAGCGCCAGGTGACCAAAGAGCTGATGGAGTTGTTCAACATCGACGAGCAGACCCTGAACACCCAGGGGCTGCAGGTCACCACCACGATCGAACCGAAGGCCCAGCAGGCCGCGGAGAAGGCGGTGGCCAAGTACCTCCACGGGCAGGACCCCGACATGCGCGCCGCCGTGGTGTCGATCGACCCGCACGACGGCGCGATCCGCGCCTATTACGGCGGTCCCGACGCCAACGGCTTCGACTTCGCCCAGGCCGGGCTGCAGACGGGCTCGTCGTTCAAGGTGTTCTGCCTGATCGCCGCGCTGGAACAGGGCATCGGGCTGGGCTACCAGGTGGACAGCTCCCCACTGACGGTCGACGGCATCAAGATCACCAACGTCGACGGCGAGAGCTGCGGGACCTGCAACATCGCCCAGGCGCTCAAGCAGTCGCTGAACACCTCTTATTACCGGCTGATGCTCAAACTCAAGGGCGGGCCGCAGGCCGTCGCCGACGCCGCCCACCAGGCCGGCGTCGCGAAGAGTTTCCCCGGCGTCGAACACACGCTGTCCGAGGACGGCAAGGGCGGGCCGCCCAACAACGGGATCGTGCTGGGCCAATACGAAACCCGGCCGATCGACATGGCGTCGGCCTACGCGACGCTGGCCGACTCGGGCGTCTACCACCGGCCGCACTTCGTGCAGAAGGTCGTCAACGCCGAGGGCCAGGTCCTCTTCGACGCCGCCAACTCCGACAACAGCGGCGAGAAGCGGATCGACAAGGCCGTCGCCGACAACGTCACCGCCGCGATGGAACCGATCGCGGGCTACTCGCGCGGGCACAACCTGGCGGGCGGGCGGCCGTCGGCGGCCAAGACGGGCACCACGCAGCTGGGCGACACCAAGGCCGACAAGGACGCATGGATGGTCGGCTACACGCCGTCGCTGTCGACGGCGGTCTGGGTGGGCACCGTGAAAGGTGACCAGCCGCTGGTGACCGCCTCGGGCGCGCCGGTGTACGGGTCGGGGCTGCCGTCGGACATCTGGAAGGCGACCATGGACGGCGCGCTGAAGGGCACGCCCAACCAATCGTTCCCCAAGCCGACCGCGATCGGCGGCTACGCGGGAGTGCCCGCCCCACCACCACCGCCGCCTCCGCAGGCGCCCCCGCCGTCGGAGACGGTCATCCAGCCCACAGTGGAGATCGCGCCGGGGATCACCATTCCGGTCGGCCCGCCCACGACGGTCCCGATAGTGCCGCCGCCGTCGGACACCGGGGCCGCACCGGGCGGCCCGCAAGCCCCCCCACCGCCGCCGCCGTGACCGGCGCCGCCGAGCAGAGCGCCGCCATCTCGCCGGGACGGCTGGCCACCGACCGGCGCAGCCTGGACACCCGCGACTGCCCCAGCCGCACCGACTTTCTGGGCGCCGCCTTCGCCGACATGGTCGGGGGACCTGTCGGCCGGCACGCACTGATCGGGCGCACCCGGGTGATGACCCCGCTGCGGGTGATGTTCGTGATCGCGCTGGTTTTCCTGGCGCTCGGCTATTCGACGAAGGCGGCGTGCCTGCAGAGCCACGGCACCGGGCCGGGGGACCAGCGGGTGGCCAACTGGGACAACCAGCGCGCCTACTACGAGCTGTGCTACTCCGACACGGTGCCCCTCTACGGCGCGGAGTTGTTGAGCCAGGGCAAGTTTCCCTACAAGTCAAGCTGGGTCGAAACCGACGCCGACGGTGCGTCGCAGCTGCAGTACGACGGTCGCCCCGCGGTGCGCTACATGGAGTATCCGGTGCTGACCGGGCTCTACCAGTACGGGTCGATGGCGCTGGCCAAGACCTACACCGCGCTGAGCAAGCTGGGACCGCTGCCGGTGGTGGCCGAGGTGGTGATGTTCTTCGACGTCGCGGCGTTCGGCCTGGCGCTGGCCTGGCTGGCGACGGTGTGGGCGACCGCGGGCCTGGCCGGGCGGCGGATCTGGGACGCGGCCCTGGTGGCCGCCTCGCCGCTGGTGATCTTCCAGATCTTCACCAACTTCGACGCCCTGGCCACGGGTTTGGCGATGTCCGGGCTGCTGGCGTGGGCGCGGCGACGGCCGGTGCTCGCCGGCGTGCTGATCGGGCTGGGCGCCGCGGCCAAGCTGTATCCGCTGCTGTTCCTGGGCCCGATGCTGGTGCTGGGCATCCGGACCGGGCGCCTCGGCGCGTGGTCCCGCACCGCCGCGACGGCCGCGGCGACGTGGCTGCTGGTGAATCTGCCGGTGCTGGTGCTGTTCCCGCGGGGCTGGTCGGAGTTCTTCCGGCTCAACACCCGCCGCGGCGACGATATGGACTCGCTGTACTCCGTGGTGAAGTCGTTCACCGGTTGGCGCGGTTTCGATCCCCACCTCGGTTTCTGGGAGCCGCCCACGGTGCTCAACATCGTCGTCGCGGTGTCGTTCGCAACGTGTTGCGCGGCAATCGCTTACGTCGTGCTGACCGCGCCGCGGCGGCCGCGGGTGGCGCAGCTGGCGTTCTTGGTCGTGGCGGTGTTCCTGCTGACCAACAAGGTGTGGAGCCCGCAGTTCTCGCTGTGGCTGGTGCCGCTGGCCGTGTTGGCGTTGCCGCACCGCCGGATCCTGCTGGCCTGGATGACGATCGACGCGCTGGTCTGGGTGCCGCGAATGTACTACCTGTATTCCGAGCCGAACCGTACGCTGCCGCAGCAGGTCTTCACCACGACGGTGCTGCTGCGCGACGTGGCCGTCGTCGGATTGTGCGCGCTGGTGGTGTGGCAGATCTACCGGCCCGAGGAGGATCTGGTGCGCATGCGCGGGTGTCTGGACGACCCGGCCGGCGGGCCGTTCGACCGGGCCCCCGACGCGCCGCCCGGCTGGCTTCCGCAGTGGTTGCGGCCCGCCGGGCTGCGGCGGCCGGCGGCGCCGGCGGAGACTGACACCGAAGCGGCGACCATCCGGAGGCAGGCATGACGCAAGTTGCAATCCCGTTGTTTCCCCGGTTCACCGCGCTCGACGCGGTGGGGCCCTACGAGGTGCTGCAGCGCGTCCCGTCGATCGACATCGTGTTCGTCGGGCACCGCCGCGGTGAGGTGCGGACGGAGAACGGGATGCTGGGCTTCGCCTGTGACGCGACCTTCGACGAGGTCGCGGCGCCCGATGTGGTCGTGTTCCCCGGTGGCGTGGGCACCCGCCAATCCACGACGAGTCGGTGTGCGACTGGCTGCAGGCAGTGCACCCGAACACCACGTTCACGACGTCGGTGTGCACGGGCGCGTTGCTGCTGGCCGCCGCGGGCCTGCTCGACGGTCTGACCGCGGCCACCCACTGGGGCGCGGCCGACGTGCTCAACGGGCTGGGCGGCAGCTACGTGGCCGAACGCGTCGTCGAGCACCTGCCGCAGCGGATCATTACCGCCGCGGGGGTGTCCAGCGGCATCGATATGGCCCTGCGGCTCGTCGAATTGCTCGTAGACCGCGAGGCCGCGCAGGCCGCGCAGCTGCTCATCGAGTACGACCCGCAGCCGCCGTTCGACTCGGGTTCGCTCGCCAAGGCCGACGAGGCCACGATGGCCAGGGCCGTGGAGTACGTGCGCGTCCGGGAGTGAGTGGCCGCCGGATTTCCCGGATTGCCCCGGATTTCGCTAGGCCGCCCGCCGTCCGGTACCCTGGGGCGGTTGCCGACGCAGGCGACCCTCCTGCCACGGAACGACCGTGGCCGCTCGAGACCAGAGGAGGTGGTGAGGTTTCCATGCGTCCATACGAAATCATGGTCATTCTTGACCCCACGCTCGACGAACGCACCGTCGCCCCGTCGCTGGAGACGTTCCTCAACGTCGTCCGCAAGGACGGGGGAAGCGTCGACAAGGTCGACATCTGGGGCCGGCGCCGGCTGGCCTACGAGATCGCCAAGCACGCCGAGGGCATCTACGCCGTCATCGACGTGAAGGCCGAGCCGGCGACGGTGTCCGAGCTGGACCGCCAGCTGAGCCTCAACGAGTCGGTGCTGCGCACCAAGGTGATGCGCGCCGACAAGCACTGAGTCGACAGCACTGACTGTTCGCCGTCGGTGCGGCTGCGTAGGCTTCGCGAGAACATGCTCATGACATCGACCGTCGTAGCAGCGGACCCAGGAGGAAATTGTGGCTGGTGACACCACTATCACCGTCGTCGGAAACCTGACCGCTGATCCCGAGCTGCGGTTCACGCCCTCGGGTGCCGCCGTCGCGAATTTCACCGTCGCGTCCACACCCAGGATCTATGACCGCCAGAGCGGGGAGTGGAAGGACGGCGAGGCGCTGTTCCTGCGGTGCAACATCTGGCGGGAGGCCGCCGAGAACGTTGCCGAGAGCCTGACCCGCGGCTCCCGCGTGATCGTCACCGGGCGGCTCAAGCAGCGGTCCTTCGAGACCCGCGAAGGCGAGAAGCGCACCGTGGTCGAGGTCGAGGTCGACGAGATCGGGCCGTCGCTGCGGTATGCCACCGCCAAGGTCAACAAGGCCAGCCGCAGCGGCGGCGGCGGGGGTGGCGGCGGCTTCGGTGGCGGCGGTGGCGGCGGATCCCGTCAGGCTGCTCCGCAGGCGAGCAACGCACCGGCCGACGATCCGTGGGGCAGTGCCCCGGCGTCGGGCTCCTTCGGTGGCGGCGACGACGAGCCGCCCTTCTAGAACACGTGAACTTCACCCACGAGAACGGAAAGAACAACACACATGGCCAAGTCCACCAAGCGGCGCCCGGCGCCCGAGAAGCCGGTCAAGGCACGCAAGTGCGTCTTCTGCTCGAAGAAGGGGCAGCAGATCGACTACAAGGACACCACGTTGCTGCGCACCTACATCAGTGAGCGCGGCAAGATCCGGGCCCGCCGGGTGACCGGCAACTGCGTGCAGCACCAGCGCGACATCGCGATCGCGGTGAAGAACGCCCGCGAGGTGGCGCTGCTGCCCTTCACCTCCTCGGCGCGCTAGGCGCCGGACGCTCAACCGAAAGTACGAAGACGATGAAGCTGATTCTGACGGCTGACGTAGACCATCTCGGGACCGTCGGCGACACGGTCGAGGTCAAGGACGGGTACGGCCGCAACTTCCTGCTGCCACGCGGGTTGGCGATCGTCGCCTCGCGCGGTGCCCAGAAGCAGGCCGACGAGATTCGCCGCGCCCGCGAGACCAAGATGGTGCGCGACCGCGAGCACGCCGACGAGCTCAAGGCCGCTATCGCGGCGCTCGGTTCCGTCTCGCTACCGGTGAAGACCGCGGCGGACTCCGGCAAGCTGTTCGGCTCGGTGACCGCCAGCGACGTGGTCGCGGCCATCAAGAAGGCCGGCGGCCCCAACCTGGACCGGCGGATCGTCCGGTTGCCCAAAGCGCACATCAAGGCCGTCGGCACCCACCGGGTGTCGGTGCACCTGCACCCCGAGGTCGACGTCGACGTCGACCTCGAGGTCGTCGCGCAGGGCTAACTCCCAAATCTTTGCCTGCCGGAGGCAGTCCTTGCTGTCTGTGCACCCCGCTCGCGGCCGTGTGCGCGGTCGCGCACGGCTACCCCAGCGAACTTTTTCCGCGTAATGTCCGCGCGCGTGCCGTAACCCCCGTGTAACGAAGCGAAAATCTGGTCGAAAGACAACACGCCCGGGGCAGTAACCTGGCCCGACACGCCGATCAGATTCTTGTCCACATCAAATGTGTGGCGTTGTATGACGCGTATCTGCGGAGATGCCGTAGCACGCCGATTTGATCCACAGGTTCTCCACACCCCCCTCAACACAGGTGTCGACGGATATACACACACCATGCACAGCTCTATGAACAGCGGCCCCTTTCAGTCCGCGCCAGCAACGTTTACCGTTCTCCCGGCACGAGGTGATGCGGGTGCTGTGGGTCGGGGGGTGTCAGTGCCTTGGCTTATGGTCTGAATACCGGTTATCGAATGTACTTTCGGACACTTGAGTCAGAGGAGGATGCACCCGATGGCGGTCGTCGACGACCTGGCGCCTGGCGCGGAGTCCGCGCCGCCCAGTGAGGACTTCGGTCGTCAGCCCCCGCAGGACCTGGCTGCCGAGCAGTCGGTGTTGGGCGGGATGCTGCTGAGCAAGGATGCCATCGCCGACGTGCTGGAGCGCCTGCGGCCCGGGGACTTCTACCGCCCCGCCCACCAGAACGTCTACGACGCGATCCTGGACCTCTACGGGCGCGGGGAGCCGGCCGACGCGGTGACGGTGGCCGCCGAGCTGGACCGCCGCGGCCTGCTGCGCCGCATCGGCGGGGCGCCGTATCTGCACACCCTGATCTCGACGGTGCCCACGGCGGCCAACGCCGGGTACTACGCGGGAATCGTGGCCGAGAAGGCGCTGCTGCGCCGGCTGGTGGAGGCCGGCACGCGGGTGGTGCAGTACGGCTACGCCGGCGCCGAGGGCGCCGACGTGGCCGAGATCGTCGACCGCGCGCAGGCCGAGATCTACGACGTCGCCGAACGGCGGATGTCGGAGGACTTCGTCCCGCTCGAGGACCTGCTGCAGCCGACGATGGACGAGATCGACGCCATCGCTTCCAACGGCGGGGTGGCGCGCGGCGTGCCGACCGGGTTCACCGAGCTCGACGAGGTGACCAACGGCCTGCATCCGGGGCAGATGATCATCGTGGCGGCCAGGCCCGGCGTGGGGAAGTCGACCCTGGGTCTGGATTTCATGCGATCGTGTTCGATCAAGCACCGGATGGCCAGCGTCATCTTCTCGCTGGAGATGAGCAAGTCCGAGATCGTGATGCGGTTGCTGTCGGCGGAGGCGAAGATCAAGCTGGCCGACATGCGTTCGGGCCGGATGAGCGACGACGACTGGACCCGGCTGGCGCGGCGGATGAGCGAGATCAGCGAGGCGCCGCTGTACATCGACGACTCGCCCAACCTGACCATGATGGAGATCCGCGCCAAGGCGCGCCGGCTGCGTCAGAAGGCCAACCTCAAGCTGGTTGTGGTCGACTACCTGCAGCTGATGACCTCGGGCAAGAAGGTCGAGTCTCGGCAGATCGAGGTGTCCGAATTCTCAAGGCATCTGAAGCTTTTGGCGAAGGAGCTCGAGGTGCCGGTGGTGGCGATCAGCCAGCTCAACCGCGGGCCCGAGCAGCGCACCGACAAGAAGCCGATGCTCTCGGACCTTCGCGAGTCGGGGTGCCTGACCGCCGCCACGCGAATCCTGCGCGCGGACACCGGCGCCGAGGTCACGTTCGGTGAGCTCATGCGGACCGGCGAGCGGCCGTGGGTGTGGTCGCTGGACGAGCGGATGCGCATGGTCGCCCGCCCGATGACCAACGTCTTCCCCAGCGGGCACAAAGAGGTGTTCCGGCTCCGGCTCACCTCGGGCCGCGAGGTCGAGGCCACCGGCAACCACCCATTCATGAAGCTCGACGGCTGGACCCCCTTGGAGCAGTTGCAGGTCGGCGATCGCATCGCGGCGCCCCGGCTCGTTCCGGAGCCCTTCGACACCCAGCGCATGGACGAGTCCGAGGTGATCCTGCTGGCCCACATGATCGGCGATGGGCCGTGCGTGAAGCGCCAGCCGATCCACTATGCGTCGGTGGAGGAGGCGAACCTCGGCGCGGTGACGATCGCCGCCGCGCACTTCGGCGTGCGGGCCGTCCGCGACGAATACCCGGCGGCGCGGGTGACCACGCTGCGCCTGCCGGCGCCGGCGCCGTTGACCCACGGCAAGCGCAACCCGATCGCGGCGTGGCTGGATGGTTTGGGGCTGTTCGGCAAGCGCAGCTACGAAAAGTTCGTTCCGGAGCCGGTGTTCCGCGCTCCCAACGACCAGGTTGCGCTGTTCCTGCGGCACCTGTGGGCGACCCACGGGTCGGTGCGGTGGGACGACAAGGCGGGCCGGGGGCGGATCTACTACGCGTCGACGAGCCGGCGCCTGATCGATGACGTCGCTCAACTGCTGCTGCGGGTCGGAGTCTTCGCGCGCATCAAGCGCGCGACGAAACTCGGTTACCGCGACGGGTGGCACCTCTGCATCTACGGGGCGGAGAATCAGGCCCGCTTCCTGCGGCACGTCGGCGTCCACGGCGTGAAAGCCGCGGCGGCACAAGAGGTCCTGTCTCATCTCGAAGGCTTGGTGCGCAACACGAACCTCGACACAGTGCCGAAAGCGGTCTGGGTGCAGGTTCGCGAGGCGCTGTCCGCGAGGCAGATGACCCATCGGGAATTCGCCGCCGCCATGGGCGCTCAGTTCTGTGGGTCGACGATGTGGAAGCATTCGCCAAGCCGCTCCAGGCTGCATCGCGCCGCGGCGCTGCTCGACGACCCGGCCATTCACGCGCTGGCCACCAACGACGTCTTCTGGGACACGGTCGTCGAGATCACCAGCCTCGGCGCGCAGGACGTCTACGACGGAACCGTCGACGGTACACACAATTTCGTCGCGAACGGCATCAGCGTCCACAACTCGCTCGAACAAGATGCCGACATGGTGATCCTACTGAACCGGCCGGACGCCTTCGAGCGCGACGACCCGCGCGGGGGAGAAGCCGACTTCATTCTCGCCAAACACCGCAACGGCCCAACCAAGACGGTCACCGTCGCGCACCAGCTGCACTTGTCGCGGTTCGCCAATATGGCGCGGTGATCGAGCGCCTGTCGAGATGCAATGAAGATTGACAAGCGTGCAGTGATTGTTAAACAACAGCGTCAGTCGATCTGAGTATCTGGCAGGCATAGGTGCAGGTCAAGCCGCTAACTGCCGACTCGGCCTCAAGATCTTGTCAAAGTAGCTGCTCGAAATGAGAGTCGCGCGCCGCTGGCTTCCGCTTCAGGTGCAACCCCTTGAGGGTGAATCGATCGATTCGTGGTTGGAGGCCAGTGCACGTGCGATGGGTGGCACCGTCGGAACTCTTGCGGCAGCCGCGAAGCTTCCGGCTACCGCGAAGCCACATTGGTTGACCTGCCTGCTGCCGGCGCAGGAGCAGATGCTGGAGGCGGCCACCGGTGTACCGGCGGAGTCGTTCGAAGCGATGACGCTGAGCAGGTACGACGGGACCGCCTTGCATATTGATGTGGACACCGAGCGCCTCGATCCAATGTTTCCCTTCGGAGCTCTGCCACGGTCTCGGTTCTGCCCGGCATGCCTACGCGAAACGGGCGGTCGGTGGCAATTGCGCTGGCGACTCGGTTGGTCCTTCGCGTGCCTGGAACACAATTGCATCCTTGTCGACCAATGTCCTGGCTGCGGAAGCTATCAGCGATCGACCCAGTACTATCGCCGCATCCAGCCTCCAGCCACCTGCCGTTGCGGTCTTCCACTGGGAACGGTTCCAACGTTGCGGTGGACCGATAGACATGACTTTTCGTGGGCGCAGGAGGCGGTCAATGAGGTTATTGACGACGGCTACGGTGATTTCGGAATCTTTGACACCCACGTACGACTTTTGCAGGAGGTCCTGGGGGCTGTCAGAAGCCTTGCCAACAGGATTTTGAACTTTGCGTCGACCCACAGCCTGACGATTGAGGGCGTTGAGGATGACCTGACGGGTGAGCCTACGGTGAGTTTCGTGTCCTCACAGGCGCGAGAAACCTTGAATAACAAAGCGCCGCTTCGTGCTCTGGATGTTGCAGTCGGTACCACATTGGCCTTGAAGGTGTTGCGGCACGCAAGCGTGGTCGACTGTGGGTTGGCCGCCCGATGGTTCATTGCAGGGCAGAACGCCACCAGTGGTCCAGCGGAAATCCGCTCATGCGTGCGAGATAGCGATATCGCCGCGGCCATCGTGTTGAAGGCGCGCAACGCCGATATGGGTCCTGAACTCCAGCTGCGATACCGCTCTGCAACGACGCTGCCGTGCGCACCGAGCCCGGGGCAGAAGCGAATCCAGAAGAAGGCTGCCCGGCTGCCGGCGGCGATCTGGTCGCAATGGGCGTCTGTGTTGCTATCGGGACGTCGCAAGACTTTGGTGCTCCGCGAGACATTGTCGTGCGCCACACTGCTCGTGGGTGCAACCATCAGACCCGTTGCGGCAGTGCGCCTCCTAGGCGTCGTCGAGAGTCACAGCGTGTTGAATCACAGGCTGTGGGTTTTGTGCGACTCAAACTACTGGGAGTCGATGCAGCAGGCGCTCGTCCGGTTAAGTGACTTCCTAGAGGAGGGCGGTGGCCGGATCAACTACGAGCACCGCCGCCAGCTCGATTACTCGCTGTTGGTCAGCGATGACTTCTGGCAGCAACAGATGGAATGGGCTGCTGGCTCGCTGCCGACGGTGAGCTCGGTTGTGGCCGCGCATTGTTATTTGATTGAAAGGATAAGTGGGTCCCCGCGTCTCGCCCTCCAGTTCCACCCCGAGTTGGACTACTGGAGTTTGACGAAGCTCGTGAACGCTTTCACGGCGCACCTGACCGAGCCGACGGTGGCGGCGCTGGATCAGCGTGCACGGAGCTTCCTTGCGGAGCAGGGAGTCAGTGAACCGGTGTACTGGCACCCACCTCTCAAACTGTTTGAGGGACTTGACTTCTCGTAGGTGGCACACGAAACCGTGGGCACACAGCAAATGCCGTGCACGAGTGAAAATGCACGTAAAAGTTTCGAAAATCGACCCAGTAGCTACCTCCAAGTTGCATATCGTGGCGCACCTGACCTTACGTCGAAGGTGGAGGTAAATCCGATGAGTCGCAACAATGCAGGGCAAAATGGCCAAGGCGCAGCAGACGGCGTTGTGCAGCTTGAGTGGACAATGCGTTTCCGCGACGGTGTGAAAACCGCGTGGCTATGGCAAGTCCAAGGTGCTCCACCACTGGACCTGCTGGCTCCGATCAGGACGCCTCGGTCGTCGGCAAGTCATCGCCATATCCCAGTGACGGCATACACATTCACTAATTCTGGTGTCGTACATCTGGAATCAGGGCTTGAGCACGATCTGGTTCGCATGCTCGACCGTGACTCCACCGTCTTACGAATAATCTCCCAACCGTTCCGGTTGTCATGGCATACCGAAGAACCGGTTACCCACTTCCCCGACCTATTGACCCAGCACATCGATGGGAGTGTCACCGTATGGGATGCCAGACCACAAGACAAGCAGGACGATGGCTTTCAGGCCAAGAGCATGGTCACCCGCCGTGCCTGCGAGCGGGTTGGATGGCGCTACACGGTGTTCGCCGGAACGACCGTAACGGAACGAATGAACATGTTGTGGCTGCACGGATTTCGCCGCAGACCGCCATGGGCAACGCATTTCGAGGAACAGATACAGCAACTGGCTGAATGTGGCGACACGACGGTGGGCTCGCTTCTTTCCGCAGATGACGGGACGGGCGAACTCAAAACGGTGGTCTGGCACTTGGTGTGGACGGGCGCATTGGACATCGACATGACCGTGCCGTGGACGCTGCACACACCCGTTGTAGCGGGCAAGGAGAAGAGCCATGTCTAGCGGCCGTACCAACCTTGTCGAAGGAACACGGGTACTGACTTATCGAGGGTTCGCGGTCATCGACAAAGTCGAAGCAGCCGGCGTCATCTTGCAGTACGCCTCCGGCGACACAACGAAAACCGGTTATGCGGACATTGATTCAATCCGCATCCTTGAGAATGGCGAAGTGTCAGCACTCTGCGAACCGCTTCGCCCCCGGTGGGACGCCCTCAGCGGTGAAGCCCGCGAGGCGGCGCTGTTCAAGTTGGGAATTGTTCAAGAGATCTTGACCGGTTACCGAGACGGCCATCGCGCTCTGGCACGTCCTAGCGAGCCGAGACCGCCGTTCGGTCCGAGTGGGGCTTCGGAGAGCCAGCGCTGCACTGCGATGGCCATGCAATTGAATCTTGGGGCGCAACTCGATCGCAAACCGCCCCGTCGGATCCAGGACGAGGATTGCAGCACAGCGCATTACAGCCCGGTCACGATCAGAAGCTGGGTACGCGGGTTCAAAGAGCGTGGCCTGCTCGCGCTGATCGATGCGCGAAGTACTCGCCAGAGCAAGTCCTGGGAGTTGATCGACGAGCGATACCGTCAGGTGGCCACCCAGATAGTCGACACCTTGGACGGGGACCGATCGACCATCTCCAATCAGGAGATCGATCGCCGAACCAGAGTTCGACTGAAGGAAAACGGGCTTGAGGACGTCCAGGCACCGCAGAGAATCACCCGCCAGTTCCTGGCTGCCCTCAAACGGGAGCGAGGAGCAACGACGCGTGCACAAAAGAGCCGAAAGCTCCGCAAGGTCTCAGGCGCAAAACACTACCCGGCGATTCGCCCGGGCCAGGTGGTCGCCATCGACGTCACCCGCGCCGACAATCTCGTTTACGACACACTGACTGGCCGCGCATGCAGCGTGGAGATCATCACCGCCATCGATGTCGCGACCCGTGTGGTTCTCGCGCTACGCGTCGTTCCCAGAAGCGCCAATGGTATCGAGGCAGGGCTGCTGCTCTACGACATCTGCCGCCCTTTCTCATTGCTGGTCGAGGGTACGTCCATCAGTCAATGGAGGTGGGCGGGCCTACCTGGGCAGCTCGACCTCGGCGGCGTGGCCGTACGGGTCGGCAAGCGCCTGCTGGCACCGGACTTCAGCACTCTGCAGGGCGAGCACGGCGTTCCGTCGGTGCTACCGGATGCCATCCGATGCGACCACGGATCAATCTTCGTCTCTCAACATTTCCGGGCGCTGCTGGCGACCCTGGGAATCGATCTGATGCTCAATCGCGGCGGCAAGGCCAACGACAACCCACATGTGGAACGTTGGCACGAAACCATTCAGCGTGGGTTGCAGCAGATCCCGGGATACAAGGGCCGCAACACCTCTGAGCGCGGCAGACTGGTTAGCGAGGAGCCCCTGTTGACCGCATCGCAGCTGCGGGATCACTTACGTCGTTTCGTCGCACTCGATTACCACCGCAGCGCGCATGAGGGCCTGATCCTGTCCGGTGAAGAGGAGGCAAGGATGTGCCCGCTCGAGATGTGGGATGCGATGACTGAACTCACTGGGCGAATCGATGTGCCGCAACAATCGGATCTGATCTACCAGTTCCTCCCGGTTCGATGGGGGACCATCAGCCACGCCGGGGTGGAGTTCAAGAACCTGGTGTACGACTCGCTGAGAGTCTTTGAGCCCTATCGTTCGGTGCCAGTCGGGCAGTTCCGACCTGAAGATCGCGCGGCACCCTTCTTCTATTAAGCCGAGGATTTGTGAGGATGGCTTGCTCTCGCGGGATCTAGTGGCAGATTTCTCGGCTTAACGTTTCGGGGTGGTTAGCGTCCGTCGTATCTCAACGTCTGTGGAAGGAGACGGTTATGGATACGACGGTTGGTGGGATCGGCGCGGTTGTGGTGGCGGAGCTGCGCGCGGCCGGTTATATGGAATCGACAGTTGGTCAGTACGCGAAGACGATCAAGGCTCTGACTAAATTCGCCTCGGGGCGTGGGTATTCCACCGGTTTGGGTGCGGAGTTCGCGTCGATGACGACCAGTGCACGCACCGGTCGGTTCAGCGCTCAGCGGCGGTTCGATTACCGACGTCTGGTTACGGTGTTCGACTCGTATGTGCAGACCGGCCGGGTGGACCTGTCGGTTCGTGGCCGCGGCGGCGGAGGTCCACGACCCAAGGCGAGCGGCTTGGTTGCGCTGGACGCCGCTTGGGAGGCCGAGATGAGCCGACGCGGTCTGGCGCCGGCCACCTGTGAGGCCTATGGGCGGGTGGCGCGCAGCTATCTGGTGTTCCTGGAAGCACGCGGTATCGCCGTGCTTGACGAGGCGGATGGCGCCAGCGTTCTGGCGTTCTTGGAATCCCTACTGGATCGGTGGGCCAAGTCGTCGCTGTTTTGGGTGGTCTCGAACTTTCGCCCATTCCTGAAGGAGGAATTGTCAATTCCTGTGGATGGGCGTTTCGGGTGGCCCACGTTTCGCGTCGACGAGGAAGGATCTCAGAGGCGCCGTGCGGCTGATGCTACGAATTCGTCGAGTTGATGATCAGGCATATCGCCGGCCATCGACACCGCGGTTAGCAGATCCCAATGGGGGTGGTATTCGGACTGGCCGCTGGCATGGATCCAGCGCTGGAGGAAGCGGTCTGCGACGGTTTGTCCGTGGTGTATCGCCAGGTTTACGCGGCAGTGAGCGACGTCCTCCTCAACCGGTCCGGCGCACGACGAGACCCAATCGACAACTCCGGATATTCTTCCCTGCTGCCACAAGATGTTGCCGGGATGGAAATCGCGATGCACGAACACGCGGTCGCTGCTTGGGCGCGCATCGTGATACGCAACGACTGCTCTTTCCCATGCCCAACGGTGGCCGGTCCACGCTGGCGGGGCGTTCTCCGGCGCGTATGGCTCCCACGGGCGTAACTCCTGCGGTGCCGGTGTGGAGTGGATGGTCATCATGACGTCGATGACGGCGTCCAACCACGGGTCCAGCTCCGGTGGGTCCCACACGAGGGTGCCCGGGAGTGCGGTCATCAGTACCGTGGGCACACCTGTGTCCTGTCCTTGCGGGTCGGCGGCGATCATCTCGGGCGCCGGAACCGATGTGTCGGCCAGAAGGCCTAAGACCAGCGCCTCGTTGGCAGGAGCCCACGTCTCGTCGAAGATCCAGTCCAGGACGAATCGCTGCAGGATCACGTCGTCTCGGCCATCGAGAACGAGACGGTGAATGGCCGCGGATTGACCGCCTTGCAAGGGCTGCTGGGCAAGTACCTGACACTGTGTCTGGCGCTCAACCCATGCCAGTACCCCTGGTGGGACTGGAGCACGCAGCTGGTGGTGCAACTCATCATCGATGTCGAATCCATGCAGCACCGCCCCATTCTGTCCAACGGCCGCCCGGGTCGTCCATGTTCGGGCGCACGATCCTGACAGTCGACCGCGCTGGCTAATGTGTTTCCAGCCGCGCCCGAGTCGGTCCAGTACCAATCGGTGTCGGTTCCTTGGATGGGGCGTTTCAGGCGACTTCCGATCCGGTCTCGGCGGTCGGGTTCTGGATCGGTTCGAGTCCAGTGATGTCGATGGGGCGTTCGAGTAGTTTGCCCTTGTGGAATGTCGCGCCGGCGCGGACCAGGGCGACTAGGTGTGGGGCGTTGACCGCTCGCCAGCGGGCTTGTGCGGCGTCGATGAGCTTGTAGGCCATGGCGATTCCGGCTGCTCTGGATCCGGGTCCTTTGGTGACCTTGGTCCGCAATCGTACGGTCGCAAAAGTACTTTCGATCGGGTTGGTGGTGCGTAGGTGGATCCAGTGCTCGGCCGGATACTTGTAGAACTCCAATAGGACGTCGGCGTCCTCGACGATCTTGGCGACCGCCTTGGGGTACTTGGCGCCGTAGTCGACCTCGAAGGCCTTGATCGCGACTTGCGCCTTGTCGATGTCCTCGGCGTTGTAGATGTCCTTGATCGCCGCTGATGCGCCCGGATGCGCGGACTTCGGTAGCGCGGCAAGAACATTGGCTTGCTTGTGAAACCAACACCGCTGTTGACGGGTAGTCGGGAACACCTCGCGGACGGCTGGGCGTGTCATTCCATCTGTGTAAGTCCGGGGTGGTCCAAGATCGGACCGCCGTTGGGGCGGACAGAAGGAGTGTTTTGTGACGAAGACCACGCAGTCGTCGGCTGAGGAGAAGTCGGCGGCGCGGCGGCTGGCCGAGACGTTTTCGGCGGAGACGCTGGATTCGCTGATCAAGGATGCGGTGAAGTCGGGCACTCCGATCGACGGCGCGGACGGTTTGCTCAATGAGTTGACTAAGGCGGTGCTGGAGCGCTCGCTGCAGACCGAGATGACTCATCATCTGGGCTATGAGTCCGGGGATCTGGCCGGGCGCGGGTCGGGCAATTCGCGCAACGGGTTCAGCTCGAAGACGGTGTCCACGGTCAACGGTCCAGTGGATATCTCCGTGCCGCGCGACCGCAACGGATCGTTCGAGCCGGCGATCGTGCCCAAGAAGACCCGCCGACTCAATAACATCAATTCCGTTGTGTTGTCGCTGTATTCGCGCGGGATGACCACCCGCGACATTGAAGCCCATCTGCAGGAGGTGTACGGGGCTGCCGTGTCGCGCGAGCTGATCTCTAATGTCACCGACGTCGTGGTCGATGAGATCAAGGCCTGGCAGTCCCGCCCGCTCGATGAGGTCTATCCCATCCTCTACATCGACGGGCTGCGGTTGCGCATCAAGGACAACGGGGTGGTCACGACCAAGGTGGCCTATCTGGCCATCGGGGTGGATCTGGAGGGCCACAAACACGCCCTGGGGGTCTGGATCCAAGACTCCGAGGGCGCCAAATTCTGGCAGAAAGTCGTCATCGACCTGCGCAACCGCGGGGTGCGCGACATCCTGATCGCCTGCTGCGACGGGCTGACCGGGCTGCCTGATGCGATCCGCTCGACCTTTCCCGACACCGTGGTGCAGACCTGCGTGGTGCACGTCATCCGCAACGCCATGCGCTTCGTGTCCTACAAGGACCGCAAGAAGGTCGCGACCTCGATGCGCGCGATCTATGGCGCGTCGACCACCGAGGCCGCCGAGCTCGCGCTCAAAGAGTTCGACACCGCCTACGGGGCCCAATATCCTGGGGCAATCGACGTTTGGCGCAACGCCTGGCCAGAGTTCGTGCCGTTCCTGGATTATCCGGTGGAGCTGCGCAAGATCGTTTACACCACCAACGCCATCGAGTCGATCAACTTCCAGCTGCGCAAGATCACCAAAAACCGCGGCCATTTCCCCGACAAGGACGCCGCGATGAAGTTGCTGTATCTCGGATTGCGCAACATCTCCAGCGACAGAGGAGGATTCTCGGGCACCGGAACGTACAACTGGACTGTGGCATTGAACACACTCGCCAGACTGTTCCCGGGACGAATTCCGTTGTGTTAGACTACAATTCGTAGTCAAATCACCTCTGACTTACACGAAATTCGTGACAGGCTCATCGACCCGGCACTGCAGTCCGTAGCCGATCTCCAGCCGCAGCAGCTTCGGCAACGGCCGCAAGTCGAAACGGTCCTCGCCGTAGCTGGCGCAGTACGCGATGAACTCGGCGGTCGGCGGGCGGCCTCGCTGCCGCCACCTAACGTGATGTGACCGGCACCAGCCCCCGTCCAGTTCCGCCCACAACACACACCCCGGCAGCGCACAAACTGGCATCGGCACCTCGGCAAGTCCGGGCTGCCACTGATCCAGCAGCGGCCGCCCGGACTTGTCCCACATTTGGGAATGCCTGTAGCACAACTGATATCGGTGCTGACCGAATCCACACTCGGCCACGAGACAAGGTTGTAGCGGTCGATGACCCATCACCGCGGGATCCGCGGTCGCGGCCCACCCCTGGCGCGGCGGGCGACCGGCCTGTTTCCAACGGGTCAGGTGCGCCAGACACAGCCCGGCGTAGCGGCTGGAGTGCACACACCCACGCACCGCACACGCGGGCGAACCGAGAATGGGATCACCCACCGCGGGCACCAACACCTCGACCCGGAATTCCGGACGTACCAGCGCATCCAGGCGCTCGGCCAGCGTCGACCCAGGCGAGCCGGCCAGCGCCTCGACGCTCACCGCGGCTCATCCTGATCAGCCAGCCACCCGGCGGCCACCAACGCACGGCGAGCGTCTTCGACCTTCAAATGCGCGTACGTGTCGCCGGTCGTGGCGATCGAGGAGTGACCCAACAGGTGGGCCACCACCTCCACCGCCACCCCGCGACGCAGTAGCTCCGTGGCATAGGAGTGCCGAAACACATGTGGTCCGAACGAGATTGATGTCCGTTCCCGAATCCGGCAGACCAGGTCATAGACACTGGCATACGTCATCGGATGCCCGATCGGTCCCGACCACAGGTTGACGAACACGTAGTCGCTGTCCAGATCGCCGTACTCGGTGTGCAGGTAATCGGCATACAGCCGGATCACCCCGGCCGGCACTGGCACCCGCCGACCACTCAACCCCTTGGCCCGCGCTCCGTTGGCGTTGCGCCGCCGCACCACTGACACCAACCGGGCCGCGGCGTCGATATCGCTGTGCCGCAACCCCAACGCCTCACCAATCCGTAACCCCGACGCAGCCAGCACAGAAAACAGGAACTGGTCCCGCAGCCGATCACAGGCCGCAACGATCGCTGCGATCTGCTCGTTATCCAACGTCTCAGGGATGCGCTGCTCGGCTCGTAACCGGATCCGCCTGCTGCGTTCAGGTCGAGCTCCCAAGTGCGCCAACAGCGGACGCCACGAACCACTACGTGTCCCGCGCCGCTGCCAGGTCGTCAGCAGATCGCCCAAGTCCACCCCATGGCGTTGATGAAACTCATAGAACGCTGAGATCGCCGACAGCTTCCGGTTCACCGTCGCCTCCGTGCAGACGCTGTCCACCGTCGGCAGCGCCGCGACGTTACCCATCCGTGCGCTCCCCGGCAGCCGCAACCACGCCACGAACCGGCCCACGTCCTCCAGTCGCACCTGCGACCACAGCAGGCCACGCTGATCGAGAAACTCGAACCAGTCCCGCAGATCATGCGCGTACGCCTTGACAGTGTTCGGTGACCGCTCAACTGCATGCAGATGCGACAAAAACGACTCGGCCGCCACGACTACCACGAAATCGCGATCGACCAGCGTCCACGACTGACGATCACCAAACGGCATCACCACCGGCTGCACCCGCAGCCCAGGGCACGTCATAGTCACCGAAGATAACCAGTCCACAACGCATTTCCCGGCACCTCAAACAGCGTGTCGTCTACATCGTGGACGGTCTGCTCAGGCCCTCAGATAACCAACGAAATACTGAAACGAGCGGCCAGTTTCTTCGGGGCGGAGCTCGACCGCCAACACAAGAAATAGTCGACTTCATCGACGCCCACCGCAAGGAGTTCGGGGTCGAGCCCATTTGCACCGTCCTGCGCACCGCAGGGGTGTCGGTGGCCCCGAGCACCTACTACGACGCCAAGACCCGCGCTCCCTCAGCGCGGGCCCAACGCGATGCGGTCCTGACCCCGGTGCTGCGCGGGCTCTGGGAGGACAACTACAGCGTCTATGGGGTCCGCAAGCTGTGGAAAACGGCACGTCGGGCCGGCCACGACGTGGGTCGCGACCAGGTAGCCCGGTTGATGCGCGCGGCCGGCATCGAAGGCACCCGCCGCGGCAAACGGGTCAAGACCACCAAAGCCGACCCGGCGGCTGATCGGCACCCTGATCTGGTCGGGCGCGACTTCACCGCCGCTGCGCCCAACCAGCTCTGGGTCACCGATCTGACGTTCGTGCCGACCTGGGCCGGGGTCGCCTACGTGTGTTTCCTCATCGACGCATTCAGCAGGATGATCGTCGGGTGGCGGGTCGCCTCACACATGCGCACCACCATGGTGCTCGACGCAATTGAGATGGCTCGCTGGTCACGCGGAAATACATTGCCGGGCTTGACATGTCACTCGGATGCCGGATCACAGTTCACCTCGATCCGCTACGGTGAACGCCTCGCCGAGATCGGCGCGGCGCCCTCGATCGGCAGCGTCGGGGACAGTTTCGACAACGCGTTGGCCGAGACAGTCAACGGCTACTACAAGGCCGAGCTGATCTATGGACCGGCCCACAGCGGGCCCTGGAAGACCGTCGAGGACGTTGAGCTGGCCACCCTGAGCTGGGTGCACTGGCACAACACCAGCCGCCTACATAGCTATCTGGGCGACGCTCCTCCGACCGAGTTCGAAGCCGCGTTCTACGATGCACAACGGACCGACCAAGCCCTGATCGGAATCCAATAAACCGAGCCTCCGGCCGGACCAGGGCGGTTCATCGAGCAAGAAGCCGAGGTCATGCGCCGCGCAGTCGGCTACCTGTCCCGGGACGCCAACCCAAAATGATGTACCCGCTGGTCCTCGACCTTGCCGATGACGGTGTACCCGTCACGGTGACCTGCCGGGTCCTGGGATTCTCCACTCAGGCGTTCTACAAGTGGCGCAAAGCGCCGTTGTCACAGCGAGATTGGGACGATGCACACCTGATCAACGCCGCTCGCGACATCCACGCCGATGATCCTGCCTTCGGCTACCGGTTCATCGCTGACGAGTTGCCCGGGCGCGGGATCACCGCCGGCGAAAACCGCGTCGCACGGTTGTGCTCCCAGGAGCACATCTGGTCGAGCTTCGCCAAGAAGCGGGGGCTGAACCGTCGCTCCGGCCCACCGGTCCACGACGACCTCGTGGAGCGTCTGTTCAGCGCCCAGGCCGCCAACCAGGTCTGGCTGGCCGGACATCACCGAGCACCGCACTGACGAGGGCAAGCTCTACTTCTGCGCCATCAAAGACGTGTACTCCAACCGGATTGTGGGTTACTCGATCGACTCGCGGATGAAGTCTTCACTGGCGGTGGCTGCCCTGGATCATGCCGTGGCATTGCGCTCACCCGTCGCGACGATCGTCCATTCCGACAGGGGCAGTCAATTTCGATCGCGAAAGTTTGTCCGCGCACTGTCGCACAACGGATTACACGGATCGATGGGCCGCGTGGGGGCGTGCGGGGACAACGCAGCGATGGAATCGTTCTTCGCCCTTCTGCAACGCAACGTGCTCGACCGGAGACGCTGGTCAACCCGAGCCGAACTGCGCCTGGCGATCGTGACCTGGATTGAGCGGACCTACCACCGACGCCGCAGACAACGCGCACTCGGCAAGCTCACCCCGATAGAGTTCGAACTGCTCCACACACCAGTCGCAACCGCGGCCTGAAACTCAACACCCCGCGAGTCAACTGAACTCGGGGCAGTCCCTCTTATCGACCTGGATTTTTCATCGAATGTGGAGCTCAGGGGTGTCGTTAACGTGAAAGGTGCACTGCCGCAAGGATAATCGGAGTATTCGAGGCTCGGTTATCCAGGATGGGAGTGCACCTGTCAGATGCAGGCTACTACGGATTGGTCGAAGAATGTCCGAGTTGAGGTCCGTGGCGACGACGTGGTCGGGCACGCCGGTAACGTGATACCCCGGTTGCTGGCCGACAATCTGGGTTTGACCAGCGGTTTGTCGTCGGTGCTGTCGCGCCCAGAAGTCACCCACGACCGAGGCGCGGTGTTGCGCGATGTGGCGGTATCGATCGCCGGCGGCGCGCAGAACCTGGCCGGCACCGCGGTGCTGCGCGATCAGCACCGGTTGTTTCAGGCGGTGGCGTCGGTTCCGACGATGTGGCGGTCCCTGGGCGAGATCGACGAGCAGAGCATCACCGAGGTCACGGCCGTGCGCAACAAGGTCCGCTCTCGGGTGTGGGAGGCGATCGAGGCCCGCCACGGTGCGATCCCGGCTTCGCAGACCTGCTATGGGGACCTCGGGGACACGATCGTGATCCGCATCGACGCGTCGCTGATTCAGTCGCACAGCGATAAGCAGCACGCCGCAGGCAATTTCAAAGGCGGGTTTGGCTTCCACCCGCTGTTGGCGTGGTGTGACAACACCGGCGAACTGCTGGCGGTGATCGCCCGTGCAGGCAACGCCGGCTCGAACACCGCGGCCGATCATATCGCGATCATCGACGCCGCGATCGCGGCGATCCCGGCCAAGTGGCGCCGCAAGTTGCTGGTCACCATCGACGGCGCGGGTTCAAGCCACGCCGTCGTCGAACACCTGGAGAAACTCAATGCCCGGCCGGGGATGTCAGTGGGCTACTCGGTCGGATTCGACCTCGATGAGCGGGTCCGGGTCGCGATCGGCCAGATGCCCGATGCGGGATGGCAAGCCGCACTGGATGCCACCGGAGCGGCCCGTGACGACGCCCAGGTCGCCGAGTTGACCGGGCTGCTGCGCCACAGCACCGGAGGGGATCGGCTGGTCGGCTGGCCGGCCGGCATGCGCATCCTGGTGCGGCGCGAAGAAATCGAACACGGCACCCAGTTGTCATTGTTCGAGCAGCTGGCCGGCTACCGCTACCAGGTCCTCGCCACCTCGACTGCCGGTGGACAACCCCAGCGACTGGAAGCCCGCCACCGCGTCCACGCCCGGGTGGAGGGCTTCATCCGCACCGGCAAAGACACCGGCCTGGCCCGCTGGCCCTCACACTCGTTCGCCATCAACACCGCTTGGGTCACCGCCGTCGCGATCGCCATCGACCTGCTGTGCTGGATGCGACTGCTACTCCTGGACGGCCCACTGGCCAAAGCCGAACCCGCCACCCTGCGCTACCGGCTGCTGCACGCCGCGGCCCGGCTGATCAAACGATCCCGCTACCTGATCCTGCGGATCCCCCAAACCTGGCCCTGGGCACAAGAATTCGCCGACGCCCTCAACAGGGTCCGCGCCATACCCTGACCCACAGGCCCCTATGCCCTCTCGACCCCAAGAAAGGAGTAACCACCCCCGGGATAAAGGACCCGGCGTCACCGCACGACACGCGGCGCCGCCGCCTACCCCCAGCCTCAAAACCTCGACAAAGCTGCCGCCCCGCAGACCGCCACAGCAGAACCCGGGCCACCGTGAAATTCTGAGGTTAACGCAAACCCCGGCATAATCCGAGTGGAACACCGACCCGGCCAAGGTGCCCCGCAACGCGGCCGCGGCCTGCAGTGCGTCTTCGACCAGTTCGGTGCGCATGTGATCGGCGATCGCCCATCCCGTCACCCGCCGTGAGCAACAGTCGATCACCGTGGCCAGGTACAGGTTGGTGCCGGTGGCCAACGGCAGGTAGGTGATGTCGCCGACGTACTTGACGTTGATCACCGGCGCCGTGAAGTCCCGCTTCAGCAGATCGGGCACCTTCTGGGTGGCCGGATCCGGCACGGTGGTCTTGACGCGGCGTTTTCGCCGGTAGCCGGCGATCCCGGCACCGCGCATCACCCGCGCGACCCGCTTGTGGTTGACCCGCTCATCGTGGGGCACACCGTCGTTGAGTTCGGCGGTGATCCTCGGCGCCCCGTAGGTGTTGTCCTCGTCGTGCACCGCGCGGATACGGTCGGCCAGCGCCTCATCAGCAGCGGCCTTCGCGGCGCGGGTATCGGCGCCGGCCAGCCACGCGTAGAACGATGAACGCGCGACCTCGACGACTGCGCAGAGCCACTTCACCTCGAAGGCGTGCAGGTGGTCTGCGACGAACTGGAAGCGGCTCACCAGTTCGTCTCCCCGGCGAAATACTTGGCCGCCGAACGCAGAATGTCACGCTCGGTGGATAGCCGAGCCTCGGTGGCGCGTAGTGCCTTGTTCTCGGCGCGCAGCCGAACCAGTTCCTGCTCAGGGCTCTCCGCCTCGGGCGCGGGCTCGGCCATTACGACGCCGCGGCGGTGCCGAATCGGCACCCCGGCCGACTTGCACCACGCCGACAACGTGGCCTCGCTGACACCGAGCTCGGCAGCGATCTGGGTGATCGTCGCGCCCTCGGTGTCCCGGTAAAGCGCGACTGCATCGCGCTTGAACTCATCGGGGTAATTCTTCCTTGCCATCGGGTTGGATCATCTCGCTTCCCCCAGCACATTCCTGGGATTGAGCGTGTCCAACACACGGGGTCAAGTCCCGATCTGACACCGGCATTCGCTGATGCGCTGAACTGCGCTTATGCAGGGAAGATTAGCGAGCCTCCGCGACACGCCGAAGTTTTGTCAAAGTAGCCAGGCGTGTCTTGTCAATCTTCGTTGCATCTCGACAGCGCCGCTGTAGGTTCCGAAATCTGACTGCACTTTATCAAGACTGACTGCACCACTGTTGCACTTGGGCAGAAACGTTGAGGGTAAGTCCCCCGGGGTGGTGGGATTTCGGAAGGCTGAAGTCGAATGGCCTCGAGGGGCCTTGGTGTGTCGTTGACCGTGTTGAGGTGGGCCATCGCGTAGTGATCAGTGAGTTACCGACCAAAGTGACTCACGAGAGGAACACAACGCGACGACCCAGGACCATTCTGCCTTGCTCGCCCACGGCCGCCGAACTGCTGTCCGCCGTGCGCCAGGTCCACGACACTGCGCTGGTGTGGCATCGCACACCGCCGGCCTCTTCCTGCACACCCGACAGCATCACGGCGAAGGCACTCCACCTGCATGCGCTCAACTTCCACCTGTGGCATCACGAAGACGCCGCTCGCCACCCCGGGGTCGGCGACCGTGAGGTGGCCCGCACGAAGCGGGCCATCGACGACCTCAACGCCCGCCGCAACGCCGCCATCGAGAACATCGACGCGGCGCTGCTCGAGCGGCTCAACCCTGACAACAACGCACCGCTGCACACCGAGACCCCCGCCATGATCGTCGACCGGCTCTCGGTGCTCGCTTTGCGCGTATTGGGCACGAGTGCAACGGAATGGCGCGGTTCGCGGATTGCCGTGCTCGGGGAACAGTACGACGACCTTCTCGGTGGCCTGGAACGATTCCTCGCGCGAATTGGGGACGGCCAAATCGGATTCAAGGTCTATCGGCAATTCAAATCCGCTGGTCAGCACAGCAATTGCGCGGCCTTCGAGACACCCAACGCTCGTTGAAGGGCGAATAGACGATTCCGGCTGCCGGCGGGCGTGAAGCGTGATAGCCTGGCGATTCCGTCGCAGCCGGGGAGATCCGCGTTGACGCTGCCGACAATTATGAAGCCGTTTGCTCGACGAATTGGCAACGGCCGAGTCGGTCCCTTTAACTCGTGAATACAAGATCGGCCGAGCCGCACTACACTGCCCGCCAAGGGAGCGTGTTCGACCATTCGGAGGGAATAATGACGTTTTTCGTTCAGCCGGAGGTCGTGCTGGCCTCGGCCGGCGCCGAATCGGCGATCAGCGCCGAAACCGAGGCGGCGGCGTCAGCGGCGGCGCCCGCTTTGGTCGGAACGACGCCGATGGGCGCAGACCCCGACTCGGCGATGTTCTCGGCCGCGCTCAACTCGTGCGGCGCCGGCTACCTGGGTGTGGTTTCCGAGCACGCGGCTCAGCGCGGCCTATTCGCCGGCGCGCAGAACTTGGCGTCGGGGGTCGCCGTCGCGACCGAGGCGGCGCGCGCGACGACCCTGGGCGCCTAACAGGGGGTAGTACGCATGCCTGATCCGGGGTGGGCCGCGCGCACACCCGAGGAAAACGACATGCTGCTGAAGGCCGGGACCGGAGTGGGCACACATCTGGCCAACCAGACCGCATGGACAGCCTTGGCGGCGACGCACCACGCCTCGGGGATCGCGTCGGCGATCAACACCGCCGCGACCTCGGCGAGCTGGACGGGCGCCGGGGCGATGGCGTCGGCGGCTACCGTCACCATGCTCAACGCGTCGCTGCACGGGCTCGCCGGTTGGGTCGACGTGAAGCCGGCGGTGGTTGCGGCGGCCATCACCGCGTACGAGACCGCCAACGCCGCGATGCGCCCTGCCCCCGAATGCATTGCCAACCGGGACGAATGGGGAGTGGACAACGGCATCAACCCCATCGTGCTCGGGGCGCTGACGCCGCGCATCATCTCGCTGGACGTCGAGTACTTCGGCGTGATGTGGCCGGTCAACTCCTCGGTCGGCGCGTCCTACGGCGGGATTCTCGCGGCGCTGGCCGAAAGCCTAGCGATCCCAGCGCCGGTCGCGGCCATGGGCGCCTCACCGGCGGCCCCGGCGCAGGCAGCATCGGCGGTCGGCCAGGCGGCGGCGGACACCGCGGCGGGCGACGGCATGCGCGCCGCGCTGCAGGGCGTCTCGACGGGCACCAACGGCGCCGGCCAGTCCGCCTCGACGGGACAGGACTTCGGGAGTCAGGCCGGCACGTTCATGGAGCCGCTGCAGCAGATGATGGGCGCGGTCCCGCAGGCGCTGCAGGCCCCCATGCAGATGATGCAGGCTCCGATGAGCGCGCTGCAGCCGTTGCAGTCGATGATGGGCATGTTCGCCAACCCCGCCGGGATGGGCATGAGCGGTGCCGGGCCGGCGGCCTCGGCGGTTTCGGCGACCGGAGGGCTTTCGGCAGCCGAGGCCGGCGCGGGCGGTAGCGCGTCGTTGACCGGGGCGGGCATGTCCGCGACCAGCTTCACCCGGCCCGTCAGCGCGTTCGAGAGCGGCACCAGCGGTCGGCCGGTGGGGCTGCGGCCCAGCGGGGCACTGGGCGCGGAGACCCTGCGCCCGCAAACCACGACGGTCGGCGGCACCCCCATGGGCGGGATGCCGGTCGGGCATGCAGCGGGGGGCCAGCGCGGGTCGCGTGACAAATCCGACCAGCCCGCGACGGTGCGGGTTGTCGACGACAGATTGTGAAGCCGGCCCGGCGAAAGGGTGAATCGACAGGTAGAAATAGCCGCCATACACTCCGCTTCATGCCCCAGGCCATATGGGGGGCGGCCAACAGGAGAAGGAGAATTCCGTGACAATCAAAGTAACGCCACAAATGCTTCGCGATACGTCGAACGCCATTCAGGCGAATATGGAGCACGCGATCGGGATCGCCCAGGGGTATGTCGCAAACCAGGAAAACGTCATGAACCCGGCAACGTGGTCCGGTGACGCCGTGACCGCGTCCCACGTGACCGCCACCGAGGTCGCGGGTGACCTCAACAAGGTCCTGACCGGGGGGACGCGCCTGGCCGAGGGCCTGACGCAGGCGGCGGCCCTGATGGAAGCCCACGAGGCGGACTCCTCGCACGCATTCACCGCCCTGTTCGGTCAAGCCGGATCCTGAAACCTTTTGATAACAGATTTCTGAAAAGGAGTTCATCATGACCAATCCGATCACTTACAACCCGGGAGCCGTTGCCGATTTCGCCTCCGACGTGGGTGCCCGCGCCGGCCAGTTGCAGGCCATTTACGACGACACCGCGAACCGCACCAATGCGCTGCAGGAATTCTTCGCCGGGCACGGTGCCGCGGGATTCTTCGAGGCCCAGGCGCAGATGCTGTCGGGGCTGCAGGGGCTGATCGACACGGTGCGCCAGCACGGGCAGACGACCTCGCACGTGCTGGACGGTGCGATCAGCACCGACCAGTCCATCGCCGGCCTGTTCTGAGGCCACACACCACCGAGGACCCACGCGAAGGTGGGGCGGGTGCGCCCGCGTGCGTGCGCCCCACCTTCGCCGTGGGCTCGCCGGTGGAGGTGAAAAACCCATGCTGACAACGACACTCGACGGTTTGTGGGTACTGCAGGCGGTGGCCGGCGTGGAACAGACCTGCCCCGAGCTGGGTCTGCGGCCGCTGTTGCCGCGGCTGGACACCCCCGAGCGCGCGTTGCGTCACCCCGTGGCCGCCGACCTGACGGCCGCCGGCGCACTCGACGAGCACGGCGACGTCGATCCCATGATCCGCGAATGGCTGACCGTGCTGCTGCGCCGCGACCTGGCGCTGCTGGTGCACATCGGTGTCCCGGGCCGGGAGCCGACGCGTGCGTCCATCTGCCGATTCGCGACCTGGTGGGTGGTCCTGGAACGCCACCGCGAACTGGTGCGTCTGTACCCGGCCGGTGCCGCCGGCGACGAGAGCGGTGCGGCCGACCTGGTGGTGGGACAGGTCGAGAGGCTGTGCGGCGTTGCCGAGGCGGCGCCGCTGCGGCCGGTGACCCTGGACACCGAGCAATTGCTCGAGTCGGTGCGCGACGCCGCCAGCCTGCGCTCGTTCCTGGTCGGCCAGCGACTCGACGTCGACCAACTGCAGATCGTCACCATGGCCGCCGACCCCGCGCGGTCCGCGCACGCGTCCATCGTGGCGCTACAGGCCGGCGTCGGGCCGGAGCGGTACGCGCGCACCCACGTCGGCGATACCGCGGTGACGCTCATCGACACCCCCGCGGGCCGCGTCTGCGTCGAGAACGTGACGTCGGGACGCCGTCGGTACCAGGTGGTCTCGCCCGGATCGCGGACCGACATCAGCGGCGCGGTGCGGCGGCTCATCCGCCGCCTGCCCGCCGGCGAGGAGTGGTATTCGTATCGGCGCGTGGTATGACCCGGGTGCCCACTGCCGTACTGAAACTAAATGCCACGGAATGGCGGAAATCCTGGAGTCCTGCTAACTGTTTGAGCGTTTTGTGATTGTGCAAACACGGTGTCGCAGAACGTGTTAGCATCGCGATCGTGACGACGCCCTGGAATGAGCCGAATATCTCGGACGAGGGTGCGCTCGGACGGGGGGATCCGTCGGCGAAGCCCCACTTCCGTGATTCGGTTTCCGACACGATGCGCATTACCGATCTCGCGGCACCACGCAAGATTCCCCCGGGGTCGGGTTGGCGGAAATTCGTCTACACCGCCACTTTCCACAAAATAAATCCCGGCGAATCGCCGGGCGAACGCCACTACCGCGATTTGCAGAATCGGATCCGGCGGCATGTCCGGCGCCAGTACGTCATCACGGTCGTGTCCGGCAAGGGCGGCGTCGGGGTCACGACGATGGCGGCGTGCATCGGCGGGGTGTTCCGGGAATGCCGGCCCCAGAACGTGATTGCGATCGACGCCGACCCGGGTTTCGGAACCCTGGCCGACCGCATCGACGAGTCGCCGCCCGGCGACTACACCGCGATCATCAACGACACCGACGTGCAGGGCTATGCGGACATCCGGGAACACCTGGGGCAAAACGCGGTGGGGCTGGACGTGCTCGCCGGGAATCGCACATCGGACCAGCCCAGACCCCTGGTGCCGGCGATGTTCTCCGGTGTGCTGACGCGGCTGCGGCGAACACACACGGTTATGATCGTCGACACCGCGCCCGACCTCGAACACGAGGTGATGAAACCGGTGCTCGAGAACACCGACACCCTGGTGTTCGTTTCGGGCATCACCGCGGACCGGTCGCGCCCGGTGCTGCGCGCGGTGGACTACCTCAGGTCCCAGGGTTACCACGAACTGGTCTCGCGCAGCACGGTCATCATCAACCACACCGATACGATCACGGACAAGGAAGCGCTGGCCTACCTGACGGAGCGGTTCACCAAGGTGGGCGCGATCGTGGAAGTGATGCCATTCGATCCGCACCTGGCCAAAGGCGGGATCATCGACACGGTCCACGAGTTGAAGAAGAAATCGCGGCTGCGACTTTTCGAAATCACCGCCGGATTGGCCGACAAATACGTTCCCGACGCCGAGCGGGCGCCCCAGTGACTGCGCCGCATAAGGTCGCCTTCCCGGCGCGTTGTGCGGTCAACATTTCCTACGACAAACACCTTTGTTCCCAAGTCTTTCCCGCCGCAATTCCGGTCGAGGAATTCTTCGAGGGAATGGTCGAGCTGTTCGACGCCGACTTGAAACGCAAAGGATTCGACGGCGTCGCGCTTCCACCCGGCAGTTATGAGCTGCACAAGATCAACGGTGTGCGGCTCGACATCAACAAGAGTTTCGACGAGTTGGGGGTCCAGGACGGCGACACCCTGGTGCTGGTGCCCAGGGTGGCCGGGGATTCGTTCGAGCCGCAGTACGAGTCGCTGTCGACGGGCCTGGCGGCCATGGGCAAGTGGCTCGGCCGGGACGGCGGCGACCGGATGTTCGCGCCGGTGACTCCGCTGACCGCCGCGCACACCGCCATCGCGCTCATCGCGATGGCGGTCGCCGTGGTGGTGGGCCTGACCCTGCGTGCGCGCACCTTCACCGACAGCGTGGTTCCGGCGTCGGTGGCCGGCGGATTCGGTGCGCTGCTGCTGATCGCGACGACGGTGGTGTGGCGGGGGTGGCGGGAGCGGCGCGACCTGTTCAGCGGATTCGGCTGGCTCACCGTGGTGCTGCTGGCGGTCGCCGGTGCCTGCGCCCCGCCCGGCGCACTCGGCTCGGCCCACGGTCTGATCGGGCTCGTCATCGCGCTGCTGGGGGCCGTCGCGATCGGGGTGCTGACCCGGAAGCGCTGGCAGACCGCCGTGGTCACCGCTGTGGTGACGGTCTGCGGGATTCTGGCGGCCGTGGCCGCCGTCCGGATGTTCCGGCCGGCTTCGGCTCAGGTGCTCGCGATCTGCGTGCTGGTCGGCCTGCTCATTCTGGTCAGGATGGCCCCGCTGATCGCGCTGTGGGTGGCGCGGGTCCGACCGCCCCACTTCGGATCGATCACCGGACGGGACTTGTTCGCGCGCCGCGAGGGGATGCCCGTGGACACCGTGTCCCCGGTCAGCGAGGACGAGACCGAGGACGAGGACAACGAACTGACCGACATCACCGCGCGCGGTGCCGCGATCGACGCGTCGGCGCGGCTGGTCAACGCTGTGCAAGTCGGTGTGTGCGTGGGGGTTTCGATCGTGCTGCCCGCGGCGGTGTGGGGCGTGCTGACGCCGGGGCGCCCGTGGGCGTGGCTGGCGGTGCTGGTGGCCGGACTGGTGGCGGGGATCTTCATCACCCAGGGCCGCGGGTTCGCGGCCAAGTACCAGGCCATCGCGTTGGTGTGCGGCGCTTGTGCCGCGGTCTGTGCCGGCGTCGTCAAGTACGCGCTGGCCGCGCGGAACGTCGAGCTCGGGCTGCTGTGGCCCGCGGTGGCGGCGGGGGTGTTCGCCGCATCGGGTCTGGCGGCAGCGCTTCTGGTGCCGGCAATGAGGTTCAGGCCGATCATCAGGCTGACCGTGGAATGGGTCGAGGTGCTGGCGCTCATCGTCTTGTTGCCGGCGGCGGCGGCCCTGGGGGGGCTGTTCACGTGGCTTCGGCACTGAGGTCACCGAGACGGGCTTGCCGGCGGGCCGCCGCGGTGACCGGCGTCGTGCTGCTCGCCGCGTTCTCCTCGAATTGCGCTGTCGCACAAGCGATTACGCCTCCGGCCGTCGATCCGGCACTGGTCCCCCCCGACGGCCCGCCACGCCCCGACCAGCCGATGCGCCGCGCCAACAGTTGCTCGTCGCCGATCACCGTGCGAAATCCCGACGTGGCGCAGATGGCGCCGGGCTTCAACCTGCTCAACATCGCGAAGGCGTGGCAATACAGCACCGGCAACGGCGTCGCCGTCGCGGTCGTCGACACCGGCATCACTCCCAATCCGCGGCTGCCCGTCGTCCCCGGGGGCGACTACATCATGGGCGAGGACGGGCTCTCGGACTGCGACGCGCACGGCACGATCGTCGGTTCCATCATCGGCGCTGCGCCCCAAGGGGTTTTGCCAATGCCGCGGCCGATGCCGCCGGCACCGGCGTTTCCGGCGCCGGCCGGGCCGCCGCCGGCGATCGGAGCGGCGCCGCCGCCGGTCGAGGTCCCGCCCCCGGCGGCGCCACCGCCACCGCCGCCGCCCGTGACGATCACCCAGGTCGTTCCGCCGCCGCCCCCACCGCCGCCGCCGGAGGAGCCGGGTGCCGTGGGGCCCTCCAACGGCCCGCCGGATCCGCAGACCGACGACGAACCTGCGGTACCGCCGCCCCCGCCGGGAGCGCCCGACGGGGTGGTCGGCGTGGCCCCGCACGCCGTCGTCATCTCGATCCGCCAGTCGTCGCGGGCGTTCGAGCCCGTCAACCCGGCGCCGGCCGACCCCAACTCCGACGAACGGGTCAAAGCCGGCACGCTGAACACGTTGGCGCGGGCGGTCGTTCGCGCCGCGGACATGGGTGCGAAGGTCATCAACATCTCGGTGACCTCGTGCCTGCCGGCGGCGGCCCCCGCCGACCAGCGGGCACTGGGTGCGGCACTGTGGTACGCGGCGACCGTCAAGGACGCGGTGATCGTGGCCGCGGCCGGCAACGTCGGCGAAGCCGGGTGCGCGAACAATCCGATGTACGACCCGCTGGACCCGTCCGATCCACGTGACTGGCATCAGGTCAAGGTCATCTCGTCGCCGTCATGGTTCTCCGACTACGTCCTGTCGGTGGGTGCCGTCGACGGCGGCGGTGCCGCCCTGGACAAGAGCATGTCGGGTCCCTGGGTCGGTGTGGCGGGCCCCGGCACCCACATCATGGGTCTTTCGCCGCAGGGTGGCGGACCGGTCAACGCCTACCCGCCCGTCCGGCCGGGCGAGAAGAACATGCCGTTCTGGGGCACCAGCTTTTCGGCGGCCTTCGTCAGCGGGACCGCGGCGCTGGTGCGGGCCAAGTTTCCCGACCTGAGCGCGCATCAGGTGATCAACAGGATCGTGCAGTCGGCGCACAACCCGCCCGCCGGGGTGGACAACAAGGTCGGTTATGGGCTGGTGGACCCGGTTGCCGCGTTGACCTTCGACATCCCCGCCGGTGACCGGTTGCCGCCGGGTGCGCAGAGCCGGGTGATCAGGCCCGCGCCGCCGGCACTGCCGCCGGATCACCGGGCCCGCAACATCGCGATCGGGTTCCTCGGCGCGGTGGTGGTGGGTGTGTTGGCGGCGGCGGTCGCGGCGCGGGTGCGGAGGGCGCGATGAGGCCCGTGCTCACCGGGTTCGACCCGGGCAGCAATCGGCGGGTCGTCGGCGTGGGTGTGGTGTTCGTGCTTGGCGGGTTGGGCGCTGGGCGGTTACCCCGGCGCGGCGATCGCCGTCGCCGTGGGCGTCGCGCTGGTGTTCGTGCGCTGGTGGGGTCAGCCGGCGTGGTCGTGGGCGGTCCTGTGGCGACGCGGCCGCCGGCCGATCAGCTGGGCGGCGCCGATCACCGTCGCCAACAACCGGTCCGGCGGCGGCGTGCGGGTGCACGACGGAGTCGCGGTGGTCGCCGTGCAACTGCTCGGCCGCGCACACCGGGCCACGCGGGTCACCGGCTCGGTGAGCGTCGAAACCGAGAACGTCCTCGACGTCGCCGAATTGGTGCCGATGCTGCAGCAGCCACTCGGCCTGCAACTCGACTCGATCAGTGTCGTCACGTTCGGTTCGCGGCACGGCAGCACGGGCGACTTCCCGCGGGTTTACGACTCGGAGATCGGCACCCCGCCGTACGCGGGCCGGCGCGAAACCTGGCTGATCATGCGACTTCCGGTCATCGACAACACCGAGGCCCTGCGCTGGCGCACAACGGTTGGCGCCGCTGCCGTTTCGGTTGCCCAGCGCATCGCGGGCCTGCTGCGCTGCCAGGGGCTGCGGGCAAAGGTGGCCACCGCCACCGATCTGCTCGAGCTCGACCGCCGCCTCGGCGCGGACGCGGTGGCCGGCCCCACCCAACGCTGGAAGGCCATCCGCGGCGAAGCCGGCTGGATGACCACCTACGCCTATCCCGCCGCGGCGATCACGTCGCGGGACCTCGCCCAGGCCTGGACGTTGCGCGCCGACGAGATCATCCAGAATGTCACCGTGTATCCGGACGCGACGTGTACCGCGACGGTCACCGTGCTCACCGCGACGGCGGCCCCCACCCCGCCCAGCGTGACGTTGCGCCGGCTCAACGGCGAGCAGGCCGCCGCGGCGGGGGCCAACATGTGCGGGCCGCGACCGCACCTCCGCGGGCTGCGGCGCAGCCCGCTGCCCGCGGAGCTCGTCACCGAGATCGGCCCGTCGGGTGTCCTGGTCGGCAAACTGGGCAACGGCGACCGCCTGATGATCCCGGTCACCGACGCGGGGGAACTGTCGCGCGTGCTGGTGGCCGCCGACGACCCGATCGCCAAGCGGATCGTGATCCGCACCGCCGGCGCCGGGGAACGGGTGTGCGTGCACACCCGCGACCCGGCCCGCTGGGCCAGCGTGAAGATGCCGGGGGTCAGTGTCGTCAGCACGCCCCGGCCCACGCAGCGCACCACCGTCAGCGTCGTCGAGTACGCCCCGCGGCGCCGGACAGGCGGCGCCGACTCCGAGACCGGAGGCGCCGCGATCTCACCGACGCCGCGGCCGGCGACCGTGATCACCGTCGCCCCGGCGGGTACCGCGCTGCCGGAGGCCGACAGGCATGGCTTCGAAGTGATCATCGAACAGGTCGGCCCCGCGGCGGTGAAACTCACTGCGGCAGAGCAGAATTGGCTGGTCGAGATGGACATGTTCCGCGCCGAGAACCGCTATGTGAGCCTGGAACCGGTCACCATGTCGGTCTCCACCTAGAGACGTCGGCAACACGAGTTCGAGGCACGATTCGATGAGCGCATCCGACTTGCACACCGCCCGTAGGCTTTTCGATCGGGCGATGGCGCTCCGGAGAGAGCAGGGCCCGGCGGCCGCCCTGCCGGAATTCGTCGCCGCCACCGACGCCGACCCGTCGATGGCCGATGCGTGGCTGGGACGTATCGCCTGCGGCGACCACGCGCTGGCCTCGCTCAAACAACTCCACGCCACCAGCGAGTGGTTGCACCGCGAGACCACGCGCATCGGACAGACGCTGGCCGCCGAGATCCAGCTGGGCCCCTACATCGGGATCACCGTGGCCGATGCATCCCAGGTGGGGCTGGCGCTGTCGTCGGCGCTGACCATCGCGGGGGAGTACGCCGAGGCCGACAAGCTGCTGGACGACCGGGAGCTGCTGGATTCATGGGCCAACCACCAGTGGCACCAGCTGGCCCGGGCGTTTCTCATGTATGCCACGCAGCGCTGGCCCGAGGTGTTGTCGACGGCCGCCGAGGAGCTGCCGCCGCAGGCGATCGTCATGTCGGCGGTGACCGCGTCGATCTGCGCGCTGGCCGCCCACGCCGCCGCGCATCTCGGGCAGGGCCGGGTGGCGCTGGACTGGCTGGACCGCGTCGACGTCATCGGCCACAACTCCTCCTCGTCGCGCTTCGACGCCGACGTCCTGACGGCGTCCATCGGCCCGGCCGACATCCCGCTGCTCGTCGCAGACCTGGCGTACGTGCGGGGGATGGTGCACCGCCAGCTACGCGAGGAGGACATGGCCCAGATCTGGCTGTCGAAGGCCACCATCAACGGGGTGCTGACCGAGGCGGCCAAAGAAGCGTTGGCCGACCCGAACCTGCAGCTGGTCGTGACCGACGAGCAGACCATCGCCAGCCGCACCGACAAGTGGGACGCCGCGACCGCCAAGAGCCGCGAGCAACTCGACCACGACGACGCGGCGGGGCGGCGGGCCGAGTTGCTGGCCGAAGGCCGTGCGCTACTGGCCAGGCAGGTGGGCCTGGCGGCGGTCAAGGAGGCGGTGGCCGCCTTGGAGGACCAGCTCGAGGTGCGCATGATGCGCCTCGAGCACGGCCTGCCGGTGGAGGGGCAGACAAATCACATGCTGCTGGTCGGCCCGCCCGGCACCGGCAAGACGACCACCGCCGAGGCGCTGGGCAAGATCTACGCCGGGATGGGGATCGTGCGCCACCCCGAGATCCGCGAGGTCCGCCGGTCCGACTTCTGCGGGCACTACATCGGCGAGTCCGGTCCCAAGACCAACGCGTTGATCGAAAAGTCATTGGGAAGAATCATTTTCATGGACGAGTTCTACTCACTGGTCGAACGCCACCACGACGGGACGCCGGACATGATCGGCATGGAGGCCGTCAACCAACTGCTGGTCGCTTTGGAAGCCCACCGCTTCGACTTCTGTTTCATCGGGGCCGGCTATGAGGACCAGGTGGACGCGTTCCTGACCGTGAACCCGGGCCTGGCGGGCCGGTTCAACCGCAAGCTGCGGTTCGAGTCCTATTCCCCGGCCGAGATCGTCGAGATCGGGCGCCGCTACGCCGAGCCGCGCGCCAGCCTGCTCGACGACGCCGCGCGGGAAACGTTCCTGGATGCGGCCACCACGATCCGCAATTACACCACTCCCGGCGGGCGCCACGGCATCGACGCCATGCAGAATGGCCGGTTCGCGCGCAACGTCATCGAACGCGCCGAGGGTTTCCGCGACACCCGCGTCATCGCCCAGAAGCGCGCGGGCCGGCCGGTGACGGTGGAGGACCTGCAGATCATCACCGCCCCCGACATCGAGGCGGCGGTGCGCAGCGTGTGCTCGGACAACCGCGACATGGCCGCCATGGTCTGGTAGGGGTCTGGTAGCCGGGCTACCCGTAAATTGGTGCTGCGGCGGACCCGCGATGCGGGAAGATTCCTGTTGGCCGGCCAATCCGCCTCGCGGTCAAGTGAATAGCAAATGAACGGAGGGGCGCGGGGTGCACCGCATCTGGGCGATCACGGTCGCGCTCGCGCTCGTGCTCCTCGCCGCGCCCCCCGCACTGGCGGTGGCCCCGCCCTCGATCGACCCGGCCGCGATGCTACCCGACGAGACGGGGCCCGACCAGCCCGTCGCGCAGAAGCGCATGTGCAAGGCGCCGCTGACGTTGCCGGGCACCAACTTCCACGACCCGCCGTGGGCCAACACCTTCATGGGCGTCGGGCAGGCGCACAAGTTCGCGACCGGGGCCGGCGTCACGGTGGCGCTGATCGACACCGGCGTGGACGCCTCGCCGCGGGTGCCGGCCGAACCGGGCGGCGACTTCGTCGTCACCGACGGCGACGGGCTGACCGACTGCGACGCCCACGGCACCCTGATCGCCGGGCGGCCCGCGCTGACCGACGGCTTCGTCGGACTCGCGCCCGACGCACGGCTGACCTCGGTGCGCCAGACGTCGGAGGCCTTCGAGCCCAAGGACCAGAACCAGGCCAACCAGAACGACCCCAACCAGACACCGGCGGCGGGATCCATCCGCAGCCTGGCCCGTCCAGCGCGCGGTGGTCGCCGACTGGCTGTACTGGCAGCACCTTGCCGGTGTGCTCGACGCCGCCCTGACCGACGCCTCCTGAGCCGCCACCTCCCCGAGGCGGTAGTGTAGACGAATGACTACACCCGACGCGGGTTCCGCGCGTCCCGACGAGTTCGTGCCGACGGGCCGTGATGAGGTGATCGCGGCGATCCTGGACAGCGCGGGGCAGATGTTCGCCGACCGCGGGCCCGCGGCGGCGTCGATCCGCGATATCGCCGCGCGGGCGCGGGTGAACCACGGCCTGGTTTTCCGGCATTTCGGCAGCAAGGAGCGGCTGGTCTCGGCCGTGCTCGACCACCTGGCCGCCCAGCTGGCCAAGCTCATGGACGCCGGCGCCCCGGCGGCCGAGATCGAGGCGGCCGGCAGCCGCCAGCTGCGAGTGATCGCCCGGGCGCTCCTGGACGGGTATCCGGTGGGGCGGCTGCAGACCAGCTTCCCCGGCGCGGCCAAGCTCGTCGACGAAGTCCGGGCCCGCCACCACAGCGACGAGGAGGCGCGGCTGGCCGCCGCTCACGCCCTCGCCCTGCTGTTCGGCTGGCAGCTGTTCGAGCCGTTTCTGCGCTCGGCGACCGGGCTGCAGGACTACCCGGAGGGCGCGCTGCGGCAGTCGGTCGGGGCCGAGATGGGGCGCCTCGCCCTGGATCCGGCGGCCGGAGCCGGGCAGAATGCGTAGCGATGAGTGTCAGACCTCGAGCTGCGACGGTGCCGTAATCGGCTGTCCGGCAGGCTGATCGGGCACGGTCTCCGATGCCCGGGCGCCCGGTCCGGCTCCGTCGGCGTGCGCCTCGTCGTCGTCTGCGGGCGGTTCGGGTGTCGTGCTGCCACTGAGCTGCGCCGGGGTGGCGCTGCCGCCCGGCATGCTCGACACGGCGCCCTGGGTGCTCTGCAGGACGCTCTGTGCGGTGTACCCCGCCATCCCCACCGACTGGCCGTGTTGAGTCAGCGGGCCGAGCTGTGGCATCGACGGCAGCGAAAGCCCTTGTAGCGCAGGCGCTTCGGGTGCCCCGGGAGTTTCGCCGTCGTCCGGATGCTCCGCCGCCGCACCCGCCGAGCGACGCGCGGACGTCGACCGCGACTGGCCGGTGGCCCCGAAATCGACCCGGCTGACATGGTCGCTCAGGCGCTGATCGGTTTCGGCGTAGATGCCGGCCGCGGCGGTGATGCTGGACCCGGTTCTGGTCAGGGCGGCTTTCACGGCGGGCAATCCGTCGACCACCGGTGCCTCGACGACCGGCAGGGTTTCGTCGATCGCCGCCGAAAGGGCATCCCTTCCGCCTACGACGAGTCGCGGCGGAGCAACCGGGAAAACCAGCGCCTGCAATGCCGACCCGGCGGTTTCCAGGCGGGCCGGATCGACGATCACAAATTCGACGATGCCAAATACCCGGACGCCCAGGCCCGTCAGCGGGCGCAGAGCGCACTGCCGGACCCCGCCAAATGGGAGGGCTCAGCGGCCGATGCCTACGCCGCGCATATCCGCACCATGGTGGCGCGCATCGACGACGGCTCCGCCGCCGGCCCCGATTCGCTGCTGACTGCCGACGCGCTGATGAAAACACTTGTCGACCGGGAAGCCCAGATAAACAAGGACTATCGCCGCCATATCACCGAAGTGAAGGATGGACTGGGCATCGCCATCTTAGTGGTCTTGCCCGTTAATTCGTCGGGGGTTGTTGCCATGCGGTGGGGTCGCCGAGGTAGAGGCCACAGGCGCAGTCGAGGGCTTCTTCGGGACTGCCCGAGGGAGTTCCGTTGGGCAGGAATGAGTCTTCATATTTGTCGCTGCTGGCCAGGTAGATGGCGAATCCCCAGATGCTGGCCGAGCCGTTGTAGCGCAGCCGCATCAAGGGCATGACGGCTTGGTCGGGCAGGGCGGCTTCGACGTAGGCGAATTGGCCGTGGAATCGGGTGGTGATCGCGCTCAGCTGCGGCCACCTGTTACTGGCATGTTCGCGCAGCTTCCAGCGCAGTGAATTCTTGGTTGATTCCGGTGGTTTCGGCATGGCTTCGATGGTGCCCGATCAGCGTGGCGCGGGCCGGTCATCGGCGTGTCGTGACCAGCCCGTGATCCGCCAAAATGTGACGGTTGAGGCATGAGTGATGGATGTGACGACAGGGTCGGGGCCCGGGCATGGTGATGGTCAGCCCGCACCGGATCACGCTGAGCGCCCAAGACCGCGACACCCTCAACGGGTGGGTGCGCGCCGGGCCACACCACAAAAACTGGTGCTGCGCGCGATGATCGTGTTGCTGGCCGCCGACGGCGCGCCGAACGCGGCGATCGCCGAGGAACTGGGCATCTGCGTGGACACCGCGCGTAAGTGGCGGGCCCGGTTCGCCGGCAAGGGCATCGAGGGCCTGGCCGATGCGCCGCGTTCGGGGCGCCCACCGATCTACACCCCGGCCGACCGGGCCAAGGTCACCGCTTGGGCGTGCGAGCTGCCCGCCGAACACGACCTGCCGCTGTCGCGATGGAGTGCTGTGGATCTAGCCGCCCAACTGCGCCGCGACGGCATCGCGGCATCGGTGTCCACGGTGCGCCGCTGGCTGGACCACGATGCGCTCAAACCATGGCAGCACCGATCGTGGATCTTCGTGCGCGACCCCGACTTCGAGGCCAAAGCCGCCGTTGTGCTCGAGTTGTACGCCCGCACCTATCAGGGCACCCCACTGGGAGCCGATGAATACGTGATCTCCGCCGACGAGAAACCCTCGATCCAGGCCCGCGACCGGTGCCACCGCACCGTAGCGACCCGGCCGGGGCGCCCGATGCGGGTCAATCACGACTACCACCGCCGCGGCGCGCTGGCGTATCTGGCCGCCTACCTGGATTTTTCATCGAATGTGGAGCTCAGGGGTGTCGTTAACGTGAAAGGTGCACTGCCGCAAGGATAATCGGAGTATTCGAGGCTCGGTTATCCAGGATGGGAGTGCACCTGTCAGATGCAGGCTACTACGGATTGGTCGAAGAATGTCCGAGTTGAGGTCCGTGGCGACGACGTGGTCGGGCACGCCGGTAACGTGATACCCCGGTTGCTGGCCGACAATCTGGGTTTGACCAGCGGTTTGTCGTCGGTGCTGTCGCGCCCAGAAGTCACCCACGACCGAGGCGCGGTGTTGCGCGATGTGGCGGTATCGATCGCCGGCGGCGCGCAGAACCTGGCCGGCACCGCGGTGCTGCGCGATCAGCACCGGTTGTTTCAGGCGGTGGCGTCGGTTCCGGCGATGTGGCGGTCCCTGGGCGAGATCGACGAGCAGAGCATCACCGAGGTCACGGCCGTGCGCAACAAGGTCCGCTCTCGGGTGTGGGAGGCGATCGAGGCCCGCCACGGTGCGATCCCGGCTTCGCAGACCTGCTATGGGGACCTCGGGGACACGATCGTGATCCGCATCGACGCGTCGCTGATTCAGTCGCACAGCGATAAGCAGCACGCCGCAGGCAATTTCAAAGGCGGGTTTGGCTTCCACCCGCTGTTGGCGTGGTGTGACAACACCGGCGAACTGCTGGCGGTGATCGCCCGTGCAGGCAACGCCGGCTCGAACACCGCGGCCGATCATATCGCGATCATCGACGCCGCGATCGCGGCGATCCCGGCCAAGTGGCGCCGCAAGTTGCTGGTCACCATCGACGGCGCGGGTTCAAGCCACGCCGTCGTCGAACACCTGGAGAAACTCAATGCCCGGCCGGGGATGTCAGTGGGCTACTCGGTCGGATTCGACCTCGATGAGCGGGTCCGGGTCGCGATCGGCCAGATGCCCGATGCGGGATGGCAAGCCGCACTGGATGCCACCGGAGCGGCCCGTGACGACGCCCAGGTCGCCGAGTTGACCGGGCTGCTGCGCCACAGCACCGGAGGGGATCGGCTGGTCGGCTGGCCGGCCGGCATGCGCATCCTGGTGCGGCGCGAAGAAATCGAACACGGCACCCAGTTGTCATTGTTCGAGCAGCTGGCCGGCTACCGCTACCAGGTCCTCGCCACCTCGACTGCCGGTGGACAACCCCAGCGACTGGAAGCCCGCCACCGCGTCCACGCCCGGGTGGAGGGCTTCATCCGCACCGGCAAAGACACCGGCCTGGCCCGCTGGCCCTCACACTCGTTCGCCATCAACACCGCTTGGGTCACCGCCGTCGCGATCGCCATCGACCTGCTGTGCTGGATGCGACTGCTACTCCTGGACGGCCCACTGGCCAAAGCCGAACCCGCCACCCTGCGCTACCGGCTGCTGCACGCCGCGGCCCGGCTGATCAAACGATCCCGCTACCTGATCCTGCGGATCCCCCAAACCTGGCCCTGGGCACAAGAATTCGCCGACGCCCTCAACAGGGTCCGCGCCATACCCTGACCCACAGGCCCCTATGCCCTCTCGACCCCAAGAAAGGAGTAACCACCCCCGGGATAAAGGACCCGGCGTCACCGCACGACACGCGGCGCCGCCGCCTACCCCCAGCCTCAAAACCTCGACAAAGCTGCCGCCCCGCAGACCGCCACAGCAGAACCCGGGCCACCGTGAAATTCTGAGGCCTACGACGTGCACCAGGCCCGGGTCTTCGGCCGTTGCGAGACCTCCACCGGCATCAAGGCGTTCACCCGACTGGTCGACCAGGTCATGACCAGCCAGCCCTACGCATCAGCCACGCGGGTGTTCTTCATCGTCGATAACGGCTCCTCACACCGCGGTATCGCCGCGATCGACCGGCTCAGCGCCCGCTACCCGAATGCGACCATGATCCACACCCCCGTGCACGCCTCCTGGCTCAACCAAGTCGAGATCTACTTCTCCATCGTCCAGCGGAAAGTACTCACCCCCAACGACTTCCCCGACCTCACCGTGCTCGAGCAACGCCTGGCAACATTCCAGGATTGCTACAACCGCACCGCCGAACCATTCCGCTGGCGATACACCAGCGCTGACCTTCACCAACACCTCACCCGGCTCGACCACCACACCCCTGCCGCATGACCCCCGACGAATTAACGGGCAAGACCACTTAGTCGCCATCGCGATGAATCGCTGGTGGCCCAAGGCGTCGATCCCGTTCGAGATCATCGTTTCGACCACCGCGCTGCTCGCGGTCAACGGCATGCTCACCGCAATGGCGTGGCAATCCCGCGATCAGACCGCGGCGGGGGCGCAGCCGCTGATCGCCGCGTATCGCGACATGCTGACAAAGATCGCGACCGAGCTGGAAAGCCTGGGCGCGGACGTCCCGTCGGCCGTCAAGGACGCGTTGCCATCGACCGCTCGCGGCTTCTCGGACGTCCTGCACTCCCGCTCCGCGTCCGGCGTCGGCTCCGGCGTCACGGCGGGCCGTTCCGGGTTTGACTGGCCGCACCGGCGGTTCGAGCGGGGAACGCGCCCGGGTGGCCGTCGGTGCCGGCGCCCGGGACACCGGCGCTCGCTACGGTGGGGACGATCTTTAAGACGGGGCGGCCGAGCCGGTCGAAGCGCCGCAGGCGCCGCAAACCCCGGCGGCGCCGGTGATTCCGATGCCGACGCTGTCCCAGCTGGCGCAGCTGTCCGGGCAGGCGGCTAAGCTGTCGGCGCATGGCTCCCAGCACATGAACCTGGTCAACCAGGCGATGGGGCAGGTCCAGCAGATCGCGTCCATGTCCCAGCAGGGGCAAGGCGCCGCGGCGCCGGGCGTTGAGGCTGCCGAGCGCGCCCCCCTCGGCAGCGACGGTGCGGTGGTCACGAGCGAGCCGGCAACGGAGGCCGGCCCGGGGCAGCGCGTCGTGTGATGCCCCGGCGCGGCGATGGCGGTGCGGGCGCACGTCCCACAGCATCGAGCATCAGCAGGAGCGGAGGACAGCCATGACCGATTTGCGCGTCGACCCGACTTATCTGAAGGATCTGGCGAGGAAACTCGACAACGGCAAAACCGACGACGTGAGGGCCGATCTCGCCGAGGCCAACAAGAAGCTCAACGACATGACCTGGGACATGTGGTGGACCCACGGCCCGGCCTGCGGCGACGGCAATATCGCCGTGTCCGAGGTGGTCGCCTTGCGCGGCGCGGTGATCGCGGGTTTGGACGCCATGGCCCAGGCCCTCGCCGTGTGCCTGAAGGACGGCAGTACCGCGTACGCGGTCACCGAGGACGAGCCCGGTGCGAATCTGCGACGGCAGGTGCTCGATCGCTGATCGGGCCTACCCGCTCAACCGAGCTGGCGTAGCAGCGTTTCGATCGCCTCGGTGGCCTCGGCCGGCAACGGTTCCTGCGCTTCGGCCCGGGCGATGGTGTCCTCGGGGACCCCGGCCGCATGCGCGGTCTCCAGGGCGGACAGTTTAGCCCGCCGCCGGGTCGTGTAAAGCCGCTGCGCCAGTAGGGCATTCGGTGCGTCGGCCCCCCGCGTCATCAATTCGTCGAACTGGCGGCGCACCGTGCTCAGCGCGTTGATGAGCTCGGGGGTCATCCGGCTGATGCGGGTGGCCCGCACGGCAATGGTCTCCAGCTGGCGCAGATTGGCCAGGATCGGCGTCGCGCGCTCCGAGAATTCGGGGTCGTCGGCCGGCGGCAGTGCGGCGATGGCCAGGCTGCAGCCGTCCACCGCCGCCACGACGGCCTGTGCGATCAGCGACACCGAGCTGTCGGGCTCGGGTCGCTCCGATGCCGCGTCCTCGGGGGGCGGCGCCTGCGTCGGCGCCGCGTCGGGGGCCGGCGCGCCCCGACGAATCCTCGCAATCGTCCCGGCGGGCCACTGCAGGACTTCCTCGAGCTTGGCCCGGGTCCGCGTGCGGGGCCAGCTGCGCCCCTTCTCGAAGGCGATGAGCGCGCCGGCGTTGATGACGCCGGCGGCCGCGAGGCTGCGCTGACTGATGTCGAGTTCACGGCGGCGGGCGGCGGCCGCCGCACCGGCGCCTGCACGCAGGATCCCGACCGTTGGACCACGACGCCCGACGACGAGGTCCAAGCCCTGTACCGGGCCTGCCCGCGCCGGTGGGCATGACCCCGCGACGCCGTGGAGTCGCCGGGTGCAGAAGGGCTGTGGGTGGAGGTTGTGATCCCCGAGTCCGGCCGGCCCGGGACATTTGCGTTGCGGCAATTGCGTTCATTGGCCGAACAAAACGGGTATCCCGCGCGGGAACCGGTGGGGTCGGCCCGACGCGCCCGCCCGGGCCGCTGCTTGAGGGGTCAGCGGCCGGGCATGGCCCGCAGGACTGGCCGCGCCCGGTCGCCTGCACGCTCGACGGTCCTCCTGACGGTCAGCCGTCGCCGTCGGTGGGCACCTTGCGCCCACGGTCGGGGCGTGCCGCGAAATATCCCGTGATCGCCGCGGTGATCTGCAGGAACTTTCGCCGGGTAGCCGGGGCCATCTCGCGCCGCACGTCGATGACCCCGCCGGGCCGCAGATGCGGGTCGAAGGGAACTTCCACGACCGGACGGCCGTGCTCGACGAACTCGCGGGCCAGCGCCGCCCGGGTGCGTTTGTCGGCGTGACCGTCGGAATCGTTGAGCGCCACGACGCTGTTCTGCAGCAGCCGGGTCAGGCCCTGGTCGGACAGCCACTCCATAGTCCGGGCAGCGGCGGAGGCGCCGTCGGCCCACGGCGAGGACACCACGATCAGCGCGTCGAGATCCCGCAGCACTTCCCGCGTGAGCGGCGCGTCCATCGTCGAACCGCAGTCGACGACCGAGATCGCGAAATGGCGGTCCAACCGCAGCGCGGCCTCCCGGTAGATGGCAGGGTCGAGCACCCGGCGCGGGCCGGACGCCGGTTCGCCGCGCAGGACGTGCAACCCGACTTGGTTGCGGCCGAGGCGGGCGACCACGTCGTCGAACGAGCGCGGGTTGGTGCCGGCGGCGAGTTCCCAGAACGAGCCGTTCGTCCGCGGATCGATCCGGCTGCTCAGCCGGCCGAAGGCGGTGTCGGCGTCGATCGCCACGACGTGGTCCTGGCGGTATTCGGCCAGCAGCGATCCGACGCTGGCGGCAACCGACGTCTTCCCCACGCCGCCCTTGCCGAGGACGCCCACCTTGTAGATGCCGCGCAGGGGTGCGCGGATCGCCGTCTCGAACCGGGTCTCCTGGAGTTGCGCGGCCGAAGGGCCCGGCCTGACACGGTCGAAGGTGACCAGCCGGACCACCCGACGCCAACCACGGCCGGGGAGCAGCGCAGGCGGCGCGGGCTGGGGCGCGCCGGTGGGAGGGGCCGGAGCCTCCGGCGGCGGGGCCGCGTCCCGCGCAGGCGGCGGGGGAGGTTTCGGTGGCCCGGGCGCCCGGGCGGCGGGGGGCGTGGGGGCGGGTTGCTGTGCGGGCGGGGCAGGACGGGGCGGAACCGCCTGCCGACTCGAGGGGCGGTCCCCGGGCGCCTTCGGCTGCAGACGGTCCCGGAGGAATTCGTCGCGCTGGTTCATGGGCTCCTCGGATGCCGATGCGGACCAGTATCGATCCAGTATCGGCCACCGGCCGCGGCCGCGGCCCGCGCACGGCGGCGCCGCGCCGGTCGGCCCGCGCCCGCCGTGCACCGCGCGGCGGCGCCTCCCAGCAGCCACTTCGCCGAATTTACGCTGGCGCCGGACGCCGGGTTAGACTTGAACGAAGTTGGCATGTCAGGCGGGTTTTGTCATATCGTTTTACGACTTGTCGAGACCGGTTCCAGGCCACCGTTCAGCGCTGCACGGATACATCCCTAACAGGATCATCTCCGCCTGGGAGACAGCCTATCGACAAGACCGAAGGGGTGTGAGCCCGCAACCTCCGGGTGCGACCTCAGCGGAGCGGCCCGAAGGATCGGCGGCCGCGCGGAACGTTCAGGTGAAGGGTCAGGTGCATATGACGCCCAAGCGCGTCGGGTTGTATAACCCCGCGTTCGAGCACGATTCGTGTGGGGTAGCCATGGTCGTCGACATGCACGGCCGGCGTAGCCGCGACATCGTGGACAAGGCCATCACCGCGCTGCTCAACCTCGAACACCGCGGCGCCCAGGGCGCCGAGCCGCGCAGCGGTGACGGCGCGGGCATCCTGATCCAGGTTCCCGACGCCTTCCTGCGTGAGGTCGTGGACTTCGAGTTGCCGGCCCCGGGCAGCTATGCCACCGGGATAGCGTTCCTGCCGCAGTCCTCCAAGGACGCCGCGGCCGCATGCGCCGCGGTGGAGAAGATCGCCGAGGCCGAGGGGCTGACGGTGCTGGGCTGGCGCAACGTGCCCACCGACGACTCGTCGCTGGGCGCGCTGTCGCGCGACGCGATGCCCACCTTCCGCCAGGTGTTCATGGCGGGTGCCTCCGGCATGACGCTGGAGCGCCGCGCCTACGTGGTGCGCAAGCGTGCCGAGCACGAACTCGGCACCAAGGGCCCGGGCCAGGACGGCCCGGGCCGCGAAACCGTCTACTTCCCAAGCCTTTCCGGTCAGACGTTCGTCTACAAGGGCATGCTGACCACGCCGCAGCTCAAGGCGTTCTATCTGGACCTGCAGGACGACCGGTTGACCAGCGCGCTGGGCATCGTGCATTCCCGGTTCTCCACCAACACCTTTCCGTCGTGGCCGCTGGCGCACCCGTTCCGGCGCATCGCCCACAACGGCGAGATCAACACCGTCACCGGCAACGAGAACTGGATGCGGGCCCGCGAGGCGCTGATCAAGACCGACATCTTCGGGTCGGAAGCCGACGTCGAGAAGCTGTTCCCGATCTGCACGCCGGGTGCGTCCGACACCGCCCGCTTCGACGAGGTGCTCGAGCTGCTGCACCTGGGTGGGCGCAGCCTGGCCCACTCGGTGCTGATGATGATTCCCGAGGCCTGGGAACGGCACGAGTCGATGGACCCCGCGCGGCGGGCGTTCTACGCCTACCACGCCTCGTTGATGGAGCCGTGGGACGGCCCGGCGTCGATGACGTTCACCGACGGCACCATCGTCGGCGCGGTGCTCGACCGCAACGGCCTGCGGCCGTCGCGCATCTGGGTGACCGAGGACGGTCTGGTGGTCATGGCGTCGGAGGCCGGCGTGCTCGACCTGGACCCGGCCAAGGTGGTGCGTCGGATGCGCCTGCAGCCGGGCCGGATGTTCCTCGTGGACACCGCGCAGGGCCGCATCGTGGCCGACGAGGAGATCAAGGCGGAGCTGGCCGCCGAGCACCCCTACCAGGAGTGGCTCGACAAGGGTCTCATCCCGCTGGAGGACCTGCCGCAGGGCGACTACGTGCGGATGCCGCACGAGCGACTCGTCAAGCGTCAGTTGGCGTTCGGCTACACCTACGAAGAGCTCAACCTGCTGGTGGCGCCGATGGTGCGCACCGGCGCCGAGCCGATCGGGTCGATGGGCACCGACACCCCGGTCGCGGTGCTGTCGCAGCGTCCGCGGATTCTGTACGACTACTTCCAGCAGATGTTCGCCCAGGTGACCAACCCGCCGTTGGACGCCATCCGCGAGGAGGTGGTGACCAGCCTTCGGGTCACCACCGGCGGGGAGCGCGACCTGCTCACGCCCGAAGCGGCATCCTGTCACCAGATCAGGCTGCCGCAGCCGATCCTGCGCAACCACGAGCTGGCCAAGCTGGTCAACCTCGACCCGGACGACGAGGTCAACGGTTATCCGCACGGCATGCGTTCGGCGGTGATTCGCTGTCTGTACCCGGTGGCCGAGGGTGGAGCTGGCCTGGCCGCCGCGCTGGACGGGGTGCGGGCGCAGGCGTCGGCCGCCATCGCCGACGGCGCGCGGGTCATCATCCTGTCCGACCGCGAATCCGACGAGACGATGGCGCCGATCCCGTCGTTGCTCGCGGTGGCGGGCGTGCATCATCACCTGGTGCGCGACCGGACGCGCACCCAGGCGGGCCTGGTCGTGGAGACCGGCGACGCCCGCGAGGTGCACCACATGGCGCTCCTGGTCGGCTGCGGCGCGGCGGCGATCAACCCCTACCTCGCGTTCGAGTCGATCGAGGACATGCTCGACCGGGGTGTTTTCGAGGGCGTCTTCGACGGTTTCGACCGCGACACGGCGCTCAACAACTACGTCAAGGCCGCCGGCAAGGGCGTGCTCAAAGTGATGTCCAAGATGGGCATCTCGACGCTGGCCTCCTACACGGGGGCGCAGCTCTTCCAAGCGGTGGGGATCTCCGAGGACGTCCTCGACGAGTACTTCACCGGGCTGGCCTGCGCGACCGGCGGGATCACCCTGGAGGACATCGCCGCCGACGTTGCCGCCCGGCACCGCCTGGCCTACCTGGACCGGCCCGAGGAGCGCGCGCACCGCGAACTCGAGGTGGGCGGGGAGTACCAGTGGCGGCGCGAGGGCGAGTACCACCTTTTCAACCCCGAGACGGTCTTCAAGCTGCAACACTCGACCCGCACCGGCCAGTACAAGATCTTCAAGGAGTACACCCGCCTGGTCGACGACCAGAGCGAGCGGATGGCCTCCCTGCGCGGGCTGCTGAAGTTCCGCTCCGACGTTCGCCCGCCGGTGCCGCTGGACGAGGTCGAGCCGGCCAGCGAGATCGTCAAGCGCTTCTCGACGGGCGCGATGAGCTACGGGTCGATCTCCGCCGAGGCCCACGAGACGCTCGCCATCGCGATGAATCGGCTCGGTGGGCGGTCCAACAGCGGTGAGGGCGGCGAGGACGTCGCACGGTTCGACCGCGACCCCAACGGCGACTGGCGCCGCAGCGCGATCAAGCAGGTCGCCTCCGGGCGGTTCGGCGTAACGTCGCACTACCTGACGAACTGCACCGACATCCAGATCAAGATGGCCCAGGGCGCCAAACCCGGTGAGGGCGGCCAACTTCCGGGACACAAGGTGTACCCGTGGGTCGCCGAGGTGCGGCATTCGACGCCCGGAGTCGGGCTCATCTCGCCGCCGCCGCATCACGACATCTACTCCATCGAGGACCTGGCGCAGCTCATCCACGACTTGAAGAACGCCAATCCCTCGGCGCGGGTGCACGTGAAACTGGTGTCCGAGAACGGCGTCGGCACGGTGGCCGCGGGCGTGTCCAAGGCGCACGCCGACGTGGTGCTGATCTCCGGGCACGACGGCGGCACCGGGGCCACCCCGCTGACGTCGATGAAGCACGCCGGGGCGCCGTGGGAGCTCGGCCTGGCCGAGACGCAGCAGACCTTGCTGCTCAACGGGTTACGCGACCGGATCGTCGTCCAGGTCGACGGTCAGCTGAAGACGGGGCGCGACGTGATGATCGCCGCGCTGCTCGGCGCCGAGGAATTCGGTTTCGCCACCGCGCCGTTGGTGGTGTCCGGCTGCATCATGATGCGGGTATGTCATCTGGACACCTGCCCGGTCGGCGTGGCGACCCAGAACCCGCTGCTGCGCGAGCGTTTCAACGGCAAGCCCGAGTTCGTGGAGAACTTCTTCATGTTCCTCGCCGAGGAAGTCCGGGAATACATGGCGCAGCTAGGTTTCCGGAACTTCAACGAGGTCGTCGGGCAGGTCGGCTCGCTGGACACCACGCTGGCCCGCGCGCACTGGAAGGCGCACCGGCTGGATTTGGCGCCGGTGCTGCACGAGCCGGAGTCGGCCTTCATGAACCAGGACCTGTACTGCAGCTCGAGTCAGGATCACGGTCTGGACAAGGCGCTGGATCAGCAGTTGATCGTGATGAGCCGCGAGGCGCTGGATTCCGGTAAGCCGGTGCGGTTCTCCACCACGATCAGCAACGTGAACCGCACGGTGGGCACGATGTTGGGCCACGAGTTGACGAAAGCCTATGGTGGGCAGGGCCTGCCGGACGGAACCATCGACATCACCTTCGAGGGCTCCGCGGGCAACAGCTTCGGCGCATTCGTGCCGCGGGGGATCACGTTGCGTGTCTACGGCGACGCCAACGACTACGTCGGCAAGGGTCTGTCGGGTGGCCGGCTCGTGGTTCGCCCGTCGGACAATGCCCCGCAGGATTATGTGGCCGAGGACAACATCATCGGGGGCAACGTCATCTTGTTCGGTGCCACCAGTGGGGAGGCTTACTTGCGCGGCGTGGTCGGCGAGCGATTCGCGGTGCGCAACTCCGGGGCGCACGCCGTGGTGGAGGGCGTCGGCGACCACGGGTGCGAATACATGACCGGGGGCAAGGTCGTCATCCTCGGCCGTACCGGCCGCAACTTCGCGGCCGGCATGTCCGGCGGGGTGGCCTACGTCTACGATCCGGACGGCGAACTGCCGCAATATCTCAACACCGAGATGGTGGAACTCGAGAGCCTCGAGTCCGACGACGAGGAATGGCTGCACGGCATGATCCAGGCGCACGTCGACAACACCGATTCCGCGGTCGGGCAGCGGATCCTGGCCGACTGGCCGGGGCAGCGGCGGCATTTCGCCAAGGTAATGCCGCGGGACTACAAGCGGGTGTTGCAGGCGATCGCCGAGGCCGAGCGCGACGGCCTGGACGTCGACAAGGCGATCATGGCGGCCGCGCATGGCTGACCCGTCCGGCTTCCTGAAGTTCACGCACCGGGAACTGCCGAAGCGCCGTCCTGTCCCGCTGCGGTTGCGCGACTGGAACGAGGTCTACGAGGACTTCGACTCCGAGACGTTGCGCGAGCAGGCGACCCGCTGCATGGACTGCGGCATTCCCTTCTGCCACAACGGCTGCCCGCTGGGCAACTTGATCCCGGAATGGAATGACCTGGTCCGCAACGGTCGGTGGCGCGACGCCATCGAGCGGTTGCACGCCACGAACAACTTCCCCGACTTCACCGGCCGGCTCTGCCCGGCGCCGTGTGAGCCGGCCTGCGTGCTCGGCATCAACCAGGATCCGGTGACGATCAAGCAGATCGAGCTCGAGATCATCGACAGGGCTTTCGAGGAAGGCTTCGTGACGCCGCTACCCCCGCACACGCGGTCCGGAAAGACGGTCGCGGTGGTGGGTTCGGGCCCGGCGGGCCTGGCCGCGGCGCAGCAGCTCACCCGCGCCGGCCACGCCGTCACCGTGTTCGAGCGTGCGGACCGCATCGGCGGCCTGCTGCGCTACGGCATTCCGGAGTTCAAGATGGAAAAGCGCGTCCTGGACCGGCGGCTGGACCAGATGCGCGCCGAGGGAACCGAATTCCGGCCCGGCGTCAACGTCGGGGTCGACCTCACCGTCGAGGCGCTGCGCGCCGACTTCGACGCGGTGGTCCTGGCCGGCGGAGCCACCGACTGGCGCGACCTGCCGGTGCCCGGCCGCGAGCTGGACGGTATCCACCAGGCGATGGAGTTCCTGCCCTGGGGCAACAAGCAGGCGCTCGGCGACCTCGGCGACGGGGAGGTCGGTCCGGACGGGCAGCCGCCGATCACCGCCAAGGGCAAAAAGGTCATCATCATCGGCGGCGGTGACACCGGGGCGGACTGCCTGGGGACCGTGCACCGGCAGGGCGCGGTCGCGGTGCACCAGTTCGAGATCATGCCGCGGCCGCCGGACACCCGCGCGCAATCCACGCCCTGGCCGACCTACCCGCTGATGTACCGGGTGTCCTCGGCGCACGAAGAGGGCGGCGAGCGGGTGTTCTCGGTGAACACCGAGGAGTTCGTCGGCAAGGACGGTCGCGTGACCGGGCTCAAGGCGCACGAGGTCACCATGCAGGACGGCAAGTTCGTCAAGGTCGAGGGCTCGGAGTTCGAGCTCGAGGCGGACCTGGTGCTGCTGGCGATGGGGTTCGTCGGGCCCGAGAAGCCGGGCCTGCTCACCGACCTCGGGGTCAAGCTGACCGAGCGCGGAAACGTCGCGCGCGGTGCCGATTTCGAGACGTCGGTGCCCGGCGTCTTCGTCGCCGGCGACATGGGCCGGGGCCAGTCGCTGATCGTCTGGGCGATCGCCGAGGGCAGGGCCGCGGCCGCGGGCGTGGACCGCTACCTGATGGGGTCGACGGCGCTGCCGGCGCCCGTCAAGCCGACCGCGGTGCCGCTTCAGTAATCACAACAGTAACGCCAGAAACACGCGTAACAAAATCGGCGAGTCTGGCCCCGTTTGCCAGAGGACGGGTGTCTAATGATTCGCAGTGGGCTTCATCACACCACGGGCCACGGTGGAGTCACGCTGACTGGACCGACCGCAGGAGTGATCACTGTGAATGTCAACCCGGTACCCCGGTCACGGGTGGGGCGAATCGCCAGGTCATTGTTTCGCCACCCCGTAAAGAGCCGCGAATTTCCCGCCAAGAACGAACGCCTGGTGACCGCCGAGGAGATGTTGCTGTTCGGCGTGTAACCGCCCCTCACCACGCACTCACCGGTCCGCGGCGAGTTTGCTCGGTGCTGCCGAAGCGCTATTTCGCCCCGTCCCACAGCCCCGAATCCCGGATGGCCTCGGCCATCGGTTCGAGCACGGCGGGGTCGTGCGGCGGGGCGATGTAGACGATGCCCAGATCGAGGCCCTCGGCGGCGAGCCCGGCGGCGTCCTCGAGCACCTTGCGGTAGTTGCGCTCCCGGTCCAGCCCGAGGTGCGCGGACAGCGTGATCTCCTTCGGGTCGCGTCCGATGTCCGCGCAGCGTGCGGCCAGCACGTCGCGCTTGCGGGCGAACTCCTCCGGTGAGCCACCGGCGAAGTTCCAGTGCTGGGCGTAGCGCGCGGTGATCGGCAGGGTGCGCTTCTCGCCGCTGCCGCCGATGCAGATCGGCGGGTGCGGGCGCTGCGGCCCCTTGGGTTCGTTGCGGGCACCCTCGAGCCGGTAGTACTTGCCGTCGAAGTCGGTGATCTCCTGGCTGAGCAGGCTGATCAGCACCTGGCACGCCTCCTCGAAGCGGTCGAAGCGTTCCCGGATGCCGCCCAACTCGATGCCGTAGGCGCCCGACTCCTCCTCGTTCCAGCCGGCGCCGATCCCCAGTTCGAGCCGCCCGCCGGAGATGATGTCGAGCGCGGCGGCCATGTTGGCCAGCACCGCGGGGTGGCGGTAGTGGACGCCGGTGACCAGGGTGCCCAGCCGCAGCCGGCTGGTGGCCTGGGCCAGCGCCGTCAGCGTCGTCCAGCCCTCCAGGCAGGGACCGGTGCTGTCGGAGAAGATCGGATAGAAGTGGTCGAAGGTCCACCCCGATTCGTAGACCTCGATGTCGTCGGCCGCCCGCCAGACGGCCAGCATGTCTGCCCAGGTGGTGTTCTGGGGGGATGTCTTGAACGCGAATCGCATGCTCTCGACGGTAGCCGATCTTTATGACGCGCAACTAAACTCGAGCGGTGGGTGACGCGCTGGGGATCGACACCAGGGTCATGCTGCTGGCGGCGGGTCTGATCTTCCTGCTGGCCCTGGTTCTCGGGGTCTGGAAGTACCGGCAGATCATGGCCTCCGGCGAGGGCCGGGCACATCCCTACGTCGACATCGCGCACCGGGCGGCGTTGCTCTACTCGTTCGCGACGCTGCTGGTCGCGGTGTTCGTCGAACTCAGCGCCTGGCCGGCGTGGGTGAACCTGACCGCGGCGGGCGTCGTCGTGTTCTTCTTTGTCGCGGCCATTCTCAGCTACGTCGGCCACGGCGCGCGGCGTGACACCGTGAATCAGTTCGAGAAATCCGGCCGGGCACTGGCGCTGGGGATGGCCCTGCTGATCGCCGGCGAGATCGGCGGGTTCGCGGTTCTTCTCGCCGGGTTCGTCGCCGGGCAGCTGTGGTGAGCTGCTTCGCGTGGCTTCGCCCCGCGGGCGCGGGCACACTGGAGGAATGGATCCGGTAGTCGCGCTGCGACAGATCGCCTACTACAAGGACCGGGCGCGGGAAGACTCCCGGCGTGTCATGGCGTACCGCAACGCGGCCGACGTCGTCGAGGGCCTGGACGGCGCGGCCCGCGAGCGGCACGGCCGGGCCGACAGCTGGCAGTCGCTGCCGGGCATCGGGCCCAAGACCGCCAAGGTCATCGCGCAGGCGTGGTCGGGTCGCGAGCCCGACGCCCTGGTCGAACTGCGTTCCACGGCAAACGATCTCGGGGGCGGAAAGATCAGGACGGCCCTGCGCGGTGATCTGCACCTGCATTCGAACTGGTCGGACGGGTCGGCGTCGATCGACGAGATGATGGCCACCGCGGCGGCGCTGGGCCACGAATACTGCGCGCTGACCGATCATTCGCCGCGGCTGAAGATCGCCAACGGCCTGTCCCCGGACCGGTTGCGCGAGCAGCTCGACGCGATCGACGGGCTGCGCGAGAAGTTCGCGCCGATGCGCATCCTCACCGGGATCGAGGTGGACATCCTCGAGGACGGTGGCCTGGACCAGGAACCCGAGCTGCTGGAGCGCCTCGACGTGGTCGTGGCCAGCGTGCACTCCAAGCTGTCGATGGATGCGGCGGCCATGACCCGCCGCATGATCCGAGCCGTCTCCAATCCCCACGCCGACGTGCTGGGCCACTGCACCGGCCGACTGGTCTCCGGCAACCGCGGCATCCGACCCGAGTCGAAGTTCGACGCCGAGGCGGTGTTCAGCGCCTGCCGCGAGCACGGCACCGCGGTGGAGATCAACTCCCGGCCCGAGCGGCGCGACCCGCCGACCCGGTTGCTGAACCTGGCGCTCGAGATCGGCTGCATCTTCAGCATCGACACCGACGCGCACGCGCCCGGTCAGCTGGACTTCCTCGGCTACGGCGCCCAGCGCGCGCTGGACGCCGGCGTGCCCGTCGACCGGATCGTCAACACCTGGTCCGCGAACGAGCTGCTGGAGTGGGCGGGCTCAGTCGGGTAGGTGCGGCGTCTCCACGCCGGTCTCGCGGCCGAGCAACACCGACGGGGTGAGTGCGGATCTGCCGTAGCGGCGGCGCACCGTGTCGATCGCCTCGTCGACGGTGAGCCGGTCCCGGTGAACGGCAGCATCAGCTGCTGGGCGCCGCCGCCGTCGATGCCCGACACCGCGAAGCCGATCGGGGTCAATCCGCGCTCGGCGGCCAGGACGGGTTGCGTCGCCGACGTGGGCGATGCCAACGTTCGCGAGCGGGTGGCCCGCCCGATGCCGTCGAACCGCAGCCGCAGCACCACGGTGCGGCCAGCTGCGCGCAGCCGGGCGGTGATCCGGTCGACCAGGTTGACCACCACCGCGTCGAGGCGGACAGGCGACATCGCGGAGTCGGCCCGGCCCAACGCCCGCTGCGCACCCGCGGACTGGCGGCGCAAACCGGGGGCCACCTCACGTTCGTCGACGTTGCGCGACAGGGCATACAGCCGGCGGCCCATTGCGGCACCCACCAGCGAGGCCAGCGCGGACTCGCCGAGCTCGGCGATGTCGACCGGCGTCCCCGAAACCCGGCGCAACCCGGCGTCGTCGAGAAACGCCTCGTCCACCTAGGGCGTGTCTCCCAATTGGTTGTTTCCGACGCGGGAATGGATTACGGCGCAGGCCAATAGGACACCGCCGAGGTAGGTCAGGGCGTATTTGTCGTAGCGGGTCGCGATACCGCGCCATTGCTTGAGCCGGTTGTAGCCTCGTTCGACGGTGTTGCGCAGACCGTAGAGCTCGGCGTCGAACGCCGGTGGGCGACCCCCGGCCGATCCCTTGGCCTTGCGCCGGGCGATCTGGTCTTTGCGTTCGGGAATCGTGTGCTTGATTCTTCGGGAACGTAATTCGGTGCGCGTGCTCGGGTGTGAATACGCCTTGTCGGCGAGCAATCGGAAGTCGCCACCGGTCACACCGTGCTCAGCGCAGGCGTGGTCGTAGTCGTCGAGCAAAGGCAGCAACTGCGGATTGTCGCCGGCCTGGCCAGCGGTCAACCGGACCGCGACAACAGCTTCGCGCTGATCGGTCAGGGTGTGGATCTTGGTGGTCAGCCCGCCTCGCGAACGCCCAATTGCATGGTCGTCGGGTTCATCGGCGGATTTCTTGTAATTCGACAGGGCCCCCTTTTGCCAGCGTGTCCGACCGGGCACCCGCCGAATGTTGATGCGCCCGTACGTTCGTCGAATCCACCGACAACAGCTTCTCGATATCGCCGGCCATCTCGGCGTCGAACCCGAAGGCGTGCGCCACCTGAGCAAACATCACGTCATAGGTGCCATCCAGCGACCATCGGTGATGACGCTTCCACACCGTTTTCCATGGCCCGAAATCAGCGGGCAGGTCCCGCCACGGGCATCCCGTGCGAAACCGCCAGGCAATCCCCTCCAAAATCAACCGGTGATCACCAAACCTCCGGCCCCGCTTGCCCTCATGCGAAGGCATCAACGGCTCAACCACCGCCCAGAACTCGTCAGAAATCACACCAATCCGCGTCACCAGCCAATCCTGGCTGGTCAACAGTCGAAAAATTGGGAGACACGCCCTAGACCGGCTCGACGAGCGGGGTGCAGTCCCGGAACATCTCGAACACGGGCTCGCTGGCGCGGGCGTAGGCGCTCGTGTGCGGCGGCCCCCGATGCTCACCGGGCGCCCGCGCAGCCCCGGGTCGTCGCGTTGTTCGACCGACGCGTAGAACGAATCCAATTCCGCGTGCAGGACGGATGCCTCACACCGCACGAACATGTGTTCGCACGCGGCGGCGACAACTATTCCGGTTCGCCGTAGATGCTGCTTACCCAGATGTGGGTCAGGGTGTCGACGACCCGGGCCTCGTCGACGGCCGGCACCTCGGCCGACAGCGCGGCCATCATGGTGCGCTCGTTCATCTGGTTCAGCGACGTGGCCAGGTCTGCGGCCGGGATGGTCTCCGGCGCGGCGCCGCGGGTCCGCTCGGCGGTGATCATGGCCGCCGTCTGGTCGATCCACTTCTGCATGAAGCCCAACCACACCGCCCGCAGCTCCGAGCTGGTCGCCAGCGCCTCGGTGGCGGCCCGGGCCAGCGCACGGTGCGAGCTGAACGCGGTGAAGAACGCGTCGATGCCGTTGCGCCACACCCGCTTCGGGTCCTTGGGCAGCCGCTGCACCGCGCCGTCGAATTCGGCGTCGGCACGCGCGATCACCGGCTCGAGCAGCGAGAGCACCACCGCTTCCTTGGACTTGAAATAGAAGTAGAACGTGGGCCGCGACAGGCCCGCCCCCCTGGCCAGGTCGTCGACCGAGATGTCGGCGAACGGACGCTCCTCGAGGAGTCGCTCGGCGGTCGCCAGGATCGCCTGCTCCCGGTCGTCGCCGGAGGGGCGCGCTGCGCGGCGGCCGCGCAGGGCGCGCGTCTGGCGTGTGGTGGTCACGGCAGCGACTTTACACGGTGTCGATAGTTTCGACATGTCGTTGACGCAATCGACACCGTGTTGATAACGTAGCGGCATGACTGAGCACCTTGACGTCGTCATCGTCGGCGCCGGCATCTCCGGCGTGAGCGCGGCCTGGCACCTGCAGGACCGCTGCCCTACCAAGAGCTACGCCATCCTGGAGAAGCGGGAAGCAATGGGCGGCACCTGGGACCTGTTCCGCTACCCGGGAATTCGTTCAGACTCCGACATGCACACGCTGGGCTTCCGATTCCGCCCGTGGACCGAACGACAGGCCATCGCCGACGGCAAGCCGATCCTCGACTACGTCAAGGGCACCGCGGCCATGTACGGCATCGACAAGCACATCCGGCTCAACCACAAGGTGCTCGGTGCCGACTGGTCCCACGCGGAGAACCGCTGGACGCTGCAGATCGACGACAACGGCACGCCGGGCACGATCACCTGCACCTTTCTGTTCCTGTGCAGCGGCTACTACAACTACGAGCAGGGCTACGCCCCGGAGTTCCGGGGCGCGCAAGACTTCACCGGCCCGATCATCCACCCGCAGCACTGGCCCGAGGACCTCGACTACGCCGGCAAGAACGTCGTCGTGATCGGCAGCGGCGCCACGGCGGTGACCCTGATTCCCGCGCTGGCGGAGTCAGGCGCCGGACACGTCACGATGCTGCAGCGCTCACCGACCTACATCGTCTCCCAACCCAAGCGCGACAAGATGGCCGAGCGGCTCAACCGCCTGCTGCCGGACACCCTGGCCTACACCGCCATCCGCTGGAAGAACGTGCTGCGCCAGGCGGCGCTCTACGGCGCCTGCCGGAAGTGGCCGCGGCGCATGCGCAAGATCCTGCTCGGCTTTGTCGAACGCCAGCTGCCCGAGGGCTATGACGTGGCGAAGCACTTCGGCCCGCAGTACAACCCGTGGGACCAGCGGTTGTGCCTGGTGCCCAGCGGCGACCTGTTCCGCGCCATCCGGAAGGGCCGGGCCGAGGTGGTCACCGACACCATCGACCGGTTCACCCCGACCGGCATCCGGCTCAACTCCGGCCAGGAGCTGCCCGCCGACATCATCATCACCGCAACCGGTTTGAACCTGCAGCTGTTCGGCGGCGCGACTGTCACCGTCGACGGGGAGCCGGTGGACCTGACCACGACGATGGCCTACAAGGGCATGATGCTGTCCGGACTGCCGAACATGGTCTACACCGTCGGCTACACCAACGCGTCGTGGACGCTGAAGGCCGACCTGGTGTCCGAGTTCGCCTGCCGGGTGCTGAACTACATGGACGACAACGGGTTTGACACCGTGGTGGTCGAGCACCCGGGGTCCGATGTCGAGGAGCGCCCGTTCATGGAGTTCACTCCCGGGTATGTGCTGCGCTCGCTCGACGAGCTGCCCAAGCAGGGCTCGCGCAAGCCGTGGCGGCTCAACCAGAACTACCTGCGCGACATCTTGCTGATCCGGCACGGCAAAATCGATGACGAGGGCTTGCGGTTCACCAAAAAGCCCGCGCCCGTAGCGGTTTAGGAATCGCCTACAGCGACGACGACGATGCCGTCGTCGTCGCTGTAGGCGATCTGCCCGGGCGCGAACGTCACCCCGCCGAGGCTGATCTCGACGTCGCGCTCGCCCGCCCCGGTCTTGGTGCTCTTGCGGGGGTTGGTCCCCAGCGCCTTGATGCCGATGTCGATCCCACGCAGGGCGGCGGCGTCGCGGACGGCGCCGTTGATCACCAGCCCGGCCCAGCCGTTGGAGCGGGCCAGTTCGGCGATGACGTCTCCGACCAGCGCGGTGTGCAGCGAACCGGCGCCGTCGACGACCAGCACACCGCCCGCGCCCGGTTCGGAAAGCACGGATTTGAGCAGCGCGTTGTCCTGGAAGCACCGCACGGTGCTGATCGTTCCGGCGAAGTGCGGGCGCCCGCCGAACTGGCGGAACTGAAGATCGCAGCTGCGCACGTCGGGCCCGATTTCATCGACGAGGTCGGCGGTGGGCCGGAATTCCACGGTCACCTCAGCGGCGGCGTAGCTGGCGGATCAACAGGATGGCCAGCAGGCCGAGGGCGACCGCGACGATCAGGGGGACCGGGGACTGTCCCGGGGCCGGCGCCGGAATGTCGCGCGACACCGGGTTGGGTGCGGATTCCACCGCGGACTTCGCTTGTGCGGCGACAGCTTTGGCGGCTGCGGCGAGGTCACCGTTGGTTTCGGCCCGCTGCGCCGCCGCGACGGGTTGCCCGGCCGGCTCCTGCAGCCGTTCCGGGGGCGGCGGGCTCTTGGCGGGAGCCTTCTTGGCGGGGGCCTTCTTGGCCGCTGCGTTCGCGGCGGGCGCCTTCTTGGCGGGGGTCTTCTTAGCCGGAGCTTTCGCGGTCTTCTTGGCCGCCTTGGCAGGAGGTGCCTTCTCCGGCGGCGTCGGCGCGCCGTCGGATTGGTGATCGGGTTGCTCTTGCGGGTCTGCCATGCGGCCGCTCCTTTGCGCCATGCTCGTCGCGCATGAAAATTACTCTCGTCCCATCATGCCAGGAGGTCCGGTGGCGTCTGGGCCACACCGGCGCCGCTCACGGCCTGCGGCGGACCGCCCAGATGCCGCCCGCGGCCACGAGGGCCACCGTCACCACCACGAACGGCCACAACGGCGGGCTGCCGCCGCCCCGGTGGGGGACCGCGGCCGGCTCCGGTGTACCGGTGCCCGGCACCGTCAGCCGAAACGACCAGGATCCCGACACCACGTGGCCGTCCGCCGAGGTCACCCGGTAGTTGACCGTGTACGTCCCGGCCGGCCCGAGCGGGCGCAGCGCGATGCCGACGACCGCACCCTGCACCTCCGGGTCTCCGGTGGACCACACGTTGCCGTCGGGACCGACCACCGTCATTGCCGCGAACGCGGGCTGCAGCCGTTCGTCGAAAGTGGCGCTCACCCGGTCGGGCCCCGCCGTGAGGTCGGCGCCGTCCGCGGGATCCGCGGAGATCCGGGTCGCGTGCGCCAGCGCGACCGGGGCCTGCAGCGTTGCCGTCGTGACCAACGCGGCCATCGTGGCCAGCAACAGGCTCAACCAGGCGGCGGCGCCGGCGGCGTGGGCCGCACGCCCGTGGGGCAGGGACATCTCAGACCGAGGCCAGTCCGAGGCGGGCCATCACGTCGGCCTCGATACCGTCCAGCTGCGAGGAGATCGCGGCGTGGGCCGCCCGGCGCCGCGCGGCGGGCATGTTCTCGGCGGCGAGGACGGCCGCCGACAGATCGGTGAGCCGCTCGGTCATCGCGGCGACGAACTGCTTCGTCTCGGCGTCCTTCGGCTTCTTCTCCTGCAACAGGCGCAGGGACTTCTCGGATCCGGCAACGCGGGCCGACAGCTGGGCTCCGCGCCCGGAGAACTGGCCGATCTGCGCCAGCGGGATGCCGAGTTGGTCCGCGCGACGCTGGTCGATCACCGCCCGCGCGGCCACGGCAGCCCGGTAGAGCACGGGCGTGAGGACCGGTGCGAGCAGCCGGGACACCGTCAGCGCGCGCCGAATCCGCGTCGGCGAGAGCAGCTTGCCCTCGCGTGCCGCCTTGAGCTCCGTCTCGGCGACCTTCAACGCCGTCCGGTCGCTGTCGCGCTGAGCCTTGATCTGTGCCCTGAGCGCCTTGGCCGCGGCCTTCTCGGAGGACTTCCGATCGTCCTTCATGCGGCGGGCCTCGTTCTTGGCGGCGAGCCTGGCCTCCATCTTGGCGCGGGCCGTGATCGCCCGGGCTTCGGCGCGACGCGTCGCGCGACTCTTTCGTTTGCGGAACAGGCCCATGAGCCAACACTAATGGGGATGGACCTGCGGCAGTCCGCCAGGTCAGGCTGCGCAGGTGTTGGTGGCTAGGCGCCCAGGCGTTCCGCGGTGGCCATCCGGTCCGCGTTGCGCAGCTCGTGCGCCCGCGCCAAGAGTTCCTGCTTGGACTCCGGGGAGAGCTCGACGGCGGCCAGCGCGATGTTGCGCACCCCGTCGTGGCGCACCGCGGCCATCCACGCCAGTTCTCTGTCGAGTTTCTCGTAGTACTCATCGTCGGTGAAGTAGGCCGGCTTGATGCGGAAGAAGTTGGCCAGCGCGGCCATCGTCGCCGCCGAGGGGTTGGTGCGATTTCCCGAACGTAGCTGGGACAGGTAGGGAGCCGACATCGTGATGCCCTCGGACTTCAAGGCGGCGATCACCTCCGCCGAGGTGTGGGGTCCGCGGCCGGGCGGATAGACCGTGTCGAACAGGCGGTTCAGCCGGGCAGCAAACGTCGTGCTCATCGATATGACCTCCACGGGGTTGTAGAAGTGACTGTTTCCTAGGTGTATTTGCTGATCATGGTAGCCGGGGTCGACATACGCATTCAGTTGGCAAACGTGCGGCGATTCGCTGATGCCTGCCTCGGCGACCACTCGCCCTGCACCCTTCGAGCCTCCAATCTCTCCTCGCGCCTGTCCACCAATTCCACTAAGTTCACAGGTTATCCGCAGGATCGGGGCCGCGGACCGGCGTGGTCCGGGACCGCCGGAGTGTTTCGCAAATTGGCCTGAACGATGGTGACGGACGAAATCACCGCAACCGGCCGCGCCCGGTGAGCCATGAAGGCAAGGCTTTGCTGCGGGATCGGACCAGCCCGCCCGTGGGACGGTGCGCGAAGACGCACAAAGCCTCTGGTGTCACTGTGGTTACGGCTACCGAGCAGGACGGCCCCACCGGCGAGTACCGCCCGTGGCCGTCTCCGGAGCGGGTGGCGGGTTCGGGGACGAAACGTCCGTCGGGCGCCGCCATGCCGAGCGCCTGATCCTGGGTATTTGCCGGTAGCCATACCCGCGGCGCGGACGCGGTGGCGCTCGCCGGGCTTCGGGCCTGGCGGCTCGGGCGCCGCGGTCCACCATCCGAACGAACCGGCGGCCCCGCAACAGCGGTTGCCGAAAGGTGCGACCGTCCCTACGCCGCGAGCAGCATCGCGAGGATCGCGGTGTCGGGATGGCTGATGGGGTCGACGCCGACGCGGCTGACCATCGACGTGATCGTCCCGTCGGCCTCGGCTTCCACCCACGCCGCCCGGTGCTCGAGCCCTAGGTACGGCAGGCCCGGCAACAGGACGCATCCCGACGCCGCGCCGGTGCATTCCGGCAGCGATGGGGTGGTTTCGGAAGGGGGATGCAGCATCAGCAGTGCGGGGGGCTGATGGTCGGCGAAATAGCCTGGCTGGATGGCCGATTCACCGAAGACGGTGCCCTCGGCCAGGACCAGACCGACCGTGCCCGGCTCGGGTTCGTCGGGCAACTCCTCGCGGGCACCGAACACCGTTGTGGTGGAAAGCAATCCGGGTAGCGACGCGACGCGCACCGCGACCATCAGGAGCTGGGCCCATTCCTTTGTCGAATCGGGCCAACGCCCGGAGATCACAAACCCTTTCAGGGCACCGCGAGCATGGAAGGGAGAAATCCCTATGGGTCCACCCGATCCGGCTTCCATCTCGACCTCCGTGCGCGTCCGTTTCGAAATAACCACGCTGGTAGCTCGAATACTTCAGCATGCCTGCGGTTTCGGCGCGTTGCAACTCGACACGGCAACCACCGCCCGCGATCTCGTCATTCCCGAAAAAGCACGGGGCGCCGCGCGATCGCGCGGCGCCCCAGCCCGGGAAGGCGAGTCAGCCCGAAATCAGGCCCTTGGTCTTCGACGTCGCGGCGGCGTAGCGCGACTGGACGTCCTCCCAGTTGACGATGTTCCAGAACGCCTTGGCGAAGTCGCCCTTAACGTTCTTGTACTGCAGGTAGAAAGCGTGCTCCCACATGTCGAGCAGCAGCAGCGGAACGATGCCCAACGGGAAGTTGGACTGGTGGTCGTAGACCTGGAAGATCAGCAACCTGTTGCCCAGGGTGTCCCAGCCCAGGGCCGCCCAACCCGAGCCCTGCACCGTGGTCGCAGCGGCGTTGAACTGAGCGCGGAACGTGTCGAACGACCCAAACGCCTCGTCGATGGCGGCGGCCAGTTCGCCGGTTGGCTTGTCGCCGCCATTCGGGGACAGGTTCTTCCACCACAGCGTGTGGTTGACGTGACCGCCCAGGTTGAACGCCAGGTTCTTCTCGTACAGCAAGATCGCGGCGAAATCTTCCTTGGCGCGTGCTTCCTCGAGCTTTTCCACAGCGGCGTTGGCGCCCTTGACGTACGTGGCGTGGTGCTTGGTGTGGTGCAGCTCGTTGATCTGGCCCGAGATGTGTGGTTCCAGCGCTGCGTAGTCCCAGTCCAGATCGGGCAAGGTGTATTCGGCCACAGCATTCCTTTCTTAGTGATCGTTAGTTAACGCCTTGACGCTCATTCGCACGTGTCCGCCACGCGCCGGCCTGGCATGGTCAACCCTGCTCCATGACCGCGCGCGCCGCAAGAATCACCGCTATGGGCAATTGACGGACATACCCGTTCGTAGGCGTTTCAAGACGAAAAGTCAGGACAAGACGATGACGGCCAGAACGGCCAGCAAGAGCAGCGCGATCAGGCCCGCACGCAACGCGGCGACGCTGTGGCTGTGGTTCCACGCGGGTGAGCCGGAATACGAGCTCGAGGGGCCCTGCGAACCAGGACCGAACGAATGCGTGGCCATCAGTCGCCCTCCACCTGCACGACACCTCGCCGAAGTGAGATGAGTCACACGGAACTTTTCGTGACCGCGATCATAACCCTTTGCAACCGTCCTGAAAAATGCGGGCGGGAGGGGCGCCGGCAACTCGCGGCGGCGGCGGTAGGGCGAACGGCGTCGCTAGGCGGCGGATCCGGCTTGTCCGTGACATGAGGATGACATGAGGCAAGGGGCCGGCGATTATCCACAGCCACGGCCCATCTCAGGCACAGATACCAGTATTGATGGGTTCTATACCCCGTCGCCTCCTGGGGATAAACCTGTGGAAACTGTGGATAGCCAGCGGCCGCCGCGAGCGTCCGGGTGAGGCCGTTCCGGCGGCGTTCGGCCGGCCTTTCCCGAGACGTCTTAGGCTGGTCCGGTGATCCAGGTGTGCTCCCAGTGCGGCACTCGGTGGAATGTGCGCGAGCGACGGCGCGAATGGTGCCCCCGCTGCCGCGGCCCGCTGCTGGCGCCGCACTCGGGACCCGGGCCGGTTTCGCCGCAACCGCCGCCGCCCGACCCGCGCTGGGGCCCGGGCGCCGGCCCCCCGCCGCGCACGGCGTCCGGTGCCGCCGGCTGGCAGCGCACCCGGCCGCAATTGCCGCCGGGCTTCCGGTGGATCGCGGTGCGTCCCGGCGCCGCCCCGCCCCCGCGGCGCGGACGGCGCTCCCGGGGGCCCACTCCGCGCTACGCCGTCATGCCGCGCTGGGGTCTGGCGGACCGGGTCGACCAGGCCACCGCGACGATCCCGCCGCCGGCGAAGGCGGGACCGCCGGCCGCCGTGGTGCGCACCGCGTTGTTCGTCAGCGTGCTGGTGCTCAGCCTTACGGCCCTGGTCTATGTCGTGCGTTATGTGCTGCTGGTGATCAACAGGAACACGCTGCTCAACTCGGTGGTGGCCCTCGCCGCGCAGTGGCTGGGGGTGCTGGCCAGCGTGGCGGCGATCGCGGCGGTGAGCGTGTGCGCGGTGACGGCGACCCGGTGGCTGATCGCGCGGCGTGCCGCCGTGTTGTCGCACCACGGACTGCCGGAACCGCGCTCCGCCCGGGGTTTGTGGGCCGGGTGCCTGGTGCCGCTGGCCAACGTGGTGTGGGCGCCCGTGTACGTCATCGAACTGGCCGTCCTCGAAGAGCACTACGCCCGGCTGCGCCGGCCGATCGTGCAGTGGTGGATCGCCTGGGTGGTCGGCTACGTGGCGTGGATCTTCGCGATCGTCACCAGCTTCGCCACCGACGCCCAGGGCATCGCCAACAACACCGTCATGATGGTGCTGACGTACCTGCTCGCGGCCGTCACGGTGGCCGCGCTCGGCCGCGTCTTCGAGGGCTTCGAGCGCAAACCGGTGCAACGCCCCGCGCATCGCTGGGTGGTGGTCACCCCGGACCAGCCGGACCGGCCCGAGGCGCCCGCGCCCGCCGGCCCTGTTGAGTTGCCGGGGCGGGAACCGGCAGCATAGTGCTATGACGTGGGCCGACGAGGTGCTCGCCGGGCATCCCTTTGTGGTGGCCCACCGCGGCGCGTCGGCCGGTCGGCCCGAACACACGCTGGCCGCCTACGACCTCGCGCTCAAGGAGGGCGCCGACGGCGTGGAATGCGACGTGCGGCTCACCCGCGACGGGCACCTGGTGTGCGTGCACGACCGCCGGCTGGAGCGCACCTCCACGGGGGCCGGCCTGGTGAGCACGATGACGCTGGCCGAGTTGCGCGAGCACGAGTACGGCGCGTGGCACGACAGCTGGCGTGCGGACGGCACGCACGGCGACACCAGCCTGCTGACGCTGGATTCGCTCGTCTCGCTCGTCCTCGACTGGCACCGCCCGGTGAAGCTTTTCATCGAGACCAAGCACCCGGTCCGCTACGGCTCGTTGGTGGAGAGCAAGCTGCTGGCGCTGCTGCACCGGTTCGGTATCGCCGCGCCGGCGTCCGCCGACCGGTCCCGCGCCGTGGTGATGTCGTTTTCCGCGGCGGCGGTGTGGCGGATACGGCGCGCGGCGCCGTTGCTGCCGACTGTGCTGCTCGGTAAGACCGCCCGCTACTTGACCAGCGGCGCGGTCACCGCCGTCGGGGCCACCGCCGTCGGGCCCGCACTGTCGACCCTGAAGGAGTATCCGAAACTCGTGGACCGCGCCGTCGCGCAGGGCAGGGCGGTGTACTGCTGGAACGTCGACGAGTACGAGGACATCGACTTCTGCCGGGACATCGGGGTGGCCTGGCTCGCGACGCACCACCCGGGCCGCACCAAGGCCTGGCTGCAGAACGCGCGGGCCGGCGGGCTGGACGAAGGCGGCCCCCCGGCGGAGGGCGGCGTGCCCGGCTGACCGTCGGAGGCGAGCGCGTCGAACAGCTCGGCGGCCGCATCGTGGTTCCAGATCACCACCGAGCCCGCGTCGGTGCTGGTGAACTCGCCGATCGGGACGGTCAAGGTGGTGGTCGGTCCGTGCAGTGCCCAGCCGAGCCGCGCCAGATCCCACACGTGGTCGTCGCGCCCGACGGTCAGGGCGCCGACGACCGCGCGTGGCACCGCGTACCAGCGCCACGGGTTCAGCCACACGCCGGGATCGGCGGCGCGGTGCACCAGCGCCGATACGAACTGACGTTGGTTGGTCATCCGGTCCAGGTCGGCCCGCGGTGTGTCGCGGGACCGGACGTAGCCGAGCGCGTCGCGCCCGCCGAGGGTCTGGCAGCCGGCCGGCAGGTCGATGCCCGCCAGCGGGTCGTCCATCGGGGCGTCCGGGCACACCCGCACCCCGCCGAGCGCGTCGACCAGGGCGGCGAAACCCCCGAAGCCGATCTCGGCGTAATGGTCCAGGCGCAGCCCGGTGGCCTGTTCCACTGTCCGGGTCAACAGGGCCGCTCCGCCGATCGTGAACGCGGCGTTGAGTTTGTCCCTGCCGTGGCCCGGGATCGGAACATAGGAGTCGCGGGGCAGCGAGATCACCGTGGCGGCCACCCGGTGCCACAACCGCGGTAGGTGGACCAGCAGGATGGTGTCGGTGCGGGCGCCGCCCATGTCGCCGCCGGTGCTCAGCTCCCGCTGTTGCGCCGCGGTGAGCCCTTGGCGGCTGTCCGAGCCGACGAGCAGCCAGTTGGTGCCGCGGCCCGGGCCGGGCCGATCGGGGTAGTCGGCCAGCGCCGGCGCGCGGTGCAGCGCGGTGTCCAACCACACGGCTGCGCCGATCATGCCGGCACCGGCCATCAGGAAGACCGCCAGCAGGCTCGTCGACACGGTCCGGACCCAGCGGCGCAGGCTGCGCTTGCGACGGCTTCGGGGCGCCGCGGGCGGTGGCGGGGCACCCGGCCGCGGCGCGGCGCGGGCGCGCGAATCGGCGCGGGGCGGCCGCGGCGGCGGTTTCGCCGGCGCGACGGGCGGCGGGGCCGGTTGACGTCGGATGACCTGGGACGGTTCCGGGCGTGCTCCCGGACGCTCCGGTGGTCTCTCGCCGTGCACCCCCGACAATTTAGCTTTAGCGGCGGGCGCGCAACCCGTTGACGAACGGGCAACCCATCAGCACGCGGATCGCCCGGCTAAGGCCGGGCATGTCGCGCGCGGGCTGGTGGAAGGGCAGCCGGACGTCGCGGTCGCCGTCGTCGGCTTCGACGCGGAACCGCACGCCGTAGCGGTCGAGCCCCAGGGGACGGACGCGGCCGCGGCGCAGCGGCGCCGGCAACCGCGACACCAGCCGCGCCACGACGTCGCTGTGGGCGGTGTCGAGGTGCCACAGCAACGTCGATTCGATCGCGCAGAACGGGTCGGGCCGGGCAGCCAGCAGGTCCGCCGCGTCGACCGCCTCGGCGCCGGTGGCGTCGGCGACCACGACCGAGGCGATCTCGAGTCGCAGCAGGTCGTAGCGGCCGCAGTCCCCGGAGCGCCGGGACCCGGGGGTGCGCACCGCCAGCAGCGCGGGATTCGGGTCCTCGGAGGCGACCTGGTCGAGCAGGCCGGTGACGGCGCACGGCGGTACCTCCCGCATCCGGCCGCGCACCCAGACCAGGGACCGGACCGGCTCCCGCAGCGGCAGCGGCGCGTAGTCGGTCAGCTCCAGCACGGCCTGGGAGCCGCAGACGCCGCGGCCGGCAGCGACCGCGACGGCGAACGACCCGTCGGGCAGCAGGTGATGCACGGGCGTGGCGACCGGCGCCTCGCCCGCGCGGCCCGTCTCCAGGGCGAGCAGCGCGCCATCTGCCCGGGCGCACGCGCTGCGGATCCGTTCGGCGGTCGTCGGCGCGGCGACGGGCAACGGTGACATCCAACCTCCTTAGGTAAGCCTAAGTTAAATTACGATGAGGGAGGCCGCAAGGCCAGCGGCCGGCTGCCGTTAGGGTTTGGGTGTGGTCCGCATCGCATACCTCGGCCCCGAAGGCACCTTCACCGAGGCCGCGCTGCTGGAGATGACGGCGGCCGGCCTGGTTCCCGCCCAGCCGCCGGACGGGATGCGGCGGCTGCCGATGGACAGCACGCCCGCGGCGCTCGACGCCGTCCGCGACGGCGCCGCCGAGTTCGCCTGCGTGCCGATCGAGAACTCGATCGACGGATCGGTGATGTCCACTCTGGACAGTCTGGCGATCGGTGCGCCGCTGCAGGTCTTCGCGGAGACGACCCTGGACGTGGCGTTCAGCATCGTCGTCGGGGCGAACCGTGACACCGGCCCCGGCGCCCCGGACGTGCGCACGCTGGCGGCCTTTCCCGTGGCCGCGGCCCAGGTGCGGCGCTGGCTGGACGCCCATCTGCCGGGTGCCGAGCTGCGCCCGGCCTACTCCAACGCCGACGCGGCGCGGCAGGTGGCCGACGGCCTGGTGGACGCCGCGGTCACCTCGCCCCTGGCCGCCGCCCGCTGGGGCCTGGGCGTGCTGGCCGCCGGCGTCGTCGACGAACCCAACGCCCGCACCCGCTTCGTGCTGACCGGTCCGCCCGGGCCCCCGCCGGCCCGAACCGGCGCGGACCGCACGTCGGTGGTGCTGCGCATCGACAACGCCCCCGGCGCGTTGCTGGCCGCGCTGGCCGAGTTCGGCATCCGCGGCATCGACCTCACCCGCATCGAGTCCCGGCCCACCCGAACCGAACTGGGCACCTACCTGTTCTTCGTCGACTGCGCCGGCCACCTCGACGACGACGCCGTCGCCGAGGCACTCAAAGCGCTGCACCGTCGTTGTGTCGATGTGCGATATCTGGGTTCTTGGCCGACGGGTGCGGCCGCCGGGGTGGTGCCGCCGCCCGCCGACGAGGCCTCGCGCTGGCTGACGGGCCTGCGGGAGGGGAGGCCGTCGTGAGCGGGCGCCTGGTGCTGCTGCGGCACGGCCAGTCCTACAGCAACGTCGAGCGCAGGCTCGACACGCGGCCGCCGGGGGCGGAGCTGACGCCGCTGGGGCGCGACCAGGCCCATACGTTCGCCCAGGAATCGGGGCGCCCGGCGCTGCTCGCGCATTCCGTGGCGGTGCGGGCGTCGCAGACCGCCGCGGTGATCGGTGCCACCCTCGACATGTCCGCGACCGAGCTCGCCGGCATCCACGAGGTGCAGGTGGGCGAGCTGGAGGGCCGCAGCGACGACGGGGCCGTGGCGGAGTTCAACGCCGTCTACGAGCGGTGGCATCGCGGCGAACTCGACGTGGCGTTGCCCGGCGGCGAGAGCGCCAACGACGTGCTGGACCGTTACGTGCCGGTGCTCACCGAGTTGCGTCTGCGCTACCTCGACGACCACCAGTGGGGCGGCGACATCGTCGTCGTCAGTCACGGCGCGGCGATCCGCCTCGTTTCGGCGGTGCTGGCCGGCGTGGACGGGAACTTCGCCCTGGACAACCACCTGGACAACGCCGAGTCGGTGGTCCTCTCCCCGATCACCGACGGCCGGTGGAGTTGCGTGCGGTGGGCGAGCCTGACGCCGCCGTTCTACCCCGAAGCCGAGGCCAGCCCCGTCGCCGACGCGGTGCGCTCGAGCACCGATCCGATGGGCTGACTCAGACGGCCACCGCGACCGACTCGGTGCATCCGCAACCGACGGCGTCGCAGTCGATGACGAAGGTGTGCGGCAACAGCTCGGGGGCGAAGCAGTCCGGCTCGGTGCATTCCGACCGGCGCAGCGCGTGGCGAATGATCGTGCCGTGACAGTGGTGCAAGCCCTCCCGGCAGTCGCGGCATTCGTGGCTCATACGCCGTTCATAGCACTGGCCACCGACAAAGCCTCGGCGCCGCGCCCGGGCGGCGCGGCGTGGGCCGCTCAGGCCCAGCCCAGTTCCTCCAACCGCTCGTCGTCGATGCCGAAGTGGTGGGCGATCTCGTGGATGACCGTGATCGCCACCTCCTCGGCGACGTCGTCGTCACACGCGCACGCGTCCAGCAGCGGCTCGCGGTAGATCGTGATGGCGTCCGGCAGCGTGCCGGCGTAGTCGGAGTCCCGCTCGGTCAGCGCCACGCCCTCGTAGAGGCCGAGGAGTCCGGGATCGTCGGGGTGGCGGTCTTCGACCAGGATCACGACGTTGTCCATCGCGGCGGCCAGCTCGGGCGGGATCAGGTCGAGCGCTTCGCAGACCAGTTCGTCGAAGCGTTGCGGATCCATCCGCACCGGCACGCGCCTAGCCCCCCGGCGCGGCCTCGGCAGGCGGCGCCCCGCCGTCCGGCGGGGGTGGTGCATCCTGCGGCGGCGGGGCCTGGGGTGGCGGCGCGACCGGCTGCTGGTGCGGAAGGTGCTGGTTGTTTGGCGGGATCGGGTTCGCCGGTGCGCTGGGCTGGGCGGCCGGCGCCTGCACCGGGATCGGCGGCAGCGTGAGCCGCTCCTCCGGGATGTCCGGCGGCGGCATCGGCGGCTGACCGTTGATGAGCAGGTCGCCCTTGGCGCTGTTGACCAGCGTGGCCCAGCCGCCGGTGCCCAGCGTCGTGCCGATGCTGCACGCGACCTCCCGGCTGCCCGCCGACCAGCTGGGCAGGGCGACGGTCGGATAGATCAGCGTCAACGTGGTGGTGCGCAGCTTGATGGGCGCCAGGTAGGCGTCGGTCATCTTGGTGCACGCGTCCTTGATGAAGCCGTCCTGGTCGGGCTCCGCGGGCAGGGGCCCGGGGAACTTCTCGCCCAGGTTCACCGTACCGGTGACTTCCATCGCGTGCGGGGCGGCGCAGTCGACCGGGACGTCGACCGGCTGGTTGGTGGCCGGGTCGATGCCCAGACAGGTACCCGCGGGCCACACCTTGGACTGGTCGATGTCGGCGACCTTGCCCTTGAAGACCTGCTGCTGGTTGTTCGCGCCGGGTAACTGCAGCCCGCACAGCATCCGGCGGTCCCCCGACTGCCGCCAGGCCCGGTCACCCGGCCACAGCAGGCTCACCGTGAACCTGCTGTTGGGGTCGAACTTGGTTCCGAGGTAGTTGCGGACGGCGGGCTCGCATTGCTCCTGCGTGATCTGCTGGATGCGGGCCGGCGACGGCGGTTCGGCCTTCGAACCGTATTCCGAGCCCGGGAAAGTCCGCATGTCGACGGACTCGGCGACCTCGAACTTGTGGTCGTCGGCGCAGTTGACGATGGTCGCCGACTCCGGGCTGAGGTCTGGCCACATCAGGCAGTCGCCGGCCCCGGCGCGGTTGAAGGCGGCGTCGCTCTTGGTGCCCGTGCTGGGGACCGGGTCGGCATCGATGTAACCGGCCAGCCGCCCCGGCCCGGTGCCGCCCACCGGGATGGCGGTGACCAGCCCGGCGATCATCAGGCCGCCGAGCGCGGTGAGCAGCAGGCCGCGCCGCGTGGCCCGCGCCCGCACGGCGCGCAGCGTGCGTGGCCAGCCCGGTCCAGGCGAATCGCTGGATTCCGGGGCTTCGGGCACGGGCGCTTCCGACATCCGCTCCATTCTGACAGCAGCCGCACAGCCGGGTGACCAATGTGGCGGATGTAGTTTTGTGGGATCGAACTGGGCGGGGACGCTCCGACATCGGGCCGCGACGCCGAAAGTAGTCTCAGGGCCGTGATCGACCTGAAGCTGCTCCGGGAGGACCCCGACGCCGTACGCCGTTCCCAAATCAGCCGCGGGGAGGACCCGGCGCTGGTGGACGCCCTGCTGGCCGCCGACGCCGCGCGCCGGGCGGCGATCTCGACGGCCGACTCGTTGCGCGCCGAGCAGAAGGCCGCCAGCAAGAGTGTGGGCTCCGCCTCGCCCGAGGAGCGCCCGGCCCGGTTGCAGCGCGCCAAGGAACTCGCCGAGCAGGTCAAGACCGCCGAATCCGATCAGGCCGAGGCCGAGGCGGCGTTCACCGCCGCACCTGGCGATCCCGAACGTGATCGTCGACGGGGTCCCGGCCGGCGGGGAGGCGGATTTCGCCGTCCTCGACGTCGTCGGCGAGCCGGCGGCGATCGACGACCCGAAGGACCACCTGGAGCTCGGGGAGTCGCTCGGCCTCATCGACATGCAGCGCGGCGCCAAGGTGTCGGGCTCCCGGTTCTACTTCCTGACCGGCCGCGGGGCGCTGCTGCAGCTGGGTCTGCTGCAGTTGGCGCTGCGGCTGGGCGTCGAGAACGGGTTCGTCCCGATGATCCCGCCGGTGCTGGTGCGCCCCGAGGTGATGGCCGGCACCGGATTCCTCGGCGCCCACGCCGACGAGGTGTACCGGGTCGAGGCCGACGACCTGTACCTGGTGGGCACCTCGGAGGTGCCGCTGGCCGGCTACCACGCCGACGAGATCGTGGACCTCTCCGGCGGCCCGCTGCGGTACGCGGGCTGGTCGTCGTGCTTCCGGCGGGAGGCCGGCAGCTACGGCAAGGACACCCGCGGCATCATCCGGGTGCACCAGTTCGACAAGGTCGAAGGGTTCGTCTACTGCGTGCCCGAGGACGCCGAGTCCGAGCACCAGCGGCTGCTGGGCTGGCAGCGCCAGATGCTGGCGCAGATCGAGGTGCCGTACCGGGTGATCGACGTCGCCGCGGGCGACCTCGGCTCGTCGGCCGCCCGCAAATTCGACTGCGAGGCGTGGGTGCCCACCCAGGGGACCTACCGCGAGCTGACGTCGACGTCGAATTGCACCACCTTCCAGGCGCGCCGGCTGTCGACCCGCTACCGCGACGGGAACGGCAAGCCGCAGACCGCGGCCACCCTCAACGGCACGTTGGGCACCACGCGCTGGCTGGTCGCGATCCTGGAGAACCACCAGCAGCCCGACGGCAGCGTGCGGGTCCCGGAGGCGCTGGTCCCGTTCGTCGGCGCCGAGGTCCTGGAGCCGCGGGCCTGAGAGGGTGAGCACGATGGGCTGGGTCGGTCTGTGGTGGCGCCAGACCGATCACTACGAACAACTGACCGCCCACCTGCGGACCCGCGGGATGGCCGGACTCATCCGCGCCACCGTCTCGCTGATCGCCGCCGGGCTGGCCCTCATCGTGCTAGCGACGGTGTGGACCCCCACCGGGCCGCGGGGGACCGTGCCGGTCGCCTGCGCGCTGCTCGCCTGCGTTGCCGCCGCGACGGTCGCGGCGGTGTGGGCGCTGCGCTGGCCGTCGGGGGGCCTGGCGGTGCGGCTGGCCGTGCTGGCCAACACCGCCGTCGCGCTGGTCGCGCTGGCCCAGAGCCATCCCGTCGCGGCGCTGCTCGCGTGCACGATGTTCGCGACCATCGCCTGTTACGTCGCGCTGTTCCACACGGCGCCGTTGATGGCCTACAACTTCGCGATCGCCGCCGTGGTCGGCGCCGTCGAGGCCGCCCGGATCGCCGCCCGCTACGGCGTGGTCGCCGCGGGGTGCGGTTACTCGGTAGTGCTGATCCTGAACGTGGCGGTGCTGTTCGGCGTCCAGGCCGTGGTGCACGTGCTGCGCACCGACGCGGTGCGCGCCGAGCGCGACCAGCTCACCGGCCTGCTCAACCGGCGCGCGTTCCGGCGGCGCGCCAAGGCGCGGTTGGAGGAGCAGCGGGCCGGGTCCGGGCACCTCGTCGTCACCGTGATCGACCTGGACCGCTTCAAACTGCTCAACGACAGCTACGGGCACAGCACCGGCGACGAAGCGTTGGTGTCGGTGGCGCAGGCGTTGCGCAGCGGCGCCGGCGGCACCGCGGTCATCGGGCGTGCGGGCGGCGAGGAGTTCATGGTGGCCGACGCCTGGCGCCCGGACGAGGTGCCGGTGCGGGCGAAGCGGCTCTGCGACGCGATCGCCGCGCTGCCCTTCGGCGTCACCGCCAGCGTCGGCACCGCCGGCGTGCACGGGCGGTTCGCGGACCGGGCCGCCGAAGTCCTGCTCGCCGACCTGATCTCGGCGGCCGACGCCGCGATGTACGCGGCCAAACGGCGCGGCGGCAATCAGGTCGGCCGCCACGTGTCCCTGACGCCTGAAGGGCCCTGAAGTGTTAGGCGTCCACGGTCGTCGGCGCGGTGGCCGAATGCGCGTGCCGGTGCCGGCGCTCGAGGGTGGCGAAGTAGAAGGCGAACGCGAAGGCGAAGCTGGTGAACAGGCTCGACACAAAGTACAGCCACGGATGCCGCAACCCACGGCGGCGGCCGTCGACGATCGTGAACAGCGGCAGCAGGATCACGTTGGCGATCGTGTAGTCCTGGCCGGCCGAGCTGGCCGCGGGGTTGGTGAACATCAGCCGGATGTAGTCCGACCAGCTGCCGGGTCCCCACAGCGGGTTCGTCGACCCGTGTGCGTATTGCCGCACGAAATGGATGTTGAACCACCAGCCCAGCACGACCGAGGCGATGCCGACGGCGTAATAGACGAGTTCCAGCGGGGAGAACGTCGGGCCGCCGGCGGGGCGGGCGAAGGCCGCCGAGTTCGACGTGACGATCCAGCCGATGACGGCAAGCCCGAGAATCGCGTGCACGAGAAGCGAGACCATGGGCGCAGTTTCGCCGCGCCCGTCAGTTTTTGTCAATAATGACATAACTGCGGTGGGGTAGGTTAGCGCCATGGCCAGGACCGCGCAGACCGCGCGCAGCGAGCGCACCCGGGAGGCGCTGCGCCAGGCCGCGATGGTGCGATTCCTGGCCCAGGGCGTCGAGGACACGTCGGCCGAGCAGATCGCCGCCGACGCGGGGGTGTCGCTGCGGACCTTCTATCGCCATTTCAAGTCCAAGCACGATTTGCTGTTCGCCGACTACGACGCCGGGCTGCACTGGTTTCGCGCCGCGCTGGACGCCCGGCCGGCCGACGAGGCGATCATCGACTCGGTGCAGGCGGCCATCTTCTCGTTCCCCTACGACGTGGACGCCGTCACCAAAATCGCCTCGCTGCGCGAGGGCGAGCTCGACCCGGGCCGGATCGTCCGGCACATTCAGGAGGTCCAGGCGGATTTCGCCGACGCCGTGCAGGCGCAACTGCAGCGCCGTAGCTGTGCGGCGGGGGAGCGCGGTCCGTCGCCGGACGCCCGGCTGCACATCGCGGTGACCGCGCGCTGCATCGCGGCCGCGGTGTTCGGGGCGATGGAGGTCTGGATGGTCGGCGACGATCGCTCGCTCGGCGAGCTGGCGCGGGTGTGCCGCGCGGCGCTGGAGTCGTTGCGGGCCGGCATCACCGGCACGGGGATCACCTGAGGCAACTTTCGTCATAATTGACAAAACTTTGGGTTAGTGCCAGCCTCCCATCCTGGAGGGCTGGACATGACTGATGCTGGAACTGACGTTGACGCGATCGTCATCGGTGCCGGGCACAACGGGCTGACCGCGGCGGTGCTGCTGCAGAAGGCGGGTCTGCGGACCGTGTGCCTGGACGCCAAGCTCTACGCCGGTGGGATGGCCTCCACCGTGGAGCTTTTCGATGGCTACGAGTTCGAGATCGCCGGGTCGGTGCAGTTCCCGACCTCGTCGGAGGTGGTGGAGGAACTCGGCCTGGACACGCTGCCGACGATCGACCTGGACGTCATGTCGGTCGCGCTGCGCGGCGTCGGCGACGACCCGCTGGTCCAGTACAGCGACCCGATCAAGCTGTTCACCCACCTCAACGAGGTGCACGGGGCCGACGCGGTCAACGGCATGGCGGGGCTGATGGCGTGGAGTCAGGCGCCGACGCGGGCGCTGGGCCGCTTCGAGGCCGGCACCGAGCCGAAGACCTACGACGAGATGTACGCCTGCGCCACCAACGAATTCGAGCGCTCGGCGATCGACGACATGCTGTTCGGATCGGTGACCGACGTGCTGGACCGTTACCTGCCGGACCGCGAGAAGCACGCCGCGCTGCGCGGCTCGATGACGGTGCTGGCCGTCAACACCCTCTACCGCGGGCCGGCCACGCCCGGCAGCGCGGCGGCGTTGGCGTTCGGCCTGGGCGTTCCCGACGGGGCCACCATGCAGATGAAGAAGCTGCGTGGCGGCATCGGCGCGCTCACCGCGCACCTGTGCGAGCTGCTCGAGAGCCTCGGCGGCGAGGTGCGGCTGCGCACCAAAGTGACCGAGATCCTGGTCTCCGGCGGCCGGGTGACCGGCGTGCGCACCGAGGGGGGCGACACCATCGCCGCCCCGATTGTGGTGTCGGGCATCGCGCCCGACGTGACGGTCAACGAGCTGATCGACCCGGCCGCCGTGCCCGCCGACATCCGCGCCCGCTACGCGCGCACCGACCACCGCGGCAGCTACCTGCAGATGCATTTCGCGCTGGGCGAGGCCCCGGCGTTCGCCGCGCCCTACGAGGGGCTCAACGAGCCGGCCATGCAGGCGTCGATCGGGCTGTTCTGCACGCCCGAGGAGGTGCAGCAGCAGTGGGAGGACTGCCGGCGCGGCATCGTCCCGGCCGACCCGACCGTGGTGTTGCAGATCCCGTCGCAGAACGACCCCGACCTGGCGCCGCCGGGCAAGCACGCCGCCTCGGCCTTCGCGCTGTGGTTCCCCATCGAGGGCGCCGCCGATTACGGCCAGGCCAGGATCGAGATGGGTCAGCGCGTGATCGACAAGGTCACCCGGCTCGCAGCGAACTTCGAACGCAGCATCATCCGGCACACCACGTTCACGCCCCGGCACATGGGCGTGATGTTCGGCGCGCCGGGCGGCGACTACTGCCACGGCCTGCTCAACCCAGACCAGATCGGACCCAACCGCCCGGGCCCCAAAGGGTTTGTCGGGCAGCCTCTTCCGATCGACGGGTTGTACCTGGGCAGTGCGGGCTGCCACGGCGGGCCGGGGATCACCTTCATCCCCGGCTACAACGCCGGCCGCGCGGCGCTCGACGAACGGCGCGGCTAGCAGTCCAGGCGGGCGAACCGGCCGCTTCGGTAGAGGCGGGCGCACTCCGCTCGCCGGACCTTGCCGCTCGTGGTGATCGGGATGGAGCCGGGGGAGACCGGCACGACGTCGGAGACGCCCACGCCGTGCGACGTCGAGACCGCCGCGGTCACCTCCCGCGAGAGGGCTTCGAGCCGGCCGGCGTCCGCGCCGCCGCGCGCCCCGACCTCGACCACGGCGACCAGTCTCTCGGTGTGCTCGCCCGGGACCGCGATCGCCGCGCAGCGGCCCCGGGTGACCTCCTGGATCGTCGCCTCGATGTCGTCGGGTGAGTGGTTGCGCCCGTAGACGATCAACAGGTCCTTGATGCGGCCGAGCACGAAAAGTTGGCCCGCGGAGACGACTCCGGAGTCGCCGGTTCGCAGCCAGGGCGATTCGGGCGTGCCCGGCGACGGCGCGACGATCCGTGCGCCGAAGGTCCGCCCGGTCTCGTCCGGACGCCGCCAATACCCGGCGGCGACGTTGTCGCCGTGCACCCAGATCTCGCCCACGACGCCCTCCGGGCACTCGGTGCGGGTCTGGCCATCGACGATCCGCACGAGCGGTGCCGCCCGCAGCGGTAGCTCACCAGCGCGGCGCCCGAGTCGGCCGGGCACCGCACGGCGCGTCCCGCGGCAAGTTGCCCGGAATCGAAATGGCCCAGCGTCGCCGGCCGGCCGGGATCGCCGGTCGCCACGTACACCGTGGCTTCGGCGAGCCCGTAGGACGGGCGGAGGACCGAGTCGCGCAGGTTGTGGCGGGCGAAGCGCTCGGCGAAGCGCCGCAGTGTCGCCGGTTGTACGCGTTCGCTACCGCTGAGGATGGTGTGCACGCCGCCGAGGTCGAGGCCGGCCAGGTCGTCGTCCGACGTCTTGCGTGCGGCCAGCTCGAACGCGAAATTGGGTGCCGCCGAAAACGACTGGGAATTGGTCGCCAGCAATTGCAGCCACCGGGCAGGCCGTTGCAGAAAAGAAGCCGGACTTGTGAGCACGGCGGGAAATCCGCCCAATATCGGTGCGCAAACTCCGAGCACCAAACCCATGTCGTGAAAAAACGGCAGCCACGACACGACGGTGAGGTCCAACGGTGCGGCGCCCCCGCTGTCGGCGAAATAGCCGGACATCAGCTGCGCGAAATTCGCCAGCAAGTTCTCGTGGGAAATCATCACCCCCGCCGGCCGCCGCGTCGATCCCGACGTGTACTGCAGGTAGGCGGTGTCGGCGAAATCCGGGCGCCCGCAACCAGATTTCATCGCGGAGCCCCCACTCAGCGAATCGACTTCGATGATCGAGGTGGCACACGCACCCGGTCCCGCGGTAATCCGCCGAACGACATCGTCGATCACGGCGGACGTCGTGAGAATTGTGGTGGGCGCTGCATCGGCCAGCACGGAGTCGATGCGTTCGTCGGCGGCGCCGCCGACGGGAGCCGAAAGCGGAACCGCGACGATCCCGGCCTCCAACGCGCCCAGAAAAGCAACGATGTAATCGAGTCCCTGCGGCGCGAGAACAACGGCGCGCTCACCCGGTGACGCGCGAAGCGCGAGTTCCCGCGCGACGGTGAGCGCCCGCCGATAAGTCTGCGACCACGTGAGGGTTTCGCTGCTCCCGGCCGGGTCCCGCTCGTAGTCGACGAACGTGAATGCCGTGTCGTCGGGCTGCAGATCGGCGCACTCGCGCAGCATCGCCGAAACGGAACGTTCGATCACGAGGCGCCACCCTACCGCCGGGCGATTTTTCGCCGAACTCACGATTTCGGACTGCACAGGGGAGGCGGCGGCTACGCTGTCGCTCAACTTGGCGCATGCCCCCGGCCTGGATGCGGGGGCGGCGGTGCCGCAGCCGCCCGGCCGGGCCGGAACCGGCTACAACGGCAAACACGCTGGCAACGAAGGGGGTTGACGGACGTGGGCCAGCCACGTGTGACTCCGGTCGCCGTCGTCGGCATGGCGTGCCGGCTGCCGGGGGGCATCGACTCTCCCGAGCTGCTGTGGGCGGCGTTGCTGCGCGGTGAAGACCCGGTCACCGCACCGGCCCGGCCGCGCTGGGACCCGGGCGTCTTCGATTGCGACTTCTTCGGGATCAGCGAGAGCGAGGCCGTCGCGATCGACCCCGGGCAGCGGCTGCTGCTGGAGGTGGCCTGGGAGGCGATGGAGCGCGCCGGCCTGACCGCCGAGGCGCTGGCCGGCTCGGCGACCGGTGTGTTCCTGGGCCCGACGCACGGGCCACACGGGTTGCCGGGCAACGGCTTCGGCACGGCAGCCGGGCGGATCGCCCGCGCCCTGGGGTCGTGCGGCCCGGCGATCACGGTGGACACCGGCTGCTCCTCCGGCCTGGCCGCCGTTCACCTGGCCTGCCGCAGCCTGCACGAGGGCGAGAGCGAGGTCGCGCTGGCCGCGGAGGGATTCGCGCCGGGTGCGGCGTCGGCCGCGCTGGTGCTCAGGCGGTTGCCGGACGCGCTGGCCGACGGGGACCGGGTGCTGGGCGTCATCCGCGGCACGGCCGCCGACCAGGGACCGTCCGCGCCGGTCCCGGGCCGGCTGCCGGCGTCGGCCGTCGCGGGTGTGGACGCGGTCACCGTCGGGATGATCGAGACGCACGGCGCGGGCGTCGAGGCGCCCGGCACCGCCGCGCTGCCGGGGCTGATGAAGGCGGTCCTGGCCGTCGGGCGCGGGGTGCTCCCGCAGGCCACCACACCGTGGCCCGGGCACGGCCGAACACCCCGGCGCGCGGCGGTGTCGTCGTACGCGTCGTCGGGAACCAATGTGCACGCCATCGTCGAACAGGCCCCGCCGCAGGAGGATACGGCAACCGGGTCTGTCGGCCCGGCCGTGTTCCCGGTGTCGGCGTCCTCGCCCGAGGCGCTGCGGGAAACCGCGCACCGGCTCGCCGGCTGGGTGGACGAGCGCGCGCACTTTCTGGTGGCGTCGGATTTGGCCTACACGCTGGCGCGCCGCCGCACGCACCGGTCCGTGCGGACGGCGGTCATCGCCGGCGGCACCGGGGAGCTGGTCGCCGGCCTGCGCGCGGTGGCCGCCGGCGACACCGCGCACCGGCCCGCGGTGGGCCGCGGCGACCGGGGACCGGTGTGGGTGTTCTCCGGCGTGGGCTCGCAGTGGGCGGGGATGGGGGCCGACCTGCTGAGCAACGAACCGGTGTTCGCCGCGACCCTGGCGACGCTGGAGCCGCTGATCGCCGAGGAGTCGGGGTTCTCGGTGACCGCGGCGATGACGGCGCCCGAGGCGGTGGCCGGAATCGAGCGCGTGCAGCCGACCTTGTTCGCCGTGCAGGTGGCGCTGGCCGCCGCCTTGAGGTCGCACGGTGTCGTGCCGGGAGCCGTGATCGGCTATTCGCTCGGCGAGGCCGCGGCGGCCGCGGTGGCGGGAGCGCTGTCGCTGCCGGACGGGGTGCGGCTGGTCTGCCGCGGCGCCCGCTCGCTGGCCACGGTCGCCGCTGCGGTGGCGACGGCGTCGGTGGAGTTGCCCGCGCTGCGCGTGCGTTCGGAACTGACCACCCGCGGCGTCGACGATGTGGTCGTCGCGGCGGTACCCTCGCCGCTGTCCGCGCTGATCGCTGGATCCCCGGAGTCCGTCGGCGCGCTGCTCGCCGCGTGGCGACGGCGGGGGGTGACGGTGCGCGAAGTGGCCGCCGGCGCCGCGGCGCACTCTCCGCACGTCGACCCCGTCCTCGGCGAGCTGTCCGGGGCGCTGGCGGACCTGCGCCCGATGCCCCCGCGGGTGCCGTACTACTCGGCGACCCTGTTCGACCCGCGCGAACGACCGGCGTGCGACGCCGGCTACTGGGTGGACAACCTGCGCCACACCGTGCGGTTCTCCGCGGCGGTGCGCGCCGCTCTGGACGACGGGCACCGCGTCTTCACCGAGCTGTCCCCGCACCCGCTGCTGACCCGCGCCGTCGAGCAGACCGCCGGCAGCGCCGGGATGCCGGTGGCCGCGGTGGCGAGCATGCGGCGCGGGGAACGGCTGCCGCACGGGCTGCGGGGCGTGGTTGCCCGGGTGTACGGTGCGGGTGCGGCGGTGGACTTCTCGGTGCCCTACCCGCACGGTCGCCTGCTGGACGTGCCGCCGCCGGCCTGGACGCGCCGCCGCCTGCCCGACCCCTGCGGCGCCGTCCCGGTCGCGGGGAAGGCGGACGATGACGCCAGGGAACTGCGTGCCGAACTCGACGACCTGCCGCGGCAGGAGTGGCCCGCCCGGATCCGGCGACTGGTGTGTGAGCAGGCCGGCCTGGTCCTGAGTCGCGCGGTCGACCCCGACCGCCCGCTACCCGAGTACGGGCTGGACTCGCTGGGCGCCCTGCAACTGCGCACCAGCCTCGAGGCCGAGACGGGAATCCGGTTGGCGCCCACGGACATCAGCACCACGGCGCGCGGTCTGGCGGACCACCTGTGCGACCAGCTGGCCAGGCGCTGAGAGACAGGAGGCAGCAGTGCGAATAGGGCCACTCGACGTGTCGGCGGTCGGTGACTGGGATCCGGCCCCCGGCTCGTTGGTTTCCTGGCACCCCTCGTCGGCCGCGCGGGCCAAGGCGCTCGACGCGCCGGTGAGTGCCCTGCCGCCCAGCTACATCCAGGCCCGGCATCTGCGCAGCTTCTGCGAGCAGGCCGCCCGGGGTCTGGATCACTCCAGGCTGCTGATCGCCTCGGTCGACGTCGCCGGCCGGTGCGACCTGCGCGCGATGTCGTACGTCATCAACGCCCACCTCCGCCGGCACGACACCTATCGCAGCTGGTTCGACTACCACGACGCCGACCACATCGTGCGGCACACCATCGCGGATGCCGCCGACATCGAGTTCGTCCCCACCCGGCACGGCGCCATGACGAGCCCGCAGCTGCGCGAGCACATCGTGGCCACACCCGGCCCGCTGCACTGGGATTGCTTCAGCTTCGGGGTCATTCAGCGCGCCGAAGGATTCACGTTCTACGCCAGCGTCGACCATCTGCACGCCGACGGGCAGTTCGTCGGGGTGGGGCTCATGGAGTTCCAGACGATGTACGACGCGCTCGTCAGCGGCGGCCCGCCCGTCGGGCTGCCCCCGGCCGGCAGCTATGCGGATTTCTGCGTCCGGCAGCGCGCGTACACCTCGGCGTTGACGCCGGAGTCGCCGGAGGTGGCCGCCTGGATCGATTTCGCCGAGGCCAACGGCGGGACTTTCCCGGCGTTCCCGCTGCCGCTGGGGGACAGGTCGGTGCCCTGCGGCGGCGAGCTGCACAGCGTCACCCTGATGGGCGCGGAGCAGACCGCGCGGTTCGACGCGGCGTGCACCGCCGCCGGTGCCCGTTTCGTCGGGGGCATGTTCGCCTGCATCGCGCTGGCGTTGTACGAATTAACCGGGGCTCCAACATATTTCGGGTTGACCCCCCGTGACACCCGCAGCACCGAGGCGGACTTCAGGACGCAGGGGTGGTACACCGGGCTGATCCCCATCATCGCTCCCGCCGCGGCGTCGTTCGGTGCCGCGGCCCGCGCCGCGCAGGCGTCCTTCGATGCGGGTGGCGACCTCGCGCGGGTGCCATTCGAGCGCGTCGTGGAGCTGGCGCCATCGCTGATCCGGCCCCAGCCGCTGTTCGCCCTGGTGAACTTCTTCGACGCCCAGGTGAGCCCGCTCTCGATGCTGACCAAGATGTTCGAGGGCCTCGATGTCGGCGCGCACAGCGACGGCCGCCTCACCTACCCGCTGAACACGATGGTGGGCCGGTTCGACGAGACCGCGGCGAGCGTGTTGTTCCCCGCCAATCCGGTCGCCCGCGAATCCGTGAGCCGCTATCTGGCGGCGGTCAGGTCGGTGTGCGTCCGGGTCGCCGACACCGAAGGGGCAGCGGCGCAGGGCGACTCGCTCGCGCTGCGGCGGCAGCGGGCGTGCTGACGCCGGGCGTCCCGACGCGATGAACGCGGCCAGCCGATCCGGTGCCGCGGGCGTGTTCCCGCGGCTGGGCCGCGTGGTCGCGCGACGGCCGTGGCTGGTGATCGTGTGCTGGGCCGTGCTCGCGGGCGTCCTGTCGCTGACGATGCCGTCGCTGGAGGAGGTCTCCCAGACCCATCCGGTGGACATCCTGCCGTCCGACGCCCCGTCGGCCGTCGCGAACCAGCGCATGACCGCGGCGTTCCAGGAGGCCGGGCTGGAGAGCCTGGCGGTGGTGGTGCTGGTCGATCCCAAAGGGCTCGGCCCGGCCGACGAGGCCGTCTACCGCACCCTGGTCGGCACGCTGCGCCGGGACACCCGGGATGTGGTGATGCTGCAGGACTTCCTGGCCACCCCACCCCTGCGCGACGTCATGACCAGCAAGGACCATCGGGCCTGGATCCTGCCGGTCGGCCTGCCGGGCGAGTTGAGCTCGCGGCAGTCCAAACAGGCCTACGCGCGGGTCGCCGACATCGTCAAGCGCACCGTCGCGGGCTCCACGCTGACAGCCGAGCTGACCGGGCCCGCGGCCACCGTCGCCGACCTCAACCTGACCGGGCAACGGGACAGGACCCGGATCGAGCTCGCGATCCCGCTGCTGCTGTTCGTCATCCTGCTGGTGATCTACCGCAACCCGGTGACCATGGTGCTGCCGCTGCTGACGATCGGGCTGTCGGTCCTGGTCGCGCAACGCGTGGTGGCCGGCATCGGGACGTTGGGGCTGGGCATCGCCAACCAGGCCGTCATCTTCATGAGCGGCATGATGGTCGGCGCGGGAACCGATTACGCGGTGTTCCTCATCAGCCGCTATCACGACTATCTGCGGCAGGGCGTGGACTCCGATGAGGCGGTGGTGCGGGCGCTGGCCTCGATCGGCAAGGTGATCGCCGCCTCCGCGGCCACCGTCGCGGTCACCTTCCTGGCCATGATCTTCACCCGGCTGGGGATCCTGCGAACCGTCGGCCCGGTGCTGGGCGTCTCGATCGCGGTGGTGTTCCTGGCCGCGGTGACCCTGCTGCCGGCCATGCTGGTGCTCACCGGGCGCCGCGGCTGGACCACGCCGCGCCGCGACCTGACGCGCCGGCTGTGGCGCCGATCCGGGATCCACATCGTGCGGCGCCCAAAGGCGCATCTGCTGGCGAGCGCCCTGGTGCTGCTCGTGCTGGCCGGCTGCGCGGGCATGGCCCACTACAACTTCGACGAACGCAGGAGCCTGCCCTCCTGGGTCGGCAGCGTGCGGGGATACGCCGCCCTGGACCGGCACTTCCCGCCCAACCTGATCGTGCCCGAGTATCTCGTCATCGCGTCGCCGCACGACTTGCGCACGCCCCGAAGCCTTGCCGACCTGGAGGAGACGGCACAGCGGGTCAGCCAGGTGCCCGGTGTCGCGGCGGTGCGGGGCATCACGCGACCCATGGGCCGGCCGCTGGAGCAGGCCAGGACCTCCTGGCAGGCCGGCGAGGTCGGCGGCAAGCTGCAGGAGGGCGCCGAGCAGATCACCGGGCACACCGGAGATCTCGACAAGCTCACCGACGGGGCCACCCTGATGGCGGCCAAGCTGGGCGACGTCCGTGAGCAGGTGAACCGCGCCGTCGCCACGGCGGGCGGGCTCCTCGACGCGCTGTCCTACCTGGGGGACCTCTTCGGCGGCGACCGGACGCTCGCCGAGTTCGACGGCGCGGCGAAACTGGTCGCCGGCATGCGCGCGCTCGGCGAAAGCATCGGCGCGGACGCCGATTTCGTGGCAGACAACTCCGACTGGGCGGCGCCGGTGCTGGGGGCGCTCGACGGCAGCCGGATGTGCGACGACGAGCCGGGCTGCGTCAAGGCGCGGGCACAGTTGCGGCGCATGGTCACCGCGCGCGACGACGGAACCCTCGGCAAGCTCGCCGAGCTGGCGCGGCAGTTGCGCGCGACGCACGCCCTGCAGACCGTCGCGGCCACGGTGTCCGGGCTGCGCCGGGCGCTGCGCACCGTCGCCGGCGCGCTGGGCGCGCTGGGCGCGCTCGGGATGGGTGAGCCCGGCGGCGTGTGGGGCAAGGTCAGCTTCCTGCAGCAGGGGGCCGCGTCCCTGGCCGACGGGAGCCGCCAACTCGCCGACGGGGTGCAGTCGCTGGTCGACCAGGTCAAGAAGATGGGGCTGGGCCTGGGCGAGGCGTCGGACTTTCTGCTGGGCATGCGGGACGACGCGACCACGCCGGCGATGGCGGGCTTCTACATTCCCCGGCAGGTGTTGTCCTACGCCCTCGGCGCGGGGGAGCGGCCCGCCGCGCTACCACCCGGGGCGCGAGAGCTGTTGGGCGGCTTGAACGTCGACGAACTCAAAAAGCTCGCCTCGGCGTTCGTCTCGCCCGACGGGCACGCGGTGCGGTACCTGATCCAGACCAGCCTCGACCCGTTCAGCGGCGCCGCGATGGACCAGGTCCGCGCGATCGCCGCCGCCGCCCGGGGCGCCCTGCCGAACACCACGCTGGCCGACGCCGGCGTCTCGGTGGTGGGCCTGCCCGCCGTGCTCGAGGACACGCGCGACTACTCCGATCACGACGTCCGGCTGATCGTCGTCATGACCGTCTGCATCGTGTTGCTCATCCTGGTCCTGCTGCTGCGAGCCGTCGTCGCGCCGCTGTACCTGATCGGTTCGGTCATCGTGTCCTACCTGGCGGCGCTGGGCGTGGGCGTCATCGTGTTCCAATTCCTGCTCGGCCAGCAGTTGCATTGGAGCGTGCCAGGATTGACCTTCGTCGTGCTCGTCGCCGTGGGTGCGGACTACAACATGCTGCTCATCTCCAGGCTGCGGGAGGAGTCGGCCGCGGGCCTGCGTTCCGGGGTGATCCGCACCGTGGGCTCGACGGGCGGGGTGATCACCGCGGCGGGGCTGATCATGGCCGCCTCGATGTACGGCCTGGTGTTCGCCAGCCTCAGCAGCGTCGTGCAGGACGCCTTCGTCCTGGGCACCGGGCTGCTGCTGGACACCTTCCTGGTCCGCACCGTCACGGTGCCGGCCATCGCGGTGCTGGTCGGCGAGGCGAACTGGTGGCGCCCGTCGGTCCGCTGGCCGCTACGGCGCGACCGCCCCCGCGAGCGCAAACCGCTGCTGCCTGAGGAACTGCGCGTGCCGACCGAGGAGGCCGAGGACCTGATCGGCTTCCGGATGGACCACGGCCTGCGGCTCTAGAGATCCGGGATCAGAAGACGTTCAGGCCGACTTGGGACGTGCCCGTGTTGTTGTAGCCCACGTTGTCGGTGCCGGAGTTGACGAAGCCGGTGTTGCCCGAACCGGTGTTCTGGTAGCCGATCTGGCCGTTGCCCACGTTCCCGTAGCCGCTGTCCCCGCTGCCCATGTTGTACCAGCCGGAGGTGCCGTCGCCGGTGTTGCCCCAGCCGGAGGTCCCGGTGCCTGTGTTGCCGTAGCCCGAGCTCGCGTTCCCGCTGCTGGTCACCAGCCCCAGCCCGGTGTTGGCGCTGCCCGCGTCCCAGACGCCGGTGTTGGTGCTGCCCGAGTCGTAGAAGCCGGTGTTGGTGCTGCCCGAGTTCCCGAAGCCGGTGTTCATGTTGCCCGAGTCGCCGGCGCCGATGTTGCCGGTGCCGGAGCTCTCGACGCCGATGTTGTGGTTGCCGGCGTTGAACGGGCCGATGTTGTAGTTGCCGCCGTTGTCCAGGCCCACGTTGTGGTTGCCGCCGTTCCACAGGCCCACATCCTGGATGCCCGAGTTGGCCGAGCCGACGTCGGCGCGGCCGGAGTTGGAGTACCCCTGGTCGTAGCTGCCGGAGTTGCCGAAGCCCGTGTCGAAGCTCCCCCCGTTGCCGAAGCCGAGGCTGCCGGTGCCCGAGTTCCAGAAGCCGTGGTCGGCGTTGCCCGAGTTCAGGAAGCCGACGTCGTTGTTGCCGGAGTTGAAGAAGCCGACGTCGTTGTTGCCGGAGTTGAAAAGGCCGATGTCCCCGGTACCCGAGTTGAACGGATCGCCGAGGTGGACCGTGCCGGTGCTGGTGTTGAAGTAGAGGTTGCCCATGCCGACCTCGTTGTTGCCGGTGAGGCCGAGGCCGAAGTCGTGGCTGCCCGTGATGCCCAGGCCGATGTCGTTGCTGCCGAGGATCGCGGAGCCGAAGTTGTAGTTGCCGTTGTTCCCGTAGCCGATGTTGGTGCTGCCCTGGTTGCCCATGCCCACGTTGAGGGTGCCGATGTTGCCGAACCCGACGTTGGTGTTGCCGATGTTGCCCTCGCCCATGTTGGAGTTGCCGAGGTTGGCGTTGCCGAAGTTCCCGGAGCCGAGGTTTCCGTTGCCCACATTGATGCTGCCGACGTCTCCGCCGCCGATGTTGTAGCTGCCGACGTTGCCCTTGCCGTAGTTCAGGGTGCCGATGTTGCCGCTGCCGAGGTTGAGGTTCCCGATGTTGCCGCTGCCCATGTTGTAGCTGCCGGTGTTCCCGTTGCCGAGGTTGAGGTTGCCGGTGTTTCCACCGCCTCCGTTCCCGCTGCCGGTGTTGCCGCCGCCGAGGTTGGCGATGCCGGCGTTGCCGTAGCCGATGTTGCTGGCCAGGCTCTGCAGTTCCTGGATGATCGGCGTCAGCGGGGAGGCGGCCGCCGAGGCCCCGGAGTGGTAGCCGAACATCGCGCTCACGTCCTGCGCCCACATCTGCTCGTACTCGGCCTCGGTGGCCGCGATGGCCGGGGCGTTCTGCCCGAACAGGTTCGACGACACCAGCGAGACCAGCTGCTCCCGGTTCACCCCCACCAGCACCGGATGCACCGTGGCCGCCTGCGCGGCCTCGAAGGCCGCCGCCGTGGCCCGCATCTGCTGCGCGGCGTGCGCGACGTGCGCGCCGGCGGTGCCCAACCAGCCGGCCAACGGTGCGGCCGCGGCGGTCATCGCCGCCGCCGCCGGACCCTGCCACGCCTGGCCGGTCAGCGACGAGATGACCGAGCCGAAAGACGATGCCGCCGAACCGAGTTCGGCGCCCAGCCCATCCCAGGCCGCCGCCGCGGCCAGCATCGGGCCCGGCCCCGCGCCGGTGAACATCCGCAACGAGTTGACCTCGGGCGGCAACACCGAATAGTTCATCACGCCGATCCTTCCCCCACCGGGCCCCGCTCACCCCGGTCCCGAACATTGGCTGGCCCGGCCATCCCCGGCGACCGCGAACAGAGCCTACGGAAGGCGGGAAGCCTTTGTCGTCAGAATGCGCATTTTCACCAAAATCGGGCAAGCCCTTGGGATTTACCGGATCGACCGCCGCGCAAGATCACTTCCGCCCGGGCAGCAAAGCCCTGATCTTGCCCAACACGCCCTTGGCGCCCCGCAGGGCGTGGGCGCCCCGCAGGGCGTTCGTCACGGCGGTGGCGGCCCCGATGCCGGTGGTGGTGCCCGAGACGGGGATGCTGACCGAGGGCGCTACAGCGGGGGCGTGGCCGATTCCGTCGAGCAGCCGGCCCGGGTTCACCGCGGGCGCCGGCCCCGGGGCGTAGGCCCGGTCGATCATGGGGCGCAGCACCGCGTCGAGTGGTCCCGCCGCCTCGGGGGGCAGGCCGGCCATGTCGACGAGCGCCCGTACCAGGGGAAGCTGCCCGCCGCGGATGAAGTAGGTCGTCGTGGTGGCGCCCCGGCTGTTGGTAGTGGTGGTGATGTCCCACGGCGCCACCCGGGCGGGGTCGGAGAACGCGGTGGCGCTGTGGCCGTAGTAGCCGCCCGCGGTGATCGCGTTGAGATCGGCGAGCAGGTTGCCCACATGGTGGGGCGGGTCGGAGAAGATGTCGTACTGGCCGACGACGTTGACCGTGTCGTACTGGCTTTCCACCGGGGCCGGCACCGTGTAGTCGATGACGGGGACGTGGGTTCCCGGCCTGAACGCCCGGGACAGCAGGTTGCCGGGGTCGCCGGCCTTGACGAACCTCAGCTGATCCGGCGGCGGGGCCGTCGGGTCGGCGGCGAGCCGGGCCTGTTCGCGGTCGAGGGCCAGGGCGCCCTGCGAGAGCCCGGCCACCGAGATGGGCCCCCCGGTGCCGCGGATGGCCGTGTCGAGGTTGGCGGCCCCGGTGGCCACCGAACTGCCGACGGTCGGCGACTGCAGGCCGGTCACCGGCCAGAAGCTGCCCGGATAGGGGATGACGCGCCGCGTGGCGTCGGGGCTGTAGTACTTGGCGCCGATCTCGGGCTGGGTGGCGGGATCGAAGTGATACAGCGACCGCAGCGGCTTGTAGGGGGACGGCGCGGTGCCGGGCACGATCAAGGCGGTGTCGGCGGATGCGACGCCCTCCCCGAGCGGCGCCGCCCACGCCGTCAGTCCCACCGCCACCGCCCCGGCCAGCAGTCTGTTCACGGACGCCCCCCATGTGAATCCATCGATCTCAGAGCCTGCTCAATCCCAGTGTGAGCATGAGGAAACCGCCCGCCCCCACCATGAAACCGGTGCCCCGTTGCGTGCGCGTCCGCAGCCAGTCCCGCAGCGCCGCCGTGGCGGCGCGCGTCGCCTGGGGCGCCACCGCGTAACTCACCAGCGGGATCTCGGCCATCGCGAACGCCACGGCGTTGAACGTGAGCAGGGCCCCGGCCTGGGCCGCCGGCGCGGCACCGGCGGCGAGGATGGCCGCCATCGCCCCCAGGTAGTTGGCGGACGGCAACGCGGCCCCCAGCCCGGCGACCGCGGCGACGCACAGCGAATCGCCCTGCAGCAGCCGTCGCGCAGTCGCGGACAGGCGCCCGGAGCGGCCCGGCGGCGCGTCGGCCGGGACCCGGCGCACGACCCTGGCCGAGACGCCGGTGGTCAGCACCACGGCGACGAGCAGCGCGGTCAACCCGGTCGAGATCTGCACCCCGGCGACGGTGAGGTGCCCGGCCAGTGGGGTGGCGCCGAGGAGGAAGAGCAGGACCAGGCCCACCCCGACGCCCATTGTCAAACCGCCGCAAAGGAATACGAGCAGTTGCAGCATTGGGCGCCGCCGGTGCAGCATGAGGACCACCAGGCCGATGCGTATGGGTTCGAGGACCACCGCGAGCCCCAGCAAGAGCACGGTGGACCACATGGTGCAGAACCGTACTGCACGTGCCCGGCTCCCGGGCGGAAAACTCGCGGTGGGGCGGCCGAAGTCCGCCGGGTAAGGTCACATCCTCGGGCGCCCGGGGCGTCGGCGGAAGGGGGCGAGGTGTTCGGCATAACGACACTGCAGGACTGGGTGCCCGGGCCGGGCCCGGTCGTCTGTTGGCACGCATCACCGGCGGCCAGGGACAGCGCCCGGCAGGCGCCGGTGAGCGCGGTGCCCCCGAGTTTCCAGCAGGCCCAGCATCTGCGCCGCTATCGCGACCACGTGGCCCGGAGTCTGGACATGTCGCGACTGATGATCTTCACCTGGGACGTGGCCGGCCGGTGCGACGTGCGGGCGATGAATTTCGCGGTCAACGCCCACCTGCGCCGCCACGACACCTACCACAGCTGGTTCGAATGCGAGGATTCCGGCCCCATCGTGCGGCACACCATCGCCGATCCCGCCGCCATCGAATTCGTCCCGGTCGAGCATCCGCAGATGACGCCGGCGGATCTGCGGCACCACATCAGTGCGCCGCACCCGTTGCAGTGGGACTGCTTCGTGTTCGGAATCATGCAGGGCGCCAACCACTTCACCTTCTATGCGAGCATCGGCCACCTGTGCGTCGACCCGATGATCATCGGCGTGCTGTTCACCGAGATCCATGCGATGTACGGCGCGTTGGTGAGCGGCGAGCCGCCCGTCACGCTGCCCGAAGCGGGCCGGTACACCGACTACTGTCTGCGCCAGCACCGGGACGCGTGCGCGCTGACCGCGGAGTCACCCCGGGTCCGCGGGTGGCTGCGGTTCGCCGCCGACAACGGCGGGACCCTCCCGCACTACCCGTTGCCGCTGGGGGATCTGTCGGTGCCCCATGCGGGCAAGCTGGTCACGGAAACGCTGATGGACGAACGGCAGTCGGAGCGGTTCGAGGCGGCCTGCGTCGCGGCGGGCGCCCGCTTCAGCGGCGGGGTCTTCGCCTGCGCCGCGCTGACGCAGCGCGAGCTGACCGGCACCGGGGCGTTCTCCGTGGTCACCACGACCGACACCCGCAGGACCGCAACGGAACTGGTGACGACGGGCTGGTTCACCGGGCTGGTACCGGTCACCGTCCCCGCGGACGCGGCGCTTTTCGCCGACGCCGCCCGTGCGGCGCAGGCCTGCTTCGACGCGGGCCTGGAGCTGGCGACGGTGCCGTTCGACCGCGTGGTGGAGCTGGCGCCGCCCGCGATGGGCCTGAGCCGGCCCCGGCCCGGCAACTTCGTGATGTCGTTCCTGGATGCCAGCATCGCCCCACTGTCGACCGTGGCCAACTCCGACCTGAACTTCCGGATCTACGACGAGGGCCGGGTCTCCCATCAGGTCTCGATGTGGGTCAACCGCTTTCAGCGGGAGACGACGGTGACGGTGTTGTTCCCGGGCAATCCGGTCGCCGGCGGATCCGTCGACCGCTACCTCGCGGCGATGAAATCGGTGTACGCGCGCGTCGCCGACGGCGGGCACGGCCCGAGCCTGGCGGGTTCGCGCCCGGCCGCTAACCGCGCCGGCTGATCAGCTCGTCGAGCAGCGCGAGGAACTCGCGCGGGCGCTCCGGCGTGCATGCCGGGCTGGGCCAGGTCCCGGGCACGTCGAGCGTGACCAGCAGCGACTTGAACGGGCGGCGGATGTCCAGGGGCAGCCAGCGGCGCAAGTCGGAGCTGCCCCAGATGCGGAACCGCTGGGCGAACAGGCCCAGGCGTTCGGTCTTGTAGCCGCGGACGCTGTCCAGTGCGATGACCTTCGACGTGCCGGACGGAAAGTGGTAGCGGCGCAGGGTGATCGCCGCCCGGTCCAGCTGGACCAGGCCGTCGTCGTAGGACTGGCCGGTGGGCAGGCTCACGCCCGGGAGCTCCGCAGCTGATGTCCCCGTGCGGTCAGGCAGTGACCGTCCTCCAACCGCCATTGCCACCCGTGCAGGTTGCAGGTCAGCGTGTCGCCTTCCACCACACCGAATTTGGAGAGGTCGGCCTTGAGGTGGGGGCAACGGCGCTGAACCTGCCAGCCCTCCATCGTGACCGACGCGGAGTCGTCGTGCGTCTCGGCGAACCATCCGTCGGCGTAGGCGATCCGCTCGTCGGTCAGGCACTTGAAGAACGTGTACAGGTATTCGTTGTAGCCGCCGATCCGCCATGCCGTGAAGCGGGTCGACAAGAAGATGGTGTTGACCCAGTCCGGTTCCCGGTCGCGCAGCACGGTGCGCACCAGTTCGGGGGCGATCGTGAAGCCGTAGCGGGCTTTTTCGTCGGGAATCCGCTCGCGCACAGTTCTTTTGGGGAAGTCCAGGATCACCGTCTCGGAGCCCATCGCCAGCTCGACGGGATAGCCGATGCCGTCGCAGATCTCGTCGCTGGCCAGCATGATGGGCTCGAACAGCGCGCGCAGCGGCTCCAGCAGCGGCTCCCCGGTGGCGGGTGCCCAACCCGCCCGCTCCGCGGCGATGACCGGCGCCATCCGCTCGGCGTAGTCGGCGATGTAGTCCGCCTTGCCGGTGGTGAAGATTGCCTCGAGTTGGTCGTCGGGCAGCGGGTGGCGCATCGATTCGAGCGTCGCGCCGGAGAACTCGGCGGTCGAACCGGGGATCATCAGCAGGCCGCGGTCGTGCCCGTTGCTGCGCATCTGCTCGAGGAACACCATCTGGTCGGGGAAGATGTTGGCCGGGTCGCGGCCGTCGTCGTTGAGGTGGCGCAACTCGGGGTCGAGGAAGCAGGGCGGACCCGCGGACGGCACCACCCACGTCGCCCCGACCTGGGCGATGTACTGGCGCGCCCGGTCCATCCCCCGCTGCCTCTTCTGGACGGCGAACGACTCCTTGGCCCGCGCCGGCATGTCGTAGACCATCGGGTACCAGATGGCCCCGGAGTACTGCAGCATGTGCACGTCGACGTGGCCGAATTCGCTTGCCAGCACGTCCAAGTCGATCGGACGGGCGTCGTTCATGTTGAAAACCGTTGTGGTGCCGTCGGAAACCACCAGCGCCGAGTCGCCGATCGGGCCGTCGGCGGGAGCCCGCAGGGCGATGATCATCACGTCGAGGTCGCCCTTGGGCCCGCCGACCCGGTGCTTGACGGAGTCGACGGTCTCGAAGAACCGGTGAAAGCCCAGCTTTTCCAACTCGTTGCGCAGGTCGGGGACCGGGAAGTCCGGCAACAGCACCACCGCGTCCTTGTTGACGTGCTCCCGCAGGTTCGCCGCGTCGAAGTGGTCCTTGTGCAGGTGGGAGACGTACAGGTAGTCGCAGTCGCCGAGCGCGTCCCAGTCCAGCGCGCTGTTGTCGGGGAACGGGAACCACGAGGCGAAGTAGGCGGGGTTGACCCACGGGTCGCACAGGATGCTGCCCGCTTGGGTCCGGATCAGAAACCCGGCGTGGCCGACGCTGGTGACCTGCACAAATTCCCTTCGACGGTGGTTGAGGGTACGGCTCGTTAGCCCCCGAGCTTAGCGCGCGGGCCCATCTTCGGCCCGCCGCGATCGTCGGGCTCTTTCTGGCAGTTCGGGCGGCGCACGGCCGGGCGCACTAGGCTGGAATGCTGTGGAACCGGCATACGGGACTGTCATCCAGCTTGCCCGCCTGGTATGGCGGATGCAGGGCCTGAACATCACCGTCACGGGTGTCGAGAACCTGGCGGCCAGCGGCGGCGCCGTGGTGGCGATCAACCACACCAGCTACCTCGATTTCATGTTCGCGGGCCTGCCCGCCTACCGGCAGGGACTGGGCCGCAAAGTGCGGTTCATGGCCAAGCAGGAGGTTTTCGACCACTCGATCACCGGGCCGATCATGCGCAGCCTCCGCCACATCCCGGTGGACCGGCAGCAGGGCGCCGCCTCCTACGAGGCCGCCGTGCGGAACCTCAAGGATGGCGAGCTGGTCGGCGTCTATCCCGAGGCCACCATCAGCCGCAGCTTCGAGATCAAGGAGTTCAAGACGGGGGCCGCGCGGATGGCGGTCGAGGCCGGGGTGCCGATCGTCCCCCACATCGTCTGGGGGGCGCAGCGGATCTGGACCAAGGGGCATCCCAAGAAGCTGTGGCGCCCCAAGGTGCCGATCACGGTGCTCGTCGGCGAACCGATCGAGCCGACGCTGGGCGTGGCCGAGCTGAACGGCCTGCTGCACTCGCGCATGCAGCACCTGCTGGAGCGGGCGCAGGAGGAATACGGACCCCACCCGGCCGGCGAGTTCTGGGTGCCGCGCCGGCTGGGTGGCAGCGCCCCGTCTCTGGCCGAGGCGGCCCGGATGGACGCCGAGGAGGTGGCGGCGAGGGCGGCGCGCCGCGCCGGGGACGCGGATGGGCCGGTCTGATGGCGGAGCCGACGTTCCGCATCCTGGAGATCCTGGCCCAGCTGATGGTTCTGGCCACCGGCACCCGCATCACCTACAGCGGCGAGGAGAACATCCCGGATCGGGGCGGGGCCGTGGTGGCCATCAACCACACCAGCTACGTCGACTTCCTGCCCGCCGCGCTGGCCGTGCACCGGCGCCGCCGCCGGCTGAGGTTCATGATCAAAGCCGAGATGCAGGACGTGAAGGTGGTGAACTTCCTGATCAAGCGCACCCGGACCATTCCGGTGGACCGGCACGCGGGGGCGGGAGCCTACGCCGTCGCCGTGCAGCAGCTCCGCGAAGGCGAGCTGGTCGGGGTGTATCCGGAGGCCACCATCAGCCGTAGCTTCGAGCTCAAGGAGTTCAAGACCGGCGCGGCCCGCATGGCCGGGGAGGCCGGGGTGCCGATCGTGCCGGTCATCGTCTGGGGGGCGCAGCGGATTTGGACCAAGGACCGGCCGCGACAGCTGGGCCGCAACCACGTGCCCGTCGACGTGCGGGTCGGTGCACCGCTGCGGGCGGACGCCGACGTCGCCGAGACCGGTGCGGCGCTGCGCGCGGCGATGACTAGGCTGCTGCATCAGGCCCAGGAGCGCTACCCGCACGAGCCCGGGGCGCACTGGGTGCCGCACCGGCTGGGCGGCGGCGCGCCGACCCCGGCCGAGGCGGCCCGGATCGAGGCCGCCGAGGCGGCCGCCCGGGCCGAGGGTCGTTCGCCCGGTCAGAGGCGATAACAGGGGGAGAAACAGATGGCCGAACCGTTTTTTCGTTTCGCGGAGACGATCGTCCCGCCCGTCGTGGCGATGAACGGGACGAAGATCACCTACCAGGGGCTGGAGCACATCCCGGCGGCGGGCGGGGCGCTGGTCGCCCTCAACCACACCAGCTACCTGGACTGGCTGCCCGCGTCGCTGGCCGCCCACCGGCGCAAGCGGCGCCTGCGCTTCTTGATCAAGGCCGAGATGGCCGACGTGAAGGCTGTCGACTACGTCATCCGGCACGCCCGGCTGATCCCGGTGGACCGCCGCGACGGGCACGACGCCTACGCGGCGGCCGTCCGGTGCCTGCGCGAGGGCGAACTGGTCGGCGTGCACCCCGAGGCCACCATCAGCCGCAGCTACGAGCTGCGGGCATTCAAGACCGGCGCGGCCCGGATGGCGCTGGAGGCCCGGGTGCCGATCGTGCCGCTGATCGTCTGGGGGGCCCACCGGATCTGGCCCAAGGATCATCGCAAGAAGCTGTTCCGCAACAAGGTCCCGATCACCGTGGCGGCCGGCGCGCCGCTGCCGCCGCACGGGGACGTCGAGCAGCTCAACGCGGCGTTGCGGCACGCGATGAACTCGTTGCTGTACCGGGTCCAGGAGGAGTACCCGCACCCGGCGGGCGAATTCTGGGTGCCGCGCCGGCTGGGCGGCGGCGCGCCCACCCAGGACGACTCCCGGGCGATGCGGGCGGCCGAGCTGCGGGCTCGGGCGCAGCGGTACGGGCACGACGGCGTGACGCCACCGGGGCGCGCGCAAGACGGCATCCACTGACGACGGGCAGATCCTCCCGGTGACCCAACAATGACACTGCCGGCGCTCATCGCCTGTGACGTCGACGGCACCCTGTTGGACGACGACGAGACCATCAGGCCCCGCACCCGCGACGCGGTGCGGGCCGCGGTAGCCGGCGGCGCGCAGTTCGTGCTGGCGACCGGCCGCCCGCCGCGCTGGATACGCCCGGTGGTCGACGAGCTGGGTTTCGCGCCGATGGCGGTGTGCGCCAACGGTTCGGTCATCTACGACCCGGGCAGCGACCGGGTGGTCTCGGCGCGCACGCTCGGCGTCGACACCCTCGCCGAGCTGGCCGAGCTCGCCACCCGGGTGCTCCCCGGCGCCGGGCTGGCCGTCGAACGGATCGGGGAACGCGCCCACGACACGGCGACCCCGCAGTTCATCAGCTCGCCGGGGTACGAGCACGCGTGGCTGAATCCGGACAACACCGAGGTGTCGATCGAGGACCTGCTCAGCGCCCCGGCGATCAAGTTGCTGATCCGCCGCGCCGGTGCCCGCAGCGCCGACATGGCCGCCGCCCTGGCCAGGCACGTCGGCATCGAGGGCGACATCACCTACTCCACCGACAACGGCCTGGTCGAGATCATGCCGCTGGGGATCAGCAAGGCCACCGGCGTCGAGGAGCTCGCCAGGGCGTCGGAGATCGTCAGCGGCGAGGTGCTGGCGTTCGGCGACATGCCCAACGACCTGCCCCTGTTGCGGTGGGCCGGTCATGGCGTGGCGATGGGCAACGCCCATCCCGAGGTGCTCGCCGCCGCCGACGAGATCACCGCGCCCAACAGCGACGACGGCGTGGGCCGGGTGCTGGAACGCTGGTGGCTCTGACGGCTACATGGGCGGGTGGGCCGGCAGCGAGAAGTGTTCGGGCGGCACCTCCGGCCCGCTCGGGGCCTGGGACGACGAGGGACTCGACAGCGGCGTGGTGATGCCATCGACGACTTCGGTGACGTCGCCGGTGAGGCGCTCGAAGTTCAGGGTTCCGTGCACGAAGTTCTGCGTGATCCGCAGGGGCTCCTGGATTTCCGCGCTCGTCGGCAGCCCCAGCGGTCCCCGCTCGTAGCTCAGCGAGGCCCAGGCGTCGTAGATCGCGCCCGTGACGGGCTGGGGGCCGGTCACCGGTGACCAGTACATCGCGCCTCTGGCGAACGTGGCGAAGCGGGCGCCGCCCTCGGCGTCGCCCTCCGGCGACGTTGGCGCCCCCAGCACGCTCTTCATCCCGCCGAGCTCCTGCCAGTGCTCATAGATGGCGCCGCCCTCCAGCGCCTTGATCAGCTCCTCGGGCGGGTCGTAGAAATGCGATGCGATGTCGCGGATCTCGTCCATCAGCGCGTAGGCGGCGTTGCCCGGGCAGTCGGTGTTGCCGACATCGCGATGGGTGAAAATGGTGGGAAGGTCGGCGACCGCGCCGGCCGGGAACGTGGTGTAGTGACTGCCCGCCGACTCGAGCGCGACCGTGCTCTTGGGGTCTACGCCGTCCATACCGAGGCGCCAGCCGAGCAGCCGGCCGACGGTGCGGAGCTGGATCGGCGTCGGGGGCACGTCGTCGAAGTTGCCGATCATCGCCACACCCCAGGTGTTGCGGTTGAACCCGCCGGTGTGGAATGCCTCGACGGGCTTGGTCAGGCCCCCGGCGCTGCCCTCGAACACCTGGCCGTATTTGTCGACCAGCGCGTTGTAGGCGATGTCGCACCAGCCCAGCGTCTTGGCGTGGTAGGTGTAGATGGCTTTGACGATGCCGGCCGACTCCAGCGGGGAGTAGTCGTTGCTGCCGGCTGTGTGGTGGAGCACCGCGGCCCGAACCCCGTTGTCGTACTGGGGGGTTCCGCAGCGCAGGGATTCGTCGGCGCCCCACTCGGCCCGGCTGATGATCGGCGGCGCCTGGCCCGGCATCAGGACACCCGACGGCGGCGCCCACTGGTTCTCCGCCGGCGCTTGCGGCGGGGAGATCAGGACCGCGGAGATGTTCTGCCCGAAGCTGTGCTCCGTGGACGCCGGTTTGTAGCCCAGGCCGCGGTCCGGGGGCACAATCGGCGCCGCCGGCGCCCGGGTCACCGCCGCGTCGATCGGGCGGGTGACCGCGATCTGCACCGTCGTGGTGGTGCCGACGAAGACGGGATCGGTGCTGCGGGGCCCCTCGCTGGCACCGTCGCCGTCCGCCGGCGGGTGGTCGGGAGCCGAGGTCTGGTAGTCGGCCTGGTACCACGGGCCCCACGATCCGTCGGGCCGCTTGGCGCGCACGCGGGTCGAGCTGCCCGCCAGGTCGCCGGTCAGCGCGACCAGCGAGAACGGGGTGTCCTGCGTGAGTTCGCGAACCGTGACACCGCCGCCGAGCCCGATCAGCGGCTGCTCGGCGAGCCGGGTCTCGCGGGCCGGCGGCGGGGCCGCGGCGTGCTGCGCTCGGACCACGTCGGCCACCGACGCGACGATGACGGCGGTCGCCGCGAAAGCGCTGAGCAACATCGTGGGCGCGCGGCGGGACGACACGGGGCCGATGTTACGTGTGTTCCTATTGTTATTAATGTGACGACACGGTGTGCGGGCGCAGAAAGCCCGGACATTCGACGGCACCGCAGAGCCACACAACTCTGCGGTGCCGTCAGGTGACAGGACTTTCCGGGCTCCTAGACGGGAGGCGCCGCCGCCGGGACGGCCGCGGCCGCCGCGGGCAGGGCACCGGCGGCCGCGCCCGGCAGGGCACCTGCGGCACCCGGCAGGGCACCGGCCACGCCGGGCAGGGCGCCGGCCGCACCCGGCAGGGCACCGGCGGCACCGGGCAGGGCACCGGCCGCGCCCGGCAGGGCACCGCCGCTCTGCTGGACCTGCTGCATGATCGCCGGCATCACCAGGCCCTTGATCAGGTCGATGGCCTGGCTGGCGCCCAGCTGGTTGGCGGCCTGCATCACGTCGTTGACCAGTCCGCCGCCGCCGCTGCTGCCCCCGGCGCCGGCCGGCATGCCGCCCAGCGTGGAGGGGTCACCGAGGATCGGGTAGGTCCCGTCGGCGCCGGGGTCCAGGCCGGCCGGCGTGCTGATCGGCACCTCGCCGGCCCCGCCGACGGGGCTCAGGCCCGGGGTGAGCCCGGCTGAGGGACTGGTGAGCCCGGCCGCGGGACTGGTCAGCCCGGGGGTGGTCAGCCCGCCGCCGGGCAGACCCCCGCCGGGCAGCCCCGGGGTCGTCGGCAACGCCGCGGCGGGCGCGAGTCCGGGCGCCGCGGGCGTCAGGCCCGGGCTGGTCAGGCCCGGGGTCGCCAGGCCGGGGCTGGTCAGGCCGGGCGTCGCCAGGCCCGGGGTCCCCAGGCCGGGCGTGGCCCCGGCGCCCCCGGTCAGCGCGGGCACCGGGGGCATGTTGACCCCGAACTGGGAAAGCCCCTGCGACAGCGCGCCCATCAGCTCGTTGGGCAGGTCGGAAATCATTGCGGCCTGCTTGAATTCGTGGTGCTCGGTCGGCTTGCTGCCCGATGTCGCCTCGTAGACCAGGAAGTATGCGCAAGGACTCGCCACTGCCAGGGCGGCGACCGCGCTCATGGCTGTCGAAAGCTTGCGTCGGCGTCGGTTCGGCACGGAAGTCTCCTCAATCTAGCTATCTGTTGTTCGGCGCGTCCTGCCTTTGGATTCGGTCCGGCATGACCCACACAGAGTCGATGGTACGAGTGGGAATGGTGTGACCAGAGTGGTGATATTGAATCGTGAGCCAATCGCGACCTAGGTCAATCCGAACGGCCCTGGCTCGTCAAATGGGTTGGACCCGCGCGGTCGGATACCCTATGCAACCGATGACCGCTCGTTTCGACCTCCTCGTCGTGGGATCCGGGTTCTTCGGCCTGACCGTCGCCGAGCGCGTGGCTACCCAACTCGGCAAGCGCGTGCTCGTCGTCGAACGGCGCCCGCACATCGGCGGCAACGCCTACTCGGAGGCCGAGCCGCAGACGGGGATCGAGGTGCACAGGTACGGCGCCCACCTGTTCCACACCTCCAACAAGCGGGTCTGGGACTACGTGCGGCAGTTCACCGAGTTCACCGGTTACCAACACCGCGTGTTCGCGATGCACGACGGGCAGGCCTACCAGTTCCCGATGGGACTGGGCCTGGTGTCGCAGTTCTTCGGCAGATATTTCAGCCCCGACGAGGCGCGCCGGCTGATCGCCGAGCAGGCCGCCGAGATCGAGACCACCGACGCGCAGAACCTCGAGGAGAAGGCCATCTCGCTGATCGGCCGGCCGCTCTACGAGGCCTTCGTCAAGGGCTACACCGCCAAGCAGTGGCAGACCGATCCCAAGGAACTGCCGGCGGCCAACATCACCCGCCTGCCGGTGCGCTACACCTTCGACAACCGCTACTTCAACGACACCTACGAGGGCCTGCCGGTCGACGGCTACACCGCCTGGCTGCAGAACATGGCCGCCGACGAGCGCATCGAGGTCCGCCTCGACACCGACTGGTTCGACGTGCGCGACCGGCTGCGCGCCGAGAGCCCCGGCGCGCCGGTGGTCTACACCGGCCCGCTGGACCGCTACTTCGACTACGCCGAAGGCCGACTCGGCTGGCGCACCCTGGATTTCGAGCTCGAGGTGCTGCCCACCGGCGACTTCCAGGGCACGCCGGTGATGAACTACAACGACATCGAGGTGCCCTACACTCGCATCCACGAGTTTCGTCACTTCCACCCCGAGCGCGACTACCCCACCGACAAAACGGTGATCATGCGGGAGTTCTCCCGGTTCGCCGGGGACGACGACGAGCCCTACTATCCGATCAACACCGAGGCCGACCGCGCCGTGCTGGCCGCCTACCGGGCGCGGGCGAAGGCCGAGACCGCGGCGTCGCAGGTGCTGTTCGGCGGCCGGCTGGGCACCTACCAGTATCTGGACATGCACATGGCCATCGCCAGCGCGCTGAACATGTACGACAACGTCCTCGCGCCGCACCTGCGCGACGGCGCCCCGCTGAACGGAGAGACGGGCGAATGACCGCCGTGAGCCTGCTGGCCCGAATCATCCTGCCGCGCTCCGGCGAGCCCCTCGACGTGCGCAAGCTCTACCTTGAGGAGTCGGCCACCAACGCCCGCCGCGCGCACGCCACCACCCGCACCTCGCTGCAGATCGGCGCGGAGTCCGAGGTGTCGTTCGCCACCTACTTCAACGCGTTCCCGGCCAGCTACTGGCGGCGCTGGACGATCTGCAAGTCGGTCGTGCTGCGGGTCGAGGTGACCGGCGCGGGCCGCGTCGACGTCTACCGCACCAAGGCCACCGGCGCCCGGATCTTCGTCGAGGGCCGCCAGTTCGCCGGCAGCGACCACGAGCCGTGTGTCATCGAGATCGGCGTGGCGCTCAAGCCGTTCGAGGACGGCGGCTGGATCTGGTTCGACATCACCACCGACACCGCGGTCACCCTGCACTCCGGCGGTTGGTATGCGGCCGAGCCCGCCCCCGGCACCGCCAACATCGCGGTCGGGATCCCGACGTTCAACCGGCCCGCCGACTGCGCCAACGCCCTGGCCGACCTCACCGCCGACCCGCTGGTCGACGAGGTGATCGGCGCGGTGATCGTGCCCGACCAGGGCGTGCACAAGGTGCGCGACCACCCCGACTTCCCGGCGGCGGCCGCCCGGCTGGGCAATCGGCTGACCATCTGTGACCAGCCCAACCTCGGCGGCTCCGGCGGCTACAGCCGGGTGATGTATGAGGCGCTGAAAAACACCGACTGCCAACAGATCCTGTTCATGGACGACGACATCCGCCTCGAGCCGGACTCGATCCTGCGGGTGCTGGCGATGCACCGCTTCGCCAAGAGCCCGATGCTGATCGGCGGCCAGATGCTCAACCTGCAGGAGCCCTCGCACCTGCACATCATGGGCGAGGTCGTCAACCGGTCGAACTTCATGTGGACCGCGGCGCCGCACGCCGAATACGACCACGACTTCGCCGAGTACCCGCTGAACGACAACAACGCCAAGAGCAAGCTGTTGCACCGCCGCATCGACGTCGACTACAACGGCTGGTGGACGTGCATGATCCCGCGGCAGGTCGCCGAGGAACTGGGCCAGCCGCTGCCGCTGTTCATCAAGTGGGACGACGCCGACTACGGCCTGCGGGCCGCCGAACACGGCTATCCGACCGTCACGCTGCCCGGGGCGGCGATCTGGCACATGGCCTGGAGCGACAAGGACGACGCGATCGACTGGCAGGCCTACTTCCACCTGCGCAACCGGTTGGTGGTCGCGGCGATGCACTGGGACGGTGACGTCACCGGCCTGGTCCGCAGCCATCTCAAGGCGACGCTGAAACACCTTGCTTGCCTTGAGTATTCGACGGTGGCGATCCAGAACAAAGCGATCGACGACTTCCTGGCCGGCCCCGAGCACATCTTCTCGATCCTGGAGTCGGCGCTGCCGGAGGTGCACCGCATCCGCAAGCAGTACCCCGACGCGGTCGTCCTGCCGGCGGCCAGCGAACTGCCGCCGCCGCTGCACCAGAGCAGGGCGATGAAACCGCCGGTGAACCCGCTGTCCATCGGCTACCGACTGGTGCGCGGCATCGCCCACAACTTCACCAAGGCCGACCCGGAAGCCCACCGGCGACCCGAGTTCAACGTGCCGACCCAGGACGCGCGCTGGTTCCGGCTGTGCACCGTCGACGGCGTCACCGTGACGACGGCAGACGGTTGCGGCGTGGTCTACCGGCAGCGCGACCGGCGCAAGATGTTCGCGCTCCTGTCGGCCTCGCTGCGCCGGCAGCGGCAGCTGACGAAACGGTTCGACGAGATGCGCCGCGTGTACCGCGACGCCCTGCCGGTGCTGTCCAGCAAGCAGAAGTGGGAGACCGCGCTGCTGCCCGCCCCCGGCAACCCCGGGCATGACTGACACCCGGCCGCGCGGCGAGGCGGCAGTCATCGTGGCCGCGCAGGCGGCGCTGGCCGGTCGGCCCGGGGTGCTGCCCGCGGCGCGCGCGCTGTCCCACTTCGGCGAGCACAGCATCGGCTGGCTGGCGGTGGCGTCGGCCGGGGCGGTCCTGTCCCCCGCAAGCCGGCGGTACCCCCAGCCGGGGCGCCGCCGGGAGTGGCTTCTCGCCGGCGCGGGGACGTTCGCGGCGCACGCCGCCGCGGTGCTGGTCAAACGGCTGGTGCGGCGGCAACGGCCGCATCACCCGGCCGTTGCGGTCAACGTCGGCACCCCCAGCCGGCTGAGCTTCCCGTCGGCGCACGCCACCTCCACGACGGCGGCGGCGATCCTGCTGGGCCGGGCCGGCGGGCTGCCTCCCGGGCTGTGCCCCGCGGTCCTGGTGCCGCCGATGGCGCTGTCGCGGATACTGCTCGGCGTGCACTATCCCAGCGACGTGGTTTTCGGCGTGGCGCTCGGCGCCGCGGTCGCCCGGCTTGCACTCTGGATCGATGGAGGTGTGCCGAATGAGTGAGGACGTGGTGGTCGAACCTCCGGGCAGCCTGATCACCGGGGTGGTCAGGGCGATGCGTCCGCGGCAGTGGGTCAAGAACGTGCTGGTGCTGGCCGCGCCGCTGGCCGCGCTGGGCGGTCCGCTGCACTACAACCACTACACCGAGGTGCTCACCAAGGCGTCGGTGGCGTTCGTGGTGTTCTGCCTGGCGGCCTCGTCGATCTACCTGATCAACGACGTGCGCGACGTCGAGGCCGACCGCGAGCATCCCACCAAGCGGTTCCGGCCGATCGCGGCCGGTGTGGTGCCCGAGTGGCTGGCCTACGCCCTGGCCGTCGTCCTGGGGGTGGCCTCCCTGGCGCTCTCCTGGCTGGCGACGCCGAACCTGGCGCTGGTGATGGCCGTGTACCTGGCCATGCAGCTGGGCTACTGCTACGGCCTCAAACACCAAGCGGTGATCGACATCTGCATCGTGTCGTCGGGATTTCTGATCCGGGCCATCGCCGGCGGTGTGGCCGCCGAAATCCCGCTCTCGCAATGGTTTCTGCTGATGATGGCATTCGGGTCGCTGTTCATGGTGGCCGGCAAGCGCTACGCCGAGCTGCAGGTCGCCGAGCGCACCGGGGCCCGGATCCGCAAGTCGCTGGAGAGCTACACCAGCACGTACCTGCGCTTCGTGTGGACCATGTCGGCCACCGCGGTGGTGGTCTGCTACGGGCTGTGGGCGTTCGAGCGCGACCACCACTCCGGATCCTGGTTCGCGGTGTCGATGGTGCCGTTCACCATCGCGATCCTGCGCTACGCCGTGGACGTCGACGGCGGGCTGGCCGGGGAGCCCGAGGACATCGCGCTGCGCGACCGGGTGCTGCAGCTGCTGGCGCTGGCCTGGATCGCGACCGTCGGAGCCGCCGTTGCCTTCGGCTGACCCCCAGCCCGGCGCCGTCGGGGGGATGCGCCGGCGGCCGCCCGTCCGGCGGGTCTTCCGCACGACGTTCCCGTACGACACCGTGGTGCGGGCCAGCCTGTGGACCAGCGTGGCGGTGGTCTGCGCCCTGTTCGCGTGGGGGGCCTGGCAGCGGCGCTGGATCGCCGACGACGGGCTGATCGTGCTGCGCACCGTGCGCAACCTGCTGGCCGGCAACGGGCCGGTGTTCAACGAGGGCGAACGGGTGGAGGCCAATACCTCCACGGCGTGGACCTACCTGTTGTATGTGGGCAGCTGGGTCGGCGGGCCGCTGCGCATGGAGTACGTCGCGCTGGCGTTCGCGCTCGGGCTGTCGGTGCTGGGCGTGGCCCTGCTGATGCTGGGCACCGGCCGGTTGTACGCGCCCAGCCTGCGGGGCCGAAAGGCCGTGATCCTGCCCGCCGGGGCGCTTGTCTACATCGCGCTGCCCCCGGCGCGCGACTTCGCCACCTCGGGTCTCGAGAGCGGGCTGACGCTGGCCTACCTGGGCTTGCTGTGGTGGATGATGGTGCGCTGGGGCCAGTCGGTGCGCAACCGTCCGGAATCCCCGTTCTTCGTCGGTGCGCTGGCCTTCGTCGCCGGGTTCAGCGTCCTGGTCCGGCCCGAGCTGGCGTTGATGGGGCTGCTGGCGCTGACGATGATGCTGATCGCGGCCCGAACCTGGGCCCGGCGCGGCCTGATCGTGGCGGCCGGGGGGCTGCTGCCGGTCGCCTACCAGGTCTTCCGGATGGGTTACTACGGCCTGCTGGTGCCTGGCACCGCGCTGGCCAAGGACGCGGCCGGCGACAAGTGGTCCCAGGGCATGACCTACCTGGCCAACTTCGACGCGCCGTATGCGGTGTGGGTGCCGGTGGTCCTGCTGGTGCCGCTGGGCATCCTGCTGGCGGCGGCACGTCGCCGGCCGTCGTTTCTTCGCCCGATGCTGGCGCCCCGCTACGGACGGCTGGCTCGCGCCGTGCAGAGCCCGCCCGCGGTGGTTGCCTTCGTGCTGGTCAGCGGCTCGTTGCAGGCGCTGTACTGGATCCGGCAGGGTGGTGACTTCATGCACGGGCGGGTGCTGCTGGCGCCGCTGGCCTGCCTGCTCGCTCCCGTCTCGGTGATCCCGCTGCCGATCCCCGACGGGCAGGACTACTCGCGCGAGACGGGCTACTGGGTGGCCGGTGCGGCCGGCGCGCTCTGGCTGGGGGTGGCCGGCTGGTCGCTGTGGGCGGCGAACTCGCCCGGGATGGGCGACGACGCCACCCGGGTCACCTTCTCCGGCATCGTCGACGAGCGCCGCTTCTACGCGCAGGCCACCGGCCACGCCCACCCGACGACCGCCGCCGATTACCTGGACTACCCGCGGATGGCCGCGGTGCTCTCGGCGCTCGACAACACCCCGGACGGGGCGTTGCTGCTGCCGTCCGGTAACTACATCCAGTGGGACACCGTGCCGATGGCCCGGCCGGCTCCGGGAGGGCCCGCCGATGGCGCGGCCCCGCAAAAACCGCAGCACGCCGTGTTCTTCACCAACCTCGGCATGGTCGGCATGAACGTCGGGCTCGACGTGAGGGTGCTCGACCAGATCGGTCTGGCAAACCCGCTCGCCCAGCACACACAGCGGCTGCAGCACGGTCGCATCGGCCACGACAAGAACCTCTTCCCGGACTGGGTGATCGCCGACGGCCCCTGGGTGAAGGTCTATCCCGGGATCCCGGGCTACCTCGACCAGCAGTGGGTGGCCGAGGCCGAGGCGGCCCTGCGCTGCCCCGAGACCCAGTCGGTGCTGGGGTCGATACGCGCCCCGATGACGCTGCACCGCTTCGCCTCCAACGTTGTGCACTCCTTCGAGTTCACCCGCTACCAGATCGATCGGGTGCCGCGCTACGAGCTCGCCCGCTGCGGGCTCCCGGTGCCCGAGGAGACACCGCCACCGCCGCGCGAGTGAGCTTCCGGACGCCCCCGCCGGGCAGATTTTGTGACAAATCTCGAACCGATCACGACGGTGGCGGACCCGTGTTTCCCGCCCGGCCACCAGCAACCCCACATCTGTGCCCTTACCTGCATGCGACAGTGCCCTGGCACATGCGTTAACGGGATTACCCGCGGCCGCCGGCGCGCCGCGAATCCGCCGAAATCCATGCCCGGGCGGGGGTTTGCGCACCGCTCTCGATGTGAGCCGGGGGCCGCGGGTGTGGTTGACTACACGGGCACTGCTGCGCCCTGCGTATGCGGTAGTACGTAATTCGCGTGCTAGAGGACGCGAGAGACGATGCGCCCGGATTCGGACGCACCGAAAGGATGAGGAAGCAAGTATGACGCTTGTCGACAGGTTGCGCGGCGCCGTGGCTGGTATGCCACGTCGGCTCGTGGTGGGGGCCGTTGGCGCGGCGCTGCTCTCGAGTGTGGTCGGAGCCGTGGGGACCTCGGCGACCGCCGGGGCATTCTCGCGCCCGGGGCTGCCGGTGGAGTACCTCGAGGTCCCGTCCGCGGGCATGGGTCGCGACATCAAGGTCCAGTTCCAGAGCGGCGGAAACGGTTCGCCGGCGCTGTACCTGCTCGACGGCATGCGTGCGCAGGACGACTACAACGGCTGGGACATCAACACCCAGGCGTTCGAGTGGTACTACCAGTCGGGCATCTCGACGGTCATGCCCGTCGGCGGTCAGTCCAGCTTCTACTCCGACTGGTACAAGCCCGCCTGCGGCAAGGCCGGCTGCACCACCTACAAGTGGGAGACCTTCCTGACCAGCGAACTGCCGCAGTGGCTGAACGCCAACCGCAGCGTCAAGCCCACGGGCAGCGCCGCGGTGGGTCTCTCGATGGCCGGTTCGTCGGCGCTGATCCTGGCCGCCTACCACCCGCAGCAATTCGTCTACGCCGGCTCGCTGTCGGCGCTGCTGGACCCGTCGCAGGGCATGGGCCCGTCGCTGATCGGCCTGGCCATGGGCGATGCCGGCGGCTACAAGGCGGCGGACATGTGGGGCCCCAAGGATGACCCCGCCTGGGCGCGCAACGACCCGACGCTGCAGGTCGGCAAGCTGGTCGCCAACAACACCCGCATCTGGGTGTACTGCGGTAACGGCAAGCCGTCGGACCTCGGTGGCGACAACCTGCCCGCGAAGTTCCTGGAGGGCTTCGTGCGCACCAGCAACCTGAAGTTCCAGGACGCCTACAACGCCGCCGGCGGGCACAACGCGGTGTTCAACTTCGACGACAACGGCACGCACGACTGGCCGTACTGGGGCGCGCAGCTGCAGGCCATGAAGCCTGACCTGCAGTCGACGCTGGGCGCGACGCCCGGCGCCGGCCCGGCCGCCACGACCGCGGGCACCGCTAACAGCGCCGGCAACACCGGCGCCGGTCACTGACACACAGCAACGCCATCGGTGGCGGGGACCCTGCGGGGTCCCCGCCACCGATCGTTTCCGGCGGTGTGACCTGTTTCACCACCCTCGGTTCCGGTCGGGCCGCGACCTGGCTAATGTGCAGACAGCGACGAGACGATGGAGGGTGGCCATGAGGGTCGTACGGGGTCTGCTGCGGCTGGTGTGCGTCGCCGCGCTGGCTGTGGGACTGAGCGGTGTGGTGGCGGTGGGCGGCTCGCCCGGAAAGGCCGGCGCCGCCGGCTACGAGAGCCTGATGGTTCCTTCGGCGGCGATGGGCCGCGACATCCCGGTGGCCTTCCTCAAAGGCGGCCCGCACGCGGTCTACCTGCTCGATGCCTTCGACGCCGGGCCGGACGTCAGCAACTGGGTCACCGCAGGCAACGCGATGAACACGCTGGCCGGCAAGGGCATCTCGGTGGTCGCGCCGGCCGGCGGCGCCTACAGCATGTACACCAACTGGGAACAGGACGGCAGCAAGCAGTGGGACACGTTCCTGTCCAGCGAGCTGCCGGATTGGCTGGCCGCCAACCGGGGGCTGGCGCCCGGCGGTCATGCCGCCGTGGGCGCCGCGCAGGGCGGCTACGGCGCGATGGCGCTGGCCGCCTTCCACCCCGACCGCTTCGGCTTCGCCGGCTCGCTGTCGGGCTTCGTGTACCCGTCGAGCACCAACTACAACGGTGCGATCCTGGCGGGCCTGCAGCAATTCGGCGGCGTCGACGGCAACGGGATGTGGGGCGCCCCGCAGCTGGGCCGCTGGAAGTGGCACGACCCGACGGTGCATTCGGCACTGCTGGCGCAGAACAACACCCGGGTGTGGGTGTACAGCCCGACCAATGACGGGGCCAGCGATCCCGCGGCGGTGATCGGCCAGGCGGCCGTGGCGATGGGCGGCTCCCGCGAGTTCTACCAGATGTACCGCAGCAACGGCGGGCACAACGGGCACTTCGACTTCCCCGGCGGCGGCGACAACGGCTGGGGCTCGTGGTCGGGCCAACTCGGGGCGATGTCGGGCGACATCGTCGGCGCCATTCGCTGAGACGGCGAGCCGGTACCGTGTAGAAGGTGCAGCGGGGGGTGAGACCGCGTCGCTGCCGCCTTCCGACTGGCAGGAGAACATGGCAACCAACGCGCGGCGCAAGCGCCACCGGATGCTCGCCTGGGCCGCCGCCCTGTCGGTGGCGGGCGTGGTGTTGCTGGTGCTGGTGGCGGTGGTGGTCCTGCTGCGCAGCTCGCAGTCGCCGCCGACCGCGGTGCCGCCCGGGGTGCTGCCGCCGGCCTCGACGACGACGCACCCCCACAAGCCCCGCCCGGCCAGCCAGGCCGCCTCGTGCCCCGACGTGGACCTGATCGCGATTCCCGGCACCTGGGAGTCTTCCCCGGATGACGATCCGCTCAACCCCACGCAGTTCCCGAACGCGTTGCTGCTCAAGGTGACCGGGCCGTTGCGTCAGCAGTTCCCGCCCTCGCGGCTGGAGACCTACACCGTCCCCTACACCGCGCAGTTCAACAACCCGCTGAGCGGCGACACGCAGATGTCGTACAACGCCAGCCGGGCCGAGGGCACCCGCGCGACGATCAAGGCGATGACCGACATGAACGCCAAGTGCCCGTTGACCAGCTACGTGCTGATCGGCTTCTCGCAGGGCGCGGTGATCGGCGGCGACATCGCCAGCGACATCGGCAACGGCCGCGGCCCGGTCGACGACGACCTGGTGCTGGGCGTGACGCTGATCGCCGACGGGCGCCGCCAGCCGGGGGTGGGCAACGACGTCGGGCCCAACCCGCCGGGGGAGGGTGCAGAGGTCACCCTGCACGAGGTGCCGGTGCTGTCCGGGCTCGGTCTGACCATGACCGGTGCGCGGCCGGGCGGTTTCGGGGCGCTCAACGACAGGACCAACGAGATCTGCGCCCCGGGCGATCTCATCTGCGCCGCCCCGGACGAGGCCTTCAGCCTCACCAACCTGCCCAACACGCTGAACACGCTGGCCGGCGGCGCCGCGGGACCGGTGCACGCCCTGTACGCCACCCCGCAGTTCTGGAGCCTGGACGGGGAGCCGGCGACCGAGTGGACGCTCAACTGGGCGCGGGGCCTGATCCAGAACGCGCCGCATCCCAAACACGGGTGAGGGGACACAGCCTCAGGTAGAACGGAGCCGACCCCCAACAGCGGTACCTTGTGATTTGGTGTGCCGGGTTCGGACCCTTAACATTAAGAGAAAATTAAGAGCAGTTAGAGCGTCAAGAGCATAAGTAGCGTTGTGCTGACCCGCTCGGGTCGGAGCCGATGTGAACCGGAGCCTGCGTCATCGCGGGCCGGCCGGGTCGGCCCGTGCGCAGACCACAGGTAAATGTCGACGAGCAGTGTTTGACAGGAGAGCGGTATGGCGTACCACAACCCGTTCATCGTGAACGGGAAGATCAGATTTCCCGAGAACCTCAATCTGGCCCGGCACGTGGAGCGCTGGGCAAAGGTTCGCGGGGACAAACTGGCCTATCGGTTCCTCGACTTCTCCACCGAGCGTGAGGGCATCGCCCGCGACATCTCCTGGTCCGACTTTTCCAAGCGCAACCGGGCCGTGGGGTCCCGACTGCAGCAGGTCACCCAGCCCGGCGACCGCGTCGCGATCCTGTGCCCGCAGAACCTGGACTATCTGATCTCGTTCTTCGGCGTGCTGTACGCCGGCCGGATCGCGGTGCCGCTGTTCGACCCCAGCGAGCCGGGCCACGTCGGGCGGCTGCACGCCGTGCTCGACGACTGCACGCCCTCGACGGTCCTGACCACCAGCGACTCCGCCGAGGGCGTCCGCAAATTCTTCCGCAACCGCCCGGCCAAGGACCGGCCCCGCGTCATCGCCGTCGACGCGGTGCCCGACGAGGTCGGCGTCACCTGGGAGCAGCCGACGGGCGGGGCAGACGACATCGCCTACCTGCAGTACACGTCGGGCTCGACCCGCACGCCCACGGGGGTGCAGATCACCCACCTGAACCTGCCCACGAACGTGGTGCAGGTGCTCGACGCCCTCTCCATGGGTGGCGAGGAGGGCGACCGCGGCGTCAGCTGGCTGCCGTTCTTCCACGACATGGGCCTGATCACGGTGCTGTTGTCGCCGGTGTTCGGCCACAACATGACGTTCATGACGCCGGCCGCGTTCGTGCGCCGGCCCGGCCGCTGGATCCGGGCCATGGCGCGCCAGGACGAGAACGACAACGGGTCGGTCATCTCGGTGGCGCCGAACTTCGCGTTCGAGCACGCCGCGCTGCGCGGTGCGCCCAAGGACGGCGAGCCGCCGCTGGACCTGAGGAACGTCCGGGGGATCCTCAACGGCAGCGAGCCGGTGTCACCGGCATCGATGCGCCGGTTCTACGAGGCGTTCCAGCCCTACGGCCTGCGCGAGACGGCGATCAAGCCGTCCTACGGCCTGGCCGAGGCGACGCTGTTCGTCTCCACCACGCCGATGAACGAGGCGCCGCTGGTCATCCACGTCGACCGGGACGCGCTGAACGAGCACCGCTTCGTCGAGGTCGCCGCCGACGCGCCCAACGCCGTCGCGCAGGTGTCCGCGGGCGTGATCGGTGTCGACGAATGGGCCGTCATCGTCGACGCCGACTCGGCCACCGAGCTGCCGGACGGGCACATCGGGGAGATCTGGCTGCACGGCAACAACATGGGCGTCGGCTACTGGGGCAAGGAGGAGGAGACCACCGAGACGTTCAAGAACATCCTCAAGTCGCGTACCAGCCCGTCGCACGCGGAGGGCGCCGCCGACGACGGTATGTGGGTCCGCACCGGCGACTACGGCACCTACTACAAGGGCAACCTCTACATCACCGGCCGGATCAAGGACCTGGTCATCATCGACGGCCGCAACCACTACCCGCAGGACCTGGAGTACTCGGCCCAGGAGGCCAACAAGGCGCTGCGCACCGGGTACGTCGCCGCCTTCTCGGTGCCGGCCAACCAGCTGCCCCGGGAGGTGTTCGACAACCCGCACACCGGCCTGAGCTACGACCCGGAGGACACCTCCGAGCAGCTGGTCATCGTCGCCGAGCGCGCCGCGGGGGCGCACAAGCTCGACTACCAGCCGATCGCCGACGACATCCGGGCGGCGATCGCCGTCCGGCACGGCGTGACCGTTCGCGACCTGTTGCTGGTGCAGGCCGGGCTGATCCCGCGCACCTCCAGCGGCAAGATCGGCCGACGTGCCTGCCGGACCGCCTATCTCGACGGCAGCCTGCGCAGCGGCGTCGGTTCTCCCACCGCCTTTGCCACCGAATCAAGCTGAACCGGACATGACTGACACAGGATCTGAATCGTTGGACAACCCGCCCGCGAACGACAACCTGCCCGCGAAGAAGACCGACATGCGCGCCGACGACGATGCAGAGCGCAGCGATGAGGAGAAGCGGCGGATGCCGTCCGTCCCGGAGATGCGGGAATGGCTGCGCAACTACGTGGCCAGGTGCACCGGCCAGTCGCCCGACTCGATCGACGAGTCGGTGCCCATGGTGGAGCTGGGGCTGTCGTCGCGCGATGCCGTGGCGATGGCCGCCGACATCGAGGACATGACCGGTGTCACGCTGTCGGTCGCGGTGGCCTTCCAGCACCCGACGATCGAGTCGCTGGCCACCCGCATCATCGAGGGCGAGCCCGAGGCGGACACGTCCGCCGACGGCGACGCGGACTGGACGCGCACGGGCCCCGCCGAGCGCGTCGACATCGCGATCGTGGGACTGTCCACCCGCTTCCCGGGTGACATGGACACCCCCGCCGCGACATGGCAGGCGCTGATGGAGGGCCGCGACGCCATCACCGACCTGCCCGAGGGGCGTTGGGAGGAGTTCCTCGCCGAGCCGCGGCTGGCCGAACGGATCGCCAACGCCCAGACCCGCGGCGGCTACCTGAAGGACATCAAGGGCTTCGACTCCGAGTTCTTCGCGGTGGCCAAGACAGAAGCCGACAACATCGACCCGCAGCAGCGGATGGCGCTGGAGCTCACGTGGGAGGCGCTGGAATACGCCCGCATCCCGGCGTCGAGCCTGCGCGGCAAACCCGTCGGCGTGTACATCGGTGTCTCCAACAACGACTACGCCATGATGGCGGTCTCCGACCCCACCAGCGCGCACCCGTACGCGATCACCGGCACCGCCACCTCGATCATCGCCAACCGGGTGTCCTACTTCTACGACTTCCGTGGGCCGTCGGTGGCCGTCGACACCGCGTGCTCGAGTTCACTGGTGGCGATTCACCAGGCCGTGCAGGCGCTGCGCAACGGCGAGTGCGACGCCGCGGTGGCCGGCGGGGTCAACGCGCTGATCACCCCCGCGGTGACATTGGGATTCGACGAGATCGGCGCGGTCCTCTCGCCGGACGGCCGGATCAAGTCGTTTTCCTCGGACGCCAACGGTTACATCCGCTCCGAGGGCGCCGGCATGCTGGTGCTCAAGCGCGTCGACGACGCCCGCCGTGACGGCGACCAGATCCTGGCCGTCATCGCCGGCAGCGCGGTCAACCACGACGGCCGGTCCAACGGCCTGATCGCCCCCAACCAGGACGCGCAGGCCGACGTGCTGCGCCGGGCCTACAAGGACGCCGGCATCGACCCCCGCAACGTCGACTACATTGAGGCGCACGGTACCGGAACGGTGCTCGGCGACCCGATCGAGGCCGAGGCCCTGGGCCGCGTCGTCGGCAGGGGCCGTCCCGCCGACCGCCCGGCGCTGCTGGGGGCGTTCAAGTCCAACATCGGCCACCTGGAGTCGGCGGCCGGTGCGGCCAGCATGGCCAAGGTGGTGCTGGCGCTGCAGCACGACAAGCTGCCGCCATCCATCAACTTCGCCGGTCCCAGCCCGTACATCGACTGGGACGCGGTGCACCTGAAGGTGGTCGACCAGCCCACCGACTGGCCGCGCTACGGCGGGTACGCGCTGGCCGGCGTCTCCAGCTTCGGCTTCGGCGGGGCCAACGCGCACGTGGTGGTGCGCGAGGTGCTGCCCCGGGACGTGGTGGAGCGCGAACCCGAGCCCGCCCCGCCGCCCGAGGTGGGGGCCGAGGCCGAGGCGCCCGCCATGGAGAGTCACTCGCTGCGGTTCGACGAGTTCGGCGAGATCATCCCCGACACGGCGGCGACCGGGGAGGAAGAGCGCGAACTGCCGGGCCTCACCGAGGAGGCCCTGCGGCTCAGGGAAATCGCGCTGGAGGAGCTCGCCGCTCAGGAGGCCGCGGAACCGACCAAGCCCCTGATTCCGCTGGCGGTGTCGGCGTTCCTGACGTCGCGCAAGAAGGCCGCCGCCGCCGAACTGGCCGACTGGATGGAAAGCCCCGAGGGGCAGGCGTCGTCGCTGGAGGCGATCGGCCGGTCGCTGTCGCGGCGCAACCACGGCCGCTCGCGCGCGGTGGTGCTGGCCCACGACCACGAGGAGGCCGTCAAGGGCCTGCGCGCGGTCGCCGAGGGCAAGCAGCGCCCGGGTGTGTTCAGCGTCGACGGGCCGGTGACCAGCGGCCCGGTGTGGGCCATGGCCGGATTCGGCGCGCAGCACCGCAAGATGGGCAAGAACCTGTACCTGCGCAACGAGGTCTTCGCCGAGTGGATCGAGAAGGTCGACGCGCTCATCCAGGACGAGCGGGGCTACTCGGTGCTCGAGCTCATCCTCGACGACTCCCACGAATACGGCATCGAGACTTCCAACGTCGTCATCTTCGCGATCCAGATCGCGCTGGGCGAGTTGCTCAAGCACCACGGCGCGAAACCCGCCGCGGTGATCGGCCAGTCGCTGGGCGAGCCCGCGTCGGCCTACTTCTCCGGTGGGCTGTCGCTGGCCGACGCCACCCGGGTGATCTGCTCGCGTTCGCACCTGATGGGCGAGGGCGAGGCGATGTTGTTCGGCGAGTACATCCGGTTCATGGCGCTCGTCGAGTACTCCGCTGACGAACTCAAGACGGTGTTCGCCGACTACCCCGGCCTCGAGGTGTGCGTCTACGCCGCGCCCAGCCAGACCGTCATCGGCGGCCCGCCCGAGCAGATCGACGCGATCGTCGCCCGGGCCGAGTCGGAGGGCCGCTTCGCCCGCAAGCTGCAGACCAAGGGCGCCGGCCACACCTCGCAGATGGATCCGCTGCTCGGCGAGTTTTCAGCGGAACTGCAGGGCATCACCCCCCTGAGTCCCACCACCGGGATCTTCTCGACGGTGCACGAGGGCAGCTACGTCAAGCCCGGCGCCGAGCCGATCCACGATGTCGCGTACTGGGTCAAGGGCATGCGGCATTCCGTCTACTTCACCCACGGCGTCCGCAACGCCGTCGACAGCGGCTACACCACCTTCCTGGAACTGGCGCCCAACCCGGTGGCGCTGATGCAGATCGGCCTGACCACGGCCGCCGCGGGTCTGCCCGACGCCCAGCTGATCGCGACACTGGCCAAAAAGCAGGACGACGTCGAGTCGATGATCTCGGCCATGGCCCAGCTCTACGTCTACGGCCACGACCTCGACATCTGGACGCTGTTCACGCGGCATTCCGCCGCGCGCTTCGACCCGCAGGACTACGCGAACATCCCGCCGACCCGGTTCAAGCGCAAGGACCACTGGCTGGACGTGTCCTTCTCCGCGGGCAGCAGCTCGGTGATCCTGCCGGGCGCCCACGTCGCGCTGCCGGACGGGCGCCACGTGTGGGAGTACACGCCCCGGATCTTCACGGGCCTGGAGGCGACCGACCTGCAGGCGTTGGTGAAAGCCGCCGCCGCCGAGGTGCTTTCAGACGCCCAGCTGACGGCTGCCGAGCAGCGGGCGGTGCCCGGGCAGGGCTCGGTGCTGGTGACGACGCTGACCCGCCACCCCGGCGGCGCCTCGGTTCAGGTGCACGCCCGCGTCGGCGAGTCCTTCACGCTGGTCTACGACGCCCTGGTGACGCGGGGCGGCGCCCAGTCGGTGCTGCCGGCCGCGGTCGGCGCGGGCACGGGGATCGCGTCGGAACTCCCGGCGGCCCCTGCCGCCGCGCCGAAGGCCCCCGTCGAGGACCTGGAAGCGGAAACCACCAAGGACAGCCTGACCAACCGCTACCTGCCGTCCGACACGGTCAAGTGGTCGCCGGACTCCGGTGAGACCGTCGGGGAGCGGCTGGGCATGATCGTCGGCGTGGCGATGGGCTACGAGCCCGAGGACCTGCCGTGGGAGGTGCCGCTGGTCGAGCTGGGCCTGGACTCGCTGATGGCGGTGCGCATCAAGAACCGCGTCGAATACGACTTCGACCTGCCGCCGATCCAGCTGACGGCCGTGCGCGACGCCAACCTTTACAACATCGAGCAGCTGATCCAGTACGCGGTCGAGCACCGCGACGAGGTCTCGCAGCTGGCCGAGCACCAGAAGACGCAGACGCCCGAGGAGATCGCCAGGGAGCAGGCGCAGCTGCTCAGCGGGGCGACACCCGCCACGGTCGCGGTGCCCGCGCCCGACCCGCAGGCCGAGCCCGAGACGCAGCCGGAGTCCGACGTGGCCGTCCCGCCGCCGCCGACCGACCCGTCGGGGCCCGCGACCAACGGCGCCGCGCAGCCGGACCTGAAGGGGGCGGCCGCGGCGCTCAGCCAGCAGGCGGTGGCCAAGGCGCTCAACTCCGACGTGCCGCCGCGCGACGCGGCCGAGCGGGTCACGTTCGCCACCTGGGCGATCGTGACGGGCAAGTCCCCGGGCGGCATCTTCAACCCGCTGCCCAAGCTGGACGGCGACGCCGCCGCCAAGATGGCGCAACGGCTCTCCGAGCGCGCCGACGGCCCGATCAGCGCCGAGGACGTGCTGGCGGCGGAGACCATCGAGGCGCTGGCCGAGAAGGTGCGCGGCCACCTCGAGGCCGGTGAACTCGACGGGTTCATCCGCACGATCAGGGCGCCGCAGAACGATTCGCAGGTACCGGTGTTCGTGTTTCACCCGGCCGGCGGCTCGACCGTGGTTTACGAGCCGCTGCTCAACCGGCTGCCGGCGGACACGCCGATGTACGGCTGCGAGCGGGTCGAGGGCACCGTGCAGGAGCGGGCCGCCCAGTACGTTCCCAAACTGCTGGAACTCAACGGCGACAAGCCGTTCGTGCTGGCCGGCTGGTCGCTGGGGGGTGCCCTGGCCTATGCCTGCGCGATCGGGCTCAAGCGGGTGGGCGCCAACGTGGCGTTCGTCGGCATGATCGACACCGTGCGGGCCGGCGAGGAGATCCCGCAGACCCGCGAGGAGACCCGCAAGCGCTGGGACCGGTACGCGAGGTTCGCCGAGCGCACCTTCAACGTCGAGATCCCCGCGATCCCGTACGAGCAGCTCGAGGAGCTCGACGACGAGGGCCAGGTCAAGTTCGTGCTGGAGATCGTCCAGCAGAGCGGCGTGCAGGTCCCCGGCGGCATCATCGAGCACCAGCGCACGTCCTACCTGGACAACCGGGCGTTGGAGACCGTCCAGATCGAACCCTATGACGGCCATGTCACCCTCTACATGGCGGATCGCTACCATGACGACGTCATCGAGTTCGAACCGCGCTACGCCACCCGCAAGCCGGACGGCGGCTGGGGTGAGTACGTGTCCGACCTCGAGGTGGTGCGCATCGGTGGCGAGCACATCCAGGCCATCGACGAGCCCTTCATCGCCAAGGTGGGTGCGCACATGAGCGAGGCCTTGCAGAGCATCGAGCGCCAGACGAGTGAGGTGGGCAAGTAGTGACGGAGATGGCTCCAGCGCCCGTTCAGCACAGCACGGCCGAGAAGCTGGCCGAGTTGCACGCCCGCCTGGAGCAGGCCAAGGAGCCCGGCGGTGAGAAGGCCGCGGCGAAGCGCGACAAGAAGGGCATTCCCAGTGCCCGCGCGCGCATCCACGCGCTGGTCGATCCCGGCACCTTCCTGGAGATCGGCGCGCTGGCCCGCACCCCCAACGACCCCAACGCCCTCTACGGGGACGGCGTGGTCACCGGCCACGCCATGATCGACGGCCGGCCGGTGGGGGTGTTCTCCCACGACCAGACGGTGTTCCAGGGCTCGGTCGGGGAGATGTTCGGCCGCAAGGTCGCCCGGCTGATGGAGTGGTGCGCGATGGCCGGCTGCCCGATCGTCGGCATCAACGACTCCGCCGGTGCCCGCATCCAGGACACGGCCACCTCGCTGGCCTGGTACGCCGAGCTGGGCCGCCGCCACGAGCTGTTGTCCGGGCTGGTGCCGCAGATCTCGATCATCCTGGGCAAATGCGCCGGGGGAGCGGTGTATTCGCCGATCCAGACCGACCTGGTGGTGGCGGTGCGCGACCAGGGCTACATGTTCGTCACCGGCCCCGACGTCATCAAGGACGTGACGGGCGAGGACGTCACGCTCGACGAACTGGGCGGCGCGGACTACCAGGCCCGCTACGGCAACATCCACCAGGTGGTGGAGTCGGAGGCCGCGGCGTTCCAGTACGTGCGCGACTTCCTGTCCTTCCTGCCGTCCAACGCCTACGACAAGGCGCCGGTGGTGAACCCCGGCCTGGAGCCGGAGATCACCGCGAGCGACCTCGAGCTCGACTCGATCGTGCCGGACTCGGACAACACGGCCTACGACATGCACGAGATCCTGCTGCGGATCTTCGACGACGGCGACTTCCTCGACGTCGCCGCGCAGGCCGGGCAGGCGATGATCACGGGCTACGCGCGGGTCGACGGCCGCACCGTCGGTGTCGTCGCCAACCAGCCGATGCACATGTCCGGGGCGATCGACAACGAGGCCTCCGACAAGGCCGCGCGGTTCGTCCGGTTCTGCGACGCCTTCGACATCCCGCTGGTGTTCGTCGTGGACACCCCCGGCTTCCTGCCCGGGGTGGAGCAGGAGAAGAACGGGATCATCAAGCGCGGCGGGCGGTTCCTGTACGCGGTGGTCGAGGCCGACGTGCCCAAGGTGACGATCACGATCCGCAAGTCCTACGGCGGCGCGTACGCGGTGATGGGGTCGCGGCAGCTGACCGCCGACTTCAACTTCGCGTGGCCGACCGCGCGCATCGCGGTGATCGGGGCCGACGGTGCCGCGCAGTTGCTGATGAAGCGGTTCCCGGACCCGACCACGCCCGAGGCGCAGCAGATCAAGAAGGACTTCATCGAGGGCTACAACCTGAACATGGCGATCCCCTGGATCGCCGCCGAGCGGGGCTTCATCGACGCGGTCGTCGACCCCCACGACACGCGGCTGCTCATCCGCAAGTCCATGCACCTGCTGCGGGACAAGCAGCTGTGGTGGCGCACCGCGCGCAAGCACGGCCTGATCCCGGTCTAGTCAGTTCACGCGCGCGGCGCCGGCGCCGCGTCGGACAGCGACTGCGTGCCCAGCACGATCGCCAGGGCGAGGCGCTCGGCGTCCGCGGTGCCGGGTTCGGCGGTGTAGATCATGATGCGGATGTCGTCGGCCGCGACGACCAGCGTGTCGCAGTGCAGCGTGATGCGCCCGACGCCGGGGTGGTCGACGACCTTGTGCCGGCCGAAGTCCTGCTGCGGCACCGGGGCGCCGGACTCCCAGAGCTCGGCGAAGCGCGGGCTTGCCGCGGCCAAGTCGCGGATCAGTTGCTTGAGTCGCTGATCGGCCGGATACCGCGCCGCGGTCAACCGCAGGTCGGCGACCAGTCCGGCCTCGAATTCGGCGCGCTGAGCGGGGGTGTGCACGGTGCGGGTTCCGGGCCCGACGAGGTTGCGCCACACGCTGTTTCGCTCGTTGCCCCGCCACGTGGTGGTCGGCCCCATCAGTGCGTCGTACGGCGCATTGGCCAGCAGCAGCGTCCAGGTGGCATCGAAGACCGCGACGGGGGTGTGGGCGAGGCGGTCGAGGATGCGTTGCACGCTCGGCGTCACGTGGGCGGACACCACGCCGAGTCCGGGGGCGGCATGTCCGGCCAGCCGGAAGAGCAGTTCGCGCTCGCCGTCGGAGACCCGTAACGCGCGCGCCAGCGCCTCCACGACCTGGGCCGACGGGGCGGTGGCCCGGCCCTGCTCGAGCCTGTTCAGGTAATCCACCGAGATTCCGGCCAGCCCCGCCAGCTCCTCGCGGCGCAGCCCCGCCGCGCGCCGGCGTCCGCCGACCGGGACACCGACCGCCGCCGGCGGCACCCGGTCGCGCCAGCGCCGCACCGTCCGGCCGAACTCCCCTGACGCCATTCCTTCACTGTGCGCGACGCGCGCGGCGAGCGAAAGCTCTTGTCCTGGCCCTGGCAGTCCTACGACAACGCGACGACTGTCTGGCCATCGGAAACCGGCCCAGACTTGCAGCCATGAACCCCCCCTTGACATCCGGCACCTTGTTGATCACCGGCCCCACCGGCGGCCTGGGAAAGGCCGCGACACTGGCGATCGCGCACCGTCCCGCAGCCGAACGCCCCGACCTGTTGCTGGTCGGCAGGCCCGGCCGCGCCCTGGCCGAGGTCGCCCGCGCGGCCCGGGCGGCCGGTGCGACGACGCAGGAGATCGGCTGCGACCTCGCCCGGCTGTCCGACGTCCGCCTCGCGGGCCGGACAGCCGCGGAGCTGCTGGCGACCGGCGCGGTGCGCCCCCTGCGGGGGCTGGTGGCCAACGCCGGCCTCGCGGTCGCCGACACCCGCACCGCCTCCGCGGACGGATACGAACTGACCTTCGCCGTCAACTATCTCGCGCACGCCCAGCTCATCGGCGACCTGTGGGAGGCATTCGCCGCGCCCGCACGCATCGTGTTGGTCGGCTCGAACACCTACCACCAGAACGTCTTTCGCCGGATGCTGCGTGTCCCGGCGGCGCACTGGGCCGATCCGATCGAGCTGGCGCGGCCGGCCGCGCCCGCGGCGGCACCGAGTTTCGAACAATGCGGAATCGCCTACTCCAACTCCAAACTCGCCGCCATGTACTATGCGCACGAACTGCAGCGCCGCGCACCGGCGGGCATCTCCGTGATCGTGTTCGAGCCGGGATTCATGCCGGGCACCGGGCTGAGCAGAGCGCACGGCACCGCAATGCAACGGATGGGACGGGTCATCGAGCGAATCCCCGGTGTCTCCTCGCCCAGAAAGTCCGGACCGGTGCTCGCCTCGATCGCCCTCGACGACCGCTGGGCGCACCTGCGCGGCGGCGCGTTCGTCGTCAAAGACCAAGAGCGCGAGGTCAAACCGTTCGCGCAGGACCCCCAGCGGGAAGCCCGCCTGTGGGACGCCACCGCCGCGCTGCTGCACGCCGCGGGTGACTAGAGCGATGGTGGCGACCCGCGGCGCCCGGCTCCGCCGCGCTTGCGATCGCCACGCCACTAGCGGCTCAACGCGCCGTCGGCCAACTCGTCGAACCGGTCCAGCGCCTCCTCGGAGCCGGCGTCGATGCCGCGCAGCGGGCCGCGGTCGGCCAGGTAGCGCTGCGCGTACAGCCGGGCGACGAGCGCCTTGCGCTCGTCGCCGCGGGTCTCGCGCTCCCAGGCGGCCTGCTCGGTGAGCAGCGCGGCGGCGTAGACGTCGCCCATGAACTGGGCCAGCGGGAACAGCCGCGCCTCGGCGGTGTCGCGGTCCAGCTTGGCCCAGGCCGTGACGGCCGCGTCGAGGTCCTCGATGCGGCCGGCGACCAGGCGGGCGGTGTCGTCGTCGTCGGACACCGCGACCGCGTCGCGCAGCCGCGCCAGCAGCGTCTCGTGCGCGCTGGTCTGCTCGATGCCGCGGCGCACGTCCAGGCACAGGATGTTGTCGGGGCCCTCCCAGATCGTGTTGACCTGCCCGTCGCGCAAAAGTCTTGCCACCGGCCAGGTCTCGATGTAGCCGTTGCCGCCGTGGATCTCGATGGCGTCCGACGCCGCGGTGATCCCCAGCCGGCACACCTTGAGCTTGGTGACCGGCACCGCGATGCGCTGCCGCGGCCCGGGGCGCCGACGGTGGTTGGTGGCCCCGGTGCCGTCGAACACCAGGGCCAGCGCGGCCTCGACATCGACGGTCATCTCGGCGAGTTTGCGCCGCATCAGCGGCTTGTCGGCCAGTGCCCCGCCGAACGCGTGGCGTTGCCGCGCGTAGCACAGCGACTCGACCAGGGCGCGGCGCGCGTTGGCCAGCCCGAACAGGGCGATGCCCAGCCGCGCTGTGTTGGTCAGCTCCATCATGCGGCCCAGCCCCTTGCCGTCGGACGGGGTCGACGCGTCGCTGGGTTCCCCGGACAGCAGGAACGCCTCGGCGTCGACGAACTCGACTTCGCCGGAGGCCACCGAGCGGGTGCCCAGCTTGTCCTTCAGGCGCCGCACCCGCACCCCGTTGCGCGACCCGTCGCGGCGGGTGCGCAGCACCAGGAAGTTGGCGACGCCCTTCGATGAGTCCGGGGCGCCCTCCGGCTTGGCCAGCACGACGAACGCCTCGCCGGCGCAGTTGGACGCGAACCACTTGAAGCCGTTCAGCAGCCAGGAGTCGCCGTTGCGGGTCGCGGTCGTCTCCAGCGTCCCCAAATCGGAGCCGCCGGTGCGTTCGGTGAGCAGCTGCGCCGTCTCGCCCGCCCACTCGCCGGAGGCGAACTTGGCCAGCACGTGGTCGCGGACGTCGGCCGGCGCGTAAGCCGCCACCAGCGACTGCACCATGCCGCCGCCGGTGCCCAGCGCGCAGCCCATCCCGATGTCGGCCTGGTTGAGCAGGTAGTTGGAGGCGAACAGCGGCAGCGCCGAGCTGATCTTCGCGGCCTTCGCGTCGGAGCGCAGCGCCTGCTGGGCGTCCAACACGGCGCGCTTGGAGCGGGTGAACGACTCGGGCATGACGACCCGGCTGACGTCGTGTCCCCAGCGGTCGTAGCGCTCCAGCCGGGGCGGGTTGCGGTCGGTCTCCTCGGCCCACCGCGCGACCGGGCCGCCCATCAGCTCACCGATGTCGCTCAGGTGCGGCTCCACGACGGCCAACTCGTCGGGCCGCAGGTAGTAGGCCAAGGTGGCCTGCAGCGTGGGATCCGTGCGGTACCAGTTGAGGCCGACGGCGCCGCGGTAGTTCTCCGTCTGGTAGCGCTGCGCCTTCGCGGGGGTGGAGAAGGGCAGCCGGTCCACCGCCTCGGGGGCGTAATCACTCATGACGTGAAGGTATTACAGGGCTTACGCCGAAGCGCGGAGCGATCGCCTGCGATAGGCGCCCGTACCCCCGTCGGTGACGCGGCGGGCCAGCGCGCCGGGGTCGAGGATCAGCACGCTCTTGCCGTCCGGGCGGATCCAGCCGCGGGTGGTGAACGTGCGCAGCGCCTTGTTGACCGACACACGGTCGGCCCCGACGAGCTGGGCGAGCTCGTCCTGGCTGAGTTCGTGCGCGAGGCGCAGCCCGTCGCCCTCGCGGGTGCCGAAGCGCCGGGCCAGCACCAGCAACTGGTGCGCCACGCGGCTCGCCACGTCGCTGGACACCAGCTCGACCTGCTGGTCCTCGGTGACCTTGAGCCGCTGCGTCAGGGCTTGGAGCAGCTGCTCGGCGATCGCCGGCCAGCGCGCCATCCACGCGCGCAGGGTGGCACGGTCCAGCCACACCGCGCGCGCGTCGGTGATCGCCGTGGCCGTGCAGCTGCGCGGGCCGGGGTCGAACACCGCGAGTTCGCCGAACGCATCGGCCGGACCCAGGATCGCCCGCAGGTGAGCGCGGCCGCCGGGGCCGGCCAGGCTGATCTTCACGGTACCCGAGACGATGACATACACCCGGTCACCGGGGTCGCCCTGTGCGAATATCGTTTCGCCCGAACGGAATTCGACGGCCTGAAGCTGCCCGGTCAGCTCCGCCGCCGCGTCGGGCTCGACGCGCCGCAGGATCCCGGTGCGGTTCAGGATTTGAGCCAGGACCCGGTCCTCGTCACCGGCGGCGACATGGGATGCGGCGCTCATCTCGGCCCTCCTCATCCGGCCAGGAAGATCAGCCGGAAGTTGCCGACCTGGAGCTCGTCGCCGTCGGACAGCACCGCCGAGTCGACCTGCTCCCGGTTGAGGTAGGTGTTGTTGAGGCTGCCGAGGTCCACGACGCGGAACGTGCCGGCGTCGGCGTCCCTGCGGATCTCGGCGTGCCGGCGACTCACGGTGATGTCGTCGAGGTAGATGTCGCTGGCGGGGTGGCGGCCGATGGTGGTGACCGGCGCCTCCAGCCGGAACTGCGCTCCGGCGTTGGGTCCTCGCTTGACCACCAGCACGCCCGACCCGCGAGGCAACGCCTCGACTTCGGCGTCGTCCGCCGACCAGGCGAGCTCGTCGTGGATGTCCGCGAGCGAGGCCAGGTGGGCCGTGTTGTCGTCGGGCGCGTGATCCCGCTCGCTCGCGTCCTGCACGGGGGCCCGGTTGCGGATCACGCGGCCCGCGGGAGATCCGGCGCCGCTTGGGCCGCCGGCGACGCCGGCCGGGCCGCCGCGGGCGCCCAGCCGACGTAGGTCAGGTACAGCCCTACGAAGGTGAACGCGATGCACAGCGACACCCACAATCCCTGCGCGCCGATCATGCTGTTCGCCAGGGAGACGAAGGCCTTGGGGAAAGCCAGCAGCAGGATCCCGCGCAGGGTGATCAGCCAGCCCAGCAGCGACACGATGATTGCCGCCGCGCCGTGCCAGCTCTGGTGAGCGGCGACGACGATCAGGCCGAACAGCAGAATGAACGCGCCGGCCACCCAGGTCCACAGCGAGTTCGCCTCGAACTGCGACAGCAGCTTCTGCATGTCGGAGGCGCGCGCCACGGCCGTGACGTCGACGATGACGAGGAAAAGACCCAGTACCCGCGCGAACAGGCGCGTCCTGGCCTGGGATTCCGGTGAAGCGTTCATTGCCGTGCCTCCGTGTGATGCCGGTCCTACATCTGAATCGGACCACCATGGCAAGCGCCCGGCTAGGGACCGAAGTCCCGTTCGTGCGGACCTATGGCCCTGCCTCGGCGTGCCGCAGGGGCGGATGATCGGGCCCAGCAACCACCGATCGAGGAGTCGACCATGAAGGCGAACGTAGGCGACTGGCTCGTGATCAAGGGCACGACCACGGAATCAGCGGACCAGCGCGGACTGATCACCGAAGTGCACGGGACGGACGGCGCCCCGCCCTATGTGGTGCGCTGGCTGGTCAACGGTCACCTGGCCACGGTGTTCCCGGGCTCGGATGCCCTGGTGGCCACCGCGGCCGAACAGGAGCGGGCCGACGAACGGGCGCGGCAGCGGGTCGGCGCCGCGCGGTATCACACTGGGGCCACGAACTCCGACGTGTAGAACTCGGCCGGGTTCTGCGAGTGCGGGTTTGGGCGCTCGATGATCACCCAGACACCGGTGGTTCCCGGCCGGATCGCGTCCTGCACGGTGACCGTGCCGTTGCGGCGACGCACCACGTCGTCGCCGGGCAGAGTGCCGCGCCGAGAAGCGCGGCGGTGCGCGTTACCAATCAGGTGCGCATCGGGTCACCTCAGCCATGCGAAGTGACGCGGATCACACCGCAGGTACCCCGCCGCGCCGCGGCCCAAACCTCAGGGCTTGATGCGAATCGGTCCCGGCGACCACCACCCGCTGCGGGTGGCGGTGCCCAGGTCCAGCTGGGCGGGGCGCGCCTCGGCGATGGTGTCGAACTTGCGCAGCGACCCCCAGTCGCGGCCCCAGTCGTGGGACAGATACGTCGACATCACGTGGGCGCGCAGCAGCAGGTCGGTGATCCCCAGCAGGCCGCCGTTGACTCCGTCCTCCCAGGTGTCGGTGTCCTGCTTCTTGGCGTTGTAGTCCGGCGTGATGCGGAACTTCGGGATCTCGGTGACGCCGTTGACGTGCAGCATCGGGTGCTGGCACGGGAACGCCAGCCCGACCGCCCAGTCCATCAGCACCGGCTGCGAGGAGCCGACGTATTCCTGCACGGAGCGCAGTTCGGGCACCCGCGGCGGGGTCACCGCTATCCAGTCCTCCGGCGTGAGGGAGAGGTCCTCGGCCACCACCCGAACCGCGACCGCGTCGGCGGGTATCTGGGACCGGGCGAAGCGCAGGTTGCGCCACACCTTGGGCTGTTCGCCGTAGAGGTCGTAGGGCGTCAGCCGGCCGGCCGCGACCGGCTCACCGCCGGAGCCGGGACTGCCGTACTCCAGCACGACGGTCTGCCCGGCGGTGTATCCGTGCAGGATGCTGGTGCCGGTGATCCTGCCCGCGGCGGTCACCACCACCAGGGGGTGCCCGTCGTCCGGCCTGGGCAGTCGATACCACGCCGAGGTCAGCCTGCTCTGCCGTTGCGCTCCCGTGGTGTAGCTGCCCGCCAGCGGAACCCGGTCGGGGTCCAATCCGTAGGGCAGCGGCAGCATGGACCCGTTGATCCCCGGCGAGGCCAGCTTGGTGGGCCCGTACCAGTCGTAGTCGGTGCCCGGCTGCGGAACCGCCGTTTCCCGGACCGCCTCGGCCAGGGTGCGTTCCGGGACGCCGTTGGGGGTGAACCCCGTCGGATGGACGCCGCCCAGCGGTCCCAGCGGGCCGTAATCGCCGGGCAGGGGCGTCATGAAACCGGCGTTGCTGTCCGGCTCGACGAGCACGTCGTCGGCCAGCGCGCAGCCCCCGGAGAATTCCCGCAGGTTGTCCCAGCCGTTGGAGTAGGTGGGGTACTGGCGCACGATCCCGGCCACCATCGACGCGACGAAAACCAACGCCATGAACCCGGCCGCGATCGGCACCGGTGCTGCCGTCGCCGCCCGCGCCAGCCGGCCCTCCCCGCGGTCCCGCGGAGCGAAGTGCAGCCACACCGCCCACAGTGCCGCGACCGCGAACACCGCGAAAATCATTGCGCTGACGCTGATTCCGCCGAGCCTGGGCATGATGTTGTTGAACGGCACGCCGTAGCTCGAGACGTACCACCAGCCGTTGGTGGTGGCGAAGCACAGCGCCAGCACGAACAGCACCGCCGCGGTGAACGCCATGCGGTTGCGTGACCAGCGCAGCACCTGGTGCGACACCAGCACCGTGGTCAGCGCGGCCATCGCCGCGCCCACCGCCGCGAACAGCCCGAAGTGGTGGACCCATTTGGTGGGGGTGAACATCAGGAAGAACATGGTGCCGAAGATGACGCCCATCAGGCGCCAGGCCGGCCCGCGGGCCACGCCCGGAACGCGCTTGCGCCGCAGCATGATGAACACCGCGGTGAACAGGCACAGCGCGGTGATGAAAAAGCCGAACCGGCGCGACAGCGAACCGTCGACGGTGGGCAGGAACAGGTAGTAGTAGCGCAGGTTCTCGGTGTACCAGGCCTGGCTGGGCCCGATGTCGGTGCGGATCCGGGTGGCCTCCAGCACCGTCGACAGCGTCTGGTCGGCGAACACCACCGTCAGGATGACGAAGCCGGCGGCCAGCAGCGGGGCCACCAGCGGCCAGGTGCCGACCACGCGGTGCCGTTTGACCATGATCCGCACGATCGGGCGGCCACCGGCGACCAGGGCGGCCACCGCGATGAGGCCGGTGGGCTGCACACCCAGGGTGAAGGCGGCCGTGACGACGGCCAGCGCCGCCGGCGTCACCCGTGAGGCGCACATCGACCGCTCGATCAGCACGTAGGTGATCAGCGAACCCAGCGCAATGATCGGCTCGGGGCGAAGACCGTTGTTGAACGGCATCCACGCGGTCAGCAGGACCAGGCCGGCCGCCCAGTTGGCGGCCGTGCTGCCGGTGACCGCGGGGCCCAGCCGGGGCAGCACCTCCCGCGACAGCAGCAGCCAGCACACCAGCCCGGCGACCAGGTCGGGCAGCCGCATCCACAGGCTGCCGTCGCTGACGTGGGTCATCAGGGCCAGCAGGTTGTAGTACCAGCCGAACGGGTCCTCCGGGCTGCCGAACCAGCGGAAGTAGTTGGACATGTACCCGGCGTGGTCGGCGACGCGGGCCATGCCCAGGATGTAGCCGTCGTCGGAGGAGTTCGCGCCGATCACATGCCAGAGCAGGAAACCGAAGATCACCGTGGCGTCGATGAGGGTGAACTTGCGCCAGCGGGTGGGGATCAGTCGGTGCATGCGCCGGCCGCCCAGCTGGTCCAGGCGCCACAGCGCGATCAGCGCGACGACGGTCGCCACGACCGCCAGCACCATCGCCGTCAGCTTCAGCGTGGTCGGGGTCGTCGAGAATCGGGTGTCGACGGTCGCGGAGAGCCGCAGCCCCGGCGGGGCGGGGCCGCTCAGGTCGCTGAACACCCCGACGATCTGCGGGCGCAGGTTGGGATCGGGGAAGCCGCCGCTCAAGGGCCGACCCGCCGGATCGGTCAACCCGACGAAGGTGGCGAAGGTGCCGGCCAGGGTGGAGGTGATCTCGATGCTGGAGCATCCCGGGGCACCCCCGGGTCCTGCCACCTGATCGCGCGGCGCGCTGGCGATCACCACATTGCGGTCGGTGACGTCGACGCGCTGTTTGCCCGCGACGACGAACAGCGCATCGAGCGCGGCGTCCTTGCCCTTTTTGGGCGCCGTGCTCAGGACGACGCCGCCGTCGGGTGGCAGGGCGCCCACCACCGGGCACGGCACGCTGGCCGTCACGTCGACCGGGGTCAGCGAGATCAGCGGCGCCGTCACGCTGCCCAGTTGGCCGTTTTGCGGCCAGTTCAGCATGGCGGTGGTCTGCACGACGGGCAGCAGCGGCGTCGCGACGGACAGGACGAAACCGATGAGCCCCGCGATCGTCGCGACCCAGCGCGTCACCCGCACGTCCTGGCGGTTGGCGGGGCTCGCGGTGGCCCCGCGGCGTTCGGAGTTGATGACGCTCATGGGAGGGCTCGAATCGGTCCTTTACGGCTCCAGCCGGGCACGGTGGTCATGCCCTGCACGACGGCGGCGTTCGGCGCTTGGTCGGCCGGCACCAAACGGTGGTACTGCTCGACGGAGCCCCAGTCGCGGTGCCAGTCGCCGCGCAGGTAGGTCGCGACGGTCGAGGTGTACATCATCGCCTGGGTGAACAGGAACGGGCCGCCGGCCTCACCGGCCTGCCACCCGTTCGACGACGCCGCCGTCTGCTTGTGCTCGGGCATGATGCGGTAGTCCGGAAGCTCGGCGACGCCGAGGTGTTCGGTGAACGGCCGCTGGCAGGGGAAGTTCGCCGCGGTCGCGACGTCCATCAGCACCGGGGTCTGCGATCCGAGTAGGTGCTGCAGGGTCTGCAGCACCGGGACCCGCGGAGGGGTGAACGCGAACCACTGCTCGGAGCTCAGGTTCGGGTCGTAGGCGACGATGCGCGCCACGTTGGCCTCCGGCGGCGCCCAGGCCAGCGGGAACCGCAGGTTGCGCCACGCCGGCTCCGGCCCGATGTCGATCGGCTGCACCTCGCCCAGCGGCTGGGTGGTGCCGTCCGGGCGCGTGACCCCCCACTGCAGCTTGAGCAACTGCCCGTAGGTGAAGGTGCCGTCCTCCTTGTAGGACCAGATGGCGCCGGCGGCCGAGACCACGACCAGCGGGCGGCCCGGGTCGCGAGGAGGCAACCGATACCAGGCCGAGGTCGCCGTGGCGGCCAGCGAATTCTCGCCGTAGCTGCCCATCACCGGGGTGCGGGCCGGGTCGAGGCCGAACGGCAGCGCCGCATGCGACCCGTTGACGCCGACCGGGCCCTTGCCGCCGGCGGTGCCCGCGGAGTCGCTCATGGTGGCGTTGGGTTTGTTGGGCGAGGCGTCGGAGTTCACCACGCCGGGCTTGGTCACCACCGGGTAGGACCGCAGGTCCTCGCCCACCCCGTCGGGTTTGAAGCCGACCGGGTTGAGCCCGCCGAGCGGGCCGTAGGGCCCGAACTGCTGTCCGGGGACCGGCTGCAGCAGCCCGGCGTTCGGGTCGGGTTCGGCCAGCACGTCGTCGGCCATCGCGCAGCTGGTGAGCCCGGAAGCGATCGCCGCCAGGTTGGCCTTGCCGGTGGTGTACTGCGGGTAGCGGAACACCGCGGCCTTGGCCAGCGAGGCGACCTCGCCGACCACCATGATCGACGCGACCACCAGCAGCGGCGTCGAGGCCAGCACCCGGTTGCGCCGGTTGGCCTTGACCTCGGTGTGCCCGGCGTAGTCCATCCGGAAGTGGTACCAGGCGGCCAGCAGGCCGGTCAGGATCGACAGCGTCAGGAACATCGACGTCACCGGGTGGCTGGCGACGACCGGCGGGATGTCGTACCAGGGCACCCCGTAGTTGTTGACGTCGAACCAGCCGTTGACGCCCGAGGTCGCCCACGCCAGCACGAACAGCAGCGCGGTGACATACAGCGTCAGGTTGCGCCGGCTGTGCAGCCCGATCCGGGCGAAGGCGAACGCGGTCACGGCGCCCAGCAAGCCGGCCAGCCCCGCGAACACGCCGAACTGCACGGCCCACTTCGTCGGGGTGAACGTCAGCATCAGCAGCCCGACGGCAGTGGTGCCGATCAGCCGCCACGCCGGGCCGCTGGCCACCCCCGGCACCCGGCCGCGCCGGAGCAGCACCACCAGCACCACGAACATGCACAGCAGCACCACCAGCACGGCGAAGCGCCGCGACATCGAGCCCTCGGCGTTGCTCTCCACCGTCAGGAAGTAGTAGCGCAGGAAGTCCTGGTACCAGGCGATCGTCGGGCCGACCTTGTATTTGATGCGCGCCGACTCGGCGACCGTGGCCAGGGTCTGGCTGCGGAACACCACGACGGTGATCAGCGACAGCGCGGCCGCCAGCACCGCCAGCGGCGCGAGCAGCCCGTCGGTGGCGCGGCGCCGCCGGATCACCCCGGCGATGGCTCGCGCCCCGGTCAGCAGGGCGGCGACGGCGACCAGGCCCTGTGGGGCCAGCGTCGCGGTGAGCATCGCGACGATGATCGCGACCGCGGCCGGCGCCAGGCGGCCCAGCGCGATCGCGCGTTCGGTCAGCATCCAGGTGGCCACCGCGCCCAGGGCGATGAGCGGCTCGGGCCGCAGCCCGTTGTTGAACGGCAACCAGGCGGCCAGGAACACCGCGCCTGCGGTGAACACCGCGAGCCGGTTGGCCGCCAGGCCGCCCCGGCCGGGCCCCAGCCGCCGCAGCGCCCAGTGTCCGATGATCAGCCAGCACCCGATCCCGGCCAGCGTGGCCGGCAGCCGCATCCACACGCCGGCGGTGCTCACCGACGCCATGCCCGACAGCACGGACAGATACCAGTCGAACGGCGCATCCGTCGTCCCGAAGAAGCGGTAGTAGTTGTCGACGTAGCCGGCCTTGGGCGCGATGCGGGCGATGGTCAGGTTGTAGCCGTCGTCCGACGAGGTGGCGCCGATGACATGCCATCCCAGCAGCGTCGCGATGACCCCGGCGTCGGCCAGCCAGACCGCGGCCCCGGCGCGCCGGCGTGCACCCCGACGGAGCCGGCCGCGGCTGCGCCGGTCCAGCGCGGCCAGCGCGGCGATGGCGGCCAGCACGGCCAGCGCGCCGACGGTCATCGCGGCCGTCTTCAGCGGCGTGGGCGCCGTGATGAAGCGGGTGTCGATGTCCACCCGCGCCGACAGCCCGGGCTGGGCCGGCACTTTCAGGTCGGTGAAGATTCCGCCGACCTGCGGCTTCTTCTCCGACGGCAGCACGCCGGAGGCGCCGGGTACGCCGACGAAATCCGCGCCGACGGACCCCGTGTCAGCCCAGATGTGCAACGCCCGGCAGGTGTCCGCCGCGACCGCCGAGCGCTGCGCGACCGTGGCCACCGAGTCGCGGAACGCCGCGACGACCACGTCCTTGTCGGCGCGCACGAACAGCCCGTTCTTTCCGGCGTCGACACCGCTGGCGGGCAGCGTCGAGACCACCAGCCCGCCGTCGGCGGGCAGGGTGGCGATCGCCGGGCAGGGGATGGAGATGTCGAGCGCGCGCGGCGCCCCGGACACCAGCGGCGCGGTGACCTGGGCGACCTGCCCGTCGATGGTGCCCTGCGGCCACAGGATGGTTGCGGTGGTCTGCCGCACCGGAAGCAGAGGGACGCAGAGGCAGATCAGCACGCCCACGATGCCCGCGGCGACGGCCACCAGCCTCGGGACGCGCCGGGATTGCTGCTCGCCGTCGGGGGACACGAGGGTCGATGGTAAGCGACGCCGCTGAGGACGCAGGGCATGGACGCGGGGATAGCGCCCAGCGGGTATGCCGCAGAGCGACACGCCGAAATCGGTGTGAATTGGGTAACAATTCTCGGTTTGGCGACGGGTTGGGCCGGTAATCCCCCCGGCGCTGCTGTAGTCCCGCCCGACCCTAGTGCCGCAGCGGCCCCGGGTTCCACAGGCCGCCGCGGGTGACCGTCCCCAGCTGGAGCCGGGCCGGGCCGGCGTCGGGGTAGTAGGGCGTGAGCCGTTGCAGCGAGCCCCAGTCCCGCGACCAGTCGTCCTTGAGGTAGCTGGCCACCGTCGTGGCCTTGAGCAGCAGCTCGGTGACGCCCAGCGGGCCGCCGCCGTTGTTGTCCATCACCGGCGAATTGGCCTCGGCGCCGAAGCGGTCCGGCAGGATGCGCCACTTCGGCGTCTCGTCGACGCCGTTTCGGTGGTCGAACGGCCGCTGGCACGGGAACGCCAGGCCGACCAGCCAGTCCAGGAACACCGGGTCCCGCGACCCCACGACGTCCTGCAGCGTGCGCAGCCGCGGGATCCGCGGCGGGGTAACGGCGATCCAGTGCTGCGGCGCGAGGTCCTCGTCGTCGACGACCAGGCGCACCTGGGTGGCCGACGCCGGGATCGCCGAGAGGCCCAGCCGCAGGTTGCGCCACGCCGGTGACGCCCCCACGTCGGCGAACTGGAACGACCCGCCCGGGTGCCCGCTTGCGGCTTCGCTGTCGGTGGCCCACTGGACCTGGACCTCGCGCGGGTCGAAGCGGCCCGCGGCGCTGACCACCAGCAGCGGGCCCGCCTGGTCGCGGGGCGGCAGCCGGTACCAGCCCGACCGCAGTCGCGCGGGCACCTGGATGCCGGGCCGCCAGCTGCCCAGCACCGGGGTGCGCGCCGGGTCCAGGTTGTAGGGCAGTTGCGCGCGGGAGTTGTTGAGCCCGGGGGCCGCCCGGGTGCCGCCCTCGGTGCCGGCGCCGGTGCCGGTGACCGGGTTGTCGTCGGTGACGAAGCTGCGGTCGCCCGGCCGTTCCATCACCGGGTCGGCGCGCACGTCGGCGGGAATGCCGTTGGGGGTGAAGGCTTCCGACAGGCCGGCGCCCAGGGCCTGCGCCGCCGGTCCTGTCACCGGCGCCAGCATGCCGGCGTTGGGGTCCTGCTCCACCAGCACGTCCTGCGCCAGGCCGCAGGTGTTGCCCGTCAGGGCCTCCAGGTTGGACCGGCCGACCGACCACGCGGGGTACTGGCCGATCATCGCCAGGGTCAGCGACATCACCTCGAAGACCACCAGCACCCACGCGGCGATCGCCAAGGGGGACTGGACGATTCCGGCCAGCCGCGCCCCGTATCGCGTTCGGGGCGGCGCGTTGTCGGTGGCGACGAAGTGGAACCACGCGGCCAGCAGCAGCACCAGCGTCGTCAACCCGAGGAACAGCGTGGAGGCGCCATAGTGCCACTTGGGGAACGAATTCGACCAGGGCACACCGAAGTTGGACACGTACCACCAGCCGTTCACGCTGGCGAAGCACTGCGCCATCAGGAACAGCACCACGGCGGCGAAGACGGTGCGGTTGCGGCGCGAGCGCATGGCCCCGGCCTTCACCGCGACCGCGGCCAGCGCCCCCAGCGATCCGGCCAGCCCGGCGAACACGCCGAAGTGGTGGGTCCACTTGGTGGGGGTGAACATCATCGCGACGAACGAGATGATGGTGATGCCGATGATGCGGCGGCTCGGCCCGGCGGCCGTGCCCGGAATCCTGCCCTTGCGCAGCGACATCGCCACGGAGATGCCGAGCGCGAGGACCAGCGCCAGCACAGCGAAGCGGCGGGCCACCGAGCCGTCGGGGCTGGCCATGAACAGCCGTTCGTAGCGGAGGTGTTCGTCGAACCAGGTCAAGCTGGGGCCGACGGCGCGCTTGAGCGCGGTGGCCTGCATCTCCCCGGCCAGGGTCTGGTCGCGGAAGATCAGGATCACCGTCACGGTGGCCGCGGCGGCCAGGGGCGCCAGCAGCGGCAGCAGCCCGAACCGCTCGGATCTGCGGTGCAGGATGGTCCGCAGCGGCCCGACCGCGACCAGCAGCGCCCCGATGGAGGCGATGCCCGTCGGCCCGGAGAACAGCGTCAGCGCCCCGATGATGCAGGCCCCCGCCACGGGCAGCAGCCGGCTGGTGGCCACCGCGCGTTCCACCGAGCACCACGTCAGCAGGATGCCCAGGGCGATGATCGGTTCGGGCCGCAGCCCGTTGTCGAGCGGCAGCCACACCGCCAGGAACATGCCCGCCGCCGTCCACGCCGCCGCCCGGCTGCGCTTGACCGCGCGGCCCAGGCGGGGGATGACCTCGCGGCTGATCAGCCACCAGCAGGTCAGCGCCATGGCCAGGGTCGGCAGCCGCATCCAGATGCTGGTGGTGGTGACGTGCGCCCACAGCGCCAGCAGGTCGTAGTACCAGCCGAACGGGGCCTCGGGCGTGCCGAACCAGCGGTAGTAGTTGGCCATGTAGCCGGCGTGCTCGGACACCCGGGCCATGGTCAGGATGTAGCCGTCGTCGGAGGTGTTGGCGCCGACGAAGTGCCACCACACCAGCACCGCGATCACCAGGGCGTCCAGCCCGCCGATCGACCACCACCGCGCGGGCAGGAAGCGGCGGTGCCGGGTGCCGTCGGAGGTGTCGAGGACGTGCAGTGCGACCAGGGCGGCGGCCGTGCAGAGCAGCCCGAGGATCATCGCGGCCAGCTTCAGCGCCGTGGGGCTGCTGCTGTAGCGGGTGTCCACGGTCGCCGCGAAGCTCAGGCCTGGCGGTGCCGGTCCGCTCAGGTCGGTGAACACGCCGACGATCTGGGGCCGGAAGTCGTAGCCGCTGCGCTCCCCGCGCAGCGGTGCGCCGGGATGCTCGGCATTGGGGCCCTGCCGCAGCCCGACGAACTCGGCGACCACCTTCTCGGCGTGCGCGGTGAACGTCAGTTGCCGGCAGGCCGGGCTGAGCACCTGGCTCAACGGGGCCGTCACCACCGGGACGTTGCGCACCACCAGGACCAGGTAGTCGTTGGCGCGCTGGATGAGCAGCCCGCGGTCGACGGCCTTGGGGGCCTGCTTGGGCACCGTCGACAGCAGCACCGTCTTGTCGGTGTTCTGCGGCCCGGCCAGCCCGGCGGCGGCCTGGCACGGCACGGCGAGGTTCAGTTCGGTGGCCACGTAACCGATCAGCGGCGCCTCGACGCTGGCGAAGGTGCCGCTTTGCGGCCAGTTCAGCTGCGCGGTGGTCTGTTTGACCGGCAGCAGCGGCGTGGCGACGGCCAGCAGGGTTCCGAGTAAACCGGCGATGGTCGCCACGAGCCGAGCGATCCGGTGGTTGGTTCCCGTGTCGCTCACGGAGCTAGATGGTAGTTCTTCGGCCCTAGCTGGGGTTTCGGTGACCATCAGCCGCCGCCCCCGGGCTTGCGGATGGCCAGCACGAACGGGCCGACGGTTGCCACGGCGAAACGGGGGTCGGCGAACAGGGCCGCCCGCAGATCGACGACGTAGCGGCGGACGTTGGGCTGGTTGGGGTAGACGTCTTCGGCGAGGCGCAACGTGTAGTTGCCGTTCGCGCCGCGGCGCATCAGGAACACCGTGGGTGGCGTCCAGGGGCAGGTGTCCAGGGCGTGGATCAGCTCATCGGGCGTCTTGAGTTTCGACCATTTCTCGATCTGCGCCGCCCGCAGGTCGAACTGTGCCAGTGGGTTGGCGTAGTGCGAGGTCAGCCCCTGGAAGCCCCAATACGGGTAGTAGGACAGGAAGCTGTAGTCGGCGGTCATCACCACGACCCGGTCGGGCGGCAGCCCGGTCACCTGCCGGATGGCGGCATCGACCTTCGCGTAGAACTTCTCCGAGCCGGCCGGCCGCCGGTCGCCGCGCTGGCCGTGCCCGTCGGTGTCGGTGTAGGCGATGGTCAGGTCGGGGCGCAGCACCTCGGGGATGTCCTGGCTGAACGCGATCGCCGCGGCCAGCCCGACGGCGCCGGCCACCGGGAGGACGGCGCGGTTCCTGGCGGCCAGCGCCCGGATGGCCTCCAGGAAGCCGAACGCCCCGGCCGCGACCAGCAGCACGGTCAGGGTGGGCTGCAGCCGGAACGAGAGCAGCGTGGTGCGCGCCAGCGTGGTCAGCATCGACAGCAGCGACCACAGGTAGACCGCCAGCACGCCGATGGCCAGCGCGCCGGCCCGCACCGACGCGCGGGCGCGCAGCACCAGCCACAGCGTGCCCACCATGCAGACCGCGCCGAGCAGGGAGAACTGCAGCATCGGGAAGGTCAGCTGGGCGCCGTCGGCGGGCAGGTAGTGCGCGGCGCTGCCGGTGTTGCTGACCGGGCTGTGCGCCGCGCGCAACGCGAACGGCAGCCAGGTGGTGGCGCCGATGGCCGCCGCAATGACGGCGATGGCGGCCAGCCTGCGTAGCGGGTCCCGCGCGGCCTGCGCACCGCCGCGCCGCCAGCGCGAGCCGGCCAGCAGCGCGGCCATCAACGCCACCGTGAACGCGCTGAAGCCGAACAGCAGCGTGTACCAGGTGGCCGCCCAGCCCAGGAAGATCCCGGCGCCGACCACCGCGGCCCAGCCGCCGTTGCGATCCCCCGCGCGCAGGCCCGACCACGTCAGCACCATTACGGGCGGCAGCAGCACGGTGATCATCGCCGAGTAGGGCTCCGGCGCACCGTAGGCCAGCGTCGCCGCCGCGGTGGCGGTGGTGACCACCAGCGCGTACTCGAAGCGGATCATCCGCCACCACAGCACCAGCGCGACCGCGACCGCGACGGCGATCGAGGTGATCGCCCACGGCTTGAACACCTCCCAGGCCGGTGTGCCGGTCAGCGCGGCGGCGCGGCCGCCGATCCAGAACCAGCCCGGCGGGTAGAACGGCGGCAGGCCGAGGTAGGTCATGTCGTGCAGGGCGGGGCTGTCGGCGAGCCGGGTCAGGTATTCGGTGCGGAACTGCTGGTCGACGGAGACGCCGAACAGGTACAGCTTGGTCGCCCCCAGCGGCATGCCGAGGGTCACGACGGTGAACGCGCAGACGAACACCAGCGCGCCCAGCCGGGCGAGCAGCCGGTGGCCGCGCCGCCACGCCCAGCCGGCGCCGACGAGCCCGGCCAGGCAGCCGACCTGCCCGACGGTGGTCAGCGCGTGCAGTTGGTTCGACGACGGGTAGGCCGGCCACTGCACGCGCGAGATCGCGACCAGCGACACCACGGACACGGCGACGGCGACCAGCGCGGCCGCGGCGATCTGGCCGAGACCGGCGAGCGCGCTGCGCACGGTCAGATTGGCAGCCTGCGGAAGACGCTCCGCGGGATGTGTCGCAACACCATCATCACATAGCGGAATGCTGCTGGCGCCCAAACCAATTCCTTACCTTTTGCCGCCGCGGTCACCGCGAGGTTCGCGACGTACTCCTTGTCTACGGTGAGCGGGGCCTCCTTGATGTGCGCGCTCATCCGGGTGCGCACCTGGCCGGGCCGGATCACCAGCACGCGAACCCCGTACTCCCGCAGCGCCTCGCCGAGTCCGAGGTAGAACCCGTCCAGGCCGGCCTTGGTGGAGCCGTAGACGAAGTTGGACCGCCGCACCCGCTCCCCGGCCACCGTGCTCATCGCGATGATCTGGCCGAAGCCCTGGGCGCGCATCTTCTCGCCCAGCAGCACACCCACCGAAACCGCTGCGGTGTAGTTGATCTCGGCCGCCAGCACGGCCTTGCGCTGGTCCTGCCACAGCTCCTCGGCGTCCCCGAGCACCCCGAAGGCCACGATCGCGACGTCCACGTCCCCATGGGCGAAGGCCTGCTCGATCACCGCGGGATGGCTGTCGCTGGCGGTCGCGTCGAAGTCGACCCACTCGACCGACTTGGCGCCCGCGGCGGTCAGCGCGGCGATGGCGTCATCCTTGCGGGGATGGCCCGGCAGGTCCGCCAGCACGATTCGCGCGTGCGCGTTCTGCAGGTAGCGCTCGCAGATGGCCAACCCGATCTCGGAGGTGCCCCCGAGCAGCAGGATGGTCTGCGGATTTCCCACGGCGTCCAGCACCATCTAGAGCAACTCCAAGCGTCGGGCCATGTCGGAGGCGAACACCCGGTCGGGGTCGGCCTTGCGGCGCACGGCGATCCACTCGTCGATGCGCGGGTACATGGCGTGGAAGGTCTCGGCGCTCACACGCGAGTCCTTGGCGGTGTACACCCGGCCGCCGAATTCGAGGACCCTGCGGTCGAGTTCGTTGAGGAACTCGTTGAGGCCGGGCTTGATCGGGAAGTCGACGCAGACGTTCCAGCCGGGGATGGGAAAGCTGAGCGGGGCCTGGTTGCCCGGACCGAACAGCTTGAACACATTGAGAAACGAGTAGTGCCCAGACTTTTGGATGTCGCGGATGATGCCCTTGAACTCCTCGACCGCGGTGGTGGGCACGACGAACTGGTACTGGCCGAAACCTGCGGGGCCATAGGCCCGGTTCCATTCGCCGAACATGTCCAGCGGGTGGTAGAACTGCGTCAGGTTCTGGATCTTGCCGCGATACGTGCCCGATTTGCGGTACCACAGCTCACCGATCGGCCCGAAGGTGTACTTGTTGGCCAGCCCGTTCGGGAACACATCGGGAAATGTAAATAGTTGCGGCGCATCAAATTTCAACGGATTGCGCTGGAGCTTCTCGGGTAGCTGGTCGAGCTTGGCGAGCGAGCCCCGCGAGATCGCCGCCCGGCCCAGCTTCGGGGGTGGGCTGATCGCGTCGAACCACGCGGAGGAGTAGGTGTAGTTGGCTTCGCTGCCGTCGCTGTGAAACGCGATGGTCTCGTCCAGGCTGGCGGTCACGTCGCCGTCGGCGATGAAATAGGCGGTCTCCGTGGGCGTCATCTCGATGGTCGCGCGCAGCACGATCCCGGTCAGCCCGTTGCCCCCGACGGTGGCCCAGAACAGCTCGGCGTCGTTCCCGTCGGGGGTGAGGTGGCGGATGGCGCCGTCGGCGGTCAGCAGATCCATCGACCGCACGTGGTTGCCGAAGCTGCCCGCGCTGTGGTGGTTCTTGCCGTGGATGTCGCAGGCGATCGCGCCGCCGACGGTGACCTGGCGGGTTCCCGGCAGCACCGGAACCCACAACCCGAACGGCAGCGCCGCCTTCATCAACTGGTCCAGGCTGACGCCGGCGTCGACGTCGACCAGCCGGGTGTCGGCGCTGATCGAGTGGATGGCGTTCAGCGGCGTCATGTCGATCACCAGACCGCCGCCGTTTTGCGCGTTGTCGCCGTAGGAGCGGCCCAGCCCGCGGGCGATCACGCCGCGTCCGCCCGAGCCGGCCACCCGGGCTACGGCCTTGGCGATCACTTCGGGATCGCGGGTCGAGAGCACTTCGGCCACCGACGGTGCTGTGTGGCCGAAGCCCGTCAGCCGCGTGGTGGTGGTCGGAACGTCACTGCTCAACATCGTCAAAGAGGGTACCGCCTGTGCGTGGCGGTTCAGCGGATGCGGAAGATCACGGCCCGCTGCACGACGAAGTTGATGACGGTCGCGGTGCCCTGTGCGACCACGAAGGCGGCGGGTATCGCCCAGCCCCGGTAGTGCCACAGCGCGAGGCACAGGTGGTTCAGCCCCACCTGCACGGAGAAGGTGACCGCGTAGAGAACCATGACCGCGACGAACCGGGCGGTGCTGGGCGCCGCCTGGAATGTCCAACGGCGGTTGATCAGGTAGGCGGTGATGGTGCCGACGACGAAGCTGCTCGCCTTGGACAGATCGACCTGTAGGTGCACCGCTTTGTAGAGCACCAGGTAGAGACCGAAGTCGACGATCCCGGCCAGTCCGCCGGCGACGACGAAGCGCCCCACCTGCGTCATCAGGTTGAGGTGCGGCCGCGGCGGCGCCGCAGCGGACTCCGGGGGGATCATCGGGAGGAGTCTAACGGGGCGCGTCGGCGCCCCGGGTGCGTCAGCCGGGCAGCTTCACGTCGAGCAACTCGACCCGGTTCACGCCCTGGGGCGTCGGGTACGTCACGGTGTCGCCGGCCTGACGGCCGACGAGGGCCCGCCCCAGCGGGCTGTGCGCGGTCAGCGTCTCGTCCTCGCGGCCCACCGGCGTCTCCTCGACGATGGAGATCACCTGCATGGTGACGACCTCGCCGTCGTCGAACCGCAGCGTGACCTCGGTGCCGCTGGGCAGCGCGGCGTCGCCCTCTTCGGCGGGCAGTGGGCCCCCGCGCAGCCGCCGGTCCAGTTCGTTGATGCGGTCGGTGAGGATGACCAGCTCCTCGGCGCGCTGAATGGCCTCCGCGGCATCGCCGTGGTCGCCGACCATGCCGCGGTCGTTCCGGACTTCGACCTCCAGGCGGTCGCGGCGCTGCCGCAGCCTGTCCAACTCCGCGGCGAGGTTCTCGCTCGCCGCATCCGCCGCCGTCGGGGCCTTCTCGCTCACTTATGCCGCCCTTTCCAGCCTGTCCTGCTTTCCGTTGGTTATACACACCGATGTCGGTCCGGTCGACCGGATCACCCGTCCGGTGCGGCATCAATCCGGCTGGTCACCGCCACCCGGGTCAGGTCCTCGGCGATGACCAGATCCCCGCCGAACACCTCGGCCGCCTCGTCGCGGTATCGCCGGCTGTCGGGGTAGCGCTGCGAGAAATGGGTCAGCACCAGCCGCCGCACCCCGCACTCGACCGCCACGCGCGCCGCCTGACGCGCGGTCAGGTGTCCGTAGCGGGTCGCCAGATCGGCGTCCTGGTCCAAGAACGTCGACTCGATCACCAGCAGGTCCGCGCCGTCGGCCAGGGCGTACACGCCGTCGCACAGCCGGGTGTCCATGACGAAGGCGAAGCGCTGCCCCCGCCGTCGCTCGGTGACCTGCGCCAGCTCGACGGCCCGTCCGTCGACTTCGATCCGCCCGGATCGCTGCAACTCGCCGACGACGGGTCCGGCGATGCCGTAACGGTCGAGCAGTTCCGGCACGAAGCGGCGCGCGTCGGGTTCGATCAGCCGGTAGCCGACCGCGTCCACGGAGTGGTCGAGCGTTCGCGCTTCCAGCACCCCGAACGTTCCCGTGGCGACCGGGCCGTCCGCCGCGACGGGTTCCTCGCGCACGTCGGCCGTGTCGTAGAAAAGACAGGCGTGGCGTAGGCGGGCGAAATACTCCCGGCCGGCGGCGGGGAAGTGCGCGTGCACCGGGTGTCCTGCGCCGTCGAGGGCCAGGCGTTGCACGATTCCCGGCACGCCGAGGCAATGGTCCCCGTGGAAGTGGGTGAGGCAGATCCGGGTCACGCTGCTCACCGTCGCACCGGCCAGGAGCATCTGGCGCTGCGTCCCCTCGCCGGGGTCGAACAGCAGTGCCTCGTCATCCCAGCGCAGCAGGTATCCGTTGTGGTTGCGGTGCCGGGTGGGCACCTGGCTGGCGGTGCCGAGCACGATCAGCTCACGAGGCGACACGTGTCGAACATTATGGTCGCCGGGCGCGGGCTAGGAGAACCGACCGATCGAGGCCTGACCTAAAACGGTGGGGGTTCGTCGTCTTCGGTGGGTTCGTGGGGGCCGAAGTAGCGTTGTTGCCAGGTCTGGCGTCCGGCGTGTGCGGCGGTGCGGGCTTGGTGGTTGTTGCGGCGTTCGGCCGCCACGCGGTGGGCGCGGTCCTGGTCGCGGGTGCGGCGGCGTTTGGGCATCATCGCGGTGCGGTCGGCGCAGTAGTCCTGGGGTGGGATGTCGATTTCGGGGGCCGGGCAGCCCCCGACCGCGCGGGCCAGGCTGGGGAACAGCAGCGCGCTGCCCGGGGTGGTGACATAGGTGTGCCCGGACGGGGAGGTCAGGATCAAAGTGCCGTCGGGCAGCTGCTTTTCGGTCCAGCCGATAAACGTCTTGACCAAATGGTGAGTTTTGCAGTAGCACTTGAGGTTTGCCGCGTGGGTGGGCCCACCCTGGGCATACGGGGAGCCTGTCACGATTTCTGTGTAAGTCAGAGGTGATTTGACTACGAGTTGTATTCTAGCACAATGGGATTCGCCCAGGGAATAGTCTGGCGAGTGTGTTGAGCGCCACAGTCCAGTTGTGCGTTCCAGTACCCGAATAGCCTCCTCTCATGTTGCGCAGCCCGAGGTACAGCAACTTCATCGCGGCGTCCTTGTCCGTGAAATGACCACGGTTCTTGGTGATCTTGCGCAACTGGAAGTTGATCGACTCGATCGCATTGGTGGTGTAGACGATCTTGCGCAACTCCACCGGATAGTCCAGGAACGGAACGAATTCCCCCCAGGCGTTGTGCCACACGTCAATTGCACCCGGATATTGGGCGCCGAATTGCTGGTCGAACTCCTTGAGTGCGAGTTCGGCTCCATCGACGGTCGGCGCACTGTAGATCGCCCGCATCGCGGTGGCGACCTTCTTGCGGTCCTTATAAGACACGAAGCGCATCGCATTCCTAATGACGTGCACGACGCAGGTCTGCACCACGGTATCGGGATAGATCGAGCGGATCGCATCAGGCAGACCGGTCAGCCCGTCGCAGCAGGCGATGAGGATGTCGCGCACCCCGCGGTTGCGCAGGTCGATGACGACCTTCTGCCAGAACTTCGCCCCCTCGGAGTCCTGGATCCAGCAGCCCAAGGCGTGTTTGCGGCCCTCCAGATCCACGCCAATGGCCAAATAGGCGACCTTGGTGGTGATGACCCCGTTGTCGCCGATCCGCAGCCGCAGCCCATCGATGTAGAGGATCGGGTAGACCTCATCGAGCGGGCGGGCCTGCCAGGCCTTGATCTCATCGACCACCACCTCGGTGATATTGGAGATCAACTCCCGCGACACCGACGCCCCATAGACCTCCTGCAGGTGGGCTTCGATATCGCGGGTGGTCATTCCCCGTGAATACAGCGACAACACCACCGAATTGATGTTGTTGAGCCGGCGGGTCTTCTTCGGCACAATCGCCGGCTCAAACGAGCCGTTGCGATCACGCGGCGCATCGATCTGCACCGGGCCGTTGACGGTGGTCACCGTTTTCGGCGTGGTGCCGTTGCGCGAATTTCCCGATCCGCGTCCGGCCGGATCGCCGGCCTCATAGCCCAGATGGTGGGTTAGCTCCGCATTCAGCGCCCGCTCCAGCACGGCCTTAGTCAGCTGGTTCAGCAAACCGTCCGCGCCGTCGATCGGGGTCCCGGTCTTCACCGCATCCTTAATCAACGAGTCCAGCGTCTCTTCGGTGAACATCTCGGCCAGCCGCCGCGCCGCGGTCGTCTCCTCAGCCGGCATCTGCATGGTCTTGGTCACAAAACACTCCTTCTGTCCGCCCAACGGCGGTCCGATGATGGACCACCCCGGACTTACACAGATGGAATGACACGCCCCATACGGGATGGTGTGGTCGAGTTCGCAGTCGAAGGCCGGGCGTTCACAGCCGGGCCAGCGGCACGTCAGGTCCCGGCAGCGCACGAAATCCGCCAACGCCTTCGACGGCACGTACCCCGGCTCGGGGGCGGCGTCACCGGGATGGATCAGCGGCACCAGTTTGGCCGACGCCGCCAGCTCTGCCACCAGCTCGGGGGTGATCAGCCCGTCGGCGCACACCTGTGACCCCAGGGCCTGCCCGCCGTCGGCGCCCGGTTGGGCGATCAGGTGCACCACCGCCGCGCCGGGGGCTGCGCGCCCCCCGGCGGGGCAGTCGGTGCGCCCGCAGCGACAGCCCAACCGGTCCGCCCCGGCGGCCAGCGCCCCCAACGCATCGGCGCGGCGCTGGTCTTTGGTGCGCGGATCGTGTTCACACACCGTGCCGGCCAACCCGTCCAGCCGCTTGTCCAACGCCCGGGCGTCCACGTCGAACAGGCTGCCGCCCATCTCCACGACCCCGTCCTGGCTGGTGGCGAACCACACCTGGCGATCACATTGCCGCTGGCGGCGCCGGCGCACCGCATCGACATCGGCGCGGGCCACAATCTTGTCCACCGCCCCCGAGAGCCGGCCCCGGCTCATCGAGGGCCAGCGGCCCACCTTGAGCGCCAACTCGGCATCCACGGCAGCCAACACCTCGGGGTCGGTGATCAGATCGGTGCGGTACACGATCGTGGCGAACAACCGGAAGTCGATGTCGCCGGCCGCGAAAACCTCGCCCACCCTGGGCAGGCGTTCGCGCATCGCCCGCGCGTAGCGCACCCGGCCAGCGGCCAGACCCTGGCTGATCCGCAACGCCGCCCCTACCTCGGCGGCCACCGCCGCCATCGTGTCGATTGCCCAGTCCTCGTCCTCGCCACAGCGCGAGAGCCGATAGGCGAACAACTCCCCGACCGCCACCAACTGCGCAGCCGCGGCCCGGTTCTCAAACCGCGCCGCCGCGCCGATGCGGTCCACCAGCACCGTCGACTCGGCCGTCGTGGAGGGATGACGCCGCTCGAAGAGCTCGTCGAACCGGGCGTGCACCTCCGCCCGCGCCTCTTCATCGAACATACGTGCGAGTATGCCACCGGGGTACGACACGGCCGGTGTGATGTCTCGGGACATCGGTGACAGTTTCGTCCAGGCGCTGACCTCGGGTGCCGGCGCCTATGCCCGCGCCGAAGCCGACGTCATGCAAGACTCTGGCCGGCGCGGTGCCGGCCCTGGGCGCGGGCTGGGGCTGCGGTCTGAGCGCCGGTATGTCTGGCAACTTTGCGGGCGGGGTCACGGCCGAGCTGACCGGCTTCGGCGCCCTGCCGGACGCGGTGGCCGCGGGGCTCGGTGCGGTCGGGTTGCAGGCGGCGCAGGCGGCGCCGGTCATCGGCCTAGACAACCTGGCGGGACCCCAGGCGAACTTCATCGACGATCTGGTCGCCGCCGAGGCGGGGTTCAACACCAACCTGGTGGCCCACGAGTTAGGTCTGGAGTCGGCGCTCTTCGGCAGCACCACTGCGTTGAACGGCGCCGTCAACCGCGTCTTCAACGCGGGAAACCTCGTGCTGGGCACCGGTGAGCAAACCGTGAACACCCTCCTCGGGGCGTACCCGGCCCCGGGCGTCGACACCATGCTGATCGAAAGCGGCACGGGGGCCGGGGTTTTCAACCTCGGCAACATCGGCGGCATCGAGGGCATCGTCAACCAGACCCTGGCCGCCGGCGCCGAGCTCGCGGGCCTGCTGTGACGAAAAGGACTGTGCCCCAAAAAGCTTGATTGATGCCCGGCCCCTCCCCGCAGCGTACCCCATATGGGGAGGGGCCGGGCCCCCAAGGCTGTCGCGGCTAGACCCAGTACGGCACGCGGGCGCGGTATTGCCGCATCGCGAAGGCCGCCAGCACCCAGCCGACGACGGTCAGGGCCAGCACCACCGCCCAGTGCCGCAGCTCCTGATGCGCGCCCAGCAGCGGGGCGCGAACGATGTCGAGGTAATGCAGCAGCGGGTTGAGTTCCACGATGCTCGCCCAGCGCCCGGCGCCCTGCTGGCGCAGGGTGTCGTCGTTCCAGATGATCGGCGTCATGAAGAACAGCAGCTGCACGACCGAGAACAGCAGCGGGCCGATGTCGCGGTAGCGGGTCGCCAGGATGCCGAAACACAGGGACACCCAGATGCAGTTGAGCACGATCAGCCCCAGCGCCGGGAGCACCGACAGGTCGGCCCACGACCACGGTTTGGGAAAGATGATCGCCACGACGAGATAGATGACGATGTTGTGCGCGAACAAGATCATCTGCCGCCACACCAGCCGGTAGACGTGTACCGACAGCGGCGTCGGCAACTGCTTGATCAGTCCCTCGTTGGCCACGAAAACGTCGGCGCCCTCGATGATGGCGGCGTTGATCAGGTTCCAGATGATCAGGCCGAGCGTTACGTAGGGCAGATGCACCGACAGCTCGAGGTGGAACAGCTTCGAGTAGAGGCCGCCCATCGCGACGGCGGTGGTGCCGGTCGCGATCGTGATCCAGAACGGGCCCAGCACCGAGCGCCGGTAGCGCTGCTTGATGTCCTGCCAGCCCAGGTGCAGCCACAGCTCGTGACGCCGGAAACCGGCGGCCAGGTCACCGCGGGCCCGGGCGAACGTGCGTGACTGTGTCGCCGCATCCAGCAACGTCATCGGCGCCGCTCCTCCTCATCGCTCCGCTCTGCATCGTCGTCGGCGCGTCTCATGCCAGGCCTCCAGGGGTGCCGAACTGCTCGCGGCGCCCCATGCGGCGCAGCCGAAGCCATTCCCGAAATCCTCGGGGGTCGCGGCGGGTCACCAGGAAGAACCAGCCGAATCGGACCCACTCCTGCACCAGCAACTTGCGCAACCCGGGCTGCGACAGCAGGTAGCCGCGGTTGCGGTAGGTGAAGAAGCGCTTGCCGGAGTCGTCGGGGTACTGGGTGTGCATCCGGCCGCCGAGGATCGGCCGGAACTCCGACGTCCCGCAGGGGTGCAGGTAGACGGCCTCCAGGCAGGTGCCGAACGGCAGCCCGGAACGCACCAGCCGCCGGTGCATCTCCACCTCGTCGCCGCGGATGAACAGCCGCAGGTCGGGCACCCCGACCGACTCCAGCGTCGACGCCCGGAACAGCGCCCCGTTGAACAGCGACGCGATGCCGCGCAGCAGGTCGTCGCCGGTCTCGGTGCGCAGTTCGCCGGCCAGCCGGCGCCACACCAGGCCTCTCCGCAGCGGAAAGGCCAGCCGCGCCGGGTCGTCGGCGTTGCACACCATAGGCGACACCTCGGCCAGACCGTGTTTCCCGGCACACGCCAGCAGCGTCGCCAGCACCCGGCTATCCGCCGGGCGCCCGTCGTCGTCGGCCAGCCACACCCAGTCGGCACCCTGCGCCAGCGCGAGCAGCATCCCCAGCGCGAAACCGCCCGCACCGCCGAGGTTCCGGCGCGACGGTAGGTAGGTGGTCGGGACGGGCTGCCCCGCGACCAGTTCACGCACGCGGCTGTCATCCGACGAACCGTCGTTGTCCACCACGATCAAGTGATCGGGCAGCCGGGTCTGGGTACTCAGTGCGCCCAGAGACTTGACGAGCTCGTCGGGACGGCGGTGGGTGACGACGACGGCGACGACGGATTCGGTGACGGATTCGCTCATCCCACGGACCGGGTCTCGGCCAGCACCTCGCGCACGTGTCGGGCCGCGTCCTCGCCCTCGTAGGCGCGCACCACGTCCTCGATGCCCCCAGACTGGCGGATGACGCCGTGGTCGATCCACATCGCGGTCTTGCACAGCCGGGCCAGGAATTCGTTGGAGTGGCTGGCGAACACCAGGATCCCGGAACGCTCCACCAGGCTCTGCAACCGGGACTGGGCCTTCTTCAGGAAGTCGGCGTCCACCGCGCCGATGCCCTCGTCGAGCAGCAGGATCTCGGGGTCGATGCTGGTGACCACGCCCATCGCCAGCCGCACCCGCATCCCGGTGGAGTAGGTGCGCAGCGGCATCGACAGGTAGTCGCCGAGCTCGGTGAACTCGGCGATCTCGTCGACCTTGGCCAGCATCTGCCTCCGGGTCTGCCCGAGGAACAGGCCGCGGATGATGATGTTCTCGTATCCGGAGATCTCCGGGTCCATGCCGATGCCGAGGTCGAAGACGGGCGCCACCCGGCCGGTGACCTTCGCCCAGCCGCGGGTGGGCTCGTAGATGCCCGACAGCAGGCGCAGCAGCGTCGATTTGCCCGCCCCGTTGTGCCCGACCAGGCCGACCCGGTCGCCCAGTTCGAGCGACATGGTGATGTCGCGGAGCGCCTCGACGACGACGACGTTGGAGTTGTTGCGCCCGATCGTGCCGCCGGCCTTGCCGAGGAAGGCCTTCTTCAGGGAGCGCGACTTGGCGTCGAAGATGGGAAACTCCACCCACGCGTTGTGCGTCTGGATGTGGGGACCGGAATCGGGCACCGTCACCTGCTTTGCGACCTCTTACAGGTACTGGCCGTGCCCGGACCCGTGCTTGCTCATGCTCGGCGGCAGCGCGCCCTGACGCATCTGCTCCAGCTGCGCGCGGGCGGCCATCTGCTGGGCGAACAGCGCGGTCTGGATACCGTGGAACAGCCCCTCCAGCCAGCCGACCAGCTGCGCCTGGGCGATGCGCAGTTCGGCGTCCGACGGGGTGGCGTCCTCGCTGAACGGCAGCGTTAGGCGATCGAGCTCCTCGCGCAGTTCCGGGGCCAGACCGTCCTCGAGTTCGCGGATGCTGGTGGCGTGGATCTCGCGCAGCCGGTTGCGGCTCGCTTCGTCGAGGGGCGCCACGCGCACCTCCTCGAGCAGTTGCTTGATCATCGTGCCGATGCGCATCACCTTGGCGGGCTGCTCCACCAGGTCGGTCAACGAGCGTTCGTCGGAGTCGTCGTCCTCGACCGCCATGATCCGCGGGTCGACGCCGCCGATGACCTCGATGCCGTCATCCTCGTTGCCCGTACTCAATCGGTCACCATCCTTTTGGGATCTAGGCGTGTGGCGCGGCGGCCTTCCCGCGCCATTCGTAGATTTTGGCGCCGCCGTTGTCGTAGATCAGTTCCCACGACGGCGATTTCTCCAAAGACACTAGCCCGTCGGGCACGGCGAAACCCCGCACCGTCGGCTTGCTGATCAGGATGTAGCGGATATTGAGTGCCTTGACCGCTTGCACCACCCGCGGATCGGAGACGCCGTTGCGGGCGTAGGCCCAGATGATGAAGCGGTTGTAGCCCGGGCCCGCCTGCTGCGGGTAGTCGTAGTGGGTCCACAGCGGGTGTAGGTCGGCCACGGCGTACATCCATGCGGTGCCGTCGGTGTTGGCGTTGGCGATCAGGGTCTCGCGCGCGCCGGGCAGTTTGGCGAGGTAGGCCATCGCCATCAGGTCGCGCTGGTCGATCATCACCGAGTCGTACTTGTCGCCGAACAGGAACGCGTGACGCGGGAAGTAGTGCCAGGCGCTCCCCACACCGGCCGCCGCCACCAGGACCGCCGTCGCCGCGGCCCAGGCGCGTTCCGGCAGCGGCGTGAACCGCGTGCTCAGGCGCTTGGCTCCCCACACGACGGCCCCGACGATCGCGAACAGCGCGACACCGGCGATGGGGGGCAGCAGCAGCGTGGTGGCGGCCGCCACCCGGCGCGGGTCCTTGTAGAAGAACTCGCCGAGCGCCCCGGCGACCGCGCCGACCGGTCCGCCCAGCGGGGTCCCCGCGTCGACGTTGACCACGACCAGCACCAGCCAGGCGGCCAGCGGCCACCAGATCCGCCTGAGCAGCAGGATGAGCCCGCCGATCACCAGCAGCGCGCTCAGCCCGTACTGCACCGGGAAGTCGTTGAGGTGGCGTGAGTGCTGGAAGAGGGCGTCGAACAGGCCCCGCCTCTTGCTCAGGTAGGTGAGGAAGGAGTGCCCGGCGATGATGTCTTCCTGCTGCTTCACGCTGAGGAACTGCGGCAGCATGATCAGGCCGACCACGACCGCGACGCCGGCCAGGGTCAAAAAGTCGGCGAGCCGCCCGCGCACCGGGTGCCATAGCGCGTCGAGCAGCCACCACGCCAACAGGAACAACCCGACGACGATCCCGCCGGTGATGTGCACCGAGAACGTGCCGACCAGCGCCAGGATCGCCGCCGGAATGCGGTCGCGGTGGCGCAGCGTCGACGTGGTCAGCACCATGGTCGGCACCGCGACACCGTAGGCCGCGAGGTTGGGCATCGCGGCGACGTCGAACTCGACGTAGGGCACCGCGGTGAACGACGCCGACAGCACCGCCGCGGTCGCCGACGCCCCCGCGGTGCGCCACACCGTCGTGCGTGAACGCAGCAGGCGCCAGGTGAGAACGGCCGCGCTGACCGGGAACAGCCAGACCGCCGCCGCGACCGAGTTCAGCGTGTAGCCGGTGGTCGGCGCCGCCCCGGTGAGCTGACAGAACACCGCGGTCAGCGCGTGGAAGACCGAGGGGTAGTACAGCAGGGCCTGCGTCTCGACGTTGCGCAGCTCGCCCATGTGGGTGGAGGAGGCCTGGCCGGTGTCGAGGATGAACCGCACGGTGTTGGCGTGCCACACCGAGTCCCAGGTGCTAGGGATGGTCTGCCAGTGCGCGCCGAGGCCGCGCCAGGCGGCCCACATGATCAGCAGCGCACCCAGCAGCACGCCGGCGGCCACGGCCAACGCCGGCCCGCGGCCGATCCCGCGGGCTTCCGCCGCGCTGTCCCGGTATCGGGCGAGCAGCAGCTGCAGCCCCGTCATCGCCGCGCCCGCCAGCACCAGCGTGGCCAGCGCGGTCCAGCCGTTCCACGGGACTCCGACCGCACCCAGCGGGATGATCGCCAGTGCGACCATGCCGTAGGTCAGCGGCGGCCCGACCGCGATGGCGACCGGCCAGCTCAGCTGACTGATGCGTGCGACGATGGTGCCCGGTGCGATCAGCAGGAACAGTGCGATCAGCGTTCCGAACCAGAAACCCACCGGACTAGTATGGCTGCCCGGGTGCCTCGGCTCGGGATGCCACTGTCTGGCCGGAATGTCTGGGCACCCGCTACCGTCACAATTTCGCGGAATGGCGAAAGCTCTAAGGTGGCTGGCATGGCTTACGACGTCGCCCGGGTGCGCGGATTGCATCCTTCGCTGGGTGACGGGTGGGTGCACTTCGACGCTCCGACCGGAATGCTGATCCCCGATTCGGTCGCTACCACGGTGTCGACGGCTTTCCGCAGGTCCAGTCCCAGCATGGCGGGCGCACACCCGTCGGCGCAGCGCAGCGCGGCCATCCTGGACGCGGCGCGCGCGGCGGTTGCCGACCTGTTCAATGCCGACCCGGCCGGCGTCGTGCTGGGCGCCGATCGCGCAATCTTGTTGTCCGCGTTGGCCGAAGCGTCGTCCTCGCGCGCGGGCCTGGGCTACGAGGTGGTCGTCAGCCGCCTCGACGACGAGGCCAACATCGCCCCGTGGCTGCGGGCGGCGCACCGCTACGGCGCCAAGGTGAAGTGGGCCGAGGTCGACATCGAGACCGGTGAGCTGCCGACGTGGCAGTGGGAGAGCCTGGTGGGCAAGTCCACCCGGCTCGTCGCGGTCACCTCGGCGTCGGCGACGCTGGGCACGGTCACCGATCTGCGGGCGATGACCAAACTGGTGCACGACGTCGGCGGGCTGGTGGTGGTCGACCATTCCGCCGCCGCGCCCTACCGGTTGCTCGACGTCAAGGAGACCGACGTCGACGTGGTGGCGGTGAACGCCGCGGCCTGGGGTGGTCCGCCGGTGGGGGCGATGGTGTTCCGCGATCCGGCGATGATCAACTCGTGCGCCTCGGTCTCCACGGACCCGCGGGCCACCGGACCGGCCCGACTCGAGGTCGGCGCGCACCAGTTCGGTCTGCTGGCCGGGGCGGTCGCCAGCATCGAGTACCTGGCGGCCCTCGACGAGTCCGCGCGCGGCGCCCGCCGCGAACGCCTGCCGCTGTCAATGCAGTCCGCCGGTGCCTATCTGAACCGCGTCTTCGACTACCTGATGGTGTCGCTGCGGTCGCTGCCGCTGGTGATGCTGATCGGCCAGCCGGAGTCGCGGATACCGGTGGTCAGCTTCGCCGTGCAGGACGTGCCCGCCGAGCGGGTGATGCAACGGCTCACCGACAACGGCATCCTGGCCGTGATCGACGAGACCTCGCGCGCGTTCGACGTGCTGGGGGTCAACGACATCGGCGGCGCCGTCACGGTCGGGCTGGCGCACTACTCGACGACGGCCGAGGTCGACCAGTTGGTGCGCGCGCTAGCGTCTCTGGGTTAGACGGTCAGCAGGATCTTGCCGGTCACTTTGCCGTCCACCATCTGCCGGTGCGCGTCGCCGGCCCGCTCGATGGGCAGTCGCGCGCCGATCACCGGCCGCACCCGGCCGTCGGCGATCATGGGCCACACCGCGTCCCGCACCGCCCGCACGATCTCGGTCTTGCTGTTGGGTCCGCTCACCGGACGGGCGCGAAGCGTGGTGCCGATGACCCGCAATCGCTTGGCCAGCAGCGTGCCGAGGTTGAGCTCGGCCTTGACCCCGCCCTGCATGCCGATGACCACCAGCTGCCCATCGGTGGCCAGCGCGTCGAGGTTGCGGTCCAGGTAGGCCGCGCCCATGATGTCGAGTATCACGTCCGCGCCGCCGGTGTCCTCGCGCAGCCGGGCGACGAAGTCCTCCTCGCGGTAGTTGATCAGGATCTCGGCGCCCAGCTCGCGGCAGAACTCGAGCTTGTCCGCCGATCCGGCAGTGACGGCCACCCGGGCGCCCAGCGCCCGCGCGACCTGGGTGGCGTGGCTCCCGATGCCGCTGGACCCGCCGTGGATTAACAGCAGCTGCCCTTCGCCCAGGTGGGCGGTCATCACCAGGTTCGACCACACCGTGCACGCCACCTCGGGCAACCCGGCGGCGTCGACGAGGTCGACCCCGTCCGGGACCGGCAGCACCTGCCCGGCCGGGACGGCGACGCGCTCGGCATATCCACCGCCGGCCAGTAGCGCGCAAACCTCTTGTCCCACAGACCATTCGGAGACTTCAGGACCGACCTCGGCGACGACGCCGGAGACCTCCATGCCGATGGTCTCGCTGGCTCCCGGCGGGGGCGGGTACTTCCCGGCGGCCTGCAGCACGTCGGCGCGGTTGACGCCCGCGGCGCGGACCTCGATCAGCACCTCGCCGCTGCCGGCGGAGACGTCGGCAACCTCCTGCCAGGACAGCCGGTCGGGGGATTCGGCGACGATGGCGCGCATGCCGGTCACGCTACTAGTCCCGTTACCCTGGTCAGCGGTGGCGTGGCAGAGCGGCCTAATGCACTCGCCTTGAAAGCGAGAGACGGCTAACACCGTCCGGGGGTTCAAATCCCTCCGCCACCGCCGGTTTAGTGGGCGGTCTCGTGCAGCGTCGGGGCGTAGCGCAGCACCGCGCCGACACCGTCGGCCGGGGCGAGGCGCTCGTCGGTGCGCACCAGCGACGCCCCGATGGACACCGCGAGCATCGGCGGCGCCTCGTCGGCGCGGAAGGTCTTGGCCGGCGCGGCGCCGACGTCGCCGATCACCAGAGGTCGGCGCCGCGTGGTCGACCACGGCCAGCAGATAGTCCGGACGCCCGAAGCCCTGTTCGACGACGGGCACGACGTAGGGCAGCTCGGACACCCGGACGACGGTCTCGGCGGTCGGCCGCTGCAGGTTGCTCGTTGACCAGGACGCCCGCCGCCCCGGCCACCACGGCCCATTGCGGCAGTGTTCCCACCGCCGCCCGGTGTCAACCGATCGGAATCTCCGCGGCGATCGTGTCCATCAGCGCGGTGTAGCGGCGCAGCTCGGGATCGCGCCCCGGCTTGCCGCTGCTGATGACGCCGGCGGCCAGGCCGCGCTGCGGGTCGGCCCACATCGCGATGTTGGCCAGGCCGAGGTTGCCGAACGCGGCCGGCGCGTTGCGCCCGAACGGCCCGAAGCGGTTCGTCCCGAGCATGTACCCGGTGCCCCAGCGGGCAGGCATCAGGCCCGTCGCCACGTCCGGCCGCAGCCGTCGGCATTGGCGCACCGCGCCGCGCAGGGTCGCCTCGCTCAGCACCCGCACCCCGTCGAGTTCGCCTCCGCGGCGCAAGATTTCGGCGAACCGGGACAGCTCGTCGGCGGTCGATATCGTGTTCGACGACGGCACGATGGTCGTCAGGAACATCGGGGTGTTGGTGTAGGGGATGATCTCGTGCACGTTCCGCCGATCGCCTTGCGGAAGATCTTCGCCAGGACCGGCGGCAGCGGCCGGCCGGTCGCGTGGCTCGGCGCGACCAGCCCGACGTCTTCCTTGGCCACACCGAAGTTCGTCCACCGGAAGTCCAGCGGGTCGAGGATCTCGGTGGCCAGGATCTCGCGGATCTCCTTGCCGGTGGCCCGCCAGACGATCTCGCGGATCAACGGGCCCCAGGTCAGCGCGTGGTACATGTGCACCAGGCCCGGCCGGTAGAGCGGGCGCAACTCGCTCAGCTTCTCCAGCGCGTAGTCGTGGTCGTCGGCGCGCTTGACGTCCGGCCGCGGCCCGGTCGGGAAGGGCAGGCCGGCGCTGTGCGTCAGCACATGCCGGATCGTGATGCGATCCTTGCCGTGGCTGGTGAACGTGGGCAGGTACTCGCAGACCCGGTCGTCCAGGGCGAAGGCGCCGCGCTCGACGAGCCTGTGGACCACGGTCGCCGCCACGCCCTTGGCCGCCGAGTACACGCAGAACGGCGTGTCCGTGCCTACCGGAACCTGCTCGGCGTCCGGCGGGTCGGTCGGGGCGTTGCCCCACCCGTGGCCGATCGCCCGGTTGAGCACCACCCGCCCGTTATGCCGCAGGCACACCTGGATCGCCGGGTGCATGCCGCCCTCATACCAGTGCCGCGCGGCCGCCCAGATGCGTTCGACGGCGGCGCGGTCGATGCCGGAATGGTCCTCGTCGCCGATCGCGGTCACCGAGTCCAGGTCGGCCGGGACGCGGATCTTGCCGTCGGGGGTCTGGGGCTGGGGCGTCACCCCAGCGAGGGTACGTGCCTCACTCGCCCTTGAAGTTCGGCGGCCGCTTCTCGAACGTCGCCGAGATGCCCTCGGTCAGGTCCTTCGACGGCAGGAACGCGGCGTTCCAGGCGGCGACGTAGCGCAGGCTCTCCGAGACCGCCGCGACGCGTTGCTGGTCGAGGACGTCCTTGATCCCGTGCACGGCCAGGGGCGGGTTGGCGGCGATCTCGGCGGCGGTGGCGTGCGCGGCGGCCAGGGTGGCCTCGGCGTCGCCGAACACGTCGTTGACCAGGCCGATCTTCTCTGCGCGGGCGGCGTCGATGTCCTTGCCGGTGAGCGCGAGCTCGCGCAGGTGCCCGTCGTTCAGGATCATCGGCAGGCGGGCCAGGCTGCCGACGTCGGCGACGATCGCCAGCTTGACCTCCCGGACCGAGAACTTGGCGTCGGCGCTGGCGTAGCGGATGTCGACGGCGGAGATCAGGTCGACGCCGCCTCCGATGCACCAGCCGTGCACCGCGGCGATGGTGGGGGTGCGGCAGTCGGCGACCGCGCTGATCGCGTTCTGCATGCGCCTGATCTCGGCGTGGAACTCCGCGCGCGGGCGGGCCAGCGCGTCGCCGGCCAGCAGCGGGGTGAACGTACCGCCCATCGCGGGCACGTCCAGGCCGTAGCTGAAGTTCTTCCCGGACCCGGTGATGACGATGGCCCGCACGTCGCGGTCGGCGTCCAGGGCGGCGAACAGCTCGGGCATCTCCGACCAGAACGCGGGCCCCATCGCGTTGCCCTTGCCGGGCCCGATCAGCGTCACCCGCGCGACGTGGTCCTGGGTGTCGACGGTGACCGATTCGTACGCTCTTGCTTCGTGGGCCATGCCGAGACCGTAGCGTGACGCACATGCCACGCGATTTGCGACCCGGACCAGACTCCCCGCCGACCGACGAGCTGGAAAGCGCCGAGGCCTGCCTGGCGGTGCTGCAGCACGTCGTGCACCCCATCGCCAGCGACGACCTGTCCCGCAAGACGCCGTGTTCCGAATACGACGTGCGCCAGCTGACCGGGCACCTGCTCAACTCCATCCGGGCGCTCGGGGGCATGGTCGGCGCCGACATCCCGGCGGGCGAGGACTCCGACTCGGTGGAGCGCCAGATCGTGGGCGCGGCCCGGCCGGCGCTGGACGCCTGGCGCCGGCGCGGCCTGGACGGCAGCGTGGCATTCGGCAACGGCAAGATGGCGGCCCGGGATGCCTGCGCGGCGTGGTCGCTCGAATTCCTGGTCCACGCCTGGGATTACGCCAAGGCCGTGGGCCACGACGTCGACGTCCGCGAACCGCTGGCCGAGTACGTGCTGGAGCTGGGGCACCGGATCGTCAAGCCGGAGCTGCGTGCCATGGCCGGGTTCGACGACCCGGTGGAGGCGCCCGAGGGGGCCGGCGCGCTGGACCGGCTGGTGGCGTTCACCGGCCGCAACCCGGCCCGGGCCAAGTGAGGCCGGGTAGCCCTACACCCGCTCGAGGTAGAAGTAGTAATAGCGGCCGTCATCCAGCACGCCCTTGCCGTTCATGATGCCCATCACCGCGTCGTCGTCGACGGCCTTGAAGTGGTCGTGCACGGGCTGGCCGTCGTAGACCATCGTGGCGGTGACCTCGCCGCGGAACTCTTCGAGCCACAGGCTGGCCTCGCCCTTGCCCATCTCCTTGTTGGAGAACTTGTTTCCGTCGGCGTCCAGGCAGACCAGCGGCTGAACGTCGCGGGTGGATTTGAACGTCTTGCCGAACCAGCCGACCTTTTCCAGTTGGCCGTTCATCTTGTGTCCGGTGACGAACTCGCCGCCCTTCCACTCGCCGATCATCTGCTCGACGGTCGCGGGCCGCAGGCTCGCCCAGAACTCGTCGAGTTCGGCGTCGGGAATCGCGCCGTCGCGTTCCTTGAGCTCGGTGAACTTCCTGCGGGCCAGGGTCATCGGCTCTCCTCGGGGTGGGTGGTCCAGTCGCGGGCGAAGTCCAGCAGGGCGTCGTTCTCGTCCGGCGCCCCGATGGTGACCCGGACACCTTCGGGTGGAAACGGGCGGACCACCAGGCGCGCGGCGGCGGCCCGCTCGACGAAGTCCGCGCTGCGCGGGCCCAGCGGCAGCCAGACGAAGTTGGCCTGCGACACCGGCAGGGTGTATCCGGCTTCCCCTAGCGCGGCGGCCACGCGCGTGCGCTCGGCGACGACCGCGTCGGTGCGGGCCAGCAGCTCGTCGGCGGCCCGCAGGCAGGCGATCGCGGCGGCCTGCGAGACGCTGGTCACCGAGAACGGCACGTAGACCTGATCGAGCGCGGTGATCAGCTCGGCGGGACCGATCGCGTAGCCGACGCGCAGGCCGGCCAGCCCGTAGGCCTTGGAAAAGGTGCGCAGCACAACGACGTTGGAGTGCGCACGGACCAGTCCCAGGCTGTCCGGTGCCATGCCGTCGCGGATGTACTCGACGTAGGCCTCGTCGATGGCGACCAGGATGTGCGAGGGCACGGCGGCGACGAAGCGGGCCAGCGCGCCGGGGTCGACGACCGTGGAGGTCGGGTTGTTGGGGTTGCAGACGAAGATCAGGCGGGTGCGGTCGGTGACCGCGGCGAGCATCGCGTCGAGGTCGTAGGTGTGGTCGGTCAGCGGCACCTTGACCGAGACGGCGCCGGCGATCTGGACCAGGGGCGGATACAGCTCGAAGCTGTGCCAGCCCATCACCACCTCGTCGCCGGCCGACGCGCTGATCTGAACCAGCTGCTGGCACAGGCTGACCGACCCGCAGCCGACGGCGACGTGCTGCGGACCGAAGTCCGGGCCCACGTGCTCGGCCAGTGCGGCCTTGAGCGCCACACAGGCGTTGTCGGGGTAGCGGTTGACGTCGTCGGTGGCCCGCTCGATGGCCGCGCGCACGCTGGGCAGCGGGCCGAACACCGTCTCGTTGCTGGCCAGTTTGATCGAACCCGGCACCGTCTTGCCCGGGACGTAGACCGGCAGCCCGGCCAGCTCGGGGCGCAGACGGGCGGTCACTTCGACAGCATATGCCGGGGCTGTGTACGCTATGCCTCCGGCGGCTAGGGGATACCGGGAAGGGTTCGGGTAACCTCGGAAAGTCTGATGGAGGCGTGCCAGAGCGGCCGAATGGGGCTCACTGCTAATGAGTTGTCCCCCTCAAAGGGGACCGGAGGTTCAAATCCTCTCGCCTCCGCCAGGAGCACACACAACTGAACATGAACACAAGCGCCCGTAGCTCAACGGATAGAGCATCTGACTACGGATCAGAAGGTTAGGGGTTCGAATCCCTTCGGGCGCGCTTTCAACCAGCGAAAATAGGTTGCCTTATTATCCGGCGCCGGCTGAGTTGTCACGGATTGTCACAACTCGCGCCAAACTCTGCGCACCCTAGGCGAACGCGTTGTGTAGTGAGTGCACATGGGTTCGCGTCGATCGCTAGTAGATACGTAAGCAGCAACCCGCTAAGCATCCACACCAAATACTCAGCGGTGCCAGTTCAATCAGTTTGACGGTCGGGTCTGCGATGATCTGGATGGTGGTGCCGCCGCAGGGGCGGGGACACGCGTGGAGGCGGAGCAGGGCTTGTGGCGAGATCGGACTTGATCGTCGACTTGGTGGAAGCCCAGCAGCGCGGCGATAACACTAGATTTCGGACCCTGGTTGAAGCGATCATCGCTGAAGAGCGCAACAACCAGCACCATCTGGTCGCCGACCGGCTATCGGAGCTGATCACCACCTCGGGAACGCGGCACCTGCTGGGTCGCGATGACTCCGCGCGCCAGGTAGCGGACTTGGTGCAGGAGATTGTGCCGAAGCGGCGCCTTGCCGATGTCCAGTTGACGCCGGCGGTGGCCGCGAGCATCGCAGAACTGATCGAGGAGCATCGGCGCAGCGAGTTGCTACACAACCACGGTCTTGAACCACGCAACCGAATCCTGTTAGAAGGCCCGCCTGGCAACGGGAAAACCACGCTAGCCGAGGCGGTGGCGGCGGAGTTGATGGTGCCGTTCTATGCGGTGCGCTACGAGGGGGTCGTGTCGAGTTTCCTCGGCGAGACCACGAGCAGGCTTGACCACGTCTTCGAGTTTGCGCGCACACGCCGGTGCGTGCTGTTCTTCGACGAGTTCGACACCATCGCCAAAGAACGCGCCGATGCCCACGAGACCGGTGAGATCAAACGAGTGGTATCGACGCTGCTCTTGCAGATAGATAAGCTGCCGTCACATGTGGTGGCCATCTGCGCCACCAATCACGGTGAGCTGCTTGACCGCGCGGCTTGGCGACGCTTTCAGCTCCGACTGACGCTGGACCCGCCGTCCCGCGCCCAGGCCACCGAATTTCTGGAGAAGCTGCGCGTGCGGCTCGGCGGGAGCCTTGGGTTGGCGCCACGGACCCTGGCTGACAAGCTTGCCGGCGCCAGTTACGCCGAGATCGAGGAGTTCGCCCAAGACGTGATGCGCCGGTATGTGCTCACGTTGCCGGACGGACGCATTGAAGATGTGGTCCGCAATCGTTTACGGCAGCGTGCGCAACAGAGGGAGCGGTGACCGCACCACGCCCGCCGTTGGCGTTCGGGCCGCCAGCACGGGGCCCAATCCCGACGGGAGCACCGCGATTCGCGGGCACGCCGGTCGCCGGCCCAGACCCGGCCCGGCAGGGTCAGCGGCTCGGACCGCAGTTCACCGCACTGCAGCAGGCCATGGCGGCAGGCCGGGTCAGTGTCGACGACGACACCGCCGAAGCCGACCCCGAACTCGTTGTGGTCTTCGACTTGGCCGCCCCGGTGACCGAGTTCGCGCGCGCGGCCGCTCAGGTGCGTGGGTTGGAATTCCTCCTCGAGGTCGATGGCGACGATTTCGAGGCCGACGACGACTTTCACATCGTGAAAAAGGGCGAACCAACGACCGACATTGTGACTGACAGCCTCTACGTGGTCATGACGAACGCGCAGGCGGTCGCCGAGCTGCTGGCACTGTTTCAGCGTTGGCAGGCGAACCCCGAAGAATCGTTTCCTCGAGGGCTGGCGCCGCTGCGCAATGTTTTTGCGCTGTTACGCGACGTCCGCCGATGGGGTGCTATGGACCGTGTCCGCGAAACCGGGCTGCTCGAGCAATGGAGCGAAGACGTCGCCGTTGTTGGACAGTCAGCGACTCGGGTACGAGTCGAAATCGAACTGTGGTACCGTCGCGACCCAGCCCGCCGCACCCAGGCTGAAGCAACGGTGCGCCGCATCATCGCCGATGCTGGGGGAGCGGTCATCACGCAGGCAACGATCGCGGGAATCGAGTATCACGCCCTGCTCGCCGATATCCCCTATCCCCAAGTCGAATTGGTTGTTGAGAGCGGCCCTGAAGCGATTGCGTTGCTGACCACCGACACAATCATGTACGTATCGCCGGCTCGACCGATGACTATCCCAGCAGTAGCGCCGGCCGATGAACCGCTTAGCCCGCAGATGTTTGGTGTTAAGCCGACGAGCGATCGCCCCCGGGTCGCCCTGCTCGACGGCTTACCGATGGCAGGACATATCGCCCTTAGCGACAGGCTCGTCGTCGACGACCCCGACGAAATCGCGCAGTCCTACACCAGCAGCACCCAAATGCAGCACGGCACAGCCATGGCATCGCTGATTTGTCACGGTGATCTGAACGCCCCGGGCCCGCCACCGCCTCGGCGCATCTACGTCCGACCGATCCTGCAACCTCATCCGGTCATCGGAAGCGAAGAAACCGTGCTGCGCGACCAGCTCTTAGTCGACCTCATCCACCGATCGCTGCGCCGGATGCTTGAAGGTGAAGGGTCCGGGGACGCGCGAGCGCCCAGTGTCCGAGTCGTCAACCTGTCGATCGGCGATCCGATCCAGATATTCGTGCGCCGGATAAGCCCGCTTGCCAAGCTGCTCGATTGGCTGGCACACAGATACAACCTGGTGGTCTTGGTCAGCGCGGGAAATCACCCGATCGACACGGAGGTCCCCGCCGCGGCGATCGCAGAACCCGCCGAACTGCGCCGTGCGGTCGCTGGTTCGATGTACCAGCGTGCCCGTCAACGCCGGCTGCTCTCGCCCGCCGAAGCGGTCAACGTGGTCAGTGTCGGCGCCCTGCATGCCGATAGCGCCCCTGAAGTTGTCAGCGATACCGTGCTGGAGACGGTCAGTGCTGGGATGCCAGCGCTCTACAGTCCCGTCGGGTTCGGCCACCGCAACTCGATCAAACCCGAAGTGCTCCTACCTGGTGGCCGAAGTCTGCACCAACGACCCGGTTCAGCCGAAGGCTCCACGATGCTCTACCCGGCCGAGACCGCGATGACCGGCCCAGGCATGCGCGTAGCGGCCCCGGGTTCAGCCGGATCGCTCAACGCGAGCGCCTACACGCATGGCACCAGCAACGCTACAGCGCTAGCCACCCGTACCGTCGACGCCCTCTTCGATCGCCTGGAATCGCTGCAGTCGGCAAGCGGGGAATTCGATTTTCCGGCAGGCGAATACCATCCGGTGCTGGCTAAGACGCTACTGGTGCACGCGGCTTCATGGGGGACGATTCCGGATGACTTGGCAGGGCTTGAGATTGGCGAGCTCGACCTGACCCGCCGCCACCTATCTCAGATCCTGGGTTACGGTGCGGTCGATCCAGTCCGCGTTCTGAGCGCGACTTCCAGCAGAGCGCTGCTGGTGGGCGCCGGCTCGATTTCCGCCGACCAGCGTCACACGTTCACCTTGCCGTTGCCGCCCAGCCTGGCCGTCACCACAGAATGGCGACGGTTGACCATCACGATGGCGTGGCTGTCCCCGGTGCTCACCAGAAGCCGTCGATACCGCATGGCGCGGTTAACATTTGAGCCACCGCTTCAACGGCTTGGGATCAAGCGCGCCGAGGCCGACGGCCGGGCCAGCCGCAACGGCACGGTACAGCACGAGATCCTTGAAGGGCGCCGCGCTGTGGCCTTCGCTGCCGGTGAGGCCATCGAGATCAACGTCGATTGCCGGGCGGCTGTCGGCGCCCTGCCAACGGCGGTCCGCTATGGGCTGGCCGCGACTCTGGAAGTCGGCCCTGGGATTCGCGCAGACATCCAAGAAGAGATCCGCCAACAACTTCAGGTACGGCTGCGCGCTCAGACTGGATCCGCAAGCACTCGAATCAGCGGAGACGGCCCATTTTCTGAGTCCTAGCCAATTCTAAGGTTTTGGGATCCGCCACGAGGATCAGAAAAGCGCCCGCCCTTTTGCTGGGAATCGTGCAACGCCGCATTTGGAGTTAGAACACCGCCGTCCGCCACAGACTATGAGAACCTATAGGCCCACGCTGTCCTGCATTCCGAATCCCTTGGGCGCGCTCTCTACCAGCGCTAATAGGTATTCCTGGTATCAGGCGCCGGCTGAGTTGTCACGGATTGTCACGACTCGTGCCAAACTCTGCGCGCCGTCGGCCAGCGCGTCGGGTTGCGAGTGCACATAGGTTCGCATCGTGAAAGCCACGTCGGCGTGGCCGAGCCAGGCCGCGATCACTGCCGCCGGGACGCCCTGCAGATGCATCGTGGTGCCGCACGTATGCCGAGCGTCGTGCAACCGGATGCGAGGCACACCGGCCGCGGCGACGGCGTTGGCCCACATCTTGGACAGCGTGTCGGGGTGATACGGCTGCCCCGCTTCGTTGCACACCACGTAACCAAGATCGGCGTAGGGAGTGCCAAGTGTCAGCTTTTCGGAGGCCTGCCGTTTCTTCGCCGCTTTCAACTCGACCAGCAGCGGGTCTGGGATCGGAAGTACACGGTGGGAATCCTCCGATTTAGCTTCATCCTGCTCGACCGCCTTGCCGTCGACACTGATTCGGGTCGCGCCAATGGTCAGCGTCTTGGCCCTGAAATCGATGTTGGTCCAACGCAGGCCGCCGATCTCGCCGCGACGCAGCCCGGATAGCGCCAGATGCCAGGCGTGGCGGTTGCGGTCCTCCCGGATTCCTCGTATCAGGCGCTTCACTTGCAGGGGTGTGTAGGTGGCGAATTTCTTCGGCTTGCCAGCCACCCGGTCGACGTGAGCCACGATGTTGCGGACGAGTGTGCCGTCGTTGACGAGCTGATCGAGCACCTGTGAAAGTGTGCCGAGCAGGTAGTTGCAGGAGCGAGCGCTCCAAGGTCGTCGTCTTGTGCCGTCGGCGCGGGTGACCTGTCCGTCGCGAAGCCGCGTTATAAGCGCATCGACGTCGCGGCGAGTGAGCTTCTGCACCGGCAGATGACCCAAGCCGGCGCGAACAGGTGCGAGCACCCCGTCATACCCAGACTTGGTCTTGAGCTTGATGCCGTGCCGTGACATCAGCCAGTTCGCGCACGCTTCCTCAACCGTGAGAACGGAGGGATGCACATAGGTGCCTTTGGCGACCTCTCCGCGGATTTCATCCAGCGCCTCGCGCGCCTCCCTTTCGGTCGCGTAGCGCTTGCGCAACTGCTTACGCTTGCCATCGACAGTGCCGACGTCGACAGTGAGTTGGTAGCGGACGACGGGCCGTCCGCCGGTGCGGCGGGTCAGTTCGATGCGTTTGATCTGCGGAGGCAGCTGGCGGCGCTCAACCATTGGTCATAACCGCACAGTTAGGCCAGAGCCATGTTGATGGTCACGACGCGACCTCCGTGTGGGCGGCGATGAATCTATTAATCTCAACGAGAGTCACTCGCCGTTTGCCACATATCAATACCCACGACAGCTGTCCGGAGTCGAACAACCGATAAATCGATGACCGACTGATACGCAGCGCCGCGGCCGCTTCCGGGACTGTCAGGAGCAGACCGGCTCGGGGTAGTGGGGTCTCGACCGTCGAACTGACACCCCGTCTCTCCCAATCTGTGTCACTTCCGCTAGTCATCGTTTCTCCTCGGCTCGCGGTGACTGCTAGGTTGATCATCGGATACGGTGAACCCCTTGCGCATCGGTCGCGCGAAAGATTTTTTACCCAGTATCCGCGGGCGTTAGTGCAGCAGTCATCGCTTACTCCTTTGACGTGGGTTTGGGTGTCGGCCTGAGCTGTGAGGGCACGAGCCAGCTTCGGTGCGATCCACCGGCATCGACAGAGCGGCCGTGTGACATCTCTAGAACGTGGCGTGCCGTTAGGGCCGGTATCGGCGGCCGTCCGCTGGGGGAGCGTTGCGGGAAGGTGCGGCCGGAGAGAGGGGGCCGATGGCCACGGTCAGCCATAATCAGGGTCTCCGTAGGGGAGTAGCCGTGTGGCTCAGGTCTCGATCGTGGCACCCTGGTTATCGCGCGACACGACTTATTGTTACCTTAAGTATCTCTTAATTTTCTTAATTTCGGTGTACCGTTTCTCGACGTGGCGCGGCGATCACGGTCGACAGACCGGACCAGCCCGGAACGTGGAAGGACGAACCGGAATGGCTGATGGGACTTTTGACGAACTCCTGCCGACGATCACGGCGCAAGCGCTGCGCGGCGAGCCGGTGGGCCGCGATGAATTGCTGGCCGTGCTGGCCAGCAGTGACGACGAGCTGCTCGACGTGATCGCGGCCGCCGGGAGGGTGCGCCGGAAATTCTTCGGCCGCCGCGTCAAATTCAACTACCTGGTGAACATGAAGTCCGGCCTGTGCCCGGAAGATTGCAGTTATTGCTCGCAACGATTGGGATCGAACGCCGACATCCTCAAATACTCCTGGATCGATGCCGACGAAGCCGCCCGTCATGCTCAAGGTGCGATCGACGCTGGTGCCAAACGCGTCTGTCTGGTGGCCGCCGGCCGGGGACCGAGCGACCGCGACATCGACCGCGTGGCCAGGACCGTCGCTGCGATCAAGGACTCCACCCCACCGGTGGAAGTATGCGTCTGCCTGGGACTGCTCACAGACGGGCAAGCCCATCGGCTGCGTGACGCCGGCGTGGACGCCTATAACCACAACTTGAATACCAGCGTCGACAACTACGCGAAGATCTGCTCGACCCACACATTCGGTGAGCGCACCGCGACCGTCGACGCCGCCAAAACCGCTGGGCTGTCGCCGTGCTCGGGCGCCATCGTCGGCATGGGCGAATCCTATGACGACATCGTCGATGTCACCTTGGCCCTGCGCGAACTTCGACCCGATTCCGTTCCGGTGAACTTCCTCATCCCCTTTGAGGGCACCCCACTGGGCGGGCATTGGGAACTGACTCCGCAACGCTGCCTACGCATCCTGGCGATGTTTCGGTTCGCGTTCCCCGACGTCGAAGTCCGCATCGCCGGCGGACGCGAAATACACCTGCGCACACTGCAACCGTTGGCGTTGCACATAGCGAATTCGATGTTCCTGGGTGACTACCTCACCAGCCAAGGACAGCCGGGCGAAGCCGATCGGGCGATGATCACCGATGCCGGCTTCGTGATCGAAGGTCTCGAGGAACCGACTCTGCCGATCGACCGCCACGACCTCGTCATAACCCGCCACCGCGGCGCCGGTACCACCGCCTCCGCCAACACCTGACCGTTAGCGAATTCGGAGAACGAGGCGAACTCAACCATGTCGCATAAACCGGTGATCATCGTCGGGGGAGGCCCAGTCGGGCTGGGCGCTGCCCTCGAGCTCGCCCGCTTCCACGTTCCCAGCGTTGTTGTCGAGCGGCACGATTCGACGTCGTGGCATCCCAAGGCCCGCAACTTGAATACGCGGACGATGGAGATCGCCCGGGGATGGGGCAGTGCGGTGTATCAACGGCTACGAGGCATCGATACCCCACCGGGCTGGAAGAGCCCAATGAGGTATCTGGACACGATTGTCGGCCAGGAGATGGGTCAGATCGAGACGCGAGGTTTCGAAGGTCCCGGACCAACCATCAGCCCGGCGCTGCCGATCATGTCGTCGCAGGACCTGATCGAAGCCATCCTGCGTGACGCGGCGGAGGCGACGGGAATCGTCGATCTTCGGTTCGGTCACCAGGTCACCAACGTGATGTCCGGGGGCAGTGACGACGCTACCGAAGCGGCCGTGACGGTCCGCGTCAACGCGACGGGTGACACCTATACCCTGACGGGGGAAGCGCTGGTTGCCGCCGATGGTGCCCATAGCACGGTGCGTCGCCAACTTGGCATCGCCCTCAACGGCGAGCAGGGCCTGCATCATTTCGTCAACTGCTACTTCCGCTGCGATATCGAACGCCACGTCGGAGAACGTCAGGGTGTGGTGTTCTTTGTCGCCAACCCCGACGCCGCCGGTCTGTTGCAACCGCTGGATGCGCACGGCCGCTGGCTGTGCCAGATCGGTGTGTCGCCTGAGCAGTGGGTTGGCGAGCTCTGGGAGGCCGAGCGAGTGCAGCGGTGGGTCCGCGGCGCGGTCGGCGTGCCCGACCTCGATGTCGAGGTGAAAGGCGTTGGGCTGTGGCAGATGAGCGCCACGGTCGCTGATCGTCTGGTCCAGGGCCGCGTGCTGTTGTGTGGCGATGCTGCCCACCAGTTTCCGCCCACCGGAGGACTGGGAGTCAATACCGGCTTGCAAGGCATGCACAACGCTATGTGGAAGTTGGCCTTATGCATCCGCGGCCTGGCCGGGTGGCCGTTGCTCAAGACCTATGAGGATGAACGTCGCTCACCCGCAATGACAACGATCCAACAGTGTTTGCAGAATCACCGCAATCTCGCTCGGCTTGCCGCGGCTTATTACTATCCGGCTAGCAGTGACCTCAGTGCCGAGGAGGCCGAGCGGGAGAGCCGACGCTTCGGCAATCACCTCGGCGTCGAGTTCGGCACGGTGTATCGCTCGGCCGCCGTCATCGTCGACGGCACAACACCTCCCGACGTCGAAGACAGCTACAGCGACTACGCGCCCAGTGCGACACCGGGCTGCCGGGCGCCACATATATGGCTAGGCGATGAGCGTGACCCGGTCTCGACGCTCGACCTCTTCGGCGCCGGCTTCACTGTGGTTACCGGACCGGGCGGGGAAATCTGGCGCAAGGCAGCGGCCGATGCTGCGCGACAGCTCGGTGTGCCCCGCGTCAGCTATGCCATCGGTGATCCCGGCCTAGCCGACCACAACAACACGTTCTTCGATCACTACGAAATCGGCCACGACGGGGCGGTCCTCGTGCGCCCCGACGGATACGTCGCGTGTCGCAGCGCAACCGGATCCCCTGACCACGCCTCGCTTACTCAAGCCGTCGAACAGATCCTGGCTCGCCGCTCAGCGGGGTTGAGCGCTGGGGGCGACCCGGGGTTAGGGGAGCCGTCGTGACCGTCCGTGACGGTGTCGAGGCCGAGCGCTCAACACGCCCTCGACGCCGCGACCCACAACGTCCGCACCCGGCGCCGCTAACGAACTAGCGCACCGCAACCCATGGCGGCCGCCACCGCACGCCAGCGCGACGCCACCACCGACCTGACAGCTCCCCTTGAAGGCCGTACCAGCCCGGCTAATTCCCGGCTTTTGTGGTGGCTCCGGCCGGGTCGCCACGCTGCGCCACCTGCTCACCGCTGACGTTTTCTCGTCCGGTTTCAATAGCCCGTCCAGCCGATGGTGCTGCGCCGTGTTCCCACCCGATGGTTTGCTCGCCGGCGGACCCCGGCTCGGTGGTCTTCCGGAGATGGAACAAGCACTGCTGCGGCTACGGGTGGAGCGCGATCCCGTGCCGCTTGCGGTGCTGTCCTGGATCGTCATTCGAACCTGGCCGCAGGAGGCCATGCACCCACGATGTGACGTGTCATTTCTTACCCAGAGCGGTCCACTGCCCTTTTATGGCAACCGATGCAGAAGGTCCGCGTCTGCACGCGCCGGAGACGCATCATCGCGTCCCGTCGGGCCCGACCATGCTGCGCGCCTTCGCTGGCTGATGTCCTCGAACTCGTTGCGCCCGTGCCTGGCCCGCGCGGGCGGTTAACAGTGCGATGGCCGGCGCCGCGGCTACGTGCCCGGGAGCGTCCTTCTTGCCGCATCCCTTGTGCACCCACACCGACACCCATCCGAGGCCCCCGGCCTCTTTTCTTACTACGCTTGCCCTACAACAGTTTTCTCGATCATTCTCGCCACTATCTCCTTCATCGATAACCAACCCACCGACATCGCCAACGCCGCAGAGCAATTCATACAAACTAACTGACTTTGACCGTGGCACATTGGCACAAGGGGTGCAAGCATGGGGTGTGGCGAACATTCGGTGCGCCACACCCGGCCCCGGGCTGCGGGGTTTGGTCGCCGTGGACAGGTGGTCGGTCGTTGCTCACGCTTTCCAAGCCGATGAAGCGGCATTCGGTGCGCTACTACAACGACACTGCGCGCGCGGCGATTTCGGCATCTACCGAGCGGCAGCGAGCCGGCGGGGGGTTGGCCGAGTACTACTCCGAAGGGGAAACCCGCGAGCCGGTATGGGTGTGCGTGGGCGGTACCGGTGATGCCGAAAAGGCAGCCGCTCTGGTCGGTTTGAGTGCTGCCGACCGCGCTAGCGGGCCCGCCGATATGGACGCCGTGGCGCGCTGGCTCGATGAGGGAATCTCCCCCAATGGGGCTCGGGGGCGGGCGTTTACGGCGCGCTCCACCCACGGGTTCGATTTGACGTTTTGCGCCCCGAAAAGTGTGTCGCTATTGCGCGCTTTGAGCGGTGATGACGTGTTGTCCAAAGCGGTTGTCGAAGCCCACAACAGCGCGGTGGGTGAAGCGCTGGAGTACCTGTATGACCACGCCGGCTACACCCGCGTGCACAACCCAGACACGGGCAAAAAAGACTTGCTGCGGCTGCCCGGTTTGGTGATGGCGGCCTACCAACATGAGACCTCCCGGGCCGGTGATCCGCACCTGCACACTCACGTCTTGCTGCCCAACGCCCAGGCCCGTAACGACGGTGCGTTGGTGTCGATCGACTCGAAATCGTTGCACCATGAAGCCAAAGCCGCCGGCATCATTTATCAGGCCACGTTGCGCCACTACCTGTTGCAGTCCGTGGGCTTGGAGTGGGGGCCGATCGACCCTCATACCGGGATGGCCGAAGTCGCCGGCGTAGCCGGCGACACGATCAGGGCGTGGTCGCAGCGCTCCACCCAGCTGCGGGCCTGGGCTGAGGAAAATTTGGTCGTCGACGAGGAGGCCGGCGCGACGGCGGCACAGTTGGCGGCCGGACAAAAAGCGACCCGCCCGGCCAAGCCCGAGCACCTGTCGTGGGGGGAGCTAAAAAACCTGTGGGCCAAGGATCAGCGCGGCTTTGTCGTCGAGGAAACCGCCCAACTGGCGGTGCGGCGGGCGCGCACTTCGACGCGGTTCGACGTGCACGCGTTGGGGCGCCGGGCTGCGGTCGGTATCGACAAATCTGCGTTCACCCGCGCCGATTTGGTGGAGGCGATCGGCGCCCGGCTCCCGCCCTCGATCGAAGGTGCCAAGTCGCAGGTCGACGGCAACGCGATTCCCCCGCGGTATTTGATCGAGGGCATCGCTGAGCGGATCGGCATCCGCGTCAGCGCACCCCGGCAGGCGCATGAACGTGAAGGCCATGAACGGTTCACCACCGCCGCGGTTATCGCCGAAGAGACCGCCATCGTGGGCCTGATGGGGGCTCGCGATGATCGCGCTGTGCTCGACAGGGCGGCCCTGGACACCGCCGGTTTATCGGTGGATCAAGCCCGGGCGATCACCGCGATTGGGACCTCCCCGTGGTTGATCCAACCGCTGTCCGCGCCGGCCGGTGCGGGCAAAACCACCTCTCTCAAAACGCTGCGCGTCGCCGCGCACCGGGGCGGAAAACCCCGCGTGCTGGTGTTGGCGCCGACCGGCAAAGCCGTCGATGTGGCCGTGCGTGAAGGTGCTGGCGACACCGGCTACACGGTCGCCAAGGCGGTCAAAGACCTCCGCAACCATGAGCTGAAACTCGATTCTCGAACACTGGTCGTCATCGACGAAGCGGGAATGGTTGGAACCCCCGATCTACGCCAACTACTCACCGCCACCACCGCGGCCGGAGCTAAAACCGTGCTCGTCGGCGATGCCTATCAGCTGGCCCCGGTGAAGGCCCGCGGGGGCATGTTCGCCCAACTGGTGGCCGATCTCCCTTGGGCGCAAACGCTTTCCGAAGTGTGGCGTATGCGCGACCCCGCCGAACGCACCGCCTCGCTCGCGGTGCGCAACGGTGGCCCCAAACCACTGCGCCGCGCGGTCGAGTGGTATCGCACCCACGAGCGCCTGCACACCGGCGACGCACTGACCATGGCCCACGACGCGTTAACGGCCTATCAAGCTGATTTGAGCGCCGGTAAAGACGCCCTGTTGATGACCGATCGGTGGGAAGTCTGCGACGCCTTGAACGCCCGCATCCATCACCAAACGGTGGCCCCAGAGGCGCCTAGCGTGACCGCGGCTCGCGGGCATCGCATCGGCGTCGGCGATGTGATCATCTCCCGCTACAACGACGCCGCTGTGACCGTCGTCGATGCCGCCGACCACACCAAATCGGCAGCGCCGGTGCGTAACGGGCACCGCTGGCGCGTCTACAAACTCGACGTCGACAACACCCGCGTTTACGCCCGGCGCCTCACCGATGGGGCCCGCGCCCTGTTCACTGGCGACTACCTGACTGAGCACGTCCACTACGGCTACGCGGTCACCGTGCACGCTTCCCAAGGAGCCACCGCCGGTAACGCGCTGACCGCCGGCACCGCTCACTCCATCCTCAGTGACCGCACCACGCGCAACGCGGCCTACGTCGCGCTGACCCGCGGCCGCGACCACAACCACGTCTACATGTACGAAAAAACCGCCGGCGAAGCCGACCACGAACACGCCCAACTCGCCGAGAACCGAGGCGTGCATGTCGCCCAGCGCGGCACCAGCCGCGATGCCGCCGCCGCGCTGCGCACCATCCTCGGCCGCGACGAGCGCTCCCACACCATGATGCAGGCCGCGGCTGCCACCGACCGCAGCCAGCAGCCTGCCGCAGTGCGCGCCCTGCGCGACCAACATGAACACACCCGGGCCCGACTGCGCGCCGCCCATCGTGCCTACACCGACGCCCACAGCAGCTATGACCTGGCCGCCGACTTGCCCGCGCTGCGCAACGAAATCGACTTCGCCGACGTCGCTGGACGCGGCTTCGCCCCCGCCACGGGCTACCCCATCCCCGCCAGTACCCTTGACCACCTCGACGACATGCACCGCCGCGTGGTCACCGCCCTCGGTCGTAACCTGCAGGCCGTGCAATCGCTGCACGTCTACCCCGGCGCCGACAAGGGCGCAGCACTAGCAGCGGTTGCCGCTGCCGCCCACCGCGACCATCGGGCCGTGATCGCCCTGCCCGCCACACCGCAAGCCCACGCCTACGCCAACTCCCACCGCTACGCCGACATGACCCCTGCCGACCCCCACAGGGCCATCGCCAACATGCGCGCACGGACCACCGAGGGCGGCCGGCTGCCCCTGGGCAACTTGGTGATCATCGACGACGCCGACCACCTGCACGCCGAACAGCTGCAGTGGCTTGCCGACAACGCGGCCGCCACCAACACCAAACTGCTCCTGATCACCACTCCTGATCACCGCCAGCCCACCCACAGCCTGACCGCTGTGCTCGACCATCTGCTGCCCTGGGCTCAACAGCTGGGAACCCCCGACGTCAGCCACCAGCGGCCGCGCACCGCTATCGAGCGCGCCGATCAGCACCTGGCCACCACCACCGGCGTCGAGCTGTCCAAGCACCAGGCCGCCCGCGAACTGCTGCACCGGCGCGATCGACTACTCGAACACTTCCACGACATGTGTCGCGCTGAAGAGCGACTCGACACCATCGGCGCCCGCGACCGGACGCGTGCGCGCAACAAAAACCGCGGCCGCGACTACGGCCTCGAGCTCTAAGCCAATTTTAAATTTGTGGTTACGAGGTTACGATTCAGCCGAGGCTGATGAGGGGTTGTCGAAGTGGCGGTTGGCGGCTCCGCTCTGCGAGGTAGGGCGGTAAGGGGGCGGAGAAGCGACCCGCTGGGGAAGGCATACTTCGGGGCCCTCCTAACGGGAGTTGTTCTCCGCGATCCGCCGTGACGCCCAAAGCGGCATGGCCGACCGCGAATTCCCAACGTGAACACCAGGTGGGCTGGCGCGCTATCCGCGCCCGGCGGATTGCGGAAGTCGCTGCGTTCTCAGCCCGGTGAGCAGGCGCTGTATTTCGGTGAAGATCTCGCGCCGCAGTTTCTTGCGTTTCGACTGCGGCGCTTCGGCGAGGGCGATCCCGGCGTGGGTGATCATTCCGGAAAGCAATTGGGCCATCGCGTCGACGGCGATATCTGGTGGGAAGAATCCTGCCTGCATCGCGCTAGTTACCAGCAGTCGGACGTTTCTGTAGGTGTATTGGTCTTCGCATTCGCGCCAACGCGTCCAGCCCAGTGCGATGGGGCCTTCCACATAGATGAGTCGGCCGACGATCGGGTCAGCGCACGCGTTCAAGGTGACCTCAAGCGCCGCCATGCTGCCGGCCCACAGATCGTCGGGGTAGCGCGCGACAGCGTCGAAGACTTGTGCCTGCGCCGCCTCGTCGCACCGGTTCAGCACCGCTTCAAATAACGCTCGCTTGTCCGGAAAATGATGATAGACAGCACCTTTGGTAACCCGAGCGGTTGCAGCAATGTCCGCAATCGATGTGGCCGCAAAGCCGCGCTCGGCGAATGCGGCGGCGGCGGCATCCAACAGCGCTTGCCGCGTCTGCTCGGCATACTCCTCACGGCGACTCTTGACACCATCCACCCACGAGAGCATAGTCGGCAAGTAGGCACCATACACACAGTATGTGAAAGTCCCGGAGTATTCACACCCAAGTCGGGGGCCACCTATGGACATCGCGACGCTCGAAGCCCACCGCTACCACGCCACCGTTCCATCAGGCCCGGTCAGTTTCCTCGACGTCGGCCAAGGCCGGACCGCGGTCTTCGTCCATGGCGTCATCACCAACAGCCTGCTGTGGCGCCATGTCATTGGCGCGGTCGCCTCAGAGCACCGCCGCTGCATTGCGTTGGACCTGCCCGGACATGGGTACACACCCCCGGCCAGCCGGGGCGCCGATGTGTCGCTGGCGGGGCTGGCTCAGCGCGTCATCGATCTGTGTGATCACCTGGATCTCGAGCAGGTCGACCTGGTGGCCAACGATACCGGCGGTGCCATCGCCCAAATCGCCGCCGTACATCTCGGCGATAGATTGACGACGCTGACCTTGACCAACTGCGATACCGAACCCAATATACCGCCGCGACTGTTCAAACCCGTTGTAGCAGCGGCACGCTGGCCCAGAATTTTCGAGGTGCTCGGGCCGTGGGCGGTCACCCACCCGGCCGTCATGCGGTGGGTGTCAGCCGCCGGCTACCAGAATGCTCATCACCTCCCACCCGATGTCCTCGATGCCTTCTGGCGGCCCGTCCTGGGTACGCGCGCCGCAGCCGCAGCCTTCGCGCATCTGTTGGCATCTCTGAGTGCCGATGACCTGACCGCGGTTCGGCCCCAGCTGCAGCAGCTACGCGCACCTACCCTGATCGCCTGGGGCACCGGCGACATGTTCTTTCCCATCAAATGGGCACGCCAACTCGCCGGCCTCATCCCCAGCACCACACATATCGCCACCATCTCCGGCGGACGCCTGTTCTTCCCCGACGAACGAGCCGACGAGTTCATCCCGCTGCTCGAAGAACACTGGCAGCAATCCCACGACAGCAGCCCGTTGTGACGCGTGGGTTTGCCCCGTCAGCGCTATTGAGGTGAGCCCCTCGTAGTGGTCCAGTTGTTGCGACTCTGATGCCCGGTGTTTGGGCAGGAAGAATCGACGACGACATGACAGCAAACAAGCGCCGGCGGCACACGCCGGACCAAATCATCCGCAAGCTCGCCGAGGGCAATAAGCTCCTCGGCGCCGGCCAGGAACTCAGCGAGGTGTGCCGGCACCTGCAGATCGCCGAGTCGACGTGGCATCGTTGGGTCGCCCAGTACGGCGGCATGAAAGCCAGCGACGCCAAACGCCTCAAAGAGCTCGAGGCCGAGAACGTCCGGCTCAAGAAGATGGTCGCCAACCAGGCCCTCGATATCGACATGCTCAAGGAGATCTCGGCGGGAAACTTCTAACCCCGAACCGCAAGCGCAGCGCCGTCACGTTGCTGCGCGACCGGTTCGGGGTCTCTGAACGTCGAGCCTGCACGGTGGTGGGCATCCACCGCTCCACGATGCGTCTGAAGCCGGCGCCGATCACTGATGAGGAAGCCGAGCTGCGGGCCTGGCTGCGCAAGTTCTCCACCGACCGGCCACGCTGGGGATGGCGACGGGCAGCCAAGATGGCCCGTCGAGCCGGCTGGAAGGCCAACAACAAACGCATCCGCCGACTATGGCGCGAGGAAGGCCTGCGGGTTGTGCAGCGCCGCAAGAAAAAGCGGCTGACCGGTATCGGCGTCGCCGTTGGCGCGATGTCACCGATCCGCCCGAACGTGATCTGGGCGATGGACTTCCAGTTCGACACCACCGCCGACGGGCGCACCTTGAAAATGCTCAACGTGATCGACGAGTTCACCCGCGAAGCCCTCGCGATCCAGATCGACCGCGCCATCGACGCCGACGGCGTCGTCGACGTCTTGGATCGCCTGACCCTGCAGCGGGGAGCGCCATGTTACATGCGCTTCGACAACGGGCCCGAGTTCGTGGCGCACGCCGTCAACGATTGGTGCCGGTTCAACGGCACCGGTTCGCTGTTCATCGATCCCGGCTCGCCGTGGCAGAACGCCTGGATCGAATCGTTCAACGGCCGGCTACGCGACGAACTGCTCAACTCGTGGCGTTTCGACTCCCTGCGCGAAGCCCGCGTGATCATCGAAGACTGGCGCTGCGACTACAACGCCAACAGACCCCATTCCGCCCATGGCGAACTCACCCCAGCCGAGTTCGCTCTACAGTGGACCACGACCCACCAACCCCAAGCCGCATAGCGACTGGACCACCAAACGGGTCCCCCTCACTATCAACCCGGACACTGACTCCCGCATTCGTGGTTAATCCGGCGCCGTCGCGCGAACAACCGACTCCGATTTTCGCGATCAAAACCACTCAGCCGAAAGCGATTGCGGCGCAGATGGTGGCGACCCAGGCGACGCCGAGTAGTTGTAGTACGCGGTCTTTGAGAACGATGTCCTCAGGTTCGCCGGCGATGCCGCCGTCGACATCGACGGCGTAGCGCAGCATCGCGATGGTGATCGGGATCATCGAGATGGCAAACCACGACCCGGCGTGTCCGTCTCGTTCGAATGCCCACAGCCCGTAGAACACGATGGTCGCGGTGGCTGAGGTGGTCCACACAAACCGGAGGTAGGTGCCAGTGTAGTTCTCCAGGGCTTTGCGGATCTTGGCGCCGGTGCGTTCGGCGACTTGGAGTTCTGCGTAGCGTTTGCCTGCCGCGGCAAACAGTGAAGCGAATGCCATCACGAGCAGGAACCACTGTGAGAGCGGGATGCCGGTGGCCGCACCGCCAGCGATCGCCCGAATGAGGAAACCGGAGGAGACCAGACAAATGTCTAGCACAGCTTGGTGCTTGAGGCCGAAGTTGTAGCCGAGCTGGATGGCGAGATAGATCGCGATTACTACAGCGAGCGGCGGCGCGGTCACCAGTGAAATGGCCAACGACGCGGCCCCGAGCCCGATCGCCAACGTGTAAGCCAGGGCGGGCGCGACCACTCCTGCAGCAATCGGGCGGAAACGTTTCGTAGGGTGCTGGCGGTCAGCATGCACGTCTCGGGCATCGTTAATCAGGTAGGTCGAGGATGCGGCCAAACAGAACACCACAAACGCAATAGCCACCTTGTACGCGACATCTTGATAGTCGTAGCGGACATTGCCACCCAGAGTGGCCAGCGGTGCGGCAACGACGAGGACATTTTTGATCCACTGTCGTGGCCGCAGCGCTTTGATCAGACCAACCGTTAGATTCGCCGGCGGCCCGGCTCCTGGCGACACTTCGCGCTCCACGACCACCGAGTATCGCTGGTTGCGCGCGCAACAACGCAACGGCACGCGCCCACCGTGTCTTGAATCTAGAGATTCCGAACGTCTCGTTTTCCGTCTCACGCCCGGCCGAGCGAGGGCGGTCGGTTGCTAGGTCGTGGTCTCGTAGGTATCTGAATCCAGCCCAAGCACATCGCATACCGTCTCGATGACCACGTCGGGCCGGTCGATCGGAAAATAGTAACCGGCCTGGTCAACGAATGTGAGTTCTCCCTGTGGAAACCGTTGGGCCAGTTCGCGGTGAGCGGCATCAAGATGCTCAACCCGGGCGCGCGATCTGCCGCGGCGATTTTGCGGCACCAGCACCCGCACCGGAACATTCGGCAATGACGCTGCCGCACGCACCGCCGTGGCCGTCTCACGTGCATAGCCGCCGAAAAGCTGCGGCAGCTGCGTGTGATCACCTGAGTTGGCCCCAGTAGAGCCGTTTTTCTTCATGAATTTTGGCTCCACCTGGGCGGTGATCCGCTGCGCGGTGGGGTCAGCGTGTCGTCGCGAATATTGGCCCCACCCGGGATGCGATTTCCACGTCAATCGTCATCGACGTGGAGGTTGGGAATGGCACGGTCGAGGGTGGAGCTGTTCGAACAGATCAGGCGTGACAACCGGGTTGAGGAGTTGTCGATTCGGGAGTTGGCCCAGCGGCATCGGGTGCACCGGCGCACGGTGCGCCAGGCGTTGGCCTCGGCGATCCCGCCGCCGCGCAAGGCCTACGCGAGCCGGCCACGGCCGGCGATAGATCCGTATGTCGAGGTGATCGACTCCTGGCTGCTGGGCGACCGCGAGGTGCCGCCCAAGCAGCGACATACCGCACGTCGGATCTGGCAACGGCTGGTCGCCGAGCACGGCGCGCAGATGGCCGAGGTGACCGTGTCGCGCTACGTCACCCACCGCAAAAGCGAGCTGGGTCTGGACAAGGTCGAGGTGATGGTGCCCCAGACCCACGCCCCGGGGGCCGAAGCCGAGGTCGACTTCGGCGAGTTCTACGCCACCATCGCCGGGTTGTTGACCAAGGTGTGGATGTTCGTGATGCGCCTGTCGCACTCGGGCAAGGCATTCCACGTTGCTTTCGTCACCCAGGCTCAGGAGGCGTTCCTGGAAGGACACGTGCTGGCCTTCGAGCATTTCGGTGCGCTGCCCGCCAGGATCCGCTACGACAACCTCAAGCCCGCGGTGGTGCGTGTGCTGCGTGGCCGCGACCGGGCCGAGTCCGAACGGTTCATTGCCCTGCGCAGCCACTACGGTTTCGACGGGTTCTTTTGCACCCCGGGCAAGGACGGTGCCCACGAGAAGGGCGGCGTGGAAGGCGAGATCGGCAGGTTCCGCCGTCGGCATCTGGTGCCGGTGCCCAAGGTCGCGTCGTTGGCTGAGCTCAACGACTTGATCGCCGTTGCCGATTGGGCTGATGACGCCCGGGTGATCACCGGCCGCCCGGTCACCATCGGCGCGGCGTTCGCCGCTGAATGCCCGCACCTGGCATCCCTGCCCGATGAGCGGTTCGACACCGCCCGGCTGCTGGCAGCCCGGGTGGACACCCGGGCGCGGGTCTGTGTGCGGCAGTGCTACTACTCGGTGCCGGTGCGCTATGCCGGGCGGCGGCTACCGGTGCGACTGTCGGCGAGCCGGGTCGAGGTTCTCGACGGCGCCCAAGTGGTGGCCGCCCACGAGCGAGTGGTCGGCAAATACGCCCAGGTCCTCGTCTTGGATCACTACCTGGAAGTGCTCAAGATCAAACCGGGTGCACTGCCGGGGGCCACAGCGCTGGCTCAAGCCAAGGCCTGCGGGGTGTTTACCGTTACCCACCAACGGTATTGGGACGCCGCCCGCCGCGAACGCGGCGACCAGGCGGGCACCCGGGCGTTGATCGAAGTCCTGCTCGCCCATCGCAGCCTGCCCGCCACAGCGGTGATCGCCGCGATGGATAAAGCGATCAACGCCGCCACGCTGGACCCGCAGGCCGTGCTGATCGATGCCCGCCGCCACGCCGGCGGTGCGCTCGCGCCGGTCATCCCAATCGGTGCACTGGCCCGCTACGACCGGCCCGCCCCGACACTGACCGGCTACGACGACCTTCTGGCCACCAGCGCAACGACCCAAAGCGCACCATGAGCACCCGGACCCAGGACGCCGCCCAAGCCGCTATCGGTGCCGCGGCCCGTGAATTGCACCTACCCACCGTCCGTGACGAAGCCGCCCGACTCGCCGAGATCGCCGTGCGGGAACGCCAAACCCACCTCGGGTTTTTGGCTGAAGTCCTGTCCGCCGAAGTCGACGACCGCAACGATCGGCGCCGCGCCCGACGCATCAGTGAAGCGAAGTTCCCCCGCCTCAAACGGCTCGCCGATTTCAACACCGAGGCAGTGCCATCGGTGACCGCCGCGCAGCTGGCCACTTTGGCCAGTGGCGCCTGGATCGACGCCGGGCAACCCCTAGTGCTGCTCGGCGACTCCGGCACCGGCAAAACACATCTGCTCATCGGACTGGGCCTGGCCGCCTGTGAACAAGGCCGCCGGGTTCGCTACGTGAGCACCGCAGCGCTGGTCAACGAGCTCGTCGAGGCCGCCGACGCCCGGCAACTCTCCCGCGTCGTCGGTCGTTACGCCCGCCTGGATCTGCTGCTGCTCGACGAACTCGGCTACGTCCAGATCGACACCCGCGGAGCCGAACTGCTCTTCCAGATCATCACCGAACGAGACGAACGCGCCAGCATCGGCATCGGCACCAACCTCCCGTTCAGCAAAGCGCACATGTTCGCGCGAACCTGTGCGTAGGCGCTGCCGAAGCGTGACACGTTCGCACTTGTCAGGATTCAGCAAGCTGGTCTAGGACGGTGCTGTTTTAGTCGCTGACTTTCGGCGTGGCTGAGCGGGTTTCGCATGGATGGGCGGCGAGGATCAGATGCGTGGCTTTGGGACGGGAAAATCGGCAGGGCCGGTTCGATGACGTGATGCTGCTTGTCGGCGATCAGCTGCCGGCGGGCAGCATCTATCGGCTGCTGGCCGACCACGGCGGTGCACTGTTCGACGACGATTATTTCGCTGATGTGTTCAAGCGTTCGGCGTTGGGTCGGCCAACGGTGCCGGCGCGGGTGATGGCCGCGGTGATGCTGCTGCAGGCCTACGAGGGGCTTTCGGATCGGGAGGCCTGCGACCGGCTGGCCTTTGACCTGCGCTGGAAAGCGGCCGCCGGGTTGACCGTGGATGCGGAGGCGTTTCATCCCACGGTGCTGGTCGGGATGCGCAACCGGCTACGCGCATCGGATCGGCCACGGCGGTTGTTCGAGGACGTCAACACCACGGCGCGGGCGGCGGGGTTGTTGCGGGGACGGCGCCGGGTGCTCGATTCCACTCCGCTGTTGGATGCGGTGGCCACCCAGGACACGGTGATCCAGCTGCGGGCCGCGATCCGCAAACTACTGGCGGTGGCCGATCGGGCCGATCCGGAGGTGGCCGGTGCGGTGCGCACCGTGCTGACCCGCGACGATGACTACGCCAGCCTGGGAAAACCACCGTGTGACTGGGACGATCCCACGGCGCGTGAAGCCTTGGTCGATGCGCTGGTGCGCGACGCCAAGGCAGCACTGGAGGCCTGCGATGGCCGCCAGCTTGACGGGGCACTCGGTGAGGCGGTCGAGTTGCTGGCGCTGGTGGCCGGCCAGGACGTCGAGGCCGGCGACGACGGGGTGTTTCGCATCGCGAGGCGGGTGGCCCGGGATCGGCTGATCTCCACCGTTGATACCGAGGCCCGCCATGGGCATAAGTCGCGGGCGCGGACCTTCGATGGCTACAAGTCCCATTTGGGTATCGATCCCGATGACGAGCTGATCACCGCGGTGGCCGTCACCGCGGCCAACGCCGCCGACCGTGAGGTCATCGACGAGCTGCTGGGCAACCCGGTCACCGACACCACGAGTGCTGCACCCGATTCCGCCGCCACCGATGCCGCCACCGATGCCGATGCCGATGCCGATGCCGATGCCGATGCCGATGCCGATGAAACGATCACCGATCACGGTGAGCATGTGCGAAACGAGTCGGAGCCCAATGTCTTTGAGGTGTATGGCGATTCGGCTTACGCTGATGGGGCCACCCTCGATGAGCAGACCCAACGTGGCCATGACATGCGCGCCAAAGTGCCCCCGGTGCGCAACGCCAACGGCTATTCCAAAGACCAGTTCGGTATCGACCTGACTGCGGGCACCGTCACCTGCCCGGCCGAGCACACTGTGGCCATCAGCACCGGGCGGCGTCAGCAGGTCGCTCGCTTCGGGGCATTGTGTGGGTCGTGTCCGCTGCGGGCGCAATGCACCAAAGCCCGCCGTGGACGGGTGATCACCATCCATGCCCATGAGGCCGCCCTACAGCTGGCCAAGGCCCGCCAACGCGACCCGGCCTGGCAGACCGATTACCGAACGTATCGGCCGGTTGTGGAACGCAAGATCAGTCACTTCACCCGGCGCCCCTGGGGTGGTCGCAAGGCTCGCTGCCGCGGACAACAACGCATCCTGACCGACATCCTCGCCCGAGCCGGCGCGATCAACCTCGCCCGATTGGCCAGCCTGGGCCTGCATTCAGCGGCCGGGGGCTGGGCCATCGCCTGATCGGGACCACCAGGCCACCAGGCCACCAGGCCACCTACGATCCCATTAATATCAGCCAGCGCAAGCCCCTCCCAGCCGTCGAGACCCCGATACCGCGAAATCCCCGCCCTGCTGGAGGTCACTACATCAGCGCCGTCCTAGCAATCGGCCATCGTCGAGCTGATCGGCGAGGTAGATCATCGCCCCTTCGGGTTTCATGCCGAATGCTGCGGCGACGAGTTTCGGGTCCATTGTGTTGACGAGATCGGCCAGTCGCGTACTGCGCAGCATCTTGGGCGGCAGGCCGCACGGGTCGAGCAGGTGGCTCATGTAGGCCTCGGAAGCCGGCCGTCGATCGGCCTTGGTGCCCCTGGTGACGAGTACGTGCGGGTTGTCGGTGCGCAGCGTGTCGCGGTGCTCGAGGCAGCGCTGCAGCGCGGCCCAGCTGACCGGGTCGAGCGGCACTGGGTGAGGACGTCTGCCGAGGGTGATCGAGCGATTGACGGTATCGATGTGCTCGACCCGTAGCTGACGCACCTCGCTGCTGGAGGCGCCGTGCAGTATTGCCAGCAGCCCGAACAGCGCCTCGTGTGGGTGCACTGCCGAATCACCGCTCCAGCGCTCAAACAGCACGCGCTGTTCGGGGATGGTGAGAGTACGGCCACGAAATGCCCTGTGCCGCTTGATGGTGACGCCGCGGGTTGGATCGATGAGCACCAGATGATGGTTGCGTGCGAATCGGAAGAATTGGCGCAGCACCGCCAGGCGGCGGGCCCGGTTTTTCGGCAGCTCGGCGAGGAACGCCTCGATATCGGCGATGTCTGCGAGGGCCCAATCCTGTTTGCCGCGTTGGGTATCGAGGAAGCGGGCTAGATCACGTACGATCGTCAGCGCCGACTCGATGGTGCGGTCGGTACGGGGCCGAGTGCCCGCACGGCGGGCGCGTTCACGCGCGTGCAGCATGGACTCAGCGAAGGACGCGACAGCGCCACGCATCCCGGCCGGTGCGCTGTCGATCCGCCTCTGCCGTCGCCCGGCGGCGAGCCGGTCGGCCTGGTCGGTGGCCATCGCCAAACCACGTTCGGTGAAGAACGCCTCCAACGCCCGAGCCAGCGATCCCATCGACCGACCCGGCGTGCGGGCCCGCTCGAGCACGCTTTGCGGGTGATTTGGGAAATCGTCTGCGAGCAACCGTGCCAACGTGGTGAGCAGCTTGCATGCCTGCGCCGGGCAGTAATGCGTCGCCAGGTCCGCGACGAAATCATCGAGCCAGCCCGGCGGCTCGGCGAGCCGGGCGGCCAGCGTCTCGCCACGCACGAACGGCCGGTCCGGGCGACGCTGCCAGCATCGCCCACACATGCCGCGCCCGACGTGGCGGCGCAACTCGCCGCAGGACACGCAGACCCGGGGCGGATCCTTCGGCGGACCGGGTCGTGAGCACGAGCCACACCACCCAGTCGACTCGCGCAGATAGCCTGGTTTTCCGCAGCGCGGGCAGGTCGATCTCGCGGCCGCGAGCTTGGCCCGCTTCTGACACGGCCGGCACACCACCTCGTTGCGGAACCGCATCGATCTGCCGCATTCCCGGCAACAGCGCGAACACAGCACGCACCGACCCACCGCCGACACCAGCACCCGGTCGCGCCCACAGCGTGGGCATTGCGCCTTGGCCGCCTGCGTCCGTAACCGGCGGGTGCACAGGCAGCAATGCTCGCGGCCGAGGTATCCGACCGGGGCTCCGCAGTCGACGCAGTCTCGTTGCTTTTTCCCCATCGGCCGCAACCCGTTCCGAAGCTTCGCCGAATCTACATCGGCGGCATCGACCGGCCCCGCACGTTGGCTGTCTTCGGTTCCGACGGAACCGACCGCGCCGGAGTGGCGGGCCGTTCGAGCGGGGTGGTATCGGTCTCGAACAGGTCGTCGGGGGTGCACTGCAATGCGGTGCATAACGCGATCAGCGTCGAGAGCTTGATCTGGCTGGGTTCCTTGGTGAACAGCGCCGACACCGACGCCGCCGACATCTCCACCCCGGCCTTCTCTGCCAGCAGTCGCCGCAGCTCGGTTCCGGTCCACACCTCACGCTGCGCAGCCGCCATCCGCAACCGCCACCGGATCTTCATGCCGTCCCGTCCTCTCCGCTGAGCTCGGCCAAGGTCGAGGTGACCGCACGCCGATAAGCGTCCTCGATGAATGTCGCCGACGGACGCTCTGGCGACGTCGGATATCGCAACTGTCGGAATGCCAGGTTGGTCGGGTCCGAGTCTGTCGGTGTCATGTCTGGTTCCGATCGGGGTGTTCGTTGGTCCGGCGCCGGGTCGCGTTGTGTCGGCGAAGGACACCAACCAGGGTGAGAGCGGCAAATGCCGCAAGAGCATGCTGGGCGCTCAAGTAGTAGCGGCGACGGTCGATCTTGCGACCGCGGGCCGGGCGCCGTTCTTGGGCGAGGTTTCGGTAGCGTGTCGGCGAGAACGACCCGAAATATTCGCTGACGAAGTTGCTGGTTCGCCGTGTCGGTAATCCCATGTCGGCCAACAGGTCGTCGATGTGGTGCACCAGGTGCGGTCCGATTTGATAGCCCTGCGGTCGAGCTGGCATGACCTCCTCCAGCCAGGCCTGCACGCGTCGTATCTCAGTCTGCATTTCATCGAGACTGGGAAGTGCGAGTTCGCCGCGGAAGCATCGTGAAAGCCAGTGGGCTGAGATTTCTGAGCTGAGCTGACACGCGGTCGATGAGGCGTAGCCCACGAACCCGAGGCGCTGCTCGGTGGGCGGAAGGATATGCCGGTAGAGCTGGAATCGCCCGTCGGAGACAACGGGTGTCCGCAGTTCGGGCGCTAGAAACGACAACGGCTGGCGCCAGCCGGTGGCGAAAACGACGATGTCGGCAGCGATCTGATCGCCGCTGGCCAGCAGGACCTGCGGTCCGCCGAGAAAGGCCGCGACCGAGTCACGCCGCAGGACCAGCCGACCGCGGCGGGCCATATCGTAGAACTCCTTGCCGAACCCCAGGTTTTCGATTCCAGTAGGCATCGGCTCGTCAGGCACCATGGCCGCAGGCATCCTGAGCAGGAATCGAAACAGCAGACTCACCACCCGCCAGACCAAGTTGGTCAGCTGCTTGCCCGGCCCGTGCAACAACCTCTCCATCAGGCTGGGGTGGTGGTAGCGGAAGAACGCCTCGGTCGAACGTCCCAGAGTCAGCCGGTCGGCGGGAATACCTCCCGGGAAGTAGCGGGGCATCATCCAGTGGGCCTTTCGGAACACCAGCGTGCATTCCTGCGCGTGCGACCCGGCCCACGCCGCGCAATCCAGCGCGGATTTGCCCGCGCCCACGATCACCACCCGTCGCCCCGCGAACAGGGCAGGATTGGTCGCTTGGCTTGAATGGACCACCGTCCCGGTGAACCGGTCGGCACCGTCGATCGCAGGCATGTCCGGTTCAGAGAAGGTTCCCGCGCATACCACCGCAAAGTCACACACCACGGTGCTCAAACCCGTTGGGCCACAGCTTTCTACCGTGAATTCGTTACCGTGGCGAGACACCCGCACCACCTCAGTCGATAACCGAAGAAGCGGGGCCAACTCGAACCGGGCCACATACGAGGCCAGATACGCGCGCACCTGCTCAGCGCTCGGGAAGATGTCGGCTGATCGGTCATAGGGATGGTCGGAGAATGCGTAGGTGTCGCGTGAGTTGTTGGTACGCAGTCCGGGATAGGTCCGCGATTGGGTCCAAACACCGCCGATCGCCTGCTCCTTCTCGAACACGATCACCTCGAAGCCGTCCTCGCGCAGCACTTTCGCGGTGACCAGGCCCGCAATTCCCGCGCCGATCACGCCGATCCGCCCGGCCCGCATGTCTGTCACGTGACCCGCATCCTTATCTCAGTGGGTGATCGGCGGCTGATTTCGGCTGCGTAAGTGGTCCAGTCGCCGCTGCTGGCGCGCTGCCAGGTCGCGGCGACGCTGATGTGGATTCCCAGGGTGCGCGCCAGCACGGCGGCTGGCAGGTCGGTGGCGAGTTGAAACAGGGCGGCGGAACGTGCGCGGCTGGCTTGGATGCCGAGTTGACGGAGTCGTTCGGCCATGCGGAAGGCGCTGAGGTGGCGGCCGGGCTGCCCGCCGGGGAATAGCCATCGCGAGCTGCGAGGGCGGCCGACGGCGGCGTGAGGTGATCGGGTGGAGACCAGGGCGCGGATCAGTCGGTCTAGCGGTGCTGGGATCAGGATCGGCTCGTGTCCGAGCCGCAACCGGACGCTTTCGTCGGTGAGTTCGATGTCATCAATGGTCAGTTCGCTTATGGCGGCGGCGGTTTGGGCATAGAGCAGCACCAGCAGGGCAGCGACACGGCCGGCGGTGTCGATCGTGTCGTCGTGTAGCAGCCAGCGTGCTTGTTCCCAGCGGGTCTCGGTGTCGATGACGCCGCTGGGGCCGTCCCATCGTTGGGCGGCGTGCTCGACTCGGGTGAGCCTGTTTCGGCGTGCCCAGCGCACGAAGTTGCCGCTGTCGCGACGCTGGCCGGCGGCGGCGCTGGTTAGCCACCGGTCGAGATCTCCCTGTCGGGCAGTGGCAAGCTTAAGGTTATGCGCGGCAAGCCAATCCAGTAGGGCAGCTGCAGATCTGATGGAGCGCTTGGCGGCGCGGGCTTGCCCGTAGGTGGTGTCGGTGTCGCCGACGCGGGCACGCAGGCGGCGGATGACGTGCCAGACGGCGTAGCGGTGCAGCAGGCCGCGCTCCTCGGGATCGACGCGTTCGGTGATGAGGGCGGCGGTCCAGCGCTGCAACCGCAGCATCTGTTCGTCGCGGTGTGGCAGGGTGCCGATCGCGACCAGGACGCTGCGCAGGTGCTCGACCGGCTTGCCCGCGGGCAGTTCGTCGAGCGTCTCGTGCGACAGCACGCGCTGACCGGCCTCTAGCTCGCGCAAGATGGCGGGACCGCCGCCGTTATCGAGCCATACCGCGGCCGTGTTGGGACGTTCGACCGCGACCAGGGCCTCGTAGAGGTCGCACAGGTCGGGGCGGATGTCACCGCGGGCGTCGCCGAGCAGCTCGCGCAGCCGCTGCTGCACGTTGCAGCGGGCGCACCGGCTCGTATACCGGCGGCCGCGTTGACCACATCCGGGACAGGTGCGCCAGAAACCGGACTCGTCACGAACGCATTCGGCGCAAAGCGGTTCGGCCAGCGTGCCGCCGCGGATAGGGCGGAACTCGCCGCACGAAATACATTGGGCCCACCGCTTGTGGCAGGCTTCGCACCACGGGCGGCCGGTGGCAATTGAAATCGTGCTCGGCGCGGTCCGTCCGCAGATCGCGCATTCGGCGATCGTCGGCGGGCGGCAACTGGCGCAGCGTGGTCCGTCCTCGCAGCGGATACTAACCGGTCGGCGGCGGCCGCAGTCCACGCAGACTTCCTGGTTGATCGGATCGGTGACCAGGCAGCTCGGACACACGGGTTGGCCCTGTTCGTCACGGGTGGCGGCTTCGCGAAGCGCGCCGCAGCGAGCGCATGGTTGGGCACGGGACTTGGCGGTGCAGCTGCGGCATAACCACTTTCCGCCGATAGGCCGGTGCAGGTGGATGATTCGACCACAACCGGGGCAGGCCGGGTGGACAATGCCTTTCGCTCCGGCGTCCCCGAGCTGGTCGATCAACCGCAGCACCGCAGGATCAGACGCCTCGGCACCGGCGCCGGTCAGCAGGGCGGGTCGCTGCTGCAATGCCCACGCCAATCGGTATCGGCGTCCGGCACGCGGCACCACCGCCTCGATTGCCGCGTTGATCTCCTCACCCGACAAGCTCGGGTCTGCTCGCCTCACGACGTCGACGATGAGCGGCGTCGGATCCCGCCCGTCATCGGGCAGGCATCGTGAACACCTGGGTCGGCCGTCGCGGTCGCGAAGGTAAACCGGCCTGCTCGAGCCGCATATTGTGCAGGGTTCTCGTCGAGGACCGCACTTCGCGCAATACCAGTCATCCCCGCGTCGCTGCAGGGTGTGTAGATGCTTGCCGCAACCTGCGCAAACCGGAGACGAAATATGCATGGCGCCAGCCGCATTCAGCGCGATCAGCAGCTCACCAATCCCACGTGGCGCTGGCGAGCGCCCGTCGGTCAACACTGCGGGCCGGTCCAGCAATGCCTGGGCGAGGCGGCGCCGTTTCGCTCGTCCACCGGCCATCGCCTCGACCAGTCCGATGACCGTGCGTCGATCCAGCCCGGGCTTTTCGCCAAGCACCAGATCGACGATGACCCCGATCGGGTCGGCGAGCACCTCAGATGCGAATGTCTTTGGCATTGCTTAGCTTTCAATGCCGCTGATGCGAGCGCGTTTTGGCCGCAGTCCGCCCAGACCGGCGTCGGCGCCGCCAGCGGCACGTTTCTTGCGCGTCGGCGCGGCTGCGGCGACCGGTTCGATCAGCTCGTCCATCCGGCAGTCCAGGACGTCCAGCAGCGCCATCAGAATATTCAGGCTCAGCCGCTCGGGTCGCTCGACGACGAGCCGATAGACCTGGCTGGACGACAGATGGATGCCGCGTTGCGCCAACGGCTCTATCAGGTCGGTGGTGCTGAACATCTCGCGTGCAGCCATCACCTGACGCAGGTGCCATCGGTAGTCGAGTTTGCGGGCCATCAGGACTCCTTGCCGCTCGTGGGGTCGGGCGCCGTGTCGAACGCCGGCGCCAGGGCTTTGCGCAGCGCGGTGTTCATGAAGTCACCGGACACGTGGGTGTAGATCGCGGTGGACGTATCGCAGCGATGCCCAACGGCCTCCTGGATGAATCGTCGGTCAACGCCCTCCTCAGTAAGGTGCGTCACCCACGAATGCCTAAGGCTATGTGGACTAAGGGTTTTCGGTAGCCCGAGCGCGTCACGGTATGTGACGAAGCGGGCGTTGATCTCTGCCGGGGCGATGCGACCGCCACGTTCGGTCACCCACAGTGCCGGATGGTCCTCGCACCCGAAACGGGGCCTGATGTTGTCGACGTAGTCGGCGACCGCTTCCACCGCCCACCCCATGACCGACGGCACGTTGCGTCGCCGCGGCGGTTGCCCGCGCACCGACTTGCCATAGCGCACATGCAGCATCCCGAACCGGCCGAACTCCGGCACCGCCGGGTTACGGCCCCAGTCAACTACATCCAGCTTCGCCGTCTCGGTCCGCCTCAGGCCCCACCCATACACCACTTTGAATAACGTCGCATCCCGGTAGGCGGCCAACGCGCCCTTGCGTTTCGCGCACACCGCACGCTCAACCTGGTCGTCGGCGTAGTCGAGAAACCGCTGCAACTCCTCGCGGGTGAATGGCCGGGCCTCTGGGTTGCCCTCGTAGCCATTGAGGTGCTCTATCGTGTTCCACTCATGGCAGATCGGCACCGGATGCACACCCGAACCAAACTCCTGCTCGCACACCGCAACCCAGCTATAACGGCCGTCGCACAAATACTCGCTGAACAATCGCAGCTCGGTCTGATAGCCGCGAATCGTCGAAGGTGCCAGATGCGACTCCGCCATCAACGACTGCGTCCACTCGTCGACATGACCCGGCAGCCAATGCCACGGGTACTCGTTAGTGAACGTCGCAAACCGGCGCACCAACCGCTCCCGCGGCGCGATGGTCTCCTCCCGCAAACCACGCGCAACCTGCTGGGCACGCCATCCGCGCAACATCGCCTCCAGCACAGCGTCTTCCGGACGCAACTGCACAACTCCGGAGACCAGCTCCAGATGCGCCGACCCAGCCAGATCTGCCCGCACCACGCCGCCTCCAACCTGAATCCCCGCAACCGTCCGGCGAAAGGATCATGCATCCAACGGGCGCGATATGCAAGCAATGCAGGTGGGACGCCCTGTCCTGTAGGCGACATGACACCATAGCCAGATCTGCTTCAGCAGGCGACCAGCGGAGACGCGCCCGTCTGATGCAATTTCTGATAGTTCACATAGCGCATGGTCGAACTCACCGTCCAATGACCCAAAAGCTGTTGGATCGCCACCAGATCAACGCCACGCTCGTAGTTGTGTGTCGCGCAAGCGCGACGCAGCGCGTGTGGGCTGAACCGCTCCGCGACCGGTCGGCCCTCCAGCTCCATCAGATACCGCAGCCGGTTGCGGATCGTGCCACGATTCAGCGGACCACCGGACTCGTCGGCAAACAACACCGGCGACTCCGGAAACTTCGGCCGCACATCGGCCAAAAACCACCGCAACAACGCGTCCAACCCGTCCAGCATCGGCACCCACCGCGGCCTAGGACCGGACATGTGGGCGGCCTTGCCGAATCGCACGTGCAACTTGCCGAACGGTCCACGCCCGAAATGCACGTCCACTATCTCCAGCAGTGCAGACTCTTCCGATCGCAGCCCAGCGTGATACAGGGTCCGAAACAACGCGTAGTCCCGCGCGGCCGGACCGTACTTGCGGGCGGTGGCGATCCTCGACTTCAAGAACTCGAAGAACTCGCTCACCCGGTCGGGGGTCGGCGGCGCCCCGACCGCCGGCGACTCGTCACCTACGTGCCGTGAAGCGTTGAACTCATCAACCGGGCACACCAAGCGCACACCGAACCCGGCCTCGATCTCGGCAGCCTTACGGGCCTGCAGGAACCGGTGAAACCCCTTGAAGATCTGCACGTACTCGCGCCGCGTCGACGCCGAACGGCCCGCCACCGCCAGCTCGCCAACCACGCGATCGATGTCCTCGCTGGTGACCTCCCACGCCGGACGCCCCAGTGCGGCCAACGTCCGCTCCAACAACCCGATGTCATTGTCGATCGTCACCGGGCTAAACCCGCGCGCCCGCCACGACGCCACGAACGCATCGACGCATTCCCGTTGAAAGACAACAGGATCCCTAACAACGGGCTCGACCGGGACGGCGCCACCGGGAATCAGCCGGAGACCCTCCACCACCCGCACACCTTCTTCCCACCTAACTCGTTAAGGCAGCACCTAACATATCGCGATAATGCCTTGAAGATCGATGCGACACGCAGAGCAGTCGAAAGTCCAGCTAGCAGGGGAAATCGGTCATAACGAACATGTGCCAGCTCCAGTTGAGTGGGGAACCGTCGTGGCCGACCCTCGCCTGGTCGCCGCGATCGTGGACCGAATCACCTTCAACGCCCACATCCTCGAAACCGGCACCCAGTCCTACCGGCTACGCACCAGCACGACCCGGCCAACCAAGAAAACCACCTGAGCGGCGAAAGGAAAACGACCATGCCAACCATCACCCTCAACAGCGCCGACGCCTCCGAACTCGCCGATCTGCTGGACTGTCTACGCGACTGGATCGACCTTGAACAAGACCAACTCGACTCGCTGCTGGCCAAGCACGGCTACGACCTCACCGGCCTGCGCGTCACCCTCGACCGGCTGATCTCGCTGCTGGCCCGCAACAACGACGAACCGGCGTACTGATGCCAGACACAATCACCGACCATCTCAGCGCCGGTCAACTGGCCGACCGGGCCGCGAACGCGATCCACGAGCTCAACCGCCGCACCCACCCGACCAGCAAGGACCTCGTCTATCCCGCCGATGCCGCCGAAATCATCGCCACCCTGGCAGCCATGACCGGCATGCTCGGCCAGCTGCTCACCCAGCTCACCCGCTGGCTTGCACACCAGCACCGAGACGGCCGGCTGACCCTGGACTCACTTTCACCGCAGCCCGACCTCGCCTCGGCGATGCGGGCACTGACCAGCAGCCTTCAACACGCCATCGAGCAAGCCCAGCACACCGCCACCGAACTCGACACCGCCCACCAACACGCAGCACACCTCGCTGCCGCTCAACCAGCTACCAAACGATCAAAGCCCCAACACCAAGGCCCGGGGCCAAAATTCATGCAGATTGGTGGGGCCAAAACGCTTGACGAAACTCAGGCAGCACCGGCACATACGACCATCGCGCCCGCGGGGGATGCAGCAAGAAGTGCTCGACATAGTCGAGCACATCCGTACTGGTACCCGCTGACGCGGCCCTGCGCCGAAGAAATTTTCGGCCGGTGCGAGTTCGAAACACCCCGAGCCTTATGACAACGTTCGACACCAGAACAGAAACCAGCCCAGAGGCCAGCAAGCGATACCGGCCAAGCCGCGACTCGGTGGGCATCTCCGTGGGGTTGAGCAACACCAAACCCGCAACCTTGTCAGGATGTCGCACAGCGAACATCTCCGGGTGGCGTCCGGATTCCGGTGTAAATCGGTGGGCGGAGATTCCGGCTTCGGTGGGTGATGTTACGCGGTGGCGCTGACGGTTTGGGTGGTGCTGTCGGCGGCGTTGGGGATGGGGTGGGGTCGCAGTTGCTGGGGTGGTTGCAGCAGGCTGCGGCGTAGGTCTTGGAGTCCGCGCAGCCCGGCCGGTGTCATGGTCAGTCCGCGCCAGCCGCGAGATGCCCGGTCGAGCACGGCCCAGGCGATGCTGATGCAGCTGGTCTCGCCGGGGAAACGTCCGATAACCTTTGCTCGGCGCCGTGTTTCGCCGAAGGTGCGCTCGATGAAATTCGAGTGCCGGATACGGTGATGATGCTCAGCCGGGAACCGCAGATAGGCGGTCAAGCCCTCACGATCGGTCAACAATATCTTCATCGCCGCCGGGTAGGTGGCGCCGTAGCGGGCAGCGAACGCGTCCAGCCGGGCATCGATGAGTTCGACCAGCCGCGGTCCGGGCTCGATGTCGGCCTCGGCGGTGGTATCGAAGAGGGCCCAGTAGCCGTCGCGGATCTCTGGCTGCATCCCGGTGGGGATCTTGGCCAAAACATTGCGCAGTCGATGAATCAGGCAGCGTTGCCGCAACGCCGCCGGGAAGATCTGCTCGATCGCGGCGATCAGACCGCGGGCGCCATCGGAGACGACCAGCAGCGGACACGAAAGCCCCCGCTCGGTCAGGTCGGTCAAGAAACCGGCCCAGGCATCAGTGGATTCCCCCGAGCCCGGCGCCAAGCCGACGAAGACGGGCTTGCCGTCGGTGCTCACCCCCCAGGCGGCCAGGACCGGCTCGGCCGGCGAGCCGGGATGCATCCGGAAAAACGACGCATCCAAAAACAGGTAGTCCAACACGATCTCGTCGAGGCGGCGCTTGGCCCAGGTGTCGTACTCGGTCTTGATCGCCTGGCAGACCTGCGAAACCGTCGATTTGGAGATCGCGGCCTGATCACCCAGCGCATCAGCCAGGGTGGCCTCGACATCGCGTACCGATAGCCCCCGCACGAACGAGGCGATCACCAGTGATTCCAGCGCGTTGGTCTTGGTGACGTGCTTGCCGAACAGCCGCGAGGCGAATGCGGTGGTCGTGCCGCGCAGCTTGGGTCGCTCCAAGGTGACCGGGCCGGCGGTGGTCTTGACCGACACCGGCCGATAGCCATTGCGCGACCCAGGCTGGGCATCCGGCGTCGCGCCGGCGCGTTGATAGCGGTCCCGGCCCAGGAATTCGGTCACCTCGGCCTCCAGCGCGGCCTGCATCAGCAACTGCGCACCGAGGCGGGCCACCTCCTCGAGGATCTCAGGCAACTCACGATCCGAGGCGAACAGCTCGTCGATCTTGGCACGGACACGATCGGTCGGGGATACTCGTGCAGGCACGGGCGTAGGTCCTTTCTTCGATGACTTGGTAGGTCTCGAAGCAGAACCTACGCCGGGCGTGTCATTCCATCTGTGTAAGTCCGGGGTGGTCCATCATCGGACCGCCGTTGGGCGGACAGAAGGAGTGTTTTGTGACCAAGACCATGCAGATGCCGGCTGAGGAGACGACCGCGGCGCGGCGGCTGGCCGAGATGTTCACCGAAGAGACGCTGGACTCGTTGATTAAGGATGCGGTGAAGACCGGGACCCCGATCGACGGCGCGGACGGTTTGCTGAACCAGCTGACTAAGGCCGTGCTGGAGCGGGCGCTGAATGCGGAGCTAACCCACCATCTGGGTTATGAGGCCGGCGATCCGGCCGGACGCGGATCGGGAAATTCGCGCAACGGCACCACGCCGAAAACGGTGACCACCGTCAACGGCCCGGTGCAGATCGATGCGCCGCGTGATCGCAACGGCTCGTTTGAGCCGGCGATTGTGCCGAAGAAGACCCGCCGGCTCAACAACATCAATTCGGTGGTGTTGTCGCTGTATTCACGGGGAATGACCACCCGCGATATCGAAGCCCACCTGCAGGAGGTCTATGGGGCGTCGGTGTCGCGGGAGTTGATCTCCAATATCACCGAGGTGGTGGTCGATGAGATCAAGGCCTGGCAGGCCCGCCCGCTCGATGAGGTCTACCCGATCCTCTACATCGATGGGCTGCGGCTGCGGATCGGCGACAACGGGGTCATCACCACCAAGGTCGCCTATTTGGCCATTGGCGTGGATCTGGAGGGCCGCAAACACGCCTTGGGCTGCTGGATCCAGGACTCCGAGGGGGCGAAGTTCTGGCAGAAGGTCGTCATCGACCTGCGCAACCGCGGGGTGCGCGACATCCTCATCGCCTGCTGCGACGGGCTGACCGGTCTGCCTGATGCGATCCGCTCGATCTATCCCGATACCGTGGTGCAGACCTGCGTCGTGCACGTCATTAGGAATGCGATGCGCTTCGTGTCTTATAAGGACCGCAAGAAGGTCGCCACCGCGATGCGGGCGATCTACAGTGCGCCGACCGTCGATGGAGCCGAACTCGCACTCAAGGAGTTCGACCAGCAATTCGGCGCCCAATATCCGGGTGCAATTGACGTGTGGCACAACGCCTGGGGGGAATTCGTTCCGTTCCTGGACTATCCGGTGGAGTTGCGCAAGATCGTCTACACCACCAATGCGATCGAGTCGATCAACTTCCAGTTGCGCAAGATCACCAAGAACCGTGGTCATTTCACGGACAAGGACGCCGCGATGAAGTTGCTGTACCTCGGGCTGCGCAACATCTCCAGCGAGAGAGGAGGCTATTCGGGTACTGGAACGCACAACTGGACTGTGGCGCTCAACACACTCGCCAGACTATTCCCTGGGCGAATCCCATTGTGCTAGAATACAACTCGTAGTCAAATCACCTCTGACTTACACAGAAATCGTGACAGGCTCCCTACGCCCGGCCTCTTTTACACCGGCTTTAGGACGCGACCCATCTCCGCGACCAAACCCCCAAGCGTCCAACCGACAACGACCACCGGTGTGACACACCCCGTAATTTGGATCATCGCGGCCAGATCATCCGCCATCGCGGCAACGTCACGATGTGCTGGGCCATCAGAGCACCCACTGCCGGCGCGGTCATATGTCAGCACGGTCGCAAACGAAGCCAGGCGTTCTTCTAAGTCGCCGTAGGCGCCCGTGGTGCCTTCACCGGCACCACCCGCACCTCCGGCCTCAAGCACGACCGTTGGGCCACTGCCCCGCACGCGGACACACACCGCCCGGTCACCGATATCAATCAACTGCCGATACGGCCCATCCACACGTTGATTTTAGCCAGGACCGATGCACGGGCGGGAAGTCTCGCTTTTAGAGATTCGAGGTCGATCAGATCCCGTCTCGCGGGATGCCTCGGGATTCTCCACCGCCGTGCTGATAATGATTTGATGCGTGCACGCTCTCGGCGTTGGTCAGTGTGGTGAGCCGGGTCGTCCGAGACGGCCGGAGCTGGCTGGTCGGCACGGCTGCGGATGTCGCGTGGATATACGCGGCCACTTCGAGCGGCGTCAGAATCACTTCGGCGATCCCACCCATGTTTGATGACTACGGCACCGTCGTACTGCCCGACACTCAAGGGGAACACCAGCGGCACGATCGGGCTGTGGTCGCGTTGCTCCGTAGGCAGTCACCGGAGCAACCGTGGTGGATTGGTTACCTTGACACCGGCTGCGCCGACGTCGTGTTTCCCGACGCGCCGAGGGTGACCTTGTATGCGAACTGGCCTTATGTGTTGGTACAGGCCGGACCAGAGCAGGCCGCCGACTGGCGGTCTGGTGACGACTGGTCGTCGAGGTCGACTCGCCTACCGGACCTGATGTTCCCGGTAGATCGGTCCTGGCTTGTCTCCACGCTGTGGGACGACGATTGGACCTGCGTCGGTGGACCGGTTGCGCTCTTGGAGGGTTTCTTGAACGACCCCGATCTGCGGGCCCGCGCGCGGCGTGTGGGCCTCGATGAGGACGCCACCCCACCCGGCCGCAAGGCGATCTGACCTACGTGTCGGATCTAGACAATCGGGACGTCGCAGTTCCTGCTTTGCGCGCTCGGGTCTGGCGGTATTGACATAAAAAGTCAGAAATGGCGGTCGACGTCCATCCGTTGGTGCAGGATGCGCACGACGTCGATGACGTTTCCGGCGGTCACCCGGTAGAACAGCGTGTGTGAACCGGCAGCGAGCTTGCGATAGCCGGGGCGGATCTCGTCGCAGGCTCGGCCGATCCGCGGGTTTGCCGCGATGCGGTTGATGGCGTGTTGAAGTTCGCGCAAGTAGTCCTCGGCCTGGTCAACACCCCAACGGTCGTAGGTGTAGTCCCAGATTTGTTCCAGATCTGCTTGCGCGGCAGGGGAGAGAAGGTATCGGCCGCTCACTGCCCATGCGGTACCTGAGCCCGCTTGCGATCGATGAAGGCGTCGAAGTCGAACGGTGTCGAGCTGCCGCTGCGTTCGCCGGCCTCGAGAGCATCGCGCAGCGCCCCCAGCTGGGTTTCGCGGTCTTCAAGCAGCCGCAATGCGGAGCGGACGACCTCACTGGCCGACCGATAGCGCCCCGCGGCGATCTCGCCGTCGATGAAGGCGCTGTAATGCTCATCGAGACTGAAGGACGTATTCTTACCCACGAACTGACTGTACCAACTATTGGTACAGTCCTAACCACATGGCCGGACCCTGGGCCGTGATGCTCTTCATCAACCACTCCTGCGAACCCAACGTCGGCTTCGCCGGCAACATCGTGCTCGTCGCCATGCGCGAAGTGACCGCCGGTGAGCAACTGACCACGGACTATGCGCTGTTCGACGACTACGACTGACAAATGATCTGCCACTGCAACATAGCCTCCTGCCGGCGCGTGATCGGCGGACACGACTAGCGGCGAAGCGACCTACAGCGCAGGTACCACCGGTACTTCTCGTGGTACCTCCAACGCAAAATCACCGAAATGCACGCCAGCGGCACAGAGCGTAGTTCTGTCGACGAGTTCCACCCGAACACCCCTGGATCAAGGCTACGAGCGGCGCCAGATACGAGACCCGGACCGGTTCCCTGAGCCCCCGGTGTCACAACTCGCTCTCAGGCGGGGAACGCCACTTGATGCTGCCAAGCAACTTAAGGAAACTCTAAGCACATCCGGCTGATGGCGCGGCTCCGCTCATCGGCAAACATGAACGAAAGGGCAGCATCATGGCCGACGACCTGTCGGAAGCAACACGGATCGACCGGCGCGCCGACGAGGATGCCATCCGCGAGCTTCTTGATCGCCAGATCATGGGCTGGGACACAGGGGATCCCCATGCATACGCCAGCGTCTTCACCCCCGACGCGGACTACGTCACTTTCCTGGGCAGCCACTACAAAGGCCGCGAAGCGATCGCAACGTCTTACGCCCCGCTGTTCAAGAAGCTCTTACGCGGATCACGCCTGAATACAGAAATCACCCAACTGCGGTTTCTGACGCCCGACGTGGCGCTGATCCAGGCAAATGCCGCTGTGACGAAGGGGGCGCGGCGGCGGAATCGCCGCTACACCCGGGTCAACACCAGCATCGCTGTGCGGACAGACGACGGTTGGCTGTTGACCGCCTCGCAGAACACCACACATCGCCGGTTCGCCGAAAAACTGATGGACAAACTGGTTTCACGACAATCCCACAAATGAGACAGGATGCGATCACTCCGGTTCCTCTAGAACCAGACACGCCGTTGAGGCCCGCTTGTAGATGCACGATGATGGCTCCAACAGACGTCGCCGGGCAGGCTGTCCCCCTGCTGCGCATGTGGTGCTACCGCAGAGGTGGCGGCGTAATAATCGTCGGGCGCGGACGGCCGATCGCTCCTGAACAGGGCGGGCGACGATCTCGGTGTTGAGGAAGTGCGGTGCACGGATGAGCGAGCGAGCGGAGTTGCGGGTCAGGCTCGCGACGGAGGACGACCTCGTCGGTGTCTGCGAGATCGTGAACTACTTCATCGAGAAAACGGCCTTCAATTTCCGGGCCGAGCCACAGACTGTGGACGAGTGGCGCTACGACTGGAAACGGCTGCACTCGCGGTTTCCCTGGCTGGTGGCTAATACCGACGACCGGGTTGTCGGAGTAGCGTATGCAGCACCGTGGAAAGATCGGACCGCCTATGAGTGGGCCGTCGAGACCACCGTCTATGTCGACGACTCAGAGCGCCGCCGCGGCGCGGGCGACGCCCTGTACACCGAGCTGCTCGGCCGTCTGCGCCGCCAAGGGTTTCGCAGCGTCGTCGCGGTGATCGCCCTGCCCAACGACCCGAGCGTGCGACTGCACGAGCGCCACGGATTCATTCAGGTCGGCCAGCTGCCCGATGTGGGCTTCAAGCAGGGTGGCTGGCACGACGTCGGCTTCTGGCAGTGCACGCTGCGCAGCGGTCGCGACGAGATACCGCCGCCGCGGCCCGTCGAGGAGAAAACAAGCGAAACAGCAGATGCCCAGGAGCGTACGGGGCAATGGCTAAGGGGCGAGCTCGTTGCTGATGTGGCTGCTGAGGCAATGGCAGCGGCTGGCGCGTATCTGAAACGGGTGGACTCCGGCCCGGTGTGGCGGCCGATCGACCCGCGCGACCGGGACTGGCTTGTCAACCAACCGTTACCGGAGGAAGCTCGCTCCCTGCCGGATCTCATCGCCGACATCAACGCCCATGTCCTGCCCTATCCGATGGGCAACGGCCACCGACGCTTCTTCGGATGGATCAACTCCCCGCCATCCGCAGCAGGGATAGCCGTTGCACCGTTGGCGGCTGCGTTGAACCCAAGCTGCGCGGGCGGGGAGCACGCCGGCGCACTGTTGGAGCGAACCGTCCTGCGCTGGCTTGCAGAGCTGGTCGGCTACCCCACCAGCACGTGTGGTGGAATCCTGACCAGCGGCGCATCGATGGCGTCCATCATCGCCCTTGCCACTGCCCGCAACCGCGTCGCCCGACGACGCGGCGCAAACATGCGGGAGGATGGGCTATGGGATCAGCCGCCGATGGTCATCTACGCCTCATACGAGGCGCACAGCTGCATCACCAAAGCGGTCGAGCTGATCGGCATCGGTCGGCGATCACTGCGCCGCATCCCGGTCGATGACGCATTCGCGATGGACACCGCGGCTCTCGTGTCGGCGATCACGGAAGACATCCGCGCAGGACTGGTGCCCTGTGCTGTGGTAGCCACAGCAGGTACGGTCAACACCGGCGCCATCGATGACCTGGCAACCATCGCCCAGCTCGCCAACGAGTACAGCATGTGGATGCACGTCGACGGAGCCTACGGCGCGCTGGCCGCCGCCAACCTCGCTCTGCGGGCCCAGTTCACGGGAATGGAACGCGCAGACTCCATCGCCATCGATGCCCACAAGTGGCTTGGCGTACCGATCGACAGCGGCTCACTTCTCGTTCAGGACGCCGATGCATTGCGCGAAACCTTCAGCCTTGTCCCGGACTACCTGCGGGACGAGACTGCAGACGACGTCGGGTGGTGGTCGGAATACGGCATCGAACAGACCCGCCCCTTCCGCGCGCTGCGCACCTGGGCCACCATCGCGCACCTGGGCAGGCGCGGAATCATCGACGTGGTGCGCCGCACAAGCGAGACGGCCGCAAGCTTCGCCGCCCTGCTTCGGCAAGCACCGGAATTCGAACTGCTCGCGCCAACCACCCTCTCGGTGGTCGCCTTCAGATTCAGCGGCACGGCAGAAAACGACATCGACCGGATCAACCACGATATACCCGCATTGCTGCAGCGCCGCGGAAACGTGTTCCTCACCGGCACTACACTGCGCGGACGTCCGGCGCTGCGCGTCTGCCTATTGAATCCGCTTGTGACCGAAGATGATCTGAGATTGCTCATCGAGGAGATCCGGACGGTCGGAGCTCATCGCAGCGAGCAGCAGTGACCCACTGTATACGCTCGGAGTGACTGTCCGGTCCAGGGAGGTTGGCGCCGTCGCTGAGCAGCAGTGCTACTCGCATAGATAGTGTTCTGGTGTGCGTGAAGCGTTCGGAGAAAAGTTCGACGTTCCCGCGGGCTACCTGAACACTGCCGCCATCGGGCTGCCATTTGCCCGCGTAGCCGACACACTGGTCGGCACGATCGCGCAGTGGCGGGCCGGAGCCCTGCAGCTGGCCGATTTCGATGCCGACGTGGTCGCTGCGCGCAATGCGTGGGCGCGGCTGGTTGGAGTCGCCCCATCCGACGTGGCCACGGGGGCCAGCGTGTCGCAGCTGATCGGGCTCGTCGCCGCCAGCGTGCCGGACGGCACCAAGGTACTGGCGGTACACAATGAGTTCACCAGCGTGACCTTTCCGTTTGCCGCACAACGACATCGCGGTATCACGGTGGTGGAAGCGAAACCCGCCGAGTTGTTGTCCCAGCTGCCCGGACACGATCTGGTGGCGGTTAGTGCGGTGCAGTCCGCAGACGGTGCCGGGCTCGACCTGGATGAGTTGCGCACCGCGGCCGAGGCGGCGGGAGCTCGGGTGCTTATCGACGTCAGCCAGGCCGCCGGCTGGCAACCGCTGCAGTTGCACTGGGCAGAATTTGTAGTCGGTGCGGCTTATAAGTGGCTCTTGGCGCCGCGCGGCGCCGCGTGGATGGCGGTGCGCCGCGATGCGCTCGCCGATGTAGTTCCGCAGGTCGCGAACTGGTTCGGGGCAGAGGATATCTGGTCTGGGCTCTATGGCCTGCCGCTTCGCCTGGCCCGCGACGCCCGTCGACTCGACCTGTCGCCAGTTGCGTCCAGGGGCGTGGTGTATGAGCCGGTAAGTCCGGTGGGCGTGTCGTAGCCCGGTAGAGGGCGGTCATCGCGTGATCCTTCGAAACGACCAGCAAAAGTCAATCGAAGGAGACAACGCGATGACCTCGTCCCACTTTATCGACCCCGAGCAGCTATTGGCTGATCAACTCGCGAAGGCAAGCCCGGATGTGCTGCGCGGTCTGTTGTCGGCGTTCATTGCCGCCTTGATGAGTGCCGAAGCCGATGCCTTGTGCGGGGCCGGCTACCGCGAACGCAGCGACGAGCGGTCCAATCACCGCAACGGCTACCGGCCCCGTGATTTCGACACCCGTGCGGGCACCATCGAGGTGGCCATCCCCAAGTTGCGTCAGGGCAGCTATTTCCCGGATTGGCTGCTCGAGCGGCGCAAGCGCGCCGAGCGTGCCCTGACTAGTGTGGTGGCGACCTGCTATCTGCTGGGGGTGTCCACCCGGCGCATGGAGCGCCTCGTCGAAACCTTAGGCGTGACAAGGCTTTCCAAGTCGCAGGTGTCGATCATGGCCAAAGAGCTCGATGAGGCCGTTGAGGCGTTTCGCACCCGCCCGCTCGATGCCGGCCCGTATACGTTCCTGGCCGCTGATGCCCTGGTGCTCAAGGTGCGCGAGGCGGGCCGCGTCGTCGGCGTGCACACCTTGATCGCCACCGGCGTCAACGCCGAGGGTTACCGGGAGATCCTGGGCATCGAGGTGACCTCCGCCGAGGATGGGGCGGGCTGGCTGGCGTTCTTCCGTGACCTGGTCGCCCGCGGTCTGTCCGGGGTCGCGCTGGTCACCAGCGATGCCCATCCCGGCCTGGTGGCCGCGATCGGCGCCACACTGCCCGGAGCGGCCTGGCAGCGGTGTCGAACGCACTACTCGGCCAATCTGATGTCGGTTACCCCGAAAGCGTCGTGGCCGTGGGTGCGCACCATGCTGCACTCCATCTACGACCAGCCCGACGCTGAATCGGTTGTCGCCCAATACGATCGAGTGCTCGACGCATTGTACGACAAGCTCCCCAACGTCGCCGAGCACCTCGACGGCGCCCGCCCGGATCTGTTGGCGTTCACCGCCTTTCCCAAACAGATCTGGCGCCAGATCTGGTCCAACAATCCCCAGGAACGGCTCAACCGAGAGATCCGGCGTCGGACCGACGTGGTGGGCATCTTCCCCGACCGGGCATCGATCATCCGCCTCGTCGGGGCCGTACTGGCCGAACAACACGACGAATGGATCGAAGGACGGCGCTACCTCGGCCTGGACGTCCTCACCCGTGCCCGCGCAGCCACGACCAGCACCGACCAACCAAGCCCACAGCAAACCGACGACACCCCCGCCCTAACCACCTAGACTGCCCCACGAAGGGTCACGCGATCGGAACGAACTCCTACACCACGCCAGTGGGCATGACCCTGTCGCCTGCGTGGTTCTCGCAACGCGGTGCCGCGGTCTCGCTGCCGTGGCTGGCCGGGCTTGATCTGACCGCCGTGCGCGAGCACTGCGTGGGGCTCGCCGATACGACGCTGGCCGGCTTAGGCCTTTGTTCACGCGATTCGGCGATCATCTCACTCGATGTGCCCGCCCAAGCTGCATGGCGGCTGGTCCAGGCCGGAGTCGTGGTCAGCGCGCGGGCTGGCCGTACCCGATTCTCATTTCACCTCTACAACACCATGGACGACGTTGAGCTGGTGCTGAGTGCACTACGGTAAACCGGCAACGAGAAGCAGTGTGCGGTCGGTCGCGTGAGACAAGATTTGACCGACCCCGAATCTCTAGTGACTGCACTGTTGTCTGCGGGGGCCAACCGCCAACTCACTAAACCGGCAAACCAACCAAGTGCGACCGTCCGGGAGTAGTTCTGAGTTGTCACGCCATTGTCACAACTCGCGTGACACATCTGCGTCACGACGAGATACCGTGAGACGGTTTGCGCAGGTGAGAAGTATTTGTCTAGACACCGCGAGATACCCTGGTACATGCTGAAAGCAGGCCGTTTCTGACTACGGATCAGAAGGTTAGGGGTTCGAATCCCTTCGGGCGCGCCATATCTGCAGGTAGCGGGCCTTCGACCAACCGTGGGGGCGGTCGAAGCTTCCTCAATCGGTGGGGGCCGACCACGCCACTGCAGACGGTCGCCTCCACTTGCAATCAACTACCGTCGCGGGTCAGCGGCGGGAGGCCATTCCTGCGAAGGATTTCGCCGAACTCGTCCATGCTGACTTGCCGCCGCTCGTTGAGCGTTGGCGCAAGTGGGTCAGGGGGTCCCCCTTCGACATTTGCGCACTCGACGATAGGACATATCTCTGTGCTGAGCAGCTCGACCCAGCCCTCGTCACGATCCGGGTGATGCCTCGGGTGGCAGACAACCGGCAGCGCAGGCACCAGGTCATGCAAAACGTGGGCTTCGCCAGGCTTGAAGGCTGTCCAGCTGCTGACGTCCACCCACCGGTCCTGCGTAAGTGCTGTTTCTCGCGCATGGATCAATTCCCATGCCAGTGGAGGGAAGTAGACGGAAGCAATAGCGCTGATGCCCAACGGCGCCCCCAAGGCGCTGCGGCGCAAATGCGGCCCGCGTACGTGTAGGCCGGACATCGGTCCCGCGACACGGGCAGACACACCTCGCGCCAGCGCCAAGTAGAGGCGAATCTCTGGCGGCGTCTGTAGCGGACTTCCACTCATGAGCTGAGACGGGAAATCGGGCCAATGCTGGTGGATGATCGGCCCGGTGGCGCACATACCCAACAGGATCGAGCGGATCAGGGTGCCGGAAAAGTTGATGCGTAGTGCTGTGACCTTGGCTGTTATCGCCGCGTGACCGGCGTGGCGTATGTGGCGGGTGTGACTAACGGGTTTGGATGCAGGTTGCGAATCCATCCATCCGAACCCGAGGTCACACCCGCGTGCCATCTTCTCCTACGCCGCCTGCCGATGCGAATCCGACGCGCCACGAACGACTGCTGAGTGTCCTCAACACGGTGCCCGACCCACGTGACCGACGCGGGGTGCGTTACTCGTTGGTCGGGGTGCTCGCACTGGCGGTCACAGCTACCTTGGCCGGGTGCCGCTCGTTCGCGGCGATCGGTCAGTGGGCCGCAGAGACCGCAATTGACAATCTGGCCTCGTTCGGACTCACCAGCGGTAGCGTTCCGGACGAATCGACGTTGAGAAAGTTGTTCGCCCGCATCGATGCCGACGCCCTCGACCGGGCGTTGGGCACATGGATGTGGACGCGAACCTTCACCGTCGAGCAACGCCGGGTGATCGCGTTGGACGGCAAGACCCTGCGAGGTGCGCGCACCCGCCCCGACGGTAAGGCGCCGCAGCTGGTCGCCGCGTTCGACCATGGTGCCGGTGCGGTGCTCGGGCAGGTGGCCATCGACGCAAAGAGCAACGAAATACCTGCTGTGCGAACACTGTTGGGACAGTTCGATCTGGAAGGGGCGGTGGTGACCCTTGATGCGATGCACACCCAGACCGACACTGCCACCGCGATCACCGGGGCGGGTGGGGGAGCCTGTCACGATTTCTGTGTAAGTCAGAGGTGATTTGACTACGAGTTGTATTCTAGCACAATGGGATTCGCCCAGGGAATAGTCTGGCGAGTGTGTTGAGCGCCACAGTCCAGTTGTGCGTTCCAGTACCCGAATAGCCTCCTCTCTCGCTGGAGATGTTGCGCAGCCCGAGGTACAGCAACTTCATCGCGGCGTCCTTGTCCGTGAAATGACCACGGTTCTTGGTGATCTTGCGCAACTGGAAGTTGATCGACTCGATCGCATTGGTGGTGTAGACGATCTTGCGCAACTCCACCGGATAGTCCAGGAACGGAACGAATTCCCCCCAGGCGTTGTGCCACACGTCAATTGCACCCGGATATTGGGCGCCGAATTGCTGGTCGAACTCCTTGAGTGCGAGTTCGGCTCCATCGACGGTCGGCGCACTGTAGATCGCCCGCATCGCGGTGGCGACCTTCTTGCGGTCCTTATAAGACACGAAGCGCATCGCATTCCTAATGACGTGCACGACGCAGGTCTGCACCACGGTATCGGGATAGATCGAGCGGATCGCATCAGGCAGACCGGTCAGCCCGTCGCAGCAGGCGATGAGGATGTCGCGCACCCCGCGGTTGCGCAGGTCGATGACGACCTTCTGCCAGAACTTCGCCCCCTCGGAGTCCTGGATCCAGCAGCCCAAGGCGTGTTTGCGGCCCTCCAGATCCACGCCAATGGCCAAATAGGCGACCTTGGTGGTGATGACCCCGTTGTCGCCGATCCGCAGCCGCAGCCCATCGATGTAGAGGATCGGGTAGACCTCATCGAGCGGGCGGGCCTGCCAGGCCTTGATCTCATCGACCACCACCTCGGTGATATTGGAGATCAACTCCCGCGACACCGACGCCCCATAGACCTCCTGCAGGTGGGCTTCGATATCGCGGGTGGTCATTCCCCGTGAATACAGCGACAACACCACCGAATTGATGTTGTTGAGCCGGCGGGTCTTCTTCGGCACAATCGCCGGCTCAAACGAGCCGTTGCGATCACGCGGCGCATCGATCTGCACCGGGCCGTTGACGGTGGTCACCGTTTTCGGCGTGGTGCCGTTGCGCGAATTTCCCGATCCGCGTCCGGCCGGATCGCCGGCCTCATAGCCCAGATGGTGGGTTAGCTCCGCATTCAGCGCCCGCTCCAGCACGGCCTTAGTCAGCTGGTTCAGCAAACCGTCCGCGCCGTCGATCGGGGTCCCGGTCTTCACCGCATCCTTAATCAACGAGTCCAGCGTCTCTTCGGTGAACATCTCGGCCAGCCGCCGCGCCGCGGTCGTCTCCTCAGCCGGCATCTGCATGGTCTTGGTCACAAAACACTCCTTCTGTCCGCCCAACGGCGGTCCGATGATGGACCACCCCGGACTTACACAGATGGAATGACACGCCCGGGTGGGGACTACGTGTTCACGGTCAAGGCGAACATGCCCACCCTGCACCAGACGCTCAAGAAGCTGCCGTGGAAGGACATGCCCGCGCACACCGCCACGACTGTTGAGCGTGGCCGGCGGGTCACCCGAACGATCAAGGTCGCCGACGCTCCCGACTGGATCGACTTTCCCGACGCAGCCCAAGTCGCCCAACTGCGCCGCACCGTCACCGACAAAGCAACCAAAACCGTCGAGGTCGTCTACCTGATCACCTCAGCAAACCACACGGCGGCGCCGCCGCAGCGACTCGCCGCCTGGGTACAGGGCCACTGGAGCATAGAAAATCGCCTTCACTGGGTCCGAGACGTCACTTTCGCCGAGGACGGATCACAGGTACGTACCGGTCAAGCGCCACGCGTGATGGCCACCTGCCGCAACCTCGCCATCGGAATACTCCGCATCACCGGATGGGACAACATCGCCGCCGGCCTCCGCCACCACGCCAGACACCCAGATCACGCCCTCAAATTGATCCTGACCTCATGAGACGTGACTTTTCCGGGACCCTGTCGAGCGGATGACCGCGCCGGGGTCGAACGTAATGGATGGAGTCGAGATCAGCGGCAAGACCTCTATTTGCCAGGGCTTCACCCAAAATGGGCGTAATGCCTCGGCGAAGTGGCCGTAGGCCCCGTCGTATTTGCCAGCATCGCTGTTGCAGTCCTTGCACAGGCCGTACAGGTAAATTCCGCCAAGGTCTTGGCGACCCGAACCGACCACGTGTTTGTTCGCAATCAGGCGGTACCGCTTGACTAACATCTCGTTGCCTGCGCAACGCGGCGGGACGTGTGCCTGCGACATCCGCTTCGTGACCCCACAGATTCCGCAGGGACGTTTGTCGCCGCGCTGGTGGATCAGGCCCAGAACCTGAACGGGCTTATCGCTCCGTTTCGACTTCGACGACATCCACGGCCTCAACCACGGTCATACGGAAGACGATACGTCGATGCTCGTAGCTCGCTACGACTTTTGGCTGTCGGCCGGGCCAGTCGGCTACCTCAACATCCGGCGCGGAATGCCCGCCCAAGTCGACCGTCGCGACCATCCATGGCCCCTGACCGTCACGGCCAGGTACTCGCTGTCCTGCCTGACCGCGCCCACGCGATACGCAGTCGCCATTCTCCCCGGGCCGTTCTAAATGGGCTTCAGCTCGTCGTGCCCAAAGCAGTAAGTGCCCGAAAGAGGCCCAAATTTCACGTGCACGTCGCCGTTGTCGAGAATTCCCTTAACCATGCCAACCTTCCCGTCAAAATCATCGCCGGATAAAACCACGCGCACCCGACGACCCACTTGTAGGTCGCTTGCGCTTGAACTCCCTATCGGTATCGGGGCTTTTCCCAGGCTTTCAGGCACGTCGTTCGAGGCCGGTCGCGGTCTTGGCTGAGTAGGTACGGGCGATTTGGTAATAGGTTCGGAACTGGCTACCGGGGCGGGAGCGAAGCGGTACCCACAGTGCTTGCATACCCTGGCGTCGGCGAGCACCGTCTCGGCGCAATCGGGGCACTTCTTCGTTTTTGCCTCCACATTCTGTGAAGTCCACGAGTCCACCAACTCGTCATCGGCAGCTTCTAGAGCTTGCGTCGCGATTCGCAAAAGCATTAGCGAGCCAACGGATGCCGCGGCGACGCCCGCCCCCGCAACATAGATGGCGATGCCGAAGTCCGCGAGCGTCCCCGGCTGAGTAGTGATGGGGTTTCCATCGGGACCGATTGGATAAAGAGTCCGCAAGTCCTTATTAGTGACATAGCCGACGACCAACATCGCAGCCACGACGCACAGCACGATAGGTAACCATCGAACCGACCACCTGCCCCGGCTAAGCCGATAGCCGCTAACCTGGATTTTTCATCGAATGTGGAGCTCAGGGGTGTCGTTAACGTGAAAGGTGCACTGCCGCAAGGATAATCGGAGTATTCGAGGCTCGGTTATCCAGGATGGGAGTGCACCTGTCAGATGCAGGCTACTACGGATTGGTCGAAGAATGTCCGAGTTGAGGTCCGTGGCGACGACGTGGTCGGGCACGCCGGTAACGTGATACCCCGGTTGCTGGCCGACAATCTGGGTTTGACCAGCGGTTTGTCGTCGGTGCTGTCGCGCCCAGAAGTCACCCACGACCGAGGCGCGGTGTTGCGCGATGTGGCGGTATCGATCGCCGGCGGCGCGCAGAACCTGGCCGGCACCGCGGTGCTGCGCGATCAGCACCGGTTGTTTCAGGCGGTGGCGTCGGTTCCGACGATGTGGCGGTCCCTGGGCGAGATCGACGAGCAGAGCATCACCGAGGTCACGGCCGTGCGCAACAAGGTCCGCTCTCGGGTGTGGGAGGCGATCGAGGCCCGCCACGGTGCGATCCCGGCTTCGCAGACCTGCTATGGGGACCTCGGGGACACGATCGTGATCCGCATCGACGCGTCGCTGATTCAGTCGCACAGCGATAAGCAGCACGCCGCAGGCAATTTCAAAGGCGGGTTTGGCTTCCACCCGCTGTTGGCGTGGTGTGACAACACCGGCGAACTGCTGGCGGTGATCGCCCGTGCAGGCAACGCCGGCTCGAACACCGCGGCCGATCATATCGCGATCATCGACGCCGCGATCGCGGCGATCCCGGCCAAGTGGCGCCGCAAGTTGCTGGTCACCATCGACGGCGCGGGTTCAAGCCACGCCGTCGTCGAACACCTGGAGAAACTCAATGCCCGGCCGGGGATGTCAGTGGGCTACTCGGTCGGATTCGACCTCGATGAGCGGGTCCGGGTCGCGATCGGCCAGATGCCCGATGCGGGATGGCAAGCCGCACTGGATGCCACCGGAGCGGCCCGTGACGACGCCCAGGTCGCCGAGTTGACCGGGCTGCTGCGCCACAGCACCGGAGGGGATCGGCTGGTCGGCTGGCCGGCCGGCATGCGCATCCTGGTGCGGCGCGAAGAAATCGAACACGGCACCCAGTTGTCATTGTTCGAGCAGCTGGCCGGCTACCGCTACCAGGTCCTCGCCACCTCGACTGCCGGTGGACAACCCCAGCGACTGGAAGCCCGCCACCGCGTCCACGCCCGGGTGGAGGGCTTCATCCGCACCGGCAAAGACACCGGCCTGGCCCGCTGGCCCTCACACTCGTTCGCCATCAACACCGCTTGGGTCACCGCCGTCGCGATCGCCATCGACCTGCTGTGCTGGATGCGACTGCTACTCCTGGACGGCCCACTGGCCAAAGCCGAACCCGCCACCCTGCGCTACCGGCTGCTGCACGCCGCGGCCCGGCTGATCAAACGATCCCGCTACCTGATCCTGCGGATCCCCCAAACCTGGCCCTGGGCACAAGAATTCGCCGACGCCCTCAACAGGGTCCGCGCCATACCCTGACCCACAGGCCCCTATGCCCTCTCGACCCCAAGAAAGGAGTAACCACCCCCGGGATAAAGGACCCGGCGTCACCGCACGACACGCGGCGCCGCCGCCTACCCCCAGCCTCAAAACCTCGACAAAGCTGCCGCCCCGCAGACCGCCACAGCAGAACCCGGGCCACCGTGAAATTCTGAGGCTAACGGCGATGCCCAAGGCGAGCGCGACGAGCGTCCAGCCGTCGTGCTGGATAAGAGTGTTGTCGGCAACCCTGCTAAATGTGACTATGGGTTCGACCAGCGGCAAGAACGTCGAGATATCAATCGCGACGGCACCGACGATAACTAGGCCCAGACCGAGAGGATTGTCAGACGCTGCTCTGTTCATTGCGCCCCCGCTATTCGGTAGTTCGGAGTGGTTTCGCTCCTACCGGGAGTGTGGACTGAGCGCGTGGCAGACGTGTCTACAACCTGAGGCATGTACAGGAGATTCGCAGGCGGCTTTTCTCGTGTTACGGGTTCCGAGCGCCCCTGGCCTCAGGCAACGTCGGCCTGCCCGCCGCGGATGGCGGCCGAGTGGACATGCGCAACCCCCAGGCGCCCCATGGACACCATTGGCAGCAAACGCTGGCGCCCTTCACCAGTCTCCACTTTACTGATACAAACCCGATAGATGCGCCCGGATTCAACCGGTTTAGCACGGACGCTGTGCCTACAGAAACTATTGTGCTGCAATACATTAACGGACGCACGCGGACGGTCTACTGGCGGTTGGATACGCCAGAAGGTTAGGGGTTCGAATCCCTTCGGGCGCGCTCAGGTCAGACCTTTTTGGCCGCCGTGTCGGGGCGATACCCATACGTTTGACGACACGATTCCTGTCGATCGTCGATGAGGCTGACCACCTGATTCCCGAGCAACTGCCTGTAGCTCGGGCCGTACGCTTTGGCCGTGTAACGCTACGCGGTACGCTTTGATTTGTGATCCAGGCGTTCGCCGACAAGGACACAGAGAAGCTGTTCAACGGACGCCGAGTAAAGAAGTACAGCCCGGAACTCAGCGATCGAGCGCTCCAAAAGCTTCTGATGCTCAACGCGGCCAACCAGATCAGTGATCTCAGAATGCCGCCCGGTAACCGTCTCGAAGCCTTGGGTAGTGACCGCAAAGGCCAGTACAGCGTCCCCATCAACGGCCAATACCGCATCTGCTTCGTGTGGACCGCCGCCGGCCCGCGCGACGTTCAAATCGTCGACTACCACTAGGGAAAGGACATCACTATGAGGGATATTGCGCCGGTTCACCCCGGCCGGATTCTCGCCGACCAGTACCTCGCTGACCTCGGTCTTTCACAGCGCAAGCTCGCTGATCTGATCGATGTACCGCCGCGGCGCATCAATCAGATCGTGCACGGTCAGCGTGCCATCACGCCCGACACGTCGTTGCGGCTCGGGAAGCTGTTCGGCCAGTCGGACACTTACTGGCTGAACCTCCAGAAGCACTACGACATCGAAGTCGCACGTGAAACAGCCGACTTGAGCCGCGTTCAAGTTCTGGCGTCGTAGCCACAACCAACGTGGGGGACGCGCAACCCTGTTTGCGGTCGGCGGGTCCACGTCAGTTAGTTACCTTCGAACACCGCCAGCACCCCGTCGCCGAGGCGGGCGGCGGACGACATTTCTGACGACAGTCAGGCATCCCTGCACTGCTGGCTACACGGTTCGAATCCCTTCGGGCGCGCCATAGATGCAGGTGGCAGGCACCACGAACCCCGCGTCGTTCACATCGAGGTGTGGCTCTCACCGCCGGGTCGCGAGGTAGATGGTCGCGGACGACTTGCCTCTGGTGAGGGGGTTGTCGAACCAGATATGCCTGGCCTCGACGTCGGTGAAGACGGCCTCGAGGATGGAGCTGAAGCTGTCGTCCGGTGCATCGTCGGACCACATGGCGAACGTGCCGCCGGGGGCCAGAAAAGCCGACATGGCGTGCAGGCCGTCGTAGGTGTAGAAGTCTGCGTGCGGATGGTGTAGCACGTGGCGGGGCGAGTGATCGATGTCGAGCAGGATCGCGTCATAGGTTCGGCCGGGCTGGGCAGGATCGAAGCCCACCGAGTCCGTCGTCGCCGCGAAGAAGTCCGCGCACACCAGCGCCACACGGTTGTCAGCGGCTAGGCCGGCTGTGTCAGGTAGCAGGTCGCGTTCATGCCAGCTGATGACGGCATTGGAGTATTCGACCACAGTGAGTGTCCGAATCCGGTTGCATTCCAGTGCTTCTCGCGCGGTGTAGCCAAGGCCGAGTCCACCGATTACCACGTCGAGGCCCGCTCCTGGCGTCCGTGCCAATCCCAGCCTTGCGAGTTCCCTTTCGGCGACGGTGAACAGGCTCGACATCAAGTACTCGTCATCGAGCTTGACCTCATAGACATCGGCGCGCACCGTCAGATCGAATCGGCGCCGCAGGCCTGGATTTTTCATCGAATGTGGAGCTCAGGGGTGTCGTTAACGTGAAAGGTGCACTGCCGCAAGGATAATCGGAGTATTCGAGGCTCGGTTATCCAGGATGGGAGTGCACCTGTCAGATGCAGGCTACTACGGATTGGTCGAAGAATGTCCGAGTTGAGGTCCGTGGCGACGACGTGGTCGGGCACGCCGGTAACGTGATACCCCGGTTGCTGGCCGACAATCTGGGTTTGACCAGCGGTTTGTCGTCGGTGCTGTCGCGCCCAGAAGTCACCCACGACCGAGGCGCGGTGTTGCGCGATGTGGCGGTATCGATCGCCGGCGGCGCGCAGAACCTGGCCGGCACCGCGGTGCTGCGCGATCAGCACCGGTTGTTTCAGGCGGTGGCGTCGGTTCCGACGATGTGGCGGTCCCTGGGCGAGATCGACGAGCAGAGCATCACCGAGGTCACGGCCGTGCGCAACAAGGTCCGCTCTCGGGTGTGGGAGGCGATCGAGGCCCGCCACGGTGCGATCCCGGCTTCGCAGACCTGCTATGGGGACCTCGGGGACACGATCGTGATCCGCATCGACGCGTCGCTGATTCAGTCGCACAGCGATAAGCAGCACGCCGCAGGCAATTTCAAAGGCGGGTTTGGCTTCCACCCGCTGTTGGCGTGGTGTGACAACACCGGCGAACTGCTGGCGGTGATCGCCCGTGCAGGCAACGCCGGCTCGAACACCGCGGCCGATCATATCGCGATCATCGACGCCGCGATCGCGGCGATCCCGGCCAAGTGGCGCCGCAAGTTGCTGGTCACCATCGACGGCGCGGGTTCAAGCCACGCCGTCGTCGAACACCTGGAGAAACTCAATGCCCGGCCGGGGATGTCAGTGGGCTACTCGGTCGGATTCGACCTCGATGAGCGGGTCCGGGTCGCGATCGGCCAGATGCCCGATGCGGGATGGCAAGCCGCACTGGATGCCACCGGAGCGGCCCGTGACGACGCCCAGGTCGCCGAGTTGACCGGGCTGCTGCGCCACAGCACCGGAGGGGATCGGCTGGTCGGCTGGCCGGCCGGCATGCGCATCCTGGTGCGGCGCGAAGAAATCGAACACGGCACCCAGTTGTCATTGTTCGAGCAGCTGGCCGGCTACCGCTACCAGGTCCTCGCCACCTCGACTGCCGGTGGACAACCCCAGCGACTGGAAGCCCGCCACCGCGTCCACGCCCGGGTGGAGGGCTTCATCCGCACCGGCAAAGACACCGGCCTGGCCCGCTGGCCCTCACACTCGTTCGCCATCAACACCGCTTGGGTCACCGCCGTCGCGATCGCCATCGACCTGCTGTGCTGGATGCGACTGCTACTCCTGGACGGCCCACTGGCCAAAGCCGAACCCGCCACCCTGCGCTACCGGCTGCTGCACGCCGCGGCCCGGCTGATCAAACGATCCCGCTACCTGATCCTGCGGATCCCCCAAACCTGGCCCTGGGCACAAGAATTCGCCGACGCCCTCAACAGGGTCCGCGCCATACCCTGACCCACAGGCCCCTATGCCCTCTCGACCCCAAGAAAGGAGTAACCACCCCCGGGATAAAGGACCCGGCGTCACCGCACGACACGCGGCGCCGCCGCCTACCCCCAGCCTCAAAACCTCGACAAAGCTGCCGCCCCGCAGACCGCCACAGCAGAACCCGGGCCACCGTGAAATTCTGAGGCAGGCTGATCACGCCCATCGGAGTCTGTTGCCAGCCCAATTCCTCAAAGCGTGCGCTCATCGAGGATGACGATAGTCCGGGCGTGGAAAGCGATTGCGCGGCGGAATTTGAAGTTGAGCGTGACGTTGCCCGACAAGGTTTCAGAAAGGAGCTGCGCCGTTTCTGACTACGGATCAGAAGCTTAGGGTTCGAATCCCTTAGGGCGCGCTTCGCGCAGGCGTTTACCGAATTGCTCGTCAGGGGATGCTTCCGGACGTGTACGCCATCGCCTCACTGCTCGCGGTGCTGGCCGTCTCTGCTCGTCACCAGGGTCGCCACCGTGGTGCTGGCCGCCTCCGGGATGTCCGGGGAGTCCGCGCGATTCCAGGCCCGCTCGGCGTTCACCGGTTCGGGCTTCACCACCACCGAGTCCGAGGTCGTGGTGTCGCATCCGCTGCGCCGCCGGGTGGTGATGCTGCTGATGCTGGTCGGCAACATCGGTTTCGTCGCGGCCGCGAGTTCGCTGATCCTCGGTTTCCGGGACGGCGCCACGGGGACCTCGTGGATGCGGGTCATCGAGCTGGCCGCTGGATTGATCGTGCTGGTGTTCCTGTCCCGCAGTCCCCGGGTGAGCCGCTGGCTGACCGGGCTGATCGGCCGGGCGCTGCACCGCTGGACCGACCTGGCGGGCCGCGACTCGACGGTGCTGGCCGAGCTCGGCGGCGGATACGTGGTCAGCGAGCTGGCGATCGCCGCGGACGACTGGGTGACCGGGCGCCCCCTCGAGGAACTCGGGTTACCGGACGAGGGCCTGCTGGTGCTGCGGATCAACCGGAAGGAAAGCGACGACGTGGCGTGCCCGGTCCCGGGCACCAGGCTGGCGTGCGGCGACGTGGTGGTGCTCTACGGCCACACCGACGCGATCACCGATCTCGACCACCGCGGCGCCGCCGACGGCGACGACTCCCACGCCCGTGCGGTGGGCCGACACGCGGCCCGCGGCGGCGCTCGCGGGTGACGCCGGGTTACCGGTGGCCCGGCAGGGCTTGCAGGTCGCCCTCGATGCCCTGCAGATCGCCTTGGATGCCTTGCAGTTTGCCCTCGATGGCCTGCAGGTCGGACAGCGCCTTGTCCAGGCCCGGTTGCGTCTCGCCTGCGCTCGCGGGATGGAACTGCGGGCAGTACGAGACGATGGCACCGGCGGTGACGGCGGTGCTCTGGTCGGCATCCCAGATCGACGATCGCTGCACGAAGCGGACGGCGTCGGCGAAGTCGGGCCGGTTCTTCAGGAATTCGCAGACGGCATGCCCCTGGCTGGCGACGTAGTCGCGGCCGGGAACGGGCACGCCTTGCTGCTGCAACGCGTCGGTGAGCGCCCTGTCGGCGATGTCGGACGCCGAGGTGGGAGCCTTCGTCGGCATGACCGGGGCGGGTGGCGCCGCCCGTGGCGGGGTCTCGGTCGGCTGCGCCGCCGGCGGTGCTTCGCGGCCCGCGAGGATCACGACCACCGCGGCGACGACCGCGAGCAGGGACAGCGGCAACACCGCCAGGGGACCGAAGCGGCGCAGCGTACTCTTGCGGCGCGGCCGGACGGGGCCGGGGGTTGCGATGACACCTCCCGGCGCCGCCGGGAGGTGGCCCAGGCGTTCGTCGAGCAGTTCGTCGACCCGCTCGCTGAACCGTTGACCGCCCTGTTCGCGGATCGACCGGCGCCCCAGGGCGAGGAGCCGCAACTCGGAGTCGATCGTCTCGCGATCGCGCATGTCAATCAGTCTGCGGGGGCGGCGAGGTTGTCACAAGTCCTCGTACTCAGACCGGCGCCCAGGTGGCCCAGGACTCGCCGAAATCCAGGGTCGCCGCGGACGGGCGGGCGGTGCCGATGATTTCGCGGAAGTGGTCTTGCCAGCCCCACCAGAGGCAGATGATGAAGACGTATTGGTACCAGCTGAGCTGGTAGCCGTCGGGTATGGCCTCGCCCTTGCTCTCCGGTGCCAACACGGCGATCGCCAGCAGGCCGATCACCACCGACGCCGGCAGCCCGATCTTGCCCTCCCGCCAGATGTGCACTCCCCGCGGCCGCGGTCCGTCCGGGGTCAGTTCGAACCCGTTGGGCAACTCGTCAACGTGGCCGTGGCTCCATCGGTGAGCGCCGTACAAGACGTCGGCGATGTCGGGACGGCCGTCCGGCAGGTCCGACCGCACCGCGATGGGAAAGCGGCTCTGGTCGAAGTCGATGCCGGGTGCCGCCATCGCGCCGAAGATGTCGAGCGAGTCACGGACCGTGCGTTTGAACCTGGCTGCCAGCCCCTGCTGCGGATATCGCCTCGCCGCGGTCTCGGCGAGAGCGTTGCAGGCGTGGCTCATCGCCGAATCCCACTCACGCCTTTCCCAATGGTCCAGCGAGCGCCTGACCGAGTCCCCGACGTCCACACGTTGAAGGTTAGCTGGACGACGCCCGATATGGACCGTTTGTCGATCAGGACCCGCTGTCGATGAGGGCCAACGCCCGCTCGAACAGGTGGACCGTCGCCGCGTGCAGCTGGTCGCCGACCTGCTTCTCGGCTTTGCCCGCGCACGCGCGGGCCAGGGTTCCCTCGATCACGATGCCCAGCTTGAAGCAGGCCAGCACGGTGTACCAGGTGATGTGCGACAGGTCGCGGGTGCTGTTGGCGGCGTACCGGGCGAGCAGCTCGCCGGTGCCGGCCAATCCGTCGTGACCGCCCAGCGCGTGACTGAACACGCTGGACCCGTCGGGCTGGCGCCACGTGGCCAGCAGCCAGCCCAGGTCCAGCAGCGGGTCGCCGATCGTGCACATCTCCCAGTCGACGATGGCGACGACGTCGGGTCCGGTGCGGGAGAACATCACGTTGGCGGCGTGGTAGTCGCCGTGCATGATGCCGGGCGTCCAGGTCGCCGGCCGGTGGCCATCCAGCCATGCCGCCACCCGGTCGACCCCCGGGATCTGCGGCCCCGGGTAGTTCTCGTACTGCTGGTAGGACTCCAGCTCCGAAAGCCAGCGCGGCACCTGCCGCTCCAGGAAGCCGTCGGGCTTGCCGAAGTCGGCGAGGCCGACGGCGACGTGGTCGACGGCGCCCAGCCTGGCCAGCGCCTCAGCCATCGACAGTCCCATCCCGTGCCGCACGCCGGCGTCACCGGCATGCAGCGGCGGCAGCCCCTCGCCGGCGTTGAACCCGTCGACCGGGTCCATCAGGTAGAAGACCGCGTCGCCGAGGACGCCGGGGTCGTCGCACGTGGCGATCAGGCGCGGGTGCGGGACGTCGGACCCGGCCAGTGCCGCAAGGACTTTCGTCTCCCGCAAGATCACGGTGTTGCTGCGCGGGCGCAGGTGCCGCGGTCCGCGCCGCAGGACGTAGGGCCGGCCGGCGCGAGTGAACCGCAGCATGACGTTCTGGGTTCCACCGGTGACGGCCGAGACGTCCTCGAGGGGGCCCTCGCCCAGCCCGCGCCCCGTCATCCACTGCGCCACGGCATCGAGGTCCACAGGACTGTCCTGCGGCGTGGGTGGCATGGCGCTCCTCTCCCAACCTGTGGGCCCCCTGGGAAAGAGCGTAGGCCACCGGCGCCGGACGCCCCGGTCCCGCGGCGGCTGGAACAATAGTGCGTAGAACTAACTTACTTACGGGCTGGGAAGGGAACTGGCGATGGCGCGTACCGACAACGATTCCTGGGACATCACCCAAAGCGTGGGAGCCACCGCGCTCGGTGTCGCCGCGGCCCGCGCCGCGGAGACCGAAAGCGACAACCCGCTCATCAACGACCCGTTCGCGCGCGTGTTCGTCGACGCCGCGGGCGAGGGCATGTGGAGCATCTACGCCGACCCCAAGCTGTTGGCCAAGGCCGTCGAACTCGAGCCCGAAGTGCGCACGCGGATCCAGCTGATGATCGACTTCATGGCCACGCGGACAGCGTTTTTCGACCAGTTCTTCCTCGCCGCCGCCGACGCCGGCGTCCGGCAGGTGGTGATCCTGGCGGCCGGCCTCGACGCGCGCACCTGGCGGCTGCCGTGGCCCGACGGGACGGTGGTCTACGAACTGGACCAGCCCAAGGTGCTCGAGTTCAAGTCCGACACCCTGCGCGACCACGGCGCCCGCCCGGCGGCGGAGCTGGTGAACGTCCCGGTGGACCTGCGCCAGGACTGGCCGAAGGCGTTGCGCGAGGCGGGATTCGACCCGTCGCGGCCGAGCGTGTGGTCGGCCGAGGGCCTGGTCCGCTACCTGTCGTCACAGGCCCAGGATCTGCTGTTCGAGCGGATCCACGAGCTCAGCGCCCCGGGCAGTTGGCTGGCCTCCAACGTGCCCGGCGAGGGGTTCACCGACCCGGAACTGGTGCGGCGCCAGCGTGCGGACATGCAGCGCATGCGCGCCGCGGCCGCCAGACTGGTCAACGCCGAGATCACCGACTTCGACGACCTGTGGTATCCCGAGGAGCGCACCGCCGTCGACCGCTGGCTGAGCGAGCACGGCTGGGACACCTCGGCCCAGACCTTCCCTGAACTGATGGCCCGGTACGGGCGCAGCATCCCGCGGGGCGCCGAGGACTCGATGCCGCCAACGCTTTTCGTGTCCGCGCAGCGCCGGGCGGGCTGAGGGGCCCGTCTGGCTAACTCGCCGGGCCTCCCGGCGAGGTTTAGACATACGTCGAACGGGTATGGGTGGGCGTACGGATATCGATCTCTCGAGCACAGCGGAGGTCCCCATGCGCGGTCGCGGCATCATCGGCGCGGTTGTCCTGGTGTGGCTGGTCATCGGAGTGATCGCGACATGGCAGCGCGGCTACTTCACGGGCGGGTCGACCAGCTGTGTCACGGCGGGCAACGTCGCTCTGACGGTTCTGGCGGGACCGTTGAACTACGCGGGCGTCGACCCGAAGGTCAGGGACTGCCACATACCGCAACCCAGTTCGATGCCGGCGACCCCGGTGTCCTAACCCTCAACCGAAGGAAGTCGAAATGATCGTCTTAGGTGTGGTGCTGCTGATTCTCGGGTTCGTGTTCGGGATTCCCCTGTTGTGGACGCTCGGCATCGTCGCGCTGGTGATCGGTGCCGTGCTGTGGATCATGGGCTCGGTGGGCCGCCCCGTCGGGGGCCGGCGTTACTGGTACTAGACATTCACCGATCGAAGTCGCGTGACCGCTTGGCGGTCACGCGACTTTGTTTCACAGCCCGCGCATAGCAACGCCTTAGCGGCGGCTCAGGAGGCCGCGCATACTGGAACTCGTGACGCAGCCCCGGGTCTCAGTAGAGCGGGTGGTCATGTGCCGCGCCGACGGCAACCCGATCAACGTGCTGGTCGTCGACGACGAGGCCGTCCTCGCCGAGATGGTGGCGATGGCACTGCGATACGAGGGTTGGAGCATCGCCACCGCCGGCGACGGGACGTCGGCCATGGCGGCAGCGCGCGCCCAGCGGCCGGACGTGGTCGTCCTCGACGTGATGCTGCCCGACATGAGCGGGCTGGACGTGCTGCGCAAACTGCGCGAGGAGAATCCGCAGCTGCCGGTGCTGCTGCTCACCGCCAAGGACGCGGTGGAAGACCGCATCGCGGGGTTGACCGCGGGCGGCGACGACTATGTCACCAAACCGTTCAGCATCGAAGAGGTGGTGCTGCGGCTGCGGGCGCTGCTGCGGCGGACCGGGGTGACCACACTGGACAGTGGCGCCCAACTGGTGGTCGGCGACCTGGTGCTGGACGAGGACAGCCACGAGGTGACCCGCGCCGGCGAGCCGATCGCCTTGACCTCCACCGAATTCGAGCTGCTGCGTTTCATGATGCGCAACTCCCGGCGCGTGCTGAGCAAGGCGCAGATTCTCGACCGGGTATGGAGCTACGACTTCGGCGGCCGCTCCAACATCGTGGAGCTCTACATCTCCTACCTGCGCAAGAAGATCGACAACGGTCGTGAGCCCATGATCCACACGCTGCGCGGGGCGGGCTATGTCCTCAAGCCGGCCCGCTAGCAGCGGGTCGCGGCCGTCGGCTGGCCCCCGGCGCGTCTGGTCGCTGCGGCTTCGGCTGCTGGTCGGGCAGGTCGTGGTGCTCGCGGTGGTGTGCATCGGGATCACCGCCGCGACCGAGCTGTCGCTGCTGCGCCACCTCGTGACCCAGCTCGACGGGCAGCTCGCCGGGACCTCCTACCGCTCGGCGCTGATGTATCCCGAACGGAACCGTTCGGGCGGCAAGTGGATGCACCATTACTGGCGGCCCGGGCCCGGCCCCATGTTCCTCGACGCCCCGGGCCAGCCCGCGGGCATGGTCGCCGCGGTGGTCAGCGACGGCAGGACGGTGGAGGCTGGCTACCTGACCCCCAGCGGCACCCGGGCCGACGTGACCCCTGCCGCCCAAACGCAACTCGCGAACATCGCCGGCAGCCGCACACCGGTGACGCTCGAACTCGACGGCCTCGGCCGCTACCGCGTCGTCGGCGCCCCGAGCCGCAGCGGCAACGACATCATCGTCACCGGGCTGTCGATGTCCAACGTCGACGCCACCATGATCCGCATGCTGGTCATCCTGGGGATCGTCACCGTGGTCGCGCTCGTCGCCGCGACGACCGCCGGTGTCGTCATCATCCGGCGCGCGCTGGCACCACTGCGCCGCGTCGCCCAGACCGCGCGCGAGGTCGTCGAAACCCCGCTGGACCGCGGTGAGGTCGAGCTGCCGGTGCGGGTCCCCGAACCCGACGCCAACCCGCACACCGAGGTGGGGCAGCTGGGTTCGGCGCTCAACCGGATGCTCGACCACATCGCCGCCGCGCTGTCGGCGCGCCAGGCCAGCGAGACCCGCGTCCGCCAGTTCGTCGCCGACGCCAGCCACGAGCTGCGCACCCCGCTGGCCGCGATCCGCGGTTACACCGAACTCACGCAGCGCATGGGGGACGACCGCGAGGCGGTGGCCCACGCGATGAGCCGGGTGGCGTCGGAAACCGAGCGGATCACCCGCCTCGTCGAGGACCTGCTGCTACTGGCCCGCCTGGACTCCGGCCGTCCGCTGGAGCGCGAGCCGGTGGACCTGTCGCGGCTGGCGGTCGACGCGGTCAGCGACGCACACGTCGCCGGGCCGGGCCACCGGTGGGAGCTGGACCTGCCCGAGGAACCGGTGATCGTCACCGGCGACGCGGCGCGGCTGCACCAGGTGGTCACGAACCTGCTCGCCAACGCCCGCATCCACACCGGCGCGGGCACGATCGTGACGACGCGGCTGAGCACCGAACCCGGGCAGGCCGTGATGCAGGTGATCGACAACGGCCCGGGGGTTCCCGCGGCGCTGCAATCGGAGGTGTTCGAGCGGTTCGCGCGCGGTGATTCCTCCCGCTCCCGCAAGGGTGGCAGCACCGGACTGGGCCTGGCGATCGTCTCCGCGGTTGTCCGCGCGCACCACGGGACCATCACGGTGGACAGCAGGTCCGGTCACACCGAATTCACGGTGCGATTACCGCTTAGCGATTAGCTGGAGCAGGTGACGTCGATTTCGAAAGGCTTGTTCACCGGCTGCATGGGGTTTGCCATGTCCACGCCCGTGGCCGTGCCGGTGATCTTGTAGCTGTTGCCGTTCTTGGTCGCCGAGGCGTTGCCCTGGCCGGTGCCCGGCGTATAGCCGAGTGTCACCCCGTTGACATTGCCCAGCCCGACGGATTTCACCTGGGGAGGGTTGGCGTCGGTGAGCACCGCGGCGATGCCGGTCGTCGAGCCGCCGATCGCGATGTTGACGGTGCCGCCGCTGGTGCTGCACACCGTTGTGCCGCTGACGTTTTGGTCCTTGCCGTCGATGATGACCTTGGTGCCGGCCGAGCCGGTGGCTCGCCGGCGCGCTCGTGCCCGAGCTGGACCCGGAACTGCTGGTGGTCGACTTGTTGCTCGAACAACCGGAAATTCCCGCCGCCAGAATCGCCGCTCCGGTCACCGCGACCGTCAGTCCTCGCTTCACCCGTGCTCCTTTGCCCGATGTTGACGGTCCTTGGGCTTTCGGGACCGTGCGGGCAGTATGCGGGTTTGCCGGGACAAAGACCAGGGCCGGCGGAAACTCTTTCCGTGTTCATTAGCTGCCGGACGTGGCAGGCTATTGCCGTGAATCACAAAACCCCCACCGCGGCCATCGAGTCGGCGCATCGCGAACACGATCTGCCGTTCGAGGACACGACGGATTTCCGTGACGCCGACCGCGGTTTCATCGCCGCCCTGTCCCCGTGCGTCGTCAAGGCGGACGACGGCCGGGTCGTATGGGACAACGACGCCTACGCCTTCCTCGGCGGTCCCGCGCCGACCACGGTGCACCCCAGCCTGTGGCGGCAATCGACCCTGGCCGCCAAACAGGGCCTCTACGAGGTGGTTCCGGGAATCTATCAGGTGCGCGGCCTCGACCTCTCGAACATCACCTTCGTCGAGGGCGACACCGGGATCATCGTCATCGATCCGCTGGTGTCCACCGAGGTGGCCGCCGCGGCGCTGGGCCTGTACCGCGCCCACCGCGGCGGCGACCGCCCCGTCGCCGCGGTCATCTACACCCACAGCCACGTCGACCACTTCGGCGGCGTCCTGGGCGTCACCTCGCAGGCCGAGGTGGACGCGGGGGCCGTCGCCGTGCTGGCCCCGGAGGGGTTCATCGAACACGCGGTGCAGGAGAACGTGTTCGCCGGACCGGCGATGACCCGGCGGGCCACCTACATGTACGGGACCCTGCTGCCCCGCGGCCCCCACGGCCAGGTGGGCTGCGGGCTCGGGCAGGCCCCGTCCACCGGCGAGGTGGCCGTCATCGTCCCGACGGTCGTCATCCGGCGGACCGGCGAGAAGCACGTCATCGACGGCGTGGAGATCGAGTTCCAGATGGCGCCCGGCACCGAGGCGCCGGCCGAGATGCATTTCTATTTCCCGCGTTTCCGCGCGCTGTGCATGGCCGAGAACGCCACCCACAACCTGCACAACCTGCTGACCCTGCGCGGCGCGCTGGTGCGCGACCCGCACGCGTGGTCGGGCTACCTCACCGAGGCGATCGACACGTTCGCCGACCGCGCCGACGTGGTGTTCGCCTCCCATCACTGGCCGACCTGGGGGCGCGAGAGCATCGTCGAGTTCCTGTCGCTGCAGCGAGACCTGTATGCCTACCTGCACGACCAGACGCTGCGGTTGCTGAACCGCGGCCACACCGGGGTGGAGATCGCCGAGATGTTCCAGCTGCCGCCGGCGCTGGAGCGGGCCTGGCACACCCACGGCTACTACGGTTCGGTCAGCCACAACGTCAAGGCGGTCTACCAGCGCTACATGGGCTGGTTCGACGGCAATCCGGCCCGGCTGTGGCCACATCCGCCGGAGGCGATCGGGCCCCGCTACGTGGCCGCGATGGGCGGCATCGACCGGGTGGTCGAGGTGGCCGCCGCGGCGTTCGAATCCGGCGACTTCCGCTGGGCGGCAACGCTGCTCGATCACGCGCTGTTCACCGACAGCGGCCATGGCCCTGCCCGTGAGCTGTACGCCGACACCCTCGAGCAGCTCGCCTACGGCGCGGAGAACGCGACCTGGCGCAACTTCTTCCTCAGCGGCGCAACCGAATTGCGGGACGGCAACCTCGGCACCGCGACCACCGCCACCTCGCTGTCGCTGCTGGGTCAGCTGACCCCGGAGCAGATCTTCGACGGCCTGGCCATCCGCGTCGACGGGCCGCGCGCCTGGGGACTCGACCTCGACCTCGACGTCGAATTCGCCGAGCCTGCGGAGAACTACCGGCTCACGCTGCGCAACGGGGTGCTGATCTATCGGAAGGGGGCCGCCGACCCGACGACCGCGTCGGTGACTGTGAGCGTGGGCAGCAAGCTCCGGCTGCTGACCGTCGCGATGGGCGACTTCGACTCGCCCGGGTTGCGGATCTCCGGCGACCAGTCGGCGCTCCAGGCGTTTCTCGGCGTGCTCGACGAGCCCGACCCTGCCTTCGACATCGTCACGCCGTGACGTCGATGACGACCTTGCCGATCGCCTTGCGGTCGGCCACGTGCCGCAGGGCCGCCGCCGCCTCGGCCAACGGGAAGCGGGCGCCGATGTAGGGCCGGACCGTGCCGGCGGCGAACAGCTGCGCGAGCTCGGCCATGTCGCGCGCGGCGTCGTCGGGCCGGTCGGCCATGAAGGTGCGGATCTCCATGCCGCGCACCGTGATGCCTTTGAGCAGAACAAGGTTCAAGGGGATCGACGGTATGGTCCCCGCGGCGTAGCCGAGGGTGACGAACGTCCCGCCGCGGGCCAGGGCGCGCAGCGCCGGCTCGGCGTAGGGCCCGCCCACGGGATCGAGGACCACGCGGGCGCCGTCGCCGGTCAGCTCGCGGATGCGCGACTTGAGGTCCTCGGTGGCGTAGTCGACGACCGCCGCGGCGCCCCGCTGCCGGCACAGCGCGAGCTTGTCCGGGCTGGACGCGGCCGCCAGCACCCGGGCGCCCATCGCCACGGCCAGGTCGACGGCCGCCAGCCCCACGCCGCCGGCGGCGCCCAGCACCACCACCCAGTCGCCTTGGCGGACAACGGCGATCGAGCGCAGGGCGTGGTAGGCGGTGCGGTAGGTGACGCCGAACGCGGCCGCCGAGGCGAAGTCGGCGCCGTCGGGGATGGGCGTCACCGACGCCGCGTCGAGCAGGGCCTGCTCGGCGAAGGCCCCGGTGGGCGTCGTCGCCGCGACCCGCTGGCCCGGCCGGAACGGCGCGCCCGCGCCGACCGCCACGACCTCGCCGGCCAGCTCGCTGCCCGGGACGAACGGCACCGGGATCTTGACCTGATACCTGCCCGCGATCAGCAGCACGTCGGGGAAGTTGACCGCGGCGGCGTGGATCCGCACCACGACCTGGCCGGGGCCCGGGACCGGGTCGGCCAGCTCGTCGACGACCAGGTCCTCCGGTGCGCCGTAGGAACGACAGACGACCGCGCGCATCAACCGACCCCCAACCCGTGCAGGCAGAACCGCACCACGTGCGCGATGTCGTCGGGGCCGGGCCGGTCGGCCGACCCGACGTAGCGGCGCATGGTGGCGGCCGTGCAGTCGAACACGGCGTCGACGTCGCGGTCCACGTCGGTGCTGCCCAGCGCGGCAACGGGTGCCAGGAGCAGGTCCCGCAACGGGCGCATCATCTCCTGGTCGGCCGCCCGCCAGTTCGTGGCCGCCGACAGCTGCCCGGCGGCCGCGCGGCTCATGCTGATCAGGTGCGGATCGGCGACCTGCGCCAGCGTGCCCTCGATCCAGCGGGCGACCTGGTCGGCCGGTCGCGACTCCTTGGCCATCTGGTGCTCGAGATAGGAGACCACGATCGCCACGCCCCGTTCCATGACGGCCAGGATGAGGTCGTCCTTGCCGGCGAAATACCGGTAGAACGCCTTGTTCGACGAGCCGGCCTCGGTGACGATGTCGCTGACGCGCGGCGGCTCGGGCGCGACGCGTTCCATCACCCGCACCGCGGCGGCCAGGATGCGTTCGACCTCCTCGGTGGCCTCCCGCTGCCGCTCGTCGAGCGCCCGCTCGACGGCCGCGGTGACCCGGTCACCGGTCAACGAGATCCCCGTATTTGGCGCGGGCGGCCTCGCGGCGGACATCCAGCATCTCGCTGGGCCACTCGGCGTCTTCGGCCTCGTACCCCTTGAGCAGCATCTTGGCCAGGTTGACCTTGTGGGCCTCGGTGGGGCCGTCCGCCAGCCCGAGCACCACGCCGCCGAGCAGGACGTTGACCAGCGGCAGCTGGTCGGTGGTGCCCAGCGCGCCGTGCACCTGGATCGCGCGCATGCCGATCGATTTCAGCACCTGCGACGCCAGGATCTTGCAGGCGGCGATCTCCTGGCGGGCCGCGTGCTCGCCGGCGGTGTCGATGAGCCAGGCGGCGTGCAGCACGGCCAGCCGGAAGGGCATCAGCTCGGTGTAGGAGTCGGCGACGAACGCCTGCACCAGCTGCTTGTCGGCCAGCGAACTACCTTGGGTGAAACGGCTTTTCGCGCGCCGCGACATCATCTCGACGGCGCGCTGGGCCACGCCGATCGAGCGCATCGCGTGGTGCAGCCGCCCACCGGCCAGCCGCGCCTGCAGGATCATGAAGCCCTGACCGGGCTCCCCGAGCAACGCGTCGGCGGGCACCCGCACCCCGTCGTAGTGCACCAGGGAATGCCCGGCCTCGTGGGGCAGCGCACCGACCAGGTGGTGGGTGGCCTCGACCTTCAGCCCCTCGGTGCCGGCCGGGATCAGGAACGTCGAGGCCCCGCGGTGGACCGGGACGTCGGGGTCGGTGATCGCGACGACGATGAAGAACGAGGCGACAGATGCGTTGGAGGAGAAGTACTTCCGCCCGGTGATCACCCAGCCGTCCCCGTCGGGCACGGCGCGGGTGGTGAACACGCGGGGGTCGGAGCCGCCCTGCGGTTCGGTCATCGAGAAGCACGAGAAGATCTCGCCGGAGAGTAGCCCGGACAGGTATCGGTCCTTCTGCTCCCGGGTGCCGAAGCGGGCGATGATCTCGGCGTTGCCGGTGTCGGGCGCCTGCGTGCCGAACACGATCGGCGCCCACGGGCTGCGGCCCAGGATCTCGTTGATCAGCGTGAGCTTGACCGCCCCGAATCCCTGCCCGCCCAGTTCGGGGCCCAGATGCGGTGCCCACAAGCCGTTGTCGCGGACCTGCTGCTTGAGCGGATCGACGATCCGGCGGCGTTCGTCGTTCAGTGGCAGGAACTCGCAACCGGGGAACACCACCTCGAGGGGTTCGACCTCCTCGCGCACGAACTCGCGGATCCAGTCGAGTTTCTTCTCGAACTCCGGCTCGGTGGAGAAGTCCCAAGGCATCGAAGGCTCCTATCGGTTAGGGGATTCCGCCGTCGGCCCGCACGATGGAGCCGGTGGTGAAGCTGGATGCGTCGGAGGCCAGGAACAGCGCGGCGCCGACGATCTCGGGTGGGTCGCCGGCGCGTTTGAGTGCGAGGTGGCCGAAGTTGTTGTCGCCGGACAGATCCCACGCCTTGCTGACGTCGGTGAGAAACGGGCCGGCCATCAGGGTGTTCACGCGGACGGTCGGCCCGAACGCCTGCGCCAGGCCTTCGGTCATCGCGTTGAGGCCGGCCTTGGCGGCGGCATAGGGGATGATGCCGCCGTTGGGGCGCAGCGAGCCGGTGGAGCTGACGTTGATGATCGAGCCGCGCCCGGCCGCCACCATGCGCTCGCCGACCAGCGCCGACAACCGGAACGGCCCCTTGAGGTTGAGGTTGACCACCGCGTCGAACAGCTTCTCGGTGACGTCGGTCAGCTTGTCGTAGAGCGGCGACATGCCGGCGTTGTTGATCAGGGTGTCGACCTTGCCGAACCGGTCGTAGGCCGCCTCGACCAGCCCGTCGAGCTGATCCCAGCGGCCCACGTGCACCTGGTATGGCATTGCTGTGCGGCCGGTTTGGGATTCGATCTCCGCGGCGGTCGCGACGCAGTTGTCCATGTTGCGACTGGCGATCACCACGTCGGCGCCGCAGCGGGCCGCGGCGAACGCCATCTCCCGGCCCAGGCCCCGGCTGCCGCCGGTGATCAGCACCACCCGATCGGTGAGGTCGAAAAGCCCGTCGGCATAACCCATTTCAGCGTCCCTTGCTCGTGCGGGCCAGTTCGGCGGCGGTGGCGATCAGCCTGGGGATCATCGCCCCGAAGGCGTCCTGCACCTTGGGGTCCACCTTGCCGGTGCGCACCCCGGCGGCGTAGGTCTTCTCCAGCACGATGCCCAGTTTCCAGTTGGCCAGCACCAGGTAGTAGTCGATGTTCTCGGTGGACAGCCCGCTGAGCTTCTCGTAATGGTCGAGCAGCTCGCTGCGGGCCGGCATCCCCGTCATGTCCAGATAAAACCCGTCTTCGCTGGGGTTTTCGCCGTCGTAGCCCAGCAGCGCCCAGGCCAGGTCGAGCAGTGGGTCGCCGACCGTGGTCATCTCCCAGTCCACGATCGCGGCCAGCCGGGCCGGCTCCGCGTGCGCGAACATCACGTTGGCGAACTGGTAGTCGCCGTGCATGATGCCCGCCTGATACGACGCGGGGCGGTTGCGGCGCAGCCAGTCGGCGGCCACGTCCAGGCCGGGAAGCTCGCGCACCCGGTAGGCGTCGAGGAAGGCCAGCCAGCGGTCGACCTGCCGCTCGTGGAACCCGTCGGGGCGGCCGAAGCCCTCGAGGCCCTGCGCGCGCCAGTCCACCCGGCCCAGCTTGGCGGCGCCCCCGACCAACTCGAACGCCAACCCGCGGCGGGCGGCCAGGTCGACGTCGAACGGCGGCTGCCAGCCGCCGTCCATCGGGCTCCAGCCGTCGATCGCGCGCATTACGTAGAAGGGCATGCCCAGCACGGCGCCGGTGTCGTCGGCGGCGATCAGTTCCGCGTGCGGGACGTCGGTGCCCGACAGCGCCCGCACCAGGCGGATCTCGCGCAGCAATCCGGCGATGCGGGCGGCGTCGGCGCGGGCGCCGGGCATCCGCAGCACCATGCGCTCCCCGCCGCGCTCGAGAAGGTAGAGCGTGTTCTGCGAACCGCCCTTCAGCTGTTGCAGCGACGGTTGCTCGCCGCCGCCCGGGGCGCCGTTGGCGTCCAGCCAGCGGCCGAGGACGCCCGCATCGAGTCCGGTCTCACCGGCAACACTCATCGCACACCCCAATCTCCGCGCAGAGAATAGCATTCTCCACCGGCCGGGAAGGGCGCCGCCGCTGCATGCGAGGCTTGGTGGCATGCAAGTGCTTCTGGTCCGGCATGCCCTTCCGCTGCGCAGCGAACCCGGTGAGGGCTCCGATCCCGAGCTTTCGGAAGAAGGGCTGGCGCAGGTCGGGCGCCTGCCCACCGCACTGGCCAGGTTCGGCGTCGGCCGCGTGGTGAGCAGCCCCCAGCGCCGCGCCGTCCAGACCGCCGAACCGGTCGCGGCGGCCCGCGAACTGCCGATCGAGATCGACGACCGGTTCGCCGAATACGACCGCGACCTTCCCCTCTACATCCCCGTCGAACAGATCCGCGCGGAGCGGCCCGAGGAGTGGGCGCGCATGGCCTCCGGGCACCTGCCCAGCGCGGTCGACGAGGAGGCGTTTCGCGCGCGGGTGCGCGCCGGGCTCGACGACGTCGTCGCGGCGGCCGACCACGAGGACACGGTGGCGGTGTTCAGCCACGGCGGGGTGATCAATGTGTTGCTGCACGAGATCCTGGGTACGGCGCGGCTGCTGTCCTTTCCCATCGACTACGCCTCGGTCACCCGCCTGTTGTTCTCGCGGTCGGGCCAGGTGACGGTCGCCACGGTCAACGCCACCGACCACGTCTGGGACCTGCTGCCCCGAAATCAACGGCGGGTGACCGGCGGTGGTAAACAAGTCCGGTGACTTCAGCTGACCAACCCGAGGGCCTCGACCTGGCCGGGCTGGACCGGTATCTGCGTTCGCTCGGCATCGAACGCGACGGCGAGCTGCGGGCGGAGTTCATCTCCGGCGGCCGTTCCAACCTGACGTTCCGGGTCTACGACGACAAGGCCGACTGGCTGGTGCGGCGCCCGCCGCTGCACGGGCTCACCCCGTCGGCGCACGACATGGCCCGCGAGTACCGGGTGGTCGCCGCCCTGCGGGACACGCCCGTACCGGTGGCGCGCGCGATCGCGCTGTGCGAGGACGAGTCGGTGCTGGGGGCGCCGTTCCAGGTCGTGGAGTTCGTCGCCGGGCAGGTGGTGCGCCGGCGCGCCCAACTGGAGTCCCTCAGTCACACCGTGATCGACGGTTGCGTGGACTCGTTGATCCGGGTGTTGGTCGACCTGCACCGCGTCGACCCCGACGCCGTCGGTCTGGGCGACTTCGGCAAGCCCAGCGGATACCTGGAGCGCCAGGTGCGCCGCTGGGGAGCGCAGTGGGAGCTGGTGCGCCTGCCCGACGACCACCGCGACGCCGAGGTGCAGCGGCTGCACGCCGGCTTGCGCGATTGGATCCCGGACCAGAGCCGGACCTCGATCGTGCACGGGGACTACCGCATCGACAACACGATCCTGGACGCCGACGACCCGACCCGGGTGCTGGCCGTCGTGGACTGGGAGCTCTCGACGCTGGGGGACCCGCTGTCCGACGCGGCGCTGATGTGCGTGTACCGCGACCCCGCGCTGAACCTGATCGTCAACGCGCAGGCCGCCTGGACCTCACCGCTGTTGCCGACGGCCGACGAGCTGGCCGACCGGTACTCGCTGGCCTCCGGGTGGCCGCTGGCGCATTGGGAGTTCTACATGGCGTTGGCGTACTTCAAGCTGGCCATCATCGCCGCCGGCATCGACTTCCGCAGGCGGTTATCCGACCAGGCCCAGGGGAAGGCTTCCGAGGACGCGCCCGAGGTGGTGGCGCCGCTCATCTCGCGCGGGCTGGCCGAGCTCGCCAAGCTGCCCGGTTAGCGTCCCTGGCGGGCGATCGTCGCGTGCTGTTTCTTCGCCGTGCGGCGCAACTGCAGGATCCGGGCGGTGCCGACGGCGACGGTGATCAGCCCGCCGACGACCGCCGCCAGCAGGATGGCCACCCCCAGCGGCAGGTGCCAGTGCCAGCCCAGGAACGTGAACGCCGTCGTTTCTGTGTTCTGGGTGATGAAGACCAGCAACAGGATCAGGATCAGGAAACCGGCGATCAGCGACGACCACAACGCGCCGGCGCGAGTGAACGCGATGGCCGGCTCCCCGGGTTTGGCGCCGGACTTGGGCGGCGGGGCGGGCTTCTTGGTGGGCGGCTGGTCGGGGGAGGCAGGGATGTTGCTGCTCATGGTGACATCTTTGTCCCATCCGGCACGGAATGAAACCGAACGCCGGAGGCGGGCACGCTAGGCTGACCGTGGTCCATCTGCGGCCGTCGCTGGTGCCGGTGTCGATCGGTGCCGCGGTCGCGGCGTGGTGTTCACCATCTCGTCGCTGGCGCTGTTCGTGGCGCTGCCGACGGTCATCGGCACCCGGATCCTCGATGAGGCCAACGTGGTCGTCGCGCTGACGGCCTACACGGCCGCTTTGCTGGTGCGCGCGGTGTCCGAGGCGCTGCACGCGGTGCCCGCCGCGGTGCGCGACATTGCCCCCGCCGTCGGCTACCCGGGGTTGCGGCGGATGCTCGCGGTGGAGCCGGCGCTGTCACTGCCGGTAGCGGTCGTCGGGGTGCGCGTGGTGGTGGCCACCAACATCGCCATGGTCGCCGTGGGTGCGGTGGTCGGCATCGGGGGGCTGGGCGGCTGGTTCGCCCAGGGCTACCAGACCGACAAGAGCGATCAGATCGTGGCCGGCATCGTCGCGTTCCTGGCGCCGGCCCTGGCGCTCGTCGTCGACGCGCTGATCGTGGTGGCCGGCCGGCTGTCCCCGGTGGTGGGCTGCTACCTGCTGACCGCAGACAACTGGACCGGTCCGGCCGGCCTCGGGGCGCGGAGCCTCGAGTATCTGGAGTACATCGTCGTGGCGGTGGGCGCGGTCAACGGGCTGCGCTTGCTGCCGACGCTGGGTGTGTTGCAGCTCGGGGTGCTGCTGTTCGGGCTGGGCCTGGGCCCGCCGCTGTTCGCGCTGCGGGGCGGCACCTACGCCGGCGTGGCGGGCGTCGAGCCGGCGGTGGTGGACGCCGCCCGCATGATGGGTATGACCGAGGCGCAGGTGGTGCTGCGCGTCGAGGTGCCCAACGCACTTGCCGCTGATCCTGGGCGGTGTGCGCAACGCGACCCTGCAGGTGGTCACCACCGCGACGGTGGCCGCCTACGCCAGCCTCGGCGGGCTGGGCCGGTAAGTGATCGACGGCATCAAGGATGCGTGAGTTTCATCTCGCGTTGGTGGGTGCGCTGCTGGTGGCGGCAGCGGTGTGGGCGTCGGCGCCAGGCACCGGGCGGCTGAGCGGGCCGCTGCACCGGCTCCCGGCGCACGCAGTTGCCGACTCCCCCGCCGCGGACCGAGACCACGATTTACGGTAGACGGGTGAACGCAGACCCCGCAGATTCGACCCGGCGCGTGTGGCAGGCGATGCTGACCTGGCGCGCGCAGGATGTTTCCCGCATGGAATCGGTGCGAATCCAGGTGTCCGGCAAGCGGCTCCGGGCCAACGGGCGCATCGTGGCCGCGGCCACCGACACCAACCCGGCCTTCGGAGCCTATTACGACGTGCAGACCGATGAGACCGGCGCCACCAGGCGCCTCGGCATGACCGTCACGCTGGCGGAGCGGGAACGCGTGCTCTCCGTCGCCCGCGACGAGGAGAACATGTGGCTGATCACCGACCACCAGGGGGACCGGCGCGCGGCCTACGACGGCGCCCTCGACGTCGACGTGGTGTTCAGCCCGTTCTTCAACGCGTTGCCGATCCGGCGCCTCGGCCTGCACGAACGCGCGGAGTCGGCGACGTTGCCGGTGGTGTACGTCAACGTCCCGGACATGTCCGTCGCCGCGGCCAGCGTCAGCTACACCAGCACGGGGAGGCTGGACGGCATCAAGTTGCGTTCCCCGGTCGCCGACACCGTCGTGAGCGCCGACGACGAGGGTTTCATCGTGAACTATCCCGGGTTGGCAGAGCGGATCTGATCACTCCGCCCGCCCGACCGGCGGCGGCCAGTTCCTCGCGCCAGTCCTCGGCGCCGACGACGACCGCGATGATGTCGTGGCGCGGGAAGCTGTCATAGCGCGTACGCGCCGCGTGGCCGGCCTCGACGAGCTCGGCCACCGAGCCGTGGCCCGCCAGCGACTCGCGGGTGCGGCCGAGCAGCTCGATGGCGTGGTCGAGGACGGGCAGCAGCTGACCGGCGTTGCCCTCGCACATGGCCCGCACCAGGTCCGGGGCGGTGCCCGCGACCCGGGTGCCGTCGCGGAAGGAGCCGGCCGCCAGCGCGAAGGCCAGTGGGACCTCCCCGGCGGTGACGGCGAGCGCCTCGGCGAGCAGGTGCGGCAGGTGCGAGATGGCCGCCGCGGCCGCGTCGTGCTCGTCGGACCGGGCCGGCACCACCAGGGCGCCGCAGTCCAGCGCCAGGGCCGTGACCGTCGACCACACCCCGGGGTCGACGTGGTCGTCGACGCTGACCACCCACGGCGCCCTGGTGAACAACCCGGCATAGCCGGCGGCCCACCCCGAGTCCGCGGTGCCCGTCATCGGGTGGCCGCCGACGAAACGCCGGAGCAGCCCGGCGGCGGCGACCTCGTCGTGCACCGCGCCCTTGACGCTGGTGACGTCGGTCAGCGGGCAGTCCGGCGCCAGCTCGGCGACGTGGGCCAGCATGCCCGGCAGCGCCGGCATCGGGACCGCGAGCACGATCAACGCGCCGGTGTCCGCGGCGCGGGTCAGCGTCTCGGCGAGGTCGGTGCTGGCGGCGAAGCCGTCGGTGACGGCCGCGTGCGCGCCCTCCACCGACCGGTTGTAGCCGAACACTTCGCGGCCGGCCGCCGAGGCCGCCCGCATGATCGAGCCGCCGATCAGCCCCAGGCCGAGCACGCACACCGGTGGTTTCAAAACAGGGCTCGCCACAGTCCAAGGTTTGCATAGACCCGTGAGGCGGTGCCGTGGGTGGCCGGGTTCGTCTGGTCAAGAGGCCAGGTCAACGACTAGCGTAGGCGCCCATGGAAGCACAACGGGCCTCGGCCCAGGGCCCGTCCGCGGACACACCGGACGGGTTCGGGGTCGCCGTCGTGCGTGAAGAGGGCCAGTGGCGGTGTTACTCCCTGTCGGCCACGGCGCTGACGAGCCTGAAGACCGCGGAGACCGAGCTGCGCGAACTGCGCAGCGCGGGAGCGGTGTTCGGGCTCCTCGACGTCGACGACGAATTCTTCGTCATCCTTCGGCCGGGCCCGTCGGGGACCCGGCTGCTGCTGTCGGACGCCACCGCAGCGCTGGACTATGACATCGCCGCGGAGGTCCTGGACAAGCTGGACGCCGACCTGGATCCTGACGACCTCGAGGACGCCGAGCCCTTCGAGGAGGGCGACCTGGCGTTGCTGGCCGACATCGGACTGCCCGAGGCGGTGCTGGGCGTCATCCTCGACGAGTCCGACCTGTACGCCGACGAGCAACTGGGCCGCATCGCCCGGGAGATGGGCTTCGCCGACCAGCTGTCGTCGGTGATCGACCGCCTCGGTCGGTGACTTCGGAGCCAGGCGCCGACGAGGACCTGATCCGCGCCGCGCTGGCGGCTTCGGCGACCGCCGGTCCCCGCGACGTGCCGATCGGCGCGGTGGTCGTGGGCGCCGACGGCACCGAACTCGCCCGCGCGGTGAACGCCAGGGAGGCCCTGGGCGATCCGACCGCCCACGCGGAGATTCTGGCGCTGCGGGCGGCGGCCCGCGTGCTCGGCGACGGGTGGCGCCTGGAGGGCGCCACGCTGGCGGTCACCGTGGAGCCGTGCACGATGTGTGCGGGTGCGCTGGTACTGGCCCGCGTCGCGCGGCTGGTGTTCGGCGCGTGGGAACCCAAGACGGGGGCGGTCGGGTCGCTGTGGGACGTCGTTCGCGACCGCCGGCTCAACCATCGCCCGGAAGTGCGCGGCGGTGTGCTCGCCGACGAGTGCGCCGCGCCGCTCGAGGAGTTCTTCGCCCGGCAGCGATTGGGTTGAGCGGCCACCGGTTCGGTAAGCTGCTCGACGGTGGCGTGTCCGAGCGGCCTAAGGAGCACGCCTCGAAAGCGTGTGACGGCTAACACCGTCCGAGGGTTCAAATCCCTCCGCCACCGCCAAAGCATCAACGCCGGCCGTCAGTGGCAGGGCTGGTACATCTGCACGTAGGTGACGGTCCACAGTCGTAGGCGTCGTAGGGTCAGTCGACCACCCGCCCGCCGCAGCGCTCGCCGTACAGGTTGTAGTCGCCGTACAGGTTGTAGTCGAAGGTCTTCTGGTCGAACGCCACCATGGGTGGTGTCTGCTGCACTAGGAGCGTGGTTCAGTATTGGGATTTGAGGAAACCCGCAAAATCGCGAGGCCCTGAGATCGCCGCTGACGAACGAAAACAGGCCGGTCCATCAAATCTAGGCAGCGCGGATCCCGAAGTTTGGCTCTATTGACATGAATGTGGGTGGCCCCTGGTGTGGTATGGGAGTTCGAGGGTGACCGGTCCGCAAGCCAGGAGGATGAGAGCGAGGGCAGCTTGAGCGCTGTGGAAGCCGTAGGCACGGCGCACGAGGAGACGCACCTTGGTGTTGAGCCCTTCGTGGCGTCCGTTCGACAGGTTCCTCTCGATGGCGGCGTTGATGCCGGCGCGGTGTTTGCGGATGGTGCGCCCGGCCTTGACGAACTCCGGGATGCGGCTGCGTTGGGCTCGCGAGCACCAACGATCCAGCAGTTCGGCGACGGTGGCGGCGTCGAGGTCGCCGGCGAAGACCTCGCGCAACGCTTCTTTGAGTTGATAGGCGCGCCAAAGGATCCCGCCGCTGCGTTTCATTTCCCGCAGGGTTTCGGCTTGGGTGTCGGTGAGGTCGGCGGGGTTCTTCAGCAGCGCCCAGCGCGCACCCTTGAACGTGCGAGCGATGCGCTGATCGGGCAGCGTGCGGGCGGCCTGCCACACCTGGCGGCGCACCGCATCGAGCGCGTCGGTGACGAGCTTGACAACGTGGAACGGGTCGACGCAGATCACCGCCGCCGGCACCCGCTGGCGCACCGCTTTGGCGTAGGCGGGTCCCATGTCCATCGACACCGCTTCGATGGACGCACCTTCGTCGGGCAGTTCATCGAAGAAGGCGTCCAAGGTGTCGCTGTCCTTGCCGGGTTTGCCCCACACGATGGTGCCGCTGTCGTGGTCGGAGACCAGCGTCAAATACCGGTGGTGTTTGCACCAGGAGATCTCGTCGACGCCGATGTCGACCAGCCCGCACAGCCGGTTGGGGTCGAGCACGTCGGGGGCGAGGCGTTCGCAGATTGCGCCTACGGTGCGCCAGGCCACCCTGGCGAAGGTGCTGACGGTGGTTTTGTCGGTCTTGGTGACCAGCCAGGCCACCAGGTCCTCGAAGTCGCGGGTGTGGCGGGAGCCGGGGCGGGCGAACGGCACCGCTTCGGCCAGCACACCATGTGTCGGGCAGCGCAGCCGCCTGCGCCGCAACAGGATCCGGCATATCCGCCCGGCGGTGTCCAGATGCCGCCACGACGAGTCCACCTCCCGGGTGTCATAGCGATGCCGGGTCGTAAACGAGCAGTGCGGGCAGCCAAGCCGGCGCCGGCGCAAGCTAACCGTGACGCGCAGCTCACCACCGTGCACAGCGGCCGCGCCGACGCGCACGCCAAGCAGATCGAGCAGGGAATTGAGTAGGGTTGATGCGCGCACGGACGGCTCCAGGATCGATCGGGGTTAAGGCCATCGAACCTAGATCACCGTCCGTGCGCCCCGCTCACCATCCCCGCCGCCATACCACACGCTCCCTGATCCACATGAACGTCAGGAGAGCCCGAAGTTTCACCTGCAGAACTCGTGATTGGTATTACTGACCCACGCTCCTAGGTCGTCGCGCGACTGAATCGGACTTGAAACCCTGCTTCACTTGGCATGGTCATCGGGCCTCGGCAGGCAAACCTTCGAAGGTGAACCTGTAGCGCCGGGCTCGGCTACCGTCAAATTGTGAGTTAGACTATCGCAACAATTCGAATGGTCTTGGGGGGGAGGTGATTTCAAATCGATTTTGCGATATTGCCGCCAGAGGTCAATTCTGGTCTTTTGTATACGGGTCCCGGGTCAGCCCCAATGTTGGCTGCCGCTGCCGCGTGGGACGGTGTGGCCGCAGATTTGGAGATCATGGCGGCCGCCTACTCGTCGATGACTTCTGGGCTGGCTAGCAGATGGCATGGCCCGTCGTTCGCGGCGATGGCCGCCGCGGCGCGGTCGTATACGACATGGCTCGACACCAGCGCCGTCCGCGCGCGCCAAACCGCAGCCCAAGCCCGTGCCGCGGTGGCCGCCTACGAGGCTGCATTTGCCGCTACCGTGCCGCCGTCGGCCGTCGCGGCCAATCGCAGCTTATTGGCATCGCTGGTGGCAACCAATATTTTCGGGCAGAACACCCCAGCTATCGCGGCTACCGAACTCGATTACGCCGAGATGTGGGAGCAAGACGCCGCGGCCATGTACGGTTACGCCAGTTCTGCTTCGGCGGCATCCGCGGTGACTCCGTTCGACGAGCCGCCGCCGACCACCAACCCCAGCGGTCTGGTTGCGCAGGCCGCAGCAGTAACCCGCGCCGCCCAGACACCGGCACAAACATTGCCGGCTCTGTTGTCCTCGGTTCCCCAGTTACTGCACACCATGGCGGCCCCGGCGGGCGCCGCGCCGGCGGCGGCCTCCCCGCCTTCGCTCGTTGACGTGCTGGTAAATGTCACCATCGGGTCGCTATCGCCAATCGATTTGTTTTCCGGGCTTCCGGAAGGCGAGCTTGTAAGCCTGTTGCTCTACTCGGTAACCCAAACCGGAGTCAACTTTGCGAACGTAGCCAGCAAGTTCGACAAGGTCGTGCTAGGTCTCCCGCCGGGCGTGTTTGGTTCCGGAGGTGTGCTGGCCAGCTCGGCGACGCCGGCGCAAGTGTCAGTCAGTGTGGGCCGCGCGGCTTTGGTCAGTAACATGTCGGTACCGCACAGTTGGGTGCTGGCGGCCCCGGAAATCAAGCCGGCTGCCGTGCTTGTGCCGGTGTCGGACCCGGCTGCGGCCGTGGCAGCGGTCACTGCCGCCGAAGAAGGAAACCTATTCGGTGGCATGGCGCTCTCCGGCCTGGCCGGACGGGCGATCGTCGGCACCGGCACCGGCACCGGCACCGGCACCGGCACCGCCGGCAAAGTGCGCACCGCGGATGCTGTGGCGGCAGACGATGCGACCATCAACATCATCCTGATAACCGAAGACGACGAATAACCCTTGACCGCACGGTGCAACGGGACACCCTAGACCGAAGGGGTAGGGATGGATTACGGGATGTTGCCGCCGGAAATCAATTCCGGCCGAATCTACGCCGGCGCCGGGTCCGGATCAATGTCGCAGGCCGCGGCGGCGTGGGATATTCTCGCCGCCGAGCTGCGCTCTGCGGCGAATTCTTACGCGTCCACATTGTCGACACTGTCAGCGCAATGGCGCGGCCCTTCGGCGGTGCGGATGGCGGCCGCGGCCAGTCAGTATACAACGTGGCTGCGTGACACCGCTGCGCGAGCCGAGCAAGTCGCCGTCCAGGCCAGGATGGCCGCCCACGCCTACCAGACAGCCTTCGCTGCGACGGTGCCCCCGGCGGTCATCGCAGCTAACCGCAGCGAGTTGGCGGCATTGATCGCGACGAACGTTTTCGGCCAAAACGCGCAGGCGATCACGGCTGCCGAGGCGCAGTACGCGCAGATGTGGGCTCAGGACACCGCTGCGATGTACGACTATGCGGCGTCGTCCGCGGTTGCCACCCGTTTGGCGCCGTTCACTGCCGCGCCCCCCACGACAAATCCGGGCGGCGCCGCGGCTCCAGCCATCTCGGCCGCTCAGGAGATCGGCGCGTCAGCGGGTGGGGTGCAGCCGATCCTCTCACAGCTGGCCGACCTGATGTCCACGACACCGCCAGCGCTGAGCAACGCCGCGACTTCGGCGCAGACGTTCTCGCCGGCGATAACGTCGCTGCTCGATCTATTGAGTTCGTCGTCGCCGTTGTCGATCGCCGCGGATCTCCTGGATACGGGCGGGCGAGCTGTACTAGTGGGAGCCTCCGGCCTGGTCAACACCATGTTCGGCATGAACCTCGACATTTTGTGGATGCAAGGCGCGATATCCTCAGTTGGGTTGTCTACGGCGTCGGGGCCACAATTGGCTGCATCGATGACGGCGCTGAATACGGATCTGACGGCAGCCACCCCGGTGGTCTCAGCGCAGCTGGGCAGCGCTGGTCTGACGGGTGGGTTGTCAGTACCGCCAAGCTGGGCGGCGGCCACGCCCACCGTCAAGCTGGTGGCCTCCGGATTGCAGGGTACCGGTGCAGCCCCTGCGGTCGCGGCAAAGGCCATCGAAGACCTGACTGGTCAGATGATCCTGGCAAGCGCGGTCGGCGGCGCACTCGGCAAGGCAATGCCGCCCGCGGTCAACGTGACAACGGTGCACCGATCAGAGACGGCCCGCGACAAGGACGGTTCGAAACCCAGCAAATTCGAACGCGTCCTCGCCGAACTCTCCCAGAAGCCCGAGTCGGTTCAGCACTGGCACTCCGACAAGGCTCAACTTGAGAGTCTGCTGGACCAACTGTCGAAGAAACCGGGTACCCATGCGGTACACATCCACACCGGCGACAAGAAGAAAAGGGGCTCTTGTGACAACCCCGTGGGTGGGTTGTGATTTGAGGGGGGGCACGTCCAATCAGCCGACATCCCCGATCCAAGGGGGTGGATCGAGGTAGCCGCGCCAGATCGTCGCCCCCATGGGTTCCAGCCCGTGGTCGGTCGTCGGCGCCGCGGGGGTGTGCGTGTCGACGAGTGCGGCCGCCCCACAAACGGTCGACACCACGAGCTGCAGGACCGGCCACACCAGGTCAATGTGCCCGCCCCGCCGCCATCACCGCAGCCGAAAAGCGCGCCAACGCAGCATCATGCGGCCATACCGGCTGGCTGAAAGACGTTGATTACGACCATCTCGTGCCAGCCGAACTTGGCGGGGACCCGAACGATCCCCGGAATCTGGCAAAACCTTGGCTGCCAAGCTTTTTGACGCAAGCCCGGGCGTGCGGCGGGGGAGTCCCGCCGTGCGTCGTCGGTCAGGCGAAAGCGGCGGGCGGCGGGGCTCCCCAGCTACTCACTGCCAGCGGCAGCGAAATGGTTTCGCCACCGCCGGTCACCTCGACGACCCAGCGCCCGTCGAAAGGCAGCGTGACGGCGATGTCGAAGAAGGCGAATCCCGGGAATTCGCCGACCGCGGCTTCGGGGGCCTCGAACGACATGCGCAGCGGTTCGTCGAGCGTCGGCGGGACGATCTTGACCTCGACGCGGCGATCGCCGTCCTCGCCGTCGGCCCGCGTCAGCACCACGAGCACGAAACGGGCCGTGCGGTCCGGGCCGAGCGCGAACCGCGCCAGCACGCCGCCCGACACATCCAGTTTGTTGTTGACCGTCCTGGCGCCCTCGGCCAGGAAAGCTCCGGTGAGAATCACAGGTCAAAACCTATCGTGCGGTGGGTACGGTGCAGCGCCGAAATTTACCTTCGAAGTTCGTCGCCGGGAGCGCAATACTGAGGGGGTGCCTGATCGTAACGTGCTGGGCGGTCCGCTCGAACCCTGTGGTACCGAGCCGCTCACCGGCTTCTACCGCGACGGGTGTTGCGCGACCGGCCCCGAGGACCGGGGCCGGCACACGATCTGCGCGGTGATGACCACCGAGTTTCTGGAGCACCAGCGTTCCATCGGTAACGACCTGTTGACGCCGGTCCCCGAATACCGGTTCCCGGGACTGCTGCCCGGCGATCGCTGGTGCGTGACCGCGGTGAACTGGCTGCGGGCCCACCACGACGGTCATGCCGCCCCCGTGGTGCTCGCGTCCACACATGAGCGGACGCTCGAGGTGGTGCCGCTCGAGACGCTGATGGAGCACAAGGTCGACGTTCCCGACGACCTGGCTAACCTCTAGGCCCCGCCAGTGAGCGCCCGGATCCGGGCGGCGGCGGCGCGGACCTGCCCGCCCAGCCGCTCGACGCCGGCCGCGGAGAGCTCGGCGAACGGCGCGGCGCTGACCGACATCGTGACCAACCCGTCCTCGTCGGTGATCGGTGCGGACACCGTGGCGATGCTGTGCGTGCCGGCCGCGGCGAGCTCCGAGCGCAGCACGTCGATCACTGTGAGGTCGGCGAACGCCCGCGCGAGGCGCTGGGTGATGGCGTCGGGTTCGCCGTCCGCGCCGAGCGCTCGCAGCGCGGCGTACACCCGCAGGTATTCGCGGCCGAGCCGCTCCACCGCGTAGCCGCGCTCGCGAATTTCGTCGAGGACGGCGGCGATTCGTCGCGACAGGGCAGGGGAGGGTTTGCCGATGCCCTCCAGCCAGGCCCGCCGCGGGCCGGCGGCGCTCCACGCGAGGTAGTCGCGCCCGAAGGGCGCGACGAGGGGGATGCGCGTTCCGCGGTCCACGCGCATCCCGGACGCGGATTCGCCGGCGCTGTCGGCGACGACGACGGTGTTGCCGGCGCGCCGCGCCAGAAACGCTTGGGCGCCGGTGGATTCGGAGAGCTCGCGCAGGATGCCGTGGTAGACGCGGTCGCCGTCCCGGCTCAGCGCGGCGACACCTGGTCCGCAGCAGTAGGCGGCGGTGGCCGGGTCGCGCACCACCCAGTGGTGGGCGGTCAGGGTTGCCAGGATGGCGTGGCCGGTGGCGCGGCTGATGCCCAGCTCCCGGGTGATCTCGGCGAGGGAGAACGTGCGCGCGGGCTGCGCGCCGAGCAGTCGCATGATCGCCACCACCCGCTCGGTAGGCGGGGAGGCCGGTTGACGGCGACTCACGTGCGCGGCTACCGTCTGTCCCATATTTCGAATGGTACGTCGACTATTCGACGCCACGTCGAGGAGGCGGTCGCATGGGCTCTGCCGGCCCCGACGTCGCCGACATCGACTTCGACGACCTGACGGCGCCCCGGCTGACCGACGTGCAGCGCCAGATCCTGGAGTTCACCGAGGCCCGGCCCGTGGACCTCGACGTGGGCCGGATGCGCGCCGATGCGCTCGAGCAGGCGGGGGGACCCGAGGACCTGGACGAGGCCGACGGCTTCGCCGACCGGTTGGCCGCGCACGTCGCCGCCATCGAGGCCGACGACGGGCTGCGCCAGCTCACCCGCGGCTCGCTGCGGCAACGGGTGGTTCGCCTGCTGCGCAACCGGTTGTCGCTGACCGAATTGCTCCGGCGCTACCCCGAGATCGAGTCGATCCGCATCGAGAAACCGTTCGTCGTCGTCGGCATGCCGCGGTCCGGCACCACGCACCTGGTCAACCTCATCGCGGCCGACCCGCGCCGGCGCGCGCTGCCGTACTGGGAGAGCCAGGAACCCATCCCCGCCCGCGGCCAGGGGCCCGACATCTTCGGCGTCGACCCCCGCTACGCCCGGGCCAAGGCCGAACACGACGCGCTGATGGCCAGCGCCCCGGCCGTCGCGGCCATGCACGACCGCTTCCCCGAGGCGATCGAGGAGGAGGTCGAGCTGCTGGACCTCGACCTGGCCGCCTATGTGCTGGAATGGCATGCGCGCGTGCCCGATTGGCGGGACTACTACCTGCGGCTGGACCAGACGCGGCACTACGCGTACCTGAAGAAGGTGCTGCAGGCGCTGACCTTCCTGCGCGGACCGCGCACCTGGGTCCTCAAGAGCCCGCAGCACGCGGAGCAACTCGGCCCGCTGATGGCGACCTTCCCCGACGCCACGGTGGCGTTCACGCACCGCGACCCCGTCGCCGTGATCCAGTCGGCGATCACGATGATGGCCTACTCGGACCGGCTGCGCCGCACGAGCATCGACCCGGCCTGGCTGCTGGAGTACTGGAGCGACCGGGTGCACCGGCTGCTCAGCGCCTGTGTGCGCGACCGCGACCTGGTGCCGGCCGAACACAGCATTGACATCGGCTTCCATCAGCTGGGCGGAAACGAGATGGCGCTGCTCGACGAGCTCTACCGGCGCGGCGGGACAGAGCTGACCCCGCAGGCGCGCGTCGGCTTCCAGCGGTACCTCGACGGTAACCCGCGCGGCAAACACGGCCGCGTCCGTTACGACCTGCAACGCCACTTCGACGTCTCGGCCGACGAACTGCGCGGGCGTTTCGGGTTCTACTTCGACCGGTTCGACGTGCGCGATGAGTAGCTTCGAACCGGTCTACCGGAGCCGGCCCGGCGCCGAGGCAATGCGCCCGGCGGCCGCCGAGCGGGCCGAGCAGATCGCCCCGGGGCTGTGGTGCTCGCCGGGCCTGTCCAACTCCTACCTGTTGACCACCGGCGACGGCCGGGTGATCGTCAACACCGGCATGGGCTTCGAGGGCCCGGTGCACCGCGCCAACTTCGACGCCGTCGACTCCTCCCCGGTGCGCTACGTGATCATCACCCAGGGCCACGTGGACCACGTCGGCGGCCTGGACAGCGTGCGCGATCCGGACACGACCGTTGTCGCGCAGGCGAACTGGACCACCTGGCGCGACGACAACGAACGGCTCATGCCCTACCGCGCCAACCGCAGCGCGTTCGCCTTCAAAGACACGCTGGCGTCGGGCATCCGCGCGATTCAGCGGCGCCTCGGCACCACGCGGCTGCCCGGCCAGAGCGTCCCCGTAGTCGACCTCGACTTCGAGGACACCCTCACCCTGGAGGTGGGAGGCCGGCGCCTGGAGCTGCTCTCCGTGCCCGGCGGCGAAACCACCGACTCGCTGGTGGTGTGGCTACCGGAGGAACGTATCTGCTTGTGCGGCAATGCCTTCGGCGCGCTGTTCGGCCACATCCCCAACCTGGTGACGATGCGCGGCGACCGCTACCGCGACGCCCTGACCGTCATCGCCTCGGTCGAGCGGGTGCGCGAGCTGCAACCGGACCTGCTGGTGACCGGTCACTTCGCGCCGATCGCGGGCGCCGAGCGCATCCAGGACGAGCTGACCCGGCTGGCGGGCGCCGTCCGGTACGTCCACGACCGGACCGTCGCCGGCATGAACGCGGGCAAAGACGTCGCGACCCTGATGCGCGAGATCACCCTGCCCGCGGAATACGAAGTGGGACAGGGCTACGGGAAGGTGTCCTGGGACGTGCGGGCGGTGTGGGAGAACTACTCGGGCTGGTTTCACCACCGGTCGACCACCGAGCTGTACCCGGTCGGGTTCGACGCCGTCGCCGCCGACGTGGTCGAGCTGGCCGGCGCCGAGGCGCTGGTGCAGCGCGCGCGGGCCCACCTGGACGCCGACCGCCCGCTGCACGCCATTCACCTGGCCGAGCTGGTGCCCGCGGGCCACGCCGGCGCCCGCGACGTGCTTGCGCAGGCCCACGAGAGGCTGTTGGCCGGCAGCACGAACTTCTGGGAAACAGCTTGGCTGAAAGAGCAATTGGCGAGGAAATCATGACGTTTGCGCTGCGGCCGGACGACTTCTACCACACCGGCATCGTCGTGTCCGACCTCGACGACGCGATGGCGCGCCTGAGCGCGCTGGCCGGCTACACCTGGATCGCGCCGATGAGCTACACGCTGCCGTTCCGCACCGCCGCAGGCACCCGCGAACTCACCTCGACGTTCGTCTACTCGCTGCAGAGCCCGCACGTGGAGTTGATCCAAGAGGTACCCGACAGCCCGTGGACGGCACCGCGCGGCAACGCGATTCACCACCTCGGCTACTTCACCGACGACCTGACGGCGACGGCGCGCGCGCTGGAGGACAACGGCTTCGTGTTCGAAGCGACCGCCGACGTCTCGCCACCGGGGCTCGCCCTGTTCGCCTACTACGTCGACTCGTCGGGCACCCGCATCGAGATCGTCGACCGGTCGCTGTTCCCCGACTTCGCCGCGTTCCTGCGGTCCGCGGCAGCGCCGGAGCAGGGCTGAGGCCGGACATGCTGCTCACGGTGTTACGCTTCAACTTCGGCTCGCCGCAGGGAACCCCACGGACGCAAGGCGAACTGGTCCGCATCGCGCTGGAGATGGCGCAGTGGGCCGAGTCGCACGGCATCACCTCGGTGAGTGTCGACGAACACCACGCGACCGGGCACGGGTGGAGCTGCAACCCGATCATGGCCGCGGCGATGTTCCTGGCGCGCACGACGACGCTGATCGCCAGCGTGGACTGCGCGCTCGGACCGCTGTGGCACCCGGTCCGGCTCGCCGAGGACATCGCCCTGGTGGACAACATGAGCCGGGGGCGGCTGCACACCACCGTCGGCCTGGGTTACCGCACGATCGAATACGACGCGCTGGGAGTCGATTTCGGCCGGCGCGGCGAGCTGATGGACACCCTGATCGCCCGGCTGCTGGCGGTGTGGGCCGGCACCGACCCCGGTGGGCCCATCTGCACCGGGACGTGGAGCCGCCCGCACCCACCGCTGTACGTCGGCGGTGGCGTGCGCGCCACGGCGAGGCGCGCGGCGCGCTTCGGCCTGCCGCTGAGCCTGGCCGACCACCTGCCCGACGTCGCCGCGCACTACCGGCGGCTGTGTTCGGACTCCGGCGTCAAGCCCCTGGTGATCATGCCCGGCCGGGTCAATCGCGGAATGATCTTCCTGCACGAGGATCCGGAGCGGGCCTGGGCGCAGCTCGGCGAGCACATCCTCTGGGAGGCGGTCACTTACGGCGGCTGGTCCACCGAGGAGCGTTCCCTGATGCACCTGCCGGGGGTGCGGACCCTCGAGGAGGTCAGGGCGTCCGGGCGATACCGGTTCCTGACGCCCCAGGAACTCATCGCCGAGATCAGGGATTCCGACGACTACGGACCGCTGGTGATGCACCCGCTCGTCGGCGGCATGCCGGCCGACGAGGCGTGGAGATCGGTCCAACTGCTGGCCGACAAAGTTTTGCCCGCGTTCACCTGACAGGTATCCAAGCCGTGATTGGGCAACCACGGCACCGGGTACGGCTTTGATACGGCAGGTTTCAACAGAATTGGGGGAATTGATGAGCTTCGAGATACGTAGGGCAGTCGGACTGTTGGGCGGCGCCGCGGCGTTGACCACGGCGGTTGGCGTCGGTGTGCCGGCGCCCGACGCGACCGCGGCACCGCCCGCTCCGGCCGCACCGCAGGCGCCCGCCCCGAACCCGGCGCCGCCACCGCCGCCCGCCAACGGTCACGGCACCGCCGTGGAATACAGCCACGCTTCCCACAGCGGCCGCAGCTCGTCGGAGTAGCCCGCGGCCAGGCCGGTGAAGTCGTCGGTGACGACGGTGCCGTGACGGTGCCGGTCCGTCCAGTCCCGACAGGGCAAAGAATTTCGCATCGCCGAGCCGGCCGCGCAGCGCGTGCAGGGTCAGCGCGCCGCGCTTGTACACGCGGTCGTCGAACATGTGCCGCGGCCCCGGGTCGGCCAACACCAGGTCCTGCGGCTTGGCGCGCAGCTGGTCGTGATGCAGCCGGGCCAGTTCGTCGGCGCCGGGTCCGCCGCTGCGCTCCGACCACAACCACTCGGCGTAGCAGGCGAAGCCCTCGTGCAGCCAGATGTCGCGCCAGCGCCGCGCGGTCACCGAGTTGCCGAACCACTGGTGGGCCAGCTCGTGGGCGATCAACCGCTCGGCGGCCCGTGACCCGTCGCAGTGGTTGGCGCCGAATATTGAAATCCCTTGGGCCTCAAGGGGGATGTCCAGGGCGTCGTCGGTGACCACGACCGTGTACCCACTGCTCAGCGGATAGGGGCCGAACAGGTCCACGAACAGCGACATCATCTCGGGCTGGCGCGCGAAGTCGTGCCCGAACGCGCCCCGCAGCCGCGCGGGCAGCGCCGACTGAATCGGCACCGGTGCCCGCGCCAGCCGCACCAGCTCGTAGGCGCCGATCTGCAGCGTGATCAGGTAGGTCGACGTCGGCTCGGGTTGTTCGTAGGTCCACACGGTCTGCGACGCCCGGGTGCGGGTGCCGACCAGTTTCCCGTTGGCGACGACGCGGTAGCGGCCTTCCGTGCTGACCTGGATGCGGAAGGCTGCCTTGTCGCCGGGGTGGTCGTTGCAGGGAAACCACGACGGGGCGCCGTTGGGCTGACCGGCGACCAGCACCCCGTCGGTCAGCTCCTCGAAACCGACGTCGCCCCATAGGGTTCGGATGGGCTTCGGCGCACCGCTGTAGCGCACCACGATGGCCATCGCCGCACCGCATGCCAGCCTCGACGCCAGGCGGACGCGCAACTTGCCGCCGCGGCAGGAGAACTGCTGCACGCGTTTGCCGTTCACCGTCACCTTGGCGACCGACAGCGATCCGGACAGGTCGAGGCTGAACTGCTGCAGCTCTACGAGCGTCACCGCGGTGATCGTCGCCGTGCCGGACAGCCGGTTGATCGCGACCCGGTATTCGAGGTCGAGTTCGTAGCGCGACACCCGGTAGCCGGGATTGCCGTTTTTCGGCAGGTAGTCGTCGATGACCGGCGCGGACTTCATAGCCGGAACTTTCACGCCGCGGCGCCCCGCTTCGCCGAGTTCTTGGCCCGGCCCTTCTTGCGGCCCGCCCCCCACGGTTTGATCGGATTGCCTTGCCAGCGAGTCGATCCCGGCACCTTGTCGCCGCGCACCACCAGCGACGCCGGGCCCACGGTCGCCCCGGCCCCGATCCGGGTGGCCGGCAGCGCCACGCAGTGCGGCCCGAGCGTGGCGCCGGGTTCGAGCACGACGCTGTCCATGCGCATGATCCGGTCGTGGAACAGATGCGTCTGCACCACACAGCCCCGGTTGACCGTGCTGCCGGAGCCGAGCGTGACGAGATCCGCCTCGGGCAGCCAATAGGTTTCGCACCACGTGCCCCGCCCGACGCGGGCGCCCAGCGCGCGCAGCCACAGGGTCAGCAGCGGCGTGCCGACGGCCGCGCGGGCGAACCACGGCGCGGCGACAGTCTCGACGAAGGTGTCGCAGACCTCGTTGCGCCAGACGAACGACGACCACAGCGGGTACTCGCTGGCCCGGATCCGCCCCACGGTCAGCCATTTGGCGGCGACCGTGACGGCCCCCGCGACGGTGCCCGCCGCCAGCAGCACCAGCCCGCCGCACAACGCGGCCGCCCAGACGCCGAAGATCCGCGCCAGCGCCTGCAGCGCACCCAGCACCGCCAGCCCGATCCCGACCGTCACCACCACGGGCAGCAGCCGGCAGGTCTCCACCACCGCGCGCCGAACCTTGAGCCGCGCCGGCGGGTCGTAGGTGGTGGCCGCGTCGGCCTCGGTGGGGCGCCGGCGCAGCCGCATCGGGGGGCTGCCCAGCCATGACGAGCCGCGTTTGGCCTTGGGCGGTGCGGCCGAGAGCACCGCGACCAGCCCGTCGTCGGGCACCCGGCGGCCCGGCTGGGTGATGCCGGAGTTGCCGAGGAACGCGCGCCGGCCCACGGTGGTCGTGGCCGCGTGGATATAGCCGCCGCCGAGCTCGTAGGAGGCCACCCTGGTGTCGTCGGCCAGGAACGCCCCGTCCTCGATCACCGTGAACTTCGGGATCGGCAACACCGTGGAGATCTCGGTGCCGCGGCCGACCCGCGCGCCCAGCAACCGCAGCCACGCCGGTGTCAGCAGTCCGGCATACAGAGGAAAGAGGTAGTTGCGCGCGGCGTCCATGAGCCGCTCGGTCGCCCACAGCTGCCAGCCGGCCCGGCTGCGCACCGGGTGGTAGCCCTCGGTCAGCCCGATCGAGAGCGCCCGCACCGCCGCCACGGTCAGCAGCGCGTACACCGTCGCCGCGGCCAGCGCCGCGACCGGCGTCCACAGCAGCGCCGGCGGCACCGCGTCCGAGAGCCGGCGGGTGTGGCGCACCGCCGCCGCGATTACCGTGACGCCGCTCGCGGCGGCGATCATCGGCAACGCGGCGAGCCCCAGCGACGTCAGCCCGTACATCGCGACCCACCGGGATCGGCGGGGCGGCCGCTCGTCGGGCCACGGGTGTTTGACCCGGCCAGACTTCACCGCGGGCGAGCCCTTCCAGTACTGCCCGTTCTTGATCTTGTCGACCACCCCGGAGCCGGGGGCCACGTCGGCGTTCTTACCGACGACCGCGCCGGGCATCAGCGTGGTCCGGGCGCCGACCGTCGCGTCGTCGCCGACGGTGATCGTGCCGATGTGGAACTCGTCGCCGTCGACCCAGTGCCCGCACAGGTCCACCTCGGGTTCCACCGCGCTGCGGTGCCCGAGGGTCAGCAACCCGGTGACGGGGGGCAGCGAGTGCAGGTCCACGCCTTTGCCGACGTTGGCGCCCAGCGCGCGGGCGTAGTACACCAGCCACGGCGCGCCCGACAGGTTGTGCGCCCCGCAGGCCTCGGCCACCCGCTCGGCCAGCCACACCCGCAGGTGCACCGACCCGCCGCGGCGGTAGGTGCCCGGCCGCACCGCCGACAGCAGCATGCGCGCGCACAGCACCGCGATGCCCATCCGGCCGACCGGCGTGACGAACGCGAGGAACGCCACCGCGACGAGCCACCAGTTGACCGCGACGGTCCACGGCACCACGTGCAGCGCGCGGGCCACACCGTTCCCGAGCGCGAGCCACGTCACCCACGGCAGCGCCGCCAGCGTCGCCAACGGCACCGACAGCACGGTCTGGGCGGCCTGGGTCAGCCGCGGGGTCGGGCGGACCGCCCGCTCGGTGACCGGGGGCGGCGGCTCCAGCTCGTCGAGGAACGAGGCCAGCGAGCCCAGCCGGGGATGGTCGTACAGGTCGGCGACGGTGACCTGCGGATACCGTCGCCGCAACCCGGCGACGAGCTGCGCGGCGGCCAGCGACCCGCCGCCGAGGGCGAAGAAGTCCACCTCCGGGCCGTGCACCGCCGATCCGAGCAGGTCGCGCCACAGCCCGGCCAGCCAGCCCGTCGTGCCGCCCAGATCGGCGCTCGCGTCGGGGTCCCCGCCGGGCGGCGGCCAGGGCAGCGCGTCGCGGTCGACCTTGCCCGACGTCCGGGTGGGCAGCTCCTCGATCCGCACCAGCCGGGGCACCAGCGCGGCGGGCAGCCGTTCGGCCAGCCGCAGGCGCGCCTCGTGCAGGTCGAACGCCGGATCGGCGCTGACGAGGTAGCCGACCAGCACCGGCGTTCCCGTCGCGGTGTGGCGGACCGCCGCCGCCGCGCCGCCGACCCCCGGCAGGCCGACCAGCGCGGCGTCGACCTCGCCCAGCTCGATGCGGCGGCCCCCGACCTTGACCTGGTCGTCGCCGCGCCCGCAGAAATACAGCCCGTCGGGTTCCAGCCGCACCAGGTCACCGCTGCGGTAGGCGCGCCCCCAGCCCAGCGTGGGCAGGGGGGCGTACTTCTCGGCGTCTTTGTCCTCGTCGAGGTAGCGGGCCAGGCCCACCCCGCCGATCACCAGCTCGCCGACCTCGCCGTAGCCGACCGGGCAGCCGTCGGCGTCGACGACGGCCAGGTCCCATCCGGGCAACGGCAGCCCGATGCTGATCGGCCCGCCCCCGTCGAGCCTGGCCGCGCAGGCGACCACCGTCGCCTCGGTGGGGCCGTAGGTGTTCCACACCTCCCGTCCGTCGACGGCGAGGCGCTCGGCCAGCTCCGCGGGACAGGCCTCGCCGCCGAAGATCAGCAGCCGCACCGCCTCCAGCGCCTCGGCGGGCCACAGCGCGGCCAGCGCCGGCACCGTGGAGACCACGGTCACGTCGCGGGTGACCAGCCACGGACCCAGGTCCATCCCGCTGCGCACCAGCGAGCGCGGCGCGGGGACCAGGCAGGCGCCGTGCCGCCAGGCCAGCCACATCTCCTCGCACGACGCGTCGAAGGCCACCGACAGCCCGCCCAGCACCCGGTCGCCGGGCCCGATCGGGCTGTCCTGCAGGAACAGCTGCGCCTCGGCGTCGACGAACGCGGCGGCGCTGCGGTGCGTGACTGCCACGCCCTTCGGGGTGCCGGTCGATCCGGAGGTGAAGATGATCCACGCGTCGTCGCGGGTCATGGGCGCCGTCGCGCGCCAGCCGCGCGACGCCCCGGGGCCCCGCAGCAGGCCCGCCTCGGTGATCACCGCGACCACGTCGGCCGCACCGAACACCAGCTCCGCCCGCTCGTCGGGGTCGTCGGCGTCGACCGGCACGTACGCCGCCCCGGTGGCCAGCGTCGCCAGGATCGCCACGTACAGCGCGTAGCTGCCCGAGGGCATGCGGATGCCGATCCGGTCGCCGCGGCCGATGCCCCGAGCGGCCAGCCACTCGACGCTGGCCTCCATGTCGCCGATCAGCTCGCCGTAGGTGAGCTGCACGGTGCCGTCGTCGATGGCGGGCGCGTCCGGGAAACGCGCGGCGGTCGCATAGACGATGTCGATGAGCGTGCGCGGGCTCGGCGCGGCGGACGACAGCAGGTACTGAGCCGGAACGTCCGCCGGGGCTCGTGCCGGTGCCGGTCCTGTCACCACCCTACGAAAATACTCAAGCCCGGCCGCCGCGGCGGCGACCGCGTGCGGCGTGTGATGGGACGGTTACGCCGCCGAGACCGCTATCCGGCCCGTCTCCAGTGCGGCCCCGTGACCGCGTCGAGCGCCTCGGTGACGTAGCGGTCCAGCGGCTTGCCCGCGTGGCGGACCCAGGTCTGGAAGGCGAAATCGGCGGCCGCGAAGGCGAGGTGGACCAACAGGCCCGGGCGGATGTCGGTGTCGGGGTCGACGCCCATCCGCTCGGCGGTCAGCCTGACCGCGCGCTCCTTGTCGGCCGGCTGGTGGATGCTGACCTTGCCGAGCAGGCCGGGGGCCACCAGCAGCGCCGCTCGCCACTCCGCGCAGTCGTCGCGGTCGAACGAGCGCGTGCGGGTGATGATCGCGTTGCTCAGCGCGACGTCGGGTGGTTCGGCCGCGGGCCGCTGCTCGAGCAGGTTGAGGATCGCGGCGCCGCCGTGCCGGACCGGCGCCAGCAGCAGATCCTCCTTGGCGGACACGTGCCGGAACAGCGTGCGCACCGAAACGCCCGCCGCCGTGGCGATTTCCTCGGTCGTCACCGCGTCGTAGCCGCGTTCGACGAACAACCGGAACGCCGCCCGCCGGATGTCGGCCCGGATCTGGGCGCGCTGCCGGTCGCGCAGCGACTCCGTCACCGGAAGCAGCCGATCCCGCCGTCGACGTGGATGGTCTGCGCGGTGATGAACGACGCGTCGGTGCCGAGCAGGAAGGCGACCAGCGCGCCGACGTCGGTGCGCACGTCGCCGATGCGCCGCATCGGGACGCGCCGCAGCGCCTTCGCATAGTCGTCGGGGGCGAACTCCTTCCACAGCTTGACCCCGTCGGACTCGGCGAACGGGCAGATGACGTTGACCCGGATGTTGTCGCGCCCCCACTCCAGGGCCGCGACCTTCGACATACCGCGGATGGCCTCCTTGGCGGCGGCGTAACCACCCCACTTGACGTCGCCGCCGGTGCCCGTGCCGGAGCCGAGGTTCACGATCGACCCGCCGCCCGCCTCGACCATCACCGGGTGCACCGCCTGCATGAGCAGAAAGCTCGCCCGCGGGCCCACGTCGTGACCGAGCGCCAGATCCTCGAGGGTGATGTCCACGAACCGCTTGGGCTCGTTGGTGGCGATGGCGTTGTTGACCAGGCCGTGCACCGTTCCGAACGCCTCGACCGCGGCTGCCACGATCCGCGGCGCGCTGTCGGGGTCGCGCAGATCGGCGACCAGCTGCTCGACCCGGCCGGCCCGGGCGAGTTCGGCGGTGGTGGCCGCCAGCCGCGCGGCCTGGACGTCGACCAGGAACACCGCAGCGCCGCGTTCCAGCAGCGCCGCGGCGATGCCCTTGCCCACGCCCTGGGCGGCGCCGGTGACGATCGCGACGTGGCCGCGCATCGAGTCGGGGTGGGAGTAGGTCATCGCTCGGGTCCCAGCCGCAGCCGCACGCCGCGGTAGAACGCCAGCGCGCGGTCCATGTCCGTCACCCCGACGAGGTGACAGAACGAGACGTCGTCGAGTCGCACCGGGTCACCGCGCCAGGTGTGGGGCCGGGCGCCCGGCGAGCAGCGGCAGGTCCAGGTAGGTCTTGATGCCGGGGCCGGCCGCGCACACGTCGGGGATGGCGTTGACGCAGTGGTTGGCCGTGGCCACCACGCCCGGATTCTTCTGCAGCCCTTCGGCGATGGTTTCCGGCTGCAGCCCCTTGAACGTCAGGCTCACCGTGGGGTCGCCGGTGATCTCGACCTCGAAGCGTTCGCCGCGGCCGCCGAAGTTCCAGTTCGGTTCCAGGTTCTCTTCGCCCATCAGCCAGTTGACCGCCGCCGTGATGACCGGCTCCCCGTCGACCAGCGCCTCCCAGCGGAACCGGCGCGCGGCGACGGACCCCGGGGTGATCGGGAAGGGGTCGTAGTCGATGTCGGCGGTGGCCACGGCGATCTCCTGGATGGTCCTGATGTCCGGATCGATCCGAAAGCCCATGTGGTCGGCCACCATTCGCACCGACATCTTGAAGCCCGCTTCGAGCAGCCCGGCCATCGGTCCCTGCACCGCCTCCTCGGGGGTACCGCCGAAGCCCATGATGTGGCGCACCACGTCGGGGGCGTTGTAGGTGCGGATGTCGGAGAACTCCTCGGCGCGCACGTGCGTGACGGCCGACGACAGCGAGGACACCATGAGCGGGAAGCGCTCGGTGATGCCGCCGGGGTGGATGCCGGACCCGTGCAGGGTCACCCCGGCCTCGAGCGCGGCGTCGGCGATGGCCTTGACGCGGGGGTTCGTTGCGTCGGGGTACACCCAGCCGACGGGGGTGACGACGTTCTTGCCCGACCGCAGGATCGCGATGACCTCTTCGTCGGCGGGGATCAGCGGGCTGTACATCACGCAGTCGGCGTCGGTGGCCAGCACCTCCTCGACGCTGGTGGTGGCGGTGACGCCGAGCGGGCCGGTGCCCAGGATCTCGCCGACGTCGCGGCCGTTCTTGTCCGCGGAGTGCACCCAGCATCCCGCAAGTTCGAGTTGCGGGTGGTTGAGCACGCAGGCGATGGCGGCCTTCCCGACCCCCCCTGTCGCCCACTGGATCACGCGAAGCTTGGACGGCTCACCCATCTAACGACCTCCCGAATCGAACGCCCGGACACGCCGTCACCGGCCTTTACAGGCCCGAGCATGAACTGGCACAGTATGACCAGCTGGCAGTGACTGTCAACGATGATCCGCCCGGCCGCGGGTGAGAGTGGTCGAGTACCCCACGCCGCAGGTCTTCATCGACATGGTGACCACCCCGGAGTACGCCAAGGTGCACGCACATCGGGCCGCCGGCCCGGAGCACGGCGACCTGATCGCCATATCGCGTGGCCGATGTCGGACTGAAAGGCGCGCGCCGATCGACCCTGTACGCCGGGACTTTCGGCCACTAGGAAGGCGTCACCCGGCGCGGCTAGCGTGGTGCATGCGCGAATTCAGCCTCCCGGCGAGCTTCGCCGTCGGCGAGAACGACAACGTCGTCGCCAGCGTGTACTCCCACGAGCGCGACGATCCCGATCATGTGATCTTCCAGCGCCTCGTCGACGGCGCCTGGACGGACGTCACCTGCGCCCAGGCCGCCCGGCAGATCCGTGAGACCGCGCTCGGCCTGATCGCCGCCGGGGTCAATGCCGGTGACCGGGTGGCGATTTTGTCGGCGACCCGCTACGAGTGGGTGATCCTGGACTACGCGATTCTGTCGGTCGGCGCGGTCACCGTCCCGATCTACGACACCTCTTCGCCCGAGCAGGTGCGCTGGGTGCTGGAGGACTCCGGGGCGGTCATGGTGATCGCCGAGACGGCCGCGCACGGGCAGCTGGTCGAGGAACTGAGCGATGAGTTGCCGAGCCTGCGCACGATCCTGCGCCTCGAATGCCAAGGCCCCCGGGCGCTCGACGACCTGGCCGAGGCCGGGAAGTCGGTGGACGCCGGGCAACTCGACGAGCGGTTGGCGGGGCTGCGGGCCGCCGACGCGGCGACGCTCATCTACACCTCGGGCACGACGGGCCGTCCGAAGGGCTGCCGGCTGACACACTCGAACCTGCTGTACGAGATACGCGGCGCCGGAGAGTGTTTCCCGACACTGCTGCGCAAGGGGGAGCGGCTGCTGGTCTTCCTGCCGCTGGCCCACGTGCTGGCGCGGTCGCTGTCGATGTCGGCATTCGCCAACAAGGTCACCATCGGCTACACCGGCGACATCAAGAACCTGGTGGCCACCCTCGCCGTCTTCAAGCCCACGGTCGTGGTGTCGGTGCCGCGGGTTTTCGAAAAGGTCTACAACACCGCCGAATTGAATGCCCAGGACGCCGGAAGGGCCAGGATCTTCGCGCTCGCGGCCCGCACGGCCATCGAGTGGAGCGCCGCCCAGGACACCGGCGGACCGGGTCTGCTGCTACAGGCCGCGCACGCGCTGTTCGACCGGCTGGTCTACGGCAAGCTGCGCGCCGCCCTGGGCGGGAACTGCCACGCCGCGTTCTCCGGCGGTGCCCCGCTGGGCACGCGGCTGTGCCACTTCTACCGCGGCGTCGGGCTGACGGTCTACGAGGGCTACGGCCTGACCGAGACCAGCGCTGCGATCACCATCAATCGGATCGGCGAGGAGCGGGTCGGCACGGTGGGGAAGCTGTTGCCGGGCAACAGCATGGCGATCGCCAACGACGGCGAGGTGCTGGTGTGCGGCGGCGTGGTGTTCGGCGGTTACTGGCACAACGAGAAGGCGACCGGCGAGGCCATCGTCAACGGCTGGTTCCACACCGGCGACCTCGGCTCGGTGGACGACGACGGCTTCCTGTCGATCGTCGGCCGCAAGAAGGAGATCATCGTGACCGCGGGCGGCAAGAACGTCGCACCGGCGGTGCTCGAGGATCAGTTGCGGGCTCACCCGCTGGTCAGCCAGGCGATGGTGGTGGGCGACGACAGGCCCTACGTGGCCGCGCTCATCGCGGTCGACCCCGAGGGATTCGAGGTGTGGAAGCAGCACCACGGCAGGTCGGCCACCGCCTCGGTGGCCGACCTGATCGACGACCCCGCGCTGGTGGCCGAGATCGACCAGGCGGTCGCCGCGGCCAACCAGAGTGTCTCCCATGCGGAATCGATCCGGAAGTTCCGCATCCTGCCGGTCGACTTCACCGTGCTCACCGGCGAGCTGACCCCGACGCTGAAGGTGAAGCGCAACGTCGTCGCCGCCCGGTTCGCGGCCGAGATCGACGCGCTGTACGGCAAGCACTGAAAGCTCAGAGTTTGTAACCGATGGCGCGCAGCAAGGCGTGCCGCTCGGCCACGTCACCCTCTGTCTCCACCCCGACGGGGGTCTGCCCGTCGACCACCCCGGCGATGCCGCGGCCGCGGGGCGTGACCGCGACGATCACGTCGACCGCATTGGCTGTGGCGCAGTAGATTCCGCACACCTCCGGCACCGCCTTCACCGGGTTGAGGACGTTGACCGGAAAGCCGTCCCGCAAGAAGATCACGAAGCTGTGCCCGGCCCCGACGGCCAGCGCGGTGCGGCCCGCGAGTTCGACCAATTCGGCGTCGTTGCCGCTGCGCCGCACCAGCCGGGACCCGGAGGCCTCGCAGAACGCCAGCCCGAACCGCAACGAGGAGCTCACCCCGGCCAGGGCCTCGTGCAGATCCTCGACCGTCTTGATGAAGTGCGCCTGGCCGATCACGACGTTGACGTCGCCGGGCTTGTCGATGCACACCACATCCCAGGACAGCGGAGTCGTCACAAGCACATGGTGCCACCGCGACGCCTCAGGGGAAACGGGTTGTCCGGTGGGGGCAGGGCCGGGGTGCTGTTCGTGCTGTACGACGCCACCATGCGCGCGCCCGGCTCCGAGGGCGACGCCATCGGGATGATGAGTCTGGGGTGCGTCCTGCAGAACATGTGGCTGATGGCGAATTCGTGCGGGCTTGGTTTTCAAGCACTTTCGGCCTCAGGCGTGCCTGCCGTCGAGCAGGAGGCGAAGAAGCTCCTCGCTGTGCCGGACCGGATGAAGGTCGCCCACGCGGTGCGCCTCGCCCATACCGGCCCGTCGGTGCCGTATGTGAGGGGTTCGCCGCGAAGTCGCGGAGTTCGCGCATCGGAACGGCTTCGGTTGGCGTCTAATTGGATGATGGAACTGATGATGCCCACCGACGCGATCTTCCTGCTGGGCGAATCGCGCGAGCACCCCATGCATGTCGGTGGGCTGCAGCTCTACGAGCCGCCGGAGGGGGCCGGTCGCGGCTACGTGCGCGGGTTCTACGACAGCCTGGTCGCCCAGCGGGATGTCCAGCCCACCTTCCTCAAGCGCCCGGCCACGTTCTGGGGTGGTGTGGCGAGCCTGGCCTGGGCGTACGACAACGATCTCGACCTCGACTACCACGTCCGCCGCTCGGCGCTGCCGTCCCCCGGGCGGGTCCGTGAGCTGCTCGAGCTGACCTCGCGTTGGCACAGCAGCCTGCTCGACCGGCACCGCCCGCTGTGGGAGGTGCACGTCATCGAGGGGCTCAAAGACGGCCGATTCGCGGTCTACACGAAGATGCATCATGCGTTGATCGACGGTGTCTCGGCGCTGAAGCTGATGCAGCGCGCGTTGTCGGACAACCCCGGCGACCGCGAGATCCGGGCGCCGTGGACCCTGCCCAAACCCAAGCGGGGGTCGAGCCCGGCGTCGCCCGTGCGTTCGCTGATGCGTGCCGCGGGATCCGTTGCCGCCCTTGCCCCCTCGACGGTGACGCTGGCCCGCGCGGCGCTGCTCGAGCAGCAGCTGACGTTGCCGTTCGGCGCGCCGCGCACGATGCTGAACGTCAAGATCGGCGGTGCCCGCCGGTGCGCCGCGCAGTCGTGGTCGCTGGACCGCATCAAAGCCGTCAAGAAGGCCGCCGGGGTGACCGTCAACGACGTCGTGCTGGCGATGTGCTCGGGCGCGCTGCGCTACTACCTGCTCGAGCACGACGCGCTGCCGGACACCTCGCTGCTGGCGATGGTGCCGGTGAGCCTGCGCCGCGAGGACGAGGCCGACGCCGGCGGCAACCTCGTCGGGGCCATCCTCTGTAACCTCGCCACCGACACCGACGACCCGGCCCGGCGGCTGCAGACCGTCACCGAGTCGATGCGCGACAACAAGAAGGTGTTCTCCCAGCTGCCGCGCCTGCAGGCGCTGGCGCTGTCGGCCGCGAACATGGCGGCGCTGAGCCTGGCCGCGGTCCCGGGCTGGGTGTCCTCGACGGCGCCGCCGTTCAACATCGTCGTCTCGAACGTGCCCGGGCCCACCCAGCCGATGTATTACGGAGGCGCCCGGCTCGACGGAAACTACCCGATGTCCATCGTGCTGGACGGGCAGGCGCTCAACATCACCCTGGTGAACAACGCCGACACGATGGACTTCGGTCTGGTGGGATGCCGGCGCAGCGTGCCGCACCTGCAGCGGCTGCTCGCGCACCTGGAAACCTCGCTCAAAGACCTCGAACGCGCGGTCGGGGCCTGAGGGGTCGTGCCCAGGCTCAGTGCCGGTGTGCTCCTGTACCGCGTGCGCGACGGCGTCGTCGAGGTCCTGATAGCCCACCCCGGCGGCCCGTTCTGGGCGCGCAAGGACGCCGGGGTCTGGTCGGTCCCGAAAGGCGAGCACTCCGAGGGGGAGGACCCGTGGGCGGCGGCCCGGCGCGAGTTCTCCGAGGAGCTCGGGCTGCAGGTGCCGGACGGGCCGCGCGCCGACCTGGGCCGGATCCGGCAACCCGGCGGCAAGGTGGTCAGCGTCTTCGCCGTGCAAGGCGACCTCGACGTCACCGACGCGCGCAGCAACACCTTCGAGCTGGAGTGGCCGAAGGGGTCGGGCACGCTGCTGGACGTCCCCGAGGTCGACCGGGTCGGCTGGTTTACCGTGGCGGAGGCGCGCACCAAGCTGTTGAAGGGGCAGCGCGAGTTTCTCGACCGGTTGATGGCGCATCCGGCGTTGGCGGGGCTACAGGAAGGAACGTGACATGCAGACTCTGCGCACACCCGACGAACGGTTCGACAACGTACCCGACTTCCCGTACGCGCCAAGCTATGGCGAGGTGCCCGACGGCGAGGGCGGCAGCCTGCGGGTGGCCTGGGTCGAGGACGGTCCGCAGGACGCCGACCCGGTGCTGATGCTGCACGGCGAGCCGACCTGGTCCTACCTGTACCGCAAGATGATCCCGATCCTGGCCGAGGCGGGGCACCGCGTCATCTGCCCCGACCTGGTCGGGTTCGGTCGCTCCGACAAGCCGACCCGCATCGAGGACCACACCTACGCGCGCCACGTGGAGTGGATGCGCGCGCTGGTCTTCGACGTCCTCGACCTGCGCGAGGTGACCCTGGTCGGCCAGGACTGGGGCGGGCTGATCGGGCTGCGGCTGGCCGCCGAGCACCCCGAGCGGTTCGCCCGGCTGGTCGTGGCCAACACCGGGCTGCCCAACGGCGAGCAGCCGATGGCCAAGGTGTGGTGGCAGTTCCGCGAGGCGATCCAGACGATGCCGAACCTGAAGGTCAGCCTGTTCGTGCAGGGCGCCTCGGCGCAGCAGGTGAGCGAGGAGGTGCTGGCGGGCTACGACGCGCCGTTCCCCGGCGACGAGCACTGCGCCGGGCCGCGCGCCATGCCCGGCCTGGTGCCGGTCTCGCCGGACGACCCCGCGGCGGCGGCCAACAAGGCGGCGTGGTCGAAGCTGACGGTGAGCCCGACGCCCATGCTGGTCGCGTTCAGCGATGCCGATCCGATCACCGGGCCGATGGGCGAGGTGTTCCGGCGCGAGATGCGCGGCGCGCAGGGCATCGAGCACCCGGTCATCCGCGGCGCCGGGCACTTCCTGCAGGAGGACGCCGGCGAGGAGCTGGCGCGTCACATCGTGGAGTTCCTGCGCCGTTGAGCGCCCCGAGTCCCGGGACCTGCTGCTGCAGCTGCTGGACCAGGCCAACCGTGCCGACCCGTACCGGGTGTGCGCGGTTCCTCGAGCACGGACCCGTGCGGCTGCCACCCCCGGTCCCTCCGGGAGTTCCTGTTCCTCGATTCCCCCGACCACACCAGGCTGCGCAAACTGGTCAGTAAGGCGTTCGCGCCCAAAGGTGGGCAGGCGCTGCAACCCGACACGGCGCGCTGGTGGACGATCTGCTCGACCGGATCGCCGAGCGGGGCCGGTTCGACGTCGTCGAGGACTTCGCCTATCCGCTGCCAGTGTCCGTCAGCTGTCGGCTGCTCGGGGTGCCGGTCACGAGACGACGGTGAACTTGATCGGCAACGTGATCCTGGAGATGCTGCGCGAACCGCGGCAGTGGGCGGCGCTGGCCGCCGACGCCGCCCGCGCTCCGCGGTGATCGGGGAAACCCTGCGCTATGACCCGCCCGTGTAGATGATCGGACGAATCGCCTTGGCGGACATGGACATCGGTGGCATAGAGGTGCCCGCGGGCGACGTTCTGATGCTGCTGGTGGCCGCGGCCCACCGCGATCCCGCCGAGTTCGACTGCCCCGACGTGTTCGACCCGGACCGAGGGGCGCTGCGCGACCTGGGTTCGGTCGCGGGGTGCATTACTGCCTGGGGGCGCCGCTGGCGCGGCTGGAAGCCGGTGTGGCCCTCTCGGTGTTGACGGCGCGGTTCCCGCGGTGGCGCCCGGACGACGAGCCGCGGTACAAGAGCAACGTCACCGTGCGCGGGTTGTCGCACCTGGCGGTCGCGGTCTGACTCGCCGCGAGCGCGTTCAGGGGATGAGCCATTCCCCGAAGCTGTTGGCGAAGCCCGAGGACGGTGTGTACTGGAACTTGGCCGGCGTCACGCCCGGGGGCATGACGAACACGACGCACCCGCTGACCGACTCTCCCGCCCGGAGTTCGTACTCGCCCTCGTCGAAGTTCGTACATTCGGTTACGCTGCCCAGGGCCGTCGAGTAGTCCTGGTTGTTCGACCCGACGAGCACCGCGTCGTTGTTCGCGTCGTCCTTGCGCGCCGAGGTGCTGGTGTTGTGGACGGTCAGCATCGCGGCGACGTAGGTGCCTCTCGGGTTGCCCTTGTCGTCGGTCGGCGGTCCGGACGTCCCCGTCGCCGGGTTGATGATCTTGGTGAGGGTGACGGCCAACGGCCCTCTGTCTCCGGTCAGATTGAGGGTGGCGCCGACGTGGGCGACCGGATCGACAGGCGCCGTGGAAGTCGGGCTGGTGCTGAACACCGGGGGGCTCGAGGTGGCCGACCGGTTGGCCGTGCCGGTCTTTCCCGAGCATGCCGCCACCGCGATCGCCACGCCCGACAGCGTGATGGCTATGGAACGTCTCATGAGTGGCCTCCTTCGGTCGTGTGAACGTCGACGATATTGCAGAAGCTAGTGGTTGTCGCCGAGGCCGGGCACAATGTCGCCGAGCTGAAAGGCGAGCGGCTGTTCGAGTTGCCCGTAGGTGCACGAACGCGGGTCGCGGTCGGGGCGCCACCGGTTGAACTGGGCGGTGTGGCGGAACCGCCGTCCCTCCAGGTGGTCGTAGCGGACCTCGACCACCCGCTCGGGCCGCAGCGGGACGAACGACAGGTCCTTGCCGGCGTTCCAGCGGGAGTGCTCGTTCTTGCGGGGGGTGCGTTCGCCGGCCTCGTGGGCGGCCCAGTTCCACGGGTGGTCGTCGAAGCCGGTGACCAGCGGCTGCAGCTCGACGAACAGCTGCCGCCGCTTCGCCATCGGGAAAGCGCCGATGACGCCGACCGACGCGAGCCGCCCGCCCTCGTCATAGAGCCCGAGAAGCAGCGACCCGACCGCGTCATCGCCGGACTTGTGCACCCGATAGCCGGCGACCACGCAGTCGGCGGTCCGCTCGTGCTTGATCTTGAACATGACCCGCTTGCCCGGCTGATAGGTCAGCGTCAGCGGTTTGGCGATGACGCCGTCGAGGCCGGCGCCCTCGAACTCGTCGAACCAGCGCCGCGCGGTGTCGATGTCCGTCGTCGCCGGGGTGACGTGAAACGACGGGCCGGAGCCCAGCGCGCCGGCCAGGGCGGCGCGCCGCTCGCTGAACGGGCGCCGCGTGTAGTCGTCGTCGCCGAGGGCGAGCAGGTCGAACGCGATGAAGGACGCCGGCGTCTTGGCGGCCAGCATCCGCACCCGCGAATCGGCCGGGTGGATGCGCTGTTGCAGGGCCTCGAAATCCAGGCCGTGGTCGGTGGCGACGACGATCTCCCCGTCGATCACGCAGCGCCGCGGCAGTTCCGCGGCGACCGCCGCGACCAGCTCGGGGAAGTAGCGGGTCATCGGCCGCTCGTTGCGGCTGCCCAGCTCCACCTGGTCGCCGTCGCGGAAGCAGATCGACCTGAACCCGTCCCACTTGGGCTCGTAGGACGCATCCGGGGGGATCGTTTGGACCGGCTTGGCCAGCATCGGCGAAACCGGCGGCAGCACGGGTAGGCCCATAGCCTGAGGATATGGCTGCTGCAGCGGAGGAGCTCGACGTCGACGGCATCGCCGTGCGGCTGACGAGCCCGGACAAGGTGTATTTTCCCGAGCTGGGGTCCCAGGGGACCAAACGCCGGGTCGTCGAGTACTACCGCGCCATGGCCGGCGGCCCGATGCTCGACGCGCTGCGCGACCGGCCCACGCACCTGCAGCGGTTCCCCGACGGCATCGACGGCGAGGAGATCTACCAGAAGCGGGTGCCCGCCCACCACCCCGACTACCTGCAGACCTGCCGGGTGACGTTCCCCTCGGGCCGCACGGCGGACGCGCTGCGGGTCACCCATCCCGCGGCGATCGTGTGGGCTGCGCAGATGGGAACGATCACGCTGCACCCCTGGCAGGTGCGCTGTCCCGACACCGACCACCCCGACGAACTGCGCGTCGACCTGGATCCGCAGCCCGGCGTCGGCTTCGCGCAGGCCCGCGTGGTCGCCGTCGACGTGCTGCGGCCCCTGCTGGCCGAGCTCGGGCTCCTCGGCTACCCGAAGACGTCCGGCGGGCGGGGCATCCACGTGTTCGTGCGCATCGCCACCGACTGGGACTTCGTCGAGGTGCGACGGGCGGGCATCGCGCTGGCCCGCGAAGTCGAGCGCCGTGCGCCCGACGCGGTCACCACCGCCTGGTGGAAGGAGCAGCGCGGTGAGCGCGTCTTCGTCGACTTCAACCAGAACGCCCGCGATCGCACCATGGCGTCGGCCTACTCGCTGCGGCCCACGCCGATCGCCACCGTTTCGATGCCGCTGACCTGGGACGAGCTCGCCCGCGCCGAACCCGACGACTACACCATTGCGACCGTGCCCGGCCTGGTGCTCAGCCGCGCGGACCCGTGGGCGGGCATGGACGACGTGGCCCAGTCGCTCGCCCCGCTACTCGAACTGGCCGCGGCCGACGACGAGCGCGGCCTGGGCGACCTGCCGTATCCGCCGAACTACCCGAAAATGCCGGGCGAGCCGAAACGGGTGCAGCCATCCCGAAACACTGATCTGACTAGGAAAAACTGGCGAAAGTGATGTCGTGCGTTGACTAGCATAACGCTATCTCGCCCGATAACCTAGATACCGTGTCGGAGTCCCTCGAATCGCTGCGCGGCAGCTTCAACCGTTCGTTGCGCGTCGAGGGCAAGTCCGACCGCACGCTGGTCCTGTACGGGCAGAGCATCACCTACTTCAGCCAATGGCTCGCCCAGCGCGGCCAGGCCGCCGACGTGTCCGCGCTGGATCGCGAAACCGTTCTGCGGTGGCTGGACTTCCTGCGGGGTCGCGGCCTCGCGGCCGGGACCATCCGCACCCGGTGGCGCGGGTTACGCCGCTTCGCCAACTGGCTGCTGGCCGAGGGCATCATCGACGCGGACCCGCTGGCCGGCATCGTCATCGACAAGCCCGAGCCCCCGCCCGTCCCGGTCCTCACCGACGACGAGCTGGCCGCGCTCATAAGGGCATGCAAAGGTACGAGGTTCGTCGACCGCCGCGACGAGGCCGTGATCCGGCTGCTGATCGACTGCGGACTACGGGTGTCAGAGGTGACCGGGATAGACCTCGATCATCTGGACCTCGATGGCGAATCGGTGACGGTCACCGGGAAGGGGTCACGGGTGCGGCCGGCCTACTTCGGAGCCCGCACCGGACAAGCCCTCGACCGCTATATCCGCGCGCGCCGCGGCCACCGACACGCCTCGAGTTCCGCGCTGTTCCTCGGCGAACGCGGCCGCTTCACACCCGACGGCGTACGCGAGCGGCTGAAGATCCGAGCCGACATGGCCGGCCTCGATCCCGCCAAGATCCATCCGCATCGGTTCCGGCACACCAACGCTCACGACTTCCTACTCGCCGGCGGTCAGGAACGCGACCTCAAGCGGCTTATGGGCTGGCGCTCTGACACCATGCTTGAGCGGTACGGCGCCAGCGCGGCCGATCATCGTGCGCGAGAAGCGGCGCGACGGCTGCGGCGAGGAGACCGAGTGTGAACCAACAGCCCCGCACGAGAGCCGATCAGATCCGCCGGGCGATGGGGACGGCGGCCAGCCGCGATTATCGGATCACCGTTACCGGAACGGCAACGCGCACCGGCAGGCCGGTCCGCCTGAGGACATTCCTCTGGGAATCCACTTCTGGGCGGTGGACGCTCGACACGGCGTACCTCAACGAGCGCTTCGACAGCGGAGATCCGACATACGCGAACAAGGTGATCGGAGCCACCCTGTCGCGGGATCATGGGCGGCTCGCCCTGAACCGGGAGGCGTGGCACCTGGCCGAGGGCGTCGACGTGCCGATCTTTCTCCTGGCGGTCATTTTAGACGCCGCACGGGAGGCCAAGCGCCGTTCCATCCGCGTGGATGACCTTAAAGTTGTTGTATCCCAGCTGGGTTCGCGGATAATCAAGTGGACCCAGCTGAATCGGGAAGCGCAGCAACACGCCAGGGCGGCACTGTACAAAGAGATCGTGAGACGTTGTGCTAGGCTCGAATAGCCGGCTTCCTAGCCAGCCTGTCCGGGCAGTAATTTGACCCGGGGCACTTCACCAAAACGGTGGTGGCCTTGTCTGGGCACTCCTTACGGAGCGCCCGCCTCCTCATGTCCAGAGGTAGACAATGCCGCTCACCCCCGCGGAGCGCTCGCTGCGTTCCCAAATCGCTGCCCATGAATCCTGGGCTCGCACGCCTGACAGATCCGCCCGAACGGCTAACGCCCGCAAGGCAATGCTCGAAAAGTTCGCGCATCAGGTCGACCCCGACGGCACGCTGCCGCCGGCCGAGCGCGCGAAGCGCGCCGAATCACTGCGCCGCGCTCACTTCAAGCGGTTGGCACTCAAGAGCGCCCAGGCGCGGCGCCGCCGGGCGGGTGGTGGATCGTGACCGGCCCACCAAAAGAAGTCGAGGCCGGCGCCCCGCACCACCAGGACCGGCCCTCGACCAAGCTCAGCACCCACGACAGCGCCGATAACCTGAATGCTACCGGAAATGCCACCTCAACAGCGCTCAGCGCGAATGCTGCCCGCGTACTCACGGATCGGATCAAGGTCGGCGTCGAAGCCGTCTGGGAACTCGTCAAGCAGGCGTACGAGCAGCGCGCCTGGAACGCCCTGGGCTACACGTCGTGGGACGACTATTGCACCCGCGAATTCGGGGCCACACGGTTGCGGTTACCGCGCGAGGAGCGCGCCGAGGTTGTTGCATCGCTGCGCGAATCAGGGCTCAGTATCCGGGCGATCGCATCCGCGACCGGAGACCACTACAGCACCATTAGCCGCGAGCTGGGACGTGTTGCAAATGCAACACCTGGACCCGAGCCCGAATGTGACGGCAAGTGCGCCACCGACGAGTGCGTCGGCCCGGAAGAGTCCCCGTCCGCTGACCTCGATGACTTCGCCAAGGCTAACGAGGCGTACCCACAACCGAGGCAAATCACCGGCATCGACGGGAAGCGATACGAACCGAAACCGTCACAGCCACAGGCGCAGAAGCCGCGGAGGAAGCCGATCACCGACCAGTTCCGGAGGGCGGTCTACGACTTAAAGAAGGCGGCAGAGCGCATCCACAGACTGACGGCTGATGATCGGTTCGACCGCAACCGTCAGGAACTGGTGACGCAAAATCTTAATGATCTGCTGCAGGTCGTCAACGACCTCGACGACGACCTCTGGCATCTGAGCCACCATGACCGAGCTGCCAGCGAGCCCGATGAGCCGTCCCTTGACGATCCTGAGATTGTCAGGCGGCTGGTGCGGGGCGATGTCGGATGACTGGCTCCCAGCAGGTCTCTTGGTACGAGACCCACGAATTCATGCAGGCCTTGCTCGCCCAGGCGAATTGCGGGCCTCTTCCCTGGCCTGGCACCCCGAGCTGGTGTGAGCTAGCTGACGGAGATCCGCGAAAATTATTGTCCTTGGCGGCTTTTGGTGTCCACCACGCCTTGCGTGTCGAAACGGCGCAGGCCGCCCTCGCCGAGGCGAGTCGGGCTGTCAGCGCGGCGGCCGACTGGCGGCAGGTCGCCGGAGAAGTCCAGCGCCGCGACGAATTCCGCGCGGCGAACCCGTGGGCAAAGCGGGTGAGAGCATGACGGGCCTCGAAACCGGCCTCGACTGGGCGGACGTTCCACCGTGGGAGCCGCCAGACGAACCGCCGCAGCGCAACGGCCACCGCCAGGCGCCCCGGCCGGCGCCCACCCTCCGGGCGCAGCTGCTCTCGCTAGCCGACCTCGGAGGATTGCCAGCGGTAAGGCCGCTCGTCGACGGGTTGTTGTACGAGGGCACGTTGGCGCAGCTATCCGGGGCGCCCGGCAGCTTCAAAAGCTTTGTCTCTGTGGGTATTTCCTGCGCGCTGGCGGCTGGCTGCAACAGTTGGGAAGGCCACCGCATCCCGGCCCGACAAAAGGTCGTGTACGTCGCCGCGGAAGGTGCCTCCGGTCTCCGCGTCCGCATCTACGCCTGGTGTGAATATCACGGCGTCGACCCGCAACGGCTGGAAGGCTGGTTGTACATCCTGCCGGTCCCGTTGCAGTTGGGCAACATCGTCCACGTCGGGCAGGCCGTCGAAATGGCCCGTGATGTCGGCGCCGGGCTGCTCGTGCTGGACACCCGCGCCCGCTGCACGTTGGGGCTCGAAGAGAACAGCGCGACCGAGCAGGGGGCAGCTGTGGATGCGGCTGATCGCATCCGCGCCGCAGCCGACTGCACGGTTTGGGGCATCCACCACTCGGTGCGCAACGGTTCAAGCCCCCGCGGATCGACGGCCTGGGACGGCGCTCTGTGGAGCGATCTGCGCCTGACCGCCGAGGGGTTGAAGGTGTCGGTCAGAGTCGAAAAGCACAAGGACGCGCCGAGCGATAAGACGTTCGAGTACCGCATGGTGCCGCATGTCGTGTCCGAAAAGTTGATGCCTGGCGTGGACGAGGCCGGCCGAAAGTCCCTGGTCGTTTTCTCACTCGATCGGTGAGAAAAGCACCGGTTTTCTCACGGGTGCGCGAGAAAAAGTTGCGAAACTCGCTGAGAATTCTTGCGGCGTCGAGGGGCTGACCCGTAAGCAACTCGTGGACCTGGCTGTCTCCGACGGCACGAGCGCACCGAGCGCGTATCGGTCGGTAAACGAGCTGGTCAAGGCCGGTTGGCTGCAGAACGTCGGCACTGAGGCACGGCCACGGTACGCGTATGTCGGCCCGACCTCGGATGGCGCCGACCTGACCTTGGACGGGGGCCACGATGCCAACGTTTGAGAAATTCTCACCCGATTCTCGCCCGGATTCTCACTTTGCTCAAAATTCTCACCCCCTCCCCCCTCTTTAGAGGGGGGGAGGTGAGAAATGAGAAGAAAACCAGCCGCGAAAACCAGCCCGGAAAGGACGCTCGATGACCAGATCACGCCGCAGCGCCAGGCAAGCCGGAACGCGCTTCGAGACCGCCATCGCCGCCGCACTCGCCCGGGCCCTCGACGACGACCGCATCGAGCGCCGCAGCCGAAGCGGTGCCAAGGACCGCGGCGACATCAGCGGAGTCCGGCTCCGTGGGCAGCGGGTTGTCCTTGAATGTAAAGACACCAGCGCCATGCGGCTGCCCGAGTGGGTCGCCGAGGCCCAGATTGAAGCCGGCAACGATGACGCGCTCGTCGGCCTGGTGGTCCACAAGCGGCGCGGGGTCGCCGACCCCTATCAGCAATGGGTTTCGTGCACCCTGGGCGATCTGGTGGCCATCCTGACTGGGCAGCGGTTTGAGCGATGATCAACGACGACGGTCGCGGCCTGGACCCAGAAGGCGTCGTCAGGCTGCTGACCGCCGTGCTGGCCGGCGCTCCGAAGCTATCCGACGCCGGCTGCCGGGGTCGCCACGCCCTTTTTGACGACCGCCGCAGCGACGAAGACGTTGACGACGCTGAGATCCGGCATGCGGCTGCCGCTGCCGTGTGCTGCCGCTGCCCGGCCTTGGACGCGTGTGCCGCATGGACCGCACGGCTGCGCGGCCGGCACCGACCCGGCGGCGTCATCGCCGCGCAAATGCCCACACCGACCAGGCCCCGAAGGAAACAACCGCATGAGCCTTCCAGCACGCTGCCCGATCTGCGGCAGCGCCACCGACCCCGCCCGTGATGTCTGTGAGTGCGGCCTCGCGCATTGCTTCGCGTGCGGCGAGCAGCTCGCTGACCCCGCAGGCGAGGCGCAGTCGTGAGCGGCCGCCGGACCGCGGACGAGCGCACCCGGATCGCCGCTTCCGTTCAACGAATCGATAGCGTCGCGATCAGCCCCGACGCGGCGCGGCTCGTCGTGCACTGGCTCGGCCAACTCGCCGAGATCACCCGCCAGCGCAACGGCTGCCCGCCTGAAGGTCTCGTCGAGTTCCAGCACGCAATCGCCGAGGAACTCGTGGCCGACTCGCGCCGACGCGAGCAGGGCGGCTTGAGACCGCACGAGCTTGTAGGTTTCGAGCATGAGCAGCGATACATGGAACCTCCCGAAGCGGCAGCAGCGCTTGGCGTTTCGGCCGATACGGTCCGCTGGCACTGCCGAAAAGGCAACCTCGATGGCCGCAAGTTCGGGCGCCAGGTGCTGGTCACCGCGGCGTCGGTCGAGGCGCTAAAAGCGCGGCTCAGCGAGCAGAGAGGAGCCTAGAAGTGGCAGAGAAAGTGGTGGTCCCGCGCGCTGAAGTCGTTCGCCTGCTTGGCCTTCCGGCCGATGTGGATGAGGAGACGCTGCAGCGTGAACTTGCTGACCAGCTCGCCGAAATCGAGGCTGCGAAAGAGGCTCGGCGGGTGTCGGCGGCCGAGCAGGCGGCCCGCGCCGAGGACCGGCGGATCGTGCTGGCCGCGGTGAACGCCGGCAAGTTCCCCCGCTCGCGCATCGAGTTCTGGACGGACGCGCTTCAGCGGGATCGCGAGAACAACCGTGCCGTCATCGCGTCGTTGGCGCCGGGACTACGGCCAGCCGAGCAGCTCGTCGTCGACGCCGAGGTTGAAGCGACACATCGGCGTGTGCTCGGGCGCCTCGGTTTCACCTCCCCGAAAACGGTGACAGCCAGCGACGGGACAACGACGTACCAGCAGGCCGTGCGCAACGCAGACGGGTTCGGGCGCAGCTCAGGCGAGCATGTGCCCGATCCGTTCGTGATTCCGCCCATCCCGGCGCCCGTGCGCGTCTCGCGCGGCAAGCCGGCGTCCGAACTGACCGAGCGGGAGCGGGCGGACGCGATGCAGCGTCGCCTTGGACCCAGGTTCTACGCGGGCACGCAGCCGCCTCCGCAGGGCGACAAGTGGTTTCAGCCATCCCCCAACCAGCCCTACGTGTTCGACGAGGACTCGCAGCAGTGGCGCGAAAATCGAAACTATCGACCCACCGGGAACTGAGGAGAGAGATAAATGCTCGGAACGATGGCCAGCTCCTTAGCCATGGGCGTGAGCGGAGAATGGCGCCCGGCGTACCGCGTGGTGGCTCCGCTGGTCATCGTCAAGGATCAGACCGGCAAGCTGCACCACGCCTACAAGGGCAGCCAGTTGGCGTGGCTCAACGACGAGCAGCGGGACCACTTCCTGCGCAAGGGATTGGTGGAAGAGCTCGACAGCGGCGACGCGCCGCTCCTGCCGTCCAGCGACCAAATCGGCAACTGCGTCGCCCAGCTTTCAAGCCTTGGCGTGGACCCCAGGGCCGGGCGACCGACGGCTCGCAAGGCGCTCGAAGCCGCCGGCCATCGGTGGTCGAACGAAGTGATCGCCGAAGCGGTCAAGATCCGCCAGTTCAGCGCACCTGATGAGGACGAGGACTTCCCCGTCGCGTGAGGTAGAGCAGGTTTCCCGCGCGGCTTTCCGTGGCGGCTTCCCGCGCGGGTAGGTGCCGGCCGGCGCCGCAGCCAGGGTTTATGGGTAGGCCCCCGGCGCGGACCGGCCGGTACCCCTCCCCCCCGAAAAAATTCGACCCCACCCCCCCCTCGCGACCCGCGCGCAGTCAAACTTTTTTTTACACGGGATCCAAAAAACCTGGTCGTGCCTGCTCATGCCGCGTGGGAAATCCCTCGTGCCTGCTCATGCCGCGTGGGGGAATTCCCCCTGGTGAGAGCCCCTTTTTGAACGATGCCTACTCATGCCGCGCGCGGGGGATTTCCCCCCGCGCCCGCTCATGCCGCGTGAGGCGATTTCCCTACGGTGGCGCGCCGCAAGGTTCGTCCCCACGGGGACGAACCTTGCCCAGACGCGCACCGACAGCTTGCTGTCCGAGCTGTCCCGGACAGGTCATTTCGCCTGGGTGCGAATGCGAGTTGGGGGGCCTGAAGCTGCCGATCCCGCAGCGCCGGGAGGTGGTGTCGGAGCTGGCCGGCGCGGGGATGTCGAACCGGGCCATCGCAGACGCCATCGGCAGCAGTGAGCCGACCGTACGCCGCGACGTTTCCGCAACTGCGCCAAATGACGCAGTTGACGACGAGCGCAAGACCCTCGGTCAGGACGGCCGCGAACGCAGCAGATGGCCGTCGTCTCCGAGCCCGGCATGTCGTCGGTCTCGCGGCGGGTCGTCGGCTTCCCCTCCACGGGGGATGAAGCCGCTATTGGTGACCTCCGCACCGCGGCGGCCGCCTTCCTGTTGCCGCTCCCTGGCCTTCCTCACCACGCGCACGCCGCCGCGGCGCGAACCTCGTGGTCGTCGACCGCGGTGTATCGCTCCGTGGTCAGCACCGAGGCGTGGCCGAGAAGCTGCTGCACCGCCCGAAGATTGCGGCTGCCGCGGTACGCGCGCGTCGCGAAGCGGTGCCGCAACGTGTGCATCGTCCATCCTGACGGCAGCGCCTCGGTGACCAGATGCCCCACCTCCCGGGCCTTCAGATGCCCGTCGCCTTTGCGGGACGGGAACACCCAGCCCTCGGCAGCGCGGATCGCGGCCGCCAGGTCGGCGCTGATCGGCACCACGCGGTCTTTGCCGCCTTTGCCGTGCACCAGCAGGGAAGGCCCGTCGAGCAGATCATCGGAGTGCACCGCGGCGACCTCGGCGCGACGCAACCCGGCCTCCCCGGCCAGCCGGATCATCAGCCGTTCCCGTAACCCGGCGCCGGCCAGGGCGCTGCTCCACACCGCATCCGGGGCCGGTCTGGGCTGCGGTTTGGGGAGCCGGACCCGGGGCAGCTCGGCGCCGATATCGACGGGCACACGCCCCGTTTTCGCCGCCCATCTGAAGAACCCGACCATGGCTTCTCGGTGCGACTTGAGGGTGGGCGGCGCCCATGAGCGGCTTCCGAACCACGCGAGCAGCCGCTCGGCGGTGACCTGCTCTGGCGCGCTCTGCAGCCCGCGGGCGATGAGTTCGAGTTGCTCGCGGCGAAGCCTGAGGGTGGCCGGGCGCTGTCCGGCGCCGGCCAGGGCGCGCAGGTAATCCTCGATGAGGGGCTGCCACGTAGCTGGGGCGCTCACGACAGCCGGTCCAGCTCGTCGGCCGCCCCGACCAGCAGCGCGGCCACCGCGCGGGCCTGATCGGCGGTCAACCCGGCGCCCTCGTCCACGCCCCACAAGCTGATGCCGCGGGTGAAGCTGCCATCACACTGCTGGCGCCCGTCGATGTCGACGCTGATCCCAGAGCCGGCCAGCCGCAGATCCGCCATCCCGCCTTCGTAGCTTCGCCACACCAGCGAGCGTGAGTAGCCGTCGCGCTGAAGATTTTTCCCCCAGCCCGCCGAATCGGTACGGGCACCGGCGGGCAATGGGACGTCGGCATACATGACGTCGACCAACCGATCAGCGATGCAGTCCCTGGCCGATTTCAGCAGGAAAGCGGCGCCCTTTTCGCCCTCGGGAAGGCGACGCTCCATGTCTCGAAACTCGTCGACCTCATGGTCGGTGAGCTGGTCGGCCAGGTCGCGCCAGGTGGTCGCGGTGTTGTCGGGTGTGGTCATGGGCGGGCCTCGATCTCGTAAGCCGCCGCGGTCAAGGCCGCGGCCAGCTGCCGCACGGCTTCGGGCTGCAACGGCACGCCGAATCGGGCCGGGGCTTCGACGGTCACCCAACGCTTGCAGGTGCCGTTGGAGCGCTGCAGGCCACCAACCCGGACCGTGAAACCCACGGCCTCGCGGACAGTGCCGTCGAAGGCCCGGGTCGGCAGGCCCGCGCCGCGCTGCAACCAGTCATGGATCTCGGTGGCGTCCGGCGGCGCGGTTACGCCAGGTCCAGCGGTGTCCCGTTCGCTATCAGGTGGTGTGGCAGTCGCATTGTCGTTGACGGTGGGCATTTGTGTCGCGCTCCTCTCAGAAGGGATCGGGCGAGAATTCGCCCGATAACACCGCGCACAACGCCACGAATCGGCCTTGGTTTCTCCTGGTCAGAACAACGCTTAGCGGTACGGCACCCCGAAAATGCCGGGCGAGCCGAAACGGGTGCAGCCGAGCAAGGACAGGGACCGTCTCTAGGTGCACCCGCTCACCGAAATGCGCCTGCCGACGCTCGCGCAGACGTCGGCACGGGCCACGCCGGAGGGCTGCATGGCGGCACACGCCTCGGGCATCGCGGTCAGAGCAAACACGGCGATCCCCGCCGCGGCCCAATACCGCGGCGTCATTGCGCACCCTCCGCACCGAGCAGCGGCGTCCAGTTGCAGCGCTGCCTGATGTCGACCATCGGCTGCCAGATGTTCTCGAGGTCGGTCTGCTCCTCCGGGTTGGCGCCGAAGTAGTTGTGCACGTCGTCGCGGATCTGGCCTTTCGGCTGATCCTGAAGGCCGGTGTAGAACTCGTTCACGTCGGGGTGGGTGAACAGGTAGGTCGATAGCGCCGCCGCGACGCCGGCCGCGACCCCGGCAACGTCGGCGGCCGTGCAGTTCGGCGGCCGGGGCGTCGCATCGGCCGCAGCGGTCCCCGCGGTGGCACCGAGCAGCGTGCCGCAAACCGCGCCGGCGGTCAGCGCGCCGACCACGGCGCGGCGCCGGATGAGTGCTGAGGGGAACATGACTGGCTCCTTCACGGGGTGATCGACGGTGTTATCCCCCCGGGCCCAGCTAAGCAGATCGGGGCGGCTGCGTGGGTGCGATGCGCGATGCCGGGCGGCGCCGGCGTTTTCTCACTCATCCTCAACGTCGGGAGAACATCGGCCGGCGTGGCGGGTAGTCCCCACAACGACATGAACATGAGGCCGCCGATCGACTGGGTGACCCGGTTGCCCGGCTCCGTTTTCGACGTCAACGGTGTTGCGCCTGCGCGCCGCGCCGTCTGGCCGGTCGTAGTCGACGGCATGCCGGAGGGTGTGCCGGATGCGGCCCGCCGGCCCGAACCAGCGCTGCCCGCACCGCAGGGCTGGCCGTTCGGCGAGCACTTCCCGCGTACCTGCGGCACCGGACGGATGGTCGCGGGCGCGGTGTTCTGGACCGATTTCCTCTACGACGACCACGGGGCGGGCGGCGCCCGGATCACCATGCCGCCCGGACGCATCGTGCCGCCCAACCCGAGCGTGTTCGCACAGACCGTCGGGCTCGCCGGGCCCCCGACGTGCGGCGTCCGGCTGCCGCCCGGAATGGACATCGCGGCCGATCCCGAACACCGACTCGCACTGCGCGCGGGAGGGCGAAACCCGGCCGCTGCTGCGCAACGCCCGATGGTTGCCCCTCGTCATAGCCCACGGCGTGCTGGACGAGTTCGTGCCGATCCCCTCGGTCCTGCAGCAGGTATTCCGGCTCGACCGGCTCGGCTACCGTTACCGCTTCACCGTCTACCCGGTCACGATCACGTTGGACCGGTTGCCGCCCGGCACCGAGGTAGCGGATCGGCGACACCGCCACGGGTGCGGCCGTGGCCGTTCCGGCGGGCCGGCATCGGATCACCCTTGCCGCAGTCGGTCTTTGATGCTGAAGCCGTTGCTGTCGGCGCGGTGGTCGGTCATGTTGCGGCACTCGCCGAAGAGCTGAACCGCCCCGTCGGCGCCGGTGAAGGGGCTCACGCCGATCCGGGCCAGCACACCGTCCCGGTGGATGGCGGTTCCCGTGGCGGGCGCCCAGCCGTCGGCCACCATGGTCGCGGCGATTCGCGCGAAGTAGGTGTCGTGGTCGACGCCGGGCGGCACGGCGAACGTCATGTCGACGCGGCCGCGGTACGGCGGCTCGCCCTGGTCGTTGCAGGACTCCCAGCTGAAACCGCCCGAAGGATCCTGCAGGCCGGCCACTTTCGCGATCTGCCTCGCCGCGTCGACGACCTGGGCAATGGCCTGCCGGTCGGACAGCGGGGAGTCGGGTTTCTGCCCGGACGAAGACATCGGCGCACATCCTCCCAGCGCGACGGTCACGGCGGTCAGCGCCGCGAGCCGGCCCGATCGACTACCTGAACTCATGGTCGCGGGTGACGGAGCCGGAGCCGCGGTCCCATTCCGGATCGCCGGTGAGGGGCGCGCGGATCTCGATGTGCGGCAGCGGGATCGTTCCGAAGGGCGTGCGCACCTCGCGGGGCGTGGCGATCCGTTCTTCGTCGCGCGCGGCGGCCAGCATCCCTTCGCGGCCCAGGGCATCGCCGTGACCGGTGCTGATCTCGGTCATGTTGTGCAGCGCTTCGCCGCCCACGTCGTAGTAGTGCGAATGATCGTCGAACCACGGCACGGCGCTGTGGGAGCCGGCGACCTCGGCCCGGAAACGCACCGACCCGAAGCCGTCGTGCGCGGGATCGGGGCCCAGGCCGGCACAGGGCCCGAACGGCTCGCCGAGCAGGGCGTTGAGCGCGTTGGGGGCGACGCTGCCCGATTCCCCGATCCAGCTGATCGCGTCGGTCGAGGCGGCGCCGACATAGAGCCGGCCGCCGCGCAGCCGCAAATCCGCTGCGCTATGCGCCAGATCCGTTCCGGGACAACCGATCAGCACGGCGTCGTCGGCGTGCATGCCGCTGTTGGCGAACGCGTCGGCCACCGTCGTCGCCCCGTAGGAATGGCCGATGACGGTCACGTGCGCCGGGACGGGGCCGTCATGGGTGACCGCCAGGGCGTTGACGTCGGCGGCCAGCAGCCCGCCGCCCTGGCGCGCCAGCCACGGCGTGCCGACCTCCCGCAGCGTCGCCGGGTCCAGGTCCGGAGCGTCGTAACCCATCCACGCGAGCACGGCGGTGGACCGGGTGCGGTCGGCTTTCAGTGCCTGGTCGTAGAGGTTGACGGCGTCGTTGTGCCCGTCGTAGAGCCAGCCGTTCTGGACGCTGCTGTCGGTGCCGGGCACCACGACGGCGATGTTGTGGGCGGTGTCCGGGTTGCCGATCGCGATCGCCGCCCTGCCCTTGCCGTTGAATGCTGCCGGGTCGTAGGTCCACAGCAGGACGGGCCGCGGATGGTCCGGGTCGGGCCCCTCGTCGTGCGCGACGCCCCGGTCGGTCTTCACCGCGTTGCGGTAGCGGGTGACGTCGGCGGCCGAAAGCCCGTACCTGCCGGGGCAGGCGAGTAGATCGTCGTCGCGGTCGTGCAGCACGGCCTCTCGCAGGCGTCGGGGTGAGATGCCGCGCGCGCGGCCCGCATCCTCCACCCTGTTCAGGTCGTCGTGCAACACCGCCCGGTTCACCGCGTCGCGCAGCCGGGCCGGCATGCCGTCGAGGTTGCCCAGCCCGGGCGGGTGGGCCGCGATCAGGCGGGCCTGGTCCGGCGTGCCGAGCGAATCCCACCACCTGCGCACGTCTTCGGGTGTGGTGCACGGCGGTGGCTCGGGGCCGGCGAGGGCCTGCAGCGGCGACGCGTCGTAGCCGTCGCCGCGCACCGTGGCCAGCGCGGTGCGCAGGGATCCGGCGTAGTCGTCGCGCAGGGACCGCAGCGCGCCCAGGGCGGCCCGGGTGTCGTCGATCGCGTCGTCTTCGCAGGCGGTGATCAGGGCCTCGAGATCGGTTCGGGCGGAAGGCGTCAGGCCGGGATCCCGTTCGAGTTCGACGGCCTGCCCGATGAGGAGGTCGAGCTGTGGCAACCGGGATTCGAGGGCCGCGATCTGCCCGGCCGCGCCGCGTTGCGCCTCGGCCAGCGCGGCGGCGATGTTCTCCAGGTCGACGCCGATGGCAGGCAGTCGCAGCGACTGCGCGCCCAGTACCGCGGCCGTCCGCGCGACCTCGGCCGAGGCGTTGATCGGGTGATCGCCGCCGCGGTGGTCCCAGGCCGCGTCGAAGCGGCCGAGGGCTTGCGCGAACGCCGCGTCGGCCTCGGCGGTGCAGCGGCCGGCGGCGTGGAACGCCTCGGCGAGGCGCGAGATCTGCGCCGGGCTGCCGGCCCGCAGGCCGCGGTCGATCGCCCACGGGTCACCGCCCGCTTCGGCGATCAGCGCGGCCAGGCTTATGCAGCGGAGCCGCATCGCTGTCATGGCCACCCCTTTTGAGCTGGCCCAACCGTACTACCGTGCGGCACCGGCCCGGGTGCGCGAGCGCCACCGGCTGTGGGTAACGGCCTTTCCGGCCAGGCCGGCGCACACCGCCCCCGCCAGTGCGGCGACCGGTGCCGCCACCGACGGCCCCGCGACCACGCAGAAGCCGAACACCGCACCCACGGCCAGCAGTGCCACGCGCGGTGCCGTCCAGCGGGTCATTGCCGGCAGGCGCGCCGACAGGCAAATGCCCAGCAGCAACGCGACGATGTGCCCGACGCCGGTGAAACCCGCGGCCGGGGCCGCCGCCACCGCGGCGCCGATCCACCAACCGGCCCAGGCCGCCCGCCGGTGTGACGGTATCGCCGCCGTCAGCGCGCCGAGCACGCCCACGGCGCCGTAGCTGATCCCCACGTCGCTGGCGTGCGCGACCGAGCCCGGCAGCCATCGCGTCTCGACCGCGGCGACCAGTCCCGCCGCGACGATCAGGGTGGCACCGACGTGGCCGACCACGAACGCGAGCAGCACACCCCTGCCGCGCCAGGCGAGTTCGCCCAGAGCCAGCAGACACACCAATCCCGGCAGCCACACCACAACAGCGCCGCCGCTGTCGAGGAACGCGCTGCCGACCAGGGTGGCGACCCGGCCGTGCGCCAGGTTGTGCAGGTTGGTGCTCATGCGGCTCACGGCGACCTCGCGCGCGTGCCGGCCGAGCGCGGTCAGTGTGAGCGACACCCCGGCCAGCGCGACGGCGTAGGTCAGCGTGACGCGCACCGCCCCGGCGCCGGACACCAGGCGGGCGGTCACAGCCGTCGGCGAGCCCATGCTCCCACCATGGCGGCGCGCCGCCCGGTTGGCGAGGCTCTTAACGCATGTTTCACGCCCGGGTCGCGATTGTTTACGCCCCGGCCGTGCTTGACGCCGGCGCGGCGCGCGCGCAAGACTGGGCGATCGCCCAAAAGTCGGAAGCGAGGTTGCCATGGCGGGCCCGACCGTCACCGACGACACGGCCGTGTACTACGACCCCTACGACGTCGGCATCATCGCCGACCCCTACCCGGTCTACGCGCGGTTGCGCGAGGAAGCGCCGATCTACCACAACCAGCGCTACGACTTCTGGGCGCTGTCAAGGCATTCCGACGTCGAGCAGGCGCTGGCCAACTGGGAGGTCTTCTCCAGCCGCCGCAGCGACATCCTCGAGTTGGTCCAGTCGGAGTACGAGATGCCCGGCGGGGTCATGATGTTCCAGGACCCGCCCGAGCACACCAGGCTGCGCGGGCTGATGTCGCGGGTGTTCACCCCGCGCCGGATGGCCGCCCTCGAGGACCAGATCCGCCGGTACTGCGTCCGGTGCCTGGACCCGCTGGTGGGGTCGGCGGGCTTCGACATCATCGCCGAACTCGCGTCCATGATGCCGATGCGGGTGATCGGCATGCTGCTGGGAATACCGGAATCCGAACAGGTTTCGGTGCGCGACGCCAACGACGCCAACCTGCGCACCAAACCGGGCGCACCGCTGCGGGTCGCCGACGCCGAGTCCATCGCCGACGGCCGGATCTACGCCGACTACGTCGAATGGCGTTCCAGGAACCCGTCCGACGACCTGATGACGACGCTGCTCAACGTCGAGTTCGACGACGAGCGCGGCGTGCGGCGCAAGCTGACCCGCAAAGAGGTGCTGCACTACACCCAGGTGGTCGCCGGTGCGGGCAACGAGACGACCGGCCGGCTGATCGGCTGGCTGGCCAAAGTGCTCGCCGAGCACCCCGACCAGCGCCGGCGGATCCACCGGGACCGCTCGCTGCTCAACCGCGCCGTCGACGAGACCCTGCGGTTCGAACCCACCGGGCCCCACGTCGCCCGCTGGCTGGCGCGTGACTTCGAGTGTCACGGCACCACGGTGCCCTCGGGCAGCGCCGTGCTGCTGCTGTTCGGCGCCGCCAACCGTGACCCGCGCCGCTACGCCGCTCCCGACAGGTTCGACATCGGCCGCGACAACATCTCCCACATCACGTTCGGCAAGGGCGTGCATTACTGCCTCGGCGCGAACCTGGCCCGCCTGGAGGGCCGCGTGGCGCTCGACGAACTGCTCAACCGCTGGCCCGAGTGGGACATCGACTACGCCACAGCCCAACTCGCATCCACCTCCACCGTCCGCGGCTGGGAGCGGCTGCGCGTCGTGTTGCCCTAGCGCGGTGCCGGCATCTCGAAGCGGTCGAGAAATCGGTTGACCAGGGCGACGGCCTCCCGGTGGCCGGTGCTGCTGCCGAGGCCCTGCTCGAGGACCAGGGTGCGGCCGACCGCGGCGATGACGACCGCGAGGCCCGCCGGCGGGAACTCTCCGGGGTCGAGACCGTACTCCTGGACGACGGCGCCCAGCGCGGCGGTCTGCGTCTGGCGCCACCGCTCCGACCAGGTGGCGATCTCGGCGCAAATATCCTTGCGGTGGTTGGCAAGTCCCATGAACTCCAGCAGCAGGCGGGTGTCCTTGGGTTCGGTGAGCGTGTCCCAGACGGCGTGCAGCGGCCGGTCGGCCGCCAGCGCCCGCTGCTGGCGCTCGAGGTAAGCCGCGGCGCCGCGGCGGAATACGGCCAGGAACAACTCGTCCATGCTGGGGAAGTGGTAGTGCACCAGGGCGGGTCTGACGCCTGCCCGGGCCGCGACCCGTCGCGACGTGGCCGCGGCGTAACCCTCCTCGACCATGATCTGACTCGTGGCCTCGATCAGCAGGTCCCGCGTGGTTGCCATCGACAAAGACTGCCACAGCGGCGCCCGGGGATTAGAAACGCGTGCGATCGGGAACCGTCCCGGCGTGACCACCACTTTCCAGGACGTCATCAAGTCCAAGTACCTGCTTTTGACGACGTTCACCAAGGACGGCCGGCCCAAACCGACCGCGATCTGGGGGGTTCCCGACGGGAACAAGCTGCTGGTCATCACCGACGACGGGTCGTGGAAGGTCAAGCGCATCCGCAACACCCCGCGGGTGACGATCGCCAGGAGCGGATCGCTGGGCAAGCCCAAAGGCGATGCCGTCGAAGGGGTGGCCCGGGTGCTGCCCAAGTCCGAGACGCGGCGCGTCTACAACGCCGTGCTCAGGCGGTACTGGTACCACGCCTGGTGGTTCTATGTGCACTCGCTCGTGCGCGGGGGCATCGACAAGGTCCACGTCGGCCTCGAGATCAAATCGGCCGCTTAGGTTTTCGCGACCGACACGGTGCTCGCGGCCCGCTTCAGCTCCGCGTAGGCCTGCGTCGTGTGCCAGGTGAGTCGCGTCAGGTCGCCGAGTGCTGGGGCGTTGGTGACGAACCCGAAATCCATGCTGTCGTGGTAGGACGCCAGCGTGGCGTTGCGCCCGGTCGAGGCGGCCAGCGCGGACACCGGGTAGATGCCGAGCAGCCGTGCACCGTTGAGGTAGCGGGGTTCCTTGGCGCCGGCGACGTCGGAGATGACGAGGTTGCATGCGGGGTGCGCGATGCGGTCGAGGTGCGTGGATGCGCCCAGTCCCGCGAGCGCGACGAGCCCGACTGCGTAGGTCCTCGCCGCCTCGGTCGACACGCCGGCCAACTCCTTCTTCGCCGCGCGGGTATGCCCGCAACTCCTCGACGATGTCCCGCACGATCGGCGCGCGGGCGGCTTCTGGAACAGCATCATCGCCCCGACGTGGGTCGTGCCGGTGGGCGACTCGATCAGCAACCATGAAAGATCTAGCGGTGGAATAGGTTTGGTCATCGCAGAACTCCTACCGCCCGTCGGGGATCGCAAATGGCATCGCGATGTTCCCCCCGACGGCCATGCCCGACGAGGGCACTAGGGCCCCGTTGCGGAAGTTTTAAGTCCTGCGGTCACAGCGCCGCGATCGTGTCCGCCAGGGTTTCGCGCGGATCACGCCAGACGATGCCGAGGTCGCGCTCGCTGGGCGAGTCGTCCGACGCCGGCATCTGGGTGTAGTACTGCATCCCCGCCGCGGTGAACGGCGTCTCGAAGGGCAGCAGCCGGCCCGCCCGGTCCAGCACCGCGCCGGCGACCCGCAGCGCGACGTCGGGAACCGGAACGGCGACCATCGGAGTCCGACCGGTCTGGCCGAGCATCGTCGCGAGCTCGGCCGCCGGGACCCGGTGACCCCCCGCCATGTAGCGGCGCGGCCCGCGCCCGGGTTCCAGCAGCGCCGCGTGCAATGCCGCCACATCGCGGACGTCGACCACCAGCCACGCCGCGCCCCGGCCGGGGATCGCGTGCATGCGCAGCGCGGCCTTGACGCCCTCGCCGGCCTCGCCGAACTGGTCGCCCACCGGCGGGCCGAGCACCATGCCGGGATAGGTGATGTTCACCGGCGCGCCGGCGTCCTGCAGCCCGCGGGCATAGATCTCGACCTGGGCCTTGGAGGTGCCGTACCCGTCGGACCCGCCGACCACCGGCAGGTCCGCAGACAGGGTCTCCAGGCCGGGGTGGAACAGGGCCGAGAAGCTCGACACGTGCACGATCGGGTCCAGGCCCAACTCGACGGACTGGCCGAGCACGTTCTGCGCGCCCTGCATGTTGGTGGCCAGCATCGCCGCGGTCCGCCGCGGATCGGTGGCCACCAGGGCGGCGCTGTGCACGACGGCGTCACAGCCGCTCAGCGCCTCGCGCACCGACACCCGGTCGGTGATGTCGCCGACGGCGAAGTCCGACACGTCGACGCCCAGCCGGGCGACGGTCGTCTGCAGCTTTTCGGGGGTGCGGACCAGGAACCGAATGGAGTGCCCGGCGTCGGCGACGGCCTTGGCGGTCCATCCGCCGACGAAACCCGTTCCGCCCGTGACCAGTACGTGCATGGGACTACAGGTGGCCCGCGGCGAAGTGGGCGGCCTGCTCCACCATGCCGTTCACCGTGTAGGACATGTGGGCCGCGGGATTGCTGCCGTCGCCGCAGACCGAATCGCCCTGCGCGCACAGCTCGATGGTTTTCGGCCGGTACAGCGGCCCGATCACGATCACCGGCGCCCCGTACTGCTCCATGAACTGATCCGAGGGCGTCCCGAACATGGTGACCGCCCCGACGTGGTTGGCGACCTGCGGCGGCATCGGCTTGGGTACCTCGGCGGTCGGGACGCCGGGCGGCACCGACGCCGAGGTGACGAACCCGGCCACCGCCGCACCCTGGGAGTATCCGCCCAGCACTTCCTTGGTGTTGGGGCAGTTGGCCGCCGTGGCCTCGACGTGGGTGCTCGCGTCGCGGACCCCCTCGATGAACTTGTCCGGGAAGTCGGGGTTGGAGAAGTCGGTACTTGCCGGGTAGTTGACCGCGTAGACGCCCACCGTCCGCGTGCCGAGCTGCGGGCGCAGCGCGTCGACGAACGACCGTCCGACCCCGCCCAGCCCGGGCGGCTCCCCGGAGCCCCGGGCGAAGACCACCTCGACGTCGGGGCACGCTCCGGCGGCCGCCGGGGGTGCGGGGAAGCACAGCGGGGCGGCCGTGATCGCGACGGCCACCGCCAGCCCGACGCTATTTCTTGAAGGCATCCTTCACTTTCTCACCCGCGTCTTTCAGGCTCGACTTGGCCTGGTCGGCCCTGCCCTCGTTACGGGTGTCCTCGTTCCCGGTCACCTTGCCGATGGCCTCCTTGGCCCGGCCGCCCAGATCCTCGATCTTGTTCTTGATTTTGTCTTCGGCGCTCATGGTCGGGCATTTACCCCGCCGCGGGCCATGTTGAAACCCGGTCCGGCCTGTCACCATGGACTTCGTGAGCACCGCAATCGTCGTGGCGATCCTCGCCGGCGTGATACTGCTCGCCCTCGGCATGGTGGCCAACCAGCTGCTCCGGCTGCGGAAGTGGTTGAAGGACTCGCCCGCGGCCCCGCCGGCGACCGATGAGCCGCCGGACGAACGCCGATGACCGCACCGGAGCTGCTGGCGAGCGCCGACGGCCTGCCCCGCGGTGTATCCGGTGCCGCAGACCCGCATTTCGGCAACGTCGTCAAACTGTTCGCCCAACTCTTCTTCGGTTCTCGGCCACCAAGGGTGTCGCCTCTACGGTGATGCACCGGCTGGCCGACCGCGGGCTGCTGTCCTACGACGAACCCGTCGCCGCGTACTGGCCCGAGTTCGGCGCGAACGGCAAGGGCGACATCACCGTTCGCGACGTCCTGCGGCACCGGTCCGGGTTGTCGCACCTGCGTGGCGTCACCAAGACCGAGCTGATGGACCACCTGCTGATGGAGGAGCGCCTGGCCGCCGCACCCGTAGACCGCCTGCGCGGTGTGCAGGCCTACCACGCGCTGACCTACGGCTGGTTGCTGTCCGGGCCGGCTGCTGACGCCGTTGCTGTTCGACATGGGGTCCTTCGCGGGGCTGGCCGGCCCGTTGCGCAACGCCGTCGAGGCGGCCCGGCATCGCGGGCCGCTGCAGGTGCCCGGGCTGGGCGCCGGTTACACCGACGCCTTGGGCACGTTGCCGCGGGGCAGCGTGAGCGGGAGATCGGTGTAGGTCGCGATCCCCGGCGCCGCGGCGACGACGGCCGGGATCGCGTTGATGGCGGGCATCGCGGTCATGATGTGGCCGAGGTCCATGAACTCCTCGATCGTGGTCGCCTGGAAGTACGGCGGCGGCAGGAAGCCGACCTTGGTGGTCACCGTCGGCTGCCCGTCGATCTGGATCACCCAGCCGTCCTGCTCGATCTTCCAGTCCGGCTCGAGCGTCTGGCCCTTGCGCCAGCGCACGTTCAGGTCGATCACGGCGTTGTCGCCCACGATCCCCTGCCAGCTGATGTAGACCCCCGCGACACAGCCCGCGGGGATGGTCCAGGACGCCATCTCCAAATCGGCGGTGGTCTGTGCGAACTCGGCCACGCAGCGCACCTCGTCGAGTTCGACGCCCAGGGCGTCGCCGACCAGCCGGACGGCCTCGCCGAAGATGGCCGTCCCCTTCGCGGCCATCGCCGGCAGGTCCGGGTGGTCGATCGGCTGGCCGAAGCCGACCGGCTTCTCGGTCTCGGGGGAGTCGTAGAACGTGGTGTCGGCGGCCTCGTTGACGGTGACCTTGTCGACCCGGTTGCACACCATCGCCGACACGATGGCCAGCAGCTCGGCGAAACCGGGGCTGACGCCGGACCCGAAGATCGTCGCGCCGCCCGTCCGGCAGGCCGCCAGGATCCGGTCGCGACCTTCGCCGAGGTTGCCGCCGGTGATGAACGACGCCGTCGTCACCACGTTGACGCCCGCGGACAGGATGCGTACCAGTTCGTCGACGTCGATCCACATGGGGTTGTAGACGACGCAGTCGGGTTTCAGTGCGAGCAGCGCGTCCACGTCGTTGGTGGCGGCCACGCCCAGCGGCTCGATGCCGACCAGCTCGCCGGCGTCGCGGCCGACCTTCTCGGGGGACCACGCATAGCAGCCGACCAGGTCCAGCAGGGGATTGGTCACGATCGACTTCAGCGAGCTCTTGCCGACGTTTCCGGTGTTCCATTGAACGATGCGATAGGTGTTTGGCACTCGCTCAGCATAGGGAATCGCCTGCTCGCGGGCGATAGTGAATCCGGCGACCGTACGAAGGAGGACATCCGATGCCCGGTGTGAAATGGCTGGAAAGGCCCGAGGCCCACGACTTTCCGGCCGCGGCCGACTACCTCGCGCTGCTCGTGGACCCGCAGACCGTCACGCAGCTGACGGAGCGGCTCAAGGCCGGCAACGTGGTGCGCAAGAAGGCCAAGGACATCCTGCGGGCGGCGCGGCTGCGCCTGCTGCCCGTCGACAACCCCCACGTCGCGGCGGACCTGGCCAAGATCAAGAAGGGCCAGCCCCTCTCGCCGATCCTCCTGGTGCGCGGCGACCTGTCCAGCGGTGTCGCGTTGCAGATCGCCGATGGCTACCACCGCGTGTGCGCCAGCTACCACACCGACGAGAACACCGACATTCCGGTCGTGCTCGCCGATCCGCCCCGTGCTTGAGTGGACGACGTGATCGAGATTCATGCCGTGGAATCGGTGCGGGTGCTGACCCTGTCGTCGGGAAGCGTCAATGCCCTCGACGTCGACCTGTTGGAAGAGGTGGCCCTCGCGGTCAACGACCTGGCGCGGTCGGACGACGCCGGTGCGCTCGTCGTCACCGGTGCGGGCCGGGCCTTCAGCGCCGGAGTCGACCTCAAGCGCGTGGTGGCGGAAGGCGCCGGCTACACCGATCGGCTGGTCCCCGCCCTGTCGGAGGCGTTCGAGGCGCTTTTCACCTATCCGGGGCCGACGGTGGCCGCGGTCAACGGTGCGGCCATCGCGGGCGGGTGCGTGCTGGCCTGCGCGTGCGACCGGCGCCTGATCATCCCGGAGGCACAGATCGGGGTGACCGAGGTGCACGTCGGGGTGCCGTTCCCGGTCGCCGCGCTCGAGGTCATGCGCTACGCGTGCGGTGACCACGCGGACGTGGTGCTGCTCGGCGGTCGCACCTACCGCGGGGCCGAGACGATCGCCGCCGGGCTCGCCCACCGGGTCGTCGATGGCGATCTCATGGCGATGGCGGTGGGGGAGGCGACGGAACTCGGCGGCATCCCGGCGGACGCCTATCGCCACACCAAGGGCCGGCTGCACGCCCCGACCATGGCGCGCATTCGCGAGTCCGCCGGCGTCGACGACGAGGTGCGCCGGATGTGGGGTTCGGCCGCGACTCAGCAGCGCCTCGCCGAGTACGTGGAGCGCATGCGGCACCGCGGCTGAGGCCGCCCGCTATTCGTCTATTCGTCGTCGACCGCGACGCCGCCGCGGCTGCCCCTGCGCCGCATCCGGTGCGAGCCCTTCCCGGTCGGCCGGCGGTTGCGCAACCCGCCCGGGGCGTCGTCGGGCTGCTCGGCCGCTTCGGCGGTCGGGGCCTGCTGCGTCTCGGCGGCCTCGACCTCCTCGGTTCCCGCGGTCTCCTCCGCGGCTTCTTCCTCTTCGGTCTCTTCGGTCTCTTCGGTGTCCGGGGCCTCGGCTCCTTGCTCGTCGCCCTTCGCGCGCCGGAGGCGGCGCTTCTTGGGCTTGCGTGCCTTGATCGGTTTCGGCGGAGGCGGCGGCAGCTCGGCCACGAAAGCCAGGTAGAACGCGAAGACGCCGAGCAGCGCGATCGCGGCGGCGGCGCCGTAGATCCCGAACAGATACCGCCCGGCCGTATCCAGGCTGAGCCAGATCTCGCTGATGGCGGTCCCGACGATCAGCACCCCGGCCAGGACGTGCGCCACGATCGACCACATCCTGATGCGCAGGGCGAGCTGCGGGGTGCCCAGCTCCGGCCTGCGGGAGCGCAACAGGACGAACACCACCGGGAGCGCGGCCAGGCCGATCAGCGCGCCCGACGCGATTCGGCCGGCCATCCCCAGCGCCCGCGGCATCTCACCCATCAGCTCGTACCAGCGCGGCAAGACGCAGTAGAAATAGAGGACACCGGCGGCAATCGCGGACAACGCGTGCCACAGCACGAACCACTTCCGGCCCATACGCCTCCTCAGGCTGGTGAGTTCACGCCAGTCCAGGGGCGACCAGAACCCACGTCGTGTTCGTCCGCGCCTTGCTCAAGGTGCGCTCCGAATGGCGGAGGATGCGGGATTTGAACCCGCGAGGGCTGTTAACCCAACCCGCGTTCCAGGCGAGCGCCATAGGCCACTAGGCGAATCCTCCGTGGGCCATGGTAACTGCTGAGTCCAGCGGTGGGACCTGCGGCTTGTGCGTGGCGCCCCGACGCGGGTACTACACTCGCCGAAGGACCCCGCGCGGCGTCTATCCTGTGAACTCCCCCAGGGCCGGAAGGCAGCAAGGGTCAATGGGCTCTGTCGGGTGCGCGGGGTCCCCCATGTTCGGGGCGCCGCACCAGATCGACGAAAGGCTCATCGGTGTCGTTCGACTTACTCAGCCCTGACGAGCTGACCGCGCTGCACGCACGCCACCAGCAGGAGTATGCGCAGCTGCAGTCCAAGAAGCTGTCGTTGGACCTGACCCGCGGCAAGCCCGCGCCGGAGCAGCTCGACCTGTCCAACCGGCTGCTGAGCCTGCCCGGGGACGAATTCCGCGACCCCGAGGGCACCGACACCCGCAACTACGGCGGCCTGCACGGCCTGCCCGGGCTGCGGGCCATCTTCGCCGAGCTGCTGGGCATCGGAGTGCCCAATCTGATCGCGGGGAACAACTCCAGCCTGGAGCTGATGCACGACATCGTCGCCTTCTCGATGCTGTACGGCGGCGTGGACTCCCAGCGGCCCTGGAAGGACGAGCCGGCCGTCAAGTTCCTCTGCCCCGTCCCCGGCTACGACCGGCACTTCGCCATCACCGAGACGATGGGCGTCGAGATGATCCCGGTCCCGATGCTGGAGGACGGCCCGGACGTCGACCTGATCGAAGAGCTGGTGGCCGTCGACCCGGCCATCAAGGGGATGTGGTCGGTGCCGGTGTTCGCCAACCCCACCGGCATCACCTACTCCTGGGACACGGTCCGCCGGCTCGTCCAGATGCGCACGGCGGCGCCCGACTTCCGGCTGTTCTGGGACAACGCCTACGCGGTGCACACCCTGACGCACGACTTCGTCAGCCAGATCGACGTCCTCGGGCTGGCCGCCACGGCCGACAACCCCAACCGGCCGTACGTGTTCGCGTCCACCTCGAAGATCACCTTCGCCGGCGCCGGCGTCAGCTTCCTGGGTGGATCGCTGGGCAACATCGCCTGGTACCTGCAGTACGCGGGCAAGAAGTCGATCGGCCCGGACAAGGTCAACCAGCTGCGGCACCTGCGTTTCTTCGGCGACGCCGACGGGGTGCGCCTGCACATGCTGCGCCACCAGCAGATCCTCGCGCCGAAGTTCGCGCTCGCGCTCGAGATCCTCGAGCAGCGGCTCGGCGATTCCAAGATCGCCTCGTGGACCGATCCCAAGGGCGGCTACTTCATCAGCCTCGACGTGCTGCCCGGCACCGCCAAGCGGACGGTCGCGCTGGCCAAGGGCGCCGGCATCGCGCTGACCGAGGCCGGCGCGTCGTTCCCGTATCGCAACGACCCCGACGACAAGAACATCCGGATCGCTCCCACCTTCCCGTCGCTGCCGGACCTGCGCGACGCGGTCGACGGGTTGGCGACGTGTGCGCTGCTGGCCGCGTCGGAATCCGTGCTGTCCGCGACGTCCGGTGCGAGCTGAGGGCGGGCGCACACTCGACGGCCAGGCCCACGGTCGTCAGCGTTCGTCGGTAGCCTGCTGACCGTGGCTCTCTACCGTAAGTACCGGCCGGCAACCTTCGCCGAGGTGGTGGGGCAGGAGCACGTCACCGAGCCGCTGTCCATCGCCCTGGAAGCCGGCCGGATCAACCACGCCTACCTGTTCTCCGGGCCGCGCGGGTGCGGGAAGACGTCGTCGGCGCGCATCCTGGCGCGCTCGCTGAACTGCGTGCAGGGCCCGACGGCCAGCCCGTGCGGGGTGTGCGATTCGTGCACCGCGCTGGCGCCCAACGCGCCCGGCAGCATCGATGTGGTCGAACTCGACGCCGCCAGCCACGGCGGCGTGGACGACACCCGCGAGCTGCGGGACCGAGCGTTCTACGCGCCGGCCCAGTCGCGCTACCGGGTGTTCATCGTCGACGAGGCGCACATGGTGACCACCGCCGGGTTCAACGCGCTGCTCAAGATCGTCGAGGAACCGCCCGAACACCTCATCTTCATCTTCGCCACCACCGAACCGGAGAAGGTGCTCCCGACGATCCGGTCGCGCACCCATCACTACCCGTTCCGGCTGCTGCCGCCGAAGACCATGCGGACGTTGATCGAGCGGATCTGCGCGCAGGAGGATGTCGTCGTCGACGACGCGGTCTACCCGCTGGTGATCCGCGCCGGCGGCGGGTCGCCGCGCGACAGCCTCTCGGTGCTGGACCAACTGGTGGCCGGGGCCGAGAACTCCCACGTCACCTACCAGCGGGCGCTCGGGCTGCTGGGCGCCACCGACGTGGCGCTGATCGACGACGCCGTCGACGCCCTGGCCGCCGGCGACGCCGCCGCGCTGTTCGGCGCCGTCGAGTCGGTGATCGACGCGGGCCACGACCCGCGCCGGTTCGCCACCGACCTGCTGGAGCGCTTCCGCGACCTGATCGTCATGCAGGCCGTCCCCGACGCGGTGAGCCGCGGCGTCGTGGACGCGCCGGAGGACGTGCTGGACCGGATGCGCGAGCAGGCCACCCGCATCGGCCCGGCGACCCTGACCCGCTACGCCGAGGTGGTGCAGGCCGGGCTGGGGGAGATGCGGGGGGCGACGGCGCCGCGGCTGCTGCTCGAGGTGGTCTGCGCCCGGCTGCTGCTGCCGTCGGCCAGCGACGCCGAGTCCGCGCTGCTGCAGCGCGTCGAGCGCATCGAGACCCGGCTGGAGATGTCGATCCCGGCACCGGCCGTCGCGGCCCCGCCGCGGGCCCCCAGACCCGAACCCAGGCCCGTACCCGAGCCGGAACCCAAGCCCAAGCCCGAGCCGAGGCGCGAACAGGTGGCCCAACCGGCCCCGGCGCCCGAGCCCGAACCGGCTCCCGTGGCGGCTCCGGTCGCCGGTGAGCCCACTGCGGCCGCGGTGCGGACCATGTGGCCGACCGTGCGGGACAAGGTGCGCCAACGCAGCCGCACCACCGAAGTGATGCTGGCGGGCGCGACGGTGCGCGCCGTGGAAGGCAACACGCTGGTACTGACCCACGAGTCGGCGCCGCTGGCCCGGCGGCTGTCCGAGCAGCGCAACGCCGACGTCATCGCCGAAGCGCTCAAGGACGCCCTGGGCGTGAACTGGCGGGTGCGCTGCGAGACCGGCGCGGCGGCATCGCCGGCAGCCGCGACCCCCGAGCCGCAAGCGCCCGCCCCCGACCCGGTGCCCGACCTGCGGGTCGAAGAGGAGGAGCACATGCTCGCCGAGGCCGGCAGTGAGCCCTCAGGGCCGCGTCGTGATCCCGAAGAGGCCGCCCTCGAACTTCTGCAGAACGAGTTGGGCGCCCGCCGCATCGACGGCGGCTAGGGCTGCCACCAGGGCCGCAGCGGCAGGCCGTCGTCGCCCGACGGGCCGACCTTGGTCGCCAGCACGTGGTGCAGCTGCAAATTGTTCTGCTCGAAGGCCACCCGCGAAGCCGCCATGTACAGGCCCCATACCTTGGCGGTCGGCAGTCCGACCTCGGCGACCGCGTCGTCCCAGCGCCCGACCAGGTTGCGGCACCAGTCCCGCAGCGTCATCGCGTAGTGGTGCCGGAAGTTCTCGGTGTGCAGCACCTCGAAGCCGGCGTCCTGGATTTCGGTGGTGATGCGTCCGGAACCGGTCAGCTCCCCGTCCGGGAACACGTAGCGGTCGGTGAATCCCCCCGCGAACGAGGTCGACCGGTTGTCGCGGCGGGTGATGCAGTGATTGAGCAGCAGGCCGCCGGTGCGCAGCTTGGAGCGCAGGAAGCCGAAGTAGGCGGGGTAGTTCCGCACGCCGATGTGTTCGGTCAGCCCGATCGAGGAGACGGCGTCGAACCCGGCCTCGCCCACGTCGCGGTAGTCGGCATGGCGCACCTCGGCCAGATCGGCTAGCCCCTGCTCCGCGATCGCCCGCTGGGCCCATTTCGCCTGCTGGGCAGACAGGGTGGCGCCGATGGCGCGCACGCCCTGGCGCGCCGCGTAGCGGACCATGCCGCCCCACCCGCAACCGACGTCGAGCAGCCGGTCGCCCGGCCGCAGCCGCAGCTTGTCGAAGATCAGCCGGTACTTGTTCTCCTGGGCCTCTTCCAGCGTCGCGTCGGCGTGCGGATACGCCGCGCAGGTGTAGGTCATCGACGGGCCGAGCACCCACTCGTAGAAGGCGTTGGAGACGTCGTAGTGGTGGTGGATGGCCTCGGCGTCGCGGGTCTTGCTGTGCATCAGACCGTCGGCGACCCGGCGCCACCGCGGCGGCGTCTCCTGCGGCGGCGGCGCGATCGGCCTGAGGTGCTCGACGCCCAGCGAGCGCACGACGTTGGCCATCACCCGCGCCGACGGGCGCTTGAACTGGACCCGGTCGGTCATCGTCTTGAGCAGCTCGTAGGGGTCGCCGGGGTGCACCCCGTAGAGCTGCAGGTCGCCCGACACGTAGGCGCGGGCCAGGCCCAGCTCGCCGGGGGCCGTGGCCAGGTAGGTGGCGCCGCGGGGGCTGCGCAGGTCCAGGCCGAGCACCGCGTCCGGGTCGCCGGCGGTGCTGCCGTCGTAGGCGGTGAACCTCAGCGGCTGCCGTCCAGTCGCGGCGAAGATCGCCAGGATCTCGGCCATGCTGAGTTTCCTCGCGGTGGTGCGGTGGGGTTCTCGGATTGTGGTCATCGCCGTTGCACCGCCTTCGCGTAGAGGTCGAGGAGACGGGAGTCGGGGTCGTAGGTCTTCTTGACCGCCTTGTAGGCCTCGCCGCCGTAGCGGGCGTCGAACTCCTCGCGGGTGTAGAAGGAGTCCGAGTACAGCGACTTGTGGCCGTCGAGTTCGCTCACTTTCGCCTCGATCATCCGGTTCGTTGCGCCTGCTGGGCGTGCTTCGTTTGCGGCGGCCCCGGCTGGCACCGAGGACCAGAACCCGATGTTGACATACGTGTGGTCCGCCCGCATCGGATACAGCGGCCAGCCGTCCTGATCGCGCAGCCGCAACGGGCAGAACCAGATCGGGGCGATGGGCACGGTGTGCAGGAACCATTCCAGGAACTCGGCGGCGCGCTCGATCGGCACCTCGACGTCCTGCACCACCCGCTCCCGCGCCGGCCGGCCGTGACGTTTGTCGAGCCGGTCCGATATGCCGAAGCGCCGGTCCATGGTCACCAGCTTCGAGTAGACGCTGCTGCGCCGGTAGCGGCGCGGCCACCACCGCCGCAGCCGCGGATCCTGCACACCGAACGCCCGGGAGCACCAGAACCAGTCGGTGTCCCAACGCCAGAAGTAGTCGTGGATGGTCAGCCGGTCGTCCTTGGTGCCGCCCGGGGCGTCGTGCTGGATCGACCGGTAGTAGATGTCCTTGCCGGTGTAGTCGCTGACCGGCCCGGGCGTCGACGTCCGCCTGCCGATGCTCAGGTAGCTCTCGTCCGGGCCGAACACCACGCCGTCGAGGTAGTCGACGGGAGCGCCGCCGTGCCCGCCGGTGTCGACGATGCGTTCGGCCGCCGCCACCATCTCCGTCAGCGAGCGGAATCGGATGTGCCGCAGCGCCACGAAGGGCGATACCGGCTCCAGCTCGATTCGCAGCCGTGTCGAATAGCCAAGCGTGCCATAGGAATTGGGAAATGCACGGAACAGGTCGGGATGGCGGGTGCGCGACGCGGTGAGCAATTCCCCGGCGCCGGTGAGGATGTCCATCTCCAGCACCGACTCGTGGGGCAGGCCGTTGCGGAACGACGCCGACTCGATCCCCAGCCCGCTGACCGCACCGCCGAGGGTGATCGTCTTCAATTGCGGGACCACCAGTGGCGAAAGGCCGTAGCGCAGCGTCGCCGCCACCAGGTCCTCGTAGGTGCACATGCCGGCGACGTCGGCGGTGCGGGTGTCGGGGTCGACGCCGAGGACGCCGGTCAGCCCCGAGGTGTCCAGACCGGGCGCGTCGTGTTTGGCGCGGGCGCGGAACAGGTTTGAGGTGGGTTTGGCGAGCCGGACGGCGGAGGTCGGCGGGATGGATCGATAACTCGCCATCAACCGGTCGACGCCCGCGGTGTGGGCCGAGAGTGCGGATCCAGGGATTGGCACCACATATACCCTAGTCTTCGGCAACCGCCCGTGCACCCGTGCGCGGGCGGCGACACGCAGAAACGATCACGAGGGGAAGTTGCCTTGGCACAGGTAAGCGCAGCCAGCACGATCTTGGTCAATGCCGAGCCCGCGGCCACCCTTGCCGCGGTCGCGGACTACCAGAAGGTGCGCCCGAAAATCCTTTCCCCGCAGTACAGCCAGTACCAGGTGCTGCAGGGTGGGCAGGGCGCGGGCACGGTCGCCAAGTGGAAACTGCAGGCGACCAAGTCGCGCGTGCGCGACGTGCAGGTCGACGTCGACGTCGCCGGCCACACCGTCATCGAGAAGGACGCGAACTCGTCCATGGTGACTAACTGGACGGTGGCGCCCGCCGGGCCCGGGTCCAGCGTCACCGTCAAGACCACCTGGACCGGGGCGGGCGGCGTCAAGGGATTCTTCGAGAAGACCTTCGCGCCCTTGGGGCTGAAGAGGATTCAGGGCGAGGTGCTGGCCAACCTGAAGAAGGAGCTGGAGGGCTAGCCCGACGACGATGCGGGCCGCGTAGCGGCCCGAGGAGGAGTCGGGCAATCAGACTCAGCGCGCCTGGCTCTGGGTGGCCAGGTAGCCCGCGACACCGCGCACCATCGCGTCGGCGTATTTCTGCCGGCCCTCGGCGGACTGCATCAGCGCCGAGTCGGCGGGGTTCTTCATGTTGCCGCACTCGACGAGGATCGCGGGGTACTGCGCCAGGTTCAGGCCGGTCAGGTCCGAGCGGCCGTACAGCCCGTTCTGGCCGATGTAGTTGGCGGGCGGGATGCCCGATGCCTGCAACTGGTCGCGCATGACCCGGGCGTACTGGACCGACGGCCCGGCCTGCACCGGGTTGAGCGGCGGTGCCGAGTAGTTGACGTGGAATCCCCGGCCGGACGGGGGTCCGCCATCGGCGTGGATGCTCAGGATCGCGTTGGGGTGCAATGAATTGGCCACGTTGACGCGCTCGTCGATGCAAGGCCCCAACGCGTTGTCGTTGCCGCGTGACAGGGCGGTCCGAACACCCAGCGCGTTCAGCTCGGCGCGGACCCGCAGCGCGGTGTCCCAGGTGAACGTGTGCTCCGGGTAGCCGGCGTTGGTAGACGTGCCGCTGGCCTGGCAGTCCTTGGTGCCGCCGCGGCCCGTCGGCACCTGGCGGCTGATGGAGGCGTCGTTGGCGCCGTTGTGGCCGGGGTCGATGAAGACGATCATGCCGGCAATGTTGGATGGGGCCGCGGTCGCAACCGGGGCCGCGGCCGGGCCGGCAAGGATCGCCGCCGACGCGGCCACCAGCGCCGCGACCACCGTCTTGAGCCCGACACGCCTGCTCACTCGTAGGTCCACCACGCCACGGTAACCGGAGGCGGTCTACGCTGGGGGTTTCGAACCGCCCGACACCGTAGGCGAAACCAACTCGATACCGAGATGCGAGGGGATTGTCATGCAACCCGGAGGTCAACCCGGAGGTCCCGGAGGCGACATGTCCGCCCTGCTCGCCCAGGCGCAGCAGATGCAGCAGAAGCTTTTGGAAGCGCAGCAACAGCTCGCCAACGCCGAGGTGCAGGGTCAGGCCGGCGGCGGTCTGGTCAAGGTCGTGGTCAAGGGCAGCGGGCAGGTGGTGGCGGTGCAGCTCGACCCCAAGGTTGTCGACCCTTCCGACATCGAGACCCTGCAGGACTTGATCGTCGGCGCCATGGCCGACGCGTCCCAGCAGGTCACCACGATGGCGCAGGAACGGCTCGGGGCGCTGGCCGGCGGCATGGGCGGCCCCCCGCCCGGTGCTCCGGGTGCCCCGCCCGCACCGCCGGCTCCGCCGACCCGGATGCCGGAGCTTTAGACCTCGTACCGACATGTTCGAGGGACCCGTCCAGGATCTGATCGACGAGCTGGGCAAGCTGCCGGGGATCGGCCCGAAGAGCGCTCAGCGGATCGCCTTTCACCTGTTGTCGGTGGAACCGCCCGATATCGACCGGTTGACCGCGGTGCTGTCGCGGGTGCGCGACGGCGTCCGATTCTGCGCGGTGTGCGGCAACGTCTCCGACGACGAGCGGTGCAGAATTTGCTCCGACAGCCGTCGAGACGCATCCGTGGTTTGCGTCGTCGAGGAACCCAAGGACATCCAGGCCGTCGAGCGCACCCGCGAGTTCCGCGGCCGCTACCACGTCCTGGGCGGCGCGCTGGATCCGCTGTCCGGGGTGGGCCCCGAGCAGCTGCGCATCCGCGAGCTGCTGAGCCGCATCGGTGAGCGCGTCGACGACGTCGACATCACCGAGGTGATCATCGCGACCGACCCCAACACCGAGGGGGAGGCGACGGCCACCTACCTGGTGCGGATGCTGCGTGACATTCCCGGCCTGACCGTCACCCGGATCGCGTCCGGGTTGCCGATGGGCGGCGACCTGGAGTTCGCCGACGAGCTCACGCTGGGCCGCGCGCTCGCCGGTCGCCGGGCGATGGTCTGATGCGGGCTGATTCCCGCGCCGAGATCGAGGTTTCGCAGGTCCCCTCGCGCACTTTGTCTGCAAAAGGTGGATTTCGGTGCGGCGCCTGGCCCTAGCGCGCCGCCAGTCGCTCGCGGCGCAGCAGCTCCACCTCGGGCAGCTCCAGCGGCGCCAGCTCGCCGGCCACCCGGCTCAGCAGCTGGTCGGCGAGTTCGGGGTTGCGGGCCAGGCACGGCCCGTGCATGTAGGTCGCGACGACACCGCCCTGCACCGCGCCGTCGAAGCCGTCGCCGGCCCGGTTGCCGGCGCCCCTGACCACCGCGCCCAGCGGTGACGCCGCCGGACCCAGCACGGTGCCGCCGCGGTGGTTCTCGAACCCGGTCAGCGGCTGGGTCAGCCCGGCCGGCAGCGGCGTGCTCACCAGCTCGCCGATGGTGCGCTCCGCCTGCGGCGACGTCGTCGCATCCAGCAGCCCCACCCCGTCGACCCGTTCGCCGGCCGACGTCTCATACCACTGCCCGAGCACCTGCACGGCCGCGCAGATGGCGAGCACGGGCGCGCCCCGCTCCGCCGCACGTTGCAGCCCCGGGTAGCGCAGCAGGTGCCGGGTGGCCAGTCGCTGGGCGTAGTCCTCCGCGCCGCCGACGGTGTAGAGGTCCAGCGACTCGGGCACCGGGTCGGCCAGCGTGATCTCGACGATCTCGGCGGCGATGCCCCGCAGCCGCAGGCGTTGCCGCAGCACCACCGCGTTGCCGCCGTCGCCGTAGGTGCCCATGACGTCGGGCAGCACCAGCCCGATGCGCACGGTCGAGTCAGCCATGGCGCGCCAATGCCCGCTGCAGCTGCAGGAACGCGGTGTAGTTGGCGACGACCTCCACGCGCCCGGGCGGGCAGGATGCGACGGCGGCCATGGTGTCGTGCACCAGCGTGTGCTCGACGCCGGCATACCCGAGGCGCACGGCCAGGTCGGTGCCGCGCTCACCGGCGGCGACCACAGCGGTGTTCTCGAAGTGCTCGAACCGGACGTCCCACAGCCACGACAGGTCCTCCCCGTCGGGCACCTGCCCGTTGACCGCGATGACGACCCCGGCCGCGTGCTTGTCCACCATCGACAGCGCCTCGGACCAGCCGGCCGGGTTCTTGGCCAGCAAAAGTCGCGCCTCGTGCGGGCCGACCCGCACGGTCCGGTAGCGCCCGGCGACCTCGTCGACTCCCGAGACCGCCGCGACGGCTGAAGCCGGGTCGGCGCCCAGCGCGACGGCGGCCGCCACGGCCTGGGCGGCGTTGCCCCGGTTCACCGCCCCCGGCAGCGCCAACCGCATCGGCAGGGCCAGGCCGTCGGGCCCGTACAGGGTTTTGTCGTCGAACCACCACTGCGGGCTGGGCCGCTTGAAATCCGCGCCGGTGGAATACCAGTGGCCCTTCTCGCGGACGATCACCTCGCCGCTGCGCGGGCAGCTGACCGAGTCGTTCGCCCACGCACCGCCGGCGGCCACCCACACGACGTTCGGGTTGTCGTAGGCGGCCGAGGTCATCAGCACGTCGTCGCAGTTGGCGACGACCACCGCCGCGGGGTGCCGCGCCAGGCCGGCCCGCAGCGCGCGTTCGATGACGTTGATCTCCCCGACGCGGTCGAGCTGGTCGCGCGACAGGTTGAGCAGGACGACGACCGCGGCCACCACCGCATCCAGGACGTGCGGCACGTGCATCTCGTCGACTTCCAGTGCGGCCATTTCGGCGTCGCGGTCGGCGGCCAGCGCGGCCACCAGGCCGGCGTCCATGTTGGCGCCCTCGGCGTTGGTCGCCACCGGCCCGACGGTGCCCAGCGCCGCCGCCGTCATCCGGGTCGTGGTCGACTTGCCGTTCGTCCCGGTGACGACGACTGTGCGCCGGCCCGCGCCCAGCTGGCGCAGCACCGAACGGTCCAGCGTCATCGCGACCAGGCCGCCGATCATCGCCCCCGCGCCGCGGCCGCTCACCCGCGACGCCCAGCGGGCGCACGCTCCCGCGGCCAGGGCCAGGCGGGCGCGGGTGGTGATCACCCGGGAAGTTTAAGGGCGATCGCAAGCGCGGCGCGGAGCGCCGGGTGCCGCGGGTCGTCCTCATCGGGTCGAGGGCGACACGGCGGTGAGCGACCGGGCGATGTCGGCCCGACGTGCGATCCTGTCGTTCATGAACCCGGTGTTTTGGGGGCGGCCGGCCGGCGAGCCGGACGGCGGTTGGGCGGTCGTCGACGTCGAGACCTCGGGGTTCCGGCCGGGCCAGGCGCGCATCATCAGCCTCGCCGCGCTGGGCCTGGACGCCGACGGGCGGGTGGAGCAGTCGGTGGTGAGCCTGCTCAACCCGGGGGTGGACCCGGGCCCCACCCACGTGCACGGGCTGACGGCCGCGATGCTCGAGGATCAGCCGCAGTTCGCCGACATCGCCGGCGAAGTGGCCGAGGTGCTGCGCGGCCGCACGCTGGTCGCGCACAACGTCGCGTTCGACTACGCGTTCCTGGCCGCGGAGGCCGAGCTCGCCGGGACCGAGCTACCCGTCGACACCGTCATGTGCACCCTCGAGCTGGCCCGCCGGCTGGACCTCGGCATCGGCAACATGCGGCTCGAGACGCTGGCGGCACACTGGGGAGTGACCCAGCAGCGCCCGCACGACGCCTTCGACGACGCCGTGGTGCTGACCGGGGTGCTGGCGTCGGCGCTGCGGCGGGCCCGCGAACGCGACGTGTGGCTGCCGGTGCGTCCGGTCACCCGGCGGCGGTGGCCCAACGGCCGCGTCACCCACGACGAGCTGCGGCCGTTGAAGGCGCTGGCGTCCCGGATGCCGTGCCCCTACCTCAACCCGGGACCTTTCGTGCCGGGCCGGCCGTTGGTGCAGGGCATGCGGGTGGCGCTGGCCGCCGAGGTCAGGCGCACCCACGAGGAGCTCGTCGAGCGGATCCTGCACGCCGGGCTGGCCTACAGCGACGCCGTCGACCGGGAAACGTCCCTGGTCGTCTGCAACGACGCGGCCCCCGAGCAGGGCAAGGGCTATCTGGCCCGGCAGCTGGGGGTGCCCGTGGTGACCGATGCGCACTTCATGGACTGCGTCGGTGCCGTCGTCGGCGGCACCAGCATGGAGCAGTTCACCGACGCGTCCGCGCTGGACGCGCAGCTCGCCCTGTTCTGACGCCCGTCAGTCCAGCGCCTTGCCCTTCAACGTGTCGAACTCGTCCGGGGTGATGGTGCCCTCGTCCAGCAGCTCCTTGGCGTGGGCGATCTCCTGGGCCGGCGATCGGCCGGTGACGTCGCGGAAATAGGCCTGGCTGCCCCGCTTGACCACCGCGGCGGCTTCCCGCGCGCGCATGGTCATGTCCTCGCCGCGGACGATCAGGTACACCAGCGCCGCCACGTACGGAAACAGCACCAGGAAGAACACCCACACGGCCTTGACCCAGCCGGTCGTGCTGTGGTCCCGCCAGAACAGGTCGGCCATGATGCTGAACAGGATCAGCAGGTAGGCGATGAACGCGAACGCGACGATGGCCGACCAGAGGAAGCCCCACGAGGTGTGCCACACGGTGATTGCTCCTTACGTCGTCGGCGCCTCTAGTTGCGCGAGGCGCGGTTGACTGCCGAGACGACCGCGCGCAGCGACGCGGTGGTGATCGACGGTGCGATGCCCACCCCCCACACGGTCCGGCCCGATACCGAGGCCTCGACGTAAGCCGCGGCCTGCGCGTCGCCGCCGGAGCTCATCGCGTGCTCGGAGTAGTCCAGGACGGCCACCTCGAACCCGACGCCCCCGAGGGCGTCGACGAACGCGGCCAGGGGACCGTTGCCGGTGCCGCTGATCTCGGTCTCCACCCCGTCGACCTTGACGGTCGCGGTGATGCTGGTGACACCGCCGTCGTCGTCGGCGGCGTTGACGTGCTGCTTGATCCGCTCGAGCGGCCGCTTCGGGGCGAGGTACTCCTCGGAGAAGGCCTCCCACATCGCCTTGGGCGAGACCTCTCCGCCCTCCCCGTCGGTGATCTTCTGGATGACCTGGGAGAACTCGATCTGCAGCCGCCGCGGCAGCGCCAGGCCGTGGTCGGTCTTCATGATGTAGGCCACCCCGCCCTTGCCGGACTGCGAGTTGACCCGGATCACCGCCTCGTAGGTGCGGCCGACGTCCTTGGGGTCGATCGGCAGGTACGGGACCTGCCAGAGCATGTCCTCGACGTCGGAGTCCGCCTCGTCGGCGTCGACCTTCATCTGGTCCAGGCCCTTGTTGATGGCGTCCTGGTGGCTGCCGGAGAACGCGGTGTAGACCAGGTCGCCGCCGTAGGGATGACGCTCGGGCACGCCCAGCTGGTTGCAGTACTCGACGGTGCGGCGCACCTCGTCGATGTTGGAGAAGTCGATCTGGGGGTCCACGCCGCGGGAGAACAGGTTGAGACCCAGCGTCACCAGGCACACGTTGCCGGTGCGCTCGCCGTTGCCGAACAGGCAGCCCTCGATCCGGTCGGCGCCGGCTTGATACCCCAGCTCCGCCGCGGCGACGGCCGTTCCGCGGTCGTTGTGCGGGTGCAGGCTCAAGATGACCGAGTCGCGGCGCGCCAGGTTGCGGCTCATCCACTCGATGGAGTCGGCGTAGACGTTGGGCGTGGCCATCTCCACGGTGGCGGGCAGGTTGAAGATGATCGGGTTGTCGGGGGTGGGTGCGATGATCTCGCCGACGGCGTCGCAGACATCCCTGGCGTACTCCAGCTCGGTGCCGGTGTAGGACTCCGGCGAATACTCGAACCGCCAGCGGGTGCCGGGATGTTTGGCGGCCTCCTCGACGCACTTGCGGGCGCCGTCGGTCGCGATCGCCTGCACCGCGGCCCGGTCGGCGCGGAAGACCACGCGGCGCTGCAGGATCGACGTGGAGTTGTAGAAGTGCACGATCACCTGCCGCGCTCCCTGGCAGGCGAGGAAGGTGCGCTCGATCAGCTCCGGCCGGCACTGGGTGAGCACCTGGATGGTGACGTCGTCGGGGATTGCGCCGTCGGTGATGATCGCGCGGACGAAGTCGAAGTCGGTCTGGCTGGCCGAGGGGAAGCCGACCTCGATCTCCTTGTAGCCCATCCCGACCAGCAGGTCGAACATGCGGCGCTTGCGGGCCGGGCTCATCGGGTCGATCAGCGCCTGGTTGCCGTCGCGCAGGTCCACCGCGCACCACAGCGGGGCGCGTTCGATGACACGGTCGGGCCAGGTGCGGTCGGCCAGGCGTATCGGCTCGACCTCCTCGGTGAACGGGCGATACCGGTGGACCGGCATCGACGAGCCGCGCTGGGGATTCCACGGGGCCTGGCCGGGTGCGGGCGGGCCCGCAGGGGTGACGATGGTGCGGGAAGACGTATGGGCGTCGGAATTGGAATTCACGGTAGTTGCTCCGGGGGTGTCAGAAGGAACCTAGACCGGCGCATCGCGAACGCCCGCGACGGGAGGCCGGTCTGGATCAGACCCCGTCGCGGCGTCCGAGGAGGAGCACCCGCTGCACGAGCGCAACTCTACCGCGCTCATCCCGTGTGCCAAAACCGCCAAAAATTCCGGATGCGCGTGCACGTATTCTGTTGTGGACTCGAACCCGAGCGGGGAATTCGCTGGGCCGGAAGGGCAGGCAAAACGCAGTGGCACTCGTCGTGCAGAAATACGGCGGATCGTCGGTGGCCGACGCCGACCGGATTCGTCGGGTCGCCGAGCGCATCGTGGAGACCAAGAAGCAGGGCAACGACGTCGTCGTGGTGGTCTCGGCGATGGGCGACACCACCGACGACCTGCTGGACCTGGCCCAGCAGGTGTGCCCCGTCCCGCCGCCCCGCGAGCTCGACATGCTGCTGACGGCCGGCGAGCGCATCTCCAACGCGCTGGTGGCCATGGCGATCGAATCGCTGGGCGCCAACGCCCGCTCGTTCACCGGCTCGCAGGCCGGGGTCATCACCACCAGCACCCACGGCAACGCGAAGATCATCGACGTCACACCCAGCCGGGTGCAGTCCGCGCTCGACGAGGGCCGCATCGTGCTGGTCGCCGGGTTCCAGGGCGTCAGCCAGGACACCCGGGACGTCACCACGCTGGGCCGCGGCGGGTCGGACACCACGGCCGTCGCCCTGGCCGCCGCGCTGCACGCCGACGTCTGCGAGATCTACACCGACGTGGACGGCATCTTCAGCGCGGACCCCAGGATCGTGCACGACGCCCGCAAGCTCGACACGGTGACGTTCGAGGAGATGCTCGAGATGGCGGCGTGCGGGGCCAAGGTCCTGATGCTGCGCTGCGTGGAGTATGCGCGCCGCTACAACCTGCCGGTGCACGTCCGCTCGTCGTACTCGGACAGGCCGGGCACCGTCGTCGTCGGATCGATCAAGGACAAGCCAATGGAAGACCCCATCCTGACCGGAGTCGCGCACGACCGCAGCGAGGCCAAGGTGACCGTCGTCGGCATCCCCGACATTCCGGGTTACGCGGCCAAGGTGTTCCGCGCCGTCGCCGACGCCGAGGTCAACATCGACATGGTGCTGCAGAACGTCTCCAAGGTCGAGGACGGCAAGACCGACATCACCTTCACCTGCTCGCGCGACAGCGGGCCCACCGCGGTGGCCAAGCTGAACGCGCTCAAGGAGGAGATCGGGTTCCTCCAGTTGCTCTACGACGACCACATCGGCAAGGTGTCGCTGATCGGCGCGGGCATGCGCAGCCATCCCGGCGTGACGGCGACCTTCTGTGAGGCCCTGGCCGAGGTGGGCGTCAACATCGAGCTGATCTCCACCTCCGAGATCCGGATCTCGGTGCTGTGCCGCGACACCGAGCTGGACAAGGCCGTCGTCGCGCTGCACGAGGCGTTCGGGCTCGGCGGCGAGGAGACCGCGACGGTGTACGCCGGGACGGGCCGCTAGATGGGCCTGTCCCTCGGCGTGGTGGGGGCCACCGGCCAGGTGGGTCAGGTGATGCGCACGCTGCTCGCCGAGCGCGACTTCCCGGCCACCACAGTCAGGTTCTTCGCCTCGGCCCGCTCGCAGGGGCGCAGGCTGGAATTCCGCGGCCAAGAGATCGAGGTCGAGGACGCCGAGACCGCCGACCCGGCCGGCCTGGACATCGCGTTGTTCTCCGCCGGCAAGACGATGTCGCTGGTGCAGGCGCCGCGGTTCGCCGCGGCCGGGGTGACGGTGATCGACAACTCCTCGGCGTGGCGCAAGGACCCCGACGTGCCGCTGGTGGTGTCCGAGGTGAACTTCGAACGGGACGTCGCCGGCGGCGCCCGGTCTCTCAAGAAGGGCATCATCGCCAACCCGAACTGCACCACGATGGCCGCGATGCCGGTGCTCAGCGTGCTGCACGACGAGGCCGGGCTGACCCGGTTGGTGGTGTCGAGCTACCAAGCGGTCTCCGGCAGCGGCCTGGCCGGCGTGGAGGAGCTGGCCGGCCAGGCGCGCGCGGTCATCGACGACGCCGAGCGGCTGGTGCACGACGGCGGGGCGGTGGAGTTCCCGGCGCCGAAAACCTACGTCGCCCCGATCGCGTTCAACGTGGTGCCGCTGGCCGGATCGCTGGTCGACGACGGGTCGGGGGAGACCGACGAGGACCAGAAGCTGCGCCACGAGAGCCGCAGGATCCTCGGCATCCCCGACCTGGCCGTCAGCGGCACCTGCGTGCGGGTCCCGGTGTTCACCGGCCACTCGCTGTCGATCAACGCCGAGTTCGCCCGGCCGCTGTCGCCGGAGCGGGCCCGGCAGCTGCTGGACGGCGCGCCCGGCGTCAAGGTGGTCGATGTGCCGACCCCGCTGGCCGCCGCCGGGGTCGACGAGTCGCTGGTCGGCCGCATCCGGTGCGACCCGGGGGTGCCCGACGGGCGCGGCCTGGCGCTGTTCGTCTCGGGCGACAACCTGCGCAAGGGCGCGGCCCTGAACACGATCCAGATCGCCGAGCTGCTGGCCGCCGAACTATAGTCCGACCGGTGCGCTTCGCCCGCTCGCTGTGCGCCGCGCTGGCAATGTGTTTCCTTGCGCCCCAATGTGTTTGGAGTGCCCACGCGGATCCGCCGGCGCCGGCGCCGGAGCCGATACTGCCGCCGCTGGCCCCGGGACAGGTGCTGCGGATCGGCCCGACGGCCGGCACCGGGACCCCGACCGGCGAGTACGGGATCGGCGCCACCGACCTGTGCGAGTTCGTCGAGTTCCCCAGCGAGACGCTGCAGGTCTGCGGCGACAGCTTCGCCGGTCAGGGCGTCGGGTTCGGCGGCTGGTACTCCCCGGTCGCGCTGCACGTGGACACCGCGTCCGTCGACGACCCCGGCGGGGTGCGCTACACGGGCGTCCTCGGAATCGGCAGGCCGCTGCTGGCCGAGGCGACCCCGGCGGGGGACTCCCAGCTGCCCGCTGGGGTGGTGCGGATCAACCGGCGCAACTACCTGATGGTGACGACGGCCAAAGCCCTGGAGCCGGTCAGCTCCCGGCTGGTGGTGGCCGAGCCGTCGCGCCCCGGCTGGCGCACGGTGCCGGGATCCCGGCGGGCCGCGTCCTACCAGGGCGGCTCGCAAACGCAGATCAGCGGCTACTACGACCCGATCCCCACCCCGGACTCGCCCCGCGGGTGGGTGTACATCGTGGCCGACAGCTTCACCAGGCGGGACCCGGTGCTGCTCTACCGGGCCACTCCGCAGACGTTCACCGACCGGTCCCGGTGGCAGGGCTGGGCCTCCGGGCCGGGCGGCGGCTGGAACAAGCCGCCGACGCCACTGTGGCCCGACCAGGTCGGCGAGATCTCCATCCGCCAGATCGACGGCAAGACGGTGTTGTCGTATTTCAACGCGGGCACCGAGAACATGGAGGTGCGGGTGGCCGACGACCCGACCTCGCTGGGCGACGCGCCGGTGACGACGGTGGTGCGGCACGACGACTGGCCCGAGCCCGCCGAGACCCTGCCGCCGCCGTTCGACAACCGGCTCGCCCAGCCCTACGGCGGCTACATCTCGCCGGGCTCCACTCTCGACGAGCTGCGCATCTTCGTCAGCCAGTGGGACACCCGGGCCCGGGAGAGGGCGCCCTACCGGGTTATCCAATTCGCTGTCAACCCGTTCAAGCCGGATTAGCGACCAGCGGTCGCGTTGTAGATCCGGGCGCCGGTGTCCGACTGCGAGGGCTGAGCCGGTACTCGGTAGCGACCTTCTCGCGGACCTTGTGCAACCACCGTCCCACCTTGGTCCTATGCGCTGGTGGATGACGCGCAACCGGCGGCGCCGGTGCCTGGCCCGAGCTGCTGACTTCGGCAATAGCACACGTCACGAGGGTAGACCCCAAAGTGCCACCATGCCATCATGGTGGCATGGACACCACCGCCGCGCACGCATCGCAGGGAACCATCGCCCTCACACTGCGCCTGCCGGCCGAGCTGGCCGAAGCGGTCAAGAACTACGCGTTTCTCACGAACACCTCGGGCAACGAGGTGATCAAGCGGGCTGTCATCGAGTACATGAAGGCGCATGCGCAAACCGACATGGTTCGCGCGGCCTTCGAGAAGGCGCTGGAACAGCACAAGGTTGCGTTCGACAAGTTGGCCGACCTTTGATGTTCACCTTGTATCTGACCTGCGACAACGTGGGGATGCTCAACGCGCGGTTCGTTGGCCCCGACATGCTCCGAAACTTTGGGTTGCTCGATGCGGCGGTGATGCGGCCGCAGGCGAGTGTCGGCAACGCCTGTCTTCTACCAAATCAACGGTTATGAGCTGTCGGTTGACGACACGCCGTTGTTGCCCTCGTGGTGGATGTTGCCGAGGGTCAGCTTGATGTACCCAACATCGCGGCCACTCTCAAAGCCTGGGTGCGACCGCTCCCAGTGGCCGACGATTGGATGGGCACGCCCGACTGATAGCGCGCATGCGCCTGATGGGCTCGCGATCACGACCAGCTCAACCCGTTCAAGCCAACAACCTGCGCGTGACGAGCGGGGGATGTCATCGGGTCCGAGCCGAGAACGAAAGATTTGATGATGCCTGAAGCTGGAAAGCGGTTTGCGCTGGTTACCGGCGCCGCGGTGGTCGCGCTGGCGGCCCTGTGCGTCGGCGGCGGCGCCGGAGCGGCGACCACCACGGCGGCCCCGCCGACGCCGACGACGTCCGAGCGGCCCGGCTCCGAGTCCCCTCCCGCGGAGCCCACCAGGATCGAAGAGGAGCCGCACGACCTCGGCGGCGGCGCCGGCGGCGGCATGGGATGAGCATTCGCTCATAGCCATTACATAAGTGGTGCATAGCCGCGGGCATCGTTCGCGGATGCATCATTTGTCTCATGAGTGAAACACCCGAAAACACGACAGTGCGGTCCTCGACCGCAACGGACCCGGCGCCCGTTCCCGCGACCGGGGCGCCCCACAAGACTCCGCGGGTTTTCCAGGTCGCGGCGTGGGTCGCCATCGTCGCCGGCACGGTCTTCATCGTGGCGGTGATCTTCTTCACCGGCTTCGTGCTGGGCCGGCACGCCGGGTTCCCCGGACACCATGGCGGCTTCCACCACCACAAGCACCACGCGATGATGATGCATCCGCACGGTCCGGGCGGGCCCGGCGGCGCGGGCCCCGCGGCGATGCCCGGCGGCGGGCCCGGGACGACGCGGCCCGGTAGCGGCCCTGGACAGGTGCCGTCCTCGGTCTCCCCGTCGGTGACGCCTTCGCCGTAGCGAACCGCGCGGTGGCCCGGCGCTCGACGGAGCGCCGGGCCGTCGGTGTCACGCCGATCGGCCGGTGCCGCGGGTCTTGCGCCGGGTGACGAACAGGTCGCGCCAGGACGCCACCTCCGGATGCTGCTTCAGCAACGCCCGCCGCTCCCGTTCGGTCATGCCACCCCAAACACCGAACTCCACCTGGTTGTCGAGCGCCTCGGCGAGGCACTCGGCGATGACGGGACAATGCCGGCAGATGGCGGCCGCGTTGCGCTGCGCCTTCCCGCGAACGAATAGTTCATCGGGATCGCTGGAAAGGCACCGCGCTTGCGACACCCAGTCGGTGGTGGTTTCGGCTGCGGCGAGGGTGCGGACGTAGGCGGGTTTTGTTCTCACTCTCGATGCTCCTGTGCGCGGTTCGTGTTCGCCCGCCCCGGGCGACCACTATTCCCGCGCGGCTCAGCAGTGTCTGTCCGCCGAACGGCGGGTGCACGGGATGAATCAGAGTGTCCCCCGATTGGGGGAACGGCAGCCCGCCGCTGTGGGAGACTGACCGCCATGATCGGCGCGCCGGCGACCGACAAGGTGCGTGTGGTCGTGGGCGAAGACCACCCGCCGTTCCGCAGTGGCCGCATGCGCGCGCCGGCATCGAGCGGCGAGGTCGACGCCCGGTGATCGCCGCGGGGCTGTCGCTGCGGCGCTGTGGCGCGGACTGCTCGAGGAGCGTGGGCCGCCCGCTGGCTCGATTCGTCGACTTCGTCTCCGCCGAACCCGTCCGACTGTCGGCGTTCCTGCGCTTGCCGCTGATCGGTCTGATCGTCTTGCTGGTCTCGGTGTGGGAGGTCGAGCACTGGTTGCCGCTGGCCTATGCGCTGATACTCAGCGCTTACAGCGTCGCCGCGCTGGTGTGGGCGGTGGTGGTGCTGCGCGGCCCGGTGCCGCCGTGGGCCGGCTGGGTCTCGACGGGCATCGACGTCCTGGCCGTGGTGGCGCTGTGCGTGGTGTCGGGAGGGGCCACCGTGGCGTTGCTACCGGTGTTCTTCCTGCTGCCGATCTCGGTGGCGTTCCAGGACCGCCCGGCGCTGGCCGCAGCCGTCGGCGTCTGCACCGCCTTCGGTTACCTCGGTGTGTGGATCGTCTATTCCAAGCGTGACGACACGGTCGAGCTGCCGACCGTGGTCTACACGCATTTCGGGTTGCTGCTGTGGTTGGCGGCCGCGATGACCGCGCTGTGTTACTTCCTGACCCGCGCCGCGGCGCGCGTGGCGGCTCTGCTCGACATGCGCCGCACTCTTGTCGCGGAATCGATGCGCGCCGACGAGCGGCACTCCCGCGCACTGGCCGAGGAACTGCACGACGGACCGCTACAGGACCTGCTGGCGGTGCGACTCGACCTCGACGAAGTCCGGGAGCGCTGTACCGACCCGCGGCTGGATGCCGCCTACCGGGCGGTGCAGAACACGGTGACCCGCCTGCGCGGCACCGTCACCGCGCTACATCCCCAGGTGCTCACCGAATTGGGTCTCACCGCCGCGCTGCGGGAGCTGATCAGCGACTACGAGCAGCGCGGGAACTTCGTGATCGAAGCCGACCTCGAAGACGTCGATCGGCCGCGGTCGCAATCCCTGCTGTATCGCGCCGCCCGCGAACTGCTCGCCAACGTGTACAAGCACGCCGGGGCGCGCACAGTCCAGGTCGGCCTCACCCGGGAGGTCGACACCATCACGCTGAGCGTCGTCGACGACGGCAGGGGATTCGATCCTGCCATCGTGCGTCGGCGTGTGCCCCAAGGGCATATCGGGCTGGCGTCGCTGATGGTCCGCATCGACGCAATGGGCGGATCGATGAACCTGACATCGACGCCGGGCGGGGGCACACGGGTATCGGTGACCACCGCCGCCGGCGCCGACTGAACGCGCCCGCGCCGGACGGGCCCGGGCACCCGCGCGGGATGGGCACCGGATCTCAATTCACAACAATTTTGGCCCGGGGACTGTTACCGCGGCCGCCATGCGGGGCAGTATTCACGTCATGACCGAAACACCCGATCCGGCCGCGCAGCCGACGCCCGTTCCCCCCGCACCGCCGCCGCCACCGCCGGCGCCGCCGCAGCGGCCCAAGCCGCCGAGGCTCTACACGGCCGCGGCGTGGGTGGTGATCGTCGCGGGCATCGTGTTCATCCTGTCGGTCATCTTCTTCTCGGGGGCGATGGTGTTCGGCTACGGCCACTGCCACCACCGCCATCACCCCGGCACGATGTTCGGTCCCGGCGGCCCCGGCGGCCCCGGTCCGGGAATGGGCCCGTGGGGCCCCGGCCCCGGCCCGGGAGGCTTCGGTCCCGGCGGCCCCGGCCCGTGGCCGTTCGGCGGGTCCGGCGGCCCGGGGATGATCGTCCCCATGCCTCCCGGTGGGCCCGGGGGACCGGGCGGCCCGGGTGGGCCCGGCGGCGGTCAGGCCGGCCCTGGCGGCGGCCCCGGTCAGTCGTCCAGCGGCCCCGCACCCAGCCCCCCGGGCCCACGCCCGTAGCCCGGATTGGGAATCGGGCGGTGCGGGTAATCGTCTGCGCGGTAAGGCCCGCGCGAACGGCCGAAGAGGAGAGGGCGAGATGACCCAGCGCTACACCACCACGGATGCCGGGATCCCCGCACCCAGCGACGACCAGTCGCTCACCATCGGGCCCGACGGCCCGATCCTGCTGCAGGATCACTACCTGATCGAGCAGATGGCGATGTTCAACCGGGAACGCATCCCGGAACGGCAGCCCCACGCCAAGGGCGGCGGCGCGTTCGGCCACTTCGAGGTGACCAACGACGTCAGCCAATACACCCGGGCGGCGGTGTTCCAGCCCGGCACCAAGACCGAGATGCTGGCCCGGTTCTCCACCGTCGCCGGCGAGCGCGGCAGCCCGGACACCTGGCGGGACCCGCGCGGCTTCGCGCTGAAGTTCTACACCAGCGAGGGCAACTTCGACATGGTGGGCAATAACACGCCGGTCTTCTTCATGCGCGACCCGCTGAAGTTCCAGCACTTCATCCGCTCCCAGAAGCGCACCCAGGCACGCAACGTGCGCGACCACAACATGCAGTGGGACTTCTGGAGCCTGTCCCCGGAATCGGCGCACCAGGTGACCTGGCTGATGGGCGATCGCGGCATCCCGAAGACCTGGCGCCACATGAACGGCTACAGCAGCCACACCTACAGCTGGATCAACGCCGCCGGCGAGATCTTTTGGGTGAAGTACCACTTCATCACCGACCAGGGCATCGAGTTCCTGACCCAGGAGGAGGCCGACCACCTGGCCGGCGCGGACGGCGACTACCACACGCGCGACCTGTACGACGCGATCGAGCGTGGCGAGCACCCGAGCTGGACGCTGAAGATGCAGATCATGCCCTACGAGGAGGCCCGGACCTACCGGTTCAACCCGTTCGACCTGACCAAGGTGTGGCCGCACAGCGACTACCCGCTGATCGACGTCGGCAAGATGACGCTGACCCGCAACGTCACCGACTACCACGCCGAGATCGAGCAGGCCGCCTTCGAGCCGAACAATACCGTGCCCGGCACCGGCCTGAGCCCGGACAAGATGCTGCAGGCCCGCGGCTTCTCCTACTCCGACGCGCACCGCGCCCGGCTGGGGACCAACTACCGGCAGATTCCGGTCAACGAGCCCAAGGTCGAGGTGCACAGCTATTCCAAGGACGGGGCGATGCGGATCAAGAACGCCTCCGACCCGGTGTATGCGCCGAACTCCTACGGCGGGCCGCAGGCCGACCCGGCGCGCGCCGCCGAGGTGCGCTGGCACGCCGACGGGGACATGGTGCGCTCGGCCTACACCCTGCACGCCGAGGACGACGACTGGGGCCAGGCCGGCGCCATGGTCCGCGAAGTTCTGGACGACGAGGCGCGGGATCGCTTGGCGCACAACATCATCGGCCACGTGTCCAAGGGCGTCAAAGAGCCGGTGCTCTCGCGGGTGTTCGAGTACTGGCGCAACGTCGACCCCGACCTCGGGAAGAAGGTCGAGGAGGGGGTTCGCGCCAACCAGGGCTGATCCCGGTGCCTGGCATGATCGGCTGCATGACCATGCGGGCTGCCGCGGTGGCTCTGGCCATCGGGACCGTCGGCCTGGCTGTCGGGCGCCCCGTCGCGGCCGCCGCGCCCTCCGAGCCGGGCGTGGTGTCCTACGCGGTGCTGGGCAAGGGGTCGGTCGGCAACATCGTCGGCGCGCCGATGGGCTGGGAGTCGGTGTTCACCGAGCCGTTCCAGGGGTTCTGGGTCGATCTGCCGGCCTGCAACAACTGGGCCGACATCGGGCTGCCCGAGGTCTACGACGATCCCGACCTGGCGTCGTTCAACGGGGCGACCACCCAGACGTCGGCCACCGACCAAACCCACTACGCCAAGCAGGCGGTCGGGGTGTTCGCCACGAACGACGCCGCCACCAGGGCCTTCCACCGGGTGGTGGACCGGACCGTGGGCTGCTCGGGACAGACCACGGCGCTGCACCTGGACGACGGGTCCACCCAGGTCTGGTCGTTTGCCGGGGGACCGGCGACGGCCACCGACGCGGGCTGGACGAAGCAGGAGGCCGGTACCGATCGGCGTTGTTTCGATCAAACCAGGCTGCGTGAAAACGTGTTGCTGCAGGCCAAGGTCTGCCAATCCGGCAACGCGGGGCCCGCGGTCAACGTGCTCGCCGGAGCGATGCAGAACGCGCTGGGTCAATAAATGCGAATAGTTGGGTATCCGGGTAGGCCGTGCGGCGAAAAGGCGCGGAAACGGGAATATGTCGGCACGGTCTGCGAGATGAGTTGGTCGTGGTTATCGTCGGGATAGCTGCCCGAGCGAGCGGTCCGCAGGGGCCCGGAGGGATCGTGATATGACGTTCGCCGGCACCACCGGCGCGGCCTCGCAGCTGGCCACGACCCTCCCGGTCGAGGCCGAGATGGCCGATTCCTCGGTCGCCGCCTCGTATATCGCCGACAGCTGCCTGGCCGACGGCTCGCTGGGGCGGGTCGGACTCGAGGTGGAGGCGCACTGCCACGACCCGACCGATCCGCACCGCAGGCCGGGCTGGGACGAGATCCTCGAGGTGCTGGAGTTCCTGCCGGCGCTGCCCGGGGCCAGTGCGGTCACCGTCGAACCCGGCGGGGCCGTGGAGCTGTCCGGGCCGCCTGCCGACGGCGTCGTGCCGGCCATCAACGCCATGCACAGCGATCAGGCGGTGCTGCGACAAGCTTTCGCCGACGCCGGGCTCGGCCTGGTTTTTTTGGGGGCGGACCCGCTGCGGCCGCCCCAGCGCATCAACCCGGGCGCGCGCTACCGCGCCATGGAGCAGTTCTTCGCCGCCGACGGCTTCCGGGATGTCGGCGCGGCCATGATGACCTCGACCGCCTCGGTCCAGGTCAACCTCGACGCGGGGCCGCAGGAGGGCTGGGCGCAGCGGGTTCGGCTGGCCCACGCGCTGGGGCCGACGATGATCGCGATCGCGGCCAATTCCCCGATGCTGAGCGGCGAATTGTCGGGCTGGTCATCCACCCGGCAGCGGGTCTGGGGGCGGATGGACTCGGCGCGATGCGGGCCCGTGCTGGGCATCAGCGGTGACGACCCCGGCACCGAATGGGCGCACTACGCGCTCAACGCGCCGGTGATGCTGGTGAACAATCCCGAGGCCGTCGCCGTCACCCACTATGTGCCCTTCACCGACTGGGTGGACGGCCGGGTGCTGCTCGGCGACCGCCGCCCGACCATCGCCGACCTCGAATACCACCTGACCACGCTGTTCCCGCCGGTGCGCCCGCGCCAATGGCTGGAGATCCGCTACCTGGACAGCCTGCCGCAGACGTTCTGGCCGGCCGTGGTGTACACACTCGTGGCCCTGCTCGACGACCCGGCCGCTGCCGCCGTCGCCGCCGAAGCCGTCGAACCGGTGGCCACCGCGTGGGACACCGCGGCGCGCGTAGGGCTGCGGGATCGCCGGCTCTACACCGCGGCCAACCGGTGCGTGGCGCTGGCCGCGGAACGGGCCCCGGCGGAGCTGACCGAGGGGATGCAGCGCCTGGTCCGGGCCGTCGAGCAGGGCCGCTGTCCCGCCGACGACTTCTGCGACCAGGTCGGCGAGCACGGTGCCGCGGTCGCGGTCGCGCGGCTGGCGCGAGCGGGCCTGTGAGTTCCCGGGAGCGGATCGCCGACGACCTGGCGCGCGCGCGGGCGCGGACGTTGCGGCTGGTCGACTTCGACGACGACGAGCTGTGCCGGCAGTACGACCCCCTGATGAGCCCGCTGGTGTGGGACCTGGCGCACATCGGGCAGCAGGAGGAGCTGTGGCTGCTGCGCGGCGGCGACGCCGCCCGGCCCGGGATGTTGCCGCCGGCCGTCGAGGGTCTCTACGACGCCTTCGTGCATTCCCGCGCCAGCCGCGCCGGCCTGCCGCTGCTGTCCCCGGCGCAGGCGCACTCCTATTGCCGCACGGTGCGCTCGGCGGCGCTGGACGCCCTCGACGCATTGGGCGAGGACGAGGACGGCTTCGTCTACGGCATGGTGGTCAGCCACGAGAACCAGCACGGCGAGACCATGCTGCAGGCGCTGAACCTACGCACCGGCGCCCCGCTGCTGGCCGACGCGGCGGCGGTGCCGGCCGGCCGCCCGGGGCTGGCCGGCACCTCGGTGCTGGTGCCCGCCGGCCCGTTCGTGCTCGGGGTCGACGCCGCCTTCGAACCGTTCTCCCTGGACAACGAGCGACCCGCCCATGTCGTCGACCTGCCGGCGTTCCGCATCGGCACCGTGCCCGTCACCAACGGCGAATGGCGGCGGTTCCTCGACGACGGTGGCTACCGCGAGCCGCGGTGGTGGTCGGAGCGCGGCTGGGAGCATCGCCGCAGCGCGGGGCTGACCGCCCCGCAGTTCTGGAGCGCCGACGGGACGACCCGCACCCGGTTCGGCCACGTGGAGGACATCCCGGCCGACGAGCCCGTCCAGCACGTCACCTACTTCGAGGCCGAGGCCTACGCGGCGTGGGCCGGGGCGCGGCTGCCCACCGAGGCGGAGTGGGAGAAGGCCTGCGCGTGGGATCCGGCGACCGGGACGCGCCGGCGCTACCCCTGGGGCGAACAGGCGCCCTGTGCCGCCCTGGCCAACCTGGGCGGGTCGGCGATGCGCCCCGCGCCCGTCGGCGCCTACCCGGGCGGCGCCTCGGCCTACGGGGTCGAGCAGCTGCTCGGCGATGTCTGGGAGTGGACGTCCTCGCCGCTGCGGGGATGGCCCGGTTTCGTCCCGATGGTCTACGAGCGGTACTCCCGTCCGTTCTTCGACGGCGACTACCGGGTGCTGCGCGGGGGATCGTGGGCGGTGGAGCCGGGCATCGTGCGGCCCAGCTTCCGCAATTGGGACCACCCCTACCGCCGCCAGATCTTCTCCGGCGTCCGGCTGGCCTGGGACGTAGAGGACCGGAACTGATGTGCCGCCACCTCGGCTGGTTGGGGGCCGACGTCACGGTTTCTTCGCTGGTACTCGAGCCGCGCTACGGCCTGCGGGTGCAGTCCTACGCCCCGCGCCGGCAGAAGAACGGCCTGATGAACGCCGACGGCTGGGGCGTCGGCTTTTTCGATGGCGCGCCGGATCCGGCGGTGCCCCGGCGCTGGCGCAGCGCCGCGCCGCTGTGGGGTGACGTGTCGTTCGAGTCGGTCGCGCCGGCCCTGCGCAGCCACTGCGTGGTCGCCGCGGTCCGCTCGGCGACCGTCGGCATGCCCATCGAGGCCAGCGCGACCGCGCCGTTCACCGACGGGCGGTGGCTGTTGTCGCACAACGGCGTCGTCGACCGCGCCGTGCTGCCACCGACGCCCGCCGAATCAGCTTGCGACAGCGCACTTTTGGCGGCCACCATCTTTGCGCGCGGACTCGACGCCCTGGGTGAGACGATCGCCGAGATCGGCGCCGCCGACCCCGCCGCCCGGCTCAACGTGCTGGCCGCCGACGGGTCGCGCCTGCTGGCGACGACATGGAACGAGACGCTGTCCATCCTGCGCCGCGACGACGGTGTGGTGCTGGCCAGCGAACCCTACGACGACGACGGGGCATGGGAGGACGTGCCGGACCACCACCTCGTCGAAGTCACCTCCGAGCGGGTGACATTCACCGCGCTGGACAACCCGAAAGGATCGTGATGACGCTGTCGCTGTCCAACCACCTGGCGGCCGACTCGGCGTACCGCGCGTTGCGCCGCGACGTGTCGGAAGGCCTGCAGAGCACGCCGAAGACATTGCCGCCCAAGTGGTTCTACGATCCGCTGGGCAGCGAGCTGTTCGACCAGATCACCCGCCTGCCCGAGTACTACCCCACGCGCGCGGAGGCCGAGATCCTGCGGGACCGGGCGGGCGAGATCGCGTCGGCCAGCGGGGCGGACACCCTGGTCGAGCTGGGCAGCGGAACCTCGGAGAAGACGCGGACGCTGCTCAGCGCCCTGCACGGCCGCGGTTCGCTGCGCAAATTCGTGCCGTTCGACGTCGACGCCAGCATGCTCTCGACGGCCGCGGAGGCGATCCAGCGCGAATATCCGGGCGTCGAGATCCGGGCGGTGTGCGGAGATTTCGAGGAGCACCTCAACGAGATCCCCGACGGCGGCCGGCGCCTGTTCGTGTTCCTGGGGTCGACGATCGGCAACCTCACCCCCGGACCGCGTCGGGAGTTCCTGACCAACCTGGCCGCGGTGATGCGGCCGGGCGACAGCCTGCTGCTGGGTACCGACCTGGTCAAGGACACCGGCCGGCTGGTGCGCGCCTACGACGACTCCGCCGGAGTGACGGCGCGGTTCAACCGCAACGTGCTGGCGGTGGTCAACCGCGAACTCGACGCCGACTTCGACGTCGACGCCTTCGCGCACGTCGCCCGCTGGAACGCGCCCGAGGAGCGCATCGAGATGTGGTTGCGGGCCGATCGCGCCCAGCGGGTGCGGGTCGGCGCCCTGGAGCTGACCGTCGACTTCGCCACCGGCGAGGAGATGCTCACCGAGGTGTCGTGCAAGTTCCGGCCCGACGGCGTGCGCGCCGAACTGGTCCGCGCCGGGCTGCACCGAACCGGTTGGTGGACGGACGCCGCGGGGGACTTCGGGCTGTCGCTGGCCGTGATGTGACCCACTGCGACTCGCTGGCCGACCGGTGGCGGTCGGCCCGGCCACCGGTGGCCGGGCTGCACCTGGACAGTGCGGCCTGTTCGCGCCAGAGCCTCGCGGTGATCGACGCCGCCGCCCGGCACGCCCGCCACGAGGCCGAGGTTGGCGGCTATGTGGCCGCGGAGGCCGCCGCGCCGGTGCTCGAGGCCGGACGGGCCGCCGCCGCCGCGCTGAGCGGCATGCCCGACGCGGAGGTCGTCTACACCACCGGCGCGCTGCACGCCCTGGACCTGCTGCTGGGCGGCTGGCCCGCCGACCGGCGCGTGGTGGCGTGCCTGCCCGGCGAATACGGCCCCAACCTGGCCGTGTTGGCCGCCCACGGGTTCGAGCGCCGGCTGCTGCCGACCAGGGACGGGCGGCTGGCGCTCGACGACGCGGCCTTCGTCCTGGAGGAGGATCCTCCCGACCTGGTCCACCTGACCCCGTTGGGCAGCCACAGCGGTGTGGTGCAACCGGTTTCGATGGTCGCGCGGCTGTGCGCGGAGCTGGGCCTGCCGCTGGTCGTGGATGCCGCCCAGGCACTGGGCCAGATCGACTGCGCGGTGGGCGCCGACGTGACGTATTCGACGTCGCGCAAGTGGATCGCCGGGCCGCGGGGGGTGGGTTTCCTGGCGGTGCGCCGCGACCTGATGGAGCGGCTGCACCCGAGGCTGGAGCCGCCGGAGTGGACCTCCCCCCTGAGCGTGGCCCGTCAGCTGGAGTTCGGCGAGGCCAATGTCGCTGCGCGGGTCGGATTTTCGTGCGCGCTCGGCGAGTATTTGGCGTGCGGGCCCGACGCCGTGCGGGCGCGGCTGGCCGAGCTGGCCGCGGCCGGGCGCACCGTGCTTGCGGACGTGCCAGGCTGGGCCGTCGTCGAGGAGGCCGAGGAGCCGAGCGCGATCACCACCCTGGCCCCGACCGACGGCGCCGACCCGCAGGCGGTGCGGGACTGGCTGCTGTCCCGGCGGCGCATCCTGACCACCTACGCCGGGGTGCAGCGGGCGCCGCTGGAGCTCTCGGGGCCGCGGCTGCGTATCTCGCCGCACGTGGACACCACGGCCGGGGACCTGGAAACGTTCGCCGAGGCGCTGATCGCGGCGACGGCCGCCACCGGGTAGGTCAGCCCGCCTTGTGCGCGGTGAGCAGGTAGGCGGGCAGCTTCATCCGTCCCTGCTCGTCGCGTTCGTGTGCGGGCATCTCGAACGGTGCGTCGGCGGCCGGCGGGATGTTCGCGTGGATGAAGGCGGGCCGGATCTCGTCGACCTCCCAGTATCTGCTCACCGCGGCGCGCAACTCGTCCTCGTCGACCTCGTTGGGCTTGGCCTCCATCCCGGCGGGGAAGGCGCCCTTGGCGAAGACCAGCACGAAGTAGCCGGCCCCCGGCGCGGCGGCGCGGTGCACGGCGCTCAGGTAGCCGTCGCGGCCCTCGACCGGGAGCGAGTGGAACAGCGTGGAGTCCACGACCGTGTTGAACCGGCCGGCCGAGCCCGGCGGGTAGCCGGCGAAGTCGGTGATGTCGGCCTGCACGAAACTGGCGGTGGTCAGGCCTCGTTCGGCGGCGGCCCGGGTGGCCGCCGCGACCGCGGTGGGGGTCAGGTCGATGCCGACCACGGTGTAGCCCTCGGCGGCCAGCGCCAGCGACAACTCCGCGAACCCGCACCCGGCGTCGAGCACGTCGCTGCGGAACCTGCCGGCCGCCAGCAGCGCGGCGAGTTCGGGTTGCGGCGCACCGATGTTCCACGGCGGCGGACCCTCGAACTCCCCCTCCCCGCGGTAGGCGCTGTCCCAGTCCATCACGTCATCGGAAGTCATGGCTTCAACCGTACTAGCGTTCCCAGGTGTGCACCGGCTCGTTGGCATGCATGTGTGCGCAGTAGCGCCGCAGCATCTCGGCCAGGGCGGCGGGCCTGGTCATCCCGCCGTCCTGCAGCGCCCGCACGGTCGACACCTGCCAGGTCGCCCCGTTGCGGCCGGTCGCGGCGCGGCCCTCGATGACGCCGAGGAAACGGTCCCGCACCCCGGCGTCGACACCCCAGCGCCGCAGCCCGTCGTGGGCCAGGGGCAACAGCGTGTCCAGCACCAGCCGCTGCGTCGTCACCTCGCCCAGCCCGGGCCAGTGCAGCCGGGCCGCCATGCCGTGCCGCGCCGCCTCGAGAAAGTTCGATTCTGCCGCAACGAAACTCATGTCGTTGCACAGTGGGTGCTCCGCCTCAGACAGGCTGCGCAGCGTGCCGTAGTAGAACGCCGAATTCGCCAGCATGTCGATGACCGTCGGGCCGGCCGGCAGCACCCGGTTCTCCAGCCGCAGATGCGGGCGACCGACCCCGTCGCTTTCCGAGACGTCGTACACCGGACGGTTCCACCGGTACACAGTGCCGTTGTGCAGCCGCAATTCGGACAGGTGCGGCGTGCGCCCGGCGGCCAGCTCGGCGGCCGGGTCTTCCTCGGACACCTCGGGCAGCAACGAGGGGAAGTAGCGGATGTTCTCCCTGTAGAGGTCCAGCACCGAGGTGATCCAACGTTCGCCGAACCACACCCGCGGTCGCACGCCCTGGGCCTTGAGCTCCTCGGGACGGGTGTCGGTGGACTGCGCGAAAACCTCGATGCGGGTCTCCGCCCACAGCTGATGGCCGAAGAAGTAGGGCGAGTTGGCGGCCAGCGCCAGCTGCGGCCCGGCCAGCATCTGTGCCGCGTTCCAGTTGGCCGCGAACTGCTCCGGAGCCAGTTGCAGATGTAATTGCATGCTGGTGCATGCGGATTCGGGTGCGATCGTGGCGGCGCTCCAGCTCAGCGGCTCGGGCCCGGAGATGTTGATCGGAATGTCCTCGCCGCGGGCGTCGAAAATCGAGTCGTTGAGCGCCGCATAGCGCCGCGACTCGCTCATCCAGTTGCCCCGCAGGTGCTCGGGCATCAGGGTGGGCAGGATGCCGATCATCACGATGTGGGCGCCGCCCGAGTTCGCCTTGTTCTCGGCCTCGTTGAGGCTGTCCCGCACCTCGGCCTCCAGGTCGGAGGCGGTGTGCCCGGCCAGAGCGCGGGGCGGCACGTTGAATTCGATGTTGTAGGCGCCCAATTCGGACTGGTAGGCGGGGTCGGCGATGGCGTCCAGCACGTAGCGGTTCGACATGGCCGGCTGGTAGTCGGAGTCGACGAGGTTGCACTCGATCTCCATGCCGGTGAGCGGCCGGTCCGAGTCGAAGTGCGATTGAGCGAGCATCGTCTCGAGAACGTCCAGACACAGCCGCACCTTGCGCCGGTATTCCCGCCTGTGTGCGCGGTTATACGTGGTGCGCTTGACCTCTTCGCCCACATCGCCGATGGAACAGGTTTACCGGCGCGGGCGCAAGGGCGCGGGGTCAACCGGCATGTTCGCTGCGCTGCCGACCAGCGGGTGGACCATCATGGAGATGCCACGAAGTGTCGCAGTTCACGCCGGAGGAGCGCCGTTGCCCGAGTTCATCGCCGCCATCGACCAGGGCACCACCAGCACCCGGTGCATGATTTTCGACCACGACGGCGCCGACGTGGCCTGCCATCAGCTCGAGCACGAGCAGATCCTGCCCCGTGCCGGCTGGGTGGAACACAACCCGGTCGAGATCTGGGAGCGCACCGCCTCGGTGCTGATGACGGCCCTCAACGTCGCCAGGCTGGCACCGAAAGACATTGCTGCGCTGGGCATCACGAATCAGCGGGAGACGACGCTGGTGTGGGACCGGCACACCGGTCGGCCGTACTACAACGCGATCGTGTGGCAGGATACGCGCACCGACCGCATCGCGTCGGCGCTGGACCGCGACGGCCGCGGCGAGGTGATCCGCCGCAAGGCGGGCCTGCCGCCGGCGACGTACTTCTCCGGCGGGAAGCTGCAGTGGATCCTGGACAACGTCGACGGGGTGCGCGAGGCCGCCGAGCGCGGTGACGCCCTGTTCGGCACCGCCGACACCTGGGTGTTGTGGAACCTGACCGGCGGTCCGCGGGGCGGGGTGCACGTCACCGACGTGACCAACGCCAGCCGGACCATGCTGATGGACCTGCAGACGCTGGACTGGGACGACGAGCTGTTGTCGTTCTTCTCGGTGCCGCGGGCGATGCTGCCGGCGATCGCGCCGTCGTCACCGCGGCAGCCCTACGGGGTCACGACGGAGTTCGGGCCGCTCGGTGGCGAGGTGCCGATCACCGGGGTCCTCGGCGACCAGCACGCGGCGATGGTCGGCCAGGTGTGCCTGAAGCCGGGCGAGGCGAAGAACACCTACGGGACCGGCAATTTCCTGCTACTCAACACCGGCGAGACGATCGTGCGCTCCGGCCACGGCCTGCTGACGACGGTCTGTTACCAGTTCGGGGACGCCAAACCCGTTTACGCCCTTGAGGGTTCGATCGCGGTCACCGGTTCGGCCGTGCAGTGGCTGCGCGACCAGCTGGGCATCATCGGCGGCGCCGCGCAGAGCGAACTGCTGGCCCGCCAGGTCCCCGACAACGGCGGGGTGTACTTCGTGCCGGCGTTCTCCGGGTTGTTCGCCCCGTACTGGCGCTCCGACGCCCGCGGCGCGATCGTGGGCCTGTCCCGGTTCAACACCGCCGCACACCTGACCCGTGCGACGCTCGAGGCGATCTGTTATCAGAGCCGCGACGTGGTGGATGCCATGCAGGCCGACTCCGGTGTGCCCCTCGAGGTGCTCAAGGTCGACGGCGGCATCACGGCGAACGACCTGTGCATGCAGATCCAGGCCGACGTGCTGGGCGTGGACGTGGTGCGGCCGGTGGTCGCCGAGACCACCGCGCTGGGCGCGGCGTACGCGGCCGGCCTGTCGGCAGGCTTCTGGACGGGCCCCGACGAGCTGCGGGCCAACTGGCGCGAGGGCAGGCGCTGGACGCCGTCCTGGGACGACGACCGGCGCGCCGCCGCCTACGCGGGCTGGCGAAAGGCGGTGCAGCGCAGCCTGGATTGGGTGGAGATTCCCTAACCGCGAGCGTGCGTGTCTGTACGGCGACACGCCGGTACGGACGTACATCTGCGCACGCTCGCGGTCAAGGGGGCTGGGAACTCAGTCCTCGCCGAGGATTCCGTAGATCTCCCGGCGCGCATTGTTGACGATCTCCACGATGCGCTGCTGCTGTTCGGCGGTGGCGGTGTGCGCGGATTGCGCCACCGCGCCGAACAACTGGCCCACGGCGGCCCGCAGGTTGACGTGGCCGGGGTCGGCGCCTTCGGCGATCTCGTCCCACGGTGGGGTCTCGATCTTCTCGGCGGCCGCGCGACCCTCGTCGGTCAACTCGAAAAGCTTCTTGCTGCCGTCGGTTTCGCTCGCGGCGATCAGGCCTTCGTCGTCCAGCAATTGCAGAGTCGGGTACACCGACCCGGGGCTGGGCTTCCAGATCCCGCTGCTGCGCTCGGCGATCTGCTGGATCATCTCGTAGCCGTGCATGGGCCGTTCGGCCAGCAGTGCCAGGATGGCCGCCCGCACGTCGCCGCGACGTCCGCGGCCGGGGCCGCCGCGCCGCCCGCCGCCGCGCCGCCCGCCCGGTCCGAAACCGAAGCCCGGGCCGAAGCCCGGACCGAAGCCGGGGCCGAAGCCCGGACCGAAGCCGGGGCCGAAGCCCATCGGCCCGCCATGGTCGCCGGCGTGGTCGCGAAGGTGCTCGCGGAACTCGTGCCGGGCGTGCCGCCTGGCACCGCGCAGGGCCCGCCATTGTGCGGGCCCGACACCGGGAACCGGGCCGGGGCCGAATCCGAAGCCCGGTCCGGGCCGGTCGCCGAACGGGCCGCTGCCCGGGGTGAAGGGGTGGTTCATTGTGTGTCCTTACGTCTGGTGAGTGAAGCGACGGTCATGCGCTCCGATATATAACGATATATCGCGACCTAACGCGATGCAACGTCGGAGGCGTGCGGGGGCCACGTCCGCCCGGCAGAGCGGCAATAGTGGAGCGGCGGTGGTGGACGACGCGCGATCAGCGCGGCGGAGCGAACCCGCCCGGCGGCGGCCCCTGCGGCGGCCACGGGGCGCCCGGCGGCCCGTAGCCCCACGGCGGTGGGTCGGGCGGTCGCAGGCGCGCCAGTTCGCGACGGTGCCGTTCGGCCAGGACCGCGGCGAGCACGAGTTCCGGCGGCGCGCCGGGCGGGGGTGGCGGGGCGATGCGTGACACGACGTCGCCGGCGATCCGGTACGCCATCTGCTGGCGCAGACTCGGATCGAGTTGCGTTGCCCTGCCGAGAAATTGGCGAGCCACATCCGCTTGGCCGGCGTCCAGGCCCGAGAGCTGCAGCGACGAAGCCCACCACGCCAGCGCCGGCGGCATCGCGGGCGGCGGCGCCATCCGGGGTCCCCGTTCGCTGACGACCACCGTGCCGGCGAAGACGTCACCGATGCGTTTGGCCCGCGGCGAGAGGATGCTGCAGATGACGGCGGGGCTGCCGGCCAGCATCCAGATCTCCACGACCGATGCCAGCGCGCGAAACAGGGCCTGCCGGAATCGTTCCGGGCCACCGTCGTCGGACACCACCCGCAGGCCCATGACGATCTTGCCGACCGACCTTCCCCGCGTGGTGGTTTCGAAAATCAGTGGGTACCCGACGATCACCAGCACCGTGAAGACGATCAGGATGGCGGCGGTCAGCGCGCTGTCGAACTGGGTGAGGGTGGCGGCCCACAGCAGCAGTCCCAACACGTAGCAGACGAAGATCACCGCGATGTCGATCAGTGCGCTCACGGCCCGCACGGGCAACTGGGCGATCTGCACGTCGAGCACCACGGCGTCCCCGGTCACCACCTCCGACATAACACCGAACGGTACCCTGCCCAGGGTGGACGTCGACGCATTCGTGCTGACCCATCGCGCTACCTGGGACCGGCTGGACCGGTTGGTCAAGGGGCGCCGGTCGCTGACCGGCGCGGAGGTCGACGAGCTCGTCGAGCTCTATCAGCGGGTGTCCACCCACCTGTCGATCCTGCGGTCGGTGTCGTCGGATTCGCTGCTGACCGGCAGGCTCTCGAGCCTGGTGGCACGCGCGCGCTCGGTGGTGACCGGCGCGCACGCGCCGCTGAGCAGGACGTTCGTCCGGTTCTGGACCGTCTCCTTCCCGGTGGTCGCCTATCGCACCTGGCGGTGGTGGCTGGGCACGGCGGTGGTGTTCCTCGCGGTCGTGGCGGCCATCGCATTCTGGGTGTCGGCGAATCCCGAGGTGCAATCGGCGGTCGGAACACCAAGCGAAATCGACGAATTGGTCAACCACGACGTCGCCTCGTACTACAGCGCGCACCCCGCGGCGGCGTTCGCGCTGCAGGTGTGGGTGAACAACTCCTGGGTTTCCGCGCAGTGCATCGCGTTGTCGGTGCTGCTGGGGCTGCCGATCCCGATCGTGCTGTTCAAGAACGCCGCCAACGTGGGCCTGATCGCCGGCCTGATGTTCAACGCGGGCAAGGGCGGTGTCCTGCTCGGCCTGCTGGCCCCGCACGGGCTGCTGGAGCTCACCGCGGTGTTTCTGGCGGGCGCGACGGGAATGCGGCTGGGCTGGTCGGTGATCTCGCCGGGGGACCGGCCACGCGGTCAGGTGCTCGCCGAGCAGGGCCGGGCCGTCGTGTCGGTCGCCGTGGGACTGGTCGCGGTGTTGCTGGTGTCCGGGCTCATCGAGGCGTTGGTGACGCCGTCGCCGCTACCGACGGCCGTCCGGGTCGGCATCGGTGTCCTGGCCGAGGTGGCGTTCCTGTCCTACGTGGTCTACTTCGGCCGCCGCGCGGCCAAAGCCGGGGAGTCCGGCGACATCGAGGACGCCCCGGACGTGGTCCCGACGGGCTAGAGCCGCCCGCTGGCCTTCATCGCCAGATAACGGTCGGCGAGGGCGGGCGCCAGGTCGGCGGGCACGGCGTCGACGACCTCCACCCCGCTGCCGCGCAGCCGGGCGGCGATCACGCGGCGCTCGTTGCGGGAACGCTCGGCGGCCGCGGCGTCGTACACCGCGGCCGCGTCGGCGCGCCCGGCGGCCATCTCGTCGACGCGCGGATCGGCGACCGCCGCGACCATCAGGTGATGGCGGGCCGACAACGTCCCCAGCACCGGCAGCAGCCCCTCCTCGAGCGCGGTCGCGTTGAGATCGGTCAGCAGCACCACCAGGGATTGCTGCCGGGTACGCCGAACCAGCGCCGACGCCAGTGCACGCCAGTCGGTTTCGACGAGCGTCGGCTGCAGCGGTGCCATCGCCTCGACCAGCTGGGTGAGCAGTTCGGTGCGGGAGGCCCCGACCACCGCGGCGCGGCTCACCCGGTCGTGGGCCAGGAAGTCCACGTGGTCGCCGGCCCGCATCGCGAGCGCCGCGAGCAGCAGGGCGGCATCCATCGCCCAGTCCAGTCGCGGCCAGCCCGCCGGTCCGGTGCCGGGATCGGACAAAGTCGGGTCGACGCCGACGCGGCCGGCGGCCGTGCGCCCGGTGTCGAGCACGAGCACCACCCGGCGGTCGCGTTCGGGCCGCCAGGTGCGGACCACCACGTCGGCGCGGCGCGCGGTGGCGCGCCAGTCGATCGAGCGCACGTCGTCGCCGACGACGTATTCGCGCAGCGAATCGAATTCGGTTCCCTGGCCGCGGATCAGCGTGGGCAGCGGCCCGTCCATCTCGCGCAGCTTCGCGAGCCGCGACGGCAGGTGCTTGCGGGACAGGAACGGCGGCAGCACCCGCACCCGGCCGGGCACCGTCCGCGAGGTTTGCCGCCCGGCCAGCCCCAGCGGGCCGATCGAGCGGGCCGTGACCGCCGCCGCACGCTGGTCGCCGCGCCGCACCGGCCGAAGGCGGGTCCGGATCAGCAGGTGCTGCCCGGCCCCGATGGTGACGGGATGGACGCGCGGCTGCGCGCGGGCGCTGGGTGGCCAGGCGTCGCGGATCTGGCCGCGGAACCGGCGGCGGCCGTCGTTGTGGACCGTCAGGACCGCGTCCACCTCCTGGCCGAGCCGCACCGAGCCGTCCGGGGGGCGGGTGTACCGCAGCCCCCCGGTGCCGGCCGCCATCCCGACGTCGACGGCGACCGCGGCGACCAGAGCCGCCAGCAGGGCGACGAAAGCCCTTGCCGGCCAGTCAGATACGGCGATCGGCAGGGCGCATAGCAGTGCTACCAGGCCGGTGCGTCCGGTCAGGACCACTAGCGGGGCACCGGAACCGAGGCCAGGATCCCGTCGAGCACGCCGTCGGCGGTGGCCCCCTCCAGCTCGGCTTCCGGCCGCAGCATCAGGCGGTGCCGCAGCGTCGAGGAGGCCATGGCCTTGACGTCGTCGGGGGTGACGTAGTCGCGGCCGGACAGCCACGACCAGGACCGGGCGGTGGCCAGCAGCGCAGTCGCCCCCCGCGGCGACACGCCCAGTTGCAGGGCGGGGGAGATGCGGGTGGCCCCCACGACGTCGACGATGTAGCCGAGTACCTCGTCGGCGACCCGCACCCGTTGCACCGCGGCGCGGCCGGCCGCCAGTTCGGCGGGCCCGGCCACCGGCTTGATCGCGGACAGGTCGCGGGGGTCGAAGCCGTGCGCGTGCCTGCCCAGGATGACGATCTCGGCGTCGCGCGGCGGCAGCGTGACGTTCAGCTTGAGCAGGAAGCGGTCCAGCTGGGCTTCGGGCAGCTGGTAGGTGCCCTCGTATTCGACCGGGTTCTGGGTGGCGGCGACGATGAACGGATCGGGCAGCGGTTTGGGTTCGCCCTCCACGCTGACCTGACGCTCCTCCATCGCCTCCAGCAGCGCCGCCTGCGTCTTCGGTGGGGTGCGGTTGATCTCGTCGGCCAGCAGCAGGTTGGTGAACACCGGGCCCGGCCGGAACACGAACGCGGCGGTGCGTGCGTCGTACACCAGCGAACCGGTGACGTCGCCGGGCATCAGGTCGGGGGTGAACTGCACCCGCTTGAAATCGAGTCGCAGCGCCGCGGCCAGCGCCCGCACCAGCAGCGTCTTCGCCACTCCCGGAACGCCTTCCAGCAGGACGTGGCCACGGCACAGCAGCGCGATCACCAGGCCGCTGACGACCCCTTCCTGTCCCACGACGGCCTTGGCCAGCTCGGCGCGCAGCGCCAGCAGCGCCTCGCGGGCCGGGTCAGCGGCGGGGGTCTGGGCGGGGGAGGGGGGTGTCACGATGCGGTGACCTGCCTTTCGATGTCGTCGAGCGCACGGGCAAGTTGTAGCAGTTCGTCGTCGGTGGCCGGGGGTGGGCCGTAGAGCCGGTGGGCGACGAGTCCGGCGTCGGCACGGCCGCGCTGCGCGACGGCCGCCACCACCGCCGGGGGCGGCGCGCCCGCGCCCAGCCCGAGCCGGGGCAGCAGCCGCTGCACCGTGGCCAGGCGCAGCGCCGCGGCGGCCCGGTCGCGGGCCCGGCGCGACCGGTACAGCCGGGCGCGGCCCTCGACGGTCTCCGACGCGCGCACCACCACGGGCAACTCCTCGGTCACCAGCGGGCCCGGCCGGCGGCCCTTCCAGAACGCCACCAGCGCCACCACCAGGCACAGCTGCCAGAGCAACCAGGTCACGTTGCCGGGGATCAGGCCGAAAAGCGAAGTGGTGGAGGAGTTCTCACCCTCGAAGTGCTGGGGCGCATACCAGATGAGGCGGGGCCGGTCGCCGGCGAGGTTCATCGCCAGCGCGGCGTTGCCCGCCCGCAGCAGGCCCCCGTTGGTCATGAACTCGGCGCTGCCCACCACGGTGACGGCCCGGCCGTGGGCCCGGAACCGGATCAGCACCCCGCCGTAGCAACTCGTCACGGCCCTGCCGGCGTCGGCCCGGTAGCTGTCGCTGGGCCCGAAGCGCGCCGCTCCGGCCCGGTCGGCTTCGCGCAGCGTGCAGTCCGGGCTGCTGTCGAAGCCTTTCGGCGCCGGCTGCTTGCGTACGCCGGGCAGCAGCGCCTCGCGGGTCCGTGCCGTCGGCTCGACCAGCAGCAGATCGCCTGGGGCGCCGGCCAGTTCGTCCAGCACCGGGTCGGTCAGGTATTGGCTCTGCGCCACCAGGATCAGGGTGGCGGGGCGCGCGGCCCGCTCGACGTCGGCGATGCCGGTGGCGACGACGACCTCGACACCGTTGTCGCGTAGCAGCGTCACCAGGGCGTGGGCGCCGTCGGGTGCGGTCGACGCCGGATCCATCGGAGCTCCGGACCGTGGTGCGGTCAGGTAGGCGCCGACGCCGGCGACGGCCGCGATGACCAGCAGCGACAGCGCCGCCCAGCGCCAGGTGCGTCGGCGCTGCGCTGCGGTCCCGGGTGCCGCCGTCACCGGACCCGCGCCCAGGACTCGACGGTGCCGGCCGCCGGCGCCGCGGGGGCACCGGCCGGCGAGCGTGACCTCAGGTGCTCGTCGAGGTCGGCGATCATCCGGTACTCGGGCTCGGTGCCGGGTCGCTCGCCGTAGGTGACATCGTTGAAAGCGGTTGCCGCCCGGGATAATTCACCGGCCAGGTGGGGAAGTGTGGCGCCGGCGTCGCGGGCCAGCTCGTTGGCGGTCCGCCCGGGAGTCGCGCCGAGCACCCCGGTCTCCTCGAGCTGGCGGGCGACCGCGCGGAGCCGGTGCCGGATCGCCGCGGCCCAATCGCCTTCGGCGGCAAAGCCTTCGGCGGTCGCGCGGTGCTGCGCGGCGGTGAGCTGCGTGGCCGCGAACAGCGCGACCCCACTGCGGCGGGTGCGCAGCGTGCGCCGCGCGACCCGGACTGCGATGACCACCGCGACCGCCAGCAGGACGAACAGCACCGCGGCGGTGAACCATCCGCCCGGCAGCGACGCGGTCTTCTCCAGCAGCCGGTACAGCTGTTCGTTGATCCAGTCGGACAGCTGCTGCCAGGCCGAGCCCCGGGAATAGACCGGCTTGTCCAGCTCGGCCTGCGCGGCCCGGTGGGCGGCATCGCGGTCGATGTCGATGGAAGGCACGGTGTGATGGTCCTCGCTCGGCCTCTACGCGGGCCGGGTCAGCCAGAGGTTGTCGGTGGATGCATAGGGCCCGCCGGCGGCCCCGGTCTGCAGCACCAGGTCGAACGCCTCGGCGCGCATGCGGCGGTCGGTGTAGAGCAGCACGACGACCCCGGCGTTGAACGGGGCCGTGACGATCTGGCCGATCGTAGACCCGACGGTGGCGATCGCGGTACCGAGCACCAGCACGGCGGTGGACGCGCCCTGGGCCAGCACCAGCTGGCCCGCGATGCTGAACGGCGCGGCGATCGCGTTCGCGACGACGGTGGCCACGACGAACGTCAGCGTCCGGATGCCCAGCACCCGCCAGAAGCCGTTGCGGACCAGCGCGAAGGACCGGGTGATCGCGTCGATGACGGGCAGCCGCTCCAGCACGATCAGCACCGGCGCGAACAGCACCACCGTGTACAGGTAGACCAGCAGCGCCAGCATCCCCAACAGCAGCGGGAACCCGAACACGATCGCCGCCGCCCCGCTGCCGACCGCCGCCAGCACCGCGGCCGCGACCGCCGCCAGGCCGCCGAGGGTGGCCACTGCGGCGGCCTCCAGCATCGCCAGTCCGAGCAGGGGAAGCAGCCGCCCGCGAATCCTGGCCCAGGTCTCGCCGATGGTGATCGTCGACCCGAAGACCGCGCGCCCGACGATGACGGTGAGCATGCCCGACAGCAGCATGCCGCCCAGCCACGTGACCAGCAGGCCGGCGGCAATCGACGCCAGGAGTGCGCCCACGACCGCGGAACTCGGCTCGTCCGGCTGCCCGGCGGTGGCGCCGCCGAAAGCCGTCAGGGGCCCGAGCGTGGCGACGAGCGTGATGATCTGCATGACCACGACCACCGAGGCGGTCAGTCCGAGCGTGGCCCGCGGGTTGGCGCGGATGTAGCCGACCGCCCCGTTGAAGATCTCGCTCAGGGTCAACGGCCGCAGCGGGATGATCCCGGGTTTGACGATCGCCGGCGGCCGGTACGGGGAACCGTATTGCGGCGGGCCATAGCCGTACGGGGAGCCGTATTGCGGGCCATAGCCGTATGGGGAGCCGTATGGGGAGCCGTAGCCGTACGGGGAGCCGTAGCCGTACCGGGGGCCGGGCGGGGGCGCGTTCACCAAGCCCGGTGGCCTTCGGAGCCGAAGTAGCCCAAGCGGCCGCACCCATCGTTCGTCATGGCCTCCATCCTGTCGGCGGCCGGTTCATTTCTCAATCTCGGTGTCGCAATCTCCCGGTTGGCCGTGGCGCGTACCGTTCCAGACATGGCGGAACTCAAGGCCCGGATCCGGGCGGACCTGACCCAGGCGATGAAGGCGCAGGACAAGTTGCGCACCGCGACGCTGCGCATGCTGCTGGCCGCGATCCAGACCGAGGAAGTCTCCGGCAAGCAGGCCAAGGAACTCACCGACGAAGACGTCCTCAAGGTGCTGACCAGGGAGTCCCGCAAGCGTGGCGAGGCCGCCGAGATCTACACCCAGAACGGCCGGGGCGACCTGGCCGCCAACGAGCACGCCGAGGCCCGGGTCATCGACGAGTACCTGCCCACCCAGCTGACCGAGGCCGAGGTGGCCGACGTCGCCGACACCGCGATCGCCCAGGTCGCCGAGGAGATCGGCGAGCGGCCCGGCATGAAGCAGATGGGCATGGTGATGAAGGCGGCCACCGCGATCGCGGCCGGCAAGGCCGACGGCGCCCGCCTGTCCGCGGCGGTCAAAGAGCGCCTATGACGCGCGCCGCGGCGCCGCGCGCGGCCCGCGCCGCCGCAACGACCCGCGGGAACTGCGGTCCCCGGTCGTCGCCGCGGGCCGGCCGGCCGGCGTCGAGCCGTTCCCGCTGCGGCACCACGACGTACTTCGGGTCGCGGGTGGATTCGACCCCGGCCTCGAACACCCCGAACCGCTGCAGCACGCTGCCGGACAGCAGCGCCAGCCCGGACAGGGCCGCGACACCGCGGTTGCGTCCGCCCGCCACCGCGCCCAGCGCCCCGGCGACCGTCAGGTACTCGGCCGGCTTGCGCAGCCGGTGTGCTTTGCCGCTGGTGTAGGCCTGCGCGGCCAGACCGATGCGCCGCTCCATGAGCCGCGACGCCGCGACCTCGAGGCCGGCGCCCAGGACGGCCAGCCGGCGGGCCGGGCCGGCCTCGGCGACCGGCGCCAGCAGCATCCCCAGCCCGCCGCCGCTGGCCGCGGCCGACCCGGTGAACACGAACGGCAGGTACGGGTGTGCGGCGTTCCAGGCCGGGACGGCGGTCTGCGACAGCAGCACCGCGGTGTAGGACGCGACCCCCGGCGCGAAAGCGGCTGCCGATAGCCCCGCCGGGCGCGCCGAGGCGGCCAGCAGCCGGCCGGGCGCGGACCCTCGCAGCGCCGACGGCATCAGCTCGGCGGCCCCGGCCAGCCCGGCGCCGGGACCGTAGGCGGACAGGATCCAGGTGCCCACGCTCATCGGCGAACTCGGCTTGGCCACCCGCAGCATGTGGTGGAACCGCTCGGGGCGGCCCAGATCGGCGATGAGTAAGTACATGCTGGCGACCAGGCTGGCCAGCGCCCCGACCCGCCCCACGCGGCGCAACTCGCGCCGGCCGGTCAGGTCGGCCCCGGCGGCCAGCAGCGCCGAGCCCCCCGACAGGCCCCCGGCGAACAGGTAGGCGGCGATCTTCCACTCCCATACCGGCGTCTTGAGCACCGCACGCCCGTAGTACGACCGGAACTCGGCGCGCGGCACGGCGAGCTGCTCACGGCCCCCGCCGCTACCCCGACCGCGCGAGAAAGTCTGGGCGTGGACGTCCTGCGCGCCCGCCTCGCTGCGCTGTTCCCTCACCGCCGGCCCCGCCCCAGGAACGACGACACCGCGGCGGCCACCAGCGCCGAGGCCGCGATCCCGGCGTAGCGCCACATGGCCGGCGCGTCGCGGGTGGGCACCACCGGGTCCGGGGGCAGGCCGTACACCTCGGGCTCGTCGAGCAGCAGGAAGAACGCGCCGTCGCCGCCCACCCCGTCGTTCGGGTCGTGGCCGTAGAGTCGCGCCTCACCGACCCCGAGCCCGTGCAACTGGTCGAGGCGGCGGGCGGCGCGCTCACGCAGCTCGTCGAGGACACCGAACTGGATGGAGTCGGTGGGGCACGCCTTGGCGCACGCCGGTTCCAGGCCGTCCCGCAGCCGGTCGTAGCACAGCGTGCACTTCCATGCGCGGCCGTCGCCCTCGCGCCGGTCGATCACCCCGTACGGGCAGCCGGACACGCAGTAGCCGCAGCCGTTGCAGATGTCCTGCTGCACAACGACGGTGCCGAACTCGGTGCGGAACAACGCGCCCGTCGGGCACACGTCCAGGCAGCCCGCGTGGGTGCAGTGCTTGCACACGTCGGAGCTCATCAGCCAGCGGAAGTCGGTGCGCGATTCCGCGCCGGTCGCGTCGCCGGGGCGCGCGAACTTCGGGAAGTCCAGGTCCACCGGGGCGTTGCCGAGTTTCCCACCGCCGCGCGGCATGGATTCGATTGCTGCCGTCGCGATCTCGGCCGACTTGCCGGTACCCGAAGGGCCGGTCTCCGATCCCGCGACGTCTGGGTCCTGTTGTCCCAGCGGACGCTCCTGCTCGATGAAGGCGACGTGGCGCCACGTGCTGGCGCCGAGCATGCCGGTGTTGTCGAACGACATCCCCAGCAGGTTGAAGCCGTCGTCAGGCACGGAGTTCCACTCTTTGCACGCCACCTCGCAGGCCTTACAGCCGATGCACACCGAGGTGTCGGTGAAGAAGCCCATCCGCGGCGGATGATCCGCGGCGTACCCGGCGTTGCCGGCGGGGTCGGGCAGTTCGCCGTAGAAGCTGTTGTCGCTCAAGGCGTTTCCCCCGGCTCGACATGGGCCACCGGGTCGGGCCGGGTGGTGTCCACATGAGTACCCGTTTCGGTGGTGATGCCCGCGCGGTTGCGGTAGTCGGCGATGTAGGCCAGCAGTTCGGGTCCGCGGGGCCGCCGCCCGGGCCGCACGTCGCAGGTGGCGACCTTGCTCTCCTGGATGAACACGTTCGGGTCCAGCACCACCCCGAGCAGGTCGTTGACCACGTCACCCTCGACCGGGCCGGCGTAGCCCCAGTGATACGGCATCCAAACCTGATGGATGACATGGTCTTCGATGCGCAGCGGCTTCATCCGGTCGGTCACGAACACCTTCGCGTCCACCGCCGTGCGGCTGGTGATGACGTGCGCCCAGTCCATGTGCGTCAGCCCGCGCAGGCGCGCGAGCTCGGGGGACACCTCGACGAACAGCTCAGGCTGCAGCTCGGCGAGATAGGGCAGCTGGCGGCTCATCCCGCCGGCAGTGTGATGCTCGGTGAGCCGGGCGGTGGTGAACACGAACGGGAACACCTCGCCGTGCGCCTCCGGCGGCGACGGGTTCGACGGATTGTCGCTGCGGCCGTAGACGATTCGCGCCGGGTTGCCCTGCTGGGTGTACAGCGCGTTGCGCACCGGCGACTCGTGCGGCTCGTAATGAGTGGGCAGCGGGCCGTCCGCCAGCCCGTTGGGCGCGAACAGCCAGCCTTTGCCGTCGGCCTGCATGACGAACGCGTCGTCGCCGCGCAGCGCCTCCACCCCCACCGCGCCCTCGGGCGGGCGGTAGTCCGGCGGCTTGTGCAGCTCGAAGTCGGGGATGTCGTGGCCGGTCCACTCGCCCCGCTCGGGGTCCCACCACACCAGCTTCTTGCGCTCGCTCCACGGGCGCCCCGCCGGGTCAGCAGAGGCCCGGTTGTAGAGCACCCGGCGGTTCGCCGGCCACGTCCAGCCCCACTCGTTGTCGTAGGGGCCCTGCTGCTCCTTCGGCTTGCGCCGCGCGGCCTGGTTGACCTCGTCGGCGTACACCCCGCTGTAGATCCAGCAGCCGCACGCGGTGCTGCCGTCGGCCTTCAGCTCGGTGTAGCCGTTCACCGCCTTGCCGGTGGTCAGGTCGATGCCGTTCATGCGACGCAGCACGTCCTCGCCCGAGGGCTCATCGGCCTTCGGACCTTCGGCCTCCTCGGTCTTGTAGTCCCACGCCAGGTCCAGCAGCGGGCGGTCGCGCTCGTCGGTCGAGCCGGCCAGCTTCTCGCGCAGCCGCCGGCCCAGGTGATAGAAGAACCACAGCTCCGAGCGGGCGTCACCGGGCGGGTCGACCGCCTTCTCCCGCCACTGCAGCATGCGCTGGGTCTGGGTGAACGTGCCGGCCTTCTCGACGTGGGAGGCGGCCGGGAAGAAGAACACCTCCGTGCGGCACGTCTGCGGCGAGATCTCGCCCGTCTCGATCTCCGGGGCGTCCTTCCAGAAGGTGGCGCTCTCGATCATGACGAGGTCGCGCACCACCAGCCAGTCCAGGTTGGCCATGCCCAGGCGCTGCAGCCGCCCGTGGGCGGACCCGACGGCCGGGTTCTGGCCGAGCAGGAAGTAGCCGAACACCGTGCCGTCGATCATGTCCAGCACCGTGCGGTAGGTGCCGTGGTCGCCGTTGATCCTGGGCAGGTAGTCGAAGCAGAAGTCGTTGTCGGGTGTCGCGTGCTCACCCCAGTACTCCTTGAGCAGCGACACCATGTAGGTGTCGGCCTTGTGCCAGAAGCCCTTCTGGTTGCTGCTGGTGATCTTCTCGAGGTAGTCCGCCAGGGTCTCCTGGCCGGCCTGCGGCATCGTGAGGTAGCCGGGCAGCAGGTTGAACAGCGTCGGCACGTCGGTGGAGCCCTGGATGCTGGCGTGCCCGCGCAGCGCGAAGATCCCGCCGCCGGGGCGGCCGATGTTGCCCAGCAGCAGCTGGATGATGGACCCCGCACGGATGTACTGGGCGCCCATCGAATGCTGGGTCCAGCCCACGCTGTAGACGAGCGCGGCGGTGCGCTCCCGGCCCGAGTTCTGCGTCCACGCCCGCGCGATCTGGAGGAAGGTCTCGGCCGGCACGCCGCACACCCGCTGCACCATCTCCGGGGTGTAGCGGGCGTAGTGCCGCTTGAGGACCTGGTAGACGCAGCGCGGGTGCTGCAGCGTCGGGTCGTTGGGAATCTCGCCCGCGGCGCCCTCGATCGCGGCCCCGCCGGAGCCCAGCTGCGTCGGTGCCCCCTGCTGCTTGTCGGACGCCCCGCCCCGGCCGCCGTGGTGCGTGGACTCGTAGTGCCAGCTCGCCGGGTCGTAGGACGCGGTGTCGTGGTCGTAGCCGCTGAACAGCCCGTCGAGGTCCTCGGTGTCGCGGTAGCCCTCGTCGAGGATGAACGACGCGTTGGTGTAGGCGGTCACGTAGTCCCGGAAGTCCAGTTCATTGGACAGGATGTAGTTGATCACCCCGCCGAGGAAGGCGATGTCGGTGCCCGCGCGCAGCGGCACGTGCCGGTCGGCGACCGCGCTGGTGCGGGTGAACCGCGGGTCGATGTGGACGACCCCGGCCCCTCGGGCCTTGGCCTCCATCACCCACTGGAAGCCGACCGGATGCGCCTCGGCCATGTTCGAGCCCATGATGACGATGAAGTCTGAGTTCGCGAGGTCCTGCTGATAGTCCGTCGCGCCACCGCGACCGAAGGAGGCTCCCAGACCGGGAACCGTGGCGCTGTGTCAAATACGGGCCTGGTTCTCGATCTGCAGCGCGCCCAGCGCGGTGAACAGCTTCTTGATCAGATAGTTCTCTTCGTTGTCCAGCGTCGCCCCGCCCAGGCTGGCGATGCCCATGGTGCGGCGCAGGGTGTTGCGGTCTTTGTCGAAGTCCTGCCAGCCCTTGCGGCGGGCGTCGAGCACCCGGTCGGCGACCATGTCCATCGCGGTGTCCAGGTCGAGGTCGGTCCACTCGGTGGCGTAGGGGGCGCGGTAACGCACCCTGGTCTCGCGCTGCGACCCGGTGACCAGTTGCTTGCTCGCGGATCCCTTGGGGCACAACCGGCCCCGGGAGATCGGGCTGTCCGGGTTGCCCTCGATCTGGACGACCTCGCCGTCGGTGACGTACACCTTCTGCGCGCAGCCGACCGCGCAGTAGGGGCACACCGAATGCGCGACGCTGTCGGCGGTGGCGGTGCGGGGCTGCAGCCCCGCGGAGCGCTCGGACTGTGCGGCCTTGCCGCGGCCCAGCGCGTCGGCGCCGGTGAGCTGGCGGTAGACCGGCCACGACTGCAGCAGCTTGCCGAAATCCATCCTTCGATCAAACCACTTCGCGGGTGCCGTCGCCGCCGCGGCGGGTCAGCCGCCGCGCGTCGAGCCGCTCCAACAAAGGCACGGCGACCCGGCGCGTAGTGCCCAGAGCGCGCCGGGCCTCGCTCACGGTGAACGGCTGCGGCAGCGTCGCCAGGATCCCGGCCGCGCGGTCGAGCGCGTCCGGACCCAGCACCACCCCGTCGGCGATGCGGGTCAGCCGCCCGGCGCGCACCGCCGCGGCCAGCTCGCGGGCGCCCAGCTTGAGTGCGGCCAGGTCGTCGGCCTCCGGGGCGCGGAACGGTTCGGCGGCCAGCCGGTCCTCGACGGCGCGCACGGCCTCCTCGACGCGGGCCGGCAGGCCGGCGCCGGGCGGTGCGACCAGGCCGTCGGACACCGTCAGGCCGGTGCCCTCGAGCAGCCCGGACACCAGCTCGGCGGCGGGCAGCCCGAGCTGGCGGCGCAGCGCGTCCAGCGGCATGCCGGCCGTGACGTCGCGCTCGGCGGCCCAGCGCCGCACCGCCGCCACCGCGTCCGCGCGCCGCTGCGCCCACCACCGCGGGTCCACCACCCAGTCGCCGATCCGCTCGCCGCGCGCGGGCAGACCCATCGCGCGCAGCTCGTCCGCCCGGGCGCAGTCGGGCGGGTGGACGCTACCGGTCGCCAGCTCGTCGGCGCGGGCGCGCGCCGCGCCGCGGCGGCGCAGCGCCGGCGGGCGCACGTCGAGCACCTCGATCCCCGCGGCGATCCGGTGCTCCCCGGAGTCGCGCAGCAGCCCGACGTCGGAGACCCGCAACGGCAGCGGCCGGCGCAGCCTCAGCCGCGCCGCGCCGGCGCCGAGCGGGCGGACGTGCACCGGCACCGCCGCCGACCCGACGTGCAGGACCAGCTCGCGGTGCAGCGTCTGCGCCGTTCGCAGCGCGACGTCGACCTCGGCGGTGTCCAGCCACGCCCCGGGGGTGCGCACGGTGTCGCCGCGGCCGATGTGCCGGCGGTCCACACCGCGCAGGTTCAGCGCGACCCGGGCCACTGCGCCGGCCTCGGGGCGGTCCTCGCCCAGGCACTGCAGCCCGCGCACGGTGACGCGCCGCCCGGCGTGTTCGAGTTCGTCGCCGACCCGTACGGTGCCGGCCGCGAGCGTCCCCGTCACCACCGTGCCCGCGCCGCGGACGCTGAAGGTGCGGTCCACCCACAGACGCACGTCGGCGGCGGGATCCGGTACGGGCAGCCGGTCGGTGAGCGCGACCAGCTCGGCGCGCACCCGGTCCAGGTCGGTGCCGAGCACCACCGGCGGGTCGGCCAGCGACGTGGCCGCGAACCGCTCCCGGGCCGCCTCGACGGCCGGTGTGGGGTCGGCCAGATCCGCCTTGCTGATCACCAGCAGGCCGTGGCGGACGCCGAGGGCGTGCAGCGCCGCGAGGTGTTCATCCGACTGCGGCATCCAGCCCTCGGTGGCCGCGACCACGAACATCACCGCGGGCACCGATCCGACGCCGGCGAGCATCGTGGCGACGAACCGCTCGTGGCCCGGCACGTCGACGAACGCGATCCGCCGCCCACCGATGTCGGTCCAGGCGAAGCCAAGGTCGATGGTCAGGCCGCGGCGCCGCTCCTCGGCCAGGCGGTCCGGCCACATGCCGGTGAGCCGGTGCACCAGCGTCGACTTGCCGTGGTCGACGTGCCCGGCGGTGGCTACGACGAACATGCCCGCGGCGCGCACGCCCGCACCGCGGCCGCCAGCAGCTCGTCGTCGTCGGGGGCCACGGTGCGCAGATCCAGCAGGCACCGGCCGGCCTCAACGCGGCCGACCACCGGCGGGTCGCCGGCGCGCAGCGCCGCCGCGTAGGGCTCCGGGAGGCTCAGCCCGGCGCTGGGCAGCCGCATGTCGGGGGCGCCGCCGCCGCCGACGGCCGCCACGCAGTCGACCACCTCGGCGCCCGGCAGCCGCGCGGCGAGCCGCTGCGCACGCGCGCGCAGCGCGGCGACGTCGGCGGTCAGGGCCCGCGCCACCGGCGGCGGCGGGCCCACCAGGGTGGCCTCCAGCGCGGCGAGGGTGAGCTTGTCCACCCGCAGGGCGCGCGCCGCCGGATGGCGGCGCAGCCGCTCGACCAGCGCGGCGTCGCCGAACAGCAGCCCGGCCTGCGGCCCGCCGAGCAGCTTGTCGCCGCTGGCGGTGACCAGGTCGGCCCCGTCGCGCAGCGCCGACGTGGCGTCGGGCTCGTCGGGCAGCACCGGATGCGGCGCCAGGAGCCCGGAGCCGATGTCGACCACCAGCGGCACGCCCAGCCCGGCCAGCTCGCGCACCGCGACCGCCGAGGTGAACCCGCTGACGTGGAAGTTCGACGGGTGCACCTTGAGCACGAATCCGGTGTCGGTCCCGATCGCGCCGGTGTAGTCGGCCAGGGCGGTGCGGTTGGTGGTGCCGACCTCGCGGAGCCGCGCACCGGCCGAGGCCAGCAGGTCCGGGATACGGAATCCGTCGCCGATCTCGACCATCTCGCCGCGGCTGATCACGATCTCCCGGCCGGGGGCCAGCGCGAGCGCGGTGAGCAGCAGCGCGGCCGCGTTGTTGTTGACGACGTGCACGCCGCCGGCGGCGGGGACCGCCCGGGCCAGCGCGGCCAGCGCCGAGCGGCCACGGCGGGCGCGCCGGCCGGTCGCCAGGTCGAACTCGACGTCGGTGGCACCGCCGGCCGCGACGACGGCGTCCAGCGCGGCCGGCGACAGCGGCGCCCGGCCCAGGTTGGTGTGCACGACGACGCCGGTGGCGTTGAGCACGGGACGCAGGCCCGACGCGGTGCCCGGCAGCGCGGCCACGGCGTGCTCGGCGACGCGGTCGGGGTCGATCTCGCCTTCGCGCGCGGCCTGCTGAGCCGCGGCGATCACCGACTTCACCAGCGGGCGGCCCAGCGTCCGCTCGGCTTCGGCGAGGCGGGGATCGGCGAGCAGCGCGTCGGTGCGGGGCACCCGCCGGCGCGGGTCGGTCATGTCAGGGCCCGGGGTGGCGGAGGCGGACGGGAATCGAACCCGCCAACGACAGCGTCTGCCGCTCGACGGTTTTGAAGACCGCGCCGGTCACCAGACCGGACACACCTCCCTGGACCATGAGGACAATTATGGACGCCGTGTCCTACCGGTTGACTCAGTACGCCCACGGCGGCGGCTGCGCGTGCAAGATCCCGCCCGGCGAACTTGAGGAGGTGGTCCGGGGGCTGGGGGTCTCGGCGCCGCGCGACCCGGTCGGTGAACTGCTGGTCGGGCTCGACAGCGGCGACGACGCGGCGGTGGTGCGCATCGACGGCGACACGGCGCTGATCGCGACGACGGACTTCTTCACCCCGGTCGTCGACGACGCCTACGACTGGGGCCGGATCGCGGCCACCAACGCGCTGTCGGATATCTACGCGATGGGCGGCCGGCCGGTCGTGGCGGTGAACCTGCTGGGCTGGCCGCGCGACGTGCTGCCCTTCGAGCTGGCGACCGAGACGCTGCGCGGCGGGCTGGACGTGTGCACGCTGGCGGGCTGTCACCTGGCCGGCGGGCACAGCGTCGACGACCCCGAACCCAAGTACGGGCTGGCGGTGACCGGCATAGGGGACCCGAAGCGGTTGCTGCGCAACGACTCCGGCCGACCGGGGACGCCGCTGTCGCTGACCAAGCCGCTGGGGGTCGGTGTCCTGAACGCCCGCCACAAGGCCACCGGGGAGCGCTTCCCGCAGGCCATCGACGCGATGACCACGCTCAACGCCGCCGCCGCGGCGGCGGCGTTGGCGGCGGGCGCCGACTGCGCCACCGACATCACGGGCTTCGGGCTGCTCGGGCACCTGCACAAGCTGGCGCGGGCCAGCGGTGTCACGGCGGTGATCGACTCGACCGCGGTGCCCTACCTGGAGGGCGCGCGGGAGGCGCTGGCCGCGGGCCACGTCAGTGGCGGCACGCGGCGCAACCTCGAGTGGGTGGCCCCGCACGTGGACCTGTCGGCGGTGAGCGGTGACGAGGCGCTGCTGCTCGCCGACGCGCAGACCTCGGGAGGGTTGCTGGTCGCGGCCGAGATCCCCGGGGCGCCCGTCATCGGGGAACTCGTGGCCCGCGGGGAGCACACCATCGTGGTTCGCTGAGCGGTTTGCCACCGAGCCCCCGGGGTAACCAGGGCGCTATGACCAACTTTGGCTACACTCTGATGACCGAGCAGAGTGGACCGAAAGACCTTGTGCGGTACGCCGTTTCGGCTGAAGAGCGTGGCTTCGACTTCGAGGTGTGCAGCGACCACTTCTCGCCGTGGCTGGTCTCGCAGGGGCACGCCCCCTACGCGTGGACGGTGCTGGGCGCGGTGGCCCACGCCACCGAACGGGTGGATCTGTACTCCTATGTGACCTGCCCGACGATGCGGTATCACCCGGCGATCGTCGCCCAGAAGGCGGCCACCGTGCAGATCCTGTCCGACGGGCGGTTCACCCTCGGCCTGGGCAGCGGGGAGAACCTCAACGAACACGTCGTCGGCGAGGGCTGGCCGACCGTCGAGCGCCGGCAGGAGATGCTGTGCGAGGCCATCGGGATCATCCGCGAGCTGTTCACCGGCGAGCTGGTGAGCTGGCGGGGCGACTACTTCGAGGTCGACTCGGCGCGGCTGTGGGACGTGCCCGAGGTCCCGGTCGGCATCGGGGTGGCGATGGGGGGTATGAAGGCCGTCGACCAGTTCGCCAAGCTCGGTGACCACATGATCGCCACCGAGCCCGATGGCGAACTCGTCCACGCGTGGCACGGCGCCCGCCGGGCGGCCGACACGGCCGGCAGCGGGCGCATCGTCGGCCAGATCCCGGTGAGCTGGGACCCCGACCGCGACGCCGCCGTGCAGCGCGCGCACGACCAGTTCCGCTGGTTCGCCGGGGGCTGGAAGGTCAACGCAGACCTGCCCACCCCGGCCGGTTTCGCCGGCGCGACGCAGTACGTGCGGCCCGAGGACGTCGCCGAGACCATCCCGTGCGGCCCGGACCTGGACGCCGTCGTCGAGGCCGTGCGGCCCTACTGGGAGGCCGGCTTCACCGACATCGCGCTCGTCCAGATCGGCGGCGAGACGCAGGACCGGTTTCTGGCCGAGGCCGCCGAACCGCTGCTCGAGGCGCTGCGGGTCGCGTCGGGCTGACGCGCGCCGCGCGGCAACATCGTCTGGCTCATAGGGGGTTGACGTGAGTGGAAACTCCGCAACGACAACGACTTTGACAAAAGCGCTCGGCGGCGGCAGGGCGCGATCGCGGCGGCGGTGCTCACCGGCATCGCCGGGGCCACATCTACGCGGCGTTGCGGACGGCACGGGCATGAGATCTTCGAGCACACGAAACCATTGAAGGAGCGCGCAATGCCAGAGGAGTTGCAGGGCAGGACCATCGCCATCCTGGCCGCCGACGGTGTGGAGAAGGTCGAACTCGAGAAGCCGCGTGCGGCACTGACCGGTGCGGGCGCCCGGGTCGAGGTCGTGTCGGTGCAGGCCGGTGAGATCCAGGCGCGCAACCACGATCTCGAGCCGGCCGGCACGTTCGCGGTCGACCGGGTGGTGTCCGATGTCTCCGTCGACGAATTCGACGGCCTTGTCCTGCCCGGCGGGACGGTCAACCCGGACAAGCTGCGCCTCGACGACCGCGCCGTCTCGTTCGTGCGCGACTTCGTGGAGTCCGGGAAGCCGGTGGCCGCGATCTGTCACGGCCCCTGGACGCTGGTGGAGGCCGGGATCGTGGCAGGGCGCAGGCTGACGTCCTACCCGAGCATCCGCACCGACCTGCGCAACGCGGGCGCCGACGTGGTCGACGAGGAGGTCGTCGTCGACGGCAACCTGATCACCAGCCGCTCCCCGAAGGACCTGCCCGCGTTCTGCGCGGCGATCCTTCGACAGTTCGCCCGCACTCCGGCGGGCTGAGGCGAAACCCGGGCGCGAACTGCTCCGAAGGCCGGACCGTTTGAGTCCATCGGTTTGCGGGCATAAGACAGGCCACGCCACGATCCTCGAATGGATTCCGAAAGGCCCAGGTTGACAATCACATTCCCCGCGCCGGCTGGCGCATTCGACGACCCGACCGCCCCCGCAAGCGGGAAAGTGTACCGGCCACAAGACGACTCGCGCCTCCTGGTGGCCACCATGGAGCGCACCGGGCTGATTCCCGGCCGCCGGGTGCTCGACCTGTGCACCGGCAGCGGGTTCGTCGCGATCGCGGCGGCCGAGATGGGATGCGCCGGCGTCACTGCCTTCGACATGCCCGCACGCCGTGCGATGTTCGCGCGGCAACGCCGCCGGCGCCGGGGTGGTGGTCGACGTCCGGGAGGGCTCCTGGACGCGCGCCCTGGATCTGGGCCCGTTCGAGGTCGTCGTCTCCAACCCGCCCTACGTGCCGACCCCGGCGAGCACCGTTCCCGAGGCGATCCCGGCGGTCGCCGGGCCGCCATGGGCGTGGAACGCGGGCGCAGACGGGCGCTCCATCCTGGACCCGCTGTGCCGGGCGATGCCGAAGCTGCTGTGCGACGGGGGAACGATGCTGATGGTGCAGTCCGCGTTCGCCGACACCGCTCGGTCGCTGGACATCCTGCGCTCGGCCGGTATAGCGGCGGAAGTAGTTGCCTCGGAGTTGATTCCGTTCGGGCCCGTCCTTTCGGCCAGGGCGGCCTGGCTCGAACAGACGGGGCGCATGCCGCGTGGCTGCCGCGAGGAGGAGCTGGTCGTGATCCGGGGGGACAAGCGATGAGCGCCGCCCGGGTACAGGTGGTGCCGGGCGGGCCGGTGCTGGTCTCGGGCCCGGTGCGCATCGAGATGCCCGACGGCGACGTCGTCGAGTCCGACCGGTTCATGGTGGCGGTCTGCACCTGTCGGCGCAGCGAGGAATATCCGTTGTGCGACACCAGCCATCGCCGGTGCCGCCGCGTCGCCGAATCCCCTAGTCGATCGGCCTGCGCAACGACGAGCGGCCCTGCTCCCACGCCGCCATGACGGTCGCGGCGAATCGGTCTTCGAGAAGCGCGTTGGCCCGCATGCCGAAGACGACGTCGGGCTCGAGCTGCGGTTCGCGCGCGAGGAGGTCGCCGACCACGTTGACGCGCACCACGTGCTCGTGGACCGCGTCGGCCTCGACGTGCTCGCGGTAGAACCTCACGCAGGCCGCGGGCGCGCCCATCCGCTGCAGCGCCTCGGCCATCCGCCGCGACCCCGGCGGAGAGGTGATCTCGATCGACGCGAAGTGCCCGACCGCGGCCCCGCGCAGCGCCCGGTGCAACCCGAACAGCGACATCAGGTTCACCACCGCCAGCGCCTCGGCCGGGACAGCGTCCAGGTAGCCCAGGTAGGCCGCGTCCAGGCCGGCGGCGCACAGCAGGTCGGCGAAGAGTTGCTGATGTAGGCGCGGGCCCTGGCCGGCGCCGTACTCGTCGTACTCGACCGCCACGAACGCGGCCTTGGCGCCGCCCGTCAGGCGGGGGATCGCCCAGGCGTGTGGGTCGCCCTCCTTGAGGTGGTACAGCGAACGGTGCACGAAGTACTCGCGCATCTGCTGCCAGGTTCCGTTGTCGCGCAGGTGATATGAGGGGCCGGTGCCGCCGGGCGGCTCGACGGTGAGCGCCTCCATCTCGGTCGCCGCGCTGCGGCCCGGTTCGATCGGTCCCACGTCGCGGCGCACGCCGGCCAGGAACACGCGTTCGAGCTCACCGCGCAAACCCAGCAGCGCGGGATTCCACTCCCAGGCGGGGTCCACGCCGGCGAAACCGCGGTAGTGCAACTCGTAGCACATGCACAGCGCCAGCTGCAGGTCCAGGCCGTAAGGGTCGGAATCGCGCGCACCGGAACCGATGCGCGTCAAATGGTCGAAGGAGGGCGGTCCGGTCAGCGCCAGGCGAACCGCCGTCGACAACGGTCCGTGGGCCGCCGGCAGGGCCGGTTCGGCGATGATCGGTGCACGGGTCACGCCGATGGATACCCGTCAGCCGCCGGAGCAAACTACCGGTTGCGCGCATACGATCGGGGTGGTGTGGACGCAGTCGCCCGTGGGGCAACTCTGATGGCGTCGGTGCCCCTCGAGGACTACGCGGTGCTGGGGGACCTGCACACCGCGGCGTTGCTGGGCCGGAACGGCAGCATCGACTGGTTGTGTCTGCCGCGCTTCGACTCGACGGCCTGCTTCGCGGCGTTGCTGGACGACGAGTCGGCCGGGCACCGGCGCATCGCCCCGGTCGGCACCGGGGCGGCGACCCGCCGCGCGTACCGCGAGGACACGCTGATCATGGACAGCGAGTGGGACACCCACGAGGGCACGGTGCGGGTGACCGACTTCATGCCGCCGCGCGGGGAGGCCGCCGACGTGGTGCGGGTGGTCGAGGGTTTTGTCCGGCCAGGTCCGGATGCGGATGCGGTTGGTGATCCGGTTCGACTACGGCAGCATCCGGCCCTGGATCACGTTCACCGAGCAGGGAATGCGCGCGATCGCGGGTCCCGACACATTGTGCCTGTCCACCCCGGTGCGACTGGCGGGCGATCACCAGGCCGTGGTGGCCGAGTTCGAGGTGGCCCGCGGCGAGAAGATCCCGTTCGTGCTCACCCACATGCCGACGCACAATCGCAACGCCGCCCAGGCGGAGGCGCAGCAGGCCCTGCGGGACACGGAGATGTTCTGGCGAAGCTGGATCGACCGCTGCACCTACCGGGGACCCTGGGACGCGGCGGTGCGCCGTGCCGTCATCACGCTCAAGGCGCTCATCTACCGGCCGACCGGTGGGGTGGTGGCCGCGGCCACCTCAGCACTGCCCGAAGTGTTTGGCGGCAAACGCAATTGGGACTACCGGTACTGCTGGTTGCGCGACGCCACCTACACGTTGCAGGCGCTGCTGGACACCGGGTACGTCGACGAGGCCAAGGCGTGGCGGGACTGGTTGGTTCGGGCCGTCGCCGGTGACCCGTCCAAGCTGCAGATCGACGAGTGGCGGGCCCTGCGGCACCGCATCCACGCCGACGTCTGCGAACACGGCTTCGACGCCGACCGGGGAACGTTCACCCAGTTCTACGGTTCCCGCGGCCTGGATGCCGCGCTGCTGCTGATCCCGCGGGTCCGCTTCCTGCCGTGGGACGATCCGCGGGTGGTGGGCACCGTCGAGGCCGTGCAGCGCGAGCTGAGCGACAACGGCCTGATCGTGCGTTACCGGCCCGGCGCCGACGGTGACGTCGACGGCATCCACGGCGGCGAATGCGCCTTCCTGGCATGCACTTTCTGGCTGGCCGACGCCCTGCACGGCATCGGCCGCCGCGACGAGGCCCGGGCGCTGTTCGAGCGCCTGCTCGACCTGCGCAACGACGTCGGTCTGCTCAGCGAGCAGTACGACACCGACACCGCCCGCCAGCTCGGCAACTTCCCGCAGGCGTTCAGCATGGTGGGCCTGATCAACACCGCCCGCCATCTGCAGCGCGATCAGTGACCCTGTGCCGGCGCCGGCGGGCGGAAGCCGGCCGCGACGACGGTCCCGTCGGCCGTGCTGTTGACCTCCATCGAGTCGCTGATCGCGCGCATCAGCGGCAGCCCCCGCCCGCTGTTTCCGGGGTTGGCGGCCGGGGTCTTCCAGGAGCCGGAATCGATGACCCGCAGGCGGATTTCCCGGTCGACGGCGTCGGCCTCGACCAGCATCGTCCCGTCCCCGCGCCCGCGGTAGGCGTGCTCGACGCAGTTGGTGCACGCCTCGCTGGCGACCAGCACGATGTCGGCACCCAGCGACTCCGGGACCCCGGCACCCTCGAGCCACTCGCCGAGACGGCGCCGCATACCGGCCAATTGGTCTGCGGCGGCCTGGGTTTCGAATCGGAACGGTGGTTGCCGGTGCCGGTAGATCACCATGGCGACATCGTCGTCAAATCCCGGCGCCGGGGCAAGCTCGCGAAGCACCGCCTCGCCGACGTCGTCCAGGGCCAGGTCCGCCGTCTGTGCCAGAACCTCTGCGGCGCGGGCGATCCCGACGTCTATCGACTCGTGTTTGCGCTCGACCAGGCCGTCGGTGAACACCATCAGCGTCGAGCCGGCCGACAGCACCCGCACGCCCTGCGGGCGGGGCGTGTCCCGGCGCACCGCGAGCGGCACCGACGCGGCGTCTGCCACCACGGTCGTCGCCCCCGGTTCCGGGCCCACGATCACCGCGGGCATGTGGCCGGCGTTGCTGTACTCCATGGCCCCGGACCCGGTGTCTAGGAGGGCGACGAAAACCGTTGTGCAATAAGCGTTGGGGATCAGCGACGCCGCCAGGTCGAGCTGCTCGAGCAGGAGGGCCGGCTGGGCGCCGTTGATCAGCAGTGCGCGCGCCGAGCTGCGCAGCTGACCCATGACCGCGGCGGCCGGCAGCCCGCGGCCCACGCAGTCGCCGACCACGATGCCGATGCGATGTTCGCCGACGGGCAGCACGTCATACCAGTCGCCCCCGATCTCCAGCGGCGGGACGGCCGGTTCGTAACGCACGGCGAAGCCGGGCGGCGGCTGTATCGGGGGCAGCATGGCGCGCTGCAGGGTCAGGGACGTCTCGCGGGCGGTCTCGAACTGGCGGACATGCTGCATGGCCAGGCTGAGGTGGCCGATGAGCACCGTGACCAGCAGCCGGTCCTCCGCGCTGATCCAGCGCGGGGAGCCCAGCTCGAGCCACAGTGCCAGATCCCCGGAGCCGGACAGCACCGCGACCAGCCCGTGGGCCTTGCCGGGGCGGTCCGGACCTTCGATCGGCTTGGCCGTCAGCGGCAGCTGCTGACGCGCCTGCTGGAAGGTCTCGCGCAGCCACGGATGGAGCTGGCGCCAGGACTGGGCCGGCCGGCCCGCCGCCTGCACGTTCGGTTCGCCGTCTCCGTTGGGCCATTCGGCGACGAGCACGCGGCGCACGTCGAGGGCCGCCCGGCATTCGTCGAGGGTGATCGACAGCAGCTCCGAGACGCTCTTGGCCACGGCCACCGACGTGGCCAGCCGCAGCACCGCGCTCTCGCGGGCCGCGAAGGCCCGTTCCGCGGTGATGTCGCGCACCGTGCCGACGTAGGCGTCGAGGCCGCTGCCGGATCCGCGGACCGTGTTGATGGTCACCAGGACCCAGACGAGGTGGCCGTCGCGGTGCCGGATCGGTGTCTCGTAGTGGCTGCCGCCGCTGTCGCGGACCACCGAACGTTGTTGCAGGGCGGTCTCCTTGTCGAGCAGCCAGGGGTGCGGCCACCGGTAGGGCAAGCCCTCGGCGGGGTACCCGACGATCTCGACCAGGGCGTGGTTCATCTCGACCACGGTCGCCTCGTGATCGGCGACGAAGAACCCCTCTTGCAGCGAGTTCACCAGGGCGGTGCGGAACTTGTCGCGGTCGGCGAGACCTTCGGCGCGCGCCCGTTGTTCGGCGTAGCGCCGGGTGCCGTCGAGGAATCCGCGGGTCGCGACGTCCAGCGGCGCCAGCGTCTGCAACAGGAACTCCAGGGCCCCGGCGTCGTCGACGGCGGCGGTTCGCCCCGCCTCATAGACCAGGCCGAAGTGGTGTTCGACGATGTCTAGCACGCTGATCCGGTCCTGCAGGGCGATCCGCCCGAGTTCGTGGCCCACGGCCAGACTGTCCTCGTCGCGGGCGGCCAGGTAGGCACGCAGCGCGGCGTCGTAGCGGGCGCGAAAGGCGTCGGCTTTGCTCATCTGGTTGCCCCCCGGTGACGAGCGGTGAGCACCATCGCGTCGTCGGTGTCCTTGGCGTGCTCGACCAATATATGTTCGGCGATGCCCGCGGCGGCCGCCGCGAAGTCGATTCCCTCCACGGCGAAGTCGGTGATGCCGTCGCTGGCGATGACGATCAGGTCGCCGGCGCGCAGGGGCACCACCTGCGCGGGCTGGATCTCCGGAATGCGGTAGCCGACGATGCCCGCGGTCAGGCGCGCCGCGGATCGGACGTGGATGCCGCGGGCGGACCTGGCGATCAGGTTGGCGGTGACGTTGCCGACCCCGGTCCAGGTCAGGGTGTTGGCCGTGAAGTCCACCCGGGCCAGGGTCATGGCGACCCCCCGGGTGCCGGCCAGCACGCGGTGGCACAGCTGCACCAGGACCTCCAGGCGTTCGGAGCGGGCGCGCCGCAGCGCATCGACGGCGCGCAGCGCGGGTGTCGCGGCGGCCGGGCCGTGGCCGAGCCCGTCCATCACACCGAACAAGGCGGCTTCGCCGCCGATGTCGATCGCGACCGCCTGGTCGCCGGAGATGGTCTCTCCGGGCAGCGGGCGACCCGCGGTGGCCCACTCGATCGGCCCGAGCCGGCCCCCGCGATTCCATTCCTCATGCACCCGGCGGAACCCATTTCCACATCTCGACCACCGTGCCGCGGCCGAGCACCGAGTGCACCGCCAGCCGGTCCATCAGGCGCCGGGCGCCGGGCAGGCCCATGCCGAGGCCGCGGCCGGTCGAGTACCCGTCCTCCATCGCGCGCTCGACGTCGGTGATGCCCGGGCCGTGGTCCTCGGCGCGCACCACCAGCGCCTTGCGGCCCTCCCGGTCGGCCACCGTGACGCGGACCGTGCCGCGACCCGCGTAGCTGGTGATGTTGCGCGCGATCTCCGAGATCGCGGTGGCGATCATCGTGACGTCGGTCAGGGAGAACCCGAGGTCGAGAGCGAGCTGGTGTCCCGCTTTGCGGGCGGCCACGATGTCGTCGGGATGCTCGATGGCGACGACGGCTTCGCTCGCGTCAGCCGCCACCGTCGCGCCCGATCGCCGGTTTGCCGGCCCGCAGCTGCCGATGCAGCAGACAGAGCCCCTCCTCCAGGTCCAGGGCGGTGGTCATGTCGTCGAACGCCAGCCCCAGCTGGACCATCGCGAAGGCCACCTCCGGTTGCAGGCCGACGATCACGGTGTCGGCGCCACGCAGCCGCGTCATCCGGGCGATGGTCTGCAGCGACCGCGCGGCGAAGGAGTCCATCACGTCGATGGCGGTGACGTCGACGATGATGCCTTGCGCACGGTACCGGCTGACGTGCTCCATGAGGTCGTGGCGCAGGCGCTCGGTGTCGGAATCGGACAGTGCCGCCTGCACCGTGGCGATGAGGATCGCCCCCTGCTTCAGGATCGGTACCGGCATGGTCCCCTCGCCCCGGCTGGGCTCACCCGGTCTGCTCCCCGGCGCGGGTGACTTCGTAGCCGAGCAGGCGCTCAGCCTCCTCGATGCCGCCCTGCAGGTCGCCGACGGCGTTCATCTTCGACAGGTCCAGCCCGATGGTCACCAGGGTCAGCGCGATCTCCGAGGACAGGCCGGTGATGATGACGCTCGCGCCCATCAGGCCGGACGCGTCGACGGTCTGCACCAGGTGGTTGGCCACCGTCGAGTCGATGGTGGGCACACCGGTGATGTCGATGACCACGACCTTCGCGCGGTTGGCGCGGATTGCCCGCAGCAGTTGCTCGGTGACCTGGCGGGCGCGCTGGCTGTCGAGCACACCGATGATCGGCAGGATCAGCAGCTGCTCGCGCACCTGCAGGACCGGCGTCGACAGCTCGCGGATCGCCTCCTGCTGCTGGCGGATGATGCGCTCGCGCTCCTGCACGAAGCTGACGGCCACGGTGTTGGCGATGCGGTTGGCCGCCGGCTCGTAGGCGTCGAGCACGCGGTTGAGCATCTCGAAGTTGCTTTGGTACTTCTTGAACAGCGAGCGGGCCAGCACGTCGCGCAGCAGCAGGACGATGCCGATGACCTCGTCGGTCTCCACACCCCGCGGGATGATTCGTTCGGACAGGTCGCGGGCGTAGGCCTGCAGCGCCTCCACGCTGCCCGTCTCGAGCACCTCGACGTAGTTGTCGTAGACGGCGGTGGCCTCGCCGAACAGCTCGTCCGGTGTCATCGCGGTGAGCAGTTTTGCCTCGGTGATCCTGCGGGCCCATTCCTCGCGCAGGATGGTGCGGTTCTGGCGCAGGTGCTGGACCAGTTGCGGCAGCAGTCCGTCGCTGGAGATGCTCACCGGCTGGGTGGCCGCGGCGGTGCCGGGGAAATTCGATGGAGATTCTGACATCTTTCCTCCTGATGCCCTCCCGGGGCGCACGCCGCGGTGCGCGCATCCTTGTGCGAGACTAGCTTGGATTGCTGTGGGGCAGGCGGTGAGGGCGTCTTGCTCTCGCCGTTCGTACGGCGGGTTACGCTTGCACCATCAGTCATGGCCCAGGACGAAGGATCGCCATTGTCAGCTCCTGATTCTATTACCACGATGGTCGCCGACCACGATGGGGTCTCCGTGGTCAGTGTGAGCGGCGAGATCGATTTGGTCACCGCTCCGGTCCTCGAACAAGCCATCGGCGCAGTGGTTGCCGAGGGTCCGACGGCGCTGGTCATCGATCTTTCCGCGGTGGAGTTCCTCGGTTCGGTGGGGCTGAAGATTCTCGCCGCCACCTACGAGAAGCTCGGCAAGTCCGCCGACTTCGGCGTGGTCGCGCGGGGCCCGGCGACCAGGCGGCCGATCCATCTGACCGGTCTGGACAAGACGTTCCCCCTGTACCCCACGCTGGATGACGCGCTGACCGCGGTGCGGGACGGCAAACTCAACCGCTAGGACGCCCGCGTCACTCGGGCTGCGTTTGGCCGGCGGCGCGTGCGGTTATCCGGCGTTGTAGGGGGTTCCGGAACGTCGAAGGGCTGGGAGATGAAGATCCGTCGTTCCACCGCGTGCCGGTCGCTGATCGCCGTCGTCGGGTGTTGCCTGCTCGGCGAGGTTCTCTGCCCCCCGCCGGCGCTCGCCGCGCCCCGTGTGAGCACCGCGTATCTGCGGCCGCACGACAAGGCCGCGGCCAGCCTGCGCGACTATGTGCGCACGCACCCGCAGCAGTACGACGACCTGCGCGGCATCATGGCGCCGGTCGTGGCGCGAAATCCGGGTCGCCCGTCAGCGGCCCCCGGCCAGCGCCCCGATGCGGGTGGATTCCAGGTGGTCCAGCAGGTCCTGCGCGTCGGCGAAGACGGGTGACGCGCCGGCGTCCTGCAACTCCGTGCGGGAGATGCCGCCACTGAGCACCCCGATGCAGGGGAGCCCGGCGTTCGCCGCGGCGTGCGCATCCCAGACCGCGTCGCCGACGAACACGGCTTGTTCGGCTCCCACGCCGGCCCGCTCCAGGGCGACCCGCATGATGCCGGGTTCGGGTTTGGCGGTGTCGACGTCGCGCGACGACGTGGTCGCGGCGATGACGTCGTCGCAGTCGAGGACCTTCAGCAACGCCTCCAGTTCGTCGCCGGGCGCCGAACTGGCCAGCACCACCTGCAGGCCGAGCGTGGCGACGTGGTGCAGCAACGCGCGGGCGCCCCGCAACGGGGCCAGCAGCGGGATGGCCTCGCGGTAGTAGCGGCTGTGCGCGTCGCTGAGCCGTTCCCGCACGTCGTGGGGCGCGTCGCACGAAAGCATGCGGACCAGCTCCGCGCCGTCCATGCCGATGCAGCGGTGGATGTGCCAGGCCGCGACGGGCAGGCCTTCGGCGTCGAAGGCCCGTTGCCAGGCGTGGACGTGCAGGTAGTTGGAGTCGACGAGCGTGCCGTCGACGTCGAACAGGACCGCGGGGCTATTCATGCGCCCGGCATACCCACACCACGTCCGGTTGACACCGGCGAGTGGGCAGGGGCGTTTGGCCCCCGCGCCGGCGGGTGGACGCGGTGGACACTTTCGTGGGATTCACTCCGAACGGCCCTGGTACGCAACCCTTCTCCCGTGGAGCGACGTTGGACCCGATCGATTACGAACGCACCACCCGCGGCCGTGCCGGCGAAACCGTCAACCACGGCGCTAATGTTCCGGGCCCGATCATCGTGGCGCTGATCCTGGCCCCCTGTCCGGGGTGGTCTCGGCCCTCCGGCTGATGCGCATACACCGCGGCGTCCGCGAGACGGAAGTGCGCCGGCACGCCGCGCGGCCCGACCAGCCACCGCCCCCGCCGGCCAGCTGACCGGACCGCCCCGGGGGTGTCGCGGTGGCCGCCCCGGCCCGTATCGACTGGCGGACGTGCAGATTTTTCCGTTTCGAGGGTGTGACCGGTACTCCAACGGGGTAGTGCATGAGCCACGGGTGATGAGTACAGGAAAGTGCGTCAACCCGCCACCGACGAGAAAGGAAAGGCCATGACGACCGCAAGCGATTACGACGCACGCCGCGTATCAGACACCGAGCACTCCGACATCGGCTCGCTCCGCGAGCTGGCACCCACCCGGCCCGAGACGTCGACCGCCGTTGTCGACCAAGACCCCAACGATGTGCACTTCTTCGAGTTGCCGGGCGCGGACCTGTCCTCCGAAGAGCTGTCGATCACGGTGATCCCCCAGCAGGCCGACGAGTTCACCTGCTCGAGCTGCTTCCTGGTGCAGCACCGCAGCCGGTTGCGCAACTCCGGCCCGGGAGTGGCGATCTGCGCCGACTGCGCGTGACCGGATCGCCGTAGACTCGGGGGATGGACGGCACCCTGGTTTTCGACGGGCGATGCGGGATGTGCACCCGGGCTGCCGGGCGGCTGGACCGCCTGGATCGGACCGGCCGACTCCGCATCGAACCGTTTCAGGCGCCGGGCATGGCCGACCGCCTGGGTGTTCCGGGCGACCGGCCGCCCAAGTCCGTGTGGTGGCTGGACTCGTCGGGCGCCGTCTCGTCGGGGGCCCGGGCCATCAACTCGGCCCTGTCCGCGGCGCTCGGCACGCCGGTGCCGTTGTGGATCTACCGGATTCCCGGGGTCGGCGCCGCGCAGAACGTCGTCTATCGCTGGGTCGCCGCCCATCGCTATCGCTTTCGCGGGGTGACACCGCTGTGCGAGGCCGAGCCGCAGCGCTGCGGTTGAGCCTATGATCCCCGAAAGCCGTGGTGCATAACGTTATTCAGCCGTGTCAGGTCGTTTCCGCCGCGCTGTCTGCAGCGTCTGCGACGCCGGGCCGCTTCGGCTTGCTCACGGACGGCTCGGGCCAGATCGCGGGTCTGTCGGGCCCGGCCGATGGCATCGTCGAGCACCGGCGGGGCGACGGACTCCTGCGCCTCGCGCCCGACGGCTCGCGACCGGTGGGCCTTCTGCCGGCAGGCATTGCTGCACTAGCGGGCGTCGGCGCGGGCGTGGAACGTGACGGCATGTTACAGCTATCCGTAACAGTCGTTGCCTAATCGTGCGAAATCGATTGGTGAACAATGGTTATCGCGACAGATTATCGCCGCCGTGATCTTGACGGAACGACCTCGCCGATAGTTCACTGGTGGCACCTGCCGATACCCCGCCCGGTGTGCGCGGAATCGGCGTCGGTGTCGAATGCACCGGTTTCGCGACAGCGAAGGTGCCGGTCGTGGTCGGCGAGAATGGCGTGAAGGAAAAATCGGCCTACGGGGCCCGGCCCTTCGGAGTGTTCGAACCCCGCCGGGGCCGACCTGGACCTCGATGCGACGTTGTACCGCATCGTCAGCGCCGCGATGACCGTGACGGGGGCCCGCTACGGGGCGGTGGGCGTGTGGGCGCCGGACGGCACGCCGCCTCGTTCGTGCCCGCTGGGATGGATCCCGACACGCCGAGACTGGTCGGCCACCCGCCCGTGGGTAAGGGCGTTGCGCCTCGACGATCTGACCAGGCATCCGGCCGCGGCGGGATTTCCCGCGCACCACCCGACGATGCGCGCCTTCCTGGGGATGCCCGTCGTCGCCCGGGCGCGTCTTCGGCGACGTCGACGAGATCACGTTGGAGGCACTGGCCTCGGCGGCATCGGCGGCGATCGACAACGCGCGGATGTTCGACCGGGTCAGCGCGGCCGCCCGGTGGACCGGCGCGAGCCGGGAGATCACCACCGCCCTGTTGTCGGAGGCCGACCCGGATCTGCAGCCGCTGCAGCTGATCTGCGAGCGGGCGGCCGAACTCACCGATGCGAGCAGGCGACCGTGCTGGTGCCCGCCGACCCCGAGCAGGCCAGCGTCGACGTCGACGCCCTCGTGGTGTCCGCCGCGGTCGGTAGATACTCGGATCAGGCTCTGGGACAATGCATTCCGATCTCAGGCTCGACGGCCGGCGAGGTGTTCCGGCCCGGTGAACCCTTGATCACCTCTTCGCTGTATTGCCCGGCCGACGCGATCACCAACCTGGGGGAGCGGTCGGCGATCGTGATGCCGCTGTCCGCCGAACAGCAGACGATCGTCGTGATCGTGTTGACGCGCAACGGCGCCGCACCGCCGTTCGACCCCGCATGCCTGCACCTGGTCGGTGATTTCGCCGGTCACGCCGCGATCGCCGTGATGCTGGCGACGACGCGGCGCTTCGCGCGGGAACTCAGCCTGCTGACCGATCGCGAACGCATCGCGGCGGATCTGCACGACCTCGTCATCCACCGCGTCTTCTCCGTCGGCATGGGCCTGCAGAGCGTCGCCGCACGGCTGCGCTCGCCCGAGTTGGCGGCGCGGGTGAGCGGCTTCGCCAACGAGCTAGAGGACGTCATCAACGACATCCGGGTGACGGTCTTCGACCTGCCGCGGCCCGCCACGCCCCGCCGCGGTTTCGCCGAGTGCATCCAGGATGCGGTTGCCCGGCTCACCGAGGGCGGGGACATCAGCACCTCGCTGAGCATGGCGGGCCGCCTGGCCGCCGTGAGCGAGGAACTCGCCGAACACGCCGAGGCCTTCCTCGTCGAAGCGCTCGGCCATGCCGTGCGCCACTCCGGTACGACCCGCATCGCCGTCACCGTCGGCGTCGACGACATCAGCGCCGAGGTGAGCGACGACGGGCCCATCCGGGCCGATGACCGGCGCCGTTGTGGCCTGGCCGACCTCGCCCGCCGCTCAGGGGAAACCGGCGGCCGCTGCGTCGTCACCAGCTCCGCCACGGGAGACACCGTGGTGAGCTGGAGCGCGGCGCTGAACCAGCGAACCCGCTGACGGACTTTTCTGGGTCGGGGTGGCGGGATTCGAACCCACGGCCTCTTCGTCCCGAACGAAGGGGTCATCTGCCGACCTGGTACTTGTCTGTACTGGATAGCCTGTACGGAACCGATAGACAGGCAGGTGAGGGCACCTTTCCCCGATCCCGTCTGTCCAATGAATCCAAGGAATACCAAGAGTCCTGACACGCACCAGACACGCGGCACCGGCGACATGTCACGTCCCCTACCTCGCACGGAACGCCGGTGTGGTGCGGTGGAATGGGTCTGTGACCGAGCACGACCTGGACGCGCTCCTCGCTGACATCACGGCGCTGGAAGCCGACGACGACCTCGATACCTTCCCCTGGACGGACGCGGCGCGGTGGACTCCGCCCGAGCCCGCGCCCGCGCCCGCACCACGACCACGACCACGCCGCCGCACGCGGGCACCTCGTACAGGGACGGTGTACGGGCGTGGTTACGTGCCGATGCCGCCCGACGACGCGCTCGACCGAATCACCGATCCGGGCGGTCTGACCATCGACGGCGAGCGGTACGCCGCGCTGCTGCGGGAGTACGGCACGCCCTGACCTGCGCGTATCTACGTCCCCGCGCGGCGGTGTCGGTGGGCTGGTGCACGATTCGGACTATGAATACGAAACAGATCGACGCCCTCGTCATCCACGCCGTGTCATGCCTCGCGCCGCGCCCCGCGCCCCTTGACCCAGACGTGTTCTTGTACCAGCGCATCGCGGGCGGCTACGTAGAAGCGGTGTACGGGCAGACGGCGGCGGGGGAGCGTGCCGTCTTCTACGTCCACGAGGACGGGATACGGCTCGGGCTACCACTCAACCGCACGGCTACGCGGCATGTGGCACACCTTGAACCCGGCGGTGTTCGTCCCCTTGTTCGGGAACGTCATCGTGGTCGGGGTGGACGGCTGCGAGGACGCCAGCGTGCCCGAGGGCGTGGTGGACGCGGCACTCACGGCGCACTGCGAGGTCGAGATAACGGGATGGTTCGAGCGCATCCGCGCCGCGCACGGCTAGGCGTCTGACCAGCGCATGTGGTCGTCCCCGCGCGGTGTCAGCGCGCGGCTGAGAGGCGCGGGATGCGCGGGATCGGGAGCTGGGTCGTGACCACGGTGTGCGCGAGGATGGCGTTGACGTGGCGCTGTTCCAGTTTGAGCAAGGTGTCCAAGTTCTCGCCCGTGGGGTCAGCGTCGAACACGGCGCGGGCGGCGGCGATGGCGTCCACACCGGGGTCGTTCCGGGCGAGGTCGTCGTCCGCCTTGGCTTGCACCTGGCAGACGGCAGCGAGGGTCAGCGCGATGTCCGCAAGTTCCCTTGCGTCCGTCCCCCGCGCGCCTTCGAGCGCCTTGACAACCTCACCCAGCGCGACCGCGAGCGCCGCGAAACCGCCCGTGAGCTGCGCGTTTCCGTGTCCTTCGGTCACGACAGGACGGTTCCCGGCGTCATTGCCGAAGCGGGCGGGGCTGCGCTCAGGGGTGTCGCGGCGGGTGAGGGCTTCGCGGGCTCAGACGGCTTGACGGGCTCAGACGGCTTGACGGGCTCAGACGGCTTGTCCTTGTCCACGTCGTCGTGCTTGTCCTCGTGGTCCGATGCGAGGGTGACCCCGCCGCTGTCGCCGCCGTCGTGGTGGTCTTGCCCCGCGAGGAGCTTGTCGAGGGCTTCGGGCGTGACTTCTTGGCTGTCCCCGCCGCCCTGACCCATGCCCTGGAACAGGGAGCCGAGGTTCTGGATGATGTCCGCGCCGGGGGTGTGCTGAGTTAGCTGACCGAGCTGTCCCATCGCCCCTTGCATGGCTCCCATGCCCTGTCCGAGGAGTTGCTGCATCTCGCCGCCACCGCCCGGTGCGCCGCCCGAGCCCATGAGCTGCCCGACCTTGGACTGCACGTCCGAGGGGAGGTCGGGGGTAGCGCCGCAGTCACTGCTACCGCCCGGCATCGAGTCGGGGACGGACGGCTCATCCCCGTTGACGAACTGGTCCTTGAGCTGGTCGTGCGTCTCGTCGTGCTGACGCTTCACGCCCTCGACGGCTTGCTTGTTGCTCGCGACGATCTGGTCGTATTCCTCCTTCGCGTCCTTCTGCATTCCGCCCGAGGCTGCCATGCGTACCTTGAGGGCTCCGACCTGCGCTTCATGTTGTGCTGCAATGGAATTGATCTGCGACTTCGCGTTGGCGGTGTTCATCGCGAGGAGTCCCGCCACGACGGCGCGGTTGCCGTGGAACTCCCCGCGCCCGGTGAGGTTACCGGCGCGGTGGGTCATGGTTGAGGTCGCCGCGTCTGCGGTCATCCCCGTCATGTTGCCCGCAACGGCGGCGTGCATCGTCTGCACGGCTGCCGCGCCCGTGTGGGCTCGTCCCGCCGCGTCCACTTCGCCGTGCGCCACCTGCGCGTGGTCGTCCTCATTCCACTTGGGCCACGAGTCCTCGCTGACGATCTTGTGCCAGTCGGGGGTGTTTGCTGGTTCGATCATTTCCTGCTCCTTGCTACTTGGTGCGGTCAGTTCGCCGACGCCGTGCCGGGGTCCATGCCCGACACGTTGCTCGACTGTCCAGGGTTGGACGCCGCGCTCGCGGTCGTGTCGGACGGGACGCCAGGCGCTCCTGCGGTCTGCACGGGCTGCCCTGGCGTCGAGGTAGTGCCGTGTCCCTCCTCGTTCGGGACGCCGACCGGCTGGTCGAGCGATCCGCTGCCCGAGTTGGGCTCGGCGAGGCGAAAGATGCCTTGGTTCGGTCCATCGAAGTTCGCGACATCGCTGAGTTTCTTGACCGACTGGTCCTCCATTAGCACGTCCCCGTTGCCCAGGAACACGCCCTGGTGTCCCTGTCCGGTGGACACGATGTCCCCTGGCTGCATCTGGCTCGGCGGAACCTTCTCCCCGATGTCCTGTCCCATCGGCGGGAGCTGGTAACCCGCCTCACTGGCAGCCATGTACAGGCTCTTGGGGTTGTTCGGATCGGCGTTCATGAGCTGCTTGACCAGCTCAGCCTCGTGCGCGGTCGGGAACGTGACCCGCTGCCCTGACGGCAGGGTAACCGAACGTGCCTCGGGCGAGTTCGGGTCTACTGGCGCGGGCTGAGTTCCGTCACCCGCGACAGGCGGGACAGCGGCGGCGGGGTCGGCGGTGTGGTCGGGGTCGCCCACGTCCGCCTTCTTGTCCTTGTCGTGATCCTTGTCCTTGTCGTCCTTGTCGTCGGTGTCCTTGAGGGCGTCGTCCTTCTTGTCCTTGTCGAAGGGGTCGTCCTTGAGGGCGTCCTTGTCCTTGTCGAACGGGTCGTCCTTGGGGTCGTCCAGGGGCTTCATGGGCGGCATGTCGGGCATTCCTCCGCCAGCCGGTGCGCCTCCGCCCATCGACGGCATCGACGGCATCCCGCCGCCAGGCATCCCGCCTCCGCCGAGCGGGTCGCCACCGCCGAGCGGGTTGGCGTCAGGCTTGCTGTTGAGCAGGGCGTCCAGCTTCTTGCTGAGGTCGTCCTTGGACATATCGGCGGGCTTCACGTCACCTGTCAGCACCGTCTTCGGGTCGCGCGTCTCGTCCTTGGGCTTGCCCTTGTGTCCGTCTCCCAGGTTGATCGGGGTCGCGTTCGGGGTAACCGTCCAACCCCCGGTCTGTTCGTCCAGTGCCTTCACCGCGCTATCAGCCTTGGCTTGGGCGTCAAGCATCGCCTTCTTCGGCTTGTCGGTGTCCAGGTGCTCGTCCATAGCCTGGTACACGTCCCACAGTCGCCATGCCGCCATCCCGCCAGCGCCGACCAGCGCCATCGGGCTGGTTCCGAACGGGATAAGCCCAAGGTCTTGCCACTTGAGGTGCAACTGCTCCCAGCGGTTAGCCAGCAGGTCTCGGGCTTGGTGGATGACGTTGTGGAGTCCGTCCAAGTGGCTCTGCGCCGCCGTGTCAACCGATTCGACGGCATGGGTCGCGGACTCGTACACGTCCTGGGTCTTGCCTGCAATCGCGGCGATGTCGAAATGTCCGCCGGGACCGTACACGGCGTTAACACGGTCCACCCACTGCTCGCCGCTGTGAGAGTTCAACGCCCCGCCCACCGTCTCCAGGGCTTCCACGATGCGCTTCATGGGTGCTTCGAGGGCTTGCCCAGGGTCGAGTTTGCCTACGGCTGGGGGCATTTCAGCGCATCCCTCGCCGCACCCGGTGGGGTCGTACGACCAGGTATGGGCGGGGTCGCGGTTCAGGGTCGCGGTGTTGAGGCGGTCGATGCTCTTGTCCCAGCCGTAGACACTCTTGTCGCCGCCGTTCTCGTCAGGATCATCCACGTCGCCCACCCCGGACACGGGCAGGTACAGCGTCGGCTGCCCCGCGCGGTCTGGGCTCGGCGGCGTGTGCTTGAGAACGTCCGTGTTCATATCAGTCTCCTTGTCGGTTAGGCGAGAGCGCCGGTGTCGATGTTGTTGAACTTCTCCGAGTGCTCACGTTCGCTGTCCTCGTGTGCGCGGCAGATTGCGTCGATGGCGTCGGCGTCGTGTGTGAGCTGGGTGATGATTCCCTGCACGACTTGCTCGTACTGGTGGTCAAGTGCGGCAAGGGATTTCGTCATGCCAGACGCGCACGGCATCACGCCTCCGTCACGGGTAGGCGTCCCCGCGCCGTCCGTGCTGTAGTGCTTGGTCAACTCCGCGATGGCAGCCTTCATCTCACCCGGCGCGGTATGCAAGGCATCGGCGGCGCGGCGCAGCTCCACCGCGAACGCTCCCAACGCCTCAGTGTCGATTTCGATTTCGCCCGTGCCGCCGTGACCAGCACCGAACGACTTGCCATTACCGGCCACATCGGTGCCGTTGGGGATTCCTGCCGCGCCGAGCGCGTCACTCAGGGACTTGATTGGTCCGCCGCCATCGCCGCCTCCCATAGCCCCCGCCGCCAGCAAGCCCAGCCCTAGTGCGCCAACAGCACTGCTCTTAGGGTGCTTCTTGACGAAGCCGATTCCGTCTGAGAACAAGGACTTACCCTTAGCCGCACCCTTCTTCGCGGCGTCCGCGAGGGCTTCCTTACCGCCTTCGCCTGCCTCCACGGCGGTCTTCTCGGCTGCGGACACGCCCTCAGCGGTCTTCTCGGCTGCGGACACGCCCTCTGCTACCTTGGCGGTGTCCTCTACACCCTCAGCGGCTTTCGTGCCCATACCAAGGAACTCGGCTATGACCTTCGGCGCTCCCCGTGCCGCGAACTCGATGAGTGGTTCAGTCATGATGCCGCTCCTTCACTGATGCTGGTTACGAGCTTCAACACGGGAAACAGCGCCCGCGCGAAGTCCTGGGTGAATCCTGATGTTGGGCTGGTCAAGTCGTTCCGTAAGCAGGACATGAGCGTCCTGAATCCGCTTCCGTAGTGCCACGTCTCGCCGCTTCCAGTGCCTTCGTGCGTTGCGGCGGTTGCACCTACCACGGCGTAGGGGACACCGCGCGGGGCGTCCGTGTTACGCACCGAGGGAGCCATGTCACCGATCCAGGCGTTGAGGTTCTGGATGACCTCGCCCACACACAATCCGTCCCTCTCGGGCGGGGCGAGGGCTTGTTTGCGGAACACGTCCAAGTCAGGGCGCAAGTCCGCCATCGCGGCGCGCTGTCCGATGGCGGCACCCACCGCGCGGGCGGTGTGTTGACGGTTGGTCATGTCAGCGCCCCCTCGTGGTGTAGGTGGTGCATACGTCCACCACGTCCGCGTTGTTGCGTGCAGCCTCGAACCCGGCGCGGAACGCCCTGGTGGGAATACCGTCCGTGCCGAACATCTCGGTCTGGTTGAACACCTCGGTAGCACGGTCCTCCGTGACCTGTGTGAACCGCGCGGCGATGAATGCCCCGCTAGCGCAGTCCGCGCGGGCTTCCAGGGTCGTGTGGTCTACCTGGTCCCTACCTGCGTAGTGCTCCACGGCGTGTCCGACCTCGTGTCCGAACACCTCCGCCACGGCAAGGTCTCCGCTGTCGCGGCGTAGTCCCTCGACAGCGGTCGAGTCGTAGTAGACAACTCCATCACACATCGCCGCCATGTCGTCGTGCCACGGGCACGGGTTGGCGTTAACGTCAGCCACCACGCCGGGCAACGGGAACTTCTCCCCATGCTCCGACCAGTACGCGGTCGCGTTGGCGACGATGGCGGGCACTAGTTCCGCCACGGTCAACTCCCTACGCGGCTGCGGTACGTCCCCCGTGGGTGGTGCTGGTACCGATGCTGGGGTCGGGGTCGGGGTACCCGCCTCCACGACGGGAACGGTCTCTGTGTGGCTTGCTGTGGGATGTCCCTCGACCGTCTGCGAGCACGCCGAGATGGACAGCGCCATACCCAGCGCCGCCAGTGTCGTTGTGCCGTAACGGATCACGATTCCCACCTCCCCCGCTCCTTGTCCTCGGTCACCGATGAGTTCGGTGTGAGGTCGGGCTTCTCAGCCGTCGTACGTCCCAGGATTCCGCCCTCTACCGCGTCCTCGATTGAGTCCATGCCGTGCTGCTTCGGGTCGGACGACTTGATGTCCGCGCGGGGCTTCGGCTTGCTTCCGCCCGCGCCGCCTCCGCCGGGGACGCCCGCGCCCATTGGACCGCTCATCATGCCGCCCTGCGGTGGTACGGGTTGAGCGCCTCCGACCGCGCCCACGGCGGGACGGTTGAGTCCGCTGATGTCGGCGCGAGTGTGTGCGCCTTGTATAGTCGCGCCCCGCTCCATCGCCGCGCCCGCTGCCGCTCCAGCGGCACCTGCTGCGGCGTCCCCGCTGAGGTCGGTCTTGAGGTCATCCAGGGGATCGCTTCCCTTGTCCTTGTCCTTGTCCTTGTCCTTGGGCAGGGTTGCGCCCCGCATCGGGGGCATGGACGGGGCTCCTCCGCCCGCGCCTGGGGACGCCCCGCCCTGCGGCATCTGGGGTGCCTGGGGTTGCTGCGCCATTGGAGGCATCTGCGGCTGTCCCCCGCCGAGCATCGGCTTGGCTTGGTTACCTGCGTCCGAGGTGTCGCTGGACAGGCTCGTGTCGCCCGCGCCAGCGCTTGAGCCGTCCCCGCTACCGCCTGAGCCTCCGCCGCCGGTGAACGGGTCGGTAGACGACGATCCGCCGTATGCCTCTCCGCTGCCCCAGTGCCCGCCGAGTGCGGTCGGTACGGTAACCCCGCCCAGTGTCCCCACGGTGGGCTGAGTACCGGATGCGTGGACCTCTACCGCGTTGTCGTGTTCGCGCTTCACGTCCTCGTACTCGTTCATCTTCTGCGCCTTGGCGTTATCGCCCTGCGCTTCGTCCAGGCGGCGCTTCGCCTCTTCTACGTCCTGCACGGAGGGAGCCTGGGCGAGTTGCTGGTCCACGGCGTGCTGCTGCTGGCAAGCCTGGGCGATTTCCGATGCCTTCATCGCCATCGCGGACTCCCACTGCCTCTGGTCGGCGATGATCCCGTTCACGGCGTCGGCGGTCGCGCCCTCCCCGTCGATGGGGTCGAGGGCAGGGAGCGAGTTGAGAGCCTCCGCGAGCGCGTGGAACTGCGCTGCGGCGTCGTGGAAGGCGAACTCGCTTGTGCTTGAAGGCATCTCGTCTCCTAGATCGCTACCGGCTTGTCGCCAGTCGTGGGGGCGGGCTTGGTGGACGTACCGCCATGCGGCGCGATGTCGCGGGCGCGGTCGCCAATCCTGTCCATGTCCTTGGCGTTCTTGTCCTCAGTCGCGTCGTGCTTGTCCGTCGTCTTGAGGAGTGCATCAGCCTTCTCCGAGAGCGTCCGCACGGCGTGATCGGCTTCGGTCGCGAACTTGTCCGAGAGCGCCTTCAGCGAGCTGACAGCGCCGTGGTACACCTCCTTGGGTGCGTGGTGGGAGAGGAACTGCCCGGACGCCGTGTCGACGGTGGGCGGCAGTGCCGCAAGGGATTTCGCCGCCTTCTGGAGCGCGGCGGCGCGCTCCTGTAGCACGGCAGCAGCACGGCGTAGCGCGGCGGAGTCGGTCTTCACCGTCGTCTGTCCAGTCGTACCGAGCGTGGTCGGGGTTGTCATGCCACCTGCTCCTTCCGTGTCCATGCCCACGCCGCCGCAACGCCCGTACCGAGCGCCAAGGCACCCAACACGGCTGGGAGGATGTAGTACCGCGCCGTGTCCGCGACGACCGTTACAGGCTCGGCGGTGGGGGCGTTGGTCGTGAACATCACCGCCGCGCCCTTCGGCAGCCTCCGCTCGGTCATGTAGAGGGTGTTCAGGTACGCCGCCCTCGCTTCGACCTGTTGACGGGAACCCGCCGGGGCGGAAACGACAGCGTGCCAATTCGCGCCCGTGCTCCGCTCGGGAAGGATGTATCCCGTCCGGCAATACCCGCACCAACTGTCGCACACCTCACGCGCTCGTCCTGGTGCTTCCTGGGCGAGGGCATCGCGGCGGGCTGCCCACTCAGACACGGGCGGCAGGTCGAACGAATTAGCAACGGGCGCAAGCAGTTCCGCCACATCGGGGCGGAACGCCACCGACACGTTGCTTAGGTCGTCGTCGCGGCACGGGTGCAGATTCAGCCGTGCGTCGTCGTCATCGTGGCATCCGTGGCGCTGCACCGCCCAACGGAGAGCACTACGGCGGTCCTCCTCGATGCGCTGCTGAGTCTCGGCGGGGATGCTGAGCGTGTACGTGGTCGATGTGAGGGGATGCGCGGCGATGACACCCGCACCTACACCGATACCTACGGCGGTCACGGTAAGCACGGCGGCGATGGCGGTGTGCTTGGTCATGATTACGCCCCGACTTTCTCGCTGATGTACTGGCTCATGCTGCGGGATGCGCCTATCGCCCGCGCTATCTCGCCGTGGCTCGCGCCCGCTGCTCGTGCTCGTGCTACTAACTCCGTCCGGCGGCTTCGTGCCGCCTGTCGCCCCGCCTCGTGCATAGCAAGGGCTGCCGCCGTGGCGGCTAACTCGTTCAGTAGTTCGGTCTTTGCTGACATGAGGAAAGTATAGCAATCCTGTACGGGATATGACCTGCTTGTCCGCGTGTCGCCGTACAGTGCTAGTTGACCTACCTACGTTGCTAACGTGCCGTCAACATCGCCCGCCGCGTGGCGATGAACCGTAGTAGCTCGTCGTCTGTCATCTCGTGGATGGACGGCTCTAGTGACGGGTTCGGGACTTCCGCCCCCGCCGTGGGCTCGGGCTGCGCTTGCGTACGTGTTGCGGTTTCCGGTATCGGGCTCTTGCCCCCGCCCTGTGCCGTGGGCTCGGGCTTCGTCTTGCCCTCTGCCGTGGGCTTGCCTTGTGCTGACGCCGTGGGCTTCGGCTCGGGCTTGCCCGTGGGCTTCGGCGTGGTCTTGCCCTCGGGCTGCGTGCGTGTTGCGGTGCCCTCGGGCTCACTCTTGCCCTGGGGCTTCGGCGACGCCTCGGGCTTGCCCTCTGTCTTCAGCTCACGCTTGCCCTCGGGCTCACCCGCCCCTGTGGGCTTGCCGCTGCCGTCCGCCTTGCCCTCTGCCTTCGCCGTGGGCTCATCGCTCACGCTTGCGCTGTCGCTACCGCTTACGCTCTCGCCCTCGTCGTCATCGCTTGCGCTCTCGCTCTCGCCGTGTTCGGGTGAGGCTTCGGTTGCGCTATCGCTGTCGCCTGCGCTCTCGCTCTCGGGTGCGTTCTCACGTGAGGGTGGGGTACCGCCCGCTATCTCCACCATCACGTCCTCCAGTGATTGCCCTACCTCCACCAACTCATCCATGAATGCGCTACCGACTTCACCGGCAACTTCACCAAACGCCCGCCCGACTTCACCGGCTACCTCGCCAACGTCACGGGCTAGATCACCCGCCAGATCACCGACTGACGTGCCCGCCATCGCTAGCGCGCCCCTCACGGCGTCCGCCATCCGCCACATTGCGCCGCGCTCGGCTTCCGCCTGTTCTTCCTTCTCGGCGGCTTCCTCGTCCTTGTCAAACATGCGCGCGGTCGCTGCTTCACCGCTGAGTTTCGCCGCCGCCTTGCCGTGCTCAACTGCTGCATCAGCCGCCGCTGCTGCCGCGCCTTGCCACTCTTTCGGTAACTGTGAGAGGATGCCCGACTTGTACCGATCCCCCGCCTTCGGGTCGGTGAATCGTTCGATCAATCGGGCGGTTTCCACCGCGTCCGCCAACGGCTGCATCACTGCGGGGTCGGCGTGACTTGTACCGTCCGCCTCCTCTACCCAGTTCTTCGGGTTCATGCCCGCGTCGTGGTATTTCTTGCGGGCTTTCTTGAGTTCCCGCTTCGCCCTTGCATTTTCACGTTTGCAATTGTGCGCCATGCAACGCTTCCCGCCTTCAGCCCTAGACTGACACATGACGGCTCGCCCTCCGTTCCCACTCCTCGGCGCTTGCGGGGATGTACAGCCCGGCGGGTAGTTGTACCGCTAGGTTCCCTTCTCCCCTAACGATTTTCAACCGTTCATCGGTCACGGGTACCGCCGTCCTAATGCCCGCCGCCATCGCCCCAACCGCCGCCAACGCCCCGACTTGCGGGCGAAATGCCACGGCGCGGTCGGTGCCATCGGCGAGGGTTTCGCGCGGTGCCGTGACCCCGAACGTGTCCTGAACAGCTTTAGCCAGTGATGACATTGTTGACCCTTTGTGTTGATGCCCACACAGCCAGACAAGACATGTGGGATAAGGGAATTCGGCAACAGGGACGCCCTGTTTGTGCAACCTGTCCTCGATCAGGGCGTGCAAGGCTAGCCGCCGCGCTGCGGTCGGGTCACTCGTTCCCTTGCCGCCCGCCCCGCTGCTGCCCCACTGCTGCTTAGCCATCACTACCAGCGCGGGCTTGCCGTTGCCGGTCAACTTGTGCATCACTTCATCGGCTGCTGCGCTCGCCCGCTGCCACTGTGAGAGGGGCGTGTGGTCCTTGCCCTCGGGGCGTACCAGCACCCGCCCAATCCTCGGCTGCGGGTCGGCGTCGGTGATACGTGAAAACGACACGACAGCACTAAGGACATCCACCGCCCAGACACTCCGCTCGCTCCGTGTCATAGGTCGAACCCTCCAGTGCTCGGCTCGGGCTGCGCTGCGGGCTGCGCGGGGTTCGGGATGAGTCCACGCCTTTGCGCCTCGGCAAGGGCTGCCAGTAGCGCCGCGTCATCCAGTGGTGAACCGCTCGCGGCGGGCGCGGGCGGTTCTTGCGTACGTGTTGCGCTCGCGCTTGCGGGGTGTGCGCCTGCGCCCTCGGGGGCTCGCCCCGCCAACGCCGCCGCCACCGCCCACTGATCGGGTACGGGCTGCGCGTCCGCCAGCGCGTCCTCCAGGTCGCCGGGGCTGATGTACCCAGCTTGTCCCAAAACCAGCCCCGCGCCTTCGGTGTCCATGACGAACCGCCCACGTGCGCTGATGGGGATGTTCGACGGGTTCAACTGTGGATTTCCCGGAATGCTGCCTAGTGTCATCTGCGTCATGATGTCATTAGTCATCCTGAAGGCGATTTTGAGTTGTGCATTATCGCGGATGTCGGTCGGAATGCTTTCAGCACTCGGGCGCTGCGTGGTGATAATGACGACAATTCCCGCGCTTCGTCCCATTCTTATCAAATTCTCGACACATTCCCTGATTTGATTTTGAATGGTCGCCTTCGCTTTATCGGTGGACGGTTTCAGCCATACCTGAGCCTCGTCCAGCACCGCGAAAACGGGCTTAACGCCCAGGTCAGCGCGCTGCTGAGGGGTCAAGTGCCAGAACGACGCCGCGCCTAGCCGTTTGTATATAGCATCCCCGCGTAATGTGCGCAATTTCTCCAATCGCTGCATTGTTTCCAGCGGGGCGTCAATATCGCCGCTGTTGTCGTAAACTCGACAAATGTGACGGAGAGGGTGCAAATCCCTTTGTGCTTTTCCATCAAAAACGTACAGCTCGGTGTTGTTTTCCATTCCCCGGAAAACAGGTAAAAGGCTCGCCGTTTTACCCGATCCCGCCACGCCGCCGATAATTACGCCTGACGTGTCGCGCCACGTAATCCACACCTCGCGCCCGTTCGAGTCGATACCCAAAAGGCTGCGGAATTTTTCATTATCCCAGGCTCCCGTGGTGAGATTCGCCAGGGCGGAAAATGGATCGCGGTCGTTAAATCGGATGAGGATGTCGCCGGTGTCGGTCTCGTGCAAGGTCAGGGCATCGCTGTTGAAACCCCTGGCTTTCAAGGCTGACCTGAGCAACGGCAGCTTCGGCTTCCACTTCTCCACGCTGTCGCCGTCGCGGTGCGCGTACGTCAGCTCCAGCCCGCCCGCGCGGATGCACACGTCGGTCAACGTCGGGACGTTGCGGGTGGTCACGGTTCGCGGGTACACGCCATACGTGCCCGTCATCTGCTCGGTGGTTTTGTCATCCATGACTAGCCCGGCGGCGTCGAAAACCCTCGCCATCGCCCCGTCGTCGCGTAGACGGGTCAGCGCGGGGTACTTAGTCACCACGTCGGACAGGGCGGCGCGGTGCGCGACTAGAAACTCGGGCGGTAACGTGCTCCCGTGCTTGTTCTGCAAAGACACCAGCGCGGCGTCGTTCCTCTGAAAACTCCCACCCCCAGGGCGTAGGGCAACCAGTGCACCCAGCCCGTGACGGCGGACTTTCACGTCCACGTCGGCGGGCGGCTCACACCTGAAATCCCAAACGATGATCGGCTTATTGTTCCCGCGCGTTGCGCCCGTCCAGATAGTGCGCGGCTCGGTCAGGATCGCCTTCTCGGCGGCGGCGGCTTCACGGTCAGCTTCGGCTTGTGCCCGTTCGGCGATCTTGCGCCGTTCCTCACGGGCGCGTAGTTCGTCCTTCGCCATCTGCTGACGGATTCGGTCAGCCTCGCGGGCTTCCTGTTGCGCTATGCGCTTCCGTTCCCTAATCTCCGCCTGTTGTATCTGCCAGCGCTCGCGGGCGGTCGGCTCATAGCCAGGGGTACCGCCAAACCCAAACAGTCCCATGTGTCAACCCCAGGTCATGCCGTCATCGCCAGCGGCGGCGCGACGGGCGGCTTCGATAGCCTCGCGGCGGCGCTGTTCGGCGGCTGCTTTCGCGGCGGCTTCGGCGCGCTGCAACTCGGACATGCGCTCCTCCTCAGCCTGTAGCGCTTGCGTGTGCAAGTCGGACGGGCTCACATAGACAGGCGCGGTCGGCTTCGGCGCGGTCGCGCGTTTGTACAGCCAACGGATCGCCGCCGCGATTGCCAGCACAACCACCACGTCCAGGAACCCATGCCCAGCGGGTGCGCCCACGGCGGTCACGACAGCAAGCCCGGAAACGATCAGCCAGTACATCGGTCACTCCTTCACGGGTGACGCCATGCCCGCCGCGACAGCCGCCACGACAGCGGCGACGTACGGGACAGACGCGGGAACATGTGCCGCCAGGTAGAAAGCAAGTAGGGAAATCATCGGGGCTCCTCCTAGTCAGAAAAGGTCAGCGAACGGGTCATCGCTCGGGGCGGGTTCAGGGCTCGGCGCGGCGGGGGCTTGCGGGCGTGTTGCGGTAGCCACGGCGGGGGCGGGTGTGTTTGCTGCACGGGTTCGGGCTCCCGCTACCGTCAACAGCGCGCTAAGGCGGCGGCGGGCGGTGTGGACGTTCCAGAGGGTCACGATCAGCCCCCGCCAGACCCGGAAATCCCCAATCTCGGCGGGGGTGTTCGCTACCACGTGCTCGAACTCGCGGCGTGCCTTCTCCAGGGCGTCCAGGGCGGCGTCCAGGTCGTCCGCAATCTCGGCGGGTGAGGCGTCCATGAGACGGCGGGGGATGGAGATAATTACGTCAGCCTCGCCCGCGTCGGTCAGGGTCACCAGCTCAGCCAGCAGCACGTCCAACGCCAGCAAGTCGGCATACGCCGCCGTCACGGTCGGGATGTCACGGCGGGCGGCTTTGATGGTTCGCCCCAAGGTCGCCGCGTCATTGAAAAACCCCCGCCGCTCCTCGTGCGCCGTGCCCCACTTGCGCGCTATGTCCTCGTCGCGGCTATGCGCGTCCAGCATGTCCAGCAAACTTGGAAGGCTCGCCTTGAACGCCGCGAACCCGTCCAGGTAGCGGTCGCGCTTCTCCTCGATTGCGCCGTCGTAGTCCAACATTCCCGGCTCCTCAGTCCAGGTAATCCCGCGACGGGCGCGCGTCGTACCCAGGCGGCGGCGGGGGCGGCGGGGCGGTGCGACGGCGACGGCTCGCCCACCAAACAAAGCCAGCCAGCCCCCCGCCCACCAGCGGCAGCACCACATGCTCCAGGGTTTGATCGCGCGGCTTGTACTCGCTCGGCGGGTCGGCGGGGCGGTACTTACACACGGCGGAACCGCTCGGGCTCGTGCCGTCAGGGTTGCACCACGGCGCGGCGGCGGCGGTGCCCATTCCCCCACCCATGCCCAGGGCGGCGGCAACGGCTACGGCGGCGGCTAGTCGTCGGGCGTTCATTCGGTCGTCTCCTTCGGTCAGGGTTGTTGTCATGCTAAACTCCTTGTTGTTGATTGGTCATCATCTGTTGACTGTTTGGGATTCCCCCGCCCTGCCAGGCGGGGGTTTCTGCTTCACGGGGTCTCGGTCTTGAACACCTCCCTCATCTCTGCGCGGGCTAACAGGTAGTCCTCGAAAGCGGCGACGCGCTCGGTGTCGGTCTTGTACTCGTTCCCGTACCGGGCTAGCCAGCGCTGCCAGTCCGTGCCGGTCACGCCGCGCTCCCGTTGGTCTTGAGCCCGTGCCGTCCCAGGTACCGAAGAATCTCGTCATCGGTGACGAACACGCTGCCTTTCCCATCGGTTCCGCAGCCGCCGCGAAACGCCGTAAGTTCCAGCTCATTTCGCGTCCTCCGTACGTCCTCCGAACACGCGCTCCATCTCGTCGCGGGTGTGTAGGTAGGACTCGTAGGCGTCGATGCGCTCGGCGAGGGTCGGGTAGTCGTCCCCATACCGCTCCAGCCAGCGCGCCCAGGTGGCGGTCATGCCGTCGCCTTCTCACCGCGCGCCGTGCGCTGCGCCTGCTTTGCCAGCCACGCCTCGAACTCGGGCACCGGGTACCGCACACCACGTCCTACCTGCATGGACAGTGGTCCGGTGTTCTTCGAGCGCCAGTAGGAGAGGGTTTGCTTGCTCACCTGGAGCCGGTCGGCGACCTGCTGCATGGTCAGGTACTCGGGGTGTTCCTTGGGGGTGCTACGTGCACGCTGCATGTTGTCTGTTCCTGTCTGTATCGTTTGGACTGCCTGTTTTGTATAGTAGCACGGCTTGTACGGATTGTGGTTTCCTGTACAGATTGGATAGAGTGATGACATGACAGACGCGGACGACCGGGCACTCGGGGCGGTGATTCGACGCCGCCGGGCGGCGCGGGGGCTCACTCAGCAGGCGATGGCGGAGAGACTTGGTATGTCCCCTGTCGTGTACGGACGGGTCGAGCTGGGCAACCGCCCGGTGCGTGCTGTTGAACTGCGCGACATCGCCCGCACGTTGGGCGTTCCGATGGATGACCTTGTGCGAGAAGTCGATCCGATCACCGCCGAGGAGATGGTCGAGCGCGCGGTCGCCCTGCGAGACACCGCACATCGCGCCCTGCGGGAGTACGCCTCTGTCGTGGTCGATGCCGTCGCCGCCGTGGACGAGTCCGACCACGGAGCCCTGGTAGACGACGAGCCGCTCACCGACGCCGACGACCTGGCGGAGTACCTGGCGCGGATGCCGCAGTTCGCGGGACTCACCGCGCCCGCCGACCTAGTGCCCATTCTGCGCCGAGCGCTCACCGACCTCGCGTCGTCCGTCCCTCTGTATGTGTCCACGGAATCGGAGGAGTGCGATGGCTGACCAACGCCGCCGGGCGGGTGCTCACATCGAGGACACGTGGAAGTACAAGGACGGAAAGCCCAAGCCGCGCAACGGGATCGGGAAACGCTGGCGCGTCGTTGTCATCGGGCTGGACGGGAGCCGTTCAGGCGAGCATTTCGACCGGAAGGTGGACGCGGAGACCTACCGCGATGCCGTCAAGAACAGTCTCACCACGGGGACGTACGTCAATCCGAGGGCAGGACTCGTCACCGTCGCGGACGTGTGGGAGCAGTATCTCTCGCACCAGAAGCCCGGCGGAACTCGGGAGCGGCGCGTGTCGGGGTGGAACGCATGGGTGTCCCCTCGATGGGCAAACGTCCTCGTGCGCGACGTGCAACGGTCGGCGGTCAAGGCGTGGATCGTGGACATGGGCAATGCGGGGGCGACCGCGACCACCATCGAGAACGCGATGGAGGTGCTGCGCGGCATTCTGACCGTCGCCGTCGAGGACAAGCGCATTGCGGCGAATCCCGCTGCGGGACATAAACTTCCCGCGCGCACCGAGCCACCCAAGGTCTACCTCTCCCATGAACAGGTCTGGGTGCTAGCCGACGCCATCGACCCGCGCTACCGCACGCTGGTGCTGTTCCTGACGTACACCGGGCTGCGATTCGGAGAAGCCGCCGCGCTGGAGGTCCAAGACCTGAACCTGCTGCGGCGACAAATACACGTCCGGCAACAGGTCACCGAGGTATCCGGTGTCCTCACGTGGACACCGACCAAAGGCAAGCAGGCGCGGCACGTTCCTCTGCCGTCGTTCCTCGTCGAGCCGTTGAGCGTGGAATGCCAAGGGCGGCAGCGTGCCGACGCGGTGTTCACCGCCCCGCGCGGCGGCACCCTGCGCCTGAACACGTGGCGGAACCGGTACTGGAACCCGACCATCGAGGGACTACGAGAAGCGGGCGAGTTCCCCGACGCGACACCGCACGACCTGCGGCACACAGCGGCGTCCCTGGCGGTGCAGGCGGGAGCGAATGTAAAAGTCCTCCAGACCATGCTCGGGCACAAGAGCGCGACCCTGACCTTGGACACGTACGCCGCGCTGTTCCCGGAAGACCTCGCGGACATCGCCGCGCGCTTCGACGCCGCCGTCGCACGACTGGGGACATCCGCAAAAACGCCCCGTTCTATTCTCCAGACACGCACCAGACACGCAGACCGCTAACGTGCCCTCAACAAGAAACCCGCCCCGTCCTGTTCTCGCAGGTCAGAGCGGGTTTTTCCTTGTCGGGGTGGCGGGATTCGAACCCACGACCTCTTCGTCCCGAACGAAGCGCGCTACCAAGCTGCGCCACACCCCGTGTGAAGCCACGACAGCCTATCGCACCGGCCTATCGACTGACCAAATCGCCTGCCCCGCTCAGGTCCAGGAGCACGAGCGTTCGAACTCGCCCAGCGTCGCCGCGCCGGTAGCTGATGTAGCGGCCGATCGTCGCGCTGGTGCCGCCGGCGCCCGCGCCGACCACGATCCATTCCGGGACGGGGTGGCGTTCCTCGCCCAGCTGCTCGTAGATCGACTCGGCGATGTTGTTGTTGCCGCGCCAGTCGGTGGCGCGCTCGGCGTTGGTGAACTGGTCCAGGTAGTGCCCGCCGGACTCCCGGGCGACGCGCTCGGCCTCGGCGTAGACCTCGCTGGCGTTCCGCACGAAATGGCAACGGCCGCCCTGCGCCTCGATCAGCGCCACCTTCGCGGAACTGGTGGCCGCCGGCATCACCGCGACGAACGGCAGTCCCAGCAGGGCCGCGAAGTACGCCTCCGACACCGCCGTCGAGCCCGACGACGCCTCGACCACCGTGGTGCCCTCGCCGATCCAGCCGTTGCACAGCGCGTAGAGGAACAGCGAGCGCGCCAGCCGGTGCTTGAGGCTGCCGGTGATGTGGGTGGTCTCGTCCCAGAGGTACAGCGCGACGTCAGCGTGCCGTCGACCAAGCCGACGGAACGCAGCAGGGCGTGTCGGCGCTGCGCCGGGCGTCGGCCTGGATCAGCCGGATGGCGTTGTCGGTCCAGCGCCGGGAGCGGGTTCGGACCGCGATCTGGGTCCGTTCGTTCAACGCATCGACGCTGCCGGCACGGAGCGCCCGAGATCGCTGTTCGCGTCCCGGTCGCCCATCGGTGCGGCGATCAAGGTCAGCAGGGTGGCTTCTGGCCGGCAGCAGAAGCGCACGGGCGCGAACGGGGAGGTCCCGAGGCCGGCCGAGACGTGCAACTGCATGGTGGCACCCCAACGGGACGGGCCCTTCGCACGGGAGCGGTCCAGGCCGCAATTGGTCACCAGGGCGCCGTAGAAGGGCAGGCACAGCTGCCCGCCGTGCGTGTGGCCCGCCATCACCAACTGGTAGCCGTCGGCGGCGAAGCGGTCCAGCACCCGCGGCTCGGGGGAGTGCGTCAGACCGAGTCGCAGGTTGGCGGCGGGGCTGGGCGGGCCCGCGATCGTGTCGTAGCGGTCCCGGTCGATGTGCGGGTCGTCGACGCCCGCGGCGGCGATGTGCAGGCCGGCCACCTCGAACTCGCGCCGCGTATGGGTGAGGTCGAGCCAGCCGCGCTCGGTGAACGCCGCCCGCAGGTCCTGCCAGGGCAGCGGCTCGCCGCGGACCCGGTGCGACGGGTTGGTCAGGTAGTTCAAGGGGTTCTTCAGGAGCGGCCCGAAGTAGTCGTTGCTGCCGAAGACGAACACGCCCGGCCGCGACAGCAGATCCCCCAGCGCCTGGACGACCGCGGGCACCGCCTTGGGATGCGCCAGATTGTCGCCGGTGTTGACCACCAGGTCGGGCTCCCAGCCGGACAACTCGCGCAACCAGGCCTGTTTGCGGCGCTGGTTGGGCGTCATGTGGAGGTCGCTGATGTGCAGCACCCGCAGCGGCGTGGACCCCGGGCTCAGTACGGGCATGGTGATCTCGCGCAGGACGAAGGCGTTGCGCTCGACGACCGCGGCGTAGCCGATGCCGGCGACCGCGGCGCCGACCGCCGCGGCGCCGGTGCGTATCAGGACGGGCAGAACGTCAGCCATGAAGGCAGCCTACTGCCGCTCCCGGGATGGCAGCGCGCATTCCCCGCCCCCGTTAGGCCCCGCGGCGCCTACGGGGGTGGCGCGCCCGGTGGCGGTGGTGGGGCCAGTAGCGGAATGGTGATCGGCGGCAGGCCCGGAATCTCCACGACCTGCGAGCCGACCGGCACCGGCTCACCCTCCGGCGGCGGAGGTGGAGCGGGGGGAATGCCGTTGCTGATCTGGATTGTGATGATCGAACCCGGGATCGTCTGACCGCTGGGCGTGGTCCCGACGACCTCCCCGTACTCGGCGGAACTGTTCACCGAGGTGGTCTGGTCGGCCACCCGGAAGCCCGCGTCCTTGAGGCGCTGGCGCGCCGCGTCCACCTTCAGTCCCGCCACGCTCGGCACCCGCGACGCGGGCGAGCCGTCGACGTAGCGGGGATCGGTGGGCGGCAGGTGCACGTCGCCGAACATGGTGGCGATCGGCTTCATCGCCGTGAACCAAGTGCGGGCGGGCTCGTTGCCGCCGTAGAGGTCGCCCTCGCTGCAGTGGCGCAGCGGCGACGAGCACAGGTCGGTCGGGTTGGTCGAGTCGTCGTAGATGTAGTTCGCCGCGGCGTAGTGGTTGGTGAAACCCACGAAGCCCGACGAGCGGTGCGCCTCGGTGGTGCCGGTCTTGCCGGACATGGGCAGGTCCCAGCCCGCCGCGCTGGCCGACCCGGATGCCGTGCCGCCGGCCTGGGCATCCTTGCTCATCGCGTTGGCCAGGGTGTTCGCCAGCCCCTCGGGTACCACCTGTTCGCACGTCTCGGTGGTGACGGCCACCTCGTTGCCGTGGCGGTCGATCAGCTTGTCGATCGGGCTCGGCGGGCACCACACGCCGCCGGAGGCCAGGGTGGCCGCGACGTTCGACAGCTCCAGCGCGTTTACCTCGACCGGGCCCAGGGTGAAAGAGCCGACGTTCTGGCGCTTAATGAAGTCGGCCAGGCTTTCGTTGCTGTCCGGGTTGTAGTCGCGCGCGGTGCCCGGGTCGGCGTAGGACCGCAGCCCGAGCTTGATGGCCATGTCCACCGTGGGCGTCACGCCGACCTGCTGGATCAGCTTGGCGAACGCGGTGTTGGGCGAGGTGGCCAGCGCGTCCGTCACGTTCATCGACCCCCGGTAGCGGCCGGCGTTGATCACGCACCAAGTGTCCTTGGGGCAGCCCTTGGCCCCGCCGCTGCCCATGCCCTTGGCCTCGAACCGGCCTGGCACCTCGAGGGTCGCGTTGATGCCCATGCCCATGTCCAGCGCGGCGGCCGTGGTGAAGATCTTGAACACCGACCCGGCGCCGTCGCCGACCAGCGAGAACGGCTGCGGCCGCATCGTCTCGCCCGCGTCGATGTCCAGCCCGTACTTGCGGTTGCTGGCCATCGCCATCACCTTGTGGGAATCCTTGCCGGGCTTGATCACGCTCATCACGCTGGAGATTCCCGGCAGGGTGGGGCTGGCGAACTTGTCGATCGCCGACTTCACCGGGGCCTGCACGTCGGGGTCCAGCGTGGTGCGGATCGTGTAGCCGCCGCGGGCCACCTGCTCCTTGCTGATCCCCGCGCGCGACAGGTACTCCTGAACGTAGTCGCAGAAGAACGCCCGGTCTCCGGCCGCGATGCAGCCGCGGGGCAGCTCGTTGGGCTGCGGCAACACCCCCAGCGGCGTGGCCTTGGCGGCGCGCAGGGCGTCGGCCTCCTGCGGGATGTTCTCGATCATGGTGTCCAGGACCAGGTTGCGCCGCGCCAGGGCGCCCTCGGGATTGGTGTAGGGGTTCAGCGTGCTGGTGGACTGCACCATGCCCGCCAGCAGGGCCGCCTGCTGCCAGTTCAGTTCCGAGGCGTTGATGCCGAAGTAGGTCTGTGCGGCGTCCTGCACGCCGAAGGAGCCGTTACCGAACGACACCAGGTTCAGGTACCGGGTCAGGATCTCGGGCTTGGTGAAGGTCTTGTCGAGCGTGAGGGCCATCCGGATCTCACGCAGCTTGCGCGCCGGGGTGGTCTCGACGGCCGCGCGCTTCTCGGCGTCGGTCTGGGCCGTCACCAGCAGCTGGTAGTTCTTCACGTACTGCTGCTCGATGGTCGAACCGCCGCGGGTGTCGACGTCCCCGCGCGCATACCCGGCCAGCCCGGTCAGGGTGCCCTTCCAGTCCACCCCGTTGTGCTCGGCGAAACGCTTGTCCTCGATCGAGACGATCGCAAGCTTCATGGTGTTGGCGATCTTGTCGCCGGGCACCTCGAACCGGCGTTGCGAGTACAGCCAGGCGATGGTGTTGCCCTTCGCGTCGACCATCGTCGAGACCGCCGGCACCTCACCCTCGAGGAGCTGCGCCGAGCCGTTGGCGACGACCTCGGAGGCGCGATTGGACATCAGCCCCACACCGCCGGCCACCGGGAACATCAGGGCGGTCGCGACCACACCGGCCAACAGGCAGAATCCGGCGAGCTTGAGAACCGTGAGGCCTGCTGGGGGGCGGTCTGGCATGGGTACTAGAGTAGCGGGCCACGGTTTCCCCGATGCCGCCTCAGCCGCCCCGCCGGACCGGCAGAACGACTAAGCATTTCGCTGACCAGGGATGTTGCCCCCGGCTCGAGTGATATTCGCGCCGACTTAACCGGTCGTACACTCCCGCCGGGGTGCGTGATGGTACGTCTGGTCGTAGGCTACCGCGCAGGACGGCACGCGCGTCCCAAAAAAAGGTTATGAGACTGTCGCGCAATTGCCACCTGACCACCTAACTTATACACACGGTGAGATTCGGCTAACACCGTCGTGGATAGTGTGGCGTAGATCGCAGTCGGGTCTGCACCCGAGGAGGGCGGCCGCGGAAGGCGGCCGGGCAGGAAGGGAACGACTCGTGTCAGGAACACGGCCCGCCGCGCGTCGGACAAACATCGCGGCTGCGCAAGGCGTACTCCGCAGCGTCGACGCCGAAGAACGAATCACCTGGGTTTCGAAGGCGCTGTGCCGGACCACCGATCCCGACGAACTCTTCGTGCGGGGCGCCGCCCAGCGCAAAGCCGCGGTGATCTGCCGTCACTGCCCGGTCATGCAGGAGTGCGGGGCGGACGCGCTGGACAACAAGGTGGAGTTCGGCGTGTGGGGCGGCATGACGGAGCGTCAGCGCAGGGCGCTGCTGAAGCAACACCCCGACGTGGTGTCCTGGGCGGACTTCTTCGACAAGCGTCGCAACCGCAGCGTCGGCTGACCCCTCGATCCGAGCGGCAATCGCCGCTTGCCTCTGATTACGACCCTGTTACAGCCGTGCGCCGTCGAACTGGCTTGTGCATGGGACGAATTCGCGGCCGGAACTATCGCGCGTGCAATAAGGCCGGCTTCAGCCCGCCGCGGCGGTGAGCTGGTCGGCCAGCGCGCGCAGCGCCTCCAGGTCCGACACGTCGAACGGCAACGACGGCACCCCCACGATCGGCACGTGCGGATTGGCGCCGGTGAACCGCGACAGCAGCCGCACCTCCCGCTTGGCAGTCTGCGCGCGGTCGGCGTGAATCCGCAGCACCGCCGCCGCCAGCGCCGCGGCCTCCGAATCCTGTCCCGAACCGAGCGCGGCCTCCAGCGTCTCGCTGCCGTCGACGGCCCGCTCGACCGGCAGCGAACACAGCGTCGGGTGAGTGCGGTTGAGCACCAGCCCGGCCAGCGGCATGCTCTCCTGCGAGAGCCGGTCCACGAAGAACGCCGCCTCGCGCAGCGCGTCCGGTTCGGCCGCCGACACCACCACGAACTGCGTCCCCCGCCGTTTGAGCAGCGCGTAGGTGCGCTCGGCCTTCTCCCGGAACCCCCCGAAGGTGGCGTCCAGCGACTGCACGAATGCGGCTGCGTCACCGAGCATCTGGGAACCGAGCACGGTTGAGAGCGCTTTCATCGCCAAACCCATTGCGCCGGTTACCAGTCGACCGATGCCACGACCGGGTGCCAGCAACAGCCGCCACAGCCGGCTGTCCATGAAGCTGCCCAGCCGCTTCGGCGCGTCCAGGAAGTCCAGCGCGTTGCGCGACGGGGGGGTGTCGACCACGACCAGGTCCCAGCGGTCCTGGCCCAGCAGCTGCCCCAGTTTTTCCATCGCCATGTACTCTTGCGTGCCGGCCAGCGACGTGGCGACGGTCTGATAGAACTGGTTGTTCAGAATCGATTGCGCCCGTTCGGTTCCCGAGTACTGGACCACCATCTCGTCGAACGTGCGGCGCATGTCGAGCATCATCGCGTGCAGCTCCCCGGTGACCTCGGGGGCCAGCGGCACCCGCTGCGGGACGTTGCCGAGTTCGTTGACGCCCAACGCCTGTGCCAGCCGCTTGGCCGGGTCGATCGTCAAAACGCAGACGTTGCGGCCATATTCGGCCGCACGCAACGCCAGCGCGGCGGCCGTGGTGGTCTTGCCCACGCCACCGGCGCCGCAGCACACCACGACGCGGTTCGACATGTCGGACAGGATCGCCTTCATGTCAAGGACTGTCGGTGTGACGCTCATCGAACCCCCTGTTGGGCAAGCGATTCCGAAAGCTCGTAAAGGCTGCCGAGGTCGACGCCGTCGGAGATCGCCGGCAGTTCGAGCCGGGGCACCTGCAACGCGTCGAGCTGTTGGGCGGTCTCGGCGCGCGCGGTGATGCGGGTCGCATGCTCGATGGTCTCGGTGAGCAGGCCGGCGAAGTCGGCCTCGCCGAGCGTGATTCCGGCCATCTCGAGGCCGGCCCGAACCGAGTCCGCGTCGATCGCGCCCTCGGCGGCCTTGGCGAGATCGCGCGGCTCCAGATACGAGGGGATGTTGCGGTTGACGATCACACTGCCGATCGGCAGCTCCATCTCGGCCAGCTCCTCGATGGCTTCCAGCGTCTCCTGCACCGGCAGCGCCTCGAGCAGGGTGACAAGGTGGATGGCGGTCTGTTCGGAGTGCAGTAACCGGACCACGCCCTCGCTCTGCGAGTGCACCGGCCCACCCTTGGCCAGGTCGGACACGGCCTTGGTGACATCCAGGAAGCGCGCGATGCGGCCCGTCGGCGGCGAGTCCACCACGACCGCGTCGTACACCGGCAGCCTGTTGCGGTCGACGCGCACCACCGACTCCTTGATCTTGCCGGTGAGCAGCACGTCGCGCAGACCGGGCGCGATCGTCGTCGCGAACTCGATGGCGCCGATGCGCCGCATCGCCCGGCCCGCGATGCCGAGGTTGTAGAACATGTCCAGGTATTCCAGGAACGCCGCCTCTATGTCGATCGCCAGCGCGTTGACCTGGCCGCCGCGCTCCGCCGTCGCGATCTTGAGCTCCTGGTACGGCAGTGGCGGCACGTCGAACAACTGCGCAATCCCTTGCCTGCCCTCGACTTCGACGAGCAGGACCTTGCGGCCGCCCGCGGCCAGCGTCAGCGCCAGGGCGGCCGCCACCGTCGACTTGCCCGTGCCGCCTTTGCCGGTGACGAAATGCAGCCGGGCCTTGGACAGGCGCGCCGGCCAGCCCACGGGACTACCGCCGCTGTTGCTGCCGGGAGTGCCGGAAGTGGTTGCCACCTTCGCATGCTAGCCCGAGCGACTCCGGCCCCCCGCAGATCGGGGTCGACCGATAGGCTCACGCCATGAGTCAACCGACCGCATGGGAGTACGTAACGGTTCCGCTGCTGACGCACGCCACCAAGCAGATCCTCGATCAATGGGGCGCCGACGGCTGGGAGCTGGTGGCGGTGTTGCCCGGGCCCACCGGCGAACAGCATGTCGCGTACCTGAAGCGCCCCAAAGGATGAGTGCATCGGCCCGGCTCGACCAGCTCGGCATCACGCTGCCCGAGGCGGTGCCGCCGCTGGCCGCATACGTACCGGCGGTGCGCACCGGAAACCTCGTCTACACGTCGGGTCAGCTGCCCATGAAGGCGGGCGAGCTGGCCGCGACCGGCAAGGTCGGCGCCGCGGTCACCCCCGAGGAGGCCAAGGCGATGGCGCGGGTGTGCGCCCTCAACGCGCTGGCGGCCGTGAACGCGCTGGTCGGGATCGACGCGGTGACCCGGGTCGTCAAGGTCGTCGGGTTCGTCGCTTCCGCAGCGGGCTTCAACGGCCAGCCGGGCGTGGTCAACGGGGCCTCCGAACTGCTCGCCGAGGTTTTCGGCGACAGGGGCGCGCATGCGCGCTCGGCGGTCGGCGTTTCGGAGTTGCCGCTGGACGCGCCGGTGGAGGTCGAGCTGATCGTGGAGGTGGCCTGACGGCCGCGACCGGGGCCGACGAGCCGCTGACCCATCCCGCCTACCGGCGGTTGCGGGCGGTCACCGACACGGCCTCTGTGCTGTTGGCCGACAACCCCGGGCCGTTGACGCTCGAGGGCACCAACACGTGGGTGCTGCGCGGCCCCGGCAGCGATGAGCTGGTGATCGTCGACCCGGGTCCCGACGACGACGAGCACATCGCCCGCATCGCCACGCTGGGCCGCGTCGCGCTGGTGCTGATCAGCCACCGCCACGGGGACCACACCGAGGGCATCGACAAGCTGGTCGAGCTGACCGGCGCGACGGTCCGCTCGGCCGGCAGCGGATTTCTGCGCGGCCTCGGCGGCGAGCTCACCGACGGCGAGGTGATCGACGCGGCGGGCCTGTGTATCACGGTGCTGGCCACTCCCGGCCACACCGCCGACTCGCTGACGTTCGTGCTCGATGACGCGGTGCTGACGGCGGACAGCGTGCTGGGCCGCGGCACCACCGTCATCGACAAGGAGGACGGCAGCCTGCTCGACTACCTGGAGTCGCTGCGGCGGCTGCGCGGTTTGGGCCGACGCGCGGTGCTGCCCGGGCACGGCCCCGAACTACCCGACCTGGAGGCCGCCGCGTCCGGCTACCTGATGCATCGCCAGGAGCGGCTCGAACAGGTGCGCGCTGCGTTACGCGAGTTGGGGGAGGACGCCAGCGCGCGCCGGGTCGTCGAGCACGTCTATGTCGACGTCGACGAGAAGCTCTGGGAAGCTGCCGAATGGTCGGTCCAGGCTCAGCTGGACTACCTGCGCCGAGATTGACGTTTCGCAGCGAAAGTGCGAGTGGGCGTCTGCAGAACGTCGATCTCGGCGCCAAGCGCCTAGCGCGCGCGGCGGGCCAGCCGCTCGGAGTCCGAGATGAGCACGCTCTTGCCCTCCAGGCGGATCCAGCCGCGATGGGCGAAGTCGGCCAGCGCCTTGTTCACCGTCTCCCTGGACGCCCCCACCAGCTGGGCGATCTCCTCCTGGGTCAGGTCGTGGGTGACGCGCATGGCGCCGCCCTCCTGCGTGCCGAAACGCTGGGCCAGCTGCAGCAGCTGCTTGGCCACCCGCCCGGGCACGTCGGTGAAGATGAGGTCGGCCAGGTTGTTGTTGGTCCGGCGCAGGCGCCGGGCCAACACGCGCAGCAGCTGCTCGGCGATCTCGGGCCGGTCGGCGATCCACGCCCGCAGCGCGTCGCGGTCCATCGAGACCGCGCGCACCTCGGTGATGGTGGTCGCGCTGGACGTCCTCGGGCCGGGGTCGAAGATCGACAACTCCCCGAACATGTCCGAGGGGCCCATGATGGTCAGCAGGTTCTCCCGGCCATCCGGTGAGCGCCGGCCGATCTTGACCTTGCCGGCGATGATGATGTACAGCCGGTCGCCGGGTTCTCCCTCGGCGAAGACCGTGTGTCCGCGGGGGAAGTCGACGGGTTGCAGTTGCTTCGTCAACGCGGCGACCGCGCCGGGCTCGACCCCTTGGAAGATTCCTGCCCTTGCCAGGATCTCGTCCACGTTGCCCTCTTCAGCTTTCCAACGATGTGATGTAGACAGGCTAACCTCTTGCTCGCGTGTCGAGTCTAGAGGTACACCGGAGTGTCCAACGTGCCAACGCTACACACGATTGACATATCCCGGGGTCTTAAACTGCGGATTGCCGCGTGGATGGGTGTGTCGCGGCGCGGGCGACACGAACTCGCCCAGCCGGTAGCAGTCGGGGGCGAACCCGGGCGCGGCGTGCCGCCCCCCGGCCGGCGGGGCTTCCAGTTCCCGCCGCTCCCGTCGCAGATGCAAATACTCCAGCGCCTCGGGCATGCCGTCGTGGGCCGGCGTGCGCATGTCCATGGCCTCGGCGGGCCCGGGTGACTCGTCTGACGCGGTGATCGCGAGCGGCCGGCCGGACAGGTCGCGTTCGAGCCGCCCGAGGCCGAACGTCGCCAGCATCAGCAGCCCCGGCACGCAGGCCACCAGCAACCATGACACAGGGAAAGTAAACATGGTGGTGCAGCAACACGAGGTCTCGGTCAGATCACGAAATCAGTACTCTGCCGAAATCAGTACTCTGCCGAAATCAGTACTCTGTCGTAGGTGATAGCGGCGAAGGCCGAGCGGCGGTGGGCCGAAGAAACCCGCACCGGGCTGGTGCGACGGGCACGCCGGATGAATCGCACCCTGGCCAAGGCCTTCCCAGACGCCCATTGCGAGCTGGACTTCACCACGCCGCTGGAGCTGACGGTGGCCACGATCCTCTCGGCGCAGAGCACCGACAAGCGGGTCAACCTGACCACGCCGGCGCTGTTCGCGCGCTACTCCTCGGCGCTGGACTACGCGCAGGCGGACCGCGCCGAACTGGAGGCGCTCATCCGCCCGACCGGTTTCTTCCGTAATAAGGCCACCGCCCTGATCGGCCTCGGGCAGGCACTGGTCGAACGGTTCGACGGCGAGGTGCCGTCCACGCTGGCCGACCTGGTGACGCTGCCCTGGGTGGGGCGCAAGACCGCGAACGTCATCCTCGGCAACGCGTTCGGTGTCCCGGGCATCACCGTCGACACCCATTTCAAGCGGCTGGTGGACAGGTGGCGCTGGACCGCCGAGGAAGATCCGGTCAAGATCGAGCACGCCGTGGGTGCGCTGATCGAGCGCACCGAGTGGACGATGCTGAGCCATCGCGTGATCTTCCACGGCCGTCGCGTGTGCCACGCGCGAAAGCCGGCGTGCGGCGTCTGCCTGCTCGCCAAGGACTGCCCGTCCTTTGGGCTCGGTCCCACCGAACCGCTGCTCGCCGCGCCGCTGGTGAAGGGCCCCGAAGCCGAGCACCTGCTGGCCCTGGCCGGGCTGTAAGCACGGCCTTGACCCGCAGCACGCGCTGGACCATCGCGATCGTGGCGGTGGTGGTGGCGCTGGCGGCCGCGCTGGTGGCCCAGTTGCGCGACGACGCCCCGGGGCCCGCGGCGACCGACGCCGGCGCCGGCCGCGAGCACCGCGACGCCGACACCCCGGCCGCGCTGGCGGGACCGCGGCGGCGAGCGGACCTGCGGCCCTGTCCTGCACCTGCCGGCGGTCCCGGCCCCGCGGCGCTGCGGGGGGTCACGGTGCAATGCGCCGCCGACGGGTCCGTCGTCGACGTCGGCCGGGCGCTGGCCGGGCGGCGGGTGGTGCTGAACTTCTGGGCGTACTGGTGCGCCTCGTGCACCGCCGAGCTGCCCGCGATGGCCGAGTATGCGCGCCGGGCCGGGCCGGGCCTGACCGTGCTGACCGTGCACCAGGACGAGAACGAGACGGCCGCCCTGCTGCGGCTGGCGGAGCTGGGGGTTCGGCTGCCGACCCTGCAGGACGGTCGGCGCCGCGTGGCGGCGGCCCTGCGGGTGGTTAACGTGATGCCAGCGACGGTGGTACTGCGGCCGGACGGTAGCGTTGCCCAGACGCTGCCGCGCGCTTTCGCCAGCGCCGACGAGATCGCGGCCGCGGTCGGAGACCAGGAGCGATGAGGCGGCAGCCGGAGACGGACGGGCGGTCGGGAACCCAGTGGAGGTGGCGGTGAGTGCTTGGGGTACCGCCCGCACGCAGGGGACGGATCCCGTTACGTCCGAACTCTGCCCGCCGTGGCTGCGCCCCCTCATCGACAACCTCGGCCGGATTCCCGACGCGTACCGGCGCCGGCTGCCGGCCGACGTGCTGGCGATGCTGACCTCCGGCGCGGCGTCCGCGGGCGGCGAACGGCGCGACGCGGCGGTGCTGGTGTTGTTCTCCGGGCCGGAGTCCGGGCCCGCCGGCGGCGGCATCCCCGACGAGGCCGACCTGCTGGTCACCGTGCGCGCCGCGACGTTGCGCCACCACGCCGGGCAGGCGGCGTTCCCCGGCGGCGCCTCCGACCCCACCGACGACGGTCCCGTGGCCACCGCCCTGCGCGAAGCGCGCGAGGAAACGGGCATCGACCCGGCCCGGCTGCAGCCGCTGGCCACCCTGGAACGGTTGTTCATCGCGCCGTCGCAGTTTCATGTGGTCCCGGTGCTGGCCTACTCGCCGGATCCCGGGCCGGTCTCGGTCGTCGACCGGGCCGAGACCGCGGTCGTGGCCAGGGTCCCGGTGCGCGCGTTCGTCAACCCCGCCAACCGGCTGATGGTGTACCGCGGCGACCTCGGCCACCGGTGGGCCGGGCCGGCGTTTCTGCTGAACGAGATGCTGGTCTGGGGCTTCACCGGCCAGGTGATCTCCGCCCTGCTCGACGTCGCCGGGTGGGCCCGGCCCTGGGACACCACCGACCTGCGCGAGTTGGACGAGGCCATGTCGCTGGTCGACGACCAGGGTGGGCCGGCCCGATGAGCCTGAACTCGATGACCCCCTCGCAGTGGCTGGACATCGCCGTCCTGGCGGTCGCCTTCATCGCGGCCGTTTCGGGATGGCGTTCCGGCGCACTGGGTTCCGTGCTGTCGTTCGCCGGGGTGCTGCTCGGTGCGATCGCCGGGGTGCTGCTGGCGCCCCACATCGTCAGCCACATCGCCGCCCCCCGCGCCAAGCTGTTCACCGCACTGTTCCTGATCCTGGCGCTCGTGGTCGTCGGCGAGGTGGCCGGTGTTGTGCTGGGTCGGGCCGTGCGCGGGGCCATCCACAGCCGCGTCGTCCGGACCGTCGACTCCGTCATCGGGGTGGGGGTCCAGCTCGTGGTCGTGCTGACCGCGGCCTGGCTGCTGGCCACGCCGCTGACCCAGTCGAAGGACCAGCCGGAGCTGGCCGCCGCGGTCCGGGGCTCCCGGGTGCTCGCGCAGGTCAACGACGTCGCCCCGCCCTGGCTGAAGACGGTGCCCAAGCGCCTGTCGGCGCTGCTGAACACCTCGGGACTGCCCGCGGTGCTCGAGCCTTTCAGCCGCACCCCGGTCATCCCGGTCGCGTCCCCGGATCCGGCCCTCGCCACCAACCCGGCGGTCACGGCCGACGCGCCGAGCGTCGTCAAGGTGCGCAGCCTGGCCCCCAGCTGCCAGAAGGTGCTCGAGGGCAGCGGCTTCGTCATCGCGCCCGACCGGGTGATGACCAACGCCCACGTGGTGGCCGGGTCCAACAGCGTCCAGGTCTACGCCAGCGGCAACCCGCTGGACGCCACCGTGGTGTCGTACAACCCCGCGGTCGACATCGCCATCCTCGCCGTCCCGCACCTGCCGCCGCCGCCCCTGGCCTTCGCCCAGACCCAGGCTAAGACCGGCGCCAACGTCGTGGTGCTCGGCTATCCTGGCGGCGGCAATTTCACCGCGACCCCGGCCAGGATCCGCGAGATCATCAAGCTCACCGGTCCCGACATCTACCGGGATCCCACACCGGTCACCCGCGACGTCTACACCATCAGAGCCAATGTGGAGCAAGGCAATTCGGGTGGGCCGCTGATCGATTTGAACGGCCATGTGCTCGGCGTGGTGTTCGGCGCCGCCGTCGACGACCCCGATACCGGGTTCGTGCTGACAGCCGACGAGGTCGCCGGGCAGCTGTCCCGGATCGGCGACACCCAGGGGGTGAGCACCGGGGCCTGCGTCAGCTGACCCAGTGCACCTGGCCGAGGAACTTCGTCAGCTGCCCGTTGATCTCGTCGGGCAGCTCTTCGTGGCTGAAGTGTCCCGCGCCGGCGACCGACAGGTAACGCCCGTGCGGGGCGTACCGCTGCGTCCGGTCCACCGGGTCGGCCAGCACGTAGGGGTCCGCGTCACCGCGCAGGTGTAGCAACGGCACCCCGAGCTGTTGGGACATCGACGTCATGAACCGCCAGCCTTCACTGCGCAGCTGGCTGCGCACCGCCCAGCGCTGGTACTCCAGGGCGCAATGGGCGGCCGCCGGAATCTGGATCGCGGTCCGCAGGTAGCGGATGGTTTGGGAGAAGTCCTCGGAAGCCACCCATTTCGCGCTGCTGCGGCTGGCTACGAGGCGCTCGATCTCGGCCGCGTCGTCCCGGGTTAGCAGGCGCTCCGGCCACAGCGGCAGCTGGTAGCGCAGCAGCATGGGTAGCAGCGCATACCCCTGATCCCGCCGGCTCAGGGCGGACCGGCGCAAGGCGGCGGGGTGCGGCGAGCTGATCAGCGCGATCGCGCGCACCAGGCGTGAATGCAGCAGCGCGGTCGCCCAGCACGCAAGCCCGCCCTCGGCGTGGCCGACGAGGGTCGCCGAGGAGTGCCCGAGCGCGCGGATCAGTCCGGCGGTGTCACCGGCGAGCGTCCAGCCGTCGTAGCCGCGCGGCGGCTTGTCGCTGCCGCCGTAGCCGCGCAGGTCGACCGCCACGACCCGCGCGCCGCTCAGTCCTCGCAGCTGATGGCGCCACGACCACCAGAACGAGCCGAATCCGTGCAGCAGCATCACCAACGGCCGCGCCGTGGCCGGGGTGCCCGCGTCCTGGCCTGTCGGCGGGGTGGCCGGCGATGCCTCGACCACGTGGAATCGGATGCCGTTGGCGTGCACGTCCAGATGCCGCCATGGCCCGTCGATGCGGGTCATCGACGGATCCGGCGCTGCCACCTACCAGCCCGAGGTGTCGGAGGGTGCGCCGCTGTCCGGCGTCTCGTGCCTGCCGCGCCGCTCGGCGCCCGCCTTGTCGTGGCCGGGGGTGAGGGCGGTGCGGGTCTCGCGGACCGATTCGATCGTCTCGCGCGGCCCGCGGATCCGGCGCACCTTCAAAAAGCCCAGCAGGGCGAGTAGCGACCCGAACACCACCATGATCGCGAACACGATCAGGTATGCCACCCAGTGCCACAGCCAGGTGTCGAGCAACTCGGCGAGGAAGAAGAAGAAAAAGAACGTGGAATAGAACAGCACCACCAGCGCGGCGATGAAGAACACGCTGCCGGTCAGGCCCTTCTTGACGTCGCGGGTGATCTCGGCGCGGGCCAGTTCGATCTCGGCGCGCAGCAGCGTGGAGACCTGGGCACTCGCGTCTTTGATCAGGTCACCGATCGAGGGCTCGGCGGGTCCGGCGTGCGGATCGGTCAACGGGATGGTGGTCAGCGTGCTGGGTACACCGTTCTTGCGATCGGCTCTGCTCACGGACGGTCCTCTTTCCTCAGTTGCCCGGCTGCTCCTCGGGCCGTGGCGGCCCGCGTCGTCGCGTGGACTCGATTGCCCGGCACGCGTCGTCGCGGTTCATGTTGCCATGCGGTGCGTCGCCGGACGAGGTCAGCCGAGAACCGCGAGCGCCGGGGTCGAGCCACCACAACTGCGGCTGAACCCAGCGGTCAGAGGTGGCTCGCGGCGTAGTCGGCTCCCCTGGCCACCATTCCGTCCTCGTAGGAATTCGGGTTGTGCAGGGCGAAGTCGAGCCCGTCGGAGCAGACCGGGTCGTTGTCGATGCACAGCTCGAGCGTCTTCGGCTCATACAGTGGGCCGATGGTCACCGGGGGCTCGCCCAGGAAGCTCATGGCCCTCTCGTTCGGCAACCCGAACAGCACGACCGATGACACGTGGTCGGCGATGTCGGGCGCGAGCGGCCTGGGCACCGTGGCGGGATCGACGCCGGCGGGCACCTCCGGCGAGGTGACGAAGCCCATCACGGCCGCGCCCTGCGAGTACCCGCTCAGCACCATCTTGGTGTTGGGGCAGTTCTTGGCCATCGAGACGACGTGTGCGCCGGCGTCCCTGACACCGTCGATGCCGGTGTCCCACTGGTCGCTGGCGGGGTATTTGACCGCGTACACGCCGAGTGCGTTCGCGCCGACGCGGGAGCGCAGCTGGTTGACGAACGCCTCGCCGACGGGGCCGATGCCGGGCGGCTCACCGGTGCCCCGGGCAAACACCACCTGTTCGGCGGGGCAGGAGGCGGCGGATACGGACGGGACGGGCGCGCCGGCCAAGCCGCAGGCTGCGAGGGCGGCGGCGCCCAGCAATTGGGGGATGCGCCATTGACTCATGCTCAATAAATGCCCGTTCGAGCAGCGCTCAATCTGAGAGAACTCTGTGGGTCGACGCTGCGAAAACTTTCCTGACGTCAGGTGCATCGGGTTGCCAAGCCTTCCGCCTTTGTCCATTCTCTTCCGACCGCCTACTGAGTTTCGTTCGCTTCGGGTTTCGGCTCTCCTCGATGGCGAAGGTTACCGCACAACCGCGTGGACAGCGACGACCTCGCGGACGACATACAGTTGGCGCCGAAACCCTTTTGCGGCGCAAGAAGCTCAGGGCCCCGTTTGCTGGGCGCGCCGACGCCGGAGGTCCGGCGCCCCGGCGGACTAGACTTATCGAGCCCCTCGAAATGTGGGGCCGGTTGATGGGAGTGTTGCTTTGCAGACGGTGCACCGTTGCTTCCTGGCGGCGATGGTGGCCGTGTTATTGGCCCTCGGTTTGCCGACCTCGCCGGCGGCCGCCGGCGACAAGGTCCCCATGGGCGGCGGCGCGGGCATCGTCATCAACGGCGACACGATGTGCACGTTGACCACGATCGGCAACGATTCCGCCGGCGAGCTGATCGGGTTCACCTCGGCGCACTGCGGCGGTCCGGGCGCCAAGGTCGCCAGCGAGGCCAACGAGAACAGAGGCCCGCTGGGCATCATGGTCGCAGGCAACGACAACCTCGACTACGCGGTGATCAAGTTCGATCCCGCCAAGGTGACACCGGTGGCCGACTACAACGGCTTCCCGATCGACGGCATCGGCGAGGACCCGGCCTTCGGTCAGATCGCTTGCAAGCAGGGCCGCACGACGGGGAACTCCTGCGGCGTCACCTGGGGCCCCGGCCAGGACCCCGGCACCATCGTGATGCAGGTCTGTGGCCGGCCCGGCGACTCCGGCGCGCCGGTGACCGTCAACAACATGCTGGTCGGCATGATCCACGGGGCCTTCACCGACAGCCTGCCGACCTGCATCATCAAATACATTCCGCTGCACACCCCGGCGGTCGTGCAGTCGTTCAGCGCGATCATGGCCGACATCAACGCCAAACACCGTCCCGGCGCGGGGTTCGCGCCGATCTCGGCGGCCTGAGCTACTTTTCGGCCTGGATCGCGTCGAACACGCCGGGGTCCAGCAGAGTCGAGGTGTCGCCCAGTTCGCGATTTTCGGCGACGTCGCGCAGCAGCCTGCGCATGATCTTGCCGCTGCGGGTCTTGGGCAGCTCCGGGACCACGTGCACCTCCCGGGGCTTGGCGATCGGCGAGATCTCGCGTGCCACCTCGGCGCGTAACTCGTCGACGACCCCGTCGTGGACCGCTACGTCGGCGCACAGGACGACGAAGGCGCAGATCGCCTGTCCCGTGGTCTCGTCGGTCATCCCGACCACGGCCGCCTCCGCGACCGACGAGTGGCCGACCAGCGCCGACTCGATCTCGGCGGTCGAAAGGCGGTGACCGGAGACGTTCATTACGTCGTCGATCCGGCCCACCACCCAGATCGCGCCGTCGGCGTCGTACCAGGCGCTGTCGCCGGCGAAGTACCAGCCGTGCTCGGCGAACCGCGACCAGTAGGTCTCGGCGTACCGTTCGGGATCGCCCCAGATGCCGCGCAGCATCGACGGCCACGGCTGATCCAGGACCAGGTACCCGGTGGCGTGTTCGCCCTGCCTGCCGCCGGGCGGTAGCGGGTTGCCGTGATCGTCGACGATCTTGGCCGAGATGCCCGGCAACGGCGTCATCGCCGAACCCGGCTTGGCCGCAGCGACTCCCGGCAGTGGGGAGATCATCGCGGCGCCGGTCTCGGTCTGCCACCAGGTGTCCACGATCGGGATGCTGTCCGCGCCGATCACCTTGCGGTACCAGCGCCACGCCTCGGGATTGATGGGCTCGCCGACCGACCCCAGCAACCGCAGGCTGGACAGGTCGTGCGCGTCGGGGATCTCGCGCCCCCACTTCATGAACGTGCGGATCAGCGTCGGCGCGGTGTAATAGATTGTCACCCCGTACTTTTCGATGATCTCGAAATGACGGTGCGGGGTGGGTGTTTCCGGGGTTCCCTCGTAGAGCACCTCGGTGGCCCCGTTGGACAGTGGGCCGTAGACGCCGTAGGTGTGCCCGGTGACCCAGCCGATGTCGGCCGTGCACCAGAATACATCGGTTTCGGGCTTGATGTCGAAGACGTAGAAGTGGGTGTAGGACGCCTGCGTGAGATAGCCGCCGGTCGTGTGCACGATCCCCTTGGGCTTGCCCGTGGTGCCCGAGGTGTAGAGCAGAAACAACGGCTGCTCGGCATCGAAGGGCTCCGGGAGGTGTTCGGCGGCAGCGGATTCGACGACGTCGTGCCACCACAGGTCGCGTCCCTCGGTCCAGGGCACCTCGATCCCGGTGCGACGCACCACCAGAACATGCTGCACCGGGCTCGGTCCGTCCGGGCCGGGCGCGGTGGCCTCGTCGGCCGCTTCCTTGAGTGGCGCCGGTTTGCCGCGGCGAAACTGCCCGTCGCTGGTGATCAGCAGCTTGGCCTGGGCGTCGGCGATCCTGGCCCGCAACGCGTTTGCGGTGAAACCGGCGAAGACGACGCTATGCATGATGCCCAACCGGGCGCAGGCCAGCATCGCGATCACCGCTTCGGGGATCATCGGCAGGTAGATCGCGACGCGGTCGCCGGCGACCAGGCCCAGGCCAGTCAGGGCGTTGGCCGCCTTACACACCTCGGCGTGCAGATCGGCATAGGTCAGGCTGCGGCTGTCGCCGGGTTCGCCCTCCCAGTGGATGGCGACCCGATCGCCGTGGCCCGCCTCGACGTGACGGTCCACGCAGTTGTAGGCCACATTGAGCTTGCCGTCGGCGAACCACTTGGCGAACGGCGCCGCCGACCAGTCCAGCACCTCGGTGAACGGCGCCGCCCAGGACAGCCGATTGGCCTGCGCGGCCCAGAAGCCGAGCCGGTCGGCCTCGGCCTGGCGGTACATCTCCGCGCGGGCGTTGGCCTGCTCGGCGAACTGCGGTGGCGGCGGATACGACGCCGGGCCTTCGGTACCGGTGGCGGTCACGGGCTGCTCCTAAGTCGAGGTACGGCCGTTTGCTGGGTCCGCGAAATCGACTCGGCCGGCGCGGACCCGCCGACCGTCTAGTGAGCCTAGCCCCGCGATGATACGGCCGCGCGCGTCATTCCGAGGTCAAAGGGGGCCCCGATAGCGGATAATCGCCGGTGTGCCGGCACGCCACGCGCGGCCCGTCCGCCGCCCGATCCGCGGGTTTGCCGCGGCTTTTGCCGGTTGCGCGGCCAGCACCCTGCTGGGAGCCCCGGCCGGGGCCGCGCCGGCCGAGGGCACCGACGAGCCGCCGCCGTGCTGGTCGGACCAGATTGCGGTGACGGGGACCCCGGCCGAGGGCGCCGTGGGCCACCGGGCACTGACCCTGATCTTCCCCCTGGCCGGCGGGGCGGACCCGTGCACCCTGACCGGCTATCCCGGGGTGGACACCGGGACCGGCGGCCCGCTGGTCCATGCCGAACCCACCCTGCGCGGGTACATGGGCGGGCTGCCGCCCGGCGTCGACGTGCCGCCCGCGGTCACCCTGTCGCTGTCGAGTGGGGGCCGTGCCGTCGTGGAAAGCCTGGCCGTCGACGAGCACGGCGGCCCGTGCCCCACCTACACCGAGTTGCTCGTCAACCCGCCCGACACCACCGAGGTGCTGATGGTGCCGGTCAGCATCTACGCCTGCCTGCTGCAGGTGCACCCCCTGACCCCCGAGTGACGCGCGCGCCGCCGCCCTTCGCTTAGGGTCGGGTGTCATGCGTCGGATGCGGGCACGGCTGGTGCTGGTCGCCGCCGTAGTGCTGGCGCTGGCGCCGCTGGGCTCGCTGGCAGGGTGTGGCGGCGGGATACTGAGCCCCGATCTGGTGGTGGTCAACGGCGGTGAGCCGCCCAACCCGCTCGTCCCGACCGGCACCAACGACAGCAACGGCGGCAGGATCATCGACCGGCTCTTCGCCGGGCTCGTGTCCTACGACGCCAACGGGACGCCGGCCAACGAGGTAGCCGCCTCGATCGACACCACCGACAACATCAACTACCGGATCACCCTGCAGCCGGGCTGGTCGTTCACCGACGGCTCCCCGGTGACGGCCCACTCCTTCGTCGACGCGTGGAACTACGGGGCGCTGGGCGCCAACGCCCAACTGCAGCAAAGCTTTTTCAGCCCGATCGACGGGTTCGACGAGGTCACCGGCCGGGCGGCCGGCGAGAAGGCGGGTCCGACCACCATGTCGGGGCTGCACGTGGTCGACGACCTGGAATTCACTGTCCGTTTGAAGGCGCCGACCATCGACTTCAAACTGCGGCTGGGCCACAGCTCGTTCTATCCGCTGCCGGCCGCGGCGTTCCGGGACATGGCCGCCTTCGGCCGCCACCCCATCGGCGACGGGCCCTACCAGCTCGCCGACCGCCCGGACGGCCCCGCCTGGGAGCACAACGTCCGAATCGACCTGCAGCCCAACCCCGGCTACCACGGAAACCGCAAGCCGCACAACAAGGGCCTGCGGTTCGAGTTCTACTCCAACCTCGACACCGCCTACGCCGATCTGCTGTCGGGCAACCTCGACGTCCTGGACACGATGCCGCCCAGCGCGCTGCCGATCTACAAGCGCGACCTGGGCGAGCGCGTCGCCGCCGGCCCGGCGGCGATCAACCAGACCCTCGACACCCCGCTGCGGCTGCCGCATTTCGGCGGCGAGGAGGGCCGGCTGCGGCGTCTGGCGTTGTCGGCCGCCATCAACCGGCCGCAGATCTGCCGGCAGATATTCGCCGGAACACGCAGCCCGGCAAGGGATTTCACTGCGCAGTCGCTACCCGGCTTCGACCCCAACCTGCCCGGCAACGACGCGCTGGACTTTGACCCCGACCGGGCTCGCAAGCTGTGGTCGCAAGCCGACCGGATCTCGGCGTGGAGCGGCCGCTACGTGATCGCCTACAACGCCGACGCCGGCCACCGCGAGTGGGTGGACGCCGTAGCCAACAGCATCAAGAACGTGCTGGGCATCGACGCCGTCGGGGCCCCGCAGCCGACGTTCGCCGGGTTCCGCACCCAGATCACCAACCACACCATCGGCAGCGCCTTCCGCGCCGGCTGGCAGGGCGACTACCCGTCGATGATCGAGTTCCTCGCCCCGCTGTTCGCCACCGGCGCCGGCTCCAACGACGTCGGCTACTCCGACGCGAAGTTCGACTCGGCGCTGACGACCGCCGAAGCGGCGCACGACCTGCGGCAGGCCGACGCGCTGGCCAACGACGCGCAGCGAATCCTCCTGCGCGACATGCCCGTCGTCCCGCTGTGGGACTACATCGGGGTGGTGGGATGGTCGTCGCGGGTCAGCGGAGTCGCGGTCACCTGGAACGGCCTGCCCGACTACGAGCGCATCGTCAAGGCTTGATGCGATGGGCTGGTACGTCGTGCGCCGGATCGCCGCCATGGTGCCCGTCTTCCTCGGGGCCACGCTGCTGATCTACGGCATGGTGTTCCTGCTGCCCGGAGACCCGGTGGCTGCGATCGCCGGGGACCGGCCGCTGACACCGGAAGTGGCCGCGCAACTGCGGGCCCGCTACCACCTCGACGACCCGTTCCTGCTGCAGTACCTGCGCTACCTGGGCGGCGTGCTGCACGGCGACCTGGGCCGCTCCTACTCCGGCCTGCCGGTGAGCGACGTTCTGGCGCATGCCTTTCCGGTCACGTTGCGGCTGGCGCTGATCGCGCTTTCCGTCGAGGCCGTGCTGGGTGTCGGCCTGGGGGTGGCCGCCGGGCTGCGCCGGGGCGGGGTCTTCGATGCCACCGTGCTGGTCACCGGGCTGATCCTGATCGCGATCCCGATCTTCGTGCTGGGCTTCCTGGCCCAGTTCGTGTTCGGCATCTGGCTGGGGGTCGCACCGGTCACGGTGGGCGAGCGGTCGACGTTCGCGCGCCTGCTGCTGCCCGGGATCGTCCTGGGATCGGTGTCGTTCGCCTACGTGCTGCGCCTGACCCGGTCCGCGGTCGCGGCCAACGCCCACACCGACTACGTCCGCACCGCCACCGCCAAGGGGCTGTCGCGGCCCCGCGTCGTGGCGGTGCACATCCTGCGCAACTCGCTGATTCCGGTGGTGACGTTCCTGGGTGCGGACCTGGGGGCCCTGATGGGCGGGGCGATGGTGACCGAGGGCATCTTCAACATCCACGGCGTCGGCGGCGTGCTGTACCAGGCGGTCACCCGGCAGGAGGCGCCGACGGTGGTGTCGATCGTGACGGTGCTGGTGTTGGTCTACCTGGTCACGAACCTGGCGGTGGATCTGCTGTATGCCGCCCTGGACCCGCGGATCCGCTATGGGTGAGGGGGGCTTCTGGCGCGACACGTGGGCCGGGTTGCGCCGGCGTCCCAAGTTCGTCGTCGCCGCCGCGCTGATCCTGTTGATCCTGGCCGTCGCCGCGTTCCCGGGTCTGTTCACCGGAGCCGACCCGACCTACGCCGACCCCGCCCAGAGCCTGCTGCCCCCCTCGTCGGCCCACTGGTTTGGCACCGACCTGCAGGGCCACGACATCTACGCGCGCACCGTCTACGGGGCGCGGGCCTCGGTGACCGTGGGGCTCGGCGCCACCCTGGCGGTGTTCGTCGTCGGCGGCGCACTGGGCGCGCTGGCCGGGTTCTACGGCGGCTGGCTGGACGCGGTGGTCTCCCGCGTCGCCGACGTGTTCTTCGGGCTGCCGCTGCTGCTGGCCGCCATCGTGCTGATGCAGGTCCTGCGCCAGCGCACGGTGTGGACGGTGATCGCGATCCTGGCCCTGTTCGGCTGGCCGCAGGTCGCCCGGATCGCCCGCAGTGCGGTGCTGGAGGTCCGGGCCGCCGACTATGTCCTTGCCGCCAGGGCGTTGGGGATGAGCAACTTTCAGACACTGCTGCGGCACGCGCTGCCGAACGCCCTGGGGCCGGTGGTCGCGGTGGCCACGATCGCCCTGGGTCTGTTCATCGTCACCGAGGCCACGCTGTCCTACCTCGGGATCGGGCTGCCGGCGTCGGTGGTCTCCTGGGGCGGCGACATCAACGTCGCGCAGACCCGCCTGCGCTCGGGCTCGCCCATCTTGTTCTACCCGGCCGGCGCCCTGGCGGTCACGGTGCTGGCCTTCATGATGATGGGCGACGCGCTGCGCGACGCGCTGGATCCGGCGTCGCGGGCGGTGCGGCCGTGACCGCTCCACCGGCGCCGCTGCTGTCGGTGCAGGGCCTGGAGGTCAGGTTCGGTGAGCAGCCGGTGGTAAGCGGGCTGGACCTGAGCGTGCTGCCTGGGCAGGCCGTCGCCGTCGTCGGCGAATCCGGCTCGGGGAAGTCCACGACGGCCGCCGCCATCCTCGGGCTGCTGCCCCCGGGCGGGCGAATCACAGCCGGGCGCATCGTTTTCGACGGGCGTGACATCGCCTCAGCCGGCCCCCGGCTGCTGCGGTCGATCCGGGGCCGCTCGATCGGCTACGTGCCCCAGGATCCGGCGACCAACCTCAACCCCGTGTGGAGCGTCGGATTCCAGATCCGGGAAGCGTTGCGGGCCAACGCCGGTGGCCGCACGGCGCGACGGCGTGCAGTGGAGTTGCTCGGCGAGGCGGGGATGCCGGATCCCGAGCGGCAGGCCGGCAAGTATCCGCACCAGCTCTCCGGTGGCATGCGCCAGCGGGCGCTGATCGCGATCGGGCTGGCCGGGCGGCCCCGCCTGCTGATCGCCGACGAGCCGACGTCCGCGCTGGACGTCACCGTCCAGCGGCAGGTGCTCGACCACCTGCAGCGGCTCACCGAGCAACTGGGCACCGCCCTGCTGCTGATCACCCACGACCTGGCGCTGGCCGCCGAACGCGCCGAGTCGGTGGTCGTCGTGCACCGTGGTGCGGTCGTGGAATCCGGTGCCGCAGCGGCGATCCTGAAAAATCCGCAACACGAGTACACCCGGCGGCTGGTCGCCGCGGCGCCGTCGCTGACGGTTCGCAGCCCGCGCCGGAAGGCGGCCGGCATGGCCACGGGCGACATCCTCGTCGCGTCGGGGCTGAGCAAGGTCTACCGCGAGTCGCGGGGGGCGCCGTGGCGGCGCACCGAGTTCCGGGCCGTCGACGCCGTGTCGTTCCGGCTGCGCCGGGCGGGCACGCTCGCGATCGCCGGAGAATCCGGATCCGGCAAGTCGACCCTGGCGCGCATGGTGCTCGGGCTGCTGGAACCGAGCGCGGGCACGGTGGTGTTCGACGGCACCCGCATCGACGGCAGCCTGGGCCGGGACGCCGAGCTCGCGTTTCGCCGGCGGGTGCAGCCGGTCTTCCAAAACCCTTACGCCAGCCTGGATCCCAGGTACACGGTGTTCCGCGCCATCGAGGAACCCCTGCGGATCCACCGCATCGGAGACCGCGAGGAGCGGGCGCGGGCCGTGCGCGAACTCCTCGACCAGGTGGCGCTGCCGTCGTCGGTGCTGGGCCGGCTGCCCCGTGAGCTGTCGGGTGGTCAACGCCAGCGGGTCGCGATCGCCCGGGCCCTGGCCCTTCGGCCCGACGTGCTGGTCTGCGACGAGGCGGTCTCGGCGCTCGACGTCGTGGTGCAGGCGCAGATCCTGGACCTGCTCGCCGGCCTGCAGGCCGAGCTCGGGCTGGCCTACCTGTTCATCAGCCATGACCTGGCGGTGATCCGGCAGATCGCCGACGAGGTCCTGGTCATGCGGGCCGGACGGGCGGTGGAGTACGCGCCCACCGGCGAGTTGTTCGACCGGCCCGGCCACGAGTACACCCGGCAGTTGCTGGAGGCCATTCCCGGCCCCCGACTAGGTTGAGAACCCGTGACCGATGACCCGCTGGCTCCGTTGATGGGGCTGCCCGGCGTGGCCGAGGCCGCCGACCATGCCCGCGACGCGCTGAGCCGGGCGCACCGGCACCGGGCCAACCTGCGGGGCTGGCCGGTCACCGCGGCCGAGGCGGCGCTGCGGGCGGCGCGCGCCTCGTCGGTGCTCGACGGCGGACCCGGGCGGGTCGACGATCCGGGCGAGACCGCCCAGGTCAGCGACCCCGTGCTGGCCGGGGCTTTGCGGGTGGCGCAGGCGCTGGAGGGCGGCGAGGGCCCGGTGGTCGGGGTGTGGCGGCGGGCGCCGCTGCAGGCGCTCGCCCGGCTGCACGTGCTGGCGGCCACCGACCAGGTCGACGAGGAGCGGCTGGGCCGGCCGCGGGCCGGCGCCGAGGTTGGGCCGCGACTCGAGCTGCTGGCGGGCCTGGTCGCCGGTCGCACTCGGGCGCCGGCCCCGGTGATCGCCGCGGTGGCGCACGGAGAGCTGCTGGCGCTCCGGCCTTTCGGCAGCGCGGACGGCGTGGTGGCCCGCGCGGTGTCGCGGCTGGTGACGATCGCCGGCGGGCTGGACCCGCACGGGCTGGGGGTGCCGGAGGTCGCGTGGATGCGCCGGCCGGCGGATTACCGGGACGCGGCCGAGGGGTTCGCCGAGGGCTCCCCCGAGGGGGTTCGGGCCTGGCTGCTGATGTGTTGCCGGGCGCTGCAAGCCGGCGCGCAGGACGCGGTGGCGATCGCCGACGCGCTCTCGGGCCGCTAGCGGATCGGTAGCCAGCGGCTCCCGGGAACGTGTCCGGTGAATCGTCGGGAAATACGAAGCGGGCGACGTTCCGACAATTGTCGGCCCGCCGCCCGCCAGCACGGAACCCGGTTACCAGGCGTGCATTTCTGGGCTGCGTGGGTTGGCCTCGGCGATCTTGCGACGCCCCACGGCTGCAGTCCCACCCAAAGGACCGCGATACCTTGAAGATTCGCAATTACGCAGGCCCGCAACACTTCTGCCATTATCGCGGCTATGACTCCGCGTGGGTGCCGAGAACCGTGCTGGGCGCCCGGGTCGGGAGATCGAACCTTCTCTTCCGGTTCGAGCTAGGCCTTGCCGGGCTTCCGTGGTTTCCTTTGTACTACTAGACCCTGGGCGCGGCAAGGCCCGAATCCGCAGAGAATGCGAATGCGCCCGGCGAGTTCGGGTCGCCGGTTTGCTGGGTTCAGACTCCCAGGCGGCGCAGCAGCGAGTAGGTGACGGCTCCGGCCGCCAGCGCGCTGATGCCCACCGCGGCGGTGGTGGCGATCGCGGCGCCCGACGGGGCGGGGATCCGGTCGCGCAGCGACACAGGCCGGGAGAAGACCAGCACCGGCCAGCCTCGCTCGATGGCTTCCTTGCGCAGGCTGCGGTCGGGATTGACCACGCTGGGGTTCCCGACGGCCTCCAGCATGGGCAGGTCGGTGATGGAGTCCGAGTAGGCGTAGCAGTGTTCCAGCGGGTAACCCTCGCGGGCGGCCAATTCCTTGATCGCCTGCACCTTGCCCTCGCCGTAGCAGTAGAACGCGATCTCGCCGGTGTACTTGCCGCCCTCGACGACCATGCGGGTCGCCATCGCGTGGGTGGCGCCCAGCGCCCGCGCGATCGGCGCGACGATCTCCTCTCCGGACGCCGAAACCAGCACGACATCACGGCCACACAACTTGTGCGCCGCGATCAGGTCCGCCGCTTCGGCGAATACCAGTGGCGTCACGATGTCGTGCAGCGTTTCGTTGACGATCGCCTTGACCTGTTCGACGTCCCAGCCGCTGCACATGTTCGTCATGTGGGCGCGCATCCGGTCCATCTGATCGTGATCGGCACCGGAGAGCAGGAAGATGAACTGGGCGTAACTGGATTTGAGCACCGCGCGGCGGTTGAGCAGGCCCTGGTCGAAGAAGGGTTTGCTGAATGCCAGCGTGCTGGATTTGGCGATGATCGTCTTGTCCAGGTCGAAGAAGGCGGCGGTGCGGGCCTGCGGAAACCCGCCCGCGGGAGCTTCCGGTGGTGCCTGCTGTTGTGCGGCCGGGTCGGAGACGGTCACCGACCCAGCATAGGTCGGTCATCGGGCGGTGCCGTGGTGTTGCACCAAAAACGCTAGCCGGAGAGACCGCCGTACATGGATGAGCAGCGTCTTTTCGCCTCAACGTCTGATTCGGCTGGAACTACCACTTGCGTTAGTCCGCACTGTCATGTGTATAGTAAGCATTACTCGGCCTGAGCCGAGGGTGTATCAGCCCGACCCCCCGGGGCTGATACACGACGACCCTCGCCTCCTCCCCCCCTGGCGGGGGTCGTCCCTTTTCTGGGGTAAAAAATCTCCTTGCCGGGCGGCCTGCCCGATTCGTCCGTTCGTTGCGGGAAGCACGTGATCCGCTGCGGTGCGCACGCGTTTGTGCACAGTTGCGTCTCTATCAACAGATTCGGCTTTGGGACTGGCGTCCCATGATCGCCGCGCCGCAGGGTGGACGGATGACCGGTACCGCACAGACCCCGGCGGCGGGGTCGTCGATCGTGCTGGCGGTGTTGGGCGATCCGCCGCTGCGTTCCGAGGTGGACCGGATGGCCGCGGCCGTCGGGGTCCGGATCGTCCACGCGGGTGGCGGGCCGCCCGTGAGCCGCAAGAACTGGGCGGCCGCCGCGGCGGTGCTGCTCGACGAGGCGGCGGCGCGGGGATGCGGGCAGGCTGCGCTGCCCCGGCGCGGCCGCGTGATAGTGCTGACCGCCGCCGAACCCGCCGCTGCGACCTGGGCCGCGGCCATCGCGGCCGGTGCCGAACGGGTGCTGATCCTGCCCGGGCAGGAGCACGAGCTGATCGGCGAACTCGCCGACGCCGCGGAGGCGGTGCGTGACGACGGGTTGCGCGGTGACGTTGTCGCCGTCGTCGGGGGCTGCGGTGGCGCGGGCGCCTCGTTGTTTGCGACCGCCCTCGCGCACGCGGCGACCTGCGCCCTGCTGGTCGACCTCGATCCGTGGGGCGGTGGCCTCGATCTGCTGGTGGGTTGCGAGACCGCACCGGGCCTGCGCTGGCCCGACCTGGCTTTGCGGGGTGGCCGACTGACCTGGCCGGCCGTGCGCGATGCCCTGCCCCGGCATCGCGGCATCAGCGTGCTGTCGGGCACCCGGCGCGCCTACGAGCTCGAGGCGGGACCCGTCGAGGCCGTGATCGATGCCGGCCGGCGCGGGGGAGTCACCGTGGTATGCGATCTGCCCCGCCGCCCGGCCGATGCGTCCCAGGCCGCGCTCGAGGCGGCCGATCTCGTCGTGGTCCTCAGCCCCTGCCACGTGCGGGCGTGTGCATCCACCGCCGCGACGGCCGCGCCGTTGACGGCGATCAACCCCAACGTCGGGTTGGTCGTGCGGGGCCCGGCGCCGGGCGGCCTGCGGGCCGCCGAAATCGCCGAGGTCACCGGCCTGCCGCTGCTGGCGGCGATGAGGGCGCAGCCCCAACTCGCTGACCAGCTCGAGCGCGGAGGCCTGGCACCCCGGCGGCGATCGCCGCTGCACACGGCGGCTCGCCGGGTCCTCGCCGTGCTGCCCCGGGCCGGGGCTCCCCAGCTCGGCAGGGCGGCATGAACGGATCCCTCATCGAACGCGTGCGGGAACGGCTGGCCGCGGAGTCCGCGCCGCCGGGATCCGCTCTGCGGCCCGACGTGGTCGCCGCCGCGATCCGCGCGGAATCCCGCGGCATGCTGGGGGACACCGAGGTGCTCGCCCATCTGCGGGTGCTCGAGACCGAGCTGACCGGTGCCGGCATCCTCGAACCACTGCTGCGCGCGGAGGGCACGACCGACGTCCTGGTGACCGCGCCCGATGCCGTGTGGGTCGACGACGGAAACGGATTGCGCCGCACCGCGATCCGATTCGCCGACGAGGCCGCGGTGCGGCGCCTGGCGCAACGCCTGGCGCTGGCCGCGGGTCGGCGTCTCGATGACGCGCAGCCGTGGGTCGACGGCCAGCTCACCGGCGTCGGCGGCGCATTGGATCCCCGGGATCCCCGGGATCCCCGCGCGGTGCGGCTGCACGCGGTCCTGCCACCGGTGGCGCTCGCGGGGACCTGCCTGTCGCTGCGCGTGTTGCGGCCCGCCACCCAGGACCTGGCGGCCCTGGCCGCGGCAGGCACCATCGATCCGGAGGCCGCGGCGCTGGTCGCCGACGTCATCGCTGCCCGGCTGGCCTTCCTGGTGTGCGGCGGGACCGGGGCGGGCAAGACGACGCTGTTGGCGGCGATGCTGGGTGCGGTCGCGCCCACCGAACGGATCGTCTGCGTCGAGGACGCCGCCGAGCTGGCGCCCAGCCACCCCCATCTGGTCAAGCTGGTCGCGCGTTGCGCCAACGTCGAGGGTGTCGGCGAGGTGCCGGTGCGCCAACTCGTCCGCCAGGCGCTGCGGATGCGGCCCGACCGCATCGTCGTCGGGGAGGTGCGGGGCGCCGAGGTCGTCGATCTGCTCGCCGCGCTGAACACCGGCCACGACGGCGGGGCGGGCACCGTGCACGCCAACAACCCGGCCGAGGTTCCCGCCCGGCTGGAGGCGCTGGCAGCCCTCGGCGGTCTCGACCGGGCCGCCCTGCACAGTCAGCTCGCCGCGGCGGTACAGGTGCTGCTGCACGTGGCCCGCGACGGCGCCGGCGCTCGCAGGCTGACCGAGATCGCCGTGCTGCGTCCGGTGGACGGGCGGGTCCGGGCGGTGACGGCGTGGCGGGTGGGACGGGGAATGTCCGACGGTGCCGGCGAGCTGCGCCGCCTGCTGTGCGACCGGATGCCGCCATGAGCGGCCCCGCCGCCGGTGCCCTGCTGCTGGCGCTGGCGCTGCTCGTGCTGCCCAGATCGTCGCGCAGCCGTCTCACCCCGGGCGCTGCCGGGCGCCGGTGGGTCGGACTGCCCGCGCGCGCGGCCGGGGGCATCGTTGCGGGCACCGCTGTCGCGGCCGCCGCGGTGCTGCCGTCGACGACGGTCCTGGCCGGCGCGGTCGTGGGTGCGACGGCGACGCTGCGGCACCGCCGTCGCCGCCGGATCCGGCGAGCCATGGACGAGGGCCGGACGTTGGAAACCGCCCTCGACGTCGTGGTCGGCGAGCTGCAGGTGGGCTCCCACCCGGTGCGTGCGTTCGGCGTCGCCGCCGACGAGACCGGCGGCCCGGTCGCGGTGTCGCTGCGCTCGGTCGCGGCGCGGGCCCGGCTGGGCGCCGACGTGGCCGCCGGCCTGCGCGCCGCGGCGGGTTCGTCGTCGCTGCCCGCGCAGTGGGATCGACTCGCGGTGTGCTGGCAGCTGGCCGGTGACCACGGCCTCGCGATAGCGACCCTGATGCGCGCCGCGCAGCGCGATATCGCCGAGCGGCAACGCTTCTCGGTGCGCGTGGCCGCGGGCCTGGCCGGCGCCCGCGCCACCGCCGCCATCCTGGCCGGGCTCCCGGTCCCGGGCGTGCTTCTCGGTCAGCTGATCGGCGCGCGGCCGCTGAGTTTCCTGCTGGGTGGGCACGCGGGCGGATGGCTGTTGGTCGCTGGCTCGACCCTGGCGTGCGGGGGGCTGCTGTGGTCGGATCGCATCACCGATCGGCTAGTCGCATGAGAAGCCCTATGTCAAGCCGCCTCGTCTTGGGTGAGGATTCGTTGGAGTGCGCGGTGTTTGTCGGGGGCGTAGGCGAGGTTGTCTTGCCAGCAGTGCCAGATGATGTGCAGCCTGGCGCGGGCGAGGATGCGTGCGGCGTGGGGGTGGTCGTGCCCGCGGGTTCGGGCCCTGTCGTAGAGGTCGGCGGCCCAGGGGTTGACCAGTCGGGTGTCGGCGGCGAAGTCGGTGACGGCGTCACGGAGTTGTTTGTCGCAAGCCCAGCGGAATCCGACAATGCGGGATTTGCCGGACTGGCGCGTAGAGGGCGCGGCGCCGGCCAGACAGGTCAGCGACTCCGGGGTGGGGAATCGAGCACGGCAGTCCCCGATTTCGGCAAGCAGGCGCGCGGCGCGGACCCGTCCGGCGCGGGGCAGGGACGTGAAGATGTGGGCGTCGGCGTGGGTGTCCAGTTGTGCCTCGATCTGGGTCGGGAGCGCTTTGATCTGTGCGACCAGGGTGCCCAGCAGTGCGACGTAGCTGGCGGTGATGTGGGCCTGGGTGCTGCCGTGAGAACCGGTTGCGCCGGGGGCAGCGTCAAGGATGCGGTGGTGCAGCACGGCGGGGTCGACCTTGCCGGAGTAGCCCTGCTTGGCGAGCCAGTCGCCGAGTCGTTTGGGGGTCAGCCAGTCGATCTTGTCCTGGGTGTCGAATCGGGTCAGGAACGCCAGGCTGATCGCGGAGTCGATGTCTTTGAACAATCCGACGGCGGCAGGCAGCACGTTGCGCAGGTGTGCGCGCAGCTGATTGGCAACGGCCACACGGTGATTGACCAAGTCCTTGCGGGCGCGGCAGGCGCGCCGCAGGGCGACGGTGGCGTCGGTATCGGGGATCAGCGCCCGCAGCCGGGCGCGGTCGGTGCGCAGGGTGTCGGCGAGCACGTAGGCGTCGAACCGGTCGTCCTTGTTGCCGGCCGAGCCGTAGCGGCCGCGCAGGTTCTTGACCTGATTCGGCGAGATCACCACCACGGCCAGACCGGCGAGCAGCAGGGCGTCGACGACTGGCCCGTCAAGACGTTCGATGGCGACCTCACCCACTCCATGGCGGCGCAGGAAAGCGATGAGTTCCCGCAGTCCGGGCGCGCTATGGGGCACCGTGGCTCGGTCGAGTTCGCGGCCCCGGTCATCGACGACGCTGACCGCGTGGTCGTCGCGGGCCCAGTCCAGACCGGCGGTCACACCCCCCGGCGGCTCCTGCGTCAGGGTGGTATCGGTCGGGGTATTGCTGGCAGACTTCACGTCAGCCTCCTCGCTGCTAGTCCCAGTGCCCGGACGTGGTTGCCGCTCCGCTCACTGATCGGCGCTCGCAGCCAGACGCGGCGTTGGCGCTCAGCCCTATCGACGGTCGACACGCCCCGGGCAACCACCAGGGCCTGCAGATCTCATGCTGGACATCAACCGCGTCAAGCGAGCAGGGCAGTGACCTGGTGGCACCTCGGGTGCATCAACGCTTCATCCAGAAGCGATGACCTCAGGAAGGTAGTCCAGTGAGCACCGCGGCCGTGCTGCTGGCCGTCGCGCTGTGTGTGGGCCCCGGACCGTCGCTGGTGCGGGAGCGTGCCGGGTTGTCTGCGCGGGCACGGTGGCCGCGGCGCAGGCCACCGCACGGCCGTACGCACGGCCCGGACCCGCTGGCCGCCGCCTCGTGCCTCGACGTGCTTGCGGTGTGCTTGGCGGCGGGCATGGCGGTGCCGGCGGCCGCGGCCGCCACCGCCGCGTCCGCCCCGCCCAAGCTGGCCGGGGTGTTGCGCCGCGCCGCCGATCTGCTGGCGCTGGGCGCCGATCCCGCCGTGGCATGGTCGGCGTCGGCAGACCCGCCGGCCGGGGCGCCCGACGCGCACACCGACGCGCTGCTACGCCTGGCGCGGCGTTCGGCGTCCTCCGGTGCGGCGCTGGCCGCTGGTGTCGCCGAACTGGCCGACCAATCCCGTCACGATGCCGTGCACGCGGCCGCCGCCGCCGCCGAACGCGCAGGCGTCCTGGTCGCCGGACCGCTCGGGCTGTGCTTTCTGCCGGCGTTCTTCTGCCTGGGCATCGTGCCGGTGGTCGCCGGGCTGGCCGGCGACATCCTGCGGTCGGGCCTGCTGTGAGACGTAAACGAGGAGGAAAAAACATTGCTGATCAACATGTTTCGTGCATTCCTGACGCGCATGACCGCCCTGGCTGTCGACGAGTCGGGCATGTCGACGGTCGAGTACGCGATCGGCACGATAGCCGCCGCCGCCTTCGGCGCGATCCTCTACGCCGTCGTCACCGGCGATTCGATCGTGTCGGCGTTGACCAACATCATCGGTCGCGCGCTCAATACCAAGGTCTAGCGGCGGGCTGTGCGGGTGCGAGCACCGTCGAGGCGGCACTGGGGATCGCCGCGCTGGTCGTGGTGCTCGCGCTGTGCCTGGGCGGTGTCACGGCGGTGTCCATGCAGTTGCGCTGCGTCGACGCCGCCCGCGAGGCCGCCCGCCTCGCCGCGCGCGGCGACCAGCGCTCGGCGTTCGAGGCCGCGCGCCGCCTCGCGCCCGCGGGGGCACGCATCCAGGTGCGTCGGGACGGGGATCTCTTCGTGGCCACGGTCGTTGCCCGTTCGCCGCTGTTACCCACCCTGGCCATCGGCGCCAAGACCGTTTCGGCGGCCGAGGAGCCGGGGTGACCGGGGGTCGGCCACCGTGGCCGCGGCAGCCATGGTCGCGGTGGTGCTGTGCGTCACGGTCGCGGGCGCCTATCTCGGAGCGGTGGTGGTCGCCCGGCACCGGGCTCAAGCGGCGGCCGACCTGGCCGCGCTGGCCGCGGCGGCCCGGCTGCCGGCCGGAGCGACTGCGGCCTGCGCCCGCGCGACGGCGGTGGCCCGCCGGATGGGGGCCGCTGCGGTCCGCTGCGAGATGGACGGGCTCGACGTGGTCGTCACGGTCGACGTGGCCGTCGGCCTGGTGGGACCCGCCGGCATTGCCCGGGCCGCGGCCCGGGCGGGACCCGCCGGCCCCGCGTAGTCAGGTCCCGGCGCCCGGCGTCAGTCCGGCCTCGGCGAGTTCGGCGTCGCTGGGCAACCGCAACGAGATCAGCCCGACGAAGGTCTCCGGTTCGAGTTCCACTCGGCTGACGGTGACGTGTACGGGCACCCAGTCGGCGTCGTGCCCCGGCATCCGTAACACCCGACTGGTCGCACCGCCGGCGAATTCCGTTGTCATCGAGGCCAAGAGGTGCTCGTCGTCGGGGTGAACGTTCGGTTTGTCCACCCTGCCGGCGCGCCAGTCGTAGAACGGGCACGGTTCGTCGAGCCACTTGAGCAGGGTCCAGTTCTTGAGGTCGACGAGCGCCCGGTGAACTCCGGCCCGCGCGAGTCCCTCCAGGATCCGCTGCGCGAGGTCGTCGGTGGACACCACGGGACCCTCGAGGTTGGCGCGCCAGTTCATCGCCCGGGCGACGAGGTGGTCGCGGCCGTCGGGGCCCGGCTCGAGCGCGGTGCGGGCGACGAAGCCGATCCGGATGGGATTGCCCTGCCAGTCGGTGAGATCCCAGGTGCTGCAGAACGTCCGGTCCGGCTCGGCCTTGACGGCCATGGCCAGCACCTTGGCTTCGTTCGGGTTGAGGTCGCGGGATGGGAGGTCTTCCGCGAAGGCCCTGCCGAGGGTGACCTCGACTTCGGCGTTCTTGCCGCTGTTGGTGAGCGATTCCCGGGTGTCGGTGGCCACGCCCAGTGTCAGATCCCACTTCAGCGGGCCCGGGATCGGTCGCGTGGGAGGCTCGGCGTCGGCGGGGCCGGTCCAGACGTGCACACCGTGCGTCCTGCCGTCGGACATCACCACCGGTTCGGTGCGGATGACGCGGTCCCGTTTGGGGGTGATGCTGGTCAGGCTCTGGCCGGTCTGCATCGACTCGGTGATCGCGGTGCGCACCGCGGCGCGGTGGGGGCTGCGGCGCAGGAATGTTGCGACGGGAATGAGGTTTTTCAGCTGCCGATCCTGCGCCACCACGGCGGGTTCGTCGCCCAGCGTCTCCACGAGCAACCAGTCGTGGACCATGCGAGCAGTTTACCGACTGTGCCGCGTTCCCCGACCCGACGGGCGGCGCGCCCGATCAGCCTGTCGGTTTGCACAAATGGTCGCCGCCTTGATAATTTGCTGCTGCGCCCGCATCGACGGAATTGCGGACGGGTCGCGTAGTACGACCGTTCGCCGCCGGCTACGCGGCCGACCCGTCGATCCCGCGCGCGCCCACCAGCAACCCGGGCGCACCGCCGGTGCCGGCGGGGCCGTCCGTGCTGCCGAGTCCGCCGTCGCCGATCAGCACAGCGTTTCCGCCGTGCCCGCCACTCTCCTAAGAGGCGCTGCCGCCCTCCCCCCAGCGCCTCCGCTGCCGAAGAGGACCGCGTTGCCGCCCGTTCCGCCCGTACCGCCGTCGCCGAGCGAGGCGTCAATCGGCCATTCTTAAACTCGCGGTATTCATTAGTAAACTTTCGGCATTTGCCGGTGGTGACCGTCGCACATGCTGATTGTTTTTCAGCGCGATTCGCCAGGCAACTGCGCCAGCACGCGTCGCAGCACCGTGACCGCACCGGCCTTGTCGAGCGGGTCGTTGCCGTTGCCGCACTTGGGCGACTGCACGCACGACGGGCATCCGCGCGGGCATTCGCACGCCTCGATGGCCTCGGCCGTGGCGCCCAGCCAGGTGCGGGCCCGGCGGAAGCCCCGCTCGGCGAACCCCGCACCACCCGGGTGGCCGTCGTAGACGAAGACGCTCGGCAGGCCGAACGGGTCGGGGCCGACCGCGGTCGACAGGCCGCCGATGTCGCCGCGGTCGCAGCTGGCCACCAGCGGCAGCAACCCGATCGCCGCGTGCTCGGCGGCGTGCAGCGACCCGGGTATGCGGGGCGCGTCGATACCGTCGTCCAGCAACGCCTCCGGGGTCACGGTGTACATGACTGCGGTCGTCTCCAGCCTTTGCTCGGGCATGGCCAGGTCGACGAAGTCGATGACCTCACCGTTCAGCCGGCGGCGCAGGTAACCGACCAACCGGTGGGTGACCTGGACCGGCACCAATCCCACAGTGACGGGCCCGAACTCGGACCGTTCACCGCAACCGGTGACGGCGATGTCGGTGAGCTCGCGCGCGAACGTCGCATAACCGGGGTCCTCGGCGTGGACGAACGCGATTCCGCCGTCGAAATCCAGCGAGTCGACGACGTAGGCCTCGCCCTGGTGCAGATATACCGCTCCCGGGTGGACGCAGGCCGGGGCCCGGCCCACGTCGACACTGCCTAGGGCGTGTCTCCCAATTGGTTGTTTCCGACGCGGGAATGGATTACGGCGCAGGCCAATAGGACACCGCCGAGGTAGGTCAGGGCGTATTTGTCGTAGCGGGTCGCGATACCGCGCCATTGCTTGAGCCGGTTGTAGCCTCGTTCGACGGTGTTGCGCAGACCGTAGAGCTCGGCGTCGAACGCCGGTGGGCGACCCCCGGCCGATCCCTTGGCCTTGCGCCGGGCGATCTGGTCTTTGCGTTCGGGAATCGTGTGCTTGATTCTTCGGGAACGTAATTCGGTGCGCGTGCTCGGGTGTGAATACGCCTTGTCGGCGAGCAATCGGAAGTCGCCACCGGTCACACCGTGCTCAGCGCAGGCGTGGTCGTAGTCGTCGAGCAAAGGCAGCAACTGCGGATTGTCGCCGGCCTGGCCAGCGGTCAACCGGACCGCGACAACAGCTTCGCGCTGATCGGTCAGGGTGTGGATCTTGGTGGTCAGCCCGCCTCGCGAACGCCCAATTGCATGGTCGTCGGGTTCATCGGCGGATTTCTTGTAATTCGACAGGGCCCCCTTTTGCCAGCGTGTCCGACCGGGCACCCGCCGAATGTTGATGCGCCCGTACGTTCGTCGAATCCACCGACAACAGCTTCTCGATATCGCCGGCCATCTCGGCGTCGAACCCGAAGGCGTGCGCCACCTGAGCAAACATCACGTCATAGGTGCCATCCAGCGACCATCGGTGATGACGCTTCCACACCGTTTTCCATGGCCCGAAATCAGCGGGCAGGTCCCGCCACGGGCATCCCGTGCGAAACCGCCAGGCAATCCCCTCCAAAATCAACCGGTGATCACCAAACCTCCGGCCCCGCTTGCCCTCATGCGAAGGCATCAACGGCTCAACCACCGCCCAGAACTCGTCAGAAATCACACCAATCCGCGTCACCAGCCAATCCTGGCTGGTCAACAGTCGAAAAATTGGGAGACACGCCCTAGCAACCGCCCGGTGTCGGCCTCCACGATCATGATCTGGCCGCCGGCCGCCCCCCGGATGTCCACGGTGGCATGGGGATCCAAGCCCGGCGCGGGAAAGTACCTGCCGTTGCGCAGCCGCAGCAGTCCCTCGTCGACCAGTCCCGCGGCGACCTCCGTCGCGCCCAGGGCGCGCACCTCGGCCGCATCGAGCGGCAGTTCGGTTGCCGCACAGAGAAGTTGCGGGCCCAGCAGATAGGGGTTGGCGGGGTCGATCACCACCCTCTCGACCGGCTTGCCCAGCAGCGCGGCAGGGTTGTGCACCAGGTAGGTGTCCAGCGGATCGTCGCGGGCGATCAGTACGACCAGCGCCCCCTGGCCGCGGCGGCCGGACCGGCCCGCCTGCTGCCAAAACGAGGCCACCGTGCCGGGGAACCCGGCCAGCACCACCGCGTCGAGCCCTGCGATGTCCACGCCCAACTCCAGCGCGTTGGTGGTGGCCAGGCCGCGCAATCGGCCCTCGGCCAGGGCGCGCTCGAGTGCGTTGCGGTCCTCGGCAAGATAACCGGCCCGGTACGACGCCACCGTGTGCGACAGCTCGGGGGCGACGTCGGCCAGGCGTGCTTGCGCGCCCAGAGCGGTCAGCTCCGCGGCCCGGCGCGACCGGACGAACGTCAGGGTCTGGGCGCCCTCGGCGATCAGGTCGGCCATCACCCGCGCCGCCTCCGCTCCGGCCGAACGGCGCACCGGCGCGCCGTTTTCGCCCGTCAGGTCGGCGCGTAGCGCCGGCTCCCACAGGGCCACCGTCCGGGAGCCCTGGGGTGAGCCGTCGTCGGTCACCTCCTCGACGGGCTGCCCGATCAGCTCGGCGGCCGTCGCGCCCGGAGAGTCCGTCGTCGCGCTGGCGAAGATCACCGTCGGGTACGACGAGTAGCGGGCGCACAACCGCAGCAGCCGGCGCAGCACCATGGCCACGTTCGAGCCGAAAACCCCGCGATAATAGTGACATTCGTCGACGACGAGGAAGCGAAGGCCGCGCAGCAGGGCGGCCCAGCGGGCGTGGTTGCGCAGGATCGACACGTGGATCATGTCCGGGTTGGAGAACAACCACCGGGAGCGTTCACGCGCGAAGCGGCGCACCTCGGCGTGGCTGTCGCCGTCGTAGGCGGTGGGCGCCACACCGAAACCGGGATCGTGCAGCCGCGGGACGGCCGCGGTCAGGGCGTGTGCGGCGCGCAACTGGTCGTGACCGAGCGCCTTGGTGGGGGACAGGTACAGCACCCGTGCCCGCGGGTCGGTGGCCAGGGCGTGTAGGACGGGAAGTTGGTAGGCCAGTGATTTGCCCGACGCGGTGCCGGTGCTGACCACCACATGCCGCCCGGCGTGGGCCAGCTCCGCGGCCTGCCTGGTGCGACCAGGGGCGGGTGATACCTCGGTCGGCGAACGCCTGGACCACGTCCGGCTCGGCCCAGTCCGGCCAGCGGTGGGGGCGGCCGGCGCGGGCCGGCAGCTCGGCGACGTGGCGCAGCGGACGCTCGTCGGCCGCGGTGCCGGCCAGCGCGGCGGCCAGCAGGTCGGCGCCGAAACTCGCCACCAGGCACCCTCCGGGAAGCCGTCGGCGGCACAAGTCTGTCGCCGACGCGATGAACATGATTGACTGATTACGGTCGCAGCTTCTGTGTTCGTGTCAAACTTTCGCAGGATCGACGTTGCGGCCGCGGTTCCTGCGAGGTTAATCGGTCGGGTGAAGTTCCGGCGACTCGGCGAGGTATGGCGGTCGTATCAGGCCCGGGGCACCGAAAGGCGGTGCACCGCACCCAGAAGAAAAGGAAAGATCGAGAAATGCCACAGGGAACTGTGAAGTGGTTCAACGCGGAGAAGGGGTTCGGGTTCATCGCTCCCGAAGACGGTTCCGCGGATGTTTTTGTCCACTACACGGAGATCCAGGGTTCGGGCTTCCGCACCCTTGAGGAAAACCAGAAGGTCGAGTTCGAGATCGGCCACAGCCCGAAGGGGCCCCAGGCCACCGGAGTCCGCTCCCTGTAGAGACGAGCAGATTCCCACGACAAACCCCCCGGGTAGTCCCGCTCAGCGGGCCGCCGGGGGGTTTTCGTTTCGCCCGGGCCGCGCCGGGCCGCCGCCGCGCCGATTACCTCGAGGCGAGGATCCCCGACCTGGCCTACTGTCGGTGGCGTGAGCCAGCTGTCCTTCTTCACAGCGGAGTCGGTGCCGCCCGCGGTCGCCGATCTCTCCGGGGTGCTGGCGGCTCCCGGCCAGATCATGATGGTCGGCGCCCCGGGCGGTCAGGGAGCCCGGATCTCGGTGGTCGTGGACCAGCTCTGGCGGGCGTCGGCGCTCGCTGAGATGATCCGGGAAGCCGAACTGGTCCCCGAAATCGGTCGCACCGAGGAAAAGACCCCGCTGGTGCGGACGGCGGTGAGCCCGTCGTTGGTCACCATCGCCGCCGAATGGACGCGCGGCGCGGTCAAGACGGTGCCGCCGCGGTGGCTGCCCGGGCCGCGCGAGCTGCGGGCCTGGACGCTCGCGGCGGGCGGCCCGGAAGGCGACCACTATCTTCTGGGTCTGGATCCGCACGCCCCCGACACCCATTCGACCCTGGCTTCGGCCCTGATGCGGGTCGGGATCGCACCCACTTTGATCGGCACCCGCGGTGGCCGGCCGGCGCTTCGCATCAGCGGCCGCCGCCGCTTATCGCGCCTGGTAGAGAACGTGGGGGAGCCACCTTCGGACGCCGACGCGTCGGCGTTGTGGCCGCGGGTATAACCCTTCGTCAGGGCCCGCGGTGCGGGGAGCCGGTTTGCGCAGGCGCGCCCCAGGGTGCGAAATTGTCAGGTGCCCTGAAGGACAAGGAACGCCGGCGTACCCGAAGTTCACCGGAATTTTCGACGCAGGCCTGTCATTCTTCCTGCAGGGCGGTCTCGCACGGGGCCGAGATGAGAGATGGAGCGTAAGCGCAGTTGGCTGACCCGAAGCTGAAGGACCCCGGAAGGCCTGGCGGCGCCAAGAATGGGAGCCCCCGGCGACTCGTCATCGTGGAGTCGCCGACCAAGGCGCGAAAGCTGGCCGGCTACCTGGGCTCCGCCTACATCGTCGAATCGTCGCGAGGTCACATCCGCGACCTGCCCCGGGCGGCGGCCGACGTGCCCGCGAAGTACAAGTCCGAGCCGTGGGCCCGGCTGGGCGTCAACGTCGACCACGACTTCGAACCGCTCTACATCATCAGCCCGGAGAAGAAGAGCACGGTCACCGAACTGAAGGGCCTGCTCAAAGACGTCGACGAGCTCTACCTGGCCACGGATGGCGACCGCGAGGGCGAGGCGATCGCCTGGCACCTGCTGGAAACCCTCAAGCCGCGCATCCCCGTCAAGCGGATGGTGTTCCACGAGATCACCGAGCCGGCGATCCTCGAGGCCGCCGAGCACCCGCGCGACCTGGACATCGACCTGGTCGACGCGCAGGAGACCCGCCGCATCCTGGACCGGCTCTACGGCTACGAGGTCAGCCCGGTGCTGTGGAAGAAGGTTGCGCCCAGGCTGTCGGCGGGCCGGGTGCAGTCGGTGGCCACCCGGATCATCGTGCAGCGGGAGCGCGACCGGATGGCGTTCCGCAGCGCGTCGTACTGGGACGTCGTCGCCGAACTGGACGCCAGCGTGTCCGACCCGAAGGCATCCCCGCCCACCTTCAGCGCCCGGCTGACCGCCGTGGACGGCATGCGCGTGGCCACCGGGCGCGACTTCGACTCGCTGGGGCAGCTGCGCAAGGCGGACGAGGTGACCGTGCTGGACGAGGCGGCCGCCACCGCGCTGGCGGCCGGCCTGCGGGGCGGCGAGCTTTCCGTGACGTCGGTGGAGGAGAAGCCCTACACCCGGCGCCCCTACCCGCCGTTCATGACCTCGACGCTGCAGCAGGAAGCGGGCCGCAAGCTGCGGTTCTCGGCCGAACGCACGATGAGCATCGCCCAGCGGCTCTACGAGAACGGCTACATCACCTATATGCGTACCGACTCGACCACGCTGTCGCAGTCGGCCATCGACGCCGCCCGCACGCAGGCGCGTCAGCTCTACGGCGAGGAGTATGTCGCGGCGTCCCCGCGCCAGTACACCCGCAAGGTGAAGAACGCCCAGGAGGCGCACGAGGCGATCCGGCCGGCGGGGGAGACGTTCGCCACCCCGGACGCGGTGCGCCGCGAGCTCGACGGCGACGAATTCCGGCTCTACGAATTGGTCTGGCAGCGCACGGTCGCGTCGCAGATGGCCGACGCGCGCGGGACGACGCTGAGCCTGCGGATCGCGGGCGCGTCCGGCGACCAGCAGGTGGTGTTCTCCGCCAGCGGCCGCACCCTGACCTTCCCGGGCTTCCTCAAGGCCTACGTCGAGACCGTCGACGAACTCGCCGGCGGCGAGGCCGACGACGCCGAGCGTCGGCTGCCGCAGCTGACCGAGGGGCAGCGGCTGGCGGCGCGCGAGCTGACCCCGGACGGGCACGCCACCAACCCGCCGGCGCGCTTCACCGAGGCGTCGCTGGTCAAGGCGCTCGAAGAGCTGGGCATCGGCCGGCCATCGACCTACTCCTCGATCATCAAAACCATCCAGGACCGCGGCTACGTCCACAAGAAGGGCAGCGCGCTGGTGCCCTCGTGGGTGGCGTTCGCCGTCACCGGCCTGCTCGAGCAGCACTTCGGCCGACTCGTCGACTACGACTTCACCGCCGCGATGGAAGACGAGCTCGACGCGATCGCCTCGGGCCAGGAGCGGCGCACCGACTGGCTGAACAACTTCTACTTCGGCGGGGATCACGGCGTGTCCGACTCGGTGGCGCGCGCCGGCGGCCTGAAGAAGCTCGTCGGGGTCAACCTCGAAGGCATCGACGCCCGCGAGGTGAATTCCATCAAGCTCTTCGACGACGACCAGGGCCGCCCCGTCTACGTCCGGGTGGGCAAGAACGGCGCCTACCTGGAGCGCATGGTGCCCGGCGAAGACGGCGAACCCAAGCCGCAGCGGGCCAACCTCAACGACTCCCTGACGCCCGACGAGCTGACGCTGGAGCTGGCCGAGGAGCTGTTCGCCACGCCGCAGGAGGGCCGCGTGCTCGGGGTGGACCCGGAGACGGGCCACGAAATCGTCGCCAAGGACGGCAGGTACGGCCCGTACGTCACCGAGGTCCTGCCGCCGGCGCCCGACGAGGACGGCGGCGCCGCGGCGCCGGCGAAGAAGGGCAAGAAGCCCACCGGCCCCAAGCCGCGTACCGGTTCGCTGCTGCGCAGCATGGACCTGCAGACCGTCACCCTCTCCGACGCGCTCAAGCTGCTGTCGCTGCCCCGGGTGGTCGGCGTCGATCCCGGCTCGGGCGAGGAGATCACCGCGCAGAACGGCCGTTACGGCCCATACCTGAAGCGCGGCACCGATTCCCGGTCGCTGGCGACCGAGGAACAGATCTTCGACATCACCCTCGAGGAAGCGCTGCGGATCTACGCCGAGCCCAAGCGCCGCGGCCGGCAGGCCGCCGCCGCACCGCCGCTGCGCGCGCTGGGGACAGACCCCGCATCGGGCAAGCCGATGGTGATCAAGGACGGCCGTTTCGGGCCCTATGTCACCGACGGCGAGACCAACGCGAGCCTGCGCAAGGGCGACGACGTGGCGTCGATCACCGACGCGCGGGCGGCCGAGCTGCTGGCAGACCGTCGCGCCCGGGGGCCGGTGAAGCGGCCCGCCAAGAAGACGGCCCGGAAGGCCGCCGCTAAATCGCCGGCGAAGAAGGCCGCCAAGCGCGGCTAGGTCGACACCTGCTGGCGGGCCACCTCGCCGTGGGCGGCGAGCTTGACCGGCCGGGCCAGCTGGGTGGGCGCCACCCGCCCGCGCAACTCGACGACCTCACCGACGTCCCAGCACAGGGCCTCGGCGTCCAGCGCGCCGCTGACCGCGATCGCCGACGCGAGCACGTGGCCGGTCTCGAGCTTGGCCAGCTCCGTCAGGCGCGCCGCCTCATTGACGGGGTCGCCGATCACGGTGTATTCGAAGCGGGCCTGCGCGCCGATGTGGCCGGCGATGGCCCGGCCCGCCGACACCCCGATCCCGAACTCCGCGGACCCGATGACCGGCAGCAGCTCGTCGTGTAGTTCGCGGGCGGCCGCGAGCGCCCCGCCGGACGCGTCCGGGTGCTCGATGGGGGCGCCGAAGATGGCCAGCGCGGCGTCGCCCTGGAACTTGTTGACGAACCCGCCGTGCCGGCCGACGGTCTCGACGACGACTCGGAAGAACTCATTGAGCAGGTGCACCACCTCGGCCGGTGGCCGGGTCGCGGCCAGCTGCGTCGAGCCGACCAAATCGACGAACAACACGGCGACGTGGCGTTCCTGCCCGCCCAGCTCGGTGCCCCGCTCCAGGGCGCGGCGGGCGACGTCCTCGCCGACGTAGCGGCCGAACAGGTCGCGCAGCCGCTGCCGCTCGGACAGGTCGCGGACCATGTCGTTGAACCCGGCCTGCAGCAGGCCCAGTTCGCTGGCGTCGTAGATCTGCATGTGGGCGTTGTAGTTTCCGCGCTGCACCTCGCTCAGCGCCCAGCGCAGCTGGCGCAGCGGGTCGGCGATCGACATGGCCACCAGCAGAGTGCTGACGAACCCGATGCCCAGTGCCGCCAGGGCCAGCAACAGGATCGGGGTGAACAGCTTGTCCGGCGTCGCGTGCAGCAGCGAGGTCTTGTCGGCGACCACCGCCAGCACGATCGCCAGCACGGGCACGGCGGTGGAGAGCATCCAGGTCAGGATCTGGCGCAGGATGACGCCGGGGGCCTTGACGTTCTCCGGCACGCCGCTGCGCAGGGCGGAGACGGCGACCGGGCGCAGCACCCGCTCGGACTGCAGGTAGCCGATGATCGCGGTGGCGGCGGCGCCCAGGCCGGTGGCGACGGCCACGACCGGTGCGGCGAACCTGGCCACCGACCAGCTGGCGACGATGAACACCACGCCGCCGATGCACCAGGCGACCATGCTGGTCAGCGTGCGGTAGAACGGCATGCGCAAGGCCCGGCTGCGGGCCAGCTCGGTGGCGGCCGGGTCGGTCTCGGCCAGCAGGTTGTCGCGGCGCTGCCAACGGAAGACCGGCATCAGCAGCTTGAGGTTGATCACCGAGACGGCGAGGAACAGCACGACCAGCGAGCCCGCGAACACCGCCAGGTTCACCCCCGGCAGGTCCTGCAGCTGCAGGCGGTCCTCGGGTGGCAGGCCGTAGCGCAGGAAGCCGAGTACGAATAGGGCGCCGATGATGTCGGCCTGCACCATGCTCAACAGGAACAGGGGCCACGGGGTGCGCACCACCCACCGGACGAACGCGTTGATCCGCCCGGGCAGTGTCGCCGCGGTTGCCATCAATCCACCGTATCGGTCAGTGGCCTTTTGTTGGAAAACTCTAAGGACCACGGCAAGTCGCCTGGTGGCGCCCGAAAGCCGGGGAGTTCACGAAACCGTCGCGATCCGGTGGCCGATCGGTGTCCGTCGGCGGGTGTCACTACTGTTGCCGGTGATGTCCGGGGTGTTTACGCGGCTGGTAGGCCAGGAGGCGGTGGAGGCCGAGCTGCTGGCCGCGGCGCGGGCCGCCCGCGGTGATCTGGATCACGCGGGCGCCGGCGACGGGACTATGACACATGCGTGGCTCATCACCGGCCCGCCGGGGTCGGGGCGCTCGGTTGCGGCGTTGTGCTTCGCGGCCGCGCTGCAATGCACCGCGTCGTTCGACGACGGCGGTCCCGGCTGCGGCAGCTGCCGGGCGTGCACGACGACGATGGCCGGCACTCACGCCGACGTGCGGCGGGTGATTCCCGAGGGCCTGTCCATCGGCGTCGACGAGATGCGCGCCATCGTGCAGATCGCGTCGCGCCGCCCGTCCGGCGGGCACCGGCAGATCGTGGTGATCGAGGACGCCGACCGGTTGACCGAGGGCGCGGGGAACGCGCTGCTGAAGGTCGTGGAGGAACCACCGCCGTCGACGGTGTTCCTGCTGTGCGCGCCGTCGGTGGACCCCGAGGACATCGCGGTGACGCTGCGGTCCCGGTGCCGCCACGTCGCGCTCGTGACACCGCCCACCGAGGCGATCGCGGGCGTGCTGGTCGACACCGACGGCCTGGACGCCGAGACGGCCGGCTGGGCCGCCTCGGTCAGCGGGGGCCACGTGGGCCGGGCGCGGCGGCTGGCCACCGACCCCGAGGCCCGGCAGCGCCGGGAGAAGGCGCTGGGGCTGGTGCGCGACGCCGCGACCCCGGCGCGGGCGTATGCGGCCGCCGAGGAGCTGGTGGCCGCCGCCGAGGCCGAGGCGGTGGTGCTGACCGCCGACCGCGCCGAGGCCGAGACCGAGGAGCTGCGGACGGCGCTGGGCGCCGGCGGCACCGGCAAGGGCACCGCGGGCGCGCTGCGCGGCGCAACGGGCGCGATCAAGGACCTGGAGCGGCGGCAGAAGTCGCGGCACACCCGGGCGTCGCGGGACGCGCTGGACCGCGCGCTGATCGACCTCGCGACGTATTTCCGCGACGCCCTGGTGGTGTCCGCGGGCGCCCCGGCGATCCGGCCCAACCACCCGGACATGGCCGAGCGGGTCGCGGCCCTGGCCGGCCACGCCGCGCCCGCCCGGCTGCTGCGCTGCATCGAGGCGGTGCTGGAGTGCCGCGAGGCGCTGGCGATGAACGTCAAACCGAAGTTCGCCGTCGACGCGATGGTCGCCGCCATCGGCCAGCAGCTGCGCGAGTGACTTGGGCGGGCCGGGCCGCCTGCCGTAGACTCGTGCCGCCCCTACGCGGGCACGCCGCCTTAGCTCAGTCGGTAGAGCGATTCACTCGTAATGAATAGGTCAGGAGTTCGATTCTCCTAGGCGGCTCCACGGCTCCACGGCTCCATGCCTCAGGCCGGGGTCAGGAATCCCACCGGTCCCGACGCGAGGCACAGTGACAGCGCGGCGGTGTCGGCGCGCACGGTGATCGCGTCGCCGGCGCCGGGCAGGCGCACGAAAACCCGGTTGAGTCCCGGATGCACCGCAACCCTGACGCCGGGCCCCTGGGTCAGCGACAACGTCATCGAGCCGTCGCTGTTGGCCAGGTAGTTGAGTTCGACGGTCCAGTCGGCCGGCAGCAGGGGGCCGTCGAGCACCAGCCGCGCCGGCTTGTCCGGTTGCGCGAAGTACCCGCACCGCGGCAGCGGTCCCGGCACGATGGTGCGCACCCATGTCACGTGCGCGTCGACCAGCCGGCCCGAGCTGTCCAGCATGCGCAGTTGCGTTGTTGCCGGGGCGAATTCGGGTCGGTCCCGCAGGAGTGCGAACAGGTGGCTGGCCAGGTTCTCGGGCCAGACCACTCGTTGGAGCACCAGCGGGTCGACCTCCTGGTCCAGCAGCGGCGCCGGCGAGGCCGCGCGGGCGGCGGCCAGGCCGGCGCGGGCGTTGCGCAGGTAGGGCTGGGCGGGGTTATCGCGCCAGCTGGTCAAAAACGTCGCCGTCGAGTACAGGCTGCTGACCACGAACAGCGCAGCAAGGATCCCCACCGCCACGGCGCGCCCGGGCGAGGCGTCGAGCCGGCGCGCCGGCCCCGCCCGGTTGGGGGCGCACAGCGCGACGGCGGCCAGCAGCGCCAGCACCACGACGAGATCGGGCAGGTACCGCAGGGTCTGGGCGAGCTCGAGCGCGGTCTGCTTCGACGAGCGCATCAGGTAGATCGGCACCTGGCAGGCGACGGCGTAGCCGGCCGCGGTGAGCCAGACCGCGACGATGCGCTGCTTGCGGACCAGGGACAGCGCGAGCAGCCCGGCCAGCACCAGCCAGCCGAGCGCCATCACCGCGGGCGGGGGCGTGGCCCACGGGGACGCCGGCGCCCACCGGGCCCAGCGCCACGGCCCGCCGGCGAGCCCCGGCACGATGCCGTGGGTGACCGATCGCCACAACAGCGCCCCGGTCATCGGCAGGTCGAAACTCCACCGCCGCTGGTTGACAACGGCCAGATAGACGGCCGCCCAGGCGGCGGTCAGGGTCAGCGACGCCACCCACAACCGCACGCCGGCCCGCCACACCGTCACCACGGCCGACCGGTCGCCCAAGACGTGACGTAGCAACGCGGCGACGGCGAAGGCGACGAACGGGATCACCGCGGCCTTCTCGAAGAACACCAGGCCGGCGAAGTAGGCCAGGGCGCCGGTCACCGCGTAGCGCTGGTTGCCGGTGCGCACCAGCAGGATCGCGTCGGCGCACACCCAGGCCAGCGCGGCCAGCATCGGCAGCGAGTTCAGTGCCGCCGCCCACCAGGCGAACCCGGGCACCGCCAGCGGGGTGAACAGCGCGAACGTCAACGGGATCAGCAGCACCCGGCGCCAGCCCAGGATGACGTACAGGGCGCGCAGCAGGGCCAGCGAGGCCAGCAACTGCAGCACCACCAGGCTGATCGCGGGCCCCGTCCAGTTCAGGGGCGAGGCCCGGATGATGGCGCCGGCCAGCAGGAAGGCGGCCGGCATCAGGTGACCGTCGTGATCGTCGAACAGGTACGACGGCGACAACAGGCCCTCGGTGCCGGCCTTGCCGACGAGAATCAGGTCGTCCCAATAGAAGTAGCCGCCGAACGCCAGCGCCGCGTGGATGCCCAGCTGCACGGCGATCAGCCCCGCGGCGGCCGCCGCTATGTATGGTGGGCCGGTGCGCGCACTGGTCACCGGGGCAGCCGGGTTCATCGGCTCGACGCTAGTCGACCGTCTGTTGGCCGACGGTCACACGGTGGTGGGGCTGGACAACTTCGCGAGCGGGCGAGCGGCCAACCTCGAGCACCTGGCCGGCAACCCGGCCTACGACTTCGTCGAAGCCGACATCGTGACCGCGGATCTGGGCGACGTCCTGGACCGGCACCGCCCCGAGGTGGTGTTCCACCTGGCGGCGCAGATCGACGTGCGGCGCTCGGTGGCCGACCCGCAGTTCGACGCGTCGGTCAACGTGATCGGCACGGTGCGCCTGGCCGAGGCGGCGCGCCGCGCCGGTGTGCGCAAGGTCGTGCACACGTCGTCGGGCGGGTCCGTGTACGGCGTCCCGCCGTTCTACCCGACCCCCGAGTCGGTCCCCACCGACCCGGTGTCGCCGTACGCCGCGGGCAAGGTGGCGGGGGAGATCTACCTCAACACCTTCCGCCACCTGTATGGCCTGGACTGCTCCCACATCGCCCCGGCCAACGTCTACGGCCCCCGCCAGGACCCGCACGGCGAGGCGGGCGTGGTGGCGATCTTCGCCCAGGCGCTGCTGGCGGGCAAGCCCACCAAGGTGTTCGGCGACGGCGGCAACACCCGCGACTACGTGTTCGTCGACGACGTGGTCGAGGCCTTCGTCAGGGCCTCCGGCGACGCGGGCGGCGGGCAGCGTTTCAACATCGGCACGGGCACCGAAACGTCGGACCGCCAACTGCATTCGTCGGTGGCGGCGGCCGCCGGCGCGCCCGACGACCCGGAGTTCCACCCGCCGCGGCTCGGCGACCTGAAGCGGTCCTGCCTGGACATCGGCCTGGCCGAACGCGTGCTGGGCTGGCGCCCGCGGGTGGGCCTCGACGAGGGGGTACGCCGCACCGTGGACTACTTCCGCACGGTGCGTGCGGGCTAAGCCTGTTCGGGTGCCTGCGCGCCCTCGAGCGCCACGGCCCGGGCCAGGCGCGCGTAGCGCAGTTCGAGGTCCTTGAACCGCAGGTAGGTGCTCAGCGTGGTGAAGCTGAACGCCATGATCAGCGCGTAGAGCATCAGGTCGGTGCCGCGGCGCACCCCGAACCAGTGCGCGACCACCGAGGTGTCGTCGGGCCGCAGCACGGCATAGACGCCGGCCAGCACGAAGGCGATGTAGCCGACCTTGACCCAGGCCCGCGACCGCGCGCTCCGGCGCGACCGCAGCAGATAGACCAGCAGCGCGACGATCGACCCGATCAGCAGCACCTGGATCCAGTTCATCTCTCACGTCCTCTTCATCGCGATGACCGGCCCCGCAGGAACCCCTCGAAGATGATGTTGACACCGTTGAGTAGGGGCTGCCCCTTCGACTTCGAGTAGTCGGTGTAGAGCACTTCGACGGGTTGTTCGGCCACCCGCCAATGGTTTTCCTCGATCAGCATGACGAATTCGTTGGCGTGGCTCATGCCGCTCATCGTGATGTCGAGCCCGTCGGCGACCTTCTTGTTGAACACCCGCAGCCCGTTGTTGGTGTCGGTCAGCCCGAGGCGGCGGCCGCGCCGGCTCAGTCGCGCGGCGGTCTGCAGCACAACGCGTTTCAGCAGCGGCGGCCGGCTGCTCTCGGTGCCGCCGAACCGGGTTCCGATCACGATGTCGACGTCGCCCGCGCACAGCCGGTCCACCATCGCGGCCAGGTCCTTGACGCGGTGCTGGCCGTCGGCGTAACGTCGCGAAAACCATTGCCCCGGGCTGTTTTCGGGCGTACTCGACGCCGGTCTGGATCGCGGCGCCCTGGCCGAGGTTGACCGGATGGCGCACCAGGTGGGCGCCGGCCCGCAAAGCGATCTCGCCGGTGCCGTCGGTGCTGCCGTCGTCGACGCAGACGACGTGGTCGAAGACCGCACGGACGTCGCCGATGACCTCGCCGATGACGGCGGCTTCGTTGAAGGCGGGGATGACGACCCAGACGTCGGGATAGCGCTTTTCGATCCCCATAACCTACACCCGGGACATCGTTCAGCCGGTGATGCGCCCCGTGCGCGCCAGCGCCGCCAGGTGTACACCGATCCCCACCAGCGGACCGCACATCAGGCCGACCACGGTGCGGGCCGGCAGCGGCAGCGGCAACAACAGCAGCAGTCCCGACGCCACCGTCGCGACCACCCAGCCCAGCGAATAGGCCCGATGCAGCGCGGCCGCGACCGCGGCGGCGCCCGTCAGCGTCAGCATCGCGATGGCCACCGCGGCCGCGGTCAGCCAGGCCAGCAGCGCGCCGCTGGCCTGGTACTGCGCCCCGAACCCGATCCGCAGCAGCCACGGCCCCACCACACCCGCGGCCAGCACCCCGACGGCGCCGATGCCGCCGATCACCCCCGCCGGCGTGATCAGGGCCCGCAGCCGGTCGTTGCGCTCGTCGACGAAATGCGCGATCAGGTTGCCCTGCATGGCGGTCAGCGGCACCAGCAGCGGAGCGCGCGTCAGCGTCACCGCCAGGATGATCACGCCGCCCGGCGCCCCCAGCTCGGTGCTGGTCAGCTTCAGCAGCACCGGGAAACCCATCACCAGGATCGCGCTGGCGCCGGCCGCGGTGATCGAATGGGCGGCGCCCCGCAGGAAGGTCGCCGCGCCGCCGGGCGTCATCAGGCGGGCCGCGAGCCGGGTCGCGGGCGAGGCCGCCAGCATGACCAGCCAGGCCACCGCGCCGGCCACGGTGGCCCACAGGAACCCGACGAGCCCCCAGCCCAGCGTGAACGTGGCCGCGGCGACCGACACCCGGATCGCCGCGTCGGTCACCATCAGCGCCCCGTATTGCGTCCACTGGTCGGTGCCCGCCAGCATGCCCAGCAGCGTGGCGTGCAGGCAGAATCCCGCCAGTCCGACGCTGAGCAGCGCGACCGACAACCAGCGCGCGTCCACGAACACCCGTGCGCCCCACAACGGCGAGCTGCCGGCGATGACGACCGCCGCGGCGGCCCCGACCAGCGCGGCGACCCGCAATGGGTGCGTGCGCGTACCGTCGGGGCCGGGCAGCACCTCGAAGTAGCGCGTCGCCCGGACCTCCCGAGTGGTTTCCTGCAGCAATCCGTTGGCCGCGCCGGTGACCAGCCCGAACGCCCCCCAGAAAACCCCGAACACCGAAAAACCGCCCGGAGCCAGGTCACGGGCGGCCAGATAGATCACCGCGTAGCCGCACAGCGCGGTGAGGGCGGTGGCGGTGCCCACGCGCGCCATGCTGCCGCGGGCCACCGGACCGCTGGAGGCTCCCACACCGGTCACCGGGGCGGCACCCCCGGCCGCCCGACCCGATGCAACGACACAGGCTGAAGATAGTGCCCCGACGTCGTTGCGTCGCCACCGACGGGCGCGGCGGCGACCGGGTTTCGCTAATGTGAGCGGCTGTCTGGGAAGGATTCATGGCCGCGTTGCGCATTTTCGGGGTCTCGCTGTTGCTCACCGCGGTGGCCCTCGCGCTCGGATACGCCCACGGCGGCACCAAGGACCTGTTCCTGCTGCTGGTGCTGGCGGTGCTCGAGGTCTCGCTGTCCTTCGACAACGCGATCATCAACGCCGCGGTCCTGAAGCGGATGAGCCCGCTGTGGCAGCGGATTTTCCTGACTGTCGGGATCCTCATCGCGGTCTTCGGGATGCGGCTGCTGTTCCCGCTGGTCATCGTCTGGGCGAGCGCGGGCATCGACCCGGTCCGCGCGATGGAGCTGGCGCTGCATCCGCCGCCGCACGGCGCGCTGGTGTTCCCGGACGGCTCACCCAGCTACGAGAAGCTGGTCATCGCCGCGCACCCCCAGATCGCGGCGTTCGGTGGCACGTTCCTGCTGATGCTGTTCCTGGACTTCGTCTTCTACGACCGGGACATCAAGTGGCTCAAGTGGATCGAGGTGCCCTTCGCCCGCATCGGCCGGCTGGGTCAGGTGGCGGTGAGCGTGGCGCTGGTCGCGCTGGCGCTCGTCGGCAACGGGCTGACGCACTCCGCCGCCGAGCGTGCGACGGTGCTGACGGCGGGCTTGCTGGGCCTGGTCACCTACCTGGTGGTCAACGGCCTGAGCCGGGCCTTCCGCCCGGCGGACGTGGAGGCCGTCATCGCCAACGAGCCCCCCGGCGCGGCCGTCGGCAAGGCCGGCCTGACGCTGTTCCTCTACCTCGAGGTGCTCGACGCCGCCTTCTCGTTCGACGGCGTCACCGGCGCCTTCGCGATCACCTCGGACCCGATCGTCATCGCGCTGGGTCTGGGACTGGTGGGCTCGATGTTCGTCCGGTCCATCACCATTTTCCTGGTCCGCCAGGAGGCGCTGGACCGCTACGTCTATCTCGAGCACGGGGCGCACTGGGCGATCGGCGTGCTGGCCGTGATCATGCTGATCTCGGTCGAGCCGCGGTTCCACATCCCCGAGACGTTCACCGCGTCGGTCGGGGTGGTCTTCGTGGGGGCGGCGTGGACCTGGAGCGTGCTGCGCAACCGCCGCGTCTCCAGGTCCGCCGCCTGACCTCCTACCGCGGTGTCAGTGGCCCTGGGCCTTGAACCGCTCGATCGAGCGCTGGATCTCGGCCTCGGCCTCCTCGCGGCCCACCCAGTCGGCAGCCTTGACGAACTTGCCCGGCTCGAGGTCCTTGTAGTGCACGAAGAAGTGCTTGATCACCTCGAGCTCGAACTCCGGAACGTCGCCGACGTCCTGGACGTGGTCCCAGCGGTGGTCGCCGGCCGGCACGCACAGAACCTTGTCGTCGCCGCCCTTCTCGTCGGTCATCTTGAACATTGCGACCGGACGCGCCTCCACGATCACGCCCGGGTAGACCGACTGCGGCAGTAGCACCATCGCGTCGAGCGGGTCGCCGTCCTCGCCGAGGGTGTCCTCGATGTATCCGTAGTCGGTCGGGTAGGCCATCGAGGTGTACAGGTAGCGGTCCAGCCGCACCCGCCCGGTCTCGTGGTCGATCTCGTATTTGTTGCGCTGGCCTTTGAGAATCTCGATGGTCACGTCGAATTCCACCGTGTTGGCTCCTTCATCTGGTTCCGCCCTGTCGGGCGTCCACCCTATTCGATGCATCCTGTGAGGAGTTCGGCACAATGGGGTCAGACAGTCAGGAGAGTGATGGGTCCTACTCGCTGGCAAAAATCAACCCGGATTCTGTTCGGGTTGGCCGTGCTGGTGTTCGTGGCCGCCGTGATCGGCACAGCAACGTTTCTCACCATGGGCGGGCACCGAGCCAGCGGCGCGCGGCCCACCGTGCCGCCGCCGCGCCCGCCGGCGGTGAAGCCGGGGCTGGTCCCGGTCAGCGACACCGCCGAGGTGCCCGGCGCCGCGGGGCTGGCGGCGGCGTTGGGGGCCGCGGCGGCCGACCCGAACCTCGGCAGGCTCGGCGGCCGGGTCACCGACGCCATGACGGGCATGGAGCTCTGGCAGGTGGCCGACGACCTGCCGCTGGTGCCCGCCTCGACGAACAAGATCCTGACCGCGGCCGCGGCGCTGCTGACGCTGGACCGGCAGGCCCGGATCAGCACCCGGGTGGTGGCCGGCAGCCAGAACGCCCAGGGGCCGATCGTGCTGGTAGGCGCCGGGGATCCGGCGCTGTCCGCGGCGCCGCCCGGCGTGGAGACCTGGTACAAGGATTCGGCGCGCATCAGTGACCTGGTCGATCAGGTCCGGCGCAGTGGCGTGACACCGACCGCGGTGCAGGTCGACACCTCGGCCTTCAGCGGCCCGACGCTGGCTCAGGGCTGGGATCCGGCCGACGTCGACAACGGTGACATCGCCCCGATCGAGTCGGTGATGATCGACGCCGGGCGCATCCAGCCCACCACGGTGAACTCGAGGCGGTCGCACACCCCGGCGCTGGACGCCGGGCGGGAACTGGCCAAGGCCCTGGGTCTGGACCCAGCCGCCGTGAAGATCGCCACGGCACCCTCGGGGGCGCGGCAGCTGGCGGTCGTGCAGTCGGCGCCGCTGATCGAGCGACTGTCGCAGATGATGGAGCACTCCGACAACGTCCTGGCCGAATGCATCGCCCGCGAGGTGGCGGCCGCCATCAACCGGCCCCGCAGCTTCGCCGGCGCCGTCGATGCGGTGACCAACCGGCTCGGTGCCGCCCACGTCGATACGGCGGGTGTCACGCTGCTGGATTCCAGTGGGCTCTCGGTCGACGACCGCCTGACCGCCAAGACGCTGGACGGCACGGTGCAGGCGGCCGCGGGGCCGGACCAACCCGGGCTGCGGGCGCTGCTGGATCTGCTGCCGGTCGCGGCTGGCAGCGGGACGCTGGGCGACCGTTTTCTGGACTCGGCGAGCAACCAGGGCCCCGCCGGCTGGCTGCGCGCCAAGACCGGCTCCCTGACCGCCGTCAACGCGCTGGCCGGGGTGGTCACCGATCGCAGCGGACGGGTCCTGACCTTCGCGTTCCTCTCCAACGACGCGGGCCCGAACGGCCGTAACGCGATGGACGCGCTGGCGGCCAAGCTGTGGTTCTGCGGATGCGCGACGTGACCGCGGCGCCCGACCTGACGCTCGGCACCGCCGTCGACTGGGGCTTCGCGGCCACCGTCGGGCAGCGGCTGGCCCGGCCGGGCCCGCCGTTCAGCGACTACACCCGCCACCAGGTGATCGACGAGCTGACCGGCGCGGCCGCCACGGCCGAACCGCCGGTGCGCGACATTACGGGCCTGGCCACCAACGGGTCGGTGCCGGCGGCCCGCGTCGTCGACCGCCCGGAGTGGGTGCGGGCCGCGGCCGAGTCGATGCGGGCGATGACCAACGGGACGGAAAAGCCCCGCGGCTTCCTCACCGGCCGCGTTACCGGCGCGCAGACGGGCGCTGTGCTGGCGTTCGTCTCCTCCGGGATCCTCGGGCAGTACGACCCGTTCGCGGCCGCCAAACAGGGCTGTCTGCTGCTGGTCTATCCGAACGTCATCGCCGTCGAGCGGCAACTGCGGATCGATCCGTCGGACTTCCGGCTGTGGGTGTGCCTGCACGAGGTGACCCACCGCGTGCAGTTCACGGCCAACCCGTGGCTGGCGGACTACATGTCGGAGGCGCTGGGGCTGCTGACCCAGGGCGCCGGCGACGACATCGGGCAGGTCGTCGCCCGGCTGGCCGACTACGTCCGCAGCCGCGGTGCGGGGGTCGACGCCGGGTCGTCGGGAATCCTGGGCCTGGTGCGCGCCGTGCAATCCGAGCCGCAGCGCGAAGCCCTGGACCGGTTGCTGGTGCTGGGAACGCTGCTGGAGGGGCATGCCGACCATGTGATGGACGCCGTCGGGCCGATGGTGATCCCGTCGGTGGCCACCATCCGCCGCCGGTTCGACGAGCGGCGCCACCGCAGGCAGCCGCCGTTGCAGCGGGTGCTGCGCGCCCTGCTCGGGCTCGACGCCAAGCTCAGCCAGTACACCCGCGGCAAGGCGTTCGTGGACCATGTGGTCGGGCAGGTCGGAATGCAGCGGTTCAACACCGTGTGGTCGGGGCCCGACACGCTGCCGTTGCCGGCCGAGATCGACGAACCCCGGCGATGGATCGACAGGGTCCTGTAGGGCGGCTGCGTGCGGCCGTCGAGGGTTTCGCCGCCACCTACCTGCCCACCGGGGCGCGATGGTGTGTGGCGGTCTCGGGCGGCCCGGACTCGCTCGCACTCACCGCGGCCGCGGCCCAGCTGCGACCCACCACAGCGCTGATCGTGGATCACGGCCTGCAGCCCGGCTCGGCGGCCGTCGCGGAAACCGCCCGCGTACAAGCGGTCGCGCTGGGATGCGTCGACGCACAGGTGCTTCGCGTGCACGTCGGCACCGATGGCGGTCCCGAGGCCGCCGCCCGCGCCGCGCGCTACGCAGCGCTGGACAGCCACCGCGACGGCCCCGTGCTGCTGGGGCACACGCTCGACGACCAGGCCGAGACGGTCCTGCTGGGGCTGGGGCGCGGCTCCGGGGGGCGTTCGCTCGCCGGGATGCGCCCGCACGATCCTCCGTGGTGCCGGCCGTTGCTGGGAGTGCGCCGCAGCCTGACGCACGCCGCGTGCCGCGAACTGGGGCTGACGGCTTGGCGGGACCCGCACAACGCCGACCGCCGTTTCACCCGGACCCGGATCCGCCTGGAGGTGCTGCCACTGCTCGAGGACGTGTTGGGCGGGGGGGTGGCCGAGGCGCTGGCCCGCACCGCGACGGCGCTGCGCGAGGACACCGAGTTGATCGACTCGCTCGCCGCCGAGGCGATGCCCGGCGCGAACGGGCACGGGGCTGCGGGCGGGGACGCTGGCCGCGCTGCCCGATCCCGTCCGGCGCCGGGTGATCCGTTCCTGGCTGCTGGCCGGCGGCGCGACCGGCTTGACGGACAAGCAGATTCGCGGCGTCGACACGCTGGTCACCGCGTGGCGCGGGCAGGGCGGAGTGGCCGTCGGATCCTCCCTGCGCGGTGAGCGGCTGATCGCGGGCCGGCGCGACGGTGTCCTGACGATGTGGCACGAGCCGGTCCGGTAACCGCAATATCCGAACCGCCGTTGGTTATTGGCGCGCCGGCATGGCACGCTGTGCTCGTGGCGCAGATCTCCTCGGCGATCACCCCCGCGCAGCCAACGGAGCTCTACCCGGGGGATATCAAGTCTGTGCTGCTCACGGCTGAGCAGATTCAGGCGCGGGTCGCCGAACTCGGCGACGAAATCGGCGCCCGCTACCGCGACCTGGTGGCCGAGTCCGGCCAGGACCTGTTGCTGATCACCGTGCTCAGGCGCTGTGATGTTCGTCACCGACCTGGCGCGCGCCATCCCCGTGCCGACCCAGTTCGAGTTCATGGCGGTCAGCTCCTACGGGTCCTCGACGTCGTCGTCGGGTGTGGTGCGGATCATGAAGGACCTGGACCGCGACATCCAGGGGCGCGACGTGCTGATCGTCGAGGACGTCGTCGACTCCGGACTCACGTTGTCGTGGCTGCTGCGCAACCTGAGCAGCCGGCACCCGCGGTCGCTGCGGGTGTGCACGCTGCTCCGCAAGCCCGATGCGCGGGGCGCCAACGTCGACATCGCCTATGTCGGTTTCGACATCCCCAACGAGTTCGTCGTGGGCTATGGCCTGGATTACGACGAGCGCTACCGCGACCTGTCGTACATCGGCATGCTGGACCCCAGGGTCTACCAGCAGTAGCACCGACTCAGTCCAGCCCCCACACCGCGGTCACCGAGAAGCTCACCGTCTGCCGGCCGGGTTCAGCGGGACGGCGGCCACGCCGCGTTGTGGCGCCGGCGCCTTGGGCGGCCCCGATCCGGCCACTTCGGAGATGGACAGCACCTTGCCCAGCCGGAGGCCGGACAGTTGCGCGTATTGGCCGGCCCTGTTCTTGGCGTCGTCGAACGCCCGCGCCCGCGCATCCTTGACGAGCTGGGAGTCGTCCGAGATCGAATAGCTCACCGAGTTGATGCGGGTCGCATCACCGCCGGCGCCGACGATGAGCGCCAGTACCCGCGACGCGGCGTCGGGTGGATGGATCTTGACCTCGATGGCGTTGGCGGCGCGGTAGCCGGCGATGGTGGCGGTGCCGCCGGGCGGGGCAGTACCGTATTGCGGCTGCAGGGTGACGTCGGTGGTGTTGATGTCCTTGCGATCGATCCCGGCGCCGGTGAGCGCGCCGAGGACCGCTTGCTGGCGGTCGTTGGTCTGGTCCATGGCCGCGGTGACGTCGGGTGCGGTGAATTCAATGCCGACCTCGGCGGCCAACGTGTCCGGGACGCCCTCGACGTGCCCCGAACCGACGACGGTCACCTGGCGCGGGTTCGCCCCCGGCTGGGCTGGGTCGTGGTCACAGGCCGACACCGTGGCGATGGCCGCGCCCGCGGCGGTGGCCACGAGCGAGCGGCGGACGAAGCCCGGAATGCTGGGTTGCGGCATGCGGTGCACCTTAGCGCCTCGACCCGCCCGGATGTTGCCAGCAAAGCATAGTTTCTCTATGGGCAACCACGAGAAAGTTCATGCCAAACTCTAATCATATTTTTTTGCAGCATATTTCATGCCATACGCATAGACTGCAGCACAGCCCCCCAGCTAAATGAACAATTGTCGGCTCCGTGGTGAACATAGCCCGCGAAGGCTGTAGTGCGGCGACATCGCGCGCTTAACATGTCCGAAGCTCTGCGGCAGTGGCCGACTGGCCGCTGAAATGCATTGGATATCACCACCTTTGAGGAGAAGACATGTCAAATGTGATCGCACGTACGGAGATACTGGCGGCCACCGCCGGGAAATTGCATTCCATCAATGCGGCGCTGCAGGCCGGGACCGCGGCGGCAGTCGCACCGACGACCGGCGTCGTTCCGGCCGCCGCCGACGTGGTGTCCTTCCTCACGGCCGCACAGTTCGCTTCGCACGCAAAGCTTTACCAGGAAATCAATGCTCATGCCGCAGTGGCCCGGGAGCAGTTGGCGACCATGCTGGCCATCAGCACCGGTTCCTATGCGGCCACCGAAGACGCCAACACCGCCTTGGTCGGATAGGAGCGGGCGCAGACATGCTGGACTTCGCGTAGTTGCCCCCGGAGATCAACTCCGCGCTGAAGTACTCCGGTACCGGCTCGGGGCCGATGCTCGCCGCCGCGGCGGCCTGGCAGGGACTGGCCACCGAGCTGCACACCACCGCGTTCTCCTGCGGCTCGGCGGCGGTGGCCGCCTACGAGGCGGCCTTCGCCGCCACGGTGCCGCCGCCGGCGATCGCCGCCAACCGGGCCCTGCTGGCGGCGTTGCTGGCGACGAACTTCCTCGGCCAGAACACCGCGGCGATCGCGGCCACCGAGGCGTCGTACGCCGAGATATGGGCCCAGGACGCGGCCGCGATGTACGGCTACGCGGGTGCATCGGCGGCGGCGTCGCAGCTGGCGCCGTTCACCGTCGCGGCGAGCGCCGTGGATCCGGCGGGTCTGGCCGGCCAGGCCGCCGCGGTCGCGCAGGCGCTGAACGGGGTGGTCGAGACACAGGCGATGGCGCAGATCCCCAGGGCGCTCTCCGCGCTCGCGGGGATCACCAACGAACCGCCGTGGCTGAGCAACCCCGCGGCCGCGCTCGGCCTGACCGGGCACCTGTGGAACGAGAACGGTGACGGGATCGTCTTCGGCGGGATGGTCGGCGACGTGGTCCAGGGCGTGACCGGGTCTGCGGAGGTGGACGCCGGGATCTTCATGGACACGTTCAACAAGTGGGTGAGCCCGGCGCGGCTTGCGGTCACCCAGTTCAAGGACTACGTCGGCCTGGCGCACGACCTGCCGAAGTTCGCTCAAGACAGCGTCAAGGCCGTGGCCGGGGCCGCCACGCAAGCGCCTGCCGCGCTTCCGGGCGCGGCTCTGGGCGGCATTGCGGGAGCCGTCGGCAAGGCGGCCTCGGTCGGCGGCCTGTCGGTGCCGAGTTCGTGGGCCGGTGCGGCACCGACGGCCACGCCGGTTACCTTGGCCCTCAACGTCTTCGGGGCTGCCGCGAGCGCCGAGCCCGCCACCCAGGCGGTGGGCGGGCTGCCACTGATGGGCGGCGGCGCCGGGCGCGGTTTGTCAGGGCATTTCCTGGCTCCCCGATACGGATTCAAGCCGACGGTCATGCCGCAGCCCCCGGCCGGCGGGTGATGGGACCGTTCCTCAGAAAGGCGGATCGTCTGGCAAGGGCGCCGGCTCGGGGGGCGTCCAGTCGGCGGGGAGTTCTTCGGGCTCTCGGGGCTCGTTCACCCAGGTGCACAGGGGGCTGATGCTCGGTGCTCCCCTCATCAGGAACAGCATGTCGCGCATGTGGTTTCGGAATTTGCGGCCGTCGATCTCCCGTATGCGGGCCTGTTCGAGATGGCGCCGCGCTTCGTTGAGGGGCCGCTGCTCACGGTTATGCTTGCGTGCCTGGGTGATTCGTGCGCTGCGCTGCTGGGCCCTGCTCTTTGTGCGCGGACGCGGCGCCGCGCACGCCGGCCCGCGTGGTGGTGGGAACAGGTCGGCCCCGGCCGGCGACGTCCGATACACCCGCCCCGTCGGTGAAGTCCATACCACCGTCCCGTCTTCCAATTGCTCGTCACGCCAACCACTGTGGAAGGTTTTGAGCCTGTGATGTTGGCGGCAAAGGCATTTCAGGTTCCCCGCGACGGTAAGACCACCGGCCGCGGGGTCCTGGTGGTTGAACGGGATGGTGTGGTCGATGTCGCAGGTGACGGCCGGGCGGCTGCACCCGGGGAAGCGGCAGGTGAGATCCCGGCAGCGGATGGCGCGTTCGAGCGGCGCCGACGGCTGGTAGCGCAGCGCCTCGACCGGGCTGGTGACCGGGTCGGCGATGAGAACGGACGCGGCGTCTGCCAATCGGCGGACCTGCTCGGCGTCGATGACGCCGTACCCCTCCAGATAACCGGGCGCAGCGCCGTCCTCGAAAACGGTTCGGTACCCGGCAATCACATTGACCACCACCCGCGCACCGCCCCGATCCCGCTCGGCGCCGTCGTCGGCCTTGGCCGGGCAGTCGTGCCGTCCGCACGCACAGGCCAGCGGGCGCCCCTGGGTCAGGGCGGCCAGCGCGTCGGCGCGGCGTTGGTCCAGCGTCCGCGGATCCGCCGCGCACACCTGCTTGGCCAACTGCGACAGCCGCAGGTCGAAGGCGGTCGCGGTCGCGGCGGCGACCGTGCCGTAGACCTCCGCCATGCCATTGCCGAGCGCGTTGATCCCGATGCGCCGGTGGTCCTCGGCGGTTTCGCGGCGCTCGCGCACGGCGTCGGGATCGATGGCGTGCACCGTGGCGTCGACGGCGTTGACGATCCGCCGCCTCGACCAGCCGTGCCACTTGCCGATGCGTGCGGCCAGTGACTGGTCGAGCTTGGCGACCAGCGCGTCGTCGGTAACGAGATCGGTGCGCCTGATGATCAGCCGCACCGCACGCCAATCCGTCTGTCCCTTGGCGAGGAGCGCCGCGATCCTGGGCAACCGGGTGTCCAGTGTCTCTGCGTCCGACACCAGGTAGCTGGCCGCCCTGGGGGACAGGTTCATCGCCGCGGCCACCTCGGCGGTGGTCTGGTCGAACCCGCTGATCATGGCGTGATCCGGCTCGCCCTCGGTCCGTCGGGCAGCGGTCCTCCGATGCCGCAGTAGCCGCGCCACGGCCGCCATCCGCCGCGCCAGCAGCGCCGACTCCTCGCGGTGCGTCGACTCGACCACCGCCACCAGCGCGTCGGGGCCGAGCTCCAGCAATTCATCGAACATGTGTTCGAGTATAGGGGGCCGCACTGACACGGGTCGCGCAACTCGTGGGCCCGATCGCGGTCTACGGCGTGACGAGGACCTTGCAGTGCCGCTCGGGGTCGGCCAGGTCGTCGAACGCCGCGCCGACCCCGTCCAGGCCGACCTGCCCGGTGATCAACGGGGTGACGTCGATGTCGCCCTCGGCGAGCGCGCGCAGCGAGTCCGCGAACTCCTCCGGGCTGTAGGCGAGCACGAACTGCACGTTGATCTCCTTGGCGATCGCGAAGAACGGGTGCACCGTGTCGGCTTGCATGCACACGCCCGCGACGACCAACCGCGTGCCCGGCCGTGCCCGTAGCAGCACGTCGTCGATGATCCCGGGCACCCCGACCGCTTCGAACACCACGGCCGGTTTGACGGTGTCGAAGGGCGACCCCTGCGCCGGGTCCAGCGCCCGGTGCGCGCCCATCGCGGCGGCCAGCTCCCGTCGCGTGGGGGAAAAGTCGGCGGCCACAATGTCTTCCACGCCGCGCGCCGCGAGCGCGGCGATGATCGCGATGCCGATCGGGCCGCAGCCGAGCACCAGGGCGGTCTCGCCGGGCTGCACCCCCGACTTGTTGACGGCGTGCAGTCCCACGGCCATCGGTTCGGTCAGCGACGCGTGCCGGAAATCCAGGCCGTTGGGGACGGGCAGCAAAAGCGGCGCCGAGAGCAGCATCCGCTCCGCGTAGCCACCGATCGTGTTGTTGCTGTACACGATCGGCTCGACGCCCTTGGCGGACAGCACCACCGGAATCGACGTGACGAGAGTTCCGGCGGGGTGTGTCTCGGTGTCCGGCCCGGCTTCGAGCACCTCGGCGCTGAATTCGTGGCCCATGAAGACGTCGCGGCCCAGGTCGATGTTCATGCCGCCGCCGCCCGACACCCGTTCGGTCATCGCGACCACCTCGTCGCCGTGCGCGGCGAAATGCAGGTCGGAACCGCAGATCCCACACGATCGGACGGCGACGAGCACCTGGCCGGGTCCGGGCACCGGGTCGGGCACGTCGTCCCGGTAGACCATGCGACCGCCCCGCAGCACCGATGCGCGCATCACTTCACCACCCCTTCGTGCTCGGAGGTGTGCTCGCCGATGGCCTTCACCACGGCCTCCCCGGCGCGCCCGAGCAGTTGGTCGCGCTTCGCCTTCGCCCAGTCGTGCGACGACCGCGCCGCCGCCAGCTGCCCCTTGAAATGGGGAATTACCTTGCGGGCGAACAGATCATAGCAATGGTACGTCGCCTGCGGGGATGCCCAGTCGTGGCCGAGCATCAGCAGCGTGCCGAACCCGCCGGAGCGCTCGAGCAGGTCTTCGATGTGGGCGATGGCGTCCTCGGGTGTGCCGATGCAGCAATTCCCTTTGGCCGCGTAGTCTTCGACGAACTGGTGGGGTGTCTGGGCGCCCTCCACGGAGTTGGCCAGCGGAACGAAACCGGCCGCGCCGAAATAGTTCGCGAAATCCTGCAGCCCGTAGGTGCAGTCGTCGATCGCCTGGTCGCGGCTGTCGGCGATGTGCATGATGCTCAGGACCCGCCAGCCGGACCGGTCCGGTTCGTCCCGGCCGGCTCTGGCGGCCTGCTCGCACACCACGTCCCAGGTGTTCTCCAGCGCGGCGTAGCCGCCGGGCACCGACATCGACAGCGACAGCAGGGACGTGCCCAGCGTGCCGGCCAGCCGCGGCCCCGACGGCGAAATCATTGCCGCCGTCGAGATCTCGGGATAAGGCCAGGTGTAGGGGCGGATGTGCAACTGCGCGTCGCGCAAGGTGAACCAGTCGGAGTGCCGGTCGATGCGCTCCTCGGGCGCGGCGCGGAACAGGGCCAGGATCGCCTCGAGGGACTCCTGCATCATCCGCCGCTGTTCTACCGGGTCGATGCCCATCATGTAGGCGTCCGACGGCAGCGCACCGGGGCCGGCGCCGAACATCACGCGGCCGCGCGTCAAATGGTCCAGGAGCACCCAGCGGTCGGCGACCATCAGTGGATGGTGATAGGGCAGGGAGACCACGCCGGTACCCAGCCGGATGTGCTTGGTGCGCTCCGCGGCGGCGGCGATGAACACCTCCGGGCAGGCGATCAACTCGTAGCCGCCGGAGTGGTGTTCGCCGAACCAGGCCTCGTCGAAACCGAGGCGGTCCAGTGCGACGACGCGCTCCATGTCGTATTCCAGTGCCACCGTGGGTGATTGGCCGGTGGGATGAAACGGTGTGATGAAGACGCCGAAACGCAGGGGCATGCTCATCGCAACTCCAATCCGCCGAGAAAGTCCAGCAGTAGGGCGTTCACCTCGTCGGGTCTTTCCTGTTGCAGCCAGTGCCCCGCGCCCTCGATCATCTCCTGGCGGTACGGGCCCGAAACCACCTTCGACGCGCGGTCGGTGCGGGTGAACGTCAGCACCGGGTCGGCGGTGCCGGCGACGAACAGGCACGGCACGGCGATTTTGGCGTCGGCGAGTTCGGGGGTCGTTTCCCAGTTGCGGTCGAAGTTGCGATACCAGTTCAGGCCGCCGGTGAAGCCCGTGCGGGAGAACTCGCCGATGTAGTGGTCGAGCTCCTCTTGGCTGAGCCAGTCCGGCAGCTCGGCGGGTTCGGGGAGGCGCTCGATGAAGCCCTCCGGCCCCGGGGCCACCAAGCGGATCGACGCGGCTTGATCGTCGGAGGCCCGCAGACCGCCCAGCATCCGGCGCATCGTGCGCGCGGGGTCTGCGTCCAACTCGGCGTCGGCGACGCCGGGCTCCTGGAAGTACAGGATGTAGAAGAAGTTGTCCCCGGCGATCCTGCGCCACGCCGCCGTCGGCGCCACCCGTGGCCGGGGCACCGGCGGCACGCTGAGCGCGGCGACGGCGGCGACCCGGTCCGGGTGCAACAGGGGCGCGTTCCACACCACGGAGGCACCCCAGTCGTGGCCGACCCACACGGCGCGCTCGGCGCCGACATCGTCGAGCAGGCCGACCAGGTCGCCCGTCAGCGCGTGGATGTCGTACGCCTCGATCGCCTCCGGGCGGGCGGATCCGCCGTAGCCGCGCTGGTCAGGTGCCAGCACGTGGTAGCCCGCGTCGGCCAGGACCGGTATCTGGTGCCGCCACGAGTAGGCCAGTTCGGGGAATCCGTGGGCCAGGATCACCACTGGCGCGCCGGGGTCACCGGCTTCCACCACCCGTAGCCGCACGCCGTTGGTGTCTACTAACCGTTCGGTTGATGTCGCCACCACCACACCAAATCACAACCGCCGGGGGCTGAGAAGTGCGTGCCGCGATCGCACCCGCATTGGGATAGCGTGTCGACTCATGCGGCTGGACCACGTCGTGCTCTGGACGAGCGATCCGCGCGTCGCGATGGACTTCTACTCGCGGGTGGTCGGGCTCGAGCCGGTGCGGTTCGACGAGTTCGAGGCCGGCGACGCGCCATTCCCGAGCGTGCGCGTGTGCGAGGACTCCATCATCGACCTTCTGCCGGTGGACAACGTCGCCGCCACCGAATCGTTGACGCGGGTAGCCGGGAGCGCCGGGCACCGGGTCAACCACGTCTGTCTTGCGATGTCGAAATCCGAATACGACGCCCTGGATCGGCGCCTGCAGGCCGAGGGCGTCGACACCGGGGCGCGGCTGGACAACTCGTACGGGGCCCGCGGGTGGACGCCGCAGGGATACTATTTCGCCGATCCGGACGGCAACGTGGTCGAGGCCCGGTACTACGAGCGCTGAGTTGCACGCAACATCGATCGCGCTGGCGAATGCCGAACCGATCGGGAACTGCCGGTCGTTATCTGGACAGGACGGCATGCATGATGGCGGTAACCCGCTGCGCCCGGCTCGGCCGGGCTGGCGATTACCGCGCGGCATGATGGCGGTAACCCGCTGCGCCCGGCTCGGCCGGGCTGGCGATTACCGCGCGGCATGATGGCGGTAACCCGCTGCGCCCGGCTCGGCCGGGCTGGCGATTACCGCTAGCGGTAACCTGGACTTTTTCAGCTACGTGTGCGTCGGAAGGACCTGGCCCGTAGGGCCGATGATTGATGAACCGAAAAAATCTGACTCGCACCCTCGTCGCGATCGCGGTCGTGGTGCTGCTCGGTTGGTCGTTCTTTTACTTCAGCGACGACACCCGCGGCTACAAGTCCGTCGACACCTCGGTGGCGATGGCCCAGATCAAGAGCGACAACGTCAAGAGCGCGCAGATCGATGATCGCGAGCAGCAATTGCGGCTGACCCTGAAAAAGGGCAACGGCGAGACGGACAATTCCGACAAGGTCATCACCAAATATCCCACCGGATATGCCGTCGACTTGTTCAACGCCCTCAGCGCCAAGAACGCCAAGATCAGCACCGTCGTCAACCAGGGCAGCATCCTGGGCGAGCTGCTGGTCTACGCGCTGCCGCTGCTGCTGCTGGTGGGGCTGTTCGTGATGTTCTCGCGCATGCAGGGCGGCGCCCGGATGGGCTTCGGCTTCGGCAAGTCGCGCGCCAAACAGCTGTCCAAGGACATGCCCAAGACCACGTTCGCCGACGTTGCGGGCGTCGACGAGGCGGTCGAGGAGCTCTACGAGATCAAGGACTTCCTGCAGAACCCGGGGCGGTACCAGGCGCTGGGCGCCAAGATTCCCAAAGGCGTGCTCTTGTACGGCCCGCCCGGGACGGGCAAAACCCTGCTGGCCCGCGCGGTCGCCGGCGAGGCGGGCGTCCCGTTCTTCACCATCTCCGGTTCCGACTTCGTCGAGATGTTCGTCGGCGTCGGCGCGTCGCGGGTTCGTGACCTGTTCGAACAGGCCAAGCAGAACAACCCGTGCATCATCTTCGTCGACGAGATCGACGCGGTGGGCCGCCAGCGGGGTGCGGGACTGGGCGGCGGTCACGACGAGCGCGAGCAGACGCTCAACCAGTTGCTGGTCGAGATGGACGGGTTCGACCCGCGGGCCGGTGTCATCCTGATCGCCGCCACCAACCGCCCCGACATCCTGGACCCGGCGCTGCTGCGCCCCGGCCGCTTCGACCGGCAGATCCCGGTGACCAACCCCGACCTGGCGGGTCGTCGCGCGGTGCTGAGGGTGCACGCGAAGGGCAAACCGATCGCCCCCGACGCCGACCTCGACGGGCTGGCCAAGCGCACCGTCGGAATGACCGGTGCCGACCTGGCCAACGTCATCAACGAGGCGGCATTGCTGACCGCCCGGGAGAACGGCACCGTCATCACCGGCGCCGCCCTCGAGGAGGCGGTGGACCGGGCGGTCGGCGGGCCCCGCCGCAAGAGCCGGATCATCAGCGAGCAGGAGAAGAAGATCACCGCCTACCACGAGGGCGGACACACCCTGGCCGCGTGGGCGATGCCCGACATCGAGCCGATCTACAAGGTGACGATCCTGGCCCGGGGACGCACGGGCGGCCACGCGGTCGCGGTGCCGGAGGAGGACAAGGGCCTGCGCACCCGCTCGGAGATGATCGCGCAGCTGGTGTTCGCCATGGGCGGGCGCGCCGCCGAGGAACTGGTGTTCCGCGAGCCGACCACCGGCGCGGTCTCCGACATCGAGCAGGCCACCAAGATCGCGCGCGCGATGGTCACCGAGTTCGGCATGAGCTCCAAGCTCGGGGCCGTCAAATACGGCTCCGAGCACGGCGACCCGTTCCTGGGCCGGACCATGGGCAACCAGGCGGACTACTCGCACGAGGTCGCCCGCGACATCGACGACGAGGTGCGCAAGCTGATCGAGGCGGCGCACACCGAGGCCTGGGAGATCCTCACCGAATACCGCGACATCCTCGACACCCTGGCCGGCGAGCTGCTGGAGAAGGAAACCCTGCACCGGCCCGAGCTGGAGGGCATTTTCGCCGGTGTCGAGAAGCGGCCCCGGCTCACCATGTTCGACGACTTCGGTGGCCGCATCCCGTCGGACAAACCGCCGATCAAGACGCCCGGCGAGTTGGCCATCGAGCGTGGCGAGCCGTGGCCCCCGCCGGCCCCCGAGCCGGCCTTCAAGGCCGCGATCGCGCGGGCCAGCCAGGCCGCCGAGGCCGCTCGGGCCGAGGGAGACAACAACGCCCACGGCGGGAACGGCTCGCGCGGCGGGCAAGCCGGCAACCGGCAGGGCGCGCCGCATGGGGCCACCCAGCCCGACTACGGCGCCCCGGCCGGCTGGCACGCGCCCGGCTGGCCGCCCCAGGAACAGCAGCCGGGCCACTGGTATCCGCCGCAGCAGCCCCGGCCGCAGCAGCCCTACTGGCCGCAGCCGGCGGGCCACGGCCACTACCCGGGCCCGGCCCAGCCGTCCTACCCGCCGTTCCCGCCGTATCCGCCACCCGGCCAGTCGGGCCCGGATGCCGCCCCCGATCCGGGACGGTCGCCCGACCAGGCAGAAGAAGACATCCGCCGGTTCAACCCGCCGGCCAGGGGCTGAGAACGGAGAACCCGATGGCCTTACCGGATCTGGACTCGGACGCCTCCAACGCCGCCGGATGCGTACGGTCGTTCGACCAGCAGCGTGCCGAGGCCGCGATCCGCGAGTTGCTGCACGCGATCGGCGAGGACCCGGACAGGGACGGTTTGCGGGACACTCCGGCGCGCGTGGCGCGGGCCTATCGCGAGATGTTCTCCGGGCTGTACATCGACCCCGACACCGTGCTCAACACCATGTTCGACGAGGACCACGACGAACTGGTGATCGTCAAGGAAATCCCGATGTACTCGACCTGCGAGCACCACCTGGTGTCGTTCCACGGGGTGGCCCACGTCGGCTACATCCCCGGTGACGACGGCAGGGTGACGGGTCTTTCGAAGATCGCGCGGCTGGTCGACCTGTACGCCAAGCGGCCCCAGGTTCAGGAGCGGCTCACCAGTCAGATCGCGGACGCGCTGGTGAACAAGCTCAATCCGCGGGGGGTGATCGTCGTCGTAGAGGCCGAGCACCTGTGCATGGCGATGCGCGGTGTCCGCAAGCCCGGCGCCGTCACCACGACCTCCGCGGTGCGCGGCCAGTTCAAGAGAAACGCTGCCTCGCGAGCCGAGGCGCTCGACCTCATCCTGCGGAAGTGAGCCTGCGCCTGTGCAGGTCATGGGGGTTGTGAACGTCACCGACGATTCGTTCTCGGATGGCGGTCGTTACCTCGATGCCGACGCCGCCGTTGCCCACGGTCTGGCGCTGGTCGCCGAAGGCGCGGAGATCGTCGACGTCGGGGGCGAGTCCACCCGCCCCGGTGCCACACGGATCGACCCCCGGGTCGAGGCGTCCCGCGTCGTCCAGGTCGTCAAAGAGCTTGCCGCGCAAGGCGTCACGGTGAGCATCGACACCATGCACGCCGACGTGGCCAGGGCGGCACTGCACAGCGGCGCGCGCATCGTCAACGACGTCTCCGGCGGGCGGGCCGATCCGGCGATGGCGCCACTGCTCGCCGAAGCGGGCGTGCCCTGGGTGCTGATGCACTGGCGACCTGTGTCGCCCGACCACCCGCACCGCGCCCCCCGCTATCGCGACGTGGTGGCCGAGGTGCGCGCCGAGTTGCTCTCCAGCGTCGACCAAGCGGTGGCCGCGGGCGTCGACCCGGCCAAGTTGGTGATCGACCCGGGTCTGGGTTTCGCCAAGACGGGACAACACAATTGGGCGCTGCTGCATGCCCTGCCCCAGCTGGTCGCCACCGGGATCCCGGTGTTGCTGGGCGCCTCGCGCAAACGGTTCCTCGGGACCCTGCTGGCCGCGCCCGACGGGTCGCCGCGGCCGCCCGACGGCCGCGAGACGGCGACTGCGGTGATCTCCGCGCTGGCCGCCCTGTACGGTGCCTGGGGGGTGCGGGTGCATGACGTGCGTGCCTCGGTCGACGCCGTCAAGGTCGTCGGGGCCTGGACGCGCACCGGGACTGGACACCATGGCTGATCGAGATGGCTGATCGAATCGAATTGCGCGGCTTGGCACTTCACGGCCGACACGGGGTCTTCGAACACGAGCGCGCCGATGGGCAGGAGTTCGTCGTCGACATCACCGTGTGGATCGATCTCGCCGACGCGGCCGTTAGCGACGACCTGGCCGACACGTACGACTACGGCGCGCTGGCCCGGCTGGCCGCCGACGTGGTGACCGGACCGCCCCGCAACCTGATCGAGACGGTTGGGGCCGAGATCGCCGACCAGGTGATGGGAGATCGGCGGGTGCACGCCGTCGAGGTGGTGGTGCACAAGCCGTCGGCTCCGATTCCGCAGCAGTTCGCCGACGTGGCGGTGGTGGTCCGGCGCTCGCGCCGCGGCGGCCGCGGCTCGGTGGTCCCGGCGGGCGGGACGTCATGACGCGCGTCGTGCTCTCCATCGGCTCCAACCTGGGGGACCGGCTGGCGCGGCTGCAATCGGTCGTCGACGGGCTGGGCACGGCGGTGCTGGCGGTGTCGCCGGTCTACGAGACCGATCCCTGGGGCCGCGTGGACCAGGCGCCGTTTCTCAACGCGGTGCTCATCGCCGACGACCCGGCGTGCGGCGCGCAGGGCTGGCTGGGGCGAGCGCAGGAGTTCGAGCGTGCGGCCGGCCGGGTTCGCGGCGAGCGCTGGGGCCCGCGCAACCTCGACGTCGACCTCATCGCCTGCCACGGCGACGCGGAGGTGATCTCCCGCGAGAACAACCTGACGCTGCCGCATCCGCTGGCCCACTTGCGGGCCTTCGTGTTGATCCCGTGGCTGGCCGTCGATCCCGACGCCCGGCTGACGGTCGCCGAGGGGCCGCGCCCGGTCGCCGGACTGCTGGCCGAACTCGAACCCGCCGACCGGGAGAGCGTCCGGTTGACCGACCTGACGCTCGTGCCGCGGGAAAGCTGATGGGCCCGACCCGCAGACGCGACCTCACGGCCGCGGTCTTCGTCGCCGCGATGCTGGGCTATCTACTGGTCACCGCGCTGTACCGGTGGTTCCCGCGCATCACCGTCTGGACCGGGATCTCGCTGCTCGCGGTGGCCGTCGGCGAGGCGCTGTGGGCCCGCTACGTGCGGGCCAAGATCAGCGACTGCGAGATCGGACCCGGCCCGGGCCGGCTGCATCCGCTGGCGGTGGCGCGCAGCCTGGTGGTGGCCAAGGCGTCGGCGTGGGTGGGCGCGTTGATGCTGGGTCTTTGGATCGGGGTGCTGGTGTACTTCCTGCCGCGCCGGCCCTGGCTGCGCGTCGCTGCCGAGGACACAACCGGGACGGTGGTCGCGGCGGTCAGCGCGCTGGCGCTGCTCGTGGCGGGATTATGGCTGCAGCATTGCTGCAAATCGCCCCCGGAGCCACCGGAGCACGGGGAGGGTGCCGAGGACTAGCGTTCCCGGGTCGTCGCGGAGGTCGAAGCGAGAATCGCCGGACCGGCGCGACACGCGGAATGACCTCGCACAGGTACAGTCGGGCCATGACCGTTCTGTCCCGCGGCGCCCGGGTACGGCGCGGCGGCCGCAGGCCGGGTTGGGTGCTCTTGACCGCGTTGCTGGTCCTTGCGATGGGGGCCAGTTCCGCACTGGTTTTCACCAACCGTGTGGAACTTCTCAAGCTCGGGGTGATCCTGGCGCTGTGGGCCGCCGTCGCGGGTGCCTTCGTCTCGGTGCTCTACCGTCGGCAGAGCGACGCCGACCAGTCACGGGTGCGTGACCTGAAGCTGGTCTACGACCTGCAACTGGACCGGGAGATCTCGGCCCGCCGTGAGTACGAGCTGACGGTGGAGTCTCAGCTGCGCCGCGAACTCGCCTCCGAGTTGCGCGCCCAGAACGCCGACGACGTCGCGGCGTTGCGCGCGGAGCTGAACGCCCTGCGGACCAGCCTGGAAATCTTGTTCGACACTGACCTCAAGGAGCGGCCCGCGCTGGAGACGCTGGAGGCCGAGGCGCCCCCCGCCCGCGCGTACAGCGAATGGGACCGCAACGGGGAGGGCGCACCCGTCGATTGGGTGGCCAGCGACCGGGTGACCTCGGTCCCGCGCGACCAGTCCTCCGGCGCCCTTGGGCCCGAAGCAGCGGCCGAAGCCCGCGCCGACGAGACGGCGATCATCGACGTGCCCGAGGAACCCCTGTCGCCGCCCCGGCAGCCACCGTCCCCCCCGCGCGAACGCGTGCGCTTCTACGAAGCGCCGCACGAGCCCGCCTACGCGCCGTCGCAGCCGGAGCGGCGTTTCGACTCCCGGCACCGGCAGGCGCCGCCCGCGCAGCAGCAGGCGCAGGATTGGCGGCCGGTCGCCAACGGCCTGTGGCTGCCGCCGGGCACCGCGACTCCCACTGCGGGTGAGTCGCCGGGCCGGCGGCGCCGGGCCCGGCACATCAGCCCCGAAGAGCCCACAGAAAAACCCCGAGAACCCCGAGACTCGTGGGCCGCACCCGGCGCGTCCGGTCCCGCCGGCTCACCCGGCGACCAGGAGGCCCCCCGACCTTATGGCGAGTCGGGCCGCCGCTCGCGGTCGCGCCATTCGGCGGAGTACCGCGACTTCGGCGTCCGCAGGTTCACCGCCCCGGACGAACCTGCCCCGCCTCCGGTCACCGCACCCGCAGCCGCGCCGCCCCCACCGCCGCCGCCGGCCCCGGCGCCGTCGGCCGCCGAGCCGCCGCGACTGGCTCCGCCCCCGGCCCCCGAGCCCGCGCCCCGGCACGGCGGCGCGGACGGCGCCGACGGCGCGGACGGACCGCCCTCCGGTGGGCAGTCCGTGGCCGACCTGCTGGCGCGGTTGCAGGTCGAACCGTCCGGGGGTGGCCGGCGCCGCCGCCGTAACATCTGAGCTGAAAGCTCCGTCATATTGGGCCGGACCCGGCCATCGACTACAGTCTTAGTGACCGTCCGGTACCCCTGAGGCTGGGACCGGAACGAACGAACACCTATGTGAGGTCGTCTGCGATGGTGCAGTTCGACGGTTTGCGCCCAGCCCGGCTCAAGGTGGGCATCATCTCGGCCGGCCGGGTGGGAACCGCCCTGGGCGTCGCGCTGGAGCGCGCCGACCACGTCGTGGTGGCCTGCAGCGCCGTCAGCCACGCGTCCCGGCACCGGGCGCAGCGGTGGCTGCGCGAAACCCCGATCGTCCCGCCGCAGGACGTGGCGGCCGCCGCCGAATTGTTGCTGTTGGCGGTGCCCGATAGCGAACTTCCCGGCCTGGTGGCGGGTCTGGCCGCGACGTCGGCGGTGCGGCCGGGCACGATCGTTGCGCACACCTCCGGTGCCAACGGGGTCGGTGTGCTCGCGCCGCTGACGCCCGACTGCATACCGCTGGCGATCCACCCGGCGATGACGTTCACCGGGTCCGACGAGGACATCGCCAGACTGCCGGACACCTGCTTCGGCATCACCGCGGCCGACGACGTCGGGTACGCGGTGGGACAGTCCCTGGTGCTGGAGATGGGCGGCGAGCCGTTCTGCGTCCGCGAGGACGCCCGGGTGCTCTACCACGCGGCCCTGGCACACGCGGGCAACCACATCGTGACCGTGCTGGCCGATGCGCTCGAGGCGTTGCGGGCCGCGCTGCGCGGTCAGGAACTGCTCGGGCTGGGGGTACCTCCCGCGTGCGGGGGAGAGTCCGTCGACGATCAGCCCGGTGGCATCGCCGAACGCATCGTGGGTCCGTTGGCGCGGGCGGCGCTGGACAACACCCTGCAACGCGGCCAGGCCGCCCTCACCGGCCCGGTCGCCCGCGGGGACGCGGCGGCGGTCGCCGGGCACCTGGCGGCGCTGGCGCGCGCCGACCCCGACCTGGCGGACGCCTACCGGGTGAACGCCCTGCGGACCGCCCGGCGCGCGCACGCCCCCGACGATGTCGTCGAGGTGCTGGCGGGATGAACCGGACGCCGCGGCCGGTCTTCAGCCCGGGCGAACTGAACGTGTACTCGGCGCCGCGCGATGTCTCCGACGTCAGCCGGGCGCTGCGCCAGACCGGGCGCCGCGTGATGCTGGTGCCCACCATGGGGGCGCTGCACGACGGTCACCTGGCCCTGGTGCGGGCCGCCAAGCGAGTGCCCGGCTCGGTGGTCGTGGTCTCGATCTTCGTCAACCCGCTGCAGTTCGGCGCGGGCGAAGACCTCGACGCCTACCCCCGCACGCTCGACGACGATGTGGCGCTGCTATCCGGCGAGGGCGTCGAGATGGTGTTCGCGCCCACCGCCGCCGCGATGTATCCCCACGGGCTGCGCACCACCGTGCAGCCGGGTCCGCTGGCGGTCGAGCTCGAGGGCGCCGCGCGCCCGACCCATTTCGCCGGGGTCCTGACGGTGGTGTGCAAGCTGCTGCAGATCGTGCGTCCGGACCGCATCTTCTTCGGGGAGAAGGACTATCAGCAGCTGGTCCTGATCCGTCAGATGGTCGCCGACCTGAACGTCGACGTCGCCGTGGTCGGGGTGCCGACCGTCCGGGAGCCCGACGGGCTGGCGCTGTCGTCGCGCAACCGCTACCTGGACCCGACCCAGCGCGAGCTGGCCGTGACGCTGTCCGCGGCGCTGACGGCCGGCGCGCACGCCGCGACGGCAGGCGCCGTGGCCGCGCTGGACGCGGCCCGCTCCGTGCTCGGTGCCGTGCCCGCGATCGAAGTCGACTACGTGGAACTGCGCGACGCGGACCTCGGCCAGCTGGGAGACGGCGGGCCGGGCCGGCTGCTGATCGCCGCGAGGCTGGGCGGCACCAGGCTGCTGGACAACGTCTCTATCGAAGTGGGAGCTTCCGCCGGCACCGACGGGCCGGACCGACACGTCCAACCACTGTGGAGGAATTGATGCAACGGACGATGCTGAAATCGAAGATCCACCGCGCCACGGTCACGCAGGCCGACCTGCACTATGTCGGCTCGGTGACCATCGACGCCGACCTGATGGACGCCGCGGACCTGCTCGAGGGCGAACAGGTGACCATCGTCGACATCGACAACGGGGCCCGTCTGGTCACCTACGCGATCACCGGCGAGCGGGGCACCGGGGTGATCGGGATCAACGGTGCCGCAGCGCATCTGGTCCACCCCGGCGATCTGGTCATCCTGATCGCCTACGGGACGATGGAAGACGCGCAGGCCCGCAGCTACCGGCCCCGGATCGTGTTCGTCGACGCCGACAACAAGCCGGTCGACCTGGGCCACGACCCGGCGTTCGTCCCGGCTGACGCCGCCGACTTGCTGAACCCGCGCATCGGTGTGGGGTAGCCGTGCTGCTGGCCATCGACGTTCGCAACACCCACACCGTCGTCGGGTTGTTGTCCGGCTCGAAGGAGCACGCCAAGGTCTCGCAGCACTGGCGGATCCGCACCGAATCGGAAATCACCGCTGACGAATTGGCGTTGACGATCGACGGCCTGATCGGCGACGACTCCGAACGGCTGACCGGCGCCGTCGCCCTGTCCACCGTCCCGTCGGTGCTGCACGAGGTGCGGGTCATGCTCGACCAGTCCTGGCCGTCGGTGCCCCACGTGCTCATCGAGCCAGGGGTACGCACCGGCATCCCGCTGCTGGTCGACAACCCCAAAGAAGTTGGCGCGGACCGGATCGTCAACTGCCTGGCGGCATTTCAGAAGTACGCGGGCGCGGCGATCGTCGTCGATTTCGGCTCCTCGATCTGCGTGGACGTGGTGTCGGCCAAAGGTGAGTTTCTCGGCGGCGCTATCGCGCCCGGGGTGCAGGTCTCCTCGGATGCCGCCGCGGCCCGCTCGGCTGCGCTGCGCCGCGTCGAGCTGGCCCGGCCCCGTTCGGTGATCGGCAAGAACACCGTCGAATGCATGCAGGCGGGCGCGGTGTTCGGGTTTGCCGGGCTCGTCGACGGTTTGATCACCCGCATCCGCGAGGACGTGGAGGGCTTCTCGGGCGACCAGGTCACCATCGTGGCCACCGGGCACACCGCGCCGCTGCTGCTCCCGGAACTGCAGACCGCCGCCACCTACGACCAGCATCTGACCCTGCACGGCCTGCGGCTGGTCTTCGAGCGCAACCGGGAGACCCAGCGCGGCCGCCTGAAGACGGCGCGCTGACGGCCCGGCCGCTGCGGCGGCCCGCCGCCGACCGGGCTCCGCGACAGGTCAATTAAGCTGGCTCGTCGTGAGTGCCGCCGACCCAGACCTTCCCGAGCAGTTCCGGATCCGCCGGGACAAGCGTGCCCGCCTGTTGGCGGAGGGGCGTGAGCCGTACCCGGTCGAGATCGTGCGCACCCACACCCTGGCCGAGGTCCGCGACGCCCACCCCGACCTTCCGGTCGACACCGCAACCGAGGACGTCGTCGGCGTCGCGGGCCGGGTGATATTCGCCCGCAACTCCGGAAAGTTGTGCTTTGCGACCCTGCAGGACGGCGACGGCACCACGCTGCAGGTGATGATCAGCCTCGACAAGGTCGGCAGGGAGGCGCTCGACGCGTGGAAGGCCGACGTCGACCTCGGCGACATCGTGTACGTGCACGGCACCGTGATCAGCTCCCGTCGCGGCGAGTTGTCGGTCCTCGCCGACTCCTGGCAGATGGCGGCCAAGTCCCTGCGGCCGCTGCCCGTCGCGCACAAGGAGATGAACGAAGAGTCCCGGGTGCGGCAGCGCTACGTCGACCTGCTCGTGCGGCCCCAGGCGCGAGCGGTCGCCCGCCAGCGGATCGCCGTGGTCCGGGCGATACGCGGCGCGCTGGAGCGGCGTGGCTTTCTCGAAGTCGAAACCCCGATCTTGCAGACACTGGCCGGCGGCGCGGCGGCCCGGCCGTTCGTCACCCATTCCAATGCTCTCGACATGGATCTCTACCTGCGGATCGCCCCGGAACTCTTCCTCAAACGCTGCGTAGTCGGCGGTTTCGACAGGGTCTTCGAACTTAATCGGGTGTTCCGAAACGAAGGCGCCGATTCGACGCATTCTCCGGAATTCTCCATGTTGGAGACCTACCAGGCGTATGGAACGTATGACGATTCGGCGGTCGTCACCCGGGAGCTTATTCAAGAGGTGGCCGATGAGGCGATCGGCACCCGACAACTGCCGCTGCCCGACGGCAGTGTCTACGACATAGACGGAGAATGGGCGTCGATACAAATGTATCCGTCGCTGTCGGCGGCGCTCGGCGAAGAGATCACCCCGGAAACGACGGTCGAGCGGCTCACCGCGATCGCCGGTCGGCTCGGGGTCGAGATTCCTGGAAATCGTGGTTTCGGGCACGGCAAGCTCGTCGAGGAACTGTGGGAACACCAGGTGGGCAACACGCTGACCGCGCCCACCTTCGTCAGGGACTTTCCAGTCGAGACAACGCCTTTGACGCGCCAGCATCGCAGTGTCGCCGGCGTCACCGAGAAGTGGGACCTCTACGTGCGGGGCATAGAATTGGCCACCGGCTACTCCGAATTGAACGATCCGGTGGTGCAGCGCGAGAGATTTGCCGCGCAGGCGCGCGCCGCCGCCGCCGGCGACGACGAGGCCATGCAGCTCGACGAGGATTTCCTCGCCGCCCTGGAGTACGCGATGCCGCCGTGCACGGGCACCGGAATGGGGATCGACCGCTTGTTGATGTCTTTGACCGGCCTGTCAATTAGAGAGACAGTTTTGTTCCCGATTGTTCGGCCGCACTCGGGCTGATAGTTCGGCTGTACGCCCCGCGTCGCGATTGAGTATGCTGCGTTAATATGGGAGATTAGTGGACGGGGAGGTCCTAAACCAATCTGCACAGCAACTGCTCAGGACGAAACGCGAGGGTAAGCCAATGGCGAAAAAAGTGACCGTCACCTTGGTCGATGATTTCGACGGTGCGGGCGCAGCCGACGAAACGGTCGAATTCGGGCTTGACGGGGTGACCTATGAGATCGATCTTTCGTCTAAGAATGCCGCGAAACTGCGCGGCGATCTAAAACAATGGGTCGCGGCGGGCCGCCGCGTCGGCGGTCGGCGTCGCGGGCGTTCCGGCTCCGTGCGTGGACGCGGCGCGATCGACCGCGAACAGAGCGCCGCGATCCGTGAATGGGCCCGCCGCAACGGGCACAACGTGTCGACGCGCGGGCGTATCCCGGCTGACGTCATCGATGCGTTCCACGCGGCGACCTGACAAACCGCGCACCGACGCCCGGGCCGCGCCGCCCGGGCGTCGGTCGTTTGGTGCTTTCGCTGGCGGCGAAACGGCCCGGGGTGGCCGCAGGAAACGAATCGGGTGTTCATCTCGTTTCCTCAGTTGTGGCGCTGGTGCCCGGGCGGATCCCCGTCGGGTACGACAACCGCAAGGTTAGGCCGCCTGGCAGGCCGACCATTACAGTGGATGGCAGGTACGCGATTCCGAGCCCCACTGGACCGCTAGTGAGGTTGTACCGATGGTGAGGGAGAGCAGGTAACCACCGATGTTTGAACGATTTACCGACCGTGCCCGCAGGGTCGTCGTCCTGGCGCAAGAAGAGGCCCGGATGCTCAACCACAACTACATCGGCACCGAGCACATCCTGCTGGGTTTGATTCACGAGGGCGAAGGGGTCGCAGCGAAGTCGCTGGAGTCGCTGGGCATCTCCCTGGAGGGCGTCCGCAGCCAGGTCGAGGAGATCATCGGCCAGGGGCAGCAGGCCCCGTCGGGACACATCCCGTTCACGCCGCGCGCCAAGAAGGTCCTCGAGCTGAGCCTGCGCGAGGCGCTGCAACTCGGCCACAACTACATCGGCACCGAGCACATCCTGCTGGGGCTGATCCGCGAGGGTGAGGGCGTGGCGGCCCAGGTGCTGGTCAAGCTCGGCGCCGAGCTGACCCGGGTGCGCCAGCAGGTGATCCAGCTGCTGAGCGGCTACCAGGGCAAGGAGGCCGCGGAGGCCGGCACCGGCGGCCGGGGTGGCGAGTCCGGGTCCCCGTCGACGTCGTTGGTGCTCGACCAGTTCGGGCGCAACCTGACGGCGGCCGCGACGGAGGGCAAGCTGGACCCCGTCATCGGCCGCGAGAAGGAAATCGAGCGGGTGATGCAGGTGCTGAGCCGGCGCACCAAGAACAACCCGGTGCTGATCGGGGAGCCCGGCGTCGGTAAGACCGCCGTCGTCGAGGGCCTGGCGCAGGCCATCGTGCACGGCCAGGTTCCCGAGACGCTGAAGGACAAGCAGCTCTACACCCTCGACCTGGGGTCGTTGGTCGCGGGCTCGCGCTACCGCGGTGACTTCGAGGAGCGCCTGAAGAAGGTGCTCAAGGAGATCAACACCCGCGGCGACATCATCCTGTTCATCGACGAGCTGCACACGCTGGTCGGGGCGGGCGCCGCCGAGGGCGCGATCGACGCCGCGAGCATCCTCAAGCCCAAGCTGGCCCGCGGCGAGCTGCAGACCATCGGCGCCACCACCCTCGACGAGTACCGCAAGTACATCGAGAAGGACGCCGCCCTGGAGCGCCGTTTCCAGCCGGTGCAGGTCGGGGAGCCGACGGTGGAACACACCATCGAGATCCTCAAGGGTCTGCGCGACCGCTACGAGGCCCACCACCGGGTGTCGATCACCGACTCGGCGATGGTGGCCGCGGCGACGCTGGCCGACCGTTACATCAACGACCGGTTCCTGCCGGACAAGGCGATCGACCTGATCGACGAGGCGGGCGCCCGGATGCGGATCCGCCGGATGACCGCGCCGCCGGACTTGCGCGAGTTCGACGAGAAGATCGCCGACGCGCGCCGAGAGAAGGAGTCGGCGATCGACGCGCAGGACTTCGAGAAGGCGGCCAGCCTGCGCGATCGGGAGAAGCAGCTGGTGGCCCAGCGCGCCGAGCGCGAAAAGCAGTGGCGCTCAGGTGATCTCGACGTGGTCGCCGAGGTCGACGACGAGCAGATCGCCGAGGTGCTGGGCAACTGGACGGGCATCCCGGTGTTCAAGCTCACCGAGGCCGAGACGACCCGGCTGCTGCGCATGGAAGACGAGCTGCACAAGCGGATCATCGGCCAGGAGGACGCCGTCAAGGCCGTCTCGAAGGCGATCCGCCGCACCCGCGCCGGGTTGAAAGACCCCAAGCGCCCGTCGGGCTCGTTCATCTTCGCCGGTCCGTCCGGTGTCGGTAAGACCGAGCTGTCCAAGGCGCTGGCCAACTTTCTGTTCGGCGACGACGACGCGCTCATCCAGATCGACATGGGCGAGTTCCACGACCGGTTCACCGCGTCGCGGCTGTTCGGCGCCCCACCCGGATACGTCGGCTACGAGGAGGGTGGCCAGCTCACCGAGAAGGTGCGCCGCAAGCCTTTCAGCGTGGTGCTGTTCGACGAGATCGAGAAGGCGCACCAGGAGATCTACAACAGCCTGTTGCAGGTCCTCGAGGACGGCCGCCTCACCGACGGCCAGGGCCGCACAGTGGACTTCAAGAACACCGTGCTGATCTTCACGTCCAACCTGGGTACCTCCGACATCTCCAAGCCGGTCGGCCTCGGGTTCACCCAGGGCGGTGGCGCGAACGACTACGAGCGGATGAAGCAGAAGGTCAACGATGAGCTCAAGAAGCACTTCCGGCCGGAGTTCCTCAACCGCATCGACGACATCATCGTCTTCCACCAGCTGGCCAAGGACGAGATCATCCGGATGGTCGACCTCATGATCAGCCGGGTGGCCACCCAGCTCAAGGCCAAGGACATGGCTCTGGAGCTGACGGAGCAGGCCAAGTCGTTGCTGGCCAAGCGCGGCTTCGACCCGGTGCTGGGCGCCCGACCGTTGCGGCGCACCATCCAGCGCGAGATCGAGGACCAGCTGTCGGAGAAGATCCTGTTCGAGGAGGTCGGACCCGGCCAACTCGTCACCGTCGACGTCGACAACTGGGATGGCGAGGGCGCCGGCGAGGACGCGGTGTTCACGTTCACCGGGACCCGCAAGCCACCCGCTGAGCCGGATCTGGCCAAGGCCGGGGCCCACAGTGCGGGCGGGAACGGACCGGACGCGCACTAGGGATTGCCGCAAACGGGCGGTTACTTTCTGACGGGAGTAACCGCCCGTTTAGCTGTGGTCAGGGGGCCGGCCGGTGCTGATCGTCACCACCAACGACATTCCGGGCTGGGAGATCCAACGGGTGCGCGGCGAGGTGTTCGGGCTGACCGTGCGTTCGCGGAACGTGATCTCCCAATTCGGCGCGGGGATCAAATCCATCTTCGGCAGTGAACTGCAGGGAATGACCAAGAACCTGGCCGAGAGCCGCAACCAGACGATGGAGCGGCTGATGGCCGAGGTGCATCACCGCGGGGCCAACGCGGTCGTCGCCATGCGGTTCGACACCATCGAGATCGGTGACGTGTGGACCGAAATCTGCGCTTACGGCACGGCGGTCCAGGCCACCCCGGTCACCGAGGCGGCCAAACACATGGCCAGCCAATTCCGCCACAACGGCCCCGGGTAGGACTGAACGGGGCGGTCCAACCGGTCAGCTCGGCGCGATCAGCGCAAAGACCTGTTTGGCGATTTTCAGCATCCAACTGGTCGCGCTCGGCCCGTGGTCGCGGGGCCAGTTCAGCTGGAAGCTGACCACCCACGGCTGCCTCGTCTTGTCGACGGCGTACCAGCTGAAGGTCAGGTCGCCGGGCAGGCCGCCGGCTTTCGCGCCGATGTACGGCCAGACGTTGCGGTCCAGCTGGATGCCCGACACCGCGGACAGAATCTGCCGGACCGGCGCCGCCGCGCCGACCGCGTCGGCCTGCAGCGCCGCATGGACGCGGCAGATGTCTTCGGCGGTGCCGTACCACTCCGCCCCATAACTTGAGGCCGGGGTGTGCGCGCGAGTCGGATCCGGCTGGTACGGCGTCGAATTGGCCTGCGCCAGCAGCCGGGCGCGCACTTGCGGGGAACCGTGCTCCCACTGGGCGCGCAGGTCCGGCTTGCCCCAGCCGACGGAGAACAGCTCGTACATCGTGGGGAAGGGGGTCATGCTGGCCGGATCGTGATGGCCGGCCGTGGCGAGCGCCTGCTCGATGGCGTGCGTGCCGAGCCGCCCGATCAGCAGGTCGGTGGCCATGTTGTCACTGGTCGCGATCATCTTCTCGGCGGCGGTGCGAACCGAAACATGTTCTCCCGCGGACAGTTCCAGCCCGGACGAACCCACCGCCCGGCTCTTGTCGGTGACGGTCAGCTGGTCGTCCCAGGCCACCGTCCCGTTCTGCACCGCACCGGCCAGGGCGTGCAGGACGTAGAGCTTGAAAATCGACGCCAGCGGCAGGGGTTCGGTGGTGTTGGTGCCCGCCACCGGGTCGCAGTGGCCGTCGTCGACCTTGGCGACCTGGTAGGAGTAGCGGGCCCCGGTCTTGCTCAACACCGCGTCGACGTCGTGGAACGACTTGACGGTCGGCGCGCGGGTGTCGACGTCGAAGTGATCGACCCGGCCCTCGTCGTCGGTGTGGATGCGGATGTCCTGGCGCGCACCGTAGGACGAGGTCAGGTGCAACGTGGCGGCGATGGCGCTGATGTCGACGCCGTCGAGGGCGAAGGGCCGATCCCACCACAGCTTTTCCATGGTCGTTTCGACCGGCTTGACGTCGTCGGGCGCGGCGAGGGTGCGCACGCCAACCGGGCCGATCGGCCAGTCCGAGTTGAGCATGTCCAGGGTCTGTTGGGCGCGCAGCCCCGGGGGGGTCCGGGTGTCGATCGCTCGCCCGGAATCCGACGCGCTCGCCCGCGGCGGCGGGGCGGGGGAGCAGCCGGGTGCCACGGCCAGGATCAGGGTGGCGGAGGCGCCCAGCGCCAGCAGACGATGCAGTGCCCGACGCCTGCTACTTGGTGTGGTCTTTCCCGACAACGTCCATCACAACCTCGAATTCCAGCAGCGACGCCCCGGTTGCCACCGGGTTGGCCCGCTCGCCGGCGTGGGCTTCGATGGCGGGACCCTTCGCCCACGCCTGGAACGCCTCCTCGGACTCCCACTGCGTCACCACGAAGTAGCGGTTCTCCCCCTTGACCGGGCGCAGCAGCTGAAACCCGAGGAAACCGGGCTGGTTGTCGACCGCGTGGGCGCGGTGGGCGAACCGCTTCTCCAGCTCGGGACCGGCGTCGGCCGGCACTTCGATTGCGTTGATCTTCACCACTGGCGGCATCCCGCTAGGCTACCGCGGCCCGCCCTGCCCGTCTGCGGTGCGGGTCGCGCAAGATGGTGGGGTGCCCGGCAACCTGCTGACCCGTCACGGCGGACGGGGCGAACCTTTGGTGCTGGTGCACGGCCTGATGGGGCGCGGTTCCACCTGGTCGCGGCAGCTGCCGTGGCTGGCCCGGCTGGGGACCGTGTACACCTACGACGCGCCGTGGCACCGCGGCCGTGACGTCGAGGACCCGCACCCGATCAGCACCGAACGGTTCGTGGCCGACCTGGCCGACGCGGTGGGTGAGCTGGGGGCGCCGGCCCGACTGGTCGGGCATTCGATGGGCGCCCTGCATTCGTGGTGCCTGGCCGCCGAACGCCCCAACCTGGTTTCGGCGCTGGTGATCGAGGACATGGCGCCGGATTTCCGCGGGCGCACCACTGGGCCCTGGGAGCCGTGGCTGCACGCGCTTCCGGTCGAATTCGGCTCCGCCGAAAAGCTTTTGGGCGAATTCGGGCCGGTCGCCGGGCGTTACTTCATGGATGCCTTCGACCGCACCCCCGGCGGCTGGCGGCTGCATGGCCACACCGCGCGTTGGATCGAGATCGCCGCGGAATGGGGCACCCGCGACTACTGGGCGCAGTGGGCGGCCGTGCGGGCGCCGGCGCTGCTCATCGAGGCCGGCAACTCGGTGACGCCGCCCGGTCAGATGCGTGCGATGGCGGAGTCGGACTGCCCGACGACATTTCTGGCCGTAGCCGAGGCCGGTCACCTGGTGCACGACGAGGCGCCGCACGCCTACCGCGCCGCCGTCGAGTCCTTCTTCGCGGAACTGCCCCCGGGCGGCTGAGTGCGCCACGAATTAGCTGCGCTGATCGATTGGCGAATTCTTTTACGCGAAATCATCGCATAGTAAGATTGCTGCGTGGACGTTGCTTCGAAAGGGAGGGCGGTAGCGCGACCCGCTGCCGAGGGTTCTGATCGCAGGTGGACATTCCTGACCAACCACGGTCATGTGTTGTTGTGCGTAGCCACTGGCGAACCGCTGACGGCGCGCGAGCTGGCTTTGCGCATCGGCATCACCGAGCGCTCTGTGCAGGCGATTCTGACCGATTTGACCGACGAGGGATACCTGATCAAGTCGAAGGTCGGACGCCGCAACGTATACGAGCTCAATCCGGAGGGGAAGCTGCGCCACCCGCTGGAAGCCAGTCATTCCGTGGGTGAACTCGTCGCGGCATTGTCGTGACGGTCCTTCAGGGATTGCACGCCGGGCAGAAGCGAGGGGCTGCGCCGGCCGTGCTGCGTTTAACGGTGCTGTTGTGTGTGCATGCCGGGCACCCATGGACGTCGGCGGCGATGAGGGTGGTCGGACAGCCGCAGGCCTGACACGGCAGCCCGTCGCGGCTCGCGACCCTGCCGTAGCCGGGACATCCGCAGCCGGGGCAGGGCGTCGCGAGCCGGCGTGCGAGCCGGCCCGCCAGGGCGACCAGGACATCGCGTCGGCTGGGATTGTGATGCGCGCGCAGGTCGGGTTCGACCCAGGCCCGCTTGTCATCGGCGAGCGCCAGTGCCGCGCCGACGACCTCGGTGAGTGTGCCGGTGTCGGTGATACCTTTGCCGAACACCGGCACCCGATCGCCGACGGCGGCCTTGACCGCGGCACCTTGGCGGGGAAACCCGAAACTGCGCGCCGCGTCGACGGCCTCGTCGGCGCCGCCGACCGATCGCGGCGGTCCGGGTGCGCCGGGGGTGTTGACACCCTCGACGACCCGGATGCCGCGGACGTCATCCACGAAGACCAGGGTTTCTTCGTGTACGGCCAGCATGCCCAACCAGCTGCCGTAGGTGGCTTCGCTGGCCAGGCCGTAGGGCACCCCGGCGGCCCGCATTGCCAGGCGGGCTTTGGCGGTGGCGGTGTCCGACGGCGTCGAGGTCCTGGTGACCTCTCCGGTGAAGGTGCCGAACTGATCGGTGTCGATCCCGGCCGGCGCGACGACCCGCGCGTGGAGCACGTCGGCGAACGGCGGTGCCACCTGATGCTCCTTGCCGTGCATGGTCCCCATCGCGATCACCGTCCCGGCGTAGCCGTGCGACGTGCGGGCCACATCTCCTTCCATGCCGACCCTCACACGCACTCCAAAAGCGGCGACTCACGTTCGGAAATGTCTCCGAACGTCGCGCAGACGCGCAGTCGGCCGTCGTTGCGACCGCTGACGAGGCATACGATCGCGGCCTGTCCGTTGTCGACGGCCTTGGCGAGGACCGGCGACTTGTGCAACAGCGTGGCGCCGGTCTGCACCACGTGCGCGGCGGACAGTTCGTCGGCGGCGCCGACAGTGGCGTTGAGCCGGCTGAGCGACGAGATCGCCTGTTCGACGACCACGCGGGCAGCTCCCTCGGGGAAGGTGACCTTTTTCCAGGCGTCGAGCGCGGTGCGCATCGCGGCGCAGTCCGGATGACCGAGGACGGCGATCAGTGGTGTTCTGAGCGTCCCGACGGCGTACTCGACGCAGGCCAACACGCCGGTGTCGATGACGTGGCCCCAGGTGCTGATGTCGATGAGTGCGCCGCGGCTCTGGCCGAAGACGGCCTCGCTCGGCAGGTGGGAGTCCGCACAGCGGAACACCGCCGCCAGCGGCGCCTGCCGCTCGGTGATGTCTTCCGGCGTGTGATGCAACGCCGCGTCGAAACGCTTGTTGCCGGCTTGGAGGCGCCGCCAGGCGGCCGAGGGGCTGGACGCGGTTGAGCGGTCGGACATGGTTTTTCCTTTCCTGGTGGGATTTTCAGCCGAAATATTCGGGCCGGCTCACATAGGTGTCGGTGACGAACATGACCCCGGGCGATTCGTCGAGCAGGCGGCGGAGGCCGACGATCAACGCCGCGGACTTCGCCTCCGGGACAACGGAGATGAGCAACTCGAGGGCGGACTGTTGATTGAAAAGCAGCCGGCCCTGGTGGTAGCCGTTGTGTCCGAGTCCCGACACGCCGGACACGCTGGTGAAACCCGTTGCCCCGGCGCTGCGGAACTGCTCGCGAACCGCGGGTACGTTTTCACCGGGAACGACGACTTCGATCTTGGTCATCTTGGTCAGCCCGTCTACCGACATGGGATTGCCTCCTGCTCGGTTGGGTGGTGGGGGTCGGCGGCGGCGGTCGACTCCCATGGCCGCCAGCCGCCGCGGGTCCAGCGTTGCCAGGCTTGGTGTGTGTGCTCCCGGGCGGCCAGGCAGACCCAGTCGTTGCCGAACAAGTTCTGCAGCAATGGGTTTCGCTGAATGATCGTGTCGATGCGCTGCAGCGGTGCCTGGACGATGGTCAACAACCGCATGGGTTCGTGCCCGAAAGTCTGGCCATCGGCGAGCGACTGCCGGGGCAACCCCAGCTTGAGGTCGCCGCCGTAGCCCGCCAGCACACCCACGCCGCCGACGACGTTGTGGATGGTCTTGGTTCCCGCTCCGAAGACCTCCGGAGCCACCGTCGAGAAGTAGTACTGGCAGTTGATCCATTGAGCGACCACCATCGGCGCGGTCATAATGGTTTCCAGTGCGCTGCCCTCGGGGTCGACGTCGGCTTCGTAGGAGTGCAGGAAAACCCGCCGGTGCAGGTCGATTCCGTGGGTGAGTGCGCGGGGCGCCACGATGAACGCCGCGTTGCCGGCCAGGCCCCACTCGGGGAACACCTGGGCCCAGTCGACGGATCGTCTCGCGACGTGGCGTGCGGCGCGCGCCGGGCCGGCCGCGGCGGGGCCGCCGGGGAGACCCGGGCAGCGCTCGGCGGCCAGTTCGGCGCCGGCGATGCCCAGGTCCGTGCCGAGCCTGCGCACGTCGTGACGATGGGTGGCCGGAACCAGATGCTCGTCCAAGATGGTGATGCGGTCGGTCGCGGTGTCATGCTGAGCGGCGACGAACCAGGTGTCGTGCGGGATCGCGATGCCCGCGTTGCGCAATTCGCCGCGCACGTCGGCGTTGTTGAGTATGGCCGCAGCGGTGCGGGCGTTCGGGCCGCCCGCCTGCCCGCCGCAAGCCCCGCAGTCCAGCGCCGCCTGATATGGGTTGTTTTCGGTGACGCTGCCGTGCCCGCACAAGACGACGAGGCGGGCGAATGCCTCGGTGAGTCCCATGGTGGCGAGCGCCACCTGCGCGTAGAGGACGCGACGGGCCAGGTCGGACGTGTCGTTGATCGACAGCACGGTGGGCGCGGGGGGTGCCAGCCGGTCGCGCAGCCGCCGGCGCAGTGCGCCAGATGCTTTCGGGCTCAGCGTTTTGGCCGCTGCCCACGGACCGGCGGCCCAGCCCGCGGCCTCGGCCAACGCGAACGGGGCGAGCAGCGCTTGTTTGGCTGCGCTGAACGCCGACTCGGCTCCGGCCATCGTCTCGCTGCCGGCGCGCAGGCGCCGCGCGGCGGCGGCGGCCGACGGTGCCGGGGCCTCGCTGACCTCGTGTTCGGGGCTGATCAACACCGGGCAAAGATCGTCGGGGGTTCCGCCGAGCAGGCTGGTGAACCGGATCGCGACGGCGAAGAAGCCGGCGAAACCGAATGTCTGGTATGCGCCCAGGGATTCGATGTGGCGACGCAGCCCCTCGGACCGGGTGTCGATGCAGCACACGAGTTGGGCTGCCGGTCGCCCACCGCTCGGTGCCGGCTCGCTCCGCGCCAACGACCGCAGCAGCGCGTCGCGGTAGTTCGCCTCGTAGGCCTGCTGCCACACCATGGGCCGGGCGGTGACGGGCAGCGCCGACAACACCCGTGCGGCCGCACCCAGGTCGCCGTCCTGCACCTCGTCCAGCTCCCAGGCCCGGGCCAGCGCGGCCGCCCGTTCGCGGGCCGAGGGAACGGGCTGATCGCCGGTCCCGGACGACCTGGGCGGTGGCGCAGAACCACTGTGCGACAACAACACCGCTTCGTAGGTCAGCCGCATGGCGAGGTAGTCCAGCAGGTTCACACCGGTGACGCGCCCCGCGGACCACCGGACGTGGGCGGCCCAGCCCGGCAGGCGGGTCAAGTGCGCCTGCAGGTAGGTGATTCGTTCGTCGGCGCCGACAGCCAACTGCTCCAGGGCCTGCAGCGCGGCATCGTCGGATCGGTTGGGCACCTGCTTCAGCGCGGCCCGGACACTCCTGCTCAGCGTCTGGTCCCCGGCCGCCAGTTCCCGCCAAGCGTGGTAGAAGCCGTCGTGCTGACCGGGCATTTGCCAGGCCGCCGCAGGCGAGCCGAAGTACGCCGCACACCATCTGGCGGCCTGGTCGTCGACCTGTTGGGCTACCCGCGGTTCCGCCTTTTCGCTGCGGGTCATGTTGCGCCGCTTGGGTGCCGGCGCGGGCTCGCTGTACAGGAGGTCGGCGCGCAGCAATTCCGCGGGCGTCACCGAGCGGTCCCTCATCCGGACGGGCGCGCCGTCCAGCAGCGCCGGGTAGCGCTGCCGCAGCACCGTTTCCAGGTCGGCGTCGGTGATCCGTCCGCGGCGGTAGAGGTCGCGGTAGGTGGTCTCGTCGAGCATGCCGCGGATGCCGTAGAGATCACCGGCGCGCCGGGCGGCCTGCTCGAAGGGCATCGACTCCAGCCCGGCCAGCGGGTTGACCGCGATGAACGTCTCCAGCGGGTAGTGGGTCGGTATCACGCGGGCGGCCAGGTTGACCTCGCTGCGCAGCAGCGCGCGGCGGGTTTCGATCGAGATGTGGTCAGCCACCGTGGTCACCGGAACGCTCCTGTCGTTGTCATCGGAATCTGTCCTGCTACCAGTGCTTTCGTGTACACGGCGCGTTGCAGCCGGCCGGTGCGGCCGTTGGGCGGCGCCTGGCGCGCCAGGGCCAGCGCGCCCAGGACGACAGCCACCGCGGCGAGGGCGGGCGTCGCGGCGGCCGGCACGGTGGCCGCGGGCAGGTCCGGAGCCAGGAACCCGGTCACGGCGCGCATCAGCGCCACGTACCCGACTGCCGCCGTCAGCAGCGCCGCGCCACCGGCCAGGGCGGCCCTTGCGCCCGAGATACGTGACAGCCAGCCCGCCAACGCCGCCGCTACGGTCGCCCAGGTGAAGATCAGCAGCGCTGTTGCCGAGCCGTGCTCGGCCGCGGGCACGCGCACGATGGCGGCAGCGGCGTACAGCGCGGCGGCGGACACGAGCATCGCCGCGAGCCGGATCGCCGTCCGCCGTGGCGCGGTCAGGTTCGGAGCGGCCGGCCTGGAGGCCTTTTGGCGACGCCGTGCTATCGCCGAGCCGGACGACAGGAACAACGTGGCCTTGTAGAAGCCGTGGCCCACCAGGTGGAAGACCGCGGCGGCGGACAGCCCCAGGCCGCAGGTCAGGATCATGAAACCCATCTGGGCCATCGTCGAGTACACCAATGCCCCCTTGATGTCGGCTCTGGTGAGCATCACGACGCCGCCGTAGACCATGCTCAGCATGCCGGCGCCGAACGCCAGGGCCATGGCGACGGCAGAGCCGGTGACTATGGGGCTGAGCCGGACCAGCAGCACACCGCCGGCATTGACCACACCGGCGTGCAGGAGCGCCGAGACGGGAGTCGGTGCGGCCAGCGTCGCGGGAAGCCAGCTCTGGAAAGGGATCTGGGCCGATCGCGACAGAGCCGCCACGACGATCAGGGCGGCGGCCGCCGGCAGGAGTGGCGATTGCTCGATTCCGTTGTTGCTCGATGTCGAGAGCCTGACGTTGCCCCCGTGTGCGGTGACCAGGCCGACCGCCAGCCACAGGGCAAGGTCGCCCAGCACGAACGCGGTGGCGGTGCGCCGCACCCCTTCCCGGGCAGCCGGCAGCTCCCAGTAGGTGGCCAGCAGCAGGCACAGCGCGGCGCCGGCCGACGTCCAGCTGATGGCGAGTCCGACGAGGGTTCCGGCGGTCATCAGGCCGGCGGAGGCGGTGGTGAGCAGGCCGGCGCCGGCGGTGAACCAGTGCGCCCGTCCGTCGCCTGCGAGGTATCGCAGCGCGAATGCCTGGACCACCGCGCTCACCCCGTAGACCAGCACCAGCAGCAGTGCGCTCAGCCTGTCGGCTTCCAGCTCGACGAGCTGGGTGCCGTGCTGCGTGCGCAACGTGGCCGACACGGGGCCGTCGATCGTCACGGCGAGTCCGAGCAGGGCTGCGCCGAGGAATCCCGCACCGGCGGCCGAGGCTCCGATTCTTCCCACGATGCGGGGAGAGCGCGAACCGGCCAGCGGAGCGGTCAGCGAAGCGAAGAGGGGCAGTGCGACAACACCGACGAGTATCGCAGGAGCGGTGTACATGTGCAGAACAGTACGCGAGACACAATACACGGGTCAACCATCATGAAATAAAGATCGTATGACGACGCCGTCGTACCAGATCAAGGCCGAGTTCTTCAAGACGCTGGGACATCCGGCGCGAATCCGTGTCCTCGCATTGCGCTCGTCGGGGACAAGTCGGTCGCCGAACTGCTGGCGGAGGTCGGGCTGGAATCGTCGAACCTGTCCCAGCGGCTGGGCGTCCTGCGCCGCGCGGGTGTGGTCGAGGCGCACCGGGACGGCAACACGATGATCTACTCGATCGCCTCGCCGGACATCGCCGAACTGCTGACGGTGGTGCGCAAGGTTCTCACCGGGGTACTCAACGACAGCATCGCGGTCCTGGAAGACCTGCGGGCCGGCGCGGAGTAGCTGCCATGGGCTGGATCGGCAAAGCTTTCCGGGTCGGGCGGGTCGCCGAGCCCGCCGGGCCGGCGCCGCAGCCTGCGACGAATCTCGTTGCCGCAGTGCGTGGTTCGCTGCAAGATCCGGCACGTCGACGCCGGCTCCTGCAACGGGAGCGAGGTGGAGAGCCCGGGCGCGTTCGGGCCGGTGTACGACGCCGAGCGGTTCGGCGCCCGGCTGGTGGCTCCCCGCGCCACGCGGACGCGGCCCTGGTGACCGGTGTGGTGACGCGCAACATGGCCGATCCGCTGCGCGACACCGTCGACGCCACACCGCGACCGCGGCGGGTGATCGCTTGCGGGGACTGCGCGCTCAACGGAGGGGTGTCCGGCGACGGTGACGGTGTGGTCGGCGCGGTCGGCGAGGTGGTTGCCGTCGACGTCGGAATCCCCGGGTGCCCGCCGACGCCGAGCCGGATTGTCGAAGCGCTGCGATCGGTGACCGGCAAGTGACCGCGCTGAAAGCGTTGTGGCGCAGTTATTACCGGTCCCTGTGCACGGGCGCGCTGACCCTGGTGGCCAGGGAGGCGATGGCGGTCGCCTCGTTGGTGCTGGCGCTGGCCGAGCACTACCGGCCCGAGGTAGGCTCCGCCGCCCTGCTGTACGCGGTCAGACCCAGGTGGGGTTCGCGGCGATCCTGGTCGCCCTGATGGTGCGGCCGGCGGCCGGCGGCGCGGACCGGTTCACCGGGTTGCGCGAGCTCCCCCGGGCGCGCGCACCGCGGTGTTCCTGTTGACGCTGGCCGGGTTCGGGCCGAAGGGCGGCCTGGTGCCGCCCGCTACACGGTGCGCCGGGACGAGTTCGCCGCGGCGACGGAGCTGGCCTGCCTTTTGATCGAAAACCACTGCGGCCCAAACCGTCACATCCTCGACGCGGCGCGCGTCCCCGGCAGCGGTGTCGGCACCGTCGAGGGCTGGCGCGGCACCGTCGTGTACCGCGCCGAGATCGTGGACCCGTCCTGGTTCAACTGGCCCGCACTGCCCGTCGCGATGGCCGACACCATCGTCCCCGACTTCCCGTTGGCCAACAAGAGTTCCAACCAGTCCTACGCCGGTAACGACCTTTGAGCCCTACCCCTCGCCGGCCAGCGCGAACCGGCCGTCCGCGGTCCGGGTGACCAGGCCGTCGGCGAGTAGGGAGTTCAGCGCCCGCTCACGCTGGAGGTGATCGGCCCGCCACGCCACCTCGAGTTCGGCGCGGGTCACCGGAGAATCGCTGGTGCGCAGGACATCGAGCAACCGCCCCCGGACCTGACGGTCGGTGCCGGCGTAGGTCTGCGCGCGGCGCGGCGGCCCCTGCGCCTCGGGGTAACCGGCGCGGCGCCACCCGCACTCGCCGAGCGGGCACAGCCCGCATCGCGGGGTGCGCGCGGTGCAGACCGTCGCACCCAGTTCCATCAGGGCCACCGAGAACCGGGGCGCGGTGTCGTCGGCGGGCAGCAGCGCCGCGACGTCGGCATGGTCGCGGGCCGGCGACGGTACGGCGGCGTCGGCCCGGCCGTGCACGGCCCGGGCCACCACGCGGCGCACGTTGGTGTCCACCACCGGCACCGGCCTTTGGTAGGCGAAGCAGGCCACTGCACGCGCGGTGTAGCTGCCGACGCCGGGCAGGGTCAGCAACGTCTCGACGTCGTCGGGGACCACGTCGTCGTGGTCGCGGGCGATGACGGTGGCGCACTCGTGCAGTCGCTTGGCCCGCCGGGGATAGCCCAGCTTGCCCCAGGCGCGCAGGACGTCCGCCGCGCTGGCGGCGGCGGTGGCCGACGGGGTTGGCCAGCGACGCACCCATTCGGACCAGACCGGCAGCACCCGGGACACCGGCGTCTGCTGCAGCATGAACTCGCTGACCAATATCTGCCACGCGCTGACGCCCGGCTCGCGCCACGGCAGGTCGCGCCGGGACCGGTCATACCACGGCAGCAACTCGTCGGCACGCACAGTTGGGCTTCCGTTCACCGGCGGGTGGGGCATGATGTGGACCATGCCTAACACCAGTCCGGTAACCGCGTGGAAAGCACTCAAAGAGGGTAACGAGAGGTTCGTCGCCGGCAAGCAACAGCATCCCAGCCAGAGCGTCGAGCACCGGGCCAGCCTGGCCGCGGGGCAGAAGCCGACCGCCGTCGTGTTCGGCTGCGCGGACAGCCGAGTGGCGGCCGAGCTCATCTTCGACCAGGGCCTGGGCGACATGTTCGTGGTGCGCACCGCCGGCCAGGCCATCGACGCGGCGGTGCTGGGTTCCATCGAGTTCGCGGTCACGGTCCTCGACGTGCCGCTCATCGTCGTGCTCGGCCACGACAGCTGCGGCGCCGTCAAGGCGGCGCTGAGCGCGATCGACGACGGTGCGATACCGAGCGGCTTCGTGCGCGATGTGGTGGAGCGGGTCACCCCCTCGATCCTGATGGGCCGCCGCGAAGGCCTGAGCCGCGTCGACGAGTTCGAGGAACGGCACGTGCGCGAGACGGTGGCGCAGCTCATGTCGCGCTCGTCGGCCATTTCCGAGCGCGTCGCCGCGGGCACGCTGGCGCTAGCGGGGGTCACCTACCACCTCGCCGACGGGCGCGCGGCGTTGCGCGGCCACGTCGGCGACATCGGCGAATAGGCGGGGCATAGCCGGCTGACGGACGGGCGACGAGCGCCCCACTAACACGGCGGTTGGCCGGCTAACTCCGCGACACGCCGAGGCGGGTCGGGCAAAACCGGATGACCTGGGCCTACGGTGTGAATGTGTTGGATCTGGAACCGCGTGGCCCGCTACCCACGGAGATCTATTGGCGGCGCAGGGGCCTGGCGCTGGGCATAGCGATCATCGTGGTCGGAATCGTGGTCGCGATCGTCGTCGGCTTCATGGGCGGCAGCGAGGGCGCCAAACCCGCCAGTGCCGACAAACCCAACTCCGCTCAGGGCAAGCCGGGCTCGCCCGCGCCGCAGGCCCCGCCGGCGGCCCCAGGGCAGGACGGCAACAGCCCGGCGGCGCCGGGTCCGGGACAGAACCTGGAAATGCCCACCCCCACTGCGGCGGTGCAGCCGCCGCCGGTGCTGAAGGAGGGCGACGACTGCCCCGATTCGACGCTGGCTGTCAAGGGGCTGACCAACCAGCCGCAGTACTTCATCGGCGACCAGCCGAAGTTCACCATGGTCGTGACCAACATCGGCCTGGTGGCGTGCAAGCGGGACGTCGGTGCCGCGGTGCTGGCCGCATATGTCTACTCTCTGGACAACAAGCGGTTGTGGTCCAACCTGGACTGCGCGCCGTCCAACGAGACCCTGATCAAGACCTTCACGCCGGGCGAGCAGGTGACGACGGCGGTGACGTGGACCGGCATGGGGTCGGCGCCGCACTGCCCGCTGCCGCGGCCGGCCATCGGGCCCGGCACCTACAACCTCGTCGTGCAGCTGGGCAATCTGCGCTCGCAGGCGGTTCCGTTCATCCTGAACCCCCCGCCGCCCCCACCGGGTCCGCTGCCCGCGCCGGGTCCGGCCGCCGCGGCCCCGCCGGAGGGCCCGCAGGTCGCCCCGGCCCGCACGGGCTGAGATCTCAGCTGAGGGGGTCGGCGATCGTCGACTCCGCCAATTGCGACAGCCCCTCCCGCACGTGGCGGGCCCACATCGCGCCGATGCCCTCCACTGACTGCAGGTCGTTTGCGCTGGCCGCCAGCAGCCCCTGCAGCGTCCCGAACGAGCGGACCAGCAGATCGACGTGGGCGAACTGCAGCCGGGGAATGCCGGCCATCGCGCGGTAGCCGCGCGGGCTCAGCGCCGAATCCTGAGCCTCGGCTGTCGTGGGATATCCGAAGACCTTTGCCAGAGAAGTGAAATCGAGCAGCTCGGCATCCGACAGCGCGTCCAGCTCGTCCAGGGTGGCGGTCATCTGCGCTCCAGGCAGCGGCTCCGGGCTGGCGTGATAGTCCCGCACGATCAGTTCGCGGGCGACGTCGTTGCCGCCGAGTAGCTCCTCGAGCTGCAGCCGCAGCTGGCGCCCGTCGGTGCCCAGCTCGACGACGTCGCTGTCGATCGCCAGGCCGATCCGGCGCACCAGTTCGAGCCGCTGCACGACCGTCATGACGTCGCGCAGCGTCACGAAGTCCTCGATCTCGGCCCGTGACAGCTGCCTGCTGACCTCGTCCAGCCGCGCCTTGTACCGTTCCAGCGTGGCGATCGCCTGGTTGGCGCGCGAGAGGATGGTCGCCGAATCGGCCACCACGTGGCGTTCCCCGCCGACGTAGACGGTGACGATGTTCATCGAGTGGCTGACCGAGATCACCGGGTAGCCGGTCTGGATCGCGGCCCGCTCCGCGGAGCGGTGGCGGGTTCCCGATTCGTCGGTGGGTATCGACGGGTCCGGGACCAACTGCACGTTGGCCCGCACGATCCGGCTGCCGTCGGTGGACAGTACGACGGCCCCGTCCATCTTCGCCAGTTCGCGCAGCCGCGTGGGCGCGTACCGGACGTCGAGCGCGAAGCCGCCGTCGCAGATGGCCTCGACGTTCTCGTCGTTGCCGAGCACGATCAGTGCGCCGGTGCGGCCCCGCAGGATGCGCTCCAGGCCGTCCCGGAGCCCGGTCCCCGGGGCCAGGCGGGCGACAGTCTCACGCAGACTCGGACCGGTCACAGCGTGTCATTCTGCGGCCACATCGCGTTATGCGTCCAGCCGCCGCGGTCCCGGGGGCGTGGCGCTGCGGTGATCGGCGATGTCGATCATGTGCTCGAGCGCCGCGACGATGGTCGGTGCCCGCAGCGCCCGCATGCCGCGCGGCACGATCTCGCGTCGGGGGTTGTCCCCGTCGGGAATCAGGGCGATGGTGAATCCCTGGCGTGCGGCCTCGCCCAGCCGCCGCTCCATCCCGCCGACCCGGCGCAGGTCGCCCGCGAGGCCGACCTCGCCGATCATCACCGCCGTCGTCGGCAGCGGCAGGTCGGCGTATGCCGACGCGAGCGCCAGCGCGACGGCCAGATCCGAGGACGGGTCGGTCAACCGCATGCCGCCCACGGTCGACAGGTAGACGTCGTTGACGGCGATGTTCAACCTGGCGTGCTTCTCCAGCACGGCGCCGATCATCGCGGCGCGGGAGTGGTCGATTCCGCTGACGGCGCGCCGTGGTGACCCGCCGGAAGGCGTCGCCAGCAACGCCTGGACCTCGCCGATCAGCGGCCGCTTCCCGTCCAGTGCCACGGTGATCGCGGTCCCCGGGACCGGCGCCGGCCGCTGGTCCAGGAACAGGTTCGATGGGTCGGCGACACCCTCGATGCCGTTGTCGTGCAACATGAAACAGCCGACCTCGTCGGCCGCGCCGAAGCGGTTCTTCACGCCACGGACCATGCGCAGCGGACCGTTGCGGTCGCCCTCGAAATGCAGCACGACGTCGACGAGGTGTTCCAGTGACCGCGGCCCGGCTATCGCCCCGTCCTTGGTGACGTGGCCGACCAGGATCAGCGCGAAGCCGCCGGCCTTCGCGGCCGCGGTCAGGGCGGCGGTGACCGCGCGCACCTGCGTGACGCCGCCGGCGACGCCGTCGGCCTCGGTCGTGGACATGGTCTGTACCGAGTCCACGACGACTAGCGCGGGTTTCACCGTCGCGATGTGCTCCAGCACCGCGTGCACGTCCGATTCGGCGGCCAGGTAGAGCTGGTCACCGCCGCATCCGGTGCGGTCGGCGCGCAGCCTGATCTGGCCGGCGGACTCCTCACCGGAGACGTAGAGCGCGCGCCGGCCCGACTGCGCACACCGATGGGCGACCTCGAGCAGCAGCGTCGACTTGCCCGCGCCGGGGTCGCCGGCCAGCAGCGTGACCGATCCGGGCACCACACCGCCCCCGAGCACCCGGTCCAGTTCGTCGACACCGGTCGAGCGGTGCCGGCTGGCGTCGGGTTGCACGGAGGTGATCGGAACGGCCCGGGACGCGGGCGGCCCCCGGCGGGCGCCACCGACCGCGCTGAGCACCGCGACCTCGTCGACCGTGCCCCAGGTGCCGCATTCCAGACAGCGGCCCACCCACTTGGCGGTGACGTGGCGGCATTCCGAGCAGCGGTATTGGGAGCGCGTGTTTGCCACGCCATGAACGTATCGGGCGGGTCCGACAAGCCCGGCGTGACAGGCCGGGAACGCCCGGGTCAGACCTCCGGAGAGGTCACCGGGGCTGAGATCGGCACGAGCACGCTGGCCTGCCCGGCCTTCTCGAAATTGAAGGTGAAGTGGTAGTTGAGGCCGTTGGTGATCGGCTTGGCCAGGGTGATGGTCGCCCTGGCCGCGGTGTCGGAGTCGATCGGGCCCGGGGCGACGTACTTGCCCTCCGGTTCGCCGATGAACAACATTCCGCCGGCGGGGATGCGGGTGTCGCCGGACACGGTCACCGTGCCGATCTCGCTGGTGATGCCCACGAGGTTGTCGGTGGTGTCCGGGGACTCGTTGACGGCCACCAGCGCCAGGTCCACCGTGCGGCCCGGCTGCAGGAAGTCGCCGCGCTGAACGGCTTGGATGCGGATGTTCCGCAGCGCCACGTGCTGGATCGTCACCTTGTTCCCGTTGATGGCCGGATCCTGGAGCGCCGTCTGCGAAACCTGGCCGGCTCCGCAGCCGCTGAGCAGGGCGGCCAAGCCCAGAACGGCGATGACGGCAAGGGGGAGGCGGATCTTGGAACGGTTCACTCGGTGCCTCCTGGCGGGCCGGTTCGACTTGGCAACGATGCGCATTCGCCTTTGCAACTATGCAGAGTAGTAGGAACCCGCCGACCGCGGTAGCGCGGGGCGCAGGACGGGCGGGGTGACCTGCGTAACGGGCCTCCGGTAGACTACCTAAAGGGTAAAAACGAGGAGATGGATGTGTGTCCCATTGCACGTCTTGCTCCTCCTGTCAACCCCTAACCTACGCGTGTTGTGCCTCTGACCTGCACTGTTGCTTCGCGCGTGTTGGGCCGCCGTGTTAGGATGAAGTAACGAAAGGGGCTCGAATCAGATGATCTTCAAGGTCGGCGACACCGTTGTCTACCCCCACCACGGTGCTGCGTTAGTCGAGGCGATCGAAACCCGGACCATCAAAGGGGAACAAAAAGAGTATCTCGTCTTGAAAGTGGCGCAGGGCGACCTGACAGTTCGAGTTCCCGCGGATAACGCCGAGTACGTCGGCGTCCGCGATGTCGTCGGACAGGAAGGCCTCGACAAGGTCTTCCAGGTGCTGCGGGCCCCCCACACCGAGGAGCCGACCAACTGGTCCCGCCGGTACAAGGCCAACCTCGAGAAGCTCGCCTCCGGCGACGTCAACAAGGTCGCCGAGGTGGTGCGCGACCTGTGGCGGCGCGACCAGGAGCGCGGGCTGTCCGCCGGCGAGAAGCGCATGCTGGCCAAGGCTCGGCAGATTCTGGTCGGCGAACTGGCGCTCGCGGAGAGCACCGACGACGCCAAGGCCGAGACCATCCTCGACGAGGTTCTTGCCGCCGCTTCCTGAAGGCCGTGGCTGTGGTGGTCGCGGTTGTCCCGGCGGCGGGCTCCGGCCAACGGTTGGCCGCCGGCATTGCGAAGGCATTCTGTGAGGTCGACGGGCGCACCCTGCTGGAACGCGCCGTCACCGGCCTGCTGGAGTCGGGGGTCGTCGACCGGGTGGTCGCGGCCGTCCCCCCCGACCGTGTCGACCAGGCCGGACAGTCGCTGGCCGGGCGGGCCACCGTCGTGGCCGGCGGAGCCGACCGCTACGAGTCGGTGCGCTTGGCGCTGTCGGCCCTCGACGAGTCGGATCACCCGGACTACGTGCTGGTGCACGACGCCGCCCGCGCGCTCACACCGCCCACACTGATCGTGCGCGTGGTCGAGGCGCTGCGCGCCGGCCATCCCGCGGTCGTGCCGGCGCTGCCTTTGCACGACACCATCAAGGCCGTGGACGCCAACGGGGTGGTACTGGGCACCCCGGAGCGGGCCGGGCTGCGAGCCGTGCAGACGCCGCAGGGGTTCGCCACCGACCTGCTGTTGCGCGCCTATCGGGCCGTTCGGGGTAGCGGGGGCGCCGGCGGCTTCACCGACGACGCGTCCCTCGTCGAGCATGTCGGCGGCCAGGTTCAGGTGGTCGACGGTGACCCGCTGGCGTTCAAGATCACCACCCAGCTCGATCTGTTGCTGGCCGAGGCGATCGTGCGCCGATGACCCAGCTGCCCCGCGTCGGTCTGGGGACCGACGTCCACCCGATCCAGCCCGGGCGCCCCTGCTGGCTGGTCGGGCTGTTGTTCCCGGACGCCGACGGCTGCGCCGGCCACTCCGACGGCGACGTCGGGGCGCACGCGCTCTGCGACGCGGTGCTGTCGGCGGCGGGGCTGGGCGACATCGGCGCCGTGTTCGGTGTCGACGATCCGCGCTGGAAGGATGTCAGCGGCGCCGACATGCTAACCCACGTCGCCGACCTGATCTCGCGCCACGGCTTCCGGGTGGGCAACGCCGCGGTGCAGGTGATCGGCAACCGGCCGAAGATCGGCCCGCGCCGCGCCGAGGCGCAGCAGGTGCTGTCGGGTCTGCTGCGGGCGCCGGTGTCGGTGTCGGCGACGACCACCGACGGGCTGGGCCTGACCGGCCGCGGCGAGGGTCTGGCCGCCGTCGCCACCGCGTTGGTGGTCCCGATCGGGTAGCGCCCGCTGCGGGCGGGGCGGCCGTAACCAGCAGGTAAGCTGGCACGTCGTGACCGATCGCGCCCGCATGCGGCTACACGACACGGCGGCCGGCGCCGTGCGTGACTTTGTTCCGTTGCGCGCGGGCCACGTTTCGATCTACCTGTGCGGCGCCACCGTCCAGGGTCAGCCGCACATCGGGCACGTGCGCAGCGGGGTGGCCTTCGACATCCTGCGCCGCTGGCTGATCGCCCGCGGCTACGACGTGGCGTTCATCCGCAACGTGACCGACATCGACGACAAGATCCTCAACAAGGCCGCCGCGGCTGGCCGGCCGTGGTGGGAATGGGCGGCCACCTACGAGCGCGCGTTCACCGCGGCCTACGACGCGCTGGACGTCTTGCCGCCGTCCGCGGAGCCCCGGGCGACCGGGCACATCACCCAGATGGTCGAGCTGATGCAGCGCCTGATCGAGACGGGGCACGCCTACGCCGCCTGCGGGGACGTCTACTTCGACGTGCTCAGCTACCCCGAGTACGGGCAGCTGTCCGGGCACCGGATCGACGACGTCCACCAGGGTGAGGGCGCGGCCACCGGCAAGCGGGACCCGCGCGACTTCACCCTCTGGAAGGGCGCCAAGCCCGGCGAGCCGTCGTGGCCCACGCCCTGGGGCCGCGGCCGCCCGGGCTGGCACCTGGAATGCTCGGCGATGGCGCATACCTACCTCGGCGCGGAATTTGACATCCACTGCGGCGGAATGGATCTGGTTTTTCCCCACCACGAGAACGAGATCGCGCAGAGCCGCGCGGCCGGCGACGGGTTCGCCCGCTACTGGCTGCACAACGGCTGGGTGACGATGGGTGGGGAGAAGATGAGCAAGTCGCTGGGCAACGTGTTGTCGATACCGGCGATGCTGCAGCGGGTCCGCCCGGCCGAACTGCGCTACTACCTGGGCAGCGCGCACTACCGGTCGATGCTGGAGTTCTCCGAGACCGCCCTGCAGGACGCGGTCAAAGCCTATGTCGGGGTCGAGGAGTTCCTGCACCGCGTCCGCGCCCGGGTCGGTGCCGTCGAGCCGGGCGAATGGACCCCACGGTTCGCCGCGGCACTCGACGACGACCTGGCGGTTCCCGTCGCCCTGGCCGAAATCCATCACGCCCGCGCGGAAGGCAACCGGGCGCTCGATGCCGGCGATCACGAAGGTGCGCTCGAGCACGCCGGCGCGATCCGCGCGATGATGGGCATCCTGGGCTGCGACCCGCTCGACGAACGCTGGGAAACCCGCGACGAGACCTCGGCGGCGCTGGCCGCCGTCGACGTGCTGGTGCGCGCCGAACTGGAGCACCGGCAACGGGCCCGTCAGGAGCGCGACTGGGCCCTGGCCGACGAGATCCGCGATCGGCTCAACGAGGCCGGTGTCGAGGTCACCGACACCGCGGACGGGCCGCAGTGGTCGCTGCGCGGCGACGGGAGCAGGTAAATGGCCGGCAACTCGCGGCGCCGCGGCGCGGTGCGCAAGTCGGGAACCAAGAAGGGGCCGACGGTCGGGTCGGGCGGCCAGCGTCGCCGCGCGCTCGAGGGACGCGGGCCCACACCGCCGGCGCACATGCGGCCCAATCATCCCGCCGCCAAGCGCACGCAGCAGGCCCAGCCGCGCAGGCCCGCGCGGGGTAAAGCCGACGAGACCGAGACGGTGCTCGGCCGCAACCCGGTGCTGGAGTGTCTGCGCGCCGGTGTGCCGGCGACCGCGCTCTACGTCGCCCTGGGCGTCGAAGCCGACGAGCGGCTTACCGAATCGGTTGCGCGGGCCGCGGATTCGGGGATCTCGATCCTCGAGGTGCCGCGCTCGGACCTGGACCGCATGACCGCCAACCACCTGCACCAGGGCATCGCGTTGCAGGTGCCGCCGTACGACTACGCCCACCCCGCCGACCTGCTCGCCGACGCCCTCGGCTCGCCGCCGGCGCTGCTGGTCGCGCTGGACAACATCTCCGATCCGCGCAACCTGGGCGCCATCGTGCGTTCGGTGGCGGCGTTCGGCGGCCACGGCGTGCTGATCCCGCAGCGGCGATCGGCGTCGGTGACGGCGGTGGCCTGGCGCACCAGCGCCGGCGCGGCGGCCCGCATTCCGGTGGCGCGGGCCACCAATCTCACCAGGACGCTGAAGGATTGGGCCGACAAGGGACTGCGAGTCGTCGGCCTGGACGCCGGTGGCGACACCGCGCTCGACGGCCTGGACGGCACCGACCCGCTGGTGGTGGTCGTCGGCTCGGAAGGCAAGGGACTTTCGCGGCTGGTGCGGCAGAACTGTGACGAGGTGGTGTCGATCCCGATGGCCGGCGATACCGAGTCACTGAACGCCTCGGTGGCCGCCGGGGTGGTGCTCGCCGAGATAGCCCGCCAGCGCAGGAGCTAGCCTCTTTGGCCGAGCAGACGCAGAATCGCCCAAAACGGGCAGTTTCCCGGCGATTCTGCGTCTGCTCGCGCACATGGGGTGCGCTGCTGGCGGCAGTGACGCTCCTGGCCCCAACGGCCTCCGCGCAACCGCCCGGCTTCGATCTGCAGGCGCACCGCGGCGGGCGCGGCGAGACCACCGAGGAATCGCTGCGGGCGTTCGCCAAGTCGATCGAATTAGGCGTCACCACCCTCGAATTCGACATCGTCCTCACCGAAGACGGGCAGCCGCTGGTGTGGCACGACGCGACGATCGAGCCCGAGAAGTGCTCGGACACCGCGGCCGCGTTCCCGCACGACCCCCGGTACCCCTACGTCGGCAAGCTGGTGCACGACCTGACGCTGGCGCAGATCCGCACCCTGGACTGCGGCAAGCGGCTCCCCGATTTTCCCGACGCGGAAGTTTTGCGGGGCAACAGGATAGCGGTCCTGCCGGAGGTGTTCGCGCTCGCCGATTCCTACCGCGCCGACATCCGCTACAACATCGAGACCAAGGTGGAGGCCGACCGGCCCGCGGATTCGGCCGACCCCCAGCAGTTCGTCGACGTGATACTGGCCGCGGTCCGGGCGGCGGGCAAGGCCGATCGCGTGGAGATACAGAGCTTCGACTGGCGGACGCTACCGCTGGTGCGCCGGGCCGACCCGTTGATTCCCCTGGCGGCGTTGTGGGACCACACGACGTGGGTACCGGATTCGCCGTGGTTGAACGGCGTCGACCCAGCCTTCGTCGGGGATCCTCTCGTCGGGGCGATGCTGGTCGGTGCAGACACCGCCTCGCCGGACTACACGCTGGTGGACAAAGCCTTCGTGGACCGCGCGCACGCGTTGGGGCTCAGGGTCATTCCGTGGACCGTCGACGACGCCGCCGACATGCGCGATCAGATCGCCGACGGGGTCGACGGGCTGATCACCGACTACCCGACGCTGGCGCGCAGCGTAATGGCCGGGCTCGGTATGCCGCTGCCGCCGGCCTACCACCGGAACTAGAGGCCCAGCAGCCGCGCACTCGCCCACAGGGCGACCACGGCCGCCACCAGGCTCACCGGAACGGTGCACAGCCCGAGGCGGTTGTACTCCCCGACCCCGAATTCGACATCGTGACGGCGCAACACGCCGCGCCACAACAGGTTCGACAGCGAGCCGACGTAGGTCAGATTGGGGCCGATGTTGACCCCGAGCAGCACCGCGAGCACGGCGACCGGCCCGGCGGGCGCCACCAGCGGCAACAACACCAGCGTCGCCGGCAGGTTGTTGACGATGTTGGCCAGCACCGCGGCCACCGCGGCGATCGCCAGCAGCGCAGCGAGACCCGAACCGGACGGCAGCACATGGGACATGGCGGCATCCATCCCGTTGAGCATGACCGCGTGCACCACCACGCCGAGCCCCAGCACGAACACCAGGAACGACACGCTCGCCGAGCCCACGATCTCGACCACCGAGGTGTGCCCGCGACCGAGGCTGCGCATCGCCAGCACCGAGGCGCCGGCCAGCGCCACCCACGCCGGGGCCACCCCGACCGACTGGCCGACCGCGAACCCGGCCAGCGTCAGCCCCACCACCACCAATACGAAAACCGGCGGGCGCGGCGCCGGATCGCGTTCCTCGGGTTGGGGTGTGACGCGCAGGTCCGCCGCGAAGAACCAGCGGAAGACCGCGTACACCACGGCGATGGTGACCAGCCAGGGCAACGCCATCACCAGGGCGAACCTGGTGAACGAGATGTCCGCCACGTGGAAGGCCAGCAGATTGGTCAGGTTCGACACCGGCAGCAGCAACGACGCGGCGTTGGCCAGGGAAGCGGTGGCGTAGGCGTAGGGGCGCACCGGCGTGCGCAGCAGGCGCACGCTGGCTAGCACCACCGGCGTCAGCAGCACCACGGTGGCGTCCAGGCTCAGCACGGCGGTGATGGTCGAGGCAATGACGAACACCTGGCGCAGCAGCCCGTGCGACCCGACGCGTACCCGCGCGATCGCCGCACCCGCGGCCTCGAACAGGCCCTCGTCGTCGCACAGTTTGGCGAGCACCAGCACCGCCCCCAGGAACGCCACCACACCGGACAGGTCGGCGACCTGCCGCACCGCCTGGTGCACCGAGATCGCGCCGGCCCCGACGAGGATGGCGGCCGCTGGGACCGCCGCGAAAGCCTCCGGCCAACCCGACGGGCGCAGCACGGCGAACCCGAGGACGACAGCGAGCAGCAACAGCGAAAGGGCCAGCATCACGATTCGATCCGTCTCACGCCCACGGGTTCTCGCGCCGCCACACCGTGGGCAGGTGCAGCGCGACGCCGTCCCGTGCGGCCAGTTCGTCGAGAATTCGGATGGATACGTCCAGGTCGTCGCCCGCATAGGGCAGGGCGCGCAACGGCTTGGACAGTGGGCGGAAGAAGTCGTCCCAGTGGACCAGGATCGCCCTGCGCGCGCCCACCGCGCGCACGGTCTGCGTCCAGTAGTCGACGAGGTAGGACCGAGGCTGAAGGCCGAGCTGGCCGACGCTGAGGTAGACCGCGTCCGCGCTCTGGCCGGCCAGCGCGCCCTCGACGAAGCCGGCGCTGCCCTGGATCAGCAGCCGCCGGCCAGACGGCAGGTGGTGCACCAGCGCCGACCATGCCTCTCCGCAGCGGTAGGCCGACGCGCGCACCGGCGGGGTCAGCGGCGCATCGATCACCCCGGGAAACCGGTCGGGCGGGCAGTGCCGCGACCGGACCAGCGTGACGTCGTAGGCGCCCAACCGGATCGGTTCGCCGTCGACCGCGACGACCAGCCGGTTCGGTGCCAGGCCGTACCCCCGCCCGACATTGGCCGCCGATCGCCCGCCGACCAGCTGCGCGCCGGTGCGGTCGGCGACCAGGGCGGAGTCCAGGACGTGGTCGATGTGGGTGTGCACCGGGATGACCGCCGCGAGCCGGGACACCCTGGCGCGGGCGAGGCAGCCGTCGACGCGCGCCGGTGCCGGTGCCACGGTGCCCGCGGCGACCCGCGCCAGGGGAGGCCGGGAGAAGTACCCGTCGGTCATCAGCGCGGACGACCCGTCGTCGACCAGCAGCGTCGACACGCCCAGCCAGGTCACCGAGAGCCCGGATTCGGCGGCGGGCACGTCGAAGCGGTCCGCATACCGCGCGATATCGGGCCGGCCGAGCCGCAGCCGCATCAGCAGAACGACCTGATGTCGGAGCCGGCGGCCCGCAGCCGGTCACGCACCGCGGTGGCGATCCGCACCGCGCCGGGCGAATCCCCGTGCACGCAAACCGATTCCACGTCGACGGCGACACGGGCGCCGTCGATCGCGGTGACGTGGCCCGAGGTCACCATGGTCGCGACGCGCTCGGCGATCGCCGCCGGGTCGTCGAGCACGGCACCGCGTTCCCGACGGGAGACCAGGCTGCCGTCCGGGTGGTAGGCGCGGTCGGCGAAAGCCTCGGCGACCGTGCGCAGGCCGAGGCGGGCCGCCTCCTCGAAGAAGGCCGAACCGGCCATGCCCAGCACCGGCAGGCCGGCGTCCACCAGGTGTACCGCCGCCGCCACGGCGGCAGCCTGCTCACGATTGGCGACGATCGTGTTGTACAGCGCGCCATGGGGTTTGACGTAGGACACCGTCGAACCGCACGCCTGGGCGATCGCCTGCAACCCGCCGATCTGATAGACCACGTCGGCGAGCAGTTCCTCGGCGTCGACGTCGATGAAACGCCTGCCGAACCCGGCGAGGTCGCGGTAGCTCACCTGGGCCCCGATGCGCACCCCGCGCTCGGCGGCCGACCGGCACACCTGCAACAGGCCGGCGGGATCGCCCGCATGGAATCCGCACGCCACGTTGGCGCTCGTGACGATCTCGAGCATCGCCTCGTCGTCGCCGAGACGCCAGACACCGAAACCCTCGCCCAGGTCGGCGTTCAGGTCGATTCGGGCCACGTGCCCAGCTTAGGGAAGCGACGGATAGCGGCGTCGCCCGAGTAGCCGGCACAGCAGGTAGATCACGAACGAGATGGTTGCGACGAAGACCGAGACGGGGACGCCGGGCGCCAGCGAGAGCACGATGCCCCCGACGGCGGAAATCTCGGCGAAGACCACCGAGACCGCGATCGCGGCGGCCGGCGAGGCGACCACCCGGACCGCCGCGGCCGCCGGGGTGATGAGCAGCGCCATCACCAGCAGCGCCCCGACGATCTGCACCGCCTGGGCCGCCACCACGCCGACCAGGGCGGCGAACACGACGCCCAGCGCGCGGACCGGCACACCCCGCGCGGCCGCCACCTCCGGGTCGACGGTGGCGAACAACAACGGGCGGTAGCACGCCGCCAGCACCGCGGCGACCAGCAGGCACACCAGTGCCAGCATGGCCAGGCCGGTGTAGCCGACGCCGACGATCTGGCCGGTCAGCAACGCGAAGCTGGTGCCGCTCCGGCCCGGGTAAAGGTAGACGAACAGCACCGCCAGCCCCATCCCGAACGCCAGCACCACCCCGATCACCGAGTCGCGTTCCCGGACGCGCTGGCCGAGGATCCCGAACAGCGCGGCGGCCAAAGCGCTGCCGGCCAGCGCGCCCACGCTCACGGGGGCGCCGACCAGCAGCGCGAACGCGGCGCCCGTCAGCGACAGTTCGCTGGATCCGTGCACCGCGAACGACATCTGGCGCATGACGACGAACGGTCCGATCAGTCCGGCCACCAGTCCCAGCAGGGCGGCCGCCAGCAGCGCCTGCCGGACGAAGTCGTGGCTGAGCAGGTGGGCGGTGACGTCGAAGGAGAACAGGTGGCCCAGCACGTCGGCGAGGCGGTGGTTCACCGGAGGTGCCCGTCGATCGGCTCGCCCACCACCACGTAGCCTCCTTTGACCTGCACCACCTCGATGTCGGCCCGGTACAGCGCCGACAGCGTCTCGGTGGTCATAACCTGCTCGACGCTGCCGATCCCGAAGCGGCCGTCGACCAGGTACAGGACCCGGTCCACGTACGGCAGGATCGGATTGACCTCGTGGGTGACGACGATGACGGTGGTCGCGGCGTCCCGGCGGCGGCGGTCAATCAGCGCCGCCACCAGTTTGGCGTTGGCCGGGTCCAGGGTGAGCAGCGGTTCGTCGCACAGCAGCAACGCCGGGTCGCTGACCAGCGCCTGCGCGATCCGCAGCCGTTGTAGTTCACCGCCCGAGAGCACGCCGACGCGGGCGTCGGCCAGATGCTCGCCGTTGACCTGGCGCAGCGCGCGTCGGACGGCCGCACGGCGACGGGCCCGCCCGGCCGACCGCAGCGGGGCGACGCCCCAGCGGCGCCCGTCGGCGCCCAGCCGGACCAGGTCGCGACCGCGCAGCATCACGTCACGGTCGAGCGGACGATGTTGCGGCACGTATCCGACCCGGTCGCTGCCGGCGGTGACGGGCCTGCCGTCCACCAGCACCGTGCCGCCACTGAGCGGCAGCTGCCCGAGCAGCACCTTGAGTAGCGACGTTTTCCCGCTGCCGTTGGGGCCCAGCACCGCGATGAACTCACCCTTGGACACCGACAGGTCCAGGCGGTCCCACAGCGTGCGGTCACCGAACGCCAGCCGGGCGCCGATCATGCGGACCGTGGGCACGGGGTGGCCGACGGCTGGGGCCGCTTGCACGCTCACGGCTGCGCCCGCCGGTTGGTGCGCAGGGCGGCGAGCAGCTGGTTGACCGTGTCACGCTGCCAGGTCAGGTAGTCGGTGTGCTCCGGCAGGGTCTCGGTCACCTCGGTGACCGGCACGCCCGCCCGCCGTGCGGCCTGTCGCAGGCCGTCGACCGCGGGCGTCGACGTCTGCGGGTTGATCAGCAGCGCCGAGACCTCCCGGTGCTCGATGAGGCCGAGGACCGATGCCATGTCGGCCGGCGTGGGATCGGTTTCGGCCTCGTTGGCCGCGGTGAACGCGGCGGGGGTCCGATCCACCAGGCCCGAGGCGGTCAGCAGGTAATGCACCACCGGTTCGGTCGCGACGACCGCGGCACCGGGGTACGCGCTGGCGATGGCGTGCTCGGAGATGGCGATGCCGTCGGCCGCGCGGCAGAACCGGGCGGCGTTGGCGCGGTAGTCGGCGGCGTTTGGCGGGTCGATGGCCGCTAGCCGGTCGGCGATGGCCACGGCGACCGACCTGGCGACATCCATGTCGTAGAAGACGTGCTCGTCGGGTGGTTGCCGGTCCGGCGCCGGGGACGCCGCGAACGAATAGGCGTCGACGGCCGCGACGCGCGGACGCCCGGCCAGCGCCGGGTTCACCCAGGGGTCGTAACCGCCGCCGTTGTAGACGACCAGGGCGGCGTCGGCGATTGCGGCGGCGTCCGAGGGGGTCAACCGGTACGCGTGGGGATCGGCGTCGGCGCCGCTCAGGAGGGACGTGACGGCGACATGGCGGCCCGCGACCGCCTGCGCCACGCTGCCCCATACGTCGGTGGACGCAACCACCGTGTGCGCGTGCGGGTGCCCGGGAGACGCGCAGCCGGTGAGGGCCGTGGCGCCGGCGAGGGCGATCGACAAGACCGATCGCCAGCGACGGCGCACGTGAACTCCTGCCGTGTGTGTCCCGTCGGCGCTGGGCGTCCCGGGCGTTCTTCGTGGCCTGATCGGCCGACCCAATAATACTAATGAAAATCGTTTCCACTTCAAAGTGGCGTCGCGGAGCCTCGTAGGCGCCGACGGCGATCCGCTGTAGCCTCACCGAGCGTGAGCCCCACCCCGCGCCGGCGCGCCACTCTGGCCTCGGTGGCGGACGACCTCAAGGTCTCGCGCACAACCGTCTCCAACGCCTTCAACCGGCCGGATCAGCTCTCCGCCGACCTGCGCGAACGCGTGCTGGCCGCGGCGAAGCGGCTGGGCTACCCGGGACCCGACCCGGTCGCGCGATCGTTGCGCACGCGCAAGGCCGGCGCCGTCGGCCTGGTGATGGCCGAACCGCTGACGTACTTCTTCAGCGACCCGGCGGCGCGGGACCTGGTCGCGGGAGTCGCGCAGTCGTGCGAGGAGCTGGGGCAGGGCCTGCTGCTGGTGGCCGTCGGCCCCACCCGCAGCCTGCAGGACGGCACCGCCGCGGTGCTGGCCGCCGGTGTGGACGGCTTCGTGGTGTATTCGGTCTGCGACGACGATCCCTACCTGCAGGTGGTGCTGCAGCGCCGCCTACCCGTGGTGGTGGTCGACCAGCCCAAGGGTTTGTCGGGGGTGTCCCGGGTGGGCATCGACGACCGGGCGGCGATGCGCGAGCTCGCCGAGTACGTGGTGGGGCTGGGTCATCGCGAGATCGGGTTGCTGACCATGCGGCTGAGCCGGGACCGCCGGCAGGGCCTGGTAGACGCCGACCGGCTGCGCTCACCGGCCTTCGACGTGCAGCGCGAACGCATCCTCGGCGTGTGGGAGGCCATGAGCGACGCCGGTGTGGACCCGGAGTCGCTGACCGTGGTGGAAAGCTACGAGCACCTGCCCGAGTCGGGCGGCGACGCCGCGCGGGTGGCGCTCGAGGCCAATCCGCGGATCACCGCGCTGATGTGCACCGCGGACGTCTTGGCCCTGTCGGCCATGGATTACCTTCGGGCGCGCGGCATCTACGTGCCCGGCCAGATCAGCGTCACCGGGTTCGACGGGGTGCCCGAGGCGATCAGCCGGGGCCTGACCACGATGGTGCAGCCGAGCCTGCGCAAGGGCCGTCGCGCCGGTGAACTCCTGCTGCGGCCACCGCGCACGGGGCTGCCGGTCATCGACCTGCTGGACACCGAGCTGATCCGGGGCCGGACCGTCGGACCTCCCGGCTAAGGGGCCCGTTCGGTGTCGCCGATCAGCAGTCGCACCGCCAGGTCGAGGCGCTTGCTGACGTCGGTCGCCGAAGCGCGCCGGGTGAGCCACGCCAGCAGGTTCGACAGCCACACGTCCGAGATCACCCGGGCGATGTGGTACTGGTCCTCGGTGGGTTCGCCGTCGGCCATGGCCCGGGCGAACATCGAGTCGATGAGCTTCTCAACCTGGTCGACCTCGCTGGCGGCGGACGCGTCGGCGAAGACGTAGGCGCGGGTCATAGCCTCGGTGAGCAGCGGGTTGCGCTGCATCGCCCGGTTGAGCTTGCCGATCATGAAGTTCAGCCGCTGGAACGGACTGGCCCCGGCCACCGCGGAGCGGTCGGTCTTGGCGTCGATGCGGCTGAATTCCCGGCCCAGCGCCGACACCAGCAGGTGCACCTTCGAGGGGAAGTACCGGTACAGCGTCCCCACCGCGACGTCGGCGCGGTCCGCGACCGCCCGCATCTGGACCGCCTCGTAGCCGCCCTTGGACGCGATGGCCATCGTGGCGTCGAGGATGCGCTTGCGGCGCTCCCGCTGCGCCTCCGAACCGAGTTCGGACTCGGCCAGGACCGCCACGTTCATGACCTCGCGCGGCTGCGAGTCGGACACTCGGCCCGAGTTCGTGTTGGCTGGCATCTGACGGATCGCTCCTCCCGTGGGCGGTTCGCTTGCAAACGATACGCACGCTGAGTGTGAATTTCCCACCTCCGTACCGCCGGGACAGCCACGTGTGCTGCTGTAATGCAGTTTTACTTGACGGTCGATCGCTGGCACTATTAGAACACGTTCTAGTCTGATGACGATGCGGGTTGCGCAGCAACCCGCGGAGGAATCGGACAATGCGGACCGTCGGTCAACGCCGGATTCGTCACCCCGGAACATGACACGGAGGGCTCACACGTGGTAGCGACCGTCACCGACGAGCAGTTCGCGGCGCGGGAGTTGGTGCGCGACTGGGCCCGCAACTCGAGTTCGGGGCCGGGCGGGACCGCGGCGATCCGCGCCGTCGAGCAGGGCAGCGCCGACGCCTGGCGGCCGGTGTTCGCGGGCCTGGCCGACCTCGGCATCTTCGGCGTGGCCGTCGCCGAGGAATGCGGGGGAGCGGGCGGCAGCATCGAGGACCTGTGCGCGATGGTCGAAGAGGCGGCCAAGGCGCTGGTGCCCGGGCCGGTCGCGACCACCGCGCTGGCCACGCTGGTCGTGCCCGAGCCCGAAGTGCTGGCGGAGCTCGCCTCCGGCGAGCGCTTCGCCGGCCTGGCGCTCGAAGGCGATCTGCGCTTCGACGGCGTGACGGCGTCGGGAATCCTGCCGCTGGTGTCCGGCGCCGCGTCGGGCGGCCTGCTGCTGGCCCCGGCCGACGGGAAGTGGCTGTTGATCGACGCCGCCGGCGAGGGCGTGCGGCTCGACCCGCTGCGGGCCGCCGACTTCTCCCGGCCGCTGGCCAGGGTGGTGCTGACGTCGGCGCCCGTCACCGTGCTCGAGGTGCCGGAGGGTCGCGTCGAGGAACTGGCCGCGACGGTGCTGGCCGCCGAATTGGCCGGCGTGACCCGGTGGTCGCTGGACACCGCGGTCGCCTACGCCAAGGTGCGCGAGCAGTTCGGCAAGCCGATCGGCAGCTTCCAGGCCGTCAAGCACCTATGCGCGGAGATGCTGTGCCGCGCCGAGCAGGCCGAGGTGGCCGCCGCCGACGCCGCGTGCGCCGCCGGGGACCCTGATGCGGCCCAGTTCGCGATCGCGGCGGCCCTGGCGGCGAGCACGTGTATCACCGCCGCGAAGGCCAACGTCAAGGACTGCATCCAGGTGCTCGGCGGCATCGGCTGCACCTGGGAGCACGACGCGCACCTGTACCTGCGCCGGGCGCACAGCAGCGGCCGGTTCCTCGGCGGCACCGAACGCTGGCTGCGCCGCATCAGCGCGCTGACCCAGGGCGGTGTGCGCCGCCGCCTGGGCATCGACCTCACCGACGTCGAGGGTTTGCGGCCCGAGATCGCCGCGGCCGTCGCCGACGTCGCCGCGCTGCCCGAGGAGAAGCGTCAGGTGGCGCTGGCCGAGGCCGGCCTGCAGGCGCCGCACTGGCCGCCGCCCTACGGGCGCGGCGCCTCGCCGGCCGAACAGCTGCTGATCGACCAGGAGTTGGCGGCGGCCGGCGTGGCGCGTCCCGACCTGGTGATCGGCTGGTGGGCGGCGCCGACCATCCTCGAACACGGCACGCCGGAGCAGATCGAACGTTTCGTGCCGGGCACGCTGCGCGGCGAATTCCTCTGGTGTCAACTGTTTTCCGAGCCGGGCGCCGGCTCCGACCTGGCCTCGCTGCGCACCAAGGCGGTAAGGGGCGAGGGCGGCTGGCTGCTGACCGGGCAGAAGGTGTGGACCTCGGCTGCGCACAAGGCGCGCTGGGGCGTGTGCCTGGCGCGCACCGACCCGGACGCCCCGAAACACAAGGGCATCACCTACTTCCTGGTCGACATGAAATCGCCCGGCATCGAGATCCGGCCGTTGCGCGAGATCACCGGCGACTCACTGTTCAATGAGGTGTTCCTGGACAACGTGTTCGTGCCCGACGAGATGGTGGTCGGCGCCGTGAACGACGGCTGGCGGCTGGCGCGCACCACGCTGGCCAACGAGCGCGTGGCGATGGCCACCGGTACCGCCCTGGGCAACCCGATGGAAGAGCTGCTCGAGGTGCTGGCCCGGCTCGATCTCGACGCGGCCCAGCAGGACCGGCTGGCGCGGCTCATCGTCCTGGCCCAGACGGGCGCGCTGCTGGACCAGCGCATCGCGCAGCTCGCCGTGGGCGGCCAGGACCCCGGGGCTCAGTCCAGCGTGCGCAAGCTCATCGGGGTGCGCTACAGGCAGGCGCTGGCCGAATACATGATGGACGTGAGCGAGGGCGGCGGGCTGGTCCACAACCAGGCGGTGTTCGACTTCCTCAACACCCGCTGCCTGACGATCGCCGGCGGTACCGAGCAGATCCTGCTCACCGTCGCCGCCGAGCGGCTGCTCGGGCTGCCCCGCTGACGGCGAGGGCCTTTCGGCCATGCGGCTCGGGACTTGTGGCTGCTGACGGCCGGCGGCGGAGCTTCTAGCGTTGATGCTTGTGAGCTATGACGCAATGGTCGCCACCGCGATCGTCGTCTTCGTGGGCATGCTGTTGCTCGCCGCGTCGGTCCGGGTGGTGCAGCAGTACGAGCGCGGCGTGCACTTCCGTCTCGGCCGGGTGATCGGTGTCCGCGAACCCGGGTTGCGGTTCATCGTTCCGGTCATCGACCGGCTGTGGCGGGTCTCGATGCGCATCGTGACGATGCCGATCCAGTCCCAGGGCATCATCACCCGGGACAACGTCAGCGTCGACATCGCCGCGGTCGCCTACTTCCGGGTGATCGATGCCCGCAAGTCCGTCGTGGTCATCGAAAACGTCCGCGCCGCGATCGATCAGATCGCTCAGACCACGCTGCGTAACGTCGTCGGGCAGCACTCCCTCGACGAGGTGCTGGCCCAGACGGAGAAGATCAACGGCAGCATCCGCCAGATCCTCGACACCACCACCGTCGAGTGGGGCGTGGAGGTCACCCTGGTGGAGCTCAAGGACATCCAGCTGCCCGACAGCATGAAGCGCGCGATGGCTCGCGAGGCCGAGGCCGAGCGGGAGAAGCGGGCCAAAATAATTGCCGCCGAAGGAGAGGCGCGCGCCGCCGCCGCGCTCGGCGACGCCTCCGACACGATGATGCGGCACCCGCTGGCGCTGCAGCTGCGCAACCTGCAGACCTTGCTCGAACTCGGCGTGGAGAAGAACACCACCATCGTGTTCCCGGCCCCGTTGATGAGCGCGATCGGAGAACTCACCGGCTTCCTGACGCGGGAGTTGGGCGCGGCCAAGCCGGTTGAACCCGAGGGGTTTCCGGGAGAGCGGCTACACGCCACCGCCGCGCGCTGACCCGAAGCGGGTAGGTCGGCCCGCGGCCGAGGCGCCGCACCGGGGTAATCCGGAAAAGAACTCCTAGGAGAACGTCGTCTGCGCGCAGGTGCTGGGCGAGGTGATGTTGACGCCGGGGTAGACGACCTGCATGTGGGTGCAGACGATCACGCTGACGTCGGTTTTGGGCCGGCCGGTCGACCAGTCGGTGGAGTCGATGCGGCCGGTCGTCTGGTACTTGTCCGGCGGCCCCTCACCGAAATAGACGTCGGTGATCTCGTCGGTGCCCATGGCCTTCATGACCCGCTCGTGCTCGCCGTCGGCGTGCGCGTCGAGGTAAGCCATCCGGTTCGGGGACCGGATCTCGGTGGTCTGGCGGGCCCACAGTCCGGGCGGGAAGCCGGTGACGCCGTCGGGCGTGCGCATGTCGGCGCCGGCGGTGAAGTCGCAGTGCCCATCGGAGGAGAAACAGTTGAGGAAGGTGTGCGTCTCGAGCTGGTTGGGGCCGTCGAGCGGGAACAGGGTCGTGGCGGTGTTGGCCGCCGCCCGGGCCATCGGTGCGAGGGGAGCGGGCAGGAACGCCAGCGCGGTTGCGATGACTGCGAATCCCGTCATCAGCCGCTTCATGATGCCCCTTCCCGGGTTGACCGATTTCACGGTGAATGTAATCCCGCGCCTATTCGTCGTAGGTGACTTCCACCGAATCAGATTCCGGGAGGGATTGACAGGCCAGGATCAGGCCCTCATCGAGATCCTGCTGCTCGAGGACGTCGTTGACCTCCATGGTGACCTTGCCGCCGCGCAGGGTGCACGCGCACGCGCCGCAGTGGCCCTCCCGGCAGGAGAACGGGGCGTCCAGACCTTTGGCGAGCAGCACGTCGAGCAGCTTGGCGTTGCGCGGCCAGGACACCGTGTGCGTTTCGCCGTCGAGTTCCACCACCGCGGTGGCTGGCGGCTCGTCGCCCTCGCCGGCATCGTCGAGTGCGACCGCCGCGAACGGGTCGGAGTCCAGCGACTTGAACACCTCGATGTGGATCTGCTGCGCCGGCACATGCAGCGCCTCGAGGGCCTGCCGCGCCGCGTCCATGAACGGGCCGGGTCCGCAGATGAACGCGGGCCGGTCGGCGCAGGGGGCGGCCAGCTTCGCCAGCGCGGTCGCGTCCGGCAGGCCCTGCAGCGTCTCCAGCCAGTGCACGACCGTGAGCCGGTCGGGATATTTGCCGGCCAGCTCGCGCAGGGTGTCGGCGAAGATCACCGAGCGGTCGTCGCGGTTGGCGTAGAGCAGCGTCACCTGCCCGCTGCCCTCGGCCAGGGCCGACTTGCAGATCGACATGATCGGCGTGATGCCGCTGCCGGCGGCCAGCAGCAGGAAGTCATCGTCGAGCGTCTTGGGCACGAAGGTGCCCGACGGTGCCAGCACGTGGATCCGCATGCCGGCGTGCGCGTGGTCGCACAGCCAGTTGGACGCGTATCCGGCGGCGGTCCGTTTGACGGTGACCGCGAGCGCGTCGTCGGTGAACGGCGAGCTGCACAGCGAGTAGCAGCGCGCCACCGAGCCGGTGCGGTCGCTGGGGACGCGCAGCGTCAGGAACTGCCCCGGCGCATACCGGAGCCGCTGCGCGGGGATGCTCGAGCCCTCGGGCACCGCGAACACCAGCGACCGCGCATCGTCGGTCTCGTCGACCACCGCGGCGATCTGCAGCTCAAGGACGTGGCCGCCGAGTGGCTCGTCGAGATTCGTCTCGACCAAGACCCATCCTCCCTCTCGTCGCAACTAGAACATGTTACAGAAAAGCCGATCCTTATTGCTACCAGCCGCAGGAATACCCTGCTCGACACGAATCGGAACGTGTTCTAGTCTCTGGTGTAAGTCCACTGCGTAAGTTTGGCTCAGGAGGCACCCTAAGTGACGTCCATTCAACAGCGCGATGCGCAGTCGGTGTTGGCCGGCATCGATGATCTGCTGCCGCGGATCCGGGAGCGCGCGCAGGCGACGGAGGAGCTGCGCCGGTTACCCGCCGAGACCGTGCAGGACCTTCAGGACATCGGCTTCTTCACCTTGTTGCAGCCCGAGCAGTGGGGCGGGCTGCAAGCCGACCCCACCATGTTCTACGAGGCGGTCCGCCGGCTGGCGAGCGCGTGCGGTTCGACCGGCTGGGTGAGCTCGATCATCGGTGTCCACAACTGGCACCTGGCGCTGTTCGATCAGCAGGCCCAGGAGGACGTGTGGGGCGAGGACTCCAACGTGCGGGTCTCGTCGTCGTACGCGCCGATGGGCGCCGGCGTGGTCACCGACGACGGGTACGTGGTCAACGGTTCGTGGGCCTGGTCGTCGGGTTGTGACCACGCGACGTGGGTCTTCGTGGGCGGGCCGGTGATCAAGGACGGCCGGCCGGTGGACTTCGGCAGCTTCTTGATCCCGATCAGCGACTACCGCATCGACGACGTGTGGCATGTCGTCGGGTTGCGTGGCACCGGCAGCAACACCGTGGTCGTCGAGGACGTCTTCGTGCCTCGGCACCGGTTTTTGTCCTACAAGGCGATGAACGACCACACCGCGGGGGGCCTGCGGACGAACACCGCCCCGGTGTACAAGATGCCTTGGGGCACGATGCATCCCACCACCATCTCGGCGCCGATCGTGGGGATGGCCTACGGCGCCTATGGCGCGCACGTGGAGCATCAGGGCAAGCGGGTGCGCGCGGCGTTCGCTGGGGAGAAGGCCAAGGACGACCCGTTCGCCAAGGTGCGCGTCGCCGAGGCGGCCAGCGACATCGACGCGGCGTGGCGCCAATTGATCGGCAACGTGGGCGACGAGTACGCGCTGTTGGCCGCGGGCAAGGAGATCCCGTTCGAGCTGCGCGCCCGGGCTCGCCGCGACCAGGTGCGGGCCACGGGCCGCTCGATCGCCTCGATCGACCGGCTGTTCGAGGCCTCCGGTGCCACCGCGCTGGCCAGTGACGCTCCGATCCAACGATTCTGGCGCGACGCGCACGCCGGGCGGGTGCACGCCGCCAACGACCCCGAGCGCGCGTACGTGATCTTCGGCAACCACGAGTTCGGGTTGCCCCCCGGCGACACCATGGTCTAGGCCATGACGGTCACGGGGGAGTTGACGTTCGAGTCCACCTCGCGGTTCGTGGAGGTGGACGTCGACGGGCCGCTGCGGTTGCACTACCACGAGGCCGGTGCCGGCCACGACCAGACCGTGGTGCTGCTGCACGGCGGCGGGCCGGGCGCGGCGAGCTGGACGAACTTCGCGCGCAACATTCCGGTGCTGGCGCGGCATTTTCACGTGCTGGCCGTCGACCAGCCCGGCTACGGCCTCTCCGACAAGCGCCCCGAGCACGGGCAGTTCAACCGCTACGCCGCGCGAGCGCTCAAGGGGCTGTTCGACCGGTTGGGCCTCGGTCGCGTTCCGCTGGTGGGCAATTCGCTGGGTGGGGGCACGGCGGTGCGGTTCGCGCTGGACTATCCCGACCGGGCCGGCCGCCTCGTGTTGATGGGCCCCGGCGGGCTGAGCATCAACCTGTTCGCGCCCGACCCGACCGAGGGCGTCAAGCGGCTGGGCAAGTTCTCCATGGAGCCCACCCGCGAGAACCTCGAAGCGTTCCTGCGGGTGATGGTCCACGATCAGAAACTGATCACCCCCGAGCTGGTCGACGAGCGATTCGCCCTGGCCGCCACGCCGGAGTCGCTGACGGCGACCCGGGCGATGGGCATGTCTTTCGCCGGGGCCGACGCCGAACTCGGCATGATGTGGCGCGAGGTGTACCGGCTGCGGCAGCCCGTCCTGCTGATCTGGGGGCGCGAGGACCGCGTCAACCCGCTGGACGGCGCGCTGGTGGCGCTGAAGACGATTCCGCGTGCGCAACTACACGTCTTCGGGCAGTGTGGGCACTGGGCGCAGGTGGAGAAGTTCGACGAGTTCAACAAGCTGACCGTTGATTTCCTGGGAGGCGCGAAATGAGCATCCGGTCGCTGGGCTATCTGCGCATCGGGGCCACCGACATGGCGGCCTGGCGCGAGTACGGCCTCAAAGTCCTCGGCATGGTCGAGGGCAGCGGCGCCACGGAAGGGGTGCTGTACCTGCGCATGGACGACTTCCCGGCCCGGCTGGTGATCGTGCCTGCCGAGCAGGACCGGTTGCTGGAGGCCGGCTGGGAGTGCGCCAACGCCGAAGGGCTGCAGGAGATCCGCAACCGGCTCGACGTGGAGGGGGTGCCCTACAAGGAGGCCACGGCCGCCGAGCTGGCCGACCGCCGGGTGGCCGAGATGATCCGGTTCTCTGACCCGTCCGGCAACTGCCTGGAGGTGTTCCACGGCGTCGCGCTCGAGCACCGCCGCGTGGTCAGCCCGTACGGCCACCGGTTCGTCACCGGCGAGCAGGGCCTGGGGCACGTGGTGCTCTCCACCCGCGACGACGACGAGGCCTTGCACTTCTACCGCGACGTGCTCGGCTTCACGCTGCGCGACTCGATGCGGATGCCGCCGCAGGTGGTAGGCCGGCCCGCCGACGGGGCGCCGGCCTGGCTGCGCTTCTTCGGCTGCAACCCGCGCCACCACAGCCTGGCGTTTCTGCCGCTGCCGACGCCGAGCGGCATCGTGCACCTGATGATGGAGGTCGAGAACGCCGACGACGTGGGTCTGTGCCTGGACCGGGCCCTGCGCCGCAAGGTGCCGATGTCGGCGACCCTGGGTCGTCACGTCAACGACCTGATGCTGTCGTTCTACATGAAGACGCCCGGCGGCTTCGACGTTGAGTTCGGTTGTGAGGGAAGGCAAGTCGACGACAACGACTGGATCGCCCGGGAAAGCACCGCGGTGAGCCTGTGGGGCCACGACTTCACGGTCGGGATGAGCGGCTGATCCGGGGCTGATTGTGGCGGACTCCATCGATCCACGGGCCTTCCGGCAGGTGCTGGGCCAGTTCTGCACCGGGATCACGATCATCACCACGGTGCACGACGAGGTCCCGGTCGGCTTCGCCTGCCAGTCCTTCGCCGCACTGTCACTGGACCCGCCGCTGGTGTTGTTCTGCCCGACCAAGGTGTCCCGATCCTGGCAGGCGATCGAGGCCAGTGGCCGGTTCTGCGTCAACGTGCTGACCGAGAAGCAACGGCATGTCTCGGCCCGGTTCGGGTCCAAAGAGCCGGACAAATTCGCCGGGATCGACTGGCACCCTTCGGAACTCGGTTCACCGATCATCGATGGATCGCTAGCCTTCATCGACTGCACCGTGGCCTCCGTGCACGACGGCGGCGATCATTTCGTGGTGTTCGGCGCGGTCCGTTCGCTCTCGGAGGCGCCCAAGATCAAGCCGCGGCCGCTGCTGTTCTACCGCGGCGAGTACACCGGCATCGAACCCGACAAGACGACGCCGGCCCAATGGCGTGACGACCTGGAAGCGTTCCTGACCACCACCACCCAGGACACCTGGCTGTAGTCGTAGCCGCCGGCGAACGCCGCATGTTTAGCAGGTGTATCTTCAACGCCCATCACCTCGGCGAGGACGCCGTCCACGACACGCGGGTGGCGATCCGGCGGGTGCCAGCACACTTCCGGTGTTCGACACGGCGCTCGACGCCCCGAGATCGGCGACATGGACCCTGAGCTGAGGTGGTTCGCGTCGCTGCCGGGCGAGGTCCGCGGCTGCCAGGTCCAGCGCAACCGGTTCATCGCCGCGGTCGACGGCCTGCCCAGGAAGTTGGTCCTGTGGCCGGTCAAGTCGCGGATCCGCAAGGATCTGCACGCCGCCGAGCGCCCGGCGCGCAAAGCGGCGACGGCGGCGATGAAATCGCAACGCTACGCCATTCTGGCGGTGCTGCGGCGCTGGGCCGCCGCGCCGCCGAACTGTGCCGGCCCGGGGCAAGCCGAAGCGTGCGAAGCGAACCATCGGGCATTACAAGCACATCCAGAACCTGCTCGGCGAGCATCATGACACCGCGCTCGCCGAGCAGGCCCTGCGCGGGATGGGCGCCGCGGTGCGGGACGCTGCGGGGGGGAGGACGGCTTCACCTTCGGCATGCTGTGTGCGCGCGGGGAGCGGATCGCCCACGATTGCCGCCGGCTGCGCAGGTAAGATTCGGGGCTGTGCGCGTTCGGCGCTTCGGCGAACTCGAGGCGGTCGTCATGGACCGCGTGTGGAACCGCGCCGAGGTTGTCACCGTCCGCGACATTTTCGACGACCTGGCTCGTGACCGGCAGACCGCCTACACCACCGTCATGTCCACCATGGACAACCTGCACCGCAAAGGCTGGCTGCAACGGGAACGGGCGGGAAAGGCCTTCCGTTACTGGCCGACCATGACCCGCGAGGAACATTCCGCGACGCTGATGCGGGACGCCTTCGCCGCCGGCGGTGACTCCGACCTGGTGCTGGCGCATTTCCTCGAACAGATGGACGAGGGCGAGTCGCTGCGGGTCCGCGACTTCCTGCGGCGCATCATCGACGATCGGCCCGGGTCGTGAACGCCGCCCTGTTGCTGCTGGGGTACGGGTGCGGGCTGGCCTGGCTGGCTCCGCGGCTGCTGCGCCGGGTCACCGGCATCGGCGCGCATCCCCGCCTGGCGCTGGCATCCTGGCTGACGGCGGTGGTCGCCGCGCTCGGAGCGTGGTTCGGCGCGCTCGCCGTCCTGGGCGCCGCGGCGGCGCAAAGCATGTGGCGCCACGGGGAACTGACCCTGTGTCTGAAGGTGTTGGGCGTCAGCGGTGCACTGGGGTTGCCGCGCGCGGCCGCCTCGGCGCTCGCGGTGTGCCTGTGGGTGGCCGGTGTAGTGGTCACCGCCGTCGCCGGCTGGCGTATCGGCCGCCAGGTGCGGCGGCAACGAGCGCGGAGCCGGCTGCACGCGTCGACCGCCCGGGTGGTTGGGGTCCCCGGTGACCGGCCCGGCGTCGTCGTGGTTGCGGCGCCGCAGCCGGCGGCCTACTGCGTGGCCGACCGGCCGCAGTCCATCGTCGTGGTCACCACCGCGGCGCTCGGCCGGCTCGACGAGGTGCAGCTGGCCGCAGTGCTGGCCCACGAGAACGCCCATCTGGCCGGGCGCCACCATGACGTCCTGATGGTGCTGCGCGCGATCGCCGCGAGCCTGCCGCGGTGGGCGTTGTTCGCCGCGGCCGCCGAAGCCGCGGCCCGCCTGCTCGAGATGTGCGCCGACGACACCGCGGTCCGGCTACACGGGAAGATGCCGGTGTTGCGGGGCCTGCTGGCCCTCAGCGGTGACTCACCGGCAATGGCCTCGGCGGCGTTGGGTGCTTCGGGCACCGCGACGCTGGCCCGCGCCGCGCGCCTGGCGATTCCGGCGCCCCGCCGCACACGGTGGCGGGAGCGCGTGACGCTCTGCGCGGCAATATGTTTCGCTTCTATCACCCCGGCGGTGGTGGCGCTGGCCTGCCAGCTGTGACCACCGCGGTGCCGGTGTCCTGCCGGCCGGTGCGCCACCGGGCCACGGCATGCCAGATGACCCCGGCGGCGACGAGCGCCACACCCACGGTCGGCAGCATCCACGGGCTCAGGCCGTTGACCCAGTCCGCCAGGCGGCTCTGTACGTCACCGGCGGCCCCGACCACCGGGTCGTCGGCGCCGGCATCGCTGAAATACAACCGGATTTCGTAATAGCCGTAGTAGGCCACGTACAGGCCGGTGAGCAGCACGACCACGCCGGCGATCCGGCCGACGAAGGGCAGCACGCGCCGAAACGCCGAGGTGGCCGACGAACCGGCCAGCGCGACGGCCAGCGCCGCGACCCCCACCATGATGCTCATCCCGGCGGCATAGGCGAGGAAGGCCAGCACGCCGGAGAGCACCGAGCCCTGTTTGAACGTCATGCTGATCACCGCGAGAAACGGTGCGATCGTGCATGACAGCGATGCGATCGCATAGCCCACGCCGTAGCCGTACATCGATCCCAGCCGCCCCGTCGGCGTGCCCCCGAAGCGTTTGGGAAGCACGACGGCGATGTCCTTGCCGGCCACCAGCCAGATTCCCACGCCGACGAGCAGCAGCCCGATCACCACGGTGGCGAACGGCAGATACCTCTGCGCCGAGGCGATCACGGGTGAGATCACCAGGCCGAAGGTGCCGAACACGGTCAAAAAGCCCAGCGACATGCCGGCGGTGGCCCCGGCGGCGCGCAGCAGGGCCGCCGGGCGTGAGACGTCGTGGCTGCCGGCGATCACCAACCCCAGGTAGCCGGGGAGGAAGGCGAAGCCGCAGGGGTTGAGCGCGGCCACCAGCCCGGCGCCCAGCGCGAAGCTCAGCGCGGCGGTGTCGATCACCGGTTGCCCAACCCGCTGATCCGCTCGGTCAATTGGGATTCGGTGAGCCGGCCCTTGACGACGTCGACGCTGCCGTCGGCGCCGACGAACGCCCACGCGGGTTGGCGCGTGATGCCGAATTTGGCCCACACCGCCCCGTCGGTGTCGTCCAACTGGGTGAGCCCGCCGAGGTGGTATTTGTCGACGAAGGACTGCATCGACGACACCTGGTCGCGCGCCGCCACCCCGACGAACGTCACGCGCGGGTTGGCCGCCGCGACCTTGGCGACGACGGGGGCCTCCTGCTGGCACGTCGGGCACCACGGTGCCCAGAACCACAGCACCGCCGGCTTGCCCGCCAGGCTTTCTCCGGAAAAAGTCTGTCCCGCCAGCGTTTTCGCGGAAAACTGCAGCTGTGCCGGCACCCCGGTAGCCTGGCCGGCGGCAGCGTGCGGGGACGAAGCGGTCGCGTTCGGCGCTGCGGACGGCTTCTCGGGGGAGCCGCATGCCGCGATGACCGCCGCGACGGCGAGGGCGACGAGCGGGGCGGCCGAAAGGCGTGGCATCGAGGAGTCCTTCCCATCCGATCTATGTACTACCTACGTACGTAGATAGTACGTGTCGTGCCCGGATTGAGGCGCCCCACATCGGGTACTGCCCTCACAGCCCACGGGCTATCGGACCCACCCGTCTCCGCTGAGCTGTTGAGGAGTGCTCGATGTTTCTGCACAACACGAAGATGATGTACACCGTCCGGGTCGACGACCCGGACCCGGCGTTCGCCAAGCTCCTGCTGGAACAGTTCGGCGGCCCCAACGGGGAGCTCGCGGCGGCGATGCGCTACTTCCTGCAGGGCTGGAACGAGCCGCACGGACCGCGGCGCAGCATGCTGCTCGACATCGCCACCGAGGAGCTCTCGCACCTCGAGATGGTGGCCCAGATGCTTTCGATGCTGCTGAAGGGTTCGCCCTCGGAGCTGGTCGACCAGGTCGAGGGCACCTACCTCGGTGAGCTGCTGGACGGCAAGATGCCCGATTCCGCGACCGTCGCGCTCAACAGCGGGGCGAACGTGCTGGGCGGGGGCGGGCCGCGGCTCACCGATTCGCAGGGGGCGCCATTCACCGCCGCATACATCGACACCCTCGGCTCGCCGGCCACCGATCTGCGCTCCGACATCGCCGCGGAGGCGCGGGCGAAGATCGTCTACGAGCGGCTGATCAAGCTCACCGACGACAGCGGCGCCAAGGACACGCTGAACTTCCTGATGACCCGCGAGATCGCCCACCAGAAGATGTTCGAGGCCGCGCTGTCGGCCATCGAGGACAACTTCCCGCCCGGAAAGCTGCCCGGCGACGAGAAGCTGGGGCACGCCTACGTCGCCGACTCCGGCACGTTCGGCGAGTCGGGCAGCAACGGCGGGGGAACCCGCGAGGGCTTCGAGCACGCCGAGTCCAACAGCTCCTGGGGCTTCACCCTGGACCAGGACCCGGTTCAGCACGCCTCCGCTCAGCAGGTCAAATAGCCCCCGAAAAGCCGCGAAAACCCGGCGACGACATGCGGCGGGCGGTCGTCGGAGGGGGCCGCTCGCCGCATGTTCCGGTCAGCTCCGGCCGCGCTGCCACCAGCGTTGCCCGGGCTCCTTGGGATGGCCCGGGCACCACTGCGCCGCCGGCACGGTCCGGCGGACCTGCTCCACGTGCGCTCCGCACCCGGACCATGTCGTTTTCCCGCAGGTGCGGCATTTGACGGGGTGACACATCAGCGGGGCTCCTCCTCGAGCGTCGGCGGCCCCTGCACGGGCCGTTGCAGTGTTGCGAATTCGGGTGTCTGCGCGGCGATGAGCACCGCTTCGAGCAGGCGGACGCCGTCCTCGTTGCCGGGGATCCGTGTCATGACCGGGCCGTGGAACCCGCGGCCGTCCACCACGATGATCGGGCTGCCGGCGGAGCCGCCGAGTGTGTCCTGGGCGGCTTGGTGGCTACGTTTGACGTCCGCGTCGAAACCGCTGTCGTCGAGCGCGTCGGCGAGCGATTCCTGAAGTCCGCACTTGGCCAGTATCTCCCTGATCTCGCCGCCGGTCAGCTCGTCCTCGCGCACATGGATCTGGGCGCCCAGCGAGTCGTAGAGGCGCGTGAACGCGTCCTGTCCGTGCTTGCCGACGACCGCGGCGAACAGGCGCCCCAGCCGTCGTGACCGTTCCATCATGCGCTTTTGCTTGCCCTCGAGTTCCTTGCCCTCGTTGAGAACGGCCAGGCTCATCTGGCGCAGGGTGACCGGTGTGTGGGTGGCGTGCGCGGCATCGAGCAGCCAGCGCGAGGTGACCCAGGAGAACGGGCACACCGGATCCAGGTAGAGGTCGACGTCAGGCATGTTCGCGATAATACCCCCGCGGGTATGACCTGTCGAAGCGGCTCCGCGGGCGCGCGGCGGCCGGGACCGGCAGCAGAATGGCTGTATGACTCTGGATCTGAACGGGTATTTCGCCCGCGTCGGCTATTGCGGCCCCGCCGAGCCGGGCCTGCAGGTGCTGCAGGAGCTGGTGTCGGCCCACGCGAGGGCGATTCCGTTCGAGAACCTCGACCCGTTGCTGGGGGTGCCCGTCGACGACCTGAGCGCGGCGTCCCTCTACGACAAGCTGGTCCGCCGGCGGCGGGGCGGCTACTGCTACGAGCAGAACGGGCTGATGGGATACGTGCTGGCCGAACTCGGCTTCCGGGTGCGGCGCCTGGGCGCCCGGGTGCTCTGGATGCGCCCGCCCGATGCGCCCTTCCCGACGCGGACGCACACCCTGCTGGCGGTGCGGTTCCCCGGTGCCCGCGGGGCCTATCTGGTCGATGTCGGCTTCGGCGGCCTCACGCCGCCCTCGCCCCTGCGCATCGAGACCGGCAGCGTCCAGCAGACCACGCACGAGCCCTACCGGCTGGAGGACCGCGGCGACGGGCTGTTGTTGCAGGCCATGGTGCGCGGCGAATGGCAACCGCTCTACGAGTTCACCACGCGGACCGAGCCGGATGTCGACCTGCAGGTGGGCAGCTGGTTCGTCTCGACGCACCCGTCGTCGATCTTCGTGACCGGCCTGATGGCCGCACTGGTCACCGACGACGGCCGGGTCAACCTGGCCGGCCGCGAGCTCACCTGGCACCGGGCCGACGGCAGCGAGAAACGCCTCCTGCCCGACGCGGCCGCCGTCGTCGACGCCCTGGGCGACCGGTTCGGCATCCACGTGGGCGAGCGCGCCGCGCTTCAGGCGCGCATCGACAGGCTCCTCGGCGGCTGACAGCGGGCACGGACGCGTCGGTGCGCGAGATCGACCTTCTGCAGTGCCCTTCTCGAACTTTCCCTGCAAAACGTCGATCTCGACGGAGGCTCGACACGCTCCTCGGCGGCTAGCGCGCGGCGAGCCAGGGGCCCATGCGCCGCAGCGCCTCTTCTATGTCGCTCGAGGGTCCGGCGAACGACAGCCGGACGAACGAATTGCCGCGCGCGGTGTCGAAGTCGATGCCGGGAGCGATCGCAACGCCGGTGTCGGCCAACAGCTCCGAGCAGAACCCGAGCGAGTCCGCGGTGAAGTCCGAGACGTCGGCGTAGACGTAGAACGCACCGTCGGTGGGCGCCAGCCGGTCGAGACCGATCCGGCGCAGTCCGTCGAGCAGCAGCGACCGGTTGACCGCGTACTGCCGCAGGTGGCCGTCGGCCTCGGCAATCGCCTCGGGGGTGAACGCGGCGACCGCGGCGAGCTGGGACAGCACCGGCGGGCAGATCGTGAAGTTGCCGGTGAGGCAGTCCACCGCGCGGCGCAGCTCGGTCGGCACCAGCAACCAGCCGAGCCGCCAGCCCGTCATCGCGAAGTATTTGGAAAAGCTGTTGACCACCAAGGCATCTCGCGATGTCTGCCACGCGCAGCTGGTCTGCGGCGCCCCATCGTAGACCAGGCCGTGGTAGACCTCGTCGCTGATCAGCCGGGCCCCGGAGGCCTCGCACCAGGAAGCGATGGCGGCCAGTTCGTCCGGCGGGATGACCGTCCCGGTCGGGTTGGCCGGGCTCGCCACGATCACGCCCTGCACCGGCGGGTCGAGCTCGGCGAGCATCTGTGCGGTGGGCTGGAAGCGGGTCTGCGGTCCGCAGGCGATGTCCACCACCTCACAACCCAACGCGGACAGTATGTTTCGGTAGCACGGATAACCGGGACTGGCCAGCGCCACCCGGTCGCCCACGTCGAAGCACGACAGGAAGGCGAGCAGAAACCCGCCCGAGGAGCCGGTGGTGACGACGACCGCGTCGGGCTCGACGTCGATCCCGTGCCGGCGCCGGTAGTCCGCGGCGATCGCGGCGCGCAGCTCGGGCACGCCCAACGCCACGGTGTAGCCGAGCTGGTTGAGGTGCAGGGCGGCGGCCGCGGCCGCGCGCACCGGCTCGGGAGCGCCCACGCTGGGCTGACCCGCCGAGAGGTTCACCAGGTCGCCGTGGCTGCGCTGGCGCTCGGCGGCGGCCAGCCACACGTCCATCACATAGAACGGCGGGATGCCGGCGCGCAGCGAGACGTGACCGTTCACGAGGTCGTCAGCACCTCGGATTCCAGTCGGCGCAGCAACTCTCGCGTCGAAGCGAGCAGGTGCGCGCTGCCGTGCGCGCGTTTGAAATACAGGTGCATGTCGTGTTCCCAGGTGATGGCGATGCCGCCGTGCAGCTGGATTCCCTCGGCGGCCACGGCTTGCAGCGCGTCGGTGGCGGCCAGCCGTGCGGTGGCGGCGTTGGTGGGCGTGGGGTCGGCGCACGCTTCGGACACCACGGCCTTCGCCGCGGAGACGGCGACGTACAGGTCGGCCATGCGATGTTTGAGAGCCTGGAAGCTGCCGATCGGCCGGCCGAACTGCACCCGGTTCTTGGCGTAGTCGACGGTGAGTTCCAGGCAGCGCTCGGCCGCGCCGACCTGCTCGGCCGCCAGCAGCACGGCCGCGCTGTCAGCGAGGCCGGGGTCGGGGCCGATGCCCTCGGTCTGGTCGGGCCGGATCCGGGCCAGCCGGCGGGTGGGGTCCATGGTGGCGACGGGCTGGGCGGTGAATCGCGTCCACCGGCTCAGCTGCCCGTCGGCCGCGGCCACCACGACGTCGGCGATGTCGCCGTTGACCACGTAGTCGGCGTCGAATGCCACCGCTCCGATCGAGTCGCCCGCGGCGAGGCGTTCGAGGGTGTCGGTGTCCGGTTCGGGCGCGGCCAGCAGCGCCAGCTCGGCCAGGGTGGTGCCCACTAGCGGCGAGGGCACCAGCGCCCGCCCCAGCTCCTGTAACACCGCTGCCGCATCGGCCAATTCACCGCCGGCACCGCCCAACTCCTCGGGTATCACCAAGGCGGCGGCACCCACCTGCTCGCACAGCAGCCGCCACAGCGACTCGTCGTACCCGCGCTCGGACTCCATCGCCGCGCGCACCGCGGCCGGGCCGGCATGCTTGGCCACCAGGGCGGCGACGCTCTGGCGCAGCATTTCGCGTTCTTCACTCACTGAGGGCCTCCAGCACTCGCCGTCGGTGCGCCTGGGGGTCCCCCCATGCCGATCGCAGCGCCTGCACGCGCAGCAGCCACAACGACAGGTCGTGCTCCTGCGTGAACCCGATGGCGCCGTGGGTCTGCAGCGCCGAGCGCGCCGCCAGCAGGCCCGCCTCGGCGGCGGCGGCTTTGGCCGCGCTGACGTCGCGGGGCTCCAGCGACAAGGCCGCGCCGTACACCAGCGGGCGGGCCAGTTCGACCGCGATGTGCACGTCGGCGAGCTTGTGCTTGATCGCCTGATAGGACCCGATCACCCTGCCGAACTGGGCCCGCTGCTTGGCGTAGTCGACGGCGGCCTGCAGCAGCGCCTCGGCGGCACCGACCAGCTGTGCGGCGGTGGCCAGCGCCCCGAACTCGCAGGCCCGCGCGACGTCTGCCTGCCAGACCGCGCCTGTCGCCGTCACCTCGTGAAGGTGCCGGCTGGGATCGACGGACTCGTGGCGCTCGCCCGCCTCGGCTTCGCTGACGCCGTTGGCGCTGGCCAGCAGCACCAGCCCGGCCGCGTCGGCATCGACTGCCCGCGGGGCGTGCGGCGGCAGCGCCACGGTGGCGATCAGCTCACCCGATGCGAGGGCGGCACAGCGTTCGTCGTTTGCGAGTAAAACCGGTGCGACGGCGATGGATTCGGCCACCGGCCCGGGAACGCACCAGCGTCCGAGGCGTTCGAGCGCGACCACCAGGTCCACCGGGTGGGCGCCCACGCCGTCGAACCGTTCCGGCACGGCCAGCGCGGTGACGCCGAGGTCGGCCAGCCGCTGCCACACCTTGCGCCCGGGCGCGAAGTCACCGGCGGACCACGCCCGCACCGCGCCGGGCAGGTCCGCCGCGCCGAGCGCCGCGTCGATGCTGGCCGCGAAGTCCCGCTGTTGATCGTCGAGCGCGAATTTCACTTCCTGCCCCCAGACTTCTCCCGGGGCAGGCCCAGCAGCCGCTCGGAGATGATGTTGCGCTGGATCTCGTTGGTGCCGGCGTAGATCGGGCCGCCCAGCGCGAACAGCAGCCCGTCGGTCCAGGGGCCGGCGAGCTCGCCGTCGGCCGCCAGCAGGTCGAGCGCGGTCTGGTGTAGGGCCACGTCGAGGTCGGACCAGAACACCTTGGTCACCGAGGATTCCGCGCCGAGCTCGCCGCCGGCGGCCAGCCGCGTCACCGTGCCGAACGTCTGTAGCCGGTAGGCCTGCGCGTCGATCCACGCGTCGGCGACCCGGTCGGCGAACGCGGGCGGGGACCCGCGATCCCGCCAGAGCCGCACCAACCGCTCGGCCGCCGCCACGAAGCGCGCCGGGCTGCGCAGCGACATCCCGCGTTCGTTGCTGGTGGTGCTCATCGCCGCGCGCCAGCCGTCGTTCGGGGTGCCGATCACGTCGGCGTCGGGCACGAAGACGTCGTCGAGGAAGATCTCGCCGAAGCCGGTGTCGCCTCCGAGCTGGGCGATCGGGCGCACGGTGACGCCGTTGGCCTTGAGGTCGAACATGAAGTACGTCAGTCCGTGGTGCCGCTCGGCTGCGGGGTCGGACCGGAACAGCCCGAATCCCATCTCGGCGAATGGTGCCCGCGAGCTCCAGATCTTCTGCCCGTTCAGCAGCCAGCCGCCGTCGGTGCGGGTCGCGGTTGAGCGCAACGACGCCAGATCGCTCCCGGATTCGGGTTCCGACCAGGCCTGCGCCCAGATCTGTTCGCCGCTGGCCATTTTCGGCAGTATGCGGTCGAGCTGCTCGGAGGTTCCGTGCGCGAACAGCGTCGGGGCCAGCATCGAGGTGCCGTTGGCGCTGGCCCGGCCGGGCGCCCCGGCGCGGAAGTACTCCTCCTCGAACACCACCCAGTGCAGCAGTGGCGCGTCGCGGCCCCCGTACTGCTGCGGCCAGGTGATCACCGACAGGCCGGCATCGAAAAGCACCCGGTCCCAACGCCGGTGCTGGGCGAAGCCTTCGGCGTTGTCGTAGGACTTCGTCGGGATGGAATCGGCGTTGTCCGACAGGAATTCCCGCACCTCGGCCTGGAAGGCCAGTGTCTGTTCGTCCAGGTCCAGATCCATCAGGCCAGCTCCCGCAGTTGTGATTTGACCACCTTGCCCCCCGCGTTGCGCGGCAGCGCGTCGACGAACCGCACCGATCGTGGGGCCTTGAAGTTCGCCAGATGTGCGCGGCTGTAGGCGATCACCGATTCCTCGTCGAGCCCGGCGCCGGGCCGGGTCACCAGGAATGCGCGCCCGACCTCGCCGAGGCGCTCGTCGGGAACCCCGATCACCGCGGCGTCGGCCACCCCGTCCAGCCGGGCGAGCACCTGCTCGACCTCGGCGGGGTAGACGTTGAAACCGCCGCAGATGTACATGTCCTTGAGCCGGTCGGTGATGCGCAGGTTGCCGGCTTCGTCGAGGGCGCCGATGTCACCGGTGTGCAGCCAGCCGTCGGCGTCGACGGCGGCGGCGGTGGCCGCCGGGTCGTCGAGGTAGCCCAGCATCACGTTCGGCCCACGCAGCAGCACCTCGCCGGAGTCCGATCCCGCGTCGGAGTCGATGCGCAGCTCGAAGCCGGCGAACGGGCGACCGCAGGTGGTCGCGACGGTGACCGCGTCGTCGTCGGGGCGGCACATGGTACCCATGCCGTTGGCCTCGGTCAGGCCGTAGGCGGTGAGCACGATGTCGATGTCGAGTTCGGTTTGCATGCGCTCCACCAGCACCACCGGCACCGTCGCCGCGCCGGTCACGGCGAAGCGCAGCGAGCTCAGGTCGTAGTCGTGGCGCGCCGGGTGGTCCAGCAGCATCTGGTAGATGGTGGGCGGGCCGGGGAGCACGGTGATGCGCCTGCGTTCGATGGCCTGCAGCGCGGCCAGCGGGTCGAAGGTCAGGTGCGGGATCAGCGTGGCCCCGGTCTGCAGGCAGGCCAGGATGCCGGCCTTGTAGCCGAAGTTGTGGAAGAACGGGTTGATGCACAGGTAGCGGTCGTCGCTGGTGATCTTGCCGTTGGCCGCCCACGCCGCCGACGCCGACAGCGACTGGCGGTGCGCGCACAGCACGCCCTTGCTGCGGCCGGTGGTGCCGGAGGTGAACAGGATGTCGCTGACGTCGTCGGGGGTGACGGCGGCGGCGCGCGCGGCCACCGCGTCGACGTCGGTCCCGCGGGCCATGAATTCGTCCCAGGTCCCGCCCGGTGCCTCGACCGGCACCCGCACGATGTGCCGTAGCGCGGGCAGCGCGGCGCGGTCCAGGCCGGCGACCCGGTCGGTGCCCAGGAACTCGCCCATCGCGAACAGGACCGGCGCCTCGGTACGGGCCAGGATGTCGGCGGCCTCCTCGGCGGTGTAGCGGGTGTTCAGCGGCACCATCGCGGCACCGGCGTGGTGGATCGCCAGGCAGGCCACCACCCAGTGCCAGGTGTTGGGGGACCAGATAGCCACCCGGTCGCCGGGCCGGACCCCCAGCGCGATCAGGGCGGCGGCCGCATGGTGCACCTCGGCGCGCAGCTCGGCGGCCGAGAAGCTTCGCTCGTCGGTGATCAGGGCCGGATGGTCGGGGAGTTGCAGCGCGAAACGATCGAGCGCCGCGGGCACGGTGCGCGAATCGTTGATCATCGGATGCTCCTCGGTGTCCGGTCCGCGGCGCGCAGCACCGGCGGCCTAACAAAGCAAGTGCTTGGTAGGTTAGCCTACAGGGCGTGCAGGACGTCGAAGAGTTTCGGGCGGAGGTCCGGCAGTGGCTCGCCGACAACCTCGTGGGCGAGTTCGCGGCGCTCAAAGGGCTCGGCGGGCCCGGGCGCGAGCACGAGGCCTTCGAGGAGCGCCGGGCCTGGAACCAGCATCTCGCCGCGGCGGGGCTGACGTGTCTGGGCTGGCCGGTCGAGCACGGCGGGCGCGGACTGTCGACCGCGCACCGGGTCGCCTTCTACGAGGAGTACGCCCGCGCCGACGCCCCGGACAAGGTGAACCACTTCGGCGAGGAACTGGTGGGCCCGACGCTGATCGCCTACGGCACCCCCGAGCAGCAACGGCGTTTCCTGCCGCGCATCCTCGACGTCAGCGAGCTGTGGTGCCAGGGATATTCCGAACCGGGCGCGGGCAGCGACCTGGCCAACGTGGCGACCACCGCCGAACTCGACGGCGACCAGTGGGTGATCAACGGCCAGAAGGTGTGGACGTCGCTGGCGCACCTGTCGCAGTGGTGCTTCGTGGTCGCGCGGTCCGAGAAGGGCTCCAAGCGCCACGCCGGCCTGTCCTACCTGCTGGTGCCGCTGGACCAGCCGGGCGTGCAGGTCCGGCCGATCGTCCAGATCACCGGCACCGCGGAGTTCAACGAGGTGTTCTTCGATGACGCCCGCACCGACGCCTCGATGGTGGTCGGCGAACCGGGTGACGGCTGGCGGGTCGCGATGGGAACGCTGACGTTCGAGCGCGGCGTGTCCACCCTGGGGCAGCAGATCGTCTATGCGCGAGAGCTTTCCAATCTTGCCGAGCTCGCGCAGCGCAACGGGGCCGCCGCCGACCCGTTCATCCGCGAACGGCTGACCCGGGCGTGGACCGGGCTGCGGGCCATGCGTTCCTATGCTCTGGCCACCATGGATGTCGAGCAGCCCGGCCAGGACAACGTATCGAAGTTGTTGTGGGCCAACTGGCATCGCGCCCTGGGCGAGCTGGCGATGGACGTGGTCGGCAGGTCGTCCATGACCCTGCCGGACGGCGAGTTCGACGAGTGGCAGCGGCTGTTCCTGTTCACCCGCGCCGACACCATCTACGGCGGATCCAACGAGATCCAGCGCAACATCATCGCCGAGCGGGTGCTCGGCCTGCCCCGGGAGGTTAAGGGATGACCCTGTCCGAAGCGCCGGAAGAGATTGCCGGACACGGGCTTCTGACTGGCAAGGTGGTCGTCGTCACGGCGGCCGCGGGCACCGGCATCGGGTCGGCGACGGCGCGACGGGCCCTGGCCGAGGGTGCCGACGTCGTGATCTCCGATCACCACGAACGCCGGCTGGGGAAGACCGCCGACGAACTGGCGGCGCTGGGGTTGGGCCGCGTGGAGAAGGTGCTGTGCGACGTGACGTCCACCGCCCAGGTCGACGCGCTGTTCGCGTCGGTGACCGCCCGGATGGGGCGCATGGACGTGCTGGTCAACAACGCCGGGCTGGGCGGGCAGACCCCGGTGGTCGACATGACCGACGAGGAATGGGACCGCGTCCTGGACGTGACGTGTACGTCGGTGTTCCGCGCCACCCGCGCGGCGCTGCGGTACTTCCGCGAGGCCGGGCACGGCGGCGTGATCGTCAACAACGCCAGCGTCTTGGGCTGGCGGGCCCAGCACTCGCAGGCGCACTACGCCGCGGCCAAGGCCGGGGTGATGGCGTTGACCCGTTGCAGCGCAATCGAAGCCGTCGAATACGGGGTGCGGATCAACGCCGTGTCGCCCAGCATCGCTCGGCACAAGTTCCTGGACAAGACGACCTCAGCCGACCTGCTCGACCGGTTGTCGGCCGGCGAGGCGTTCGGACGCGCCGCCGAACCGTGGGAGGTCGCGGCCACCATCGCCTTTTTGGCCAGCGACTACTCGAGCTATCTGACCGGCGAGGTCATCTCAGTGTCCAGCCAGCATCCATGAGGTCGCTAGCCGAGCAAGCGCTTGGTTGATAGGCTGGCCCGGTGGAGCGGGAGACCAGTCAGCCGAACAGCCGCCGCGGGGAGCTGCTCGAGCTCGCCGCGGCCATGTTCGCCGAGCGTGGCCTGCGCGCGACCACGGTGCGCGACATCGCCGACGGTGCCGGCATCCTCTCCGGCAGCCTGTACCACCATTTCTCCTCCAAGGAGGAGATGGTCGACGAGTTGCTGCGCGGCTTCCTGGACTGGCTGTTCGCCCGCTACCGCGAGATCATGCACACCGAGGCCAATGCCCTGGCGCGGCTCAAGGGCCTGTTCCTGGCGTCGTTCGAGGCGATCGAGCACCGGCATTCCCAGGTCGTCATCTACCAGGACGAGGCCAAGCGGTTGTCGTCGCAGCCGCGGTTCTCCTATATCGAGGACATGAACCGCCAGCAACGCAAGATGTGGGTCGAGGTGCTCAACCAGGGCATCGACGAGGGCTACTTCCAGCCCGACCTGGACGTGGACCTGGTCTACCGTTTCATCCGTGACACCACCTGGGTGTCGGTGCGCTGGTACCAACCCGGCGGGCCGCTCACCGCGCAACAGGTGGGCCGGCAATACCTCGCCATCGTTCTCGGCGGAATCACCAAAGAAGGAGTCTGACGCAAATGGCAGAGGCGTACGTCATCGACGCTGTACGTACCGCGGTAGGCAAGCGCAACGGATCGCTGGCCGGCGTGCACCCCGTCGACCTGGGGGCGCTGGGTTGGCGCGGTCTGCTCGACCGCGTCGACGTCGACCCCGCCGCCGTCGACGACGTGATCGCCGGCTGTGTCGACGCGATCGGCGGCCAGGCGGGCAACATCGCCCGGCTGTCGTGGCTGGCGGCCGGCTACCCCGAAGAGGTTCCCGGTGTCACCGTGGACCGGCAGTGCGGCTCCAGCCAGCAGGCGATTTCGTTTGGCGCACAGGCGATCATGTCCGGGACAGCCGACCTCATCGTGGCCGGTGGCGTGCAGAACATGAGCCAGATCCCGATCTCGTCGGCGATGAGCGTGGGCGAGCAGTTCGGGTTCACCTCGCCGACCAACGAGTCCAAGCAGTGGCTGCACCGTTACGGCGATCAGGAGATCTCGCAGTTCCGAGGCTCGGAGATGATCGCCGAGAAGTGGAACCTGTCGCGCGAGGAGATGGAACGGTACGCGCTGGCCAGTCACGAGCGTGCGTTCGCGGCGATCCGCGGCGGTCACTTCGACAACGAAATCATCACGGTGGAAACCGAATCCGGGCCGTTCCGGGTCGACGAAGGCCCGCGCGAGTCGTCCCTGGAGAAGCTGGCCGGCCTGAAGACCCTGGTCGAGGGCGGCCGGCTGACCGCGGCGATGGCCAGTCAGATCTGCGATGGTGCCAGCGCGGTACTGCTGGCGTCCGAGCAGGCCGTCAAGGACCACAAGCTGACCCCGCGGGCCCGCATCCACCACATCAGCGCGCGCGCCGCCGACCCGGTGTTCATGCTCACCGGGCCGATCCCGGCGACCCGCCACGCCCTGGACAGGACCGGCCTGAGCATCGACGACATCGACACCGTCGAGATCAACGAGGCGTTCGCGCCGGTGGTCATGGCCTGGCTCAAGGAGATGAAAGCCGACCCGGAGAAGGTCAACCCCAACGGCGGCGCGATCGCGCTTGGCCATCCGTTGGGGGCGACCGGCGCCAAGCTGTTCACCACCATGCTCAACGAACTCGAGCGCATCGGCGGCCGCTACGGGCTGCAGACGATGTGCGAGGGCGGCGGCACGGCCAACGTCACGATCATCGAGCGGCTCTAGCTTTTTCCTCTCGCCGCCGAACGTGAACTGGCTGCGAGTTTTTCGCGGTTTTCTCGCAGTGGTTGCACACTCGGCGCGGGGCTAGGGGTCGTAGTCGACGGCGACGAACGGCGTCGTCGGATGTGACTGGCAGGTCAGGATGTAGCCGGCGTCCAATTCGGCGCGCCCGAGGGCGAAGTTGTGGTCCATGTCGACCTCGCCCTCGACCAGCTTCGCGCGGCAGGTGCCACACGCGCCGCCCATGCAGGCATACGGCGCGCGAATCGCCGTCAAAAACCTTCCCGGCGGAACTCCCAGGCGGTTACGGCGCAGGCCGCCGGCACGAGCAACGCGACGTCACCGCCGTGCCACAGCGCGCCCAACGCCGCGCACCCGACCACCAGGACCGGTCCGATCGCCAGGGTCGGCCACGCCGCACGCATCGTCCGCCGGCACAGGTCGGCGATGCCCACCGCGATCAGGAAGACAGCGATGGCGCTCACGGCAGGCTCCGAAGATATCGCGACGCGACGACGAGGAGATCCAGGCCGTCACGGCTCGCCCGCTGCGACACCGCCGAGGCGCTGATGGCCTCGGCGGCGGCGAGTTCCTTCTTGGTTCGGCCTGTCATCAAGCCCTTCACGATTCGCAGCGATCTTTCATCGAGCGATCCAAGCAGATGGTCCCGACAGATCAGGGCCGCGTTGACGGCCGCGACGTCTGCGCGGGCGTCCTCGTCCGCCCGGAAGGTGGTGCGCACCAGCGTGAAGCCGGGCTGCCGTTGCGTCTGTGCGGTCGCCTGGATCGCCTCGCGCGCGGCCCACCACGCCGGCCCGTCCTGGATGCCGGCCTCGGGGTCCAGGACGGTGATCGGGCCCCAGCTGATGCCGAAGCGCACGTCGACGGCGGGGGCGAGGAGCAGTCGCACGCGCAGCGCGGCGTCGATGGCGGCGCCGACCGTGGGGTAGCTGCCCTGGAACTCGTCGCCGACGGTGAAGGCGGGGGCGTCGATCGCGCCGTCGGCGACCTCGCGCAGGGCGGTACTTACGCGTCGGTGCAGGGCGGACCGGTCCACGGCGCGCCGGGATGCCACGACGTCACCAATCACGGCCGCCCTTGGTGAAGAATTGCGCTTCACTCGGGCTATATGAAGACTATAGATTAATCCGAGCTGAATGCAGCTATTTGCTTAATCGCCTAGCCGGCGTCGCGGTTCGCGGACGCGGTCACGCCGGCGATGATGTCGTCGACCGTGCGTTCCGCCAGCGCCTCGACCCGGCGGCGACCGGCGTGACGCAGCGGTCCGCGCAGGGCAAGCTCGGCGAATCCGTGCACCGCCGACCAGCAGGGCCATTCGGCGCCTTCGCGTCGTTCAGGGGACAGCGTTCCCACCTCCGACATCGCATCGAGCGCCTCGACCAACGCCACATACGGTGGCGCGCCCGCGGTCTCGCCGGTCGGGGAACCGGCTCCGAAAAAGGCCACGGTGAACCACCCCGGCTCGTCGAGTGCGAATTTGATGTAGCCGAGCCCGACCGCGCGGAGCCGATCGATCGTTTGCGGCCGCGTGGAGCCGCGCCGGCGCGTCAAGCTCTGCATCCGCGCCGCCATCCGGTGCTGGATCGCGATGGCGACGGCGCCGAGCAGGGCCTCCCGATCGGCGAAGTGGCGATAGGCGGCGTTGGGCGAAACCCCTACTCGCCGAGTCGCTTCCCGAATGGTGAGCGCTTCGGGTCCTCCGGTCCGGGTGAGGTACAGGCCGGCGTCGACCAACGCGGTGCGCAGATCCCCATGGTGATAGCCGGTCTTCAAGGTGGCCACGCTTGACCCTTCTCGGGCTGGAAGTGTACGGTGTCCACATTATCATGTTGACGCTGTGAACATCGAGATCGGAGGTGGTGTCGTGAGCTCCGCAGCATTGCCGTCGATTGTGGAAGAGCGGTTGTGGCAGCGCGAACTGAACGCTTTGCGGGCCCGGGAGAAGGCGGCTACCCGCGAACTCGATGCGATCGCCGCGCAGCGCCGGCGGCTACCCATGGTCGCGATGCCCGATTACGTCGTGGAGGGTGAGCGGACCGGTGCGGCTCGCCGACGTGTTCGGCGGCAGATCGCAGTTGATCTTCTACAGCCACATGTGGTCTCCCGGCGAAACGTGGCAGTGCCCGGGATGCACGTCGCAGTACACCCGTCAGGAGTTCCTGGACAACTACGACGCCCGGTTTGTCATCGTCACCCAGGGGCCCATCGACGAAGTGCTCGAATACAAGCGGCGGGTGGGCAACCAGGATGACCTGGTACTCCACCGCCAACAGTCCGTTCGGTGCGGATGTCGGTGCCCCAGCGGGAGGTGGCTTTGCGGTCAACGTCTTTCTGCGCCAGGGGGAGCGGGTCTACCGAACCTGGCACACCAACGGCCGGGGAACCGAACAGCTCAGCCCCTCGTTCGCGTCGATCGATCTTTTGCCGTACGGCCGCCAGGAAGAATGGCAGGACTCCCCGGACGGCTGGCCCCGGCGGCCGACCTACCGTGGGTGGGCCGGCTCCCAGGACATCGCCCGAGCCTACCGCGCTGCCGCTGATGCCCAACCGGAAGGAGCAAGATGACCTCCATGACGACCGGCCTGACCACGATCAGCCTGGTGTGCGTACCGACACCCGAACAGGACAAAGCGGTCGAGTTCTACGAGTCGCTCGGGTTCGAGAAGCGAACCGATCAGCCATTCGGTGGCGGCTACCGGTGGATCGAGGTCTATCCGCCCGAGGGCTCGACCGGCATCGCGCTGGCTCCGCCGCCGTCGGACGCCGGAACGGTGCAACCGACCAACACCGGTATCACGTTGTCCACGAGCGACATCGACGCCACCCACGCGGCGATGGCCGCACTCGGCGTCGACGTCGACGCGCAGGTGTCGCGAATGGGCGAGCCGGTCCCGCCGATGTTCTGGTTCCGCGACCCTAGCGGGCACACGCTGCTGGTCGTCGAATCCTGAATCGCGGCTGAGCGCTCACTGCACCAAAGCGGCCGCCGACTGCAGGTGTTCGATCGCCTCGCGAACGACCTGCTCGATCAGCTCGGCGCACGAGGGCAGGTCGTCCAGGATGCCGGCGACCTGGCCGGAGGCCAGCACCCCGGCCTCGGTATTGCCCTCGACCAGACCGGCTTTGAGCAGCATGGGCGTGTTCGCGGCCATCACCACCTGCGACCAGCTCAGCTCCTTGCCGTGCCGCATGGCCATGCCGTCGGTGATCATCGACCGCCACGTCATCTGCGACATCTGTTTGAACTTGGCGGCGTTACGCACCGCGGCGACCAAACCACGTGCTTGGGAACCGCTCTCGAGCTTCTCGACCAGGGCGGTCCGCAGCACGCGGTGCGGCATGCCGTCGACCCGCGTGGTGACCACCGTGCCGTCCAGCGCGGCCTCGAGGTAACGCCGCTTGACCGCGTCGGGCACGGTCGAGTCCGAGGTGAGCAGGAACCGCGTGCCCATCGCCACCCCGGCGGCGCCGTAGCTCAACGCGGCGGCCAGCCCGCGCCCGTCGAAGAAGCCGCCCGCCGCGATCACCGGGATCCCCGTGCCGGCCACCGCGTCCAGCACCGAGGGCAGCAGCAGCGTCGTCGCGACCGGCCCGGTGTGACCGCCGCCCTCGCCGCCCTGCACGATCATCGCGTCGGCGCCCCACGCCGCGACCTTGCGCGCGTGTTTGGCCGCGCCGATCGACGGGATGACCACCGCCCCGGCTTCTTTCAGCCGGGCGATCAGCTCCTGTTTGGGGGCCAGGGCGAACGACGCCACCTTGACGCCCTCGCGGATCATCAGCTCGATGCGGTCGGAGGCGTCGGCCGCGTCGGCGCGGATGTTCACCCCGAACGGCTTGTCGGTGGCGGCCTTCACTTTGCCGATGGCCGTCGCCAGCTCGTCGAGCGTCATGGTGGCCGAGGCCAGGATGCCCAGCCCGCCGGCATTGGCCGTGGCCGATACCAGCCGGGCGCCGGCCACCCAGCCCATGCCGGTTTGGACGACCGGGTGCTCGACGCCGACCAACTCGGTCAGCGGCGTGCGCAGCCTGCTCACCGAATCTCCCTGTCCCGCAGTGACTTCGGATCGACGACCTCCCGGATGAGCCGCAACTCCTCGTCGGTCGGCAGCCGGGTTTCGTCGGCGCCGTCAAGGCCGTGCACCTCGAACGAGGTGGCCTCCCGGACGTCGCCGGGCGTCACGCCCGGGTGCAGGGACACTGCGCGCATGGTGTGTTCCGGCCCGCCGAAGTCGAACACCCCGAGGTTGGACACCACGCGATAGGTGTTGGCGAAACGGAACGCCGGATTGGCCGGGTCGACCTTGTCCCAGCCGATGCCGCAGACGATGTCGACGGCGTCGCAGAACACCCGCTTCGAATGGTTGCCGACCCAGTAGCTGGTCGCATGGTTGATCGCGTTGCCGGGTGCACCGCGCACGCCGAACATCTGCCGGGTCGGACGCTGCAGGGGGCCGAACGCCGAAATGTTCTGGTTGCCGAAGCGATCCACCTGGTTGGCGCCCATCACCACATGCCGGCGCCCCCAGGCCAGGGTCTCGAAAACCCGGCCGAAGGGCATCCAGCCCTCAATGTTGTTTGGGGGGCCGGTCTTGCCCAGCGGCGGGGTGTCGGCGAGGAGCTGCGCCTCGCCGTCAGTCAGCAGGATGTCGGGGGAGAAGGTCAACCGCGCCAGACGCGCGCCCACCGAGGCCATGTTCGTCATCGGGCTGACCATGATCTCGCCTGCGTTCCTGAACAACTCGGCGCAGGCGACCGCGCAGATCTCGGCTCTGGTGCTGCTCACTTCGCCGCCTCCTCTGCGAACTTGCGCACGGCTGCCTGGTAGTCGTCTTCGCTGCCCGAGAGGTAGATCTGCTCGAACTGCTGCCAGCCCTCCTCCGTGGCGGCCGCCTCGGCGTAGTGCCGCTGGAATTTCTCGTCGCGCCCGTAATCCGTTGCAGCCGTGGTGAAGTGGGCACCACCGGGGGCTTCCACGACAGCGTCGACCATCATCCGGTTCACCAGCAGTGACTGTGGGGGAACCGATTTCACCAGCTCTTGGGTCGACACGACCCGCTCCACCGACAGGTAGCGCCGCTCGGCGGCCATCAAGAAGAGGTCGTCGAAGTAGGGGTCGATGCCGGTGTAGGCGGCGTTGCCCCGCTCGTCACCGAGGTTGAGATGCACGAATGCGGCGTCGAGGCGCAACGCCGGCATGGCGATCAGCGTCTCCTGCCCACCGCCAGGTGCCGGATACGGGCTCGCCACGGTCTTCAGTTCGCCCTCCCAGAAGTCGAGGACCGAACTGCCCAGCCCGGCGCGGATCGGCAGGAACGGCAGGCGTTGCGCCGCGGCCTGCAGGCCGCACCGCAGCATGCCCTCGTCCATCTCGCGGGATTCGATCGACCCGGCGGTGCGCGCCTTGGCGAACCACGGGTCGTAGAAGGGTGGCGTGTCCAGCGAGACGAAGCCGTAGTAGACGCGCTTCACCTTGCCCGCCGAGCACAGCAGGCCCAGGTCGGGCCCGCCGTAGGTCACCACGGTGAGGTCCTTGACGTCGGTGCGCAGCATGGCCCGCACGAACGCCATGGGTTTGCGCCGCGAACCCCAGCCGCCGATGCCGATGGTCATGCCGCTGCGCAATTGCGCGACGGCCTCGTCGAGCGTGGTCCTCTTGTCGGTCACTCCGTTTTGCCCTTCGTCGTTCCGGCAAACGCGTCGCGGTGCTCGTCGGACACCCCCGCGAGGTTCAGCTCGAACGTAAAGCCTTGCTCCATACGGTAACTCGAGTTGACCCGCTGCACGTCGATGAGGTTGAGCGCCTCTTTGGCCGCGCGGATGACGCGGGTGTCCTTGGCGGCGATGTCGCGCGCCACCCGCAGCGCGGCCTCGTCGAGTTGCTCGCGCGGCACCACCTCGTGCACCGAGCCGAAGTGGTGCAAGGTGGCGGCATCCACGGTGGCCGCGGTGAAGAACAGCCGCCGCATCATGTGCTGGGGCACCAGCCGCGACAGGTGGGTCGCCGCTCCCAGCGCGCCCCGTTCCACCTCCGGCAGCCCGAAGGTGGCGTCGTCGGAGGCCACGATCACATCGGAGTTGCCGACCAGTCCGATGCCCCCGCCGACGCAGAAGCCGTTCACCGCCGCGACCACCGGCACTGCGCATTCGTAGACCGCGCGGAATGCCGCGAAGCAGCCGCGATTGGCGTCGATGAGGGCGGTGAACCCTTCCGTACGTTGCATTTCCTTGATGTCCACGCCGGCGTTGAAGCCGCGGCCCTCCGCCCGCAGGATCACCACGTGGGTGTCGGAGTCGTTGCCGGCGGCCGTGATCGCCTCGGCGAGGTCGAACCAGCCGCGCGAGGGGATGGCGTTGACGGGCGGGAAGTCGACGGTGACCGCGACGATGCCCGGTTCGGCGGTGGTGGTTGTGATCGGCATTGCACTCCTGGGGGCGTCGCTACCTAAGCAAGCACTTGCTTGGTACGCTAGCACAGTGACCCGCGCCGAAGGATGCCTCCCTTCCGGAGAAGCCGTCAGTTTGGCATTGGCCGGACGGGTCGTCCTCGTCACCGGCGGCGTTCGAGGGGTGGGCGCCGGTATCAGCGCCGTTTTCGCTCGGCAGGGGGCGACCGTCGTCACCTGCGCGCGCCGCGCCGTCGAGGGGTCGCCGTACGAATTCCATGCGTGCGACGTCCGCGACGAGGACTCGGTGGCGCGGCTCGTCGGCGCGATCGGCGAACGCCATGGCCGCCTCGACGTGTTGGTCAACAACGCCGGAGGTTCGCCGTACGCGCTGGCCGCCGAGGCCACACACAACTTCCACCGCAAGATCGTCGAGCTCAACATGCTTGCGCCGCTGCTGGTTTCGCAGCACGCGAATACCCTGATGCAACAGCAGCCCGGAGGCGGTTCGATCGTCAACGTGTGCAGCGTCAGCGGCCGCCGGCCGACACCGGGTACGGCTGCCTACGGGGCGGCCAAGGCGGGTCTGGAGAGTCTCACGTCGACCTTGGCGGTGGAGTGGGCTCCCAAGGTGCGGGTGAACGCCGTGGTGGTCGGCATGGTGGAGACCGAACAGTCCGAGCTGTTCTACGGCGACGCCGAGTCGGTCGCCCGCGTGGCCGCCAACGTGCCGCTCGGCCGGCTGGCCAAGCCGGACGACGTCGGCTGGGCCGCAGCTTTTTTGACTTCCGATGTGGCCTCCTACATCAGCGGTGCCACGCTGGAGGTGCACGGCGGCGGCGAGCCGCCGCCGTATCTGGCCGCCTCGAGCGCCAACAAGTAACGAGTTAAGGAGCAACGGTATGGGCTTGGTGGACGGCCGCGTCGTCATCGTCACCGGAGCCGGCGGCGGCATCGGGCGCGCGCACGCGCTGGCCTTCGCCGCCGAGGGCGCGCGGGTGGTGGTCAACGACATCGGGGTGGGTCTGGACGGTTCGCCCGCGGGCGGTGGCAGCGCCGCGCAGGGCGTCGTCGATGAAATCATCTCGGCCGGTGGGGAAGCCGTGGCCAACGGGTCGAACATCGCCGACTGGAGCCAGGCCGAGAGCCTCGTCCGGGCCGCCGTCGAGACCTTCGGTGGCCTGGACGTCGTGGTCAACAACGCCGGCATCGTGCGCGACCGAATGATGGCCAACACCAGCGAAGAGGAGTTCGACGCCGTCGTCGCCGTGCACCTCAAGGGTCACTTCGCGATGATGCGCCACGCCGCGTCGTACTGGCGCGGGCTGTCCAAAGCGGGCAAGGCCCCGGGAGACATTGACGCGCGGATCGTCAACACCAGTTCCGGTGCGGGCCTGCAGGGCAGCGTCGGGCAGGGCAACTACAGCGCCGCCAAGGCCGGCATCGCGGCGATGACGCTCGTCGGCGCCGCCGAGATGGGCCGCTACGGCGTGACGGTCAACGCGATCGCGCCCTCGGCGCGCACCCGCATGACCGAGACCGTGTTCGCCGAGATGATGGCAACGCAGGACCAGGATTTCGACGCGATGGCACCGGAGAACGTCTCGCCGCTGGTCGTCTGGCTGGGCAGCACCGAGTCCCGCGACGTCACCGGCAGGGTCTTCGAGGTCGAGGGCGGCAAGATCCGCGTCGCCGAGGGCTGGGCGCACGGCCCGCAGATCGACAAGGGCGCGAAGTGGGACCCCGCCGAACTGGGGACCGTGGTCACCGACTTGCTGGCCAAGGCGCGCCCGCCGGTTCCGGTTTACGGGGCCTAGCGGCGGCTGATCACACGCCCGGCGCGGGCTGTGTGATCAGGCGGGGGTCTGCTGCGCTCGAACGCGTTCCGAGCCGCCGCGGCCGCTCGGGCGCGAGCAGGGCTGGTATGGACCACGGGCGCTACCACATGTCCTACGTCGTCGCAGCACCGGAGTTTTCCAACGGCGGTCTCTTCGAACGGCTGGCCGGTCTGAGCATTCCGTCGCTCGGCATCACATTCAACGGCGCCACTTGCGGGACGTCGGCGAAGCCGTCGTATTCCTGCGTGTAGATGGTCGTCTGGTAGAGGTCGGAGCGATCGGTCGAGAGTCGTGCTGTCCAGGGTGGGCGGCGTCAGGGGTCGCAGATGACGACGGGGATGACCCGATCGGTCCACGACCGGTAGTCGCCGAACGACGGGTACATGGCGTCCAGCTTCGGCCAGTATTCCGCGCGCTCCTCCTCGGTGGCATCGCGCGCCTGTAACTGCAACACCTCGTCCTTGATCTGCACGGAAACTTTGGGATTCGCCTTGAGATTCAGGTACCACAGCGGATGCTTGTCGCTGCCGCCCTTCGATGCGACCAACACCACGCGGTCCCCCTCGCGCAGGTAGAGCAGCGGGCTAACCCGCGGTTCACCGGTCTTGCGGCCCGTCGTGGTGAGCAGCGCGACCGGAGCGTTGCCGAAGGTGCCGCCGAGCTTTCCGTTGCTGCGACGGTAGATCCACGCGTTGCCCTTGGCCATGTACTTGATGATCAGGCCGACCCAGGGCGAGTTCAGCGAGCGTGGCTTCTCTTTCGGCATGGCGCTCCTAGCGGGAGTTTCCGGCCTTCGTTGATCGACGGCCTGATTTGCCCTGGTGGGGTTGGGTTTTTGGGCAGGGTTGGTGTATTACCCAAGTCGTTGTGTTGGGCGTTGTTGGTCAGCGGGTGGGTGCGTATTGGTGGATTGCGAACAGGTCGGCGAGTCGCTGTTGGGTGGGGCTGGTGTCGGTGAGCATGCGCTGCACGCGGGGCCGTCCCTTGCTGCCGTCGTGGTAAATCAACACGGTCTCTTGGATGCCGGAGAGTTCGTCGAGTAGTTCGCGTACCGACAGGTGCAGCCCGGCGTGCTCGGTCTGGCGGCGCATCAGGTGGGCGACGGCCAGGGCGAGCACGCAGTAGAACACGTGCACCCGGATCTTGGAGTCGGTCCAGTGGTGCATCGGGCTGAACGAGACTACGTGGGGGTCTTTGAGTTGGCGGAACCCGAATTCGGCGTCGGATTGCGATCGGTAGGCGGCCACCACGTCGGGTACCGGCCAGTCGCGGTTGGTGAATAGGATGCGCTTGCCGAACAGCCGTTCTTGCAGGCGCTTTCGGGCCTTGGTGTCGGTGCGCCAGGACAGCCTCAATTGGGCGGGCGTGTCGCCGGTGAGGGTGGTGGTGATGATGTCGGCGACCCAGCGGGGTTTGAGGATCGCGGTGATCTCGGCCTGGACCTGGTCGCGGTCGCGGCGGGTGCGGCCGCGCGCGAGGCGGGCGGCCAGCTCGGCCAGGCGGCGCCGGGCCTTGGCCAGGGTCTGGTCCAGGCCGCGGGATTGTTTGGCCGCCAGGTTCGCCGAGTGGGTGAGTACCGCTCGGCGGGTGACGCCGAGCGCGGTGACGGTGGTGTCGACATAGCTCAGCTCGGGGTAGCGGTCGTCGTCCACGGGCCGGTAGTCCCGGGTCGGGATCTGCAGCAGTTCGGGGTGATCGCTGGGCGGCAGCGAACCGACGAACCCGATCCGGTGCGCCTCCACTACCGCATGGTTGTCGCTGCTGTTTTGCCCGGCGTCATAGACCACGGTCAGCGACTCCACGTGCTCGACCAGGTCCCGGTAGCGGGTGAGCAGTTCGTCGACGACGGTGCTGAACTGGGTGACATCGGGCCGGTCCCCGGGATAGGGGTGGCTGATCACGGGCACCCCGCCGTCGCGGGTGACGACCAGGGCCAGCCCGACCAACCGCAGATCGGTGCGTTTCTGCTTGGCCTTGCCCCGCTGCGCGATCGGCGCGCGGTCGTTGCCGGTGTCGATGAAGGTGGCGAAGTTGGTCATGTCCAACGCCAGCCCGGTCAAATCCAGCCCGAACTCGGTCACCATCCGCCGTCCCAGCCGGGTCTCGATCTCACGCAGTTCGGTCTGGCCGAGGCGGTCCATCGCGTCCCAGAACCGGCGATGATCCAGCGCGGCCCGGTCCAGCTTCACCCACCGTGACCCGGCCGTGGTGGCCCACCAGTCGGCGAAGCCACGCTTGGAACATGGGTCGACAATCCGGTTCGCGCACGCCAGGGCCACATAGGTGCCCACCGGTGCGGCCGCGTTCGCGTACCGGGGCGCCACGTCGTTGACGATGCCGGCCACATCCAGCCGGGCCAGCATCGACCACACCGCAGCCAGATCCCCGAACTGCTTGTGCTGGCTACGGATCGGCTGCCCGGCCGGCGTCGCCGACAGCTTCGCCATCACCTCCTCCGCGCTGCCCAAATACTGCTGCGAAACGATGCGCGGCTTACCTTGCACGCGGGCCGATTCCACCAGGTAGTAATAGGTCTGCTTGCCGCGCCGCTTACCCACGATCGACGCCATATATGGGTAATACACTCCAGCCCCACAAACATCAAGCACCACAACGCAAGACACGCCGATCAGCTACAAAGGCTGGAAACTCCCGCTAGCGCTGGACGAATGGATGAAAACGGACCTTGATGTGCTGGATTTCGGCCGTGCCACCGGGGCTTTCGGCGGGAATCACGAAGGTCTCGTCGACCCGCGCGCCCACCCGCCGCCCGCCGAAGGCCACCTTGGTCAGCACGTCGTACACCGCGCGCACCTCGTCGCCGCTGATGCGGTAGTCCGGCGGTGTCGTGTCGGCGATGATCCGAAACTGGGGGCCGCGGTTGAGGCCGCGCCGCATGTGGCGCCCGGAGAACCCGTTCTTGATGCCCTGCTCGGTGCGGGTGCAGCCCGTTGCGAACGGAACCGCGTCGGCGTTGTGGCTGACCAGCGCATCGATGTAGGCCTGCGCCGCGGCGATGCGGCTCTCTTCGGGAACGAGCACCGCTCGGGCTAGATGCGCTCGATGATGGTGCCGGTGGACAGGGCGCCGCCCGCGCACATAGTGATCAGCGCGGTGCTCTGGTCGGTGCGCTCCAGTTCGTGCAGGGCGGTGGTGATCAGCCGGCTACCGGTGCAGCCCACCGGGTGGCCCAACGCGATGGCGCCGCCGTTGACGTTGACCCGGGCCATGTCGGGTTCGTGGACCCGCGCCCAGGACAGCACCACCGACGCGAACGCCTCGTTGATCTCGACAATGTCGATGTCGCCCCTTCATCCCGGCCTTCTCCAGCACCTTCGCCGTCGACTGCACCGGGCCGTCCAGGTGGTAGTAGGGCTCCGCACCGACCAGTGCCTGGCTGACGATCCGGGCCCGGGGGCGCAGGCCCAGCGCCTTGGCCTTGTCCTCGTCCATCCAGAGAACGGCTGCCGCACCGTCGGAAATCTGCGACGCCGTTCCCGCCGTGTGGATCCCGCCCTCCAGGACCGGCTTGAGCGAACTCAGGCCCGACAGCGTGGTGTCGCGCAGGCCCTGGTCGCGGGAGATGGTCACGCGCTCCGAGGTCGGCTGCTTGTTCTCGTCGAGCGCCGGCGCCACGATCGGGGTGATCTCGCGGTCGAAGCGCCCCTCCTCCCAGGCCTGCTTCGCCTTGGCCTGGGATTCGAGACCGAACTGGTCGATATCCTCGCGGGTGATGCCCCGCCGCTTGGCGATTCGCTCGGCGGCCGTGAACTGGTCGGGCAGGTCGATGTCCCACGACTCGGGCCGCAGGATGCTGCGGTCGGGCCCGGCATTGGCGCCCAGTCCGACGCGGCTCATCGCCTCGATCCCGCACGCGATGCCGATGTCGATGGCGCCGATCGCGATCAGCCCGGCGATCAGGTGGTTGGCCTGCTGGCTGCTGCCGCATTGGCAGTCCACGGTCGCGGCGCCGACGTGCTCCGGCAGCCCGGCGACCAGCCAGCTCACCCGGGTGATGTTGTTCGACTGCTCGCCGTACTGCGTCACGCAGCCGCCGATGGCCTGTTCGACGTCGCCGGCGTCGATGCCGGCCTTCTCCACGACTGCCTTCTGCACCGCCCCCAGCAGCTCGGTGGCGTGCAGTCCGGACAGCCAGCCGGCGCGTTTGCCGATGGGGCTGCGGGTGGCTTCGACGATTACCGGGTTACCCATGGAGCCAGGCTAGAACACGTTTCATTACTATGACAAGCGAGGATACTGCCGCGCCTTTTTTCTACGGTGGAGGCGTGTTTTACTGGCAGCAGAGCTCCACTAGGAGAGCTAGTGCCCTGGATCGCCAGTCGCAGGAACAGCATATGCACGAGCAGTGAGGAGAAACAGCGTGCCTAGCCCCAACCTTCCGCCCGGATTCGACTTTCTCGATCCGGACAGAAATGTCAAAGGCCTGCCGGTCGCGGAGCTGGCGGAGCTGCGTAAATCCCAGCCGGTCTACTGGCTGGACGTTCCGGGCGGGACCGGGGGCTTCGGCGACAAGGGTTACTGGGTGATCACCAAGCACCGGGACGTCAAGGAGATCTCGCTGCGCAGCGACATCTTCTCCAGCCAGCAGGACTGCGCCATCCCGGTCTGGCCCCAGGAGATGACCCGCGAGCAGATCGACCTGCAGCGACTCGTCATGCTCAACATGGACGCCCCGCACCACACCCGGTTGCGCAAGATCATCTCCCGTGGCTTTACCCCGCGCGCCATCGGACGGCTTCGCGACGAGTTGGACAGCCGGGCGCAGAACATCGCCAAGACCGCCGCGGCGGCGGGCTCGGGAGACTTCGTCGAGCAGGTCTCCTGCGAGTTGCCGCTGCAGGCGATCGCCGGTCTGCTGGGTGTGCCGCAGGAGGACCGCGACAAGATCTTCCGCTGGTCCAACGAGATGACCGGCAACCAGGATCCCGAGTTCGCCCACGTTGACCCGGCGACGTCGTCGGCCGAGATCATCGCGTACGCCATGAAGATGGCCGAGGAGCGCGGCAAGAACCCCGGCGACGACATCGTCACCAAGCTGATCCAGGCGGACATCGAGGGCGAGAAGCTCTCCGACGACGAGTTCGGGTTCTTCGTGATGATGCTCGCCGTCGCCGGCAACGAGACCACGCGGAACTCCATCACCCACGGCATGGTCGCGTTCTCGCAGAACCCGGAGCAGTGGGAGCTGTTCAAGAGGGAACGACCCGAGACCGCGCCCGACGAGATCGTGCGCTGGGCCACCCCGGTCACCGCGTTCCAGCGCACCGCCCTGGAGGACTACGAGCTCTCCGGGGTGCAGATCAAGCAGGGCCAGCGGGTGGTGATGTTCTACCGTTCGGCCAACTTCGACGAAGAGGTTTTCCAGGATCCGTTCAGCTTCAACATCCTTCGGAACCCCAACCCGCACGTCGGTTTCGGTGGCACGGGCGCGCACTACTGCATCGGCGCCAACCTGGCCAAGATGACGATCAGCCTGATCTTCAACGCGGTCGCCGACCACATGCCGGACCTGAAGCCGATCTCGGAGCCCGAGCGGCTGCGGTCGGGCTGGCTCAACGGCATCAAGCACTGGCAGGTCGACTACACCGGTAAGTGCCCGGTGGCGCACTGAGGGATGTAAAGCCGATCATGGACTTCAATCTCACCGCGACGCAGCAGGCCGTCGCCGACGTGGTCACGTCCGCGCTGGGCCGCGAACTTTCGTGGACGGCCCTGGTCGACGGGGGGGTGACGGCGCTGCCGGTGCCCGAACGCCTCGGCGGCGACGGCGTGGGTCTGCCCGAGGTCGACGGTGCTCACCGAAGTGGGCCGCCACGGCGCCATCACGCCGGCGTTGGCCACACTGGGCCTGGGTGTGGTGCCCCTGCTCGACCTCGCCTCCGAGGAACAGCAGGACCGCTTTCTGGGCGGTGTGGCCAAGGGTGGTTTGCTGACCGCCGCGCTCGACGAACCCGGTGCCGCGCTGCCCGACCGGCCCGCCACCATGTTGGCCGGCGGGCGGCTGGCGGGCACCAAAGTCGGTGTGGCGTATGCCGAGCAGGCCGACTGGATGATCGTGACGGCGGACAACGGGGTCGCGGTGGTTTCGCCGAAGGCTGACGGCGTCCGGTTGGTGCGCACCCCGACCTCGAACGGTTCCGAGGAGTACGCGGTCACGTTCGACGACGTCGCGGTCGAGGAATCCGGTGTGCTGGCGAATGCGGGCGCGCCCCGGGTCAACCAGCTCGCGCTGGCGATGATCGGGGCGTACACCGACGGGCTGGTGGCCGGGGCGCTGCGCCTCACCGCGGACTACGTGGCCAGCCGCAAGCAGTTCGGTAAACCGCTGTCCACCTTCCAGACCGTGGCGGCACAGCTCGCGGAGGTCTACATCGCCTCGCGCACCATCGATCTGGTGGCCAAGTCCGTCGTGTGGCGGCTCTCGGAGGGCCGGGATGCCGGCGAGGACCTCGACGTCCTGGGCTACTGGATCACCTCGCAGGCGCCGCCGATGATGCAGACCTGCCACCACCTGCACGGCGGCATGGGCATGGACATCACCTATCCGATGCACCGGTACTACTCCACGATCAAGGACCTGACCCGCCTGCTGGGCGGGCCATCTCATCGCCTCGGACTGGTGGGAGCGCAATGTTCATCGATCTGACCCCGGAGCAGCGCCAGCTGCAAGCCGAGCTGCGGCAATACTTCTCGAACCTCATCTCGTCCGACGAGATGAAGGCGATGGAGCAGGACCGGCACAACGAGGCGTATCGTGCGGTGATCCGGCGGATGGGCCGCGACGGCAAGCTCGGGGTCGGGTGGCCGAAGGAGTACGGCGGCTTGGGCTTCGGCCCGATCGAGCAGTCGATCTTCGTCAACGAGGCGCATCGCGCCGACGTGCCGCTGCCCGCGGTGACGTTGCAGACGGTCGGCCCGACGCTGCAACAGTTCGGCACCGAGGCGCAGAAGAAGAAGTTCCTCCCGGCGATCCTCGCCGGTGAGGTGCATTTCGCGATCGGCTACAGCGAACCCGAGGCGGGGACCGACCTGGCATCGCTGCGGACCACCGCCGTGCGCCAGGGCGACGAGTACATCGTCAACGGCCAAAAGATGTGGACCACCGGCGGTCACGACGCCGACTACATCTGGCTAGCCTGCCGCACGGATCCGGAAGCGGTCAAACACAAGGGCATTTCGATCCTGATCGTCGATACGAAGGATCCCGGCTTCTCGTGGACGCCGGTCATCCTGTCCGACGGCGCCCACCACACCAACGCCACGTACTACAACGACGTTCGGGTGCCCGCCGACATGCTGGTCGGCGAGGAGAACGGCGGGTGGCAGCTGATCACCACCCAGCTCAACAACGAGCGGGTGATGCTGGGCCCGGCGGGACGTACCGCCGGCATCTACGACCGGGTGCACGCGTGGGCGTCCAAACCCGGTAGCGACGGGGTCACCCCGATCGACCACGCCGACGTCAAACGAGCGCTCGGTGAGATCTACTCGATGTGGCGGGTCAACGAACTGCTCAACTGGCAGGTGGCCGCCGCGGGCGAGGACATCAACGTCGCCGACGCCGCGTCGACGAAAGTCTTCGGCACCGAACGCATTCAGTACGTCGGTCGACTCGCCGAGGAGATCGTCGGCAAATACGGCAACCCCGCCGATCCGGGCACCGCCGAACTGCTCGGCTGGCTCGACTCCCAGACCAAGCGCAATCTGGTGATCACCTTCGGTGGCGGAGTGAACGAAGTCATGCGAGAGATGATCGCGGCCGCGGGACTCAAGGTGCCGAGGGTGCCCAGATGACAGATATCCAGGAGGCCGTCGCCGAGATCAAGGCGGCGGGCGCCCCCAAGCCGCGCGTCGGGCGCGACCCGGTGAACCAGCCGATGGTGAACAACTGGGTGGAGGCGATCGGCGACCGCAACCCCATCTACGTCGACGAGGCCGCGGCCAGGGCGGTCGGCCACCCCGGAATCGTGGCCCCGCCAGCCATGATTCAGGTGTGGACGATGTTCGGGCTGGGCGGTGCGCGTCCCAAGGACGACCCGCTGGGGCCCATCATGCAGCTCTTCGACGACGCGGGGTACATCGGCGTGGTGGCCACGAACTGCGAGCAGACCTATCACCGTTATCTTCGCCCCGGCGAGCGGGTCGCCATCACCTCCGAGATGGGTGACGTGGTCGGGCCGAAGCAGACCGCGCTGGGCGAGGGCTTCTTCGTCAACCAGCACATCACGTGGCGGGTGGGTGACGAGGACGTCGCCGAGATGAATTGGCGCATAATGAAATTCAGGCCGCGCGAGGAATCCACGGTGGCTGCCACGGTTCCGGCGGACCTGGACCCCGACGCCATGATGCGCCCGTCTTCGTCGCGGGACACCGCCTTCTTCTGGGAGGGTGTCAAGGCGCACGAGCTGCGGATCCAGCGGCGCCCGGACGGGAGCCTGCAGCACCCGCCCGTGCCCGCGGTGTGGCAGGACAAAGCAGCGCCGATCGACTACGTGGTGGCCGGCGGCAACGGCACCGTGTTCAGCTTCGTGGTGCACCACGCGCCGAAGGTGCCCGGCCGCACGCTGCCGTTCGTGATCGCTTTGGTCGAACTCGAGGAGGGCGTGCGCATGCTGGGTGAGCTGCGTGGCGTGGACCCCGGCGAGGTGAGGATCGGAATGCCGGTGCGCGCAACGTATATCGACTTTCCGGCCGGTGCCACCGGCCCGGAATGGACCCTCTACGCCTGGGAGCCTTCGGCATGAGCGCACCCGTTGTCGAGGTGGGCACGACGCTGCCCGAGCTCAAACTCTACGGCGACCCGACGTTCATCATCTCGACGGCCCTGGCCACCCGGGACTTCCAGGACGTGCACCACGACCGCGACAAGGCGCAGGCCAAGGGGTCCAAGGACATCTTCGTCAACATCTTGACCGACACCGGTCTGGTGCAGCGCTACGTCACCGACTGGGCCGGTCCGTCGGCCCTGATCAAGTCGATCGGGCTGCGGCTGGGCGTGCCGTGGTACGCCTACGACACGGTGACTTTCTCCGGTGAGGTGACTTCGATCGAGGACGGTCTGATCACAGTCAAGGTGTTGGGCCGCAACAGCCTTGGCGATCATGTCATCGCCACGGTGACGTTGACGATTGGGGATGCGTGATGCTGTCCGGTAAAGCGGCGATTGTCGGCATCGGCGCCACCGACTTCTCGAAGAACTCGGGGCGCAGCGAGCTGAGGCTGGCGGCCGAGGCGGTGCTGGACGCGCTGGGCGATGCCGGTCTCTCACCGTCGGACGTAGACGGGCTGACCACCTTCACGATGGACACAAACAACGAGACCGCGGTCGCGCGTGCCGTGGGAATCGGCGATCTGAAGTTCTTCTCCCAGATCGGTTACGGCGGCGGCGCCGCGTGCGCGACTGTCCAGCAGGCCGCGATCGCCGTCGCCACCGGGGTGGCCGACGTCGTCGTCGCCTACCGGGCCTTCAACGAGCGCTCGGGCATGCGCTTCGGCCAGGTGCAGACCCGCCTGGTGGGAGACGGCGGCGCACAGGCGGATTCGACAGCAGCGGACAATTCGTTCTCGTATCCACACGGGCTCTCCACCCCGGCAGCGCAGGTGGCCATGATCGCCCAGCGCTACATGCATCTGTCCGGCGCGACCAGCCGCGACTTCGGCGCCATCTCGGTGGCCGACCGCAAGCACGCCGCCAAGAACCCGAAGGCCTATTTCTACGAGAAGCCGATAACGATCGAGGACCACCAGAATTCGCGGTGGATCGCCGAGCCGTTGCGGCTGCTGGACTGCTGCCAGGAAACCGACGGGGCCGTGGCGATCGTGGTGACGTCGGTGGAACGCGCGCGCGACCTCAAGCAACGCCCCGCGGTGATCGAGGCGGCAGCGCAGGGCTCCAGCCCGGACCAGTACACGATGGTCAGCTACTACCGCCCCGAGCTCGGCCTGCCCGAGATGGGCGTGGTGGGCCACCAGCTCTGGCGGCAGTCCGGGCTCAAACCGAGCGACATCCAGACCGCGGTCATCTACGACCACTTCACACCCTTTACGCTGATCCAGTTGGAGGAGTTGGGTTTCTGCGGCAAGGGCGAGGCCAAGGACTTCATCGCCGACGGCGCGATCGAGGTGGGCGGCCGGCTGCCCATCAACACCCACGGCGGCCAGCTCGGCGAGGCTTACATTCACGGCATGAACGGCATCGCCGAGGGCGTGCGGCAGCTGCGCGGCACTTCGGTGAACCCCGTACCCGACGTCGAGCACGTGCTCGTCACCGCGGGGACGGGCGTGCCGACGTCGGGGCTGATCCTGGGCTAAGCCGCCGGCGGAAACCGGGCGCGAAACCTAGGCCGGAATCAGCTCGACGCCGGAGAGCACCACGGCGTTGTCGCGCGACGGCGCGACCACGCTGGCCATCACACGGCCGTCTTCCTTCCAGATGGCGACGCTGAGCGTCTCACCGGGGAACGCCACCCCGGCGAAGCGGGCCCCGTAGGCGGCCACCGCGCCGGCGTCGCCGTCGAGCAGGGCGTCGGCGATTGCCTTGCAGGTCATGCCGTAGGTGCACAGGCCGTGCAGGATGGGACGCGGAAAGCCCGCTGCCGCAGCAAATTCCGGATCCGAGTGCAGCGGATTGCGGTCGCCGCAGAGCCGGTAGAGCAGAGCTTGTTGCGGCAGGATCGGCATCGCGACTTCCAGATCGGGCGCCCGGTCAGGAGCCCCGTCCGATCCCGACGGCCCGCGTGAACCGCCGAATCCGCCCTCGCCGCGGGCGAAGATGGACCGCTTCTGCGTCCACAGCAGGGTGCCGTCCGGGGCGCTGACCGTGGTCTCGCTCCAGATCACCGCGGCCTTGCCCTTGTCCCAGATGTCTGTGAACCGGGTCACCGCGCGCGCCGAACCCGCCGGCGGCAGCGGTGCCGGCACCTCGATCCGCTCGCTGGCGTGCAGCACCTTGCTCAGCTCGATGTCGATGCCGGGGAACTGCACCGTCGGCGGTGTGGTCATGTGGAAGGTGGCGGCGACGTTGCCGAACGTCGGGAGCACCTGCGGTGTGTCGTCGACCAGGTAACGCAGTTCGTGGGGGTCCATCGGATCTTTGCCGGCGCCCAGCCCGAGGTGGTAGAGCTGCACATCGCTGCTGGTCCAAGAGAATTCGATGGGTTCCAGCTCGGCGGCCAGGGCGACGTCCACGTCGATGGGCATCTCAGGCTTCCCCCGCGATGTGTAGAGCGGCCAAATACCCGAAGGTCATGGCCGGACCGATGGTGCCGCCCGGGCCGGGATAGGTGTGTCCCATCACCGGGGCGCTGACATTGCCTGCGGCGTAGAGCCCTTCGATGATGGTGCCGTCGTCGCGCAGCGCACGGCCGTGCAGGTCGGTGCGGATACCGCCCTTGGTGCCCAGGTCCCCGGGAACCATCTTGGCGGCATAGTACGGCGCGTGGCTGATCTCGCCGAGGTTGGGATTCGGCTTGTTGGTGGGGTCACCGTAGTACTTGTCGTAGGCGCTCTCCCCCCGGTGAAAGTCGGCGTCCACGCCCGAACGCGCGAAGCCGTTGAAGCGCGCCACCGTGTCGGTGAACGCCGACGTCGGCAGTCCCGCCTTTTCGGCCAGCTCTTCGAGCGTTTCCGCCTGGACGATCACCCCGGAGTCCAGCCATTTGCGTGGAATGCGCTGGCCGGGTTGCAGTCCGGCGAAGATGTAGCGGTCGCGGTACTGCTGGTCGAACACCAGCCACGCGGGGATGTTCTCTCCCGGCCCGGGCCCCTGCCCGTACTCGCCGCCGTACATGTGGTGGCAGGCTTCGACGTAGGGCATCGATTCGTTCATGAACCGCTTGCCCGACATGTTGACGATGATCGAGCCCGGCGAGTTGCGCTCCGAGAGCGCGAACCACGGTGCGCCCACCAGCGGCACCGTCGGGCCCCACCACGCGTCCTCCATCAAATCCAGTGCTGCGCCCAGCTTTTCACCGGCTAGGATGCCGTCGCCGGTGTTCGCTTTGGCGCCGACGGTCCATTCGGTGGTGATCGGCGCCCGCTGATATTTCACCCGCATCTGTTCGTTGTGCTCGAATCCGCCGCAGGCCAGGATCACGCCGCGCCGGGCCCGGATCAGCCGGGGCTCGGTCGATTCGGGTGCGTCGGTGTCGCGCACATAGATTCCGCGCACCACCCCGTCCTCGACGCAGAGGTCGGTGAGTGCGGTGTTCAACTCGACCGGCACGCCGGCCTGCCGCAGCCCGATCCGCAGCGGGCCGATCAGCGCTCGGCCCATGCCGACGAGGTTCTTGCCCGTCGCCTTCGCCCACATCGTGCGCGCGCCGACCTTCAGGCTGCGCACCACGCCGCGCGGGTGTCGTTTGAGCTGGTTGAGCCGCACGTAATCCTGCTGCATCACAACGACGTTGAGCGGGACCTTGCCGTACGCCGGCTCCAGCCCGGCCATGTCGGCCCCGAGCTTGCGGGCGTCGAACGGCTTGGGCTCGATCGAACGCCCGCCCGCGCGCCCGCCCGGCGCCTCGGGGTAGTAGTCGGAGTAACCCGGCACCCAGCACATCTTCAGCGGGGTGTGCTTGAGGACGAACGACAGCATCTCGGGCCCGCGGTCGAGGTAGGCGTCGATCCTCTCCGGCTCCACGACGTCGCCGACGATCCCGTGCAGGTAGGTGCGGGCCGCCTCCGCGGTGTCGGGCACGCCGTAGCGCTGCAGCACCTCGTTGTTGGGAATCCACACGCCCCCACCCGAGCGTGCGGTGGAGCCGCCGAAATGAGAGGCCTTTTCGACGACTATCGTCGAGAGGCCTCGGTGTGCGGCGGTGAGGGCAGCTACCATGCCGGCTCCGCCGCTGCCGACCACGACGACGTCGAACTCCTGCGCTGTCATGTAGAACACGTTATAGAATTGCTCGGGCCGGGCGCTACCGGCCCGGTCAAACGGACGAGGGGACTTCGGTAAATGCTCAGTGCGCAGGTTCGCGACGAGCTGGCTGCGGGGTTGTGGCGTGCTGAGTTGAGTCGTGAGCCGGTCGCGCCGTTGACGGCTGCCCATCCTGAGATCGATGTGGTGGATGCTTATGAGATTCAGTTGATCAACATTCGTCGGCGGGTCTCGGGGGGTGCCCGGGTGGTGGGGCACAAGGTGGGGCTGTCGTCGTTGGCGATGCAGCAGATGATGGGTGTCGATGAGCCCGATTACGGGCATCTGCTCGATGAGATGCGGGTGTTGGAGGACACCCCGGTCAAGGCGGGCAAGTACCTGTACCCGCGAGTCGAGGTGGAGGTGGGTTCATTTTGGCCGCCGACCTGCCGGGGGCGGGTTGCACCGAGGATGACGTGCTGGCCGCGACCGAGGCGCTGGTTCCTTCGATCGAGTTGATCGACACCCGGATCACCGATTGGAAGATCGCGTTGTGTGACACCATCGCCGACAACGCCTCCTCGGCGGGTTTCGTGTTGGGCGCGGCGCGGGTGTCGCCGGGCGAGGTGGACGTCACGGGGATCGAGGCGGTGTTGAGCCGTAACGGCGAGGTGATCGCCGAGGGCCGCAGCGAGGCGGTGCTGGGCAATCCGGTGACCGCGGTGGCCTGGCTGGCCCGCAAGGTGGAAAGCTTTGGGGTACGGCTGCGCAAAGGTGACATCGTGTTGCCCGGGTCGTGTACGCGGGCCATCGACGCGCGCGGCGGCGATGAGTTCGTCGCCGAGTTCACCGGCCTGGGCGCGGTCGGGTTGTCGTTCGAATAGGAGCGTTCTTCATGCCGTCGTCTCAAGCGGGTGTGGCCTTGAAAGTGGCCATTGTCGGGTCGGGAAACATCAGCACCGACCTGCTCTACAAGCTGCTGCGCTCGGAGTGGCTGGAACCGCGCTGGATGGTGGGCATCGACCCGGCCAGCGAGGGCCTGGCCCGGGCCCGCAAGCTGGGTTTGGAGACCACCCATGAGGGGGTGGACTGGCTTTTGGGGCGCTCGGAGAAACCCGATCTGGTGTTCGAGGCGACCAGTGCCTATGTGCACCGGCAGGCCGCACCCCGCTACGCCGAGGCCGGGATCCGGGCCATCGATTTGACCCCGGCGGCGGTGGGTCCGGCGGTGATCCCGCCGGCGAACCTGCGCGAGCACCTGGACGCCCCGAACGTCAACATGATCACCTGCGGGGGCCAGGCCACGATCCCGATCGTCTACGCGGTCTCGCGTGCGGTCGCCGAGCAGGGCGGGGTGCCCTATGCCGAGATCGTGGCGTCGGTGGCCTCGGTGTCGGCGGGGCCGGGTACGCGGGCCAACATCGACGAGTTCACCAAGACCACCAGCCGCGGCGTGCAAAGCATCGGCGGGGCGGTGCGCGGTAAGGCGATCATCATCTTGAACCCGGCCGACCCGCCGATGATCATGCGCGACACCATCTTTTGCGCCATCCCCGAGGACGCCGACCGCGACGCGATCGCCAAATCCATCCACGACGTGGTGGCTGAGGTGCAGACCTATGTGCCCGGCTACCGGCTGCTCAACGAGCCGCAGTTCGACGACCCCTCGCTTAACTCCGGCGGGCAGGCCCTGGTCACCACGTTCGTCGAGGTCGAAGGCGCCGGGGACTACCTGCCCCCCTATGCGGGCAACCTGGACATCATGACCGCGGCGGCCACCAAGGTCGGCGAGGAGATCGCCAAAGAGATGCTGTCGGTGGCAGGAGGCACACGATGAGCACGCAGGACATCTTCTTCAACCCCATCTGGGACGTGCGGATGACCGACACCTCGCTGCGCGACGGCTCGCACCACAAGCGCCACCAGTTCACCACCGACGAGGTCGCGGCGATCGTGGCGGCCCTCGACGTCGCGGGGGTGCCGGTGATCGAGGTGACCCACGGCGACGGGCTGGGCGGGTCGAGCTTCAACTACGGCTTTTCCAAAACCCCCGAACAAGAACTGATCAAACTCGCCGCCCAAACGGCCAAAGAGGCCAAGATCGCCTTCTTGATGCTGCCCGGGGTGGGCACCAAGGAAGACATCAAACAGGCCCAGGACAACGGCGGGTCGATCTGCCGCATCGCCACCCACTGCACCGAGGCCGACGTCTCCATCCAGCACTTCGGGTTCGCCCGCGACCTGGGCCTAGAAACCGTCGGGTTTTTGATGATGGCCCACACCATCCCCCCCGAGAAACTGGCCGCCCAGGCCCGCATCATGGCCGACGCCGGCTGCCAGTGCGTCTACGTCGTCGACTCCGCCGGCGCGCTGGTCCTCGAAGGCGTCCGCGACCGGGTCGCCGCGCTGGTCGCCGAGTTGGGGTCGGATGCTCAAGTTGGTTTTCATGGCCATGAAAACCTCGGCCTGGGCGTGGCCAACTCGGTGGAGGCCGTCCGCGCGGGCGCCAAACAGATCGACGGCTCGTGTCGCCGCTTCGGCGCCGGTGCGGGCAACGCCCCCGTGGAGGCCCTGATCGCGGTGTTCGACAAGATCGGCGTCAAGACCGGCATCGACTTCTTCGACATCGCCGACGCCGCCGAAGACGTCGTACGCCCGGCCATGCCCGCCGAATGCGTACTGGACCGCAACGCCCTGGTCATGGGCTACTCCGGGGTCTACTCCAGCTTCCTCAAACACGCCGTCCGCCAATCCGAACGCTACGGAGTGCCCGCCCACCAACTCCTGCACCGCGCCGGCCAACGCAAACTCATCGGCGGCCAAGAAGACCAACTCATCGACATCGCCCTGGAAATCAAACGCGAACAGGACAGCGGGACAGCCGCCACACATTGACCACGTCGTCAATTTGCTGGTGTGACCCAGCCCACTAGCTGGATTTATTCAAGTCTGGTGGAAAACGGGTGATTCTGAGCCCGGATTGTCCTACCTTCGTATTAACGACCGCCAGTCGGCATTAGGGGAGTCCGATGAGTTTCATGACGTTGCCACCGGAGATCAACTCTCTGCTGATGTACTCCGGTGCGGGGTCGGCTCCGATGCTGCAGGCTGCGGCGGCCTGGAACGGGTTGGCCAGCGAGTTGGCCTCCGCCGCGCAGTCTTTTGCGTCGGTGACTTCCACATTGGCGGGGCAGGCGTGGCAGGGTGCGGCGGCGCGGGCGATGGCCGCGGCGGCGGCACCATACGCCGGGTGGTTGAATGCCGCGGCTTCCCAGGCGGCCAGTGCGGCGGCTCAGGCCCAGGCGGTGGCAAACGAGTTCGAGACCGCGCTGACGGCCATGGTCCACCCGCTGGCGGTGGAGGCCAACCGCAACAGTCTGGTGAACCTGGTGATGTCGAACCTGTTCGGGCAGAATTGGCCGGCTATCGCGCAGACCGAGTTCAATTACGCGGAAATGTGGGCGCAGGACGTGTCCGCGATGGTGGGTTATCACGGTGGGGCCTCGGCGGCGGCCGCGCAACTGACGTCGGGGCAGGCATTGATGCCGCCGATGCCGTTCTTGCCGGGCATGGGTGGTATGTCCGGTAGCGGCGGCACCGGTGCCGTGGGTACCGGCGGCGGCGCCATCGCCGGAGCCGGCGCCGCGAGCGCCGGCGGCACCGGCCAGACGGTCGGCAACGTGGGTGGCGGCATTGTGGGTGGCGGAGTCGTCGGTGCCGGGAGCGCCAACCTCGCTGCTGCGGCGGGTGGCGGAGGTGTCGCCGCCGTGACTCCCGACAGCGGTGCCGTGGCCGATGGAGGGACCGGGGCAGCCACCAGTGCCAACGCCGGCGGGGGTGTGGCCGGTGTCTCGAGCACCGGGACTGCCGGCTTCACCGGCGGCACCGCCGGCCTCGCGGGAACCGTCGGCATGGGAGCGATGATGGCCGCGCGGGTGGCTGGCTCGGCGTCTGCGGGCTCGGCGCCACCGCCCGCGGCGGAGGCGCCGGCACCGGGAACGGCCGCACAGTCGTCGCCGGAGGTCACGGCAGCGGTGGAAGCCCTCGAAGCGGAAGCCGTGGTGAGCACGCCGGCGGTGGGCACCCCGCTCGTCGCGACGTCGGCGGCGGCGGGCCCGGCTGCGGCCAACGCCCCGAAGGCCCCGACGAAAGCCCCCGCGGCCGAGGCCGAGGGCCAGCGCGAGCGGGTGGCGGTGGAAGCGGAACCGCCGGAACTCAAAACCGCGACCCGCTGATCCTTCCGGTCGGTTCGGATCTCAAGAGCACCGATACTGACGATTTTCCGTTGTTGCTGCGGATGGTTTCGCGCCGTCCATTTTGCCGACGACCGCGTCGGGTAAGGCTTACAAGTCCGAGGCACAGCCGAGCGATGGAAGCGCAACCCGATGACCGTGACCGCCCCCCATGTGCGCCGTGGCTTGTGCGGCAATCCTCGCCGGCGGTCTGCTCAGCGCCGCCGCCTCGACCGCGGCAGTGGCACCCGCGGCACACGCCGCGCCCGACCCGCGCAGCTCGAGCGCCCACGCCGGCCAGCCGAGTACGAGGCCGGACAGGACCAGCCCCTACCTGGCCGACCCCCCGGCGTCAACCAGCGGCTGACTCAAATTGCGCAGCAACCGCCCGCCCAGGCCAAAACCGACCTGCCCACCTACCTGTACAGCTTCTCGGCGTGGTACGGGACCTGCAGAGCATCCGCGCCCCACTGTCCGCCCAGCGCAACCAATGCGGCATGCAGGTGCCGCCATCGAACATCGTGATGGGGTTGGATCGTTCATGAACGGCTTCATGGCGTTCGGCGGTGGGCTGCCGTACGGCGGGTAGCGGCCGGCGGCGGCGCAGTTCGCGCCAGGATTGGTGCCGCGCGGACGCGGGTAACCTGGGCTGCATGACCGTGATTACGACTGCCGGTGGGCGCAGGGGCGGGGCTACCCGCGTCGTCGGGGCCGGCTTATTGGGCGCCATCGCGTCGATGGTGATCGCGCTGCCGGCGGCCACCGCGGCTCCCGAGTGCGATCAGACAGTGGGTAACTCCATCAACTCCTACCTGGAGCGCCATCCCGACCTGCACCAGCAGCTGATCGCCAAGTCGGAGGCGGAGGGCGACGGCGGCAACGTCATCACCTACCTGGAGCGGCATCCGGATGTGCGGCAGCATCTGATCGACCTGTCGCAGCAGTGCGTACCCTAGTGAGTCGGCCTCGTCGCTGAATGCCGCGCACGACGCGCGGGAACGTTCGCCATTGACGAAAAAGTAGAACACGTTCTAGCGTCTAGGCGTGTCCACAGACTCCTTTTCAGGCCCGCTCACCGCTGCCATCGCCGAAGCCGAGCAACTGGTCGCCGCCGCACCGCACATCGAGACCGAAGCGGATCTGCTCGAAGGACTGCAGTATCTGGCCGGCTGCATCGCCGGCTGCATGCATCTGGCCTTCGACTACGAGCGCGACCACCCGTTCCTGCAATCGGGGACCGGACCGTTCACCAAGATGGGCCTGGACAACCCCGACACCCTCTACTTCGGCACCCGGGTGCACGCCGGCCACGACTACGTCGTGATGGGCAGGCGCGGCACCACGACCGACCTCAGCTTTCAGCTGCTCGGCGGTGAGTACACCGACGACAACGTGCCGGCCAGCCAGGCCGCGTTCGACGACCGTGAGATCGAGATCGCCGTGGACGGCAGCTTCGAGTGGCGGGTGCGGCCGACCAGCCCCGGGCAACTGGTGATCCGCGAGGTGTACGCCGACTGGTCGGCGCAGCGTGGCACCTTGGCCATCTCCCGGTTGGACACCGCGGGCACCGCGCCACCGCCACTGACCCGCGAGACCATCGAAAAGCGTTATGCCACAGCCGCCAAGCAACTCGTCAACCGGGTCAAGACCTGGCTGCAGTTCCCGCAGTGGTTCTACCTCGACATCCCGGTGAACACCATGGTCGCGCCCCGGCTGACACCGGGCGGCCTGGCGACCCAGTACTCCTCGGTCGGCCATTTCGACCTGCGGCCCGACCAGGCGCTGGTGATCACTATCCCGGTGTCGGACGCACCCTACCTGGGCTTCCAGCTGGGCAGCATGTGGTACATCTCGCTGGACTACATCAACCACCAGACCTCGCTGAACAACACTCAGGCTCAAGCGGACCCGGACGGCAAGGTGCGCATCGTGGTCGCCGACCAGAATCCGGGCGTGACCAACTGGGTCGAAACCCTCGGTCACCGGCGTGGCATCCTGCAGTTCCGCTGGCAACGGGTCTCGCGCCCGGTCGCCGAGGCCGACGGGCCAACCGTCGAGCTGGTCGACTTCGACGCGGTACCGGACGCGTTGCCGCACTTCGAGCACAACAAGATCTCCGAGGACGAGTGGCGTGCGCGGATCACGCTGCGACAACAGCAAATTGCGGCCAGGATGCTGGGGTGAAGATGGCAGAGATGCTCAAGGACAAGGTAGTCGTCATCAGCGGCGTGGGGCCGGGGCTCGGTACCACGCTGGCGCACCGGTGCGCGAACGAAGGGGCCGACCTGGTGCTGGCGGCCCGTACCCCGGAACGGCTGGATGCCGTCGCCAAACAGGTCGGTGACACCGGGCACAAAGCGCTGTCGGTGCGCGCGGACATCACCGTCGACGACGAGGTGAACAACCTCGTCGAGACCACCATGGCGACCTACGGGAAGGTCGACGTGCTGATCAACAACGCTTTCCGGGTGCCGTCGATGAAACCCTTGGCCGGCACCAGTTTCCAGCACATCCGGGACGCGATCGAGCTGAGTGCGCTCGGGGCGTTGCGTCTCATCCAGGCGTTCACGCCCGCGCTGGAGAAGGCGAACGGATCGGTCGTCAACGTCAACTCCATGGTGCTGCGGCATTCGCAGGCCAAGTACGGCGCCTACAAGATGGCCAAGTCCACTCTGCTGGCCATGTCGCACTCGCTGGCCACCGAGCTCGGCGAGAAGGGAATCCGGGTCAACTCCGTTGCGCCCGGATATATCTGGGGTGACACGCTGCAGGCCTACTTCGAGCACCAGGCCGGCAAGTACGGCACCACGGTGGATCAGATCTACCAGGGGACCGCAGCCAATTCCGACCTGAAGCGGCTGCCCACCGAGGACGAGGTGGCCTCGGCGATCCTCTTCCTGGCAAGCGACCTGTCCAGCGGCATCACCGGGCAGACCCTGGACGTCAACTGCGGGGAGTACCACAGCTGATGACCGATCGGACCGGCCGGACCGACATCGGCACCGTCGAGGACCTGCACGCGTCGGCCACCAAGATGGTCGGGCTCGACGATTTCGGCGCCGACGACGACAACTACCGCGAAGCCCTGAGCGTGCTGCTGGACTCCTACCAGCGCGAGGCCGGCCTTACGGAGTTGGGCAGCAAGATGAATCGGTTCTTCCTGCGCGGCGCGCTGGTGGCCAGGCTGCTGTCGGAATCGGCGTGGAAGCAATACCCGCAGCACGCTGACGTCGTCATCGAACGGCCGATCTTTGTCACCGGGCTGGTGCGCACCGGAACGACGGCCCTGCACCGGCTGCTGGGTGCCGACCCGGCCCACCAGGGCCTGCACATGTGGCTCGCCGAGTTCCCCCAGCCGCGCCCGCCGCGCGACACCTGGGAGTCGAACCCGTTCTACAGCCAGCTCGACGCGCAATTCACCCGGCACCACCAGGAGAACCCCGGGTATACCGGGCTGCATTTCATGGCCGCCTACGAACTCGAGGAGTGCTGGCAGCTGCTGCGCCAGTCGCTGCACTCGGTGTCCTACGAGAGCCTGGCGCACCTGCCGAGCTACGCGAAATGGCTTTCCCAGCAGGACTGGACGCCGTCGTATCAGCGGCACCGCAGGAACCTCCAGCTGATCGGGCTCAACGACGCCGACAAGCGGTGGGTGCTCAAGAACCCCAGCCACCTGTTCGCGGTGGAGGCGTTGATGGCCACCTATCCCGATGCGCTCGTCATTCAGACCCACCGGCCCGTCGAGACGATCATGGCCTCGATGTGTTCACTGGCCCAGCACACCACCGAGGGTTGGTCGACGACGTTCGTGGGCGCCCAGATCGGCGCGGATTCGATGGAAACCTGGTCGCGCGGGCTCGAGCGGTTCAACACCGCGCGCGCCAAATACGACCCGGCCCAGTTCTACGACGTCGACTACCGCGACCTGATCGCCGACCCGTTGGGCACCGTTGCCGACATCTACCGGCACTTCGGTATCACGCTGACCGACGATGCGCGGGCGGCCATGGAGTCCAGCCACGCCGAGAGCCGGTCGGGCGAACGGGCGCCCAAACACACGTACTCGCTCGCCGACTACGGGCTGACCACGGAGATGGTCAGGGAGCGGTTCGCGGGGCTCTGACCTCAGCCGCCGGGGCCAGCGCTACGGGTTGTCGACTCGCCGTGTTTTCGGCGGTGACCACGGATATAACTCCGGATTCTTCAACCCGATCTCCTTCGCGTCCGGCCTGGGCGCGCTCGGGAGCATGACGGGGGGTTGGTCGCGGGAACGCCGTCGCGCGCGGTGGCACCGCTGGCCGGTGTGCCGCCGGCTCAGTCCTCGTCGGGGGCCGCGTCGAGGTAGCCTTCGGCAACGGCGTGTTCGATGCTGTCGCCGAGCTTGGGACACGAGCGCATGCGTGCGGAATCCCCGCCGGAGCCGCGGATTTCGGCGAAATACGCACAACGCTGCGACGCCTCGGTGGTCCACTGGACGGCGGTGTGGCCCGGTCCCGGCCGTCTCACATTCACCGTCACATGGCAGAAGCGGCAGTCGACCGGGCGCAATCCCGAGCTCAGGTAGCGCTCCCGGTCGGCGCGGCTGGCCTCGGCAACCGCGGCGGCGCGCCGCGGATCTTCACTGAAATCCCTTGATTTCGACCATGAGTCGAGCCCACCGCCCGGGCTGGCGGTCCCGTGGGCGTGGTCGTGGGCGTCACCGCAGCGAGAGCATCGATCGGGCGAGCCGATCGACGTCGGGTACCGTGGGGTGGTCCTCCGGCATGTTCGGTTCAGTGCTGCTCGGCGGGCACGTCGCCCGAAACGGGCTCGGCGCCGGCCACTTTGGCCTTGAGATTCTCCTGCACCTCGGCGTTCCAGTACTCGTTGGCGCGGGTGGTGTCCACCTCGATCTCGAAGCGCTCCACCATCTCCGGCTTGATGTCGGCGACGTCGACGTAGAACTGCTCGTACCAGCGGCGCAACTGGTAGACCGCGCCGTCTTCCTCGACCAGCAGCGGGTTGTCGATCCGGGTCTTGTGCCGCCAGATCTCGACATCCTGCAGGAAGCCCTTGCTGACACCCTCGGTGAACGTCTTGGACAGCTTGTCGGTCATGGCGTCGTCCATGCCCTTGGGCTTCTCCACGATGACGCCCCACTGCAGGACGAAGGAGTTCTGCGTCACCGGGTAGTGGCAGTTGATCAGGATCGACTCGGCCTTGTAGCCGCCGTAGCTGTTGTGCAGCCAGTTGATCATGAACGACGGCCCGAAGTAGGACGCCTCCGAGTCCAGGTGCGCCTCGCCGTAGGAGGTGCCCAGGTCGTTGACGTCCGGCCGGCCCACGTTGTGCAGGTACTGCGAGGCGATGTGGCCCTCGAAGACGTTCTTGAAGTACGTCGGCAGGCCGAAATGGATGTAGAAGAAGTGCGCCATGTCGGTGACGTTGTCGATGATGTCGCGGCAGTTCGATCCCTCGATGTGGATGCTGTTCCACCGCCAGTCCGTCCACTCGTCGCTGGCGGCCTCGGGGATGTCGGGAATCCGGACCGCGGGGTCGGGGGGATTGCCCTCGTGGTCGTGCCAGACGAACAGCAGGCCGCCGCGCACGTCGGTCGTCCAGGCCCGGGTGCGCGCCGTCTTGGGCGTGCGCTTGGCGTACGGCACCAGCTTGCAGCGCCCGTCGCCGCCCCAGCGCCAGTCGTGGAAGGGGCAGGCGACCTCGTCGCCCTTGATCGTGCCCTCAGACAGGTCCCCGCCCATGTGCCGGCAGTAAGCGTCGAGGACCTTCACCTGACCTTGGGAGTCGGCGAAGACCACCAGCTTGGTGCCGAACGCCCGCACAGCGTGCGGCTTCCCGTCCAGGTAGTCCTTCGCGACGCCCAGGCAGTGCCAGCCGCGGGCGTACCTGGTCGGCAGTGCGCCGGAGTCGATCTCCCGGATGCCGACCGCATTGGTGTCGGTAGTCACCTGTCACCTCCAACTCGCGGGCCTCTAACTAGAACACGTTACAGTTTTACGCCGGGCGTGCGCAATGACGGCGGTTCTGAGCACCGAATATTCATCCGGGGCGTATGTCTGAGCGGATGCCGCTGTTTTCTTTCGAGGGCCGCGCGCCCCGGGTCGACCCCACCGCGTTCGTGGCCCCGACAGCCACCCTGATCGGGGACGTCACGGTCGAGGGGGGTGTCGGTATGGTTCAACGCCGTGCTGCGCGGCGACTACGGCCCGATCGTCGTGCGGGAGGGCGCCAACGTGCAGGACGGGTCGGTGTTGCACGCGCCGCCCGGCATCCCCGTGGACATCGGCCCGGGGGCGACGGTGGCGCACCTGTGTGTCATCCACGGCGTCCACGTCGGGCCCGAGGCGCTGATCGCCAACCACGCCACCGTCCTCGACGGCGCGGTCATCGGCGCGCGCAGCCTGATCGCGGCCCACTCGCTGGTGACGGCCGGCACCCAGATCCCGGCCGGCATGCTGGCCGTCGGGGCGCCGGCCCAGGTCAAGGGGCCGGTCGCCGGCACGGGCGCCGAGATGTGGGTCAACCTGAACCCGCAGGCCTATCGGGAGCTGGCTCAGCGGCACCCGGCCGGCCTGAAGCCGATCTAAACCTTGCGGGTGCTGACGGCCGCGCGGTCCATCTCCCAGTAGGCGCGCAAGGCCACCATCTCGCCCTCGTCGTTCGCCTTGTAGGTGAACACGCCCTCGGCGGTGGTCTGGTATTCGCCGGTCGTGATGAGGATGTGCCCGACGTTGGCCTCCTCGTTCCCGCACTGGTAGGTGTCGCGGAAGACGAACTCGATCCTGGTGGTCGGCGCGATGGCCTTGTCCCAGAACGCCGAGATCGCGTCGCGCCCGCGGTGTCCCTTGCCCTCCGGGTCGAAGGCGGACGGGCCGATGGGATCCTCGACGATGGCATCCTCGGCGAACACCGCCAGCCACGCGTCCTTGTCGCGGGCCATGACCGCCTCCCGGGACCGGCGGCCGGCCTCGTGCGCGGGGTGCGCGACCGTCGCCGGGGTCTCGGTCATGCGTCCACCCGCTCCGGCTTGTCCGCGCCGACCACCCACATGGAGTAGTACTGCGAGCCGCCACCGTAGGCGTGCCCCAACGCCTTTCGGGCGCCGGGCACCTGGTGGTCGCCGCCCTTGCCCATCACCTGGATCGCCGCTTCGGCGAAGCGGATCAGCCCCGAGGCGCCGATCGGGTTCGACGACAGCACCCCGCCCGAGGGGTTCACCGGCAGCCGGCCGCCGATCGCGGTCTCGCCTGCCTCGGTGAGTTTCCAGCCCTCGCCCTCGGCGGCGAACCCGAGGTTCTCCAGCCACATCGGCTCGAACCAGGAGAACGGCACGTAGATCTCGGCGGCGTCGATCTCGTCGATGGGACTCTTGATCCCCGCAGCCTTCCACAGCGCGGCGGCCGCGTCGCGGCCCGCCTGGGGGCTTACCTGATCGCGCCCGGAGAACTGCAGCGGCTCGGTCCGCAGCGCCGTGGCGTGGATCCACGCCACCGGATGTCCCTGCGCCACAAGGGCATCGGCGATCTCCTCGTTGCCGATGACGACTGCGGCGGCACCGTCGGAGGACGGGCAGGTCTCGTCGTAGCGGATCGGGTCCCACAGCATGGGGGATTCCATCACCTTTTCCAGGGTGATGTCGGGCTGGTGCAGATGGGCCAACGGGTTGCGGGCCCCATTGAGGCGATCCTTGACCGCGACCATGGCGCCGATGTTCAACGGAGCGCCGGAGCGCCGGATGTACGACCGCACGTGCGGGGCGAAGTAGCCACCGGCGCCGGCGCCCACCGGCTTGATGAAGGGGACCGGAATCGACAACGCCCACATGGCGTTCGACTCCGACTGCTTCTCCCAGGCCATCGCCAGTACGCGCTTGTACTTGCCGGACTGGACCAGGCTGGCCGCCACCACCCCGGTGGATCCACCGACCGAGCCGGCCGTGTGCACGCGGATCATCGGCTTACCGGTGGCGCCCATGGCGTCGGCCATGAACAGCTCCGGCATCATGACGCCCTCGAAGAAGTCGGGGGCCTTGCCGACGACGACCGCGTCGATGTCGTCGAACGTGCAGCCGGAGTCCTCCAGCGCCCGGTCGATCGCCTCGCGCACCAGTCCGTTCATCGAAACGTCTTGGCGCTTGGCGACATACTTGGTCTGTCCGGTGCCCAGGACCGCCGCGAGCTTTCCGGCCATCAGTTCTTCCCTTCCATGACCGCAACCAGGTTCTGCTGCAGGGCGGGCCCGCTGGTGGCGTGCGCCAGCACCCGCCCGGCCGAACCGTTCCAGATGTGTTGTGCCGCGAACCCGATGCGCTCCAGGCCGGCGACGAACATCGGGTTGGCCACCAGCGCGCCCCCGGACGGATTGACTTTCGTCTGCCCCGGCAGCCGGATCGCCTCGGCGAGGATCAGGTGCTGGTGGGTGAAGGGCGCACAGATCTCGGCCACCTCGATGTTGTGGACGACGCCGCTGGTGGCCGCCTTGGCCGCCGCCATGGTCGACGGCGACGCGGTGAGGTCGCGCGCGCCGAGTACCGGGGTCTCGATGCGGTGCTCGATGCCGGTGATCCAGGCCGGGTTCTCGCGCAGCTCGCGCGCCCGGTCGTCGGCCGCCAGCACGATCGCGGCGGCCCCGTCGGTGATCGGTGCGATGTCGTGGCGCCGCAGCGGTTCGGCGAAGAACGGCCGTTCGAGCAGTTCGTCCAGGCTCCCGGCCGGCTCGACCGAATCCACCCGGGGGGCGGTCGCGAAGGTGTCGAAGGCCACGCGCGCCATCTGCAGCTCGTTCCACTTGCCGGAGTCGAGTCCCATGCGGGCCTGCAGTCCGGCGATCGACACCGAGTCGGGCCACAGCGGAGCGACGGTGTAGGGGTCGGTCTGGCGCGACAGGATGCGGCGCAGCACCCCCGCCGAGGACTTCCCGAAGCCGTACACCAGCGCGGTGTCGACCTCGCCGGTCAGGATCTTGATGTAGGCCTCATAGAGGGCCCACGCCGCGTCCATCTCTACGTGCGACTCGTTGATCGGCGGCACGGCACCGATCGAGTCGATCGCAGAGATGAACGAGAATGCCCGCCCGGCAAGGTAATCCGAAGAGCCCGAACACCAGAAGCCGATGTCGGCCTTGGTGATCCCGAGGTCTTCGTAGAGCTCGGCGAAGCACGGCATCAGCATCTCGACGCCGTTGGTGGTGCCGTCGGTGCGGCGGACATGCGGGGCATGGGCAAAGCCGACCACCGCAACGTTGCGTTCGCTCATGAAAAGTAAGCCCTTTACAGGTGGTGCTTGTAGGTGTCGTAGTCGGCGTCGGGTTCGCCGGTGGGGCGGAAGTACGCGATGTTGTCGATGCCGTAACCCCACTCCTCGCGCGGCCGCCACACGGCCTCGACCCGCATGCCCATGCGCACCTCGTGCGCGTCGACATCGGCGACCAGGTGCAGGAACGGGATGTCGGCCCCGTCGAGCAGCACGTAGGCCGCCACGTAGGGCGGCTTGATGCGCTGGCCCTGGAACGGGATGTTGATGATCGCGAACGTCGTCACCGTGCCCTTGTCGGGCAGTTCGACGAACTCGGTGGTGGGCTGGCCGGTGGCCGGGTCGGCGCCGTGGGGCGGGAAGTAGACCTTCCCGTGTTCGCCCGTGCGTGCGCCCAGCAGTTTGCCCTGGGCGATGGCCCGCAGGTAGGCGCTCTCCTCATGGGAGGCGGTGTGCTGGATCGTCAGCGAGATCGGTGTGACGATCATCGTGACCGGATCCTGGTCGCCCCCAGGCTTTTCCGTCACGGGTTCGGCCTCACCGCCCAGCGCGAAGTAGGCGATGTCGGTGATGGCGCCCACCGTCTCGTCGGCCCAGTGCACGTGCACCCGGGTGCCGGCGCGGATCGCACTCGGTTCCCCTGCGTCGACGGCATGCATCAGCGGGGTGTCGGCGCCGTCGAGCTTGATCAGCGCCCAGGCGAACGGCCGGTCCAGCGGCTGGCCTTCCAGCGGTTCGGGCTGCCACGTCCAGGACACGACGGTGCCCACGGCCGACGCCGGTACCATCTCGCCCAGCGGCTCATAGGTGACCGGGTCATATTCCGGCGGCGGTACGTGCACCCGGCCATCGGATCCGCGCACTCCCAGGAGGTGGCGTTCACGTAGTGCGGTGAAGAACTTGCTCAGCGTGGGACCGACCGAACGGGTGTAGTCGAAAGACAACGTCAGTGGCGGAGAGCGGTGGTTCAGGGTGATCCATCAAGGTCGGGCTACTCGAACTGGTTGTCACGTCATCGAGTAGAACAGGTTCTAAGAACGGATTCAAATTTTTCTTTTGTCGGGTCTTCCGCGGGAAAGGCAAACGCATGAAACTGGGGTTGCAGCTGGGGTATTGGGGCGCTCAGCCGCCGGAAAATCACGCCGAGCTCGTCGCCGCGGCCGAGGGGGCCGGATTCGACGCCGTGTTCACCGCCGAGGCGTGGGGCTCCGACGCCTACACACCGTTGGCGTGGCTGGGCTCGTCGACGCAGCGGGTGCGGCTGGGCACCTCGGTGGTGCAGCTGTCCGCGCGGACCCCGACTGCCTGCGCGATGGCCGCGCTGACGCTCGACCACCTGTCCTGTGGCCGGCACATCCTGGGCCTCGGCGTTTCCGGCCCGCAGGTCGTCGAGGGCTGGTACGGCCAGAAGTTTCCCAAGCCGCTGGCCCGCACCCGCGAGTACATCGACATCCTGCGGCAGGTGTGGGCCCGCGAGAAACCGGTGACCAGCGCCGGGCCTCACTACCCGTTGCCGTTGAAGGGGGAGGGCACGACCGGCCTGGGCAAGGCCCTCAAACCCATCACCCATCCGCGGCGCGCCGACATCCCGATCATGCTGGGTGCCGAGGGCCCCAAGAACGTCGCGCTGGCCGCCGAGATCTGCGACGGCTGGCTGCCGATCTTCTACACCCCGCGAATGGCCGACACCTACAACGAGTGGCTCGACGAGGGGTTCGCCCGGCCCGGCGCGCGCCGCAGCCGCGAGGACTTCGAGATCTGCGCGACCGCGACCATCGTCATCACGGATGACCGCAGCGCCGCCTTCGCGGCGATGAAGCCCTATCTGGCCCTCTACATGGGCGGCATGGGTGCCGAGGACACCAACTTCCACGCCGACGTCTATCGCCGGATGGGGTACGCCGAGGTCGTCGACGAGGTGACCGCGCTGTTCCGTTCCGACCAGAAGGACAAGGCCGCCGAGATCATCCCCGACGAGGTCGTCGACGACGCCGCGATCGTCGGCGACCTGGACTACGTGCGTAAGCAGATCAAGGTGTGGGAGGCCGCCGGAGTCACCATGATGGTAGTGTCCGGACGCAACACCGAGCAGGTCCGCGAGCTCGCGACGCTGATCTAGCCGGCCCTTGCCCAAGGAATAGAACACGTTCTAGATTGGCCCGATGGTGCGTCCTGAAAGTTGGATTGGACTAGCGGGTGGAAGTCCCGTCCCGGTAGGTACCGGAGCGCCGGGTAGCAGGCCCCGGTTCGTTGGAGAGATCTGGCGGGCTGAGCGGGGTGTCGAGAGCCTCTTTGGAGGGAGCAAGTGTGCGGGCCGTAGCGTTAAGCGAACTCTGCAGCCTCGTCACAACCACAATGGGAGAGCCGAGCCGCTCATTTCACGGCGAAGGCCATGTCCGGCGAGCCCTGGTCCGGGGTCAGCTTGTCGGGTCTTCCCGGGGTATGGGTGGCGGCACGTGCACATAGTCTGGTTCGGAACAGGAGAGACCCGTCTGCCTGGCCTTCGTCGGGCAAAGACCAGGGGTATAAGCCGATGGTGAAATCCTTTGGAGGGCAGCGGGAGTCCGATGGGGTCGTAGTACCGCGGATCGGCGTGCAACATAACGCGCCGGGAGGGAAGGGCCCCGACTTTGATCATGCGCGTGAAGTGGGTAAGCGTGAGGGCATGGCCGGGTCTGCCCGGTCCAACTACCCCGGTGGGCTATCGCCTGTCGTAGCCGACGAGGAGCCGTTGAGTTGCTCGCCGGTGAAAGTGCGACAACTGCAACGCACGCTATGGGCTGCGGCCAAGCAGTCGAAGGGTCGGCGTTTCCACGTCCTGTATGACCGTATCTGTCGGGGTGACGTCCTGGTGGAGGCGTGGGAACGAGTGCGCAAGAACAGGGGTGCGGCCGGGATGGATCGTGTCACTCTGGTCGCGGTGGAGGATTACGGCGTGGACCGCATGTTGCGTGAGTTGCGCCATGACCTTTGCGAGGGTGTGTATCGTCCCGCGCCAGCCAGGCGTGTGGAGATTCCGAAACCACGAGGTGGTGTGCGGCCGTTGGGGATTCCCACGGTGCGAGACCGGGTGGCTCAGGCGGCGGCCAAGCTGGTGTTGGAACCGATTTTCGAGGCGGACTTTCTGTCGTGCTCGTATGGGTTTCGGCCGAAGCGGTCGGCGACGATGGCGATGGAGCGGTTGCGTACCGGGTTCATCGAGGGTCATCGGTTCGTGGTCGAGTTCGACATCGCCAATTTCTTCGGCGAGATCGACCACGAACGCCTGCTTGAGTTGGTGGGCAGGCGGGTCTCGGATCGCAGAATACTCAAACTGCTGCGTTTGTGGCTGCAAGCAGGGGTGTTGGTCGACGGGGTGGTGACGCGGACGGTCGCGGGCACCCCGCAGGGCGGGGTCATCTCCCCGCTGCTGGCTAACGTCTTCCTGCACGTGCTCGACACTGAACTGTCCGCCCGCGGGGTGGGTGAGTTGGTGCGCTACGCCGATGACGGTGTGGTGCTGTGCCGATCGCAGGCACAGGCGAATGTGGCTCTGGAAGCGGTGGGAGAGATCCTGGCGTCGTTGGGGTTGCGGCTGCATCCGGAGAAGACGAAGGTGGTCGATCTGCGTGAGGGTCGTGAGGGCCTGGATTTTCTGGGTTGTCATTTCCGGGCGCGCATGTCGGGGCGGTTGTGGGAGCAGCAGCGCATTGTGCGCTACTACCTGCACCGTTGGCCCAGCCAAACGGCGATGGTGCGGCTGCGGACGAAAGTTCGTGAGCGTACCGGTCGTCACCGGGTCGGAGCCGATATTCGCGATGTGATCGCGGATCTCAATCCGATCTTGCACGGCTGGGGCAACTACTTTCGGACCGGTAACGCCGCCGAGAAGTTCCGTCAGATCGACTGGTATGTGAATAGTCGGCTGTTCCGCTTGATGGTTAAGAAGCGGGGCCGCAACCTACGCGCAGGCCAGGCCGATCAGTGGACCGAAGCGTGGTTCAACGGGCACGGCCTGCACCGGCTTCGTGGCACTATCCGCTACCCGAAGGCTGCGTAACCATGTCAAGAAGATCATCGGTAAGCCGTGTGCGGGAAAACCGCATGCACGGATTGAAAGGGGGATGGGGAAACGGGTCTGCTCTGCGGACACCGCGCCCCTGACTACCAATGACAGCCTCCCAGCACACCATCGCGGGCACGGTACTCACCATGCCGGTGCGGATCCGTCAGGCGACGCAGCACATGGCGATGTTCTCGGTGGACGCCGACGCGGCCCAGCGCCTGATCGACTACAGCGGGCTGCGGGTGTGCCGCTACCTGCCCGGGCGCGCGATCGTGGTGCTGATGCTGATGCATTACATCGACGGCGACCTCGGCCGGTACCACGAATTCGGCACCAGCGTCATGGTGAACCCGCCGGGGTCGCGCGCGACCGGGCCGCGTGCCCTACAGGACGCCGGCGCCTTCATCCACCACCTGCCCGTCGACCAGGCGTTCACGCTGGAAGCGGGAACCAAGATCTGGGGTTACCCGAAGGTCATGGCGGACTTCACCGTTCGCGAGGGTCGGACGTTCGGGTTCGACTGCAGTGTGGACGGGCAGTTGGTGATCGGCATGGAGTTCGGGCGCGGCCTGCCGATCCGGCTGACCCCGCGCCACCAGGCGCAGCGCACCTACTCCCACCGCGACGGCGTCACGCGCGAGACCTCCTTCGAGCACACGCTGAGCGGCGTGCACACCCGCCCCGGTGGCGTGCACGTCCGGCTCGGCGATCACCCCTACGCCAAAGAGTTGGCGTCGCTGGGCCTTCCGAAGCGTGCGCTGGTGTCGACCTCCGTGGACAACGTACAGATGACCTTCGGTGACGCTCAGGAGATCTCATGACCATGACTCGACCCGACGTCGACCTGACCGACGGGACCTTTTACGCCGGTGACTCCCGGCCCGTCTACAAGTGGATGCGGGAGAACGAGCCGGTGTTCCGCGACCGCAACGGGCTGGCCGCCGCGTCGACGTATCAGGCCGTGATCGACGCCGAGCGCAACCCCGAGCTGTTCTCGAATGCCGGCGGCATCCGTCCCGACCAGCCGGGGGTCGAGATGATGATCGAGATGGACGACCCGCAACATCTGTTGCGCCGCAAGCTCGTCAACTCCGGCTTCACCCGCAAGCGCGTCAAGGACCAGGAGTCCAAGATCGTCGAGCTGTGCGACACGCTGATCGACGCGGTCTGCGAGCGCGGCGAATGCGACTTCGTCTGGGATCTGGCCGCGCCGCTGCCGATGGCGGTCATCGGCGACATGCTCGGCGTGCGCCCGGAGGAACGCGAGATGTTCCTCAAGTGGTCCGACGACCTGGTCGGCGCGTTGAGCAGCACCGCCGCCGAAGCCGACGTCCAGGTCACCATGGACGCGTTCGCCGCCTACAGCGAATACATGATGGGCATGATCGGGGCCCGCAAGGAAAGCCCGACCGACGACCTGGTCAGCGTCCTGGTGCACGCGGAGGTCGAAGGCGCGCACCTCGAGGACCACCAGATCGTCACCGAGGTGCTGCTGTTGCTGATCGGCGGCGACGAGACGACACGGCACACGCTCTCCGGTGGCACACGCCAGCTGCTGGTGCACCCCGACCAGCACCAGCGTCTGGCGGCCGACCTGAGCATGCTGCCCAACGCGATCGAGGAGATGCTGCGCTGGACCGCGCCGGTGAAGAACATGGCCCGCACCATCACCGCGGACACGGAATTCCACGGCACCGCGTTGCGCCAGGGCGAGAAGATCATCCTGCTGTTCGAGTCGGCGAACTTCGACGAGAAGGTCTTCGAGAACCCGGAGAATTTCGACATCGAGCGCTACCCGAACAACCACCTGGCGTTCGGCTTCGGGACGCACTTCTGCCTGGGCAACCAGCTCGCCCGGCTCGAGCTGTCGATCATGCAGAGCCGGCTGTTGCAGCGTCTTCCCGACATGCGGCTGGCGTCGGACGCGGCGCTGCCGCTGCGCCCGGCGAACTTCGTGTCCGGCCTCGAGAAGATGCCGGTCGTCTTCAGCCCCGCCGCGCCGCTGGGCTGACCCCGCGCGCCGAGAGTGAAACTGTTGCGAAAAAACGGCTTAAAACTCGCCACAGTTTCACTCTCGGCGATCCCATGCCGCTGATACCCGTCCGATTGCCCCACCCGGGGTGTCTTCGGCTGTAATCCGGACGTCGATCCAGCCCAATTCCGCGAGGGCTTCGGCGCGCCGGATGTCATGGTTGAACCGCCGTCGATCGGTGCGGTGGTGATCGCCCTCGTAGTCTGCGGCGATCTTCACCTCCTCCCAGCCCATGTCGCAGACCGCGACCAGCTGGCCGTATCGGTCGCGCACGGGAATCTGCGTGCGCGGACGGGGAAAGCCGGCCCGGATGAGCAAGAGGCGCAGCCAGGTTTCGCGCGGTGACTCGGCGCCGGCATCGACGAGATCCAGCGCGCAGAGCGCCCGCCGGATGCCTCGGCGTCCCTTATAACGCTCGGCGAGTAGCTCGACGTCTGCCATCTTCAGGCGGGTCGCCCGGGCGAGGCCATCGATCAGCGCGACCGCCTTGTCTACCGGATAGCGCGACGCCAGGTCGAGGGCGGTGCGCGCCGGCGTCGTCACTGGCATTCCCTTGAGCGTCGCGACCTCGTCGTCCTCGATGCGATCGGCCCAGGTGCGGATTTGCGCGGGGGCATGCCGATTCTGGTAGATGAGTTCGGCGGGTGCATTCCCGTCGATCCACTTGGCGCCGTGCAGCGCCGAGGCCGAGCGGCCCGCGACGATGCCGCGCCGCCGGGACCACAACCAGGCGGCCTCGGCGCGCACCACGGCGGTGATCTCGGTATCCCGCGGCACGTAAACGTCGCGGTGGATCGCCGTGAAGCTGCTGCGCAGCGCGTACGGCGTAACGCGACCCGAGGCGACGGCCTCGCTACCTAGGAATGGCCCCACCATGCGCGCGAGTGTGCCGTGTGGGGCCGACACCCCGCCGAGCGTGAAACTGCCGCGAGAAAAATCCGAAAAATCGGCAACAGCTTCACGTTCGGCGCAGCGAGGGGGCTACTTGTTCTGGAAGTTGGGCTTGCGCTTCTCGGCGAACGCCCGCGGGCCTTCCTTGGCGTCGTCGGACAGAAACACCTTGATCCCGATCTGAGTGTCGATCTTGAACGCCTCGTTCTCGTGCATGCCCTCGGTCTCGCGGATCGCGCGCAGGATCGCCTGCACGGCCAAGGGGCCGTTGTTCTCGATCATCGCCGCGATCTCGAGCGCCTTGGTCAGCGCCTGCCCATCGGGGACGACGTAGCCGACCAGTCCAATCTCCTTGGCCTCGGCGGCGGTGATGTGGCGGCCGGTCAGCAGCAGGTCGCACGCGACGGTGTAGGGGATCTGCCGCACCAGGCGCACCGCCGAGCCGCCCATCGGGTACAGGCTCCACTTGGCCTCCGAAATGCCGAACTTGGCGCTCTCGGCCGCGACCCGGATGTCGGTGCCCTGCAGGATCTCGGTGCCGCCGGCGATCGCGGGCCCCTCGACCGCCGCGATCAGCGGTTTGGTCAGCCGGCGCCCCTTCAGTAATGCGTCGATGCGCGACGGGTCGTAGCTGCCGTCCTTGAACGACTCACCCGGCGGCTTCTTGGTTGCTGCCTTGAGGTCCATGCCGGCGCAGAAGTAGCCGCCGGCGCCGGTCAGGATGCAGCACCGGATGTCCGGGTCGTGGTCGACGCGGTCCCAGGCTTCGACCATGATCTGCATCATCTCGGTGCTCAGGGCGTTGCGGGCATGGGGCCGGTTCAACGTGACGATCAGGGTGTGACCGTGCTGTTCGACCAGCGCGTCCGGGCCGGTCTGTTCGTTTGCTGGAGCCTCCGTCACCGCTACCGCCTTCCGGTCCACAATGGGCATGAGCTTGTCAAGAAATGTAACACGTTCTAATTTGGTGGCCGTGGCCCTGAATATTGCCGATCTTGCCGAGCACGCCATCGACGCTGTGCCTGACCGTGTCGCCCTGATCTGCGGCGACGAGAAGCTGACCTACGCCGAACTGGAGGAGAAGGCCAACCGCCTGGCGCACTACCTGATCGATCAGGGCGTGCAGAAGGACGACAAGGTAGGCCTGTACTGCCGCAACCGCATCGAGATCGTCATTGCGATGCTCGGCATTGTCAAGGCCGGCGCGATCCTGGTCAACGTCAACTTCCGCTACGTCGAGGGCGAGCTGCGGTACCTGTTCGACAACTCCGACATGGTCGCGCTGGTCCACGAACGCCAGTACTCCGACCGGGTGGCCAACGTGCTGCCCGACACGCCGAACGTCAAGACCGTCCTCGTCATCGAGGACGGCAGCAATAACGATTACCACCGTTACGGCGGCGTCGAGTTCTACTCGGCGATCGCGCAGGGCTCACCCGAGCGCGACTTCGCCGAGCTGGTGGGCGAGCGCAGCGCCGACGACATCTACCTCCTGTACACCGGCGGCACCACCGGCTTTCCCAAGGGCGTGATGTGGCGTCACGAGGACATCTACCGGGTGCTGCTCGGCGGAACCGACTTCGCCACCGGCGAATTCGTCAAGGACGAGTACGACCTGGCCAAGAGCGCCACCGCCGGTCCGCCGATGATCCGCTACCCCATTCCGCCGATGATCCACGGCGCCACGCAGTCGGCCACCTGGATGTCGATCTTCTCGGGGCAGACCACCGTGCTGGCACCGGAATTCAACGCCGACGAGGTGTGGCGCACGATCCACGAACACAAGGTGAACCTGCTGTTCTTCACCGGCGACGCGATGGCGCGGCCGCTGCTGGACGCGCTGAACAAGGACCACGGCTACGACCTGTCGTCGCTGTTCCTGCTGGCCAGCACCGCGGCGCTGTTCTCGCCGAGCATCAAGGAGCGCCTGCTGGAATTGCTGCCCAACCGGATCATCACCGACTCGATCGGTTCCTCGGAGACCGGCTTCGGCGGCACCAGCATCGTCGCCAAGGACGCGCCGCATGCCGGGGGCCCGCGGGTGACGATCGACCACCGCACCGTCGTCCTGGACGAGCAGGGCAACGAGGTCAAGCCCGGCTCGGGGGTGCGCGGCCTGATCGCCAAGAAGGGCAACATCCCGGTCGGCTACTACAAGGACGAGAAGAAAACCGCCGAGACGTTCAAGACGTTCAACGGCGTGCGCTACGCCATTCCCGGCGACTACGCGCTGGTCGAGGAGGACGGCAGCGTCACAATGCTGGGCCGCGGGTCGGTGTCGATCAACAGCGGCGGCGAGAAGATCTACCCCGAGGAGGTCGAGGGCGCGCTCAAGGGTCACCCCGACGTCTTCGACGCCCTGGTGGTCGGGGTGCCGGACCCGCGGTACGGCCAGCACGTGGCCGCCGTCGTGCAGCCCCGGCCGGGCGCCCGGCCGTCGCTGGCCGAGCTGGACCGGTTCGTGCGTTCCGAGATCGCCGGATACAAGGTGCCGCGCAGCCTGTGGCTGGTCGACGAGGTGAAGCGGTCGCCGGCCGGCAAGCCCGACTACCGCTGGGCCAAGGAACAGACCGAGGCGCGGCCCGCCGACGAGGTGCACGCCGCCCACGCCAACGCTTGAGCGACTTCATCAAACGCAACCCGGACGCCCCCGCGGGCTTCTTCGCGTGGGAAGCCGCCGGTCTGCACTGGCTTTCCGGGGTGGACAGCGGGGTGCCGTGCGCGCGGGTGGTCGCCGTCGACGAGTCGAGCCTGACCCTGCGCCGGCTCGAGTCGGTGCCGCCCGGCCGCGAGGCGGCCCACGCGTTCGGCGCCCGGCTTGCCCGCACCCACGACGCCGGCGCCGCCGCGTTCGGCGCGGGACCCGACGGATGGGACGGGCCCGGGTTCTTCGGGCCGTTGTCGCAGCCGTTGCCGATGTCGCTGCGGCGCCACCAACGCTGGGGGCAGTTCTACGCCGACGAGCGGCTGACGCCGATGGCCGAGCTCGCGGCTTCGCGGCTCGAGGACTCGACCCGGGCCGCGATCGACTCCGTCATCGCGCGTTGCCGGGCCGGTGACTTCGACGACGACGCCCCCCCGGCGCGCCTGCACGGCGACTTGTGGAGCGGCAACGTGATGTGGACACCCGACGGGGTGGTGCTGATCGACCCGGCCGCGCATGCCGGTCACCGGGAAACCGACCTGGCGATGCTCGCGCTGTTCGGTTGCCCGCACCACGACGCCGTCCTCACCGGCTACCAGGACGTGCGGGGGCTGCGGCCCGGCTGGCGCGGCCGCGTGGGGCTACACCAGCTCTACCCGCTGCTGGCCCATGTCGTGCTGTTCGGCGGCGGGTACGCGCAGCAGACGGACGCCGCCGCCCGGGCCGCGCTGGCCGCTGAGGGCTAGAGTCGATCGCGATGACCATCGACGTGTGGATGCAGCATCCGACCCTGCGGTTGCTGCGCAGCGACATGCTGGCGTCCCTGCGGCGCTGGACGGGTGGCGCCATCCCCGACACCGAGATTCCCATCGCGGCGACGGTAGAAGCCATGGACGCCGCGAGCGTGGACCTCGGTCTGCTCAGCGCCTGGCGTGGGCCGGGCGGCCAGGACCTCGTCTCCAACGACGAGGTCGCCGACTGGATCGCCATGTATGCCAAGCGATTCGGCGGACTGGCGACGGTCGACCTGGGCCGTCCGATGGAGGCGGTGCGCGAATTGCGGCGGCGCGTCGGCGAGGGCTTCGTCGCCCTGCGCGTGGTGCCCTGGTTGTGGGACGCTCCCCCGACCGACCGGCGCTACTACCCGCTGTTCGCCGCCTGCGTGGACCTCGGTGTCCCGTTCTGCACCCAGGTCGGGCACACCGGCCCGCTGCGGCCGTCGGAGACCGGACGTCCGATCCCCTACATCGACCAGGTCGCACTCGACTTCCCGGAGCTGGTGATCGTCTGCGGACACGTCGGCTATCCGTGGACCGAGGAGATGGTCGCCGTCGCCCGCAAGCACGAGAACGTCTACATCGACACCTCGGCCTACACCATCAGACGGTTGCCCGACGAGCTGATCAGGTTCATGAAAACCGGTACCGGACAACGTAAGGTCTCGTTCGGCACCAACTACCCGATGATCACCCCCGCGCACGCGCTGGCCGGGCCCGACGACCTCGGGCTCACCGACGAGGGGCGCCGCGACTTTCTGCACGACAACGCCGAGCGCGTATTCAGACTGGAGGCGAACAGGTGAACGGTGCGCAGGCCCTGATCAACACCCTCGTCGACGGGGACGTCGACGTGTGCTTCGCCAACCCGGGCACCTCGGAGATGCACTTCGTGGCCGCACTGGACACCGTTCCCCGAATGCGCGGCGTGCTAGCGCTTTTCGAGGGTGTCGCCACCGGTGCGGCCGACGGCTACGCCCGCATCGCCGACCGGCCCGCGGCGGTGCTGCTGCATCTGGGACCCGGACTGGGCAACGGACTGGCCAACCTGCACAACGCGCGCCGGGCCCACGTGCCGATGGTGGTGGTGGTCGGCGACCACGCCACCTACCACAAGAAGTACGACGCCCCACTGGAATCCGACATCGACGCGGTCGCGGGCACCGTCTCGGGCTGGATGCGCCGCACGGGTGACGTCGCCGGCGTCGGCGCCGATGCCGCCGAGGCGATCGCGGCCAGCCGGTCGGGCGCCCAGATCTCGACCCTGATCCTGCCCGCCGACGTGTCGTGGTCCGACGGCGCGCAACCCGTCGCGCCGGAGCCCGCGCGCGCTCCGGCCACCCCCGCGTTGCCGTCGGAGGTGCTCGACGTGCTGCGCTGCGGGGAGCCGGCGGTGCTGATGATCGGGGGAGACGCCACCCGTGCAAGGGGTTTGTCCGCGGCCGCGCGGATCGCCCAGGCGACCGGTGCCCGGCTGCTGTGCGAGACGTTCCCGACGCGGCTGGAGCGCGGCGCGGGCGTGCCCGCCGTCGACCGGCTGGCCTACTTCGCCGAGGCCGCCACGGCTCAACTCGACGGCGCGAAGCACCTCGTGCTCGCCGGTGCCAAGTCGCCGGTGTCGTTCTTCGCGTATCCGGGCATGCCCAGCGACCTGGTGCCGGCCGGCTGCCGGGTGCACACGCTCGCCGGGCACATCGGCGCGGCCGACGCGCTGGAGGCGCTGGCCGAGGAGGTGGCGCCGGGGACGGTCGCGCCGGTCGCGGCGGCGTCGCGCCCGGAGTTGCCGACCGGCGCGCTGACGTCGGCGTCGGCGGCCGGCGTGATCGGGGCGCTACTGCCCGAACGGGCGATCGTCGTCGACGAGTCGAACACGTCGGGCCTGCTGCTCGCCCAGACCACCGCCGGGGCGCCTGCCCACGACTGGCTGACTCTGACCGGCGGCGCGATCGGCTACGGCATCCCGGCCGCGGTGGGCGCCGCGGTCGCCGCGCCTGACCGCCCGGTGCTGTGCCTGGAGTCCGACGGCTCGGCGATGTACACGATCGCCGGACTGTGGACCCAGGCGCGGGAGCACCTCGACGTGACGACCGTGCTCTACGACAACAGCGCCTACGACATCTTGCGGGTCGAGCTGCAACGCGTCGGCGTTGGGAACGCACCCGGGCCCAAGGCCCTGGATCTGCTCGACTTGTCGCGCCCGGCAATCGATTTCGTGAAGATCTCCGAGGGCATGGGAGTGCCGGCCCGCCGCGTCACCACCTGCGAAGAGCTCGCCGACGCCCTGCATGCGGCGTTCGCCGAGCCCGGGCCGCACCTGATCGACGCGGTGGTGCCGTCACTGTTCGGTTAGCGCGTGGCCGACGAGCCAGTCCGTCGTCGCGTCGAGCGCTTCGACCGCGGCGTCGAAGTCGCGGGCTTCGGCCGCCAACGCCACCCCCACCGGCCCCGTCTCCGTCGGGACGATCCCGAACTGGCGGGCCAGATAGTTCTCCTCCTCGACGCCCGGCCCCCAACCACCCTTGGCGGCAAAGCCTTTCGCGGCCAGGCCCCACCGCTGGTGGGCGGCGAGGCGGTGCATCAGGTCCACGACCGGGCCCGCTTCATCCAGTTGCGACAGCCGCGCGGCGAACCGCGCCTGTCGGCCCAGCGGCCACCGTGTCTGGCCGAACGCGGTGTAGCCGTGCCGAAGCCGTCGTGACTCGACCACCGTGGCCGTATCGCCGGCCGCGGCGATGACCGCCCGCACCTGCCGGGCGGCGTCCGCCGGCTCGCCCAGCCGGGACCACAACTGCTCGGCCGCGGGATTGTCGGATTCGGTGATCGCCTTGACGACCAGGTCATAGGCGCCCGACGGATCGCTGCGCAGGGCCGCGACCGCCAGCGGCACCTTGATCGTCGACCACGCGACACCGGCCGACCAACGGCCCAGCGACAGGGTCCGGCCCGGCCGGGCGATCGCGACGCCGACTTCGGCCGACACGGTCACGGCAAGCCGCTCGAAGCTCGCCTCGAGCTCACGTTCGGTAGACCGGGAAGTCATGGGCTACCGGCGAATCCGCCACACCGGGTCGCCGCAGTCGACCCCCTCGGCCGTCAATTGACGCTTGAGCACCTTGAATGTCACCGTCCTCGGGAGCTCGGCGCTGACCCGGACATACGACGGCCACTGCTTGGGCCCCAGATCGGGCTGCCCGGCGAGGAATGCGCGGAACTCCTCGGGGTCGAACGCCTCCCCCGGCCTCATCACCAGGGCGGCCATCACCTGGTCTCCGACTATCGCGTCGGGCACCCCGTACACCGCCACCTCGGCCGCGCCCGGGTAACGCAGCAGCACCCGCTCGATGGGGGCCGCGCCCAGGTTCTCGCCGTCGACCCGCATCCAATCGCCGAGCCGCCCGGCGAAATAGGCGTATCCGGCGTCGTCGCGGTAGGCGAGGTCGCCGCTGTGGTAGACCCCGCCGGCCATCCGCGCGGCCTCGGCGTCGTCGTCGTTGTAGTAGCCCTCGAAACGGCCCGGCCCGGCGGTGTTCACCAGCTCGCCGACCACTCCCACCGGGCACGGTTCGCCGGTGTCGGGGTCGATGATCTGGAGCCCTTCGGTGAGCGGGCCCAGCGCGCCGGCGGGCGTGTCGGGGGTTCGGGCGATGGCCACCCCGCCTTCGGTGGAACCGAACCCGTCCTGCACGGCACAGCCGAACCTGCGCGCGAAGCGCTCGATGTCGGCGGGCACGCCCTCGTTGCCGTAGACCGCGCGCAGCGGGTTGTCCGCATCGTCGGGGTGTTCGGGAGTGGCGAGCACATACGACAGCGGCTTGCCCACGTAATTGGCGTAGGTCGCGCCGTAGCCGCGGACGTCGGGCAGGAAGTTCGACGCGGAGAACTTGCGCCGCAACGCCATCGAACCCCGGCACGCCGCCGCCACCGACCACCCCACCAGCAGCGCGTTGGAGTGGAACAGCGGCATCGAGACATAGCAGACGTCGTCGCGGCCGAGATCGAAGCGCTGCGTCATGGTCGCGCCGGCGATGGCGACCTTGCCGTGGCTGCACTTGACCGCCTTCGGCTCGCCGCTGGTGCCGGAGGTGAAGATCAGCATGAACAGGTCCGTGGCCGAGGCGGACCGGAAGCCTGGCTCGGCGTCCGCGTGGGCGGCGACCTCGTCGGTCCACTCGCTCGAATCGACGTCGACGTGCTCGATATCTTCTAGTACCGCAGCCGAATTCGCGTCGGCCAGCACCAGCTGGCAGTCCGCCCGGCCGATGTCGCGGGCCAGCGCCTCGCCGCGGCGCACCGGATTGAGCCCCACCGGCACGATCCCCGACATCCCGGCGGCGACCAGCATGGCCGAGAAGAACGGGGTGTTCTCCAGCAGCACGCCGACGTGCGGGGGACGCGCCGGGTCGAGGCGCTCCCTCAGCGCCGCGGCGACCGCCGCGCCGTGCCGCAGGTGATCGCGCCAGCTGGTGAACGACTCCTCGAAGTAGACGCCGCGGTCGTCGATCTCGGCCAGCGGTCTGAGCAGGTCGGTGACGGTCAGGTCAGTCGGAACCTGGAGCACCGTCGCACCTAGGCCGGGGTTTCCGCCAGCTCGCGGCCTATGCGGCGCAGCTGGCCGGTGGCCCCGCCCAGGGCGAACTCGGTCTCCTTGGCGGCCAGGAAGTAGCGGTGCACCGGGTGGTCGGTGTCGACACCCACCCCGCCGTGCACGTGCACGATCGTGTGCGCCACGCGGTGCCCGGCGTCGGCGGCCCAGAACGCCGCGCTGGCGACGTCGATGTCGGCGGGGATGTCCTCCGACACCCGCCAGGCCGCCTGCGTCAGCGTCAGCCGCAACCCCTTGACGTCGATGTAGCCGTCGGCCAGGCGTTGCGCCACCGCCTGGAAGCTACCGATCGGGCGGTCGAACTGTTCGCGGGTGCGCGCGTACTCGGCGGTCATCTGCAGGCCCCGCTCCAGCACGCCAAGCTGGAAGGCGCTGGCGCCCAGAGCCGCCAGCGTCTCGAGCCAGGTCACCGCTTCCGGTCCGCCGACCATCCGGGTGCCGTCGATCTGGCTTCCATCGAGCGCCAGGTGCCCGACGCAGCCGCGGCCGGTGGTCTGGATCGCGGTCACCGAAACGCCCGGGTCATCGGCGGCGACCAGGAAAACCGCCGTGCCGGAATCGGTTTCGGCCGGAACGAGGAACGCGTCGGCCACGGGGCCGAAGCCGACCTGGGTGCGGGTACCGGTGAGCCGGTAGCCGTCGCCGGCGCGGGCCGCCCGGACCGGCCCCTCGCCCATTTCGCCGTGCAGGGCGACGGTGAGGACCTTCTCGCCGTTGACCGCCGCGACGCCCCACTGCTGCTGCAGTTCCTCGGTCCCGAAGCGTGCGAGCGCACCCGCGGCCAGCACGATCGAGTCGAGATAGGGAACGGCGGCCAGTTGATGGCCCAGCGCGACGAGTACCGCGACCTGTTCGAGCACGCCGAAGCCGTCACCGCCCAGCTGCGTCGGCGCCGCGCTGGTCAAGATGTCGGCGTCGACGAGCTTGCCCCACAGCTGCCGGTCGAACCGGTGATCCAGCCCGTCGAGCTCACGGTGATGCTCGGGCGTGCACACCGAGTTCACGATCGTGTCGACCAGGCCCCCGAGGTCGTTCGCCGCTTCGGTTGTCGTGAAATCCATGGATTTTCGTCCTTCTCGATGCTCGGCGGTGCTTAGCGGCTTCGGGGCAGGCCGAGGGCGACCATGCCGATGATGTCGCGCTGGACTTCGTTCGTGCCGCCGCCGAAGGTCAGGATCAGGCATGCCCGGTGCATCCGCTCGACCCGCCCGCGCAGCAGCGCGCCGGGGGAGTCCTGGCGCAGCGTCGCCGCGGTGCCCAGCACCTCCATGAGCAGCCGGTAGGCCTCGGTGGCCAGTTCGGTGCCGAACACCTTGGCCGCCGACGCGTCGGCCGGATTGAGCGAGTCGCCGGCCGCCGAGGCGAGTTCCCAGTTGATCAGCTTGAGCACCTCGGCCTTGGCGTGCACCCGGGCCAGGTTCAGCTGCACCCACTCGGAGTCGATGAGGCGGCCACCGCCGGCGTCCTTGGTGTTCTGCGCCCACTCGCGAACCTCGCGCAGGGCCAAAAAGATCGGCTGCGCCGACACCAGGGCGACCCGCTCGTGGTTGAGCTGGTTGGTCACCAGCTTCCAGCCGCCGTTCTCCTCACCGATCAGGTTCGTGACCGGCACCCGCACGTCGGTGTAATAGGTGGCGCTGGTGTCCACGCCGGCCATGGTGTGCACGGGCGTCCAGGAAAAGCCCTCCGCGGTCGTCGGCACCACCAGCATCGAGATGCCGCGGTGCTTTTTGGCCTCGGGATTGGTGCGCACGGCCAGCCAGACCCAGTCGGCGTAGGCGATCAGGCTGGTCCACATCTTCTGGCCGTTGATCACGTAGTCGTCGCCATCGCGCACGGCGCTGGTGCGCAGGTTGGCCAGGTCGGTGCCGGCTCCGGGCTCGGAGTAGCCGATCGAGAAGTGCAGCTCCCCGGCCGCGATCTTGGGTAGGAAGAACTTCTTCTGCTCGTCGGTGCCGAACGCCATGATGGTCGGCGCCACGCTGTTGATCGTCAGGAACGGCACGGGCACGCCGGCGATGGCGGCCTCGTCGGTGAAGATCAGCGAGTCCATCGGCGAGCGGTCCTGGCCGCCGTACTCCTTGGGCCAGTTCAGGGTGAGCCACCCGTCCTTGCCCATCTGCGCAACGGTGTCGCGATACGCGGTTCCCGTCCCGACCTCGCCCTGTGTGGAGGTCAGCGCCTCGCGGCGCTCCGGCGTCATGAGCGCGGTGAAATATGACCGCAGCTCGCGACGCAGCTCCTCCTGTTCGGGGGTGTAACTGATGCGCATTCCAGCTGTCCTTTGGCTAGGCGTGAGAAGCCGGCCGGCCACCCGTTCGTCTTCCCGGTTGTAACACGTTCTAGTCTGGGAATCCAGCGACCGTTTCCCCAGACCTACCGGGGCCCCTATGGTGTAGCTACATACCGACGGGGCATGTGCTCATAGTGCAGGCCAGATTCGAGGAGGGTACCGTGCGGGTGATCGTTGATCGTGATCGGTGCGAAGGCAATGCAGTGTGCCTGGGAATCGCGCCGGACATCTTCGACCTTGACGACGACGACTACGCCGTCGTGAAGCTTGACCCGATTCCACCCGACCAGGAGAGTTTGGCCGAGCAGGCGATCGCCGAATGCCCGCGAGCCGCGCTCCTACGCGGCGAATGACCCGGGCGCGACGCCGGGCGACTCGAAACTAGAGGTATTCATAAATTGACTAGCAGCACGAACGCGACCGATCTCTCCGGGAAGGTCGCGGTGGTCACCGGTGCGGCCGCGGGCCTGGGGCGCGCCGAGGCGCTCGGCTTAGCCCGCCAGGGCGCCACCGTCGTCGTCAACGACATGGCCGGCGCCCTGGACGCCTCCGACGTCATCGACGAGATCGGCACCGCCGGGTCCAAGGCGGTCGCCGTTGCCGGGGACATCAGCCGACGCGCGACCGCCGACGAATTGGTTGCCTGCGCCGACAAGCTCGGCGGGCTGGACATCGTGGTCAACAACGCCGGGATCACCCGGGACCGGATGCTGTTCAACATGTCCGACGAGGAATGGGACGCCGTCATCGCGGTGCACCTGCGCGGCCACTTCCTGCTGACCCGCAACGCGGCCACCTACTGGCGCGCGAAGGCCAAGGACGCCGCCGACGGCAGCGGCAAGGTCTTCGGCCGGCTGGTCAACACCGCGTCGGAGGCGGGCCTCGTCGGACCAGTCGGACAGGCCAACTACGGCGCCGCCAAGGCGGGCATCATCGCGCTGACCCTCTCGGCCGCGCGGGCTCTGGGCCGCTACGGGGTCTGCGCCAACGCGATCTGTCCGCGGGCCCGCACGGCGATGACGGCCGACGTCTTCGGCCCCGGCCCCGAGATGGAGGAGGGGCAGATCGACCCGCTCTCGCCCGACCACGTGGTGACCCTGGTCCAGTTCCTGTCGTCCCCGGCGGCCGCGGAGGTCAACGGCCAGGTCTTCATCGTCTACGGTCCGCAGGTGACGCTCGTGTCGGCGCCCACCGCGGAGCACAGGTTCAGCGCCGACGGGCCGGCGTGGAACCCCGCCGAACTCAGCACGACGTTGGGAGAATACTTCGCCGGCCGCGACCCCGAGCACAATTTCGCGGCCGTCGGACTGATGGAGCAGTAGCCGGCGAGCGCGCCGAAAACACGGATTCCGACGATTAGAACTTGTGTCAGTTTGGAACACTGCAACTTGCTCTGACCTGGCGAAATTAACGATTCAGACAGAGAAATAGCGTTCATTGACAGGGTCAACTTGTTCTGGGTTAATATGATCCGGCTCACACCCGAGCCGCAAGTGATCGAAGGGCGCGCACAGGCGACACGCAGGCTTCGCCGCGAGCAGCGAAGGGGGGTACCACGTTGATCCAGCAGCTTGCGGTGCCCGCCCGCGCTGTCGGTGGATTCTTCGAGATGTCGATCGACACCGCGCGCGCGGCGTTCCGGCGGCCCTTCCAATTCGGTGAGTTCCTGGATCAGACGTGGATGATCGCGCGGGTGTCGCTGGTCCCGACCCTGCTGGTGTCCATCCCGTTCACGGTGCTGGTGGCGTTCACGCTGAACATCCTGCTGCGTGAGATCGGTGCGGCCGACTTGTCGGGCGCCGGAACGGCTTTCGGCACGATCACCCAGCTCGGTCCGGTGGTCACCGTGCTCGTCGTGGCCGGTGCCGGCGCCACCGCGATCTGCGCCGACCTGGGCGCCCGCACCATCCGCGAGGAGATCGACGCGATGCGGGTGCTGGGCATCGACCCGATCCAACGGCTGGTCGTACCGCGGGTTTTGGCATCCACGCTGGTCGCGCTGCTGCTCAACGGCCTGGTCGCAGCCATCGGTCTGTCCGGCGGTTACGTGTTCTCGGTCTTCTTGCAGGGCGTCAACCCGGGTGCCTTCATCAACGGGCTGACGGTGCTGACCGGGTTGCGCGAATTGGTTCTCTCCGAAGTCAAAGCGCTGTTGTTCGGAGTGATGGCGGGGCTGGTCGGGTGTTACCGCGGCCTGACGGTCAAGGGCGGGCCCAAGGGCGTCGGCAACGCCGTCAACGAGACCGTCGTTTACGCGTTCATCTGTCTGTTCGTCATCAACGTGGTGACTACCGCGATCGGCGTGCGGATCTCGGCCAAGTGATGACGCGAGTGATCAGCCGATGAGCTACGACGCCACTCTTCGGTTCCGCCGCTTGATGTCGCGGTTCTCCGAACCGATCGACGACTTCGGCGAGCAGGCCCTGTTCTACGGCCAGACGATGCGTCACGTCCCCAGCGCGCTCACCAAGTACCGCACCGAGACGATCCGCCTGATCGCCGAGATGACGATGGGCACCGGGGCGCTCGTCATGATCGGCGGCACCGTCGGCGTCGCGGCCTTCCTGACGCTGGCCTCCGGCGGCGTCATCGCCGTGCAGGGCTACTCGTCGCTGGGCAACATCGGCATCGAGGCGCTGACCGGGTTCCTGTCGGCGTTCCTGAACGTGCGCGTCGTCGCGCCCGTGATCGCCGGTATCGCGCTGGCGGCCACCATCGGCGCCGGTGCCACCGCGCAACTGGGCGCCATGCGGGTGTCGGAGGAAATCGACGCCGTCGAGTGCATGGCGGTCGAATCGGTGTCCTACCTGGTGTCCACCCGGCTGATCGCCGGCCTGATCGCGATCATCCCGCTGTATTCGCTCTCGGTGCTCGCCGCGTTCTTCGCCGCCCGCTTCACCACCGTGTACATCAACGGGCAGTCCAAGGGCCTCTACGACCACTACTTCAACACCTTCCTCATCCCGTCCGACCTGCTGTGGTCGTTTCTGCAGGCCATCGTGATGTCGATCGCGGTGATGCTGATCCACACCTATTACGGCTACAACGCCAAAGGCGGGCCGGTGGGTGTGGGTATCGCGGTCGGCCAGGCGGTGCGGACCTCGCTGATCGTGGTCGTCGTCATCACTTTGTTCATCTCGCTCGCCGTATATGGCGCGTCCGGTAACTTCAACCTCTCCGGGTAAGGGGAGTCCCAATGGCAGAAGGCGAATCTCGGCGATCGACGGTCCGGCTGGCGGCGGCGCTGCTGGCCAGCCTGATCGTGGGATTCGTCGCGCTGACCTACCTTTCCTACACTGCGGCTTTCGCGTCGACCGACACCGTCACCGTGTCCGCGCCGCGGGCCGGGCTGGTGATGGACAAGGGCGCCAAGGTGAAGTACCGCGGCATCCAGATCGGCAAGGTCACGGCCATCGATTACGCCGCCGATCGCGCCCGTCTGACGCTGGCCATCGACAGCAACGACATGCGCTTCATCCCCTCCAACGCGACGGTGCGGATCGGCAGCAACACCGTCTTCGGCGCCAAGGCGGTGGAATTCGTTGCACCGCAGACGCCTTCGGGGACGTCGCTGCGCCCGGACGCGCACGTTGCCGCCTCGGCGGTGCAGCTGGAAGTCAACACCTTGTTCCAGTCGCTCATCGAGCTGATGCACAAGATCGACCCGGTGGAGCTGAACGGAACGTTGAGCGCCCTGGCCGAGGGTCTGCGTGGCCACGGCGAAGACCTGGGCCGGCTGCTGTCGGGCTTGAACACACTGACGCGCCAGACGAATCCGAAACTGCCGGCGCTGCAGCGGGACTTCCGTAAGGCGGGGACCGTCACTAATATCTACGCCGACGCCGCCCCTGACCTGAACACCGTCATCGACAACCTCCCGACGATCAACAAGACCGTGGTCGACCAGCAGAGCAACCTCGACGAGACGCTGTTGGCCGCGATCGGTCTGGCCAACAACGCCTACGACACGGTGGCGCCGGCCGAGCAGAACTTGATCGACACCGCCAACAGGTTGCGCGCCCCGGTCAAGGTGGCCGCGGACTACTCCCCGGAATTCGGTTGCCTGTTCGCGGGTATCGAACGCGGCATCAAGGAGTTCGCGCCGCTGCTCGGCGTCCGCAAAGCGGGCCTGTTCACCTCCTCGAGCTTCGTGCTGGGCGCGCCGTCGTACACCTATCCGGAGTCCCTGCCCGTCGTCAACGCCTCCGGCGGCCCGAACTGCCGCGGGCTGCCCGACATCCCGAACAAGCAGTACGGCGGGTCCTGGTACCGCTCCCCGTTCCTGGTCACCGACAACGCCAACGTCCCCTACGAGCCGTTCACCGAGTTGCAGTTCGACGCGCCCTCGACGCTGCAGTTCTTGTTCCACGGCGCGTTCGCCGAACGGGACGACTTCTGATGGCCGCCGCGGGTATGCCGTCGCACCGCTCGATGGTGATCAAGGTGAGCGTCTTCACCGTGGTGATGGTGCTCGTGTCCGTCGCGCTGATAGTGGTCTTCGGTGATTTCCGCTTCGGGTCCGAAGGGACTTACCACGCGACGTTCACCGACGCGTCGCGGTTGAAGGCCGGCCAGAAGGTCCGCATCGCCGGCGTCCCGGTCGGTGCGGTGCAGGGCATCGCGCTGAACCCGGACAACACCATCGACGTGAAATTCGGGGTCGACAAGCGCTACACCCTGTATTCGTCGACACGCGCGCTGATCCGCTACGAGAACCTGGTCGGCGACCGTTTCCTGGAGATCACCTCCGGTCCGGGCGAGCTGCGCAAGCTGCCGCCCGGCGGGACGATCAACGCCCAGCACACCCAGCCCGCCCTGGATCTCGACGCGCTGCTGGGCGGGCTGCGCCCGGTGGTCAAGGGCTTGGACGCCGACAAGATCAACACGATCAGCGGTGCGGTGATCCAGTTGTTGCAGGGGCAGGGGGGAGCGCTGTCGAACGTGCTGGCTGACACCAGCGCCTTCTCGTCGGCGTTGAGCAACCGCGACCAGCTCATCGGCGATACGATCACCAACCTCAACACGGTGCTGGGCACCATCGACGCCAAGAGCGCGCAGTTCTCGGCCAGCGTCGACCAGTTGCAGCAACTGATCACCGGGCTGGCCGAGCACAAGGACGACATCGCCGGCGCCATTGGACCGTTGGCGTCGACGACGACGGACCTGACAGAGCTGCTGAAGAATTCGCGCCGGCCGCTGCAGGGCATCCTGGAGAACACCCGGCCGCTGGCCACCGAGCTGGACAACCGCAAGGCCGAGGTGGACAACGACATCGAGCAATTGGGCGAGGACTATCTGCGGCTGTCCGCGCTGGGCGCCTACGGCTCGTTCTTCAACATCTACTTCTGCTCGGTGAGGATCAAGATCAACGGCCCGGCCGGTGGTGACATCTTGATCCCGATGGGCGGTCAAGTCGACCAGAGCAAGGGGAGGTGCGCTTTTGTCAAGTAGTCCCAGGCGCGAGCGCGACCCGCTGCGCACCGGCGTCTTCGGCCTGGTGGTGGTGGTCTGCATCGTGCTGATCGCGTTCGGTTACGCCGGGTTGCCGTTCTGGCCGCAGGGCAAGGTCTATGACGCCTATTTCACCGACGCGGGCGGCATCAAGCCGGGCAACGCCGTGTACGTGTCCGGCTTCAAGGTCGGCAAGGTGCAGGCCGTCGGCCTGGCCGGCAACAGCGCCAAGGTGACGTTCACGGTCGACCGGCACGTCGCTGTCGGCGACCAGTCGCTGGCCGCGATCCGCACCGACACCATCCTCGGGGAGCGCTCGGTCTCGGTGAGCCCGGCCGGCGCCGGCAGGGCCACCAGCATCCCGCTGAGCCGGACGACCACGCCGTACACGCTCGCCGGCGCGCTGGAGGACCTGGGCCAGAACGCGAGCAACCTGAACAAGCCCCAGTTCGAGCAGGCCTTGAACGTTCTGACCGACACGCTGCACGACGCCACCCCGGAGCTGCGCGGTGCGCTGGACGGGGTGACCTCGCTGTCGCGCACCCTCAACCGCCGCGACGAGGCACTGCAAAGCCTGCTGGTGCACGCCAAGTCGGTGACGTCGGCGCTGGCCCAGCGCGCCGGACAGGTCAACAAACTCATCGACGACGGCGACCAGTTGTTCGCCGCGCTCGGCGAACGACGCGCGGCGCTGGGCCGCCTGATCTCGGGCATCGACGCGGTCTCGCAGCAGATCTCGGGCTTCGTCGCCGACAACCGCAAGGAGTTCGGCCCGGCGCTGAGCAAGCTCAATTCGGTGCTGGCCAACCTCAACGAGCGCCGCGACTACATCACCGAAGCCCTCAAACGGCTGCCCACCTACGCCACCGAACTGGGCGAGGTGGTCGGTTCCGGGCCCGGATTCAACGTCAACGTCTTCTCGGTGCTACCCGCGCCGATGATCGCGATGATGTTCGACTTCTTCTACCAACCGGGCAAGCTGCCGGCCAGCCTCGCCGACTACCTGCGCGGTCTCATCCAGGAACGCTGGATCATCAGGCCGAAGTCACCATGATGAAACGGATAGCGGCCGGCCGGGGGCTGCGCTACACCACCGCCGTCGCGCTGGTCGCGGCGTTGGTGGGCGGCGTGTATGTGCTCACCGCGCAGGCCAACAGCCGGACCATCGTCGGCTACTTCGCGTCGGCCGTGGGCATCTACCCCGGCGACCAGGTCCGGATCCTCGGCGTCCCGGTCGGCCACATCGACACGATCGAACCGCGGCCCTCGGACGTCAAGATCACCATGTCGGTGTCCGACGAGGTGAAGGTGCCCAAGGACGCCCGGGCCATCATCATGTCGCCGAACCTGGTGGCGGCGCGGTTCATTCAGCTCACCCCGGCCTACACCGGTGGGGCGGTGCTGCCCGACGGCGGAAGCATCGACCTGGCCCGCACCGGCGTCCCGGTGGAATGGGACGAGGTCAAGGAGTCGCTGACCCAACTGGCCGTCCAGCTCGGCCCGACGGGATCTGGTGGGGGGTCGATGCAAGGGCCGTTGGGCGCCGCGATCAACCAGGCCGCCGACACGTTCGACGGCAACGGGGAGTCGTTCCACAGCGCCCTGCGTGAGCTCGCGCAAGTCGCAGGGCGGCTTGGGGATTCGCGCGGCGACCTGTTCGGCACGGTCAAGAACCTGCAGGTGCTCGTCAACGCGCTGTCGTCGAGCAACGAGCAGATCGTGCAGTTCGCCGGCAACGTCGCATCGGTGTCGCAGGTGCTCGCCGACAGTTCCCGCCACCTGGACACCACGCTGGGCACCCTCAACAAGGCGCTCTCGGACGTCCGCGGCTTCCTGCACGAGAACAACTCCACGCTGGTCGACACGGTCAACCAGCTCAACGACCTGGCCAAGACGCTGAGCGACCAGAGCGACAACATCGAGCAGGTCCTGCACGTGGCGGGCCCGGGCATCTCCAACTTCTACAACATCTACGACCCCGCGCAGGGCACGCTCAACGGGCTGCTGTCGATCCCCGAATTCGCCAACCCCGTCCAGTTCATCTGCGGGGGATCCTTCGACACCGCCGCCGGGCCCCGCGCGCCCGACTACTACAAACGCGCCGAGATCTGCCGCGAGCGGCTCGGGCCCGTGCTGCGCCGAATCGCCGTGAACTACCCCCCGATCATGTTCCACCCGCTCAACACGATCACCGCGTACAAGGGACAGATCATCTACGACACCCCGGCCACCGAGGCCAAGGCGCAGACCCCGGTGCCTGAGCTGACGTGGATCCCGGCCAAGGGCGCCAAGCCCCCCGCCCCCGAGAACCCGGCGGATCTGCAGGCGCTGCTGGTTCCGACGGCCCCGCAGACCGGCGCCGCTCCCGGGCCGGGTCCGGGTGCGGCGCCCGGCCCGCCCTCCGCGTTCGGTCCGCTGCCGGGTCCCGCGCCCGCCGCCGGGCAGGGTGGTGGCCGATGAGGCGAATGTGGTTGCGCGGCAGTGCGCTGGCGGTCGGCGGCGCGCTGTTGGCCGGTTGCCAGTTCAACGGGCTGAACTCGCTGTCGATGCCCGGCACCGCCGGTCACGGCAGCGGCGCCTACTCCGTCACCGTCGACATGCCCGACGTCGCGACGCTGCCGCAGAACTCGCCCGTCATGGTCGACGACGTGACGGTCGGCAGCGTCTCGGGGATCTCGGCCGTGCAGCGGCCCGACGGGTCGTTCTATGCCGCGGTGAAGTTGGCGCTGGACAAGAACGTCGTGCTACCGGCCAACGCGACCGCGAAGGTGGCCCAGACGTCGCTGCTCGGTTCCATGCACGTCGACCTGGCCGCGCCGACGGACAAGCCGGCGGTCGGCAGGCTGACCGACGGCGCGAAGATCCCGGAGTCGCGCACGGGTCGCTATCCCACCACCGAGGAAGTGTTGTCGGCCCTCGGCGTGGTGGTCAACAAGGGCAACGTCGGTGCGCTGCAAGAGATCACCGACGAGACCTACCAGGCCGTCGCGGGTCGGCAGAGCCAGTTCGTCGACCTGATGCCCCGGCTGGCCGAACTGACCGCGGGACTCAACCGGCAGGTCAACGACATCATCGACGCGGTCGACGGGCTGAACCGGTTCTCGGCGATCCTGGCGCGCGACAAGGACAACCTGGGCCGGGCACTGACCACGCTGCCCGAGGCGGTCGGCGTGCTCAACAAGAACCGGGACCACATCGTCGAGGCGTTCGGTGCGCTCAAGCGGCTGGCCACGGTGACGTCGAACGTGCTGTCGAAAACCAAAGTGGACCTCGCCGAAGACCTCAAAGGCGTGTACTCGGCGGCGAAGGCGCTCAACGACAACCGCAAGAACTTCGTCACCTCGCTGCAGATCCTGCTGACGTTCCCGTTCCCCAACTTCGGCATCAAACAGGCCGTGCGCGGCGACTACCTCAACGTGTTCACCACATTCGACCTCACCCTGCGCCGCATCGGCGAAACATTCTTCACCACAGCGTATTTCGACCCGAACATGACGCACATGTCCGAAATTCTCAACCCGCCCGATTTCTTGACCGGCGAACTGGCCAACCTGTCCGGACAGGCGGCCGACCCGTTCAAGATCCCGCCCGGCACGGCGTCGGGTTCGGACGGGCACTAGCGGGAGTTTCCGGCCTTCGTTGATCGACGGCCTGATTTGCCCTGGTGGGGTTGGGTTTTTGGGCAGGGTTGGTGTATTACCCAAGTCGTTGTGTTGGGCGTTGTTGGTCAGCGGGTGGGTGCGTATTGGTGGATTGCGAACAGGTCGGCGAGTCGCTGTTGGGTGGGGCTGGTGTCGGTGAGCATGCGCTGCACGCGGGGCCGTCCCTTGCTGCCGTCGTGGTAAATCAACACGGTCTCTTGGATGCCGGAGAGTTCGTCGAGTAGTTCGCGTACCGACAGGTGCAGCCCGGCGTGCTCGGTCTGGCGGCGCATCAGGTGGGCGACGGCCAGGGCGAGCACGCAGTAGAACACGTGCACCCGGATCTTGGAGTCGGTCCAGTGGTGCATCGGGCTGAACGAGACTACGTGGGGGTCTTTGAGTTGGCGGAACCCGAATTCGGCGTCGGATTGCGATCGGTAGGCGGCCACCACGTCGGGTACCGGCCAGTCGCGGTTGGTGAATAGGATGCGCTTGCCGAACAGCCGTTCTTGCAGGCGCTTTCGGGCCTTGGTGTCGGTGCGCCAGGACAGCCTCAATTGGGCGGGCGTGTCGCCGGTGAGGGTGGTGGTGATGATGTCGGCGACCCAGCGGGGTTTGAGGATCGCGGTGATCTCGGCCTGGACCTGGTCGCGGTCGCGGCGGGTGCGGCCGCGCGCGAGGCGGGCGGCCAGCTCGGCCAGGCGGCGCCGGGCCTTGGCCAGGGTCTGGTCCAGGCCGCGGGATTGTTTGGCCGCCAGGTTCGCCGAGTGGGTGAGTACCGCTCGGCGGGTGACGCCGAGCGCGGTGACGGTGGTGTCGACATAGCTCAGCTCGGGGTAGCGGTCGTCGTCCACGGGCCGGTAGTCCCGGGTCGGGATCTGCAGCAGTTCGGGGTGATCGCTGGGCGGCAGCGAACCGACGAACCCGATCCGGTGCGCCTCCACTACCGCATGGTTGTCGCTGCTGTTTTGCCCGGCGTCATAGACCACGGTCAGCGACTCCACGTGCTCGACCAGGTCCCGGTAGCGGGTGAGCAGTTCGTCGACGACGGTGCTGAACTGGGTGACATCGGGCCGGTCCCCGGGATAGGGGTGGCTGATCACGGGCACCCCGCCGTCGCGGGTGACGACCAGGGCCAGCCCGACCAACCGCAGATCGGTGCGTTTCTGCTTGGCCTTGCCCCGCTGCGCGATCGGCGCGCGGTCGTTGCCGGTGTCGATGAAGGTGGCGAAGTTGGTCATGTCCAACGCCAGCCCGGTCAAATCCAGCCCGAACTCGGTCACCATCCGCCGTCCCAGCCGGGTCTCGATCTCACGCAGTTCGGTCTGGCCGAGGCGGTCCATCGCGTCCCAGAACCGGCGATGATCCAGCGCGGCCCGGTCCAGCTTCACCCACCGTGACCCGGCCGTGGTGGCCCACCAGTCGGCGAAGCCACGCTTGGAACATGGGTCGACAATCCGGTTCGCGCACGCCAGGGCCACATAGGTGCCCACCGGTGCGGCCGCGTTCGCGTACCGGGGCGCCACGTCGTTGACGATGCCGGCCACATCCAGCCGGGCCAGCATCGACCACACCGCAGCCAGATCCCCGAACTGCTTGTGCTGGCTACGGATCGGCTGCCCGGCCGGCGTCGCCGACAGCTTCGCCATCACCTCCTCCGCGCTGCCCAAATACTGCTGCGAAACGATGCGCGGCTTACCTTGCACGCGGGCCGATTCCACCAGGTAGTAATAGGTCTGCTTGCCGCGCCGCTTACCCACGATCGACGCCATATATGGGTAATACACTCCAGCCCCACAAACATCAAGCACCACAACGCAAGACACGCCGATCAGCTACAAAGGCTGGAAACTCCCGCTAGGGGGCGGCACGGATGCTCGACAGACTGACCAAGGTTCAGCTCGCCATATTCGCGGTGATCACGGTGATCACGCTGACCGTGATGGCGATCTTCTATCTGCGGCTGCCCGCCACCTTCGGCCTCGGAACCTACGCCGGCACGGCCGACTTCGTCGCGGGCGGCGGCCTGTACAAGAACGCCAACGTCACCTACCGCGGCGTCGCCGTCGGCCGGGTGGAGTCGGTCGGGCTGAACCCCAACGGCGTGACCGCCGAGATGCGGCTGAACAGCGGGACGCCCATCCCGTCGAACGTCACCGCCACCGTGAAGAGCGTGTCGGCGGTAGGCGAGCAGTACATCGACCTGGTGCCACCGGGACCTCCAGCATCGACCAAGTTGCACAACGGGTTCCGCATCGCCCGGCAGAACACCCGGATCGGCCAGGACGTCGCCGATCTGTTGAAGCGGGCCGAGACGCTGGTCAACAGCGTGAGCGACACCCGGCTGCGGGAGGTGCTGCACGAGACGTTCATCGCGGCCAACGGATCGGGCCCCGAGCTCGCCCGGTTGTTCGAGTCCGCGCGGCTGCTGGTCGACCAGGCCAACGCCGACTATCCGCGGGTTTCGGAGCTGATCGACCAGGCGGGCCCGTTCCTGCAGGCCCAGATCCGCGCGGGCGCCGACATCAAGTCGCTGTCGGACGGGCTGGCGCGGTTCACCGCCGAGGTGCATCAGGCGGACCCGCAACTGCGCTCCACGCTGGCCACCGCCCCGGGCGCAGCGGACGAGGCGAACACCGCCTTCTCCGGCATCCGGCCCTCCTTCCCGGCGCTGGCCGCCAGCCTGGCCAACCTGGGCCGGGTCGGCGTCATCTACCACAAGTCGATCGAGCACCTGCTGGTCGTGTTGCCGGCGTTGTTCGCCGCGATCATCACCGCCGCCGGCGGCGAGCCGCAGGACGAGGGCGCCAAGCTCGACTTCAAGCTCGACCTGAACGACCCGCCGCCGTGCTCGGTCGGCTTCCTGCCGCCGCCGCTGATGCGCACACCGGCCGACGAGACGCTGCGCGAACTCCCGCCCGACCTGTACTGCAAGGCCGCCCAGAACGATCCCACCACCGTGCGCGGCGCCCGCAACTATCCGTGCCAGGAGTTCCCCGGCAAACGCGCGCCGACGGTCCAGCTGTGCCGGGACCCGAAGGGCTACGTGCCGGTCGGCCGCAACCCCTGGCGCGGCCCGCCCGTGCCCTATGACACACCGGTGACCAACGGGCTCAACGTGTTGCCGCCCAACCACTTCCCGTACATCCCGCCAGGCGCGGATCCGGATCCTGGCACCCCGATCGTCGGGCCGCCACCGCCGGGTGTGGTGCCCGGTCCCGGGCCGGCGCCGCATCAGCCGGCCTACGACCCGCCGCCGCCCAACGACAACGGGCCGCCGCCGCCGTTCACGTCGTGGCAGCCGCCCGGGGTGCCGCCGGTTCCGCCGCAGGTTCCGTATCCGAAGTGGCTGCCGCCGCCACCACCGCCGGAGGGCACCGGCGCGGCACCCGAAGCCGCCCCGGCGCCCGGACCGCCGCCGCAGGCCAGCGGTCCGGCCTACACCACCTACGACCCGAAGACCGGCGCGTTCGCGGACCCGGCAGGCGGCACTGGTATCTTCGCGGCCGGTGCGAACGGCGCGTCGGGCGCCGAGAATTGGGTGGAGCTCATGCTCGACCCAAGACCCATGTGATGGATCCGGTAGTGACAGACGAGCAGACCAAACCGACACGCGTCCGGCGGCGGGCGTCCCGCGCGGCGGGACCCGCCAGAAGTGAGTCCGCCGACGGCGCGACGGGACGGATCGACCTCCCGGTCGAGCCGAAGCAGGCGGGGCCGCCCGTCAGGACCTTCAAACCCGTCAAGCCGCCGCCGCGGCGGCGGCCGCACCGGGTCCTGGTCGCGTGGGTCTCGGTTGCCGCCGCGGTCGTGGCGATCGGCGCGCTGGCAGCCTGCCTGACGGCGCTGGTCGTCCAGCATCGGAAGGCCAGCGCCGAGCAGGCCCGCGACCAGCGGTTCGTCGACACCGCCACCCAGACGGTGGTCAACATGTTCAGCTACAAGCAGGACAACATCGACGAGAGCGTGAACCGGTTCTACGACCAGACCAGCGGCCCCCTGCGCGGCATGCTGGGGGCCAACAACAACATCGAGAACCTCAAGGGCCTGTTCCGGTCCACCAACGCGACGTCGGAAGCCGTCGTCAACGGCGCCGCCCTCGAGGGCATCGACCCGGTCACCGACAACGCGTCGGTCCTCGTCTCGGTGCGGGTCACCGTCGCCGACATCGACGGGGTCAACAAACCGTCCATGCCGTACCGGCTGCGGGTCATCGTGCACGAGGACGAGTCCGGGCGGATGACCGGCTACGACCTGAAGTACCCCAACGGGGGCAACTGATGCGGCTGCGCCGGGGGCTGCGGTGGCTGCTGGCCGCCGCGGTCGTCCTACTCGTCGTCGGCTTCGTCGGGCTGGCCGCGGCGACCGGCTGGTTCTACTGGGACCGCGTGCAGGCCCGCGGCGAACAGGCGGCGCGGGCGGTCCTGCCCGGGCTGGCCACCAGGGAGATCCCCGAGGTTTTCGGCTATGACTACCAGACCGTCGAACGCAGCCTCGCCGACGCGTATCCGATGCTGACACCGGCGTACCGCCAGGAGTTCCGCAAGAGCGCCAACGCGCAGATCATCCCGGAGGCGAAGAAGCGTGAGGTGGTGGTGCAGGCCAACGTCGTCGGCGCCGGAGTGATGTCGGCCAAACGGGATTCGGCGTCGGTGATGGTCTATCTGAACCGCACCGTCACCGACAAGTCACGGCAGCCGCTCTACGACGGCAGCCGGCTGCGGGTGGACTTCCAGAAGATCGGCAAGCTGTGGCTGATCAACTACATCACGCCGATCTGATCAGTAGCACATCGCAATGTCGTTGCAGTACAACGGATAACGCTGGATCGGGCTCGGCGGAGGGCCGATGAGCCGCAGGGAGAACGGCTGCTTTGTCATCGCCGGCTGCAGGCCGCAGACCGCGCCGTGCAAGGTGGTGTGCGTGCCGGCCATCGTCTCGTTGTCGAAGGCGAACGTCTCGCTGGACTCCCCGGTGCCGCCGCCCGGGCAGGAGACTCCATCGGCCTTGCCCACCTGGAACGTCCAGAGCCCGCTCGTCAGCCGGGCCCTGCCGCTGTAATTCTGCAGCTTGTCCGCGCGGGTGGTCCGTTCGTTCGTGTAGCTGACCACGTTCAACGAGCAGAAGTCGGCCATGATGTCGGGGTTGGAGTAGTCCTTGTAGTACCGGCTCCCGTTGACCTGGTCGCACAGCGCCGTCACCTGCCAGGTCACGCCCGACACGCCCGCCTGGTCGAAGTTGTACAGGCCGTCCGCCGGCGGCGCGACCGCGCGCGCCGGGTCGCCGGATTCGAGTGCGATGCCCATCGCCACCACCGAGAAGACGCCGGCGCCGGCGGCCAGTCCGCGACGAATCTTCATCTTCGTCCCTTTCTGCTCACACCATCGCGCTGCTCTCGAGTATCACAGCGTTCGGGCGGTCACACCATGGCTTTCGCCGACTACGCGGTGCCGGGCGGGCGCGCCTCGGCGAGCGCGTCGAGGAACGAGCGCGCCCAGCGGTCGACGTCGTGGGCGAGCACCTGGCGCCGCATCGACCGCATCCGGCGCCGGCCGTCCTCCTCGGGCTGGTTGAGCGCCGCCTCGATGGCGTCCTTGACCCCTTCGAGGTCGTGCGGGTTGACCAGGTAGGCCAGCCGGAGCTCGGCGGAGGCTCCGGTGAACTCGCTGAGCACCAGCGCACCACCGAGATCGCTGCGGCAGGCGACGTATTCCTTTGCCACCAGGTTCATTCCGTCGCGCAGCGGGGTGACCAGCATGACGTCGGCGGCGACGAAGTACGCGATGAGCTCGTCGCGGGGAACCGGGCGATGCAGGTAGTGCACCACCGGATGCCCCACCTCGGCGTACTCGCCGTTGATGTGACCGACCTGGCGTTCGATGTCGTCGCGCAGGATGCGGTAGCTCTCCACCCGCTCACGGCTCGGGGTGGCCAGCTGGATCAGCACGGTGTCCTCGCGTTTTGCCCGGCCCTCGGCGAGCAGCTCCGAGAACGCCTTCAACCGGACGTCGATGCCTTTGGTGTAGTCCAGCCGGTCGACGCCGAGCAGGATCTTGCGGGGATTGCCCAGCTCGGCCCGGATCTCGCGGGCCCGGCGCCGGACGTTGCGGTCGCGGGCCTTGCGGTCGAGGTCGGCGGAGTCGATTGAGATGGGGAAGGCGCCCACCCGCACGGTGCGCGAATCCAGCTGGACTTCTCCGAAGCGCGACCGCACCCCGACTGACCCCCGGGAGGTCTCCACGCCGACCAGGCGGCGGGCCAGGAACAGGAAGTTCTGGGCCCCGCCGGCCAGGTGGAACCCCACCAGGTCGGCGCCCAGGAGGCCCTTGATGATCTCGGTGCGCCACGGCATCTGCATGAACAGCTCGACCGGCGGGAACGGGATGTGCAGGAAAAAGCCGATGGTCAGGTCCGGTCGCAGCGTGCGCAGCATCTGCGGCACGAGCTGCAGCTGGTAGTCCTGCACCCACACGGTGGCACCGTGCGCGGCGGCCCGTGCGGTGGCCTCGGCGAAGCGGCGGTTGACGTCGACGTAGCGCTCCCACCACTCGCGGTGGTAGATGGGCTTGACGATGACGTCGTGGTACAGCGGCCACAGCGTGGCGTTGGAAAATCCCTCGTAGTATTCGGCGACGTCGTCGGCGCTCAGGCGCACCTGATGCAGGGTGAGCTCGTCCTGCACGAACGGCCCATCTTCGGTGTCGCCGATCTCCTCGGCGGCGACGCCGGGCCAGCCGACCCATGCGCCACGCCTGCGCCGCAGGAGTGGTTCCAGGGCCGTGACCAGCCCGCCGGGGCTGCGCTTCCAGGACGTGCTGCCGTCGGGCAACCGCTCCATGTCGACCGGCAGCCGATTGGCGACCACGACGAAGTCGGAATCCCCGACGGGCGGGCCGTCGGCGTGCTCGACCCCGCTGGGAGTCATCTACGCATCGAGTTTCGAGGGTCCAATGCCGAGCATGGACAAGAAGACGCGGCACTCGTCGGCGTCGGTCGCATACGCGGCAACGACGCGCCGGGCCTGGCTGGCGGTGCTGTCGGCCAGCGGTTCCACATCGCCGAGGTCGCCAGGGTCGGATTTCGTAGGCATGGCACCACTGTATGCGACCCGCTCATCGAGCCGCAGCCGTCTTGCCTGGCCGGGGCGTCGCCGCGCTCCGGGGAGTGGTCGCGGACCGGCGCTATCGGCGGGGATCACGCACCGAAATCCGCACGAGCGCCTTCGTTGCCGCCGGCGAAGATCTGCCTGCTGCTCGCGGAGCTCGGCTTCGCGCTTGTCGAGCTGGGCTTGCCGCTATGCGAGCTTGGCTTCCTGACATTCGTACCCGGCTTCGTGTTCGCGAAGCTCGCCTTCCCACTGCCCGAGCTCGGCTTCCTGCCGCCGAAGCTGCTCCTCGTGCTGCTGGAAGCCGGGCCTCGTGCTGCGCGAGCTCGGCCTCGTGCTGGGCGATCTGGGATTCCCGCTGGGCCACCTGGGCTTCCCGATACCGCAACTGCGGCACCTGCTGGGGAAGCGGCGTGCCTTGCTTGACCAACTGGGCGGCGCGCTGGGCAAGCTGGGCTTCCTGCTGGCGGAGATGCTCCGCACGCTGGTGCGCTTCGTGCTCGTGCAGCTGGAGGGCGGCTTCGCGTGCGTTGAAAGGTATTTCGGCCCAACGCGGCGTCGCGTCACGTTTGCTGGCGGCCGGTTCTCGGGTGGTCCACGAACGGACCCGCGGGGCTGCGATCGACAGCGGTGGCCCGGCCGCGGCGTTCGACCGATCCGAGGTCGAGCTGTTGAAGGAAGAGAACGCGAACCTCAAGCGGTCGCTGGCGCTGCTCAAGTCTGCCACGGCGCTGCTGGCGGCGGCGCTGGAACAGTCCTGATCCGGCACTACGCCGCGGATCGGTGACGCGGGCAGTGCCGGTGCCGGCCGCGAATTGCCGGGAGCCGCTCAACCCACCCCGTGGCTCTCTTACACTCTGGCCGTAATGTGTAAACGGGTCGGAACCGGCCCGGAGCCGACAGGAAGCGAGGTGGGCGGATGACACTGTCTGATCAGGCCGGTGCTGCGGAGGCCGACGCCGACGCCCAGGAGCTGGTGTCCTACGAAACCCTCGACGAGGGCTGCATCGCCCGGATCTGGCTCAACCGGCCCGACGCCCACAACGCGCAGAGCCGCGGCCTGCTGGTTCAGCTCGACGAGGCGTTTCTGCGTGCCGAGGCCGACGACACCGTGCGCGTGGTGATCCTGGCGGCCCGCGGGAAGAACTTCTCCGCGGGGCACGACCTGGGTTCGGAGCTGGCGATCGCCGAGCGCGGCCAGCTTCCCAGCTTCCGCATCAACGGCGGTACCCGCGACCCGATCGCGGAGAAGCTCTACCTGCAGGAGTGGCACTACTTCTTCCAGAACACCTGCCGCTGGCGGGATTTGCGCAAAATCACCATCGCCCAGGTGCAGGGTAATGCGATCTCCGCAGGCCTGATGCTGATCTGGGCATGCGATCTGATCGTGGCCGCCGACAACGCCAAGTTCAGCGATGTGGTCGCGGTGCGCCTGGGCATGCCGGGCGTCGAATATTACGCGCACCCTTGGGAATTCGGTCCTCGCAAAGCCAAAGAGCTGCTGCTGACCGGCGATTCGCTCGACGCAGACGAGGCCTACCGGCTCGGCATGGTTTCCAAAGTCTTCCCCGCCGACGAACTGGCCGAGAAGACATTGGAATTCGCTCGGCGCATCGTCGAGCGCCCGACGATGGCGGCCCTGCTCGTCAAGGACTCGGTCAACGCCGCTTCCGACGCAATGGGTTTCACCGAGGCGCTGCGGCACGCGTTCCACATCCACGAGTTGGGGCATGCGCACTGGGCGGCCCACAACGAGAACCGGTATCCGGTCGGCCTGCCGCCCGACGTCGAGGACTGGCGCAACGCCAAGCCGACGAAGCTGGCGCGCCGCGATACACCCTAGCGGTCCGAGGGCGGACCGCTGGTGCGCGCACCCACGCTCGCATGGTTCGATAGCTAGAACCTGCTTCAGTTTCGGCGTGAGGGGCTTTGCGTGCAGCTTTCTTTCGAGGACCGGACCTATCTCGTCACCGGTGGTGGCAGCGGAATCGGCAAGGGGGTGGCCGCCGGGCTGGTCGCCGCCGGGGCCGCCGTGATGATCGTCGGACGCAACGCCGACCGGCTCGCGGCCGCGGTGAAGGAAGTCGAGGCGCTCGACGCGGACGGCGCGATCCGTTACGAGCCCACCGACATCACCAACGAGGAGGAGGCCGCGCGCGCGGTGGAGGCCGCGACGGCGTGGCGGGGCCGGCTGCACGGCGTCGTGCATTGCGCGGGCGGGTCGGAGACCATCGGCCCGATCACCCAGGTCGACTCGGAGGCGTGGCGCCGCACGGTCGACCTCAACGTCAACGGCACCATGTACGTGCTCAAGCATGCCGCCCGCGAACTGGTGCGCGGTGGCGGCGGTTCGTTCGTCGGGATCTCCTCGATCGCGGCCAGCAACACCCACCGCTGGTTCGGCGCCTACGGGGTGACCAAGTCGGCCGTGGACCACATGATGATGCTGGCCGCCGACGAGCTGGGCCCGTCCTGGGTGCGGGTCAACAGCATCCGCCCGGGCCTGATCCGCACCGATCTGGTGGCGCCGATCACCGGGTCGCCTGAGCTGAGCGAGGACTACCGGATCTGCACGCCGCTGCCCCGTCCTGGGGAGACCGAAGACGTCGCCAACCTGGCGATGTTCCTGCTGAGCGACGCCGCGAGCTGGATCACCGGCCAGTGCATCAACGTCGACGGTGGCCACATGCTGCGCCGCGGCCCGGACTTCTCGGCGATGCTGGAACCCGCGTTCGGCGCCGACGGGCTACGCGGGGTGGTCTGACCCCGTCCCGGCGTCCCGGTCGGCGAGCGTCGCCAGCGCCGACCAGTCCAGCTCGCCGCCACCGGTCGCCACCAGGGTGAGCAACCGGTCGCGCAGCAGGCTGGCCACCGGCAGCGGCACCTGCAGCTGCTCCGCGGCGGCCAGCACGAGCCGGATGTCCTTGAGGCCGAGGCGCGCGGCGAACCCCGCGGGCTCGAATTCCCGGCGCGCGATGAGCCCGCCATAGGTCTGATACGCCGGTGCGGAGAACAGCGTCGAGGTGAGGATGTCGACGTACTGCGACCTGTCGACGCCGGCTTTGGCGACCAGCGCCACGGCCTCGCCGACGCTCTCGATGACCGAGGCGATCAGGAAGTTGCCGCTCAGCTTCACCAGATTGGCGGTGTGGGGCTGCTCGGACACCACGAACGTCCGCCGGCCGATCGCCTCGAACAACGGCAGCATCGGCTCGAGGACCCGCCGGGCGCCGGCCGCGACCACGAAAAGCGTTGCGGCTGCGGCCGCCTCGGGCCGGCCGAACACCGGTGCGGCAACATAGTCCTGATCCGCCGCGGTGTGGGCCGCCGCCAGGCGCTCCGAGAGGGCGACGCTGATCGTGCTCGACGACACGTGCGTGGCCCCCGGCCGCAGCGAAGCCACCAGGCCGCCCGCGCCCAGCGTCACGTCCTCGACGGCCGGGTCGTCGGCCAGCATGGTGAACACGACGTCGGCGTCGGCGGCCTCGGCGACGGAGCCCGCCGCGTTCGCGCCGTGCCCGACCAGGGCCTCGGCCTTGCCCGGCGAGCGGTTGTAGACGGTGACGCGGTGGCCCGCCCGCAGCAGGTTCGCGGCCATGCCGCGGCCCATGTTGCCCAGGCCGATGAATCCGATTTCCATGCATCTACCTTGCCTCGTCCCGGCCCTGCGATGATGGGCACGCCTACGGACGAGACAACGGGAGCGGCAGATGAAGCGACTCGAGGGCAAACGCATCCTGGTGACGGGAGCGGGGTCGGGGATCGGCCAGGCAACCGCGCTGCGGCTGCTGGACGAGGGTGCCGCGGTGGTGGCCGCCGACATCGCCGCCGACGGCCTGGACGCTACGCGGGCCCGGGCGGCCCAGGACGGCACCGCCGAGCGGTTCGTGCCGTGCGAGATGGACGTCGCCGACGAGGGCTCGGTGACCGCCGGCGTGCGCGGGGCCGTGGATGCGCTGGGTGGCCTCGATTCGCTCGTCAACGCCGCCGGCATGCTGCGCGCCGCGCACACCCACGACACCACCCTGGAGTTGTGGAACAAGATCGTCGGTGTCAACCTGACCGGCACTTTCCTGGTGGTCCGCGAGGCGCTGCCGGCGCTGCTGGCCAACCCGCGCAGCGCGATCGTGAACTTCAGCTCCACCTCGGCGGCGTTCGCCCACCCGTACATGGCGGCCTACGCGGCCAGCAAGGGCGGGATTCAGGCCTTCACGCACTCGCTGGCGCTGGAATACGCGCGCAAGGGCCTGCGCGCGGTGTGCGTGGCGCCGGGCAGCATCAAATCGGGGATCACCGATGCCACCGGCGGGTACATCCCGCAGGACGCCGACTGGTCGCTGTTCTCCAGGCTGATGCCGATCCTGCCCACCACGGTGGAGTCCAGCGGTACGGGCATGGCCGATCCCGCGGTTGTCGCCGGGGTCATCGCCATGCTGGTTTCCGAGGACGGGGCGTTCATCACGGGCACCGAGATCCGGATCGACGGCGGCACCCACGCCTGAGCGAAGCCGCGCTCAGTTGACGCAGGGCACCCCGCCGCCGTCGATGGGCTTGCCGGGATCGGGCGAGGGGTAGGTGCTGGTGCTCCAGTATCCGTACGAACTGGCCTTGCCGGACGTCGTCGTGGTCGTGCTGTCGTCGGTGGTTTCGTCCTGGGCCGGCAGCGAGAAATTGGTGTCCAGGGTCACGCGGATGTGTCCGGGCTTGAGGTAGGGATCGGGGTTCTTCGGCGCGTCCAGGCCGAGCAGGGTGGCCACGTTGCGCGCATCGGTCTGCGCGCCGACACCGTAGTCGAGCGTCGTGGTGGTCGGCTCGCCGGACTCGCGGTCGCGGACCTGGCCCGCGGTGTAGCCCTGCTTCTTCAGTGCGTGGGAGACCTCTGTGGCCAGGCCGCTGATGCTGCCCGAGTTGATCACGTCGACGACGGTGTCGGGGCTGGGTTTGGCTGTGGTCGTGGTGGTCGGGGTCGTCGGCGGGGCGACGCCGATCGCACGGGCCACCTCGGCCTTGATCGCCGCCGGATCAACGATGTTGACGTCCAGGCCGTCGATGTTGTCGTAGCGCACCACGGGCAGGGTCCGGAATTCGACGTTACCGCCGGCCAGCTCTCCCAGACGTTGGATCAGCTCCTCGTTCCAGCCGGCCGACAGGACGACGTCTTTGCGCGCCACCGCCATCAGGCTCTTGAGCTTGTCCAGGTTGGTGAAGGTGCCCGACTCCTGCAGTTCGTGCATGACCGACGACAGGAACGCCTGCTGGCGGTGGGTGCGATCCAGGTCACCGTTTTCCAGGCCGTGACGTTGCCTGACGAACGCCAGCGCCTGGGCGGCGTCCAGTGTCTGGGGCCCGGCGGGGAAGTCGGCACCGGAATACGAGTCGTAGACCGCGTGCTTGAGGCACACCTGGACACCGCCCAGCGCCTTCGTCAAGTCGTAGAAGCCGGCCAGGTTGACCTCGGCGAAATAGTCGATGGGAACACCGGTCAGGTTTCGCACGGCGCGCAAGGTCGCCGCCCGGCCCGCTTCCCGACCCTTGGTCTCGAGTTCCTTCTGGCTGCTCACGCCCTGGTTGGCCAGCTTCTGCGCGACGTATTGCTTGGTCAGCCCGTACGCCTCTTTGATCTTGATGTGGTTGTAGCCGGGAACCCCGTTGAACCGCACCCAGTCGTCGCGGGGGATCGAGAAGGCGACGACTTTGTGGTCGGCGCCGACGTGCACCAGTATCAGCGTGTTGGTGTTGTAGCCGCCGTCGTCGGAATCACCCGCGTGCAGATGCTTCAGGATCGACCAGGGCAGGTCGTTGCCGTCCTGGTCTTTGCGCGAGTCCAGCCCGATGAGCAGGATGTTCATGCTGTCGCCGCTGGAATGCGGATCTTCCGGGCTGAGCGCCTGTGAAACGGTGATGCCGCCCAGCGCGCCGTGGGCGACGTAGTATCCCGCGCCGGTCAGCGTCACCGCGGCCACCGAGACCAGGGTCATCAAGCCACGCGTCAGCGCCTTGCGCAGCGCTGACGGCTGTTTGACCGCCCGGTGACGGTGGTGAGCGCCCGAGCGCGCCATCAGCGACCCCGAACCGTGGCCGGGGCACCGCCCGGCACCGCGTCGGCGATTTGCGGTGAGGTCACTTCTGGCACGGCTCCCAGTATGCGGTAGCTTGCTGCGAAGCCCCAAAGCAGAACGTCGCGACGGTACGGGGCTTCCCCTGGCGGATCGGCGGCCTTCGCAACCGCCGCAACTACGCTACCAGCAGGTTTCGCCGCGCACATCTCCGGAAAGTCTCACGGCGGCCACGCTATCCACGAGATCGGCGCCTGTCCGTTACCGGGCCGAGACACCGGGTCCGGCGCTGCCGGCGGCCCCGACCCGATGGGCCGTAACACGCCGGCAGGTCAGCAGTGCGGGTACTCGATGTGCCAGTGGCCGTTCACCCAGTCGGCGCGAAACTGCCCGCCCAGGCGCGGATCGGCGTCGGTGACCTTACCCGAACCCCCGACGTTCGGCTGGAAGCCCGGCGGGTCCCAGGCGACGGACTGCGGATTGGGCGACGCGTCCGGCTTGCACCCCTTCTCGTTGTCGACGTAGCCGTTCATGATCTGCCGCTCGGCGGTGCCTTGGTCCCCGCCGTCCGGGGCCGGGCCCAGCGGACACGGGGCGGTTGTGCCGCAGGCACTTTGGCGCACATCGGCCAGCGCGACGGGTGCGGGTGCGGCAAAGCCCAGCAGCGCAGCCACGCCCAGAGCCGGGCCGGCGGCGATGCGCACGCCTCGGGCGAGGTGGTGTCCCATGTGGTGCATGTTCCCTCCAGGAGCTCGAACATCGCGCGTGAACTGCGTTCGGGCGCAGCGAAACTGGAATCTCCGTGTAGCGGCGCCCGGCGGTGTGACCCCATGGTAATGGTGCGGCCCGCTGGGCGCATCCAGCATCCCGCTCACAAAGGATGCGACACTGGAGTGCGCAAACCGCACCGGCGATTCGACGCTACGCCGCAACCGGCCGGGCTGGATATGGAGGTAGCTGGGATGACCGGCGCCGCATCGCGTTACGACGTCATCGTGATCGGTCTGGGGGCATGGGCAGCGCCGCCGCCTGCCATCTCGCCGCCCGCGGGCGCCGCGTGCTCGGCCTGGAGCGCCACCAGCGCGCCCATGGCCGGGGCTCGAGCCACGGCGGGTCGTGGATCATCCGTCAGGCCTATTTCGAGGATCCCGGCTACGTGCCGCTGTTGCTACGTGCTTATGTCCATCGGCCAATCCATCACGGCAGCAGGGTTTCTGGGTACCGTCGCCGGCCTGGCCGTCGATCACCGCATCTCCGCCGCCGTCGATGCGTTCGCGGTCCTCTACGGGGTCCCGGTGTGGGGATTCGCGGTGTTGTGGATCGCGCTGGCCGCCGCGCTGACGGTGCGCCCGCTGCGGCACGGCATGCCGTTCGCCCTGACGTGGTGGAGCCTGGCCTTCCCGGTCGGAACCTTCGTCAACGGGCACGTCCCAGCTCGCCGCGCACACGCATCTGCCCGTCTTCACGGTCGCCGCGGCTATCGCCTATGCCGGCCTGCTCTTCACCTGGGCGGCAATCTGTGGCAGGCGCCGCAGAGCGCTGCGCCGGTCCGGGCGGGCAAGCAACAGGTGACTTAAGGCCATATCCGGTGCTGCCCGGACCGGCTAAAGTGCGGCGTGCACCAACAGCTTCGAGGACGGCGGTGACAGGCGATGACCAGCGCAACCCACCACACCCACGCCGGACACCAGCACGTGCACGGCGAGGGGTGCGGCCACGTCGCGATCCCGCACGGGGATCACGTCGACTACGTCCACGAGGGTCACCTCCACCGGCACCACGGGGACCACTACGACGAGTGTGAGGTGTCCGGCCACATCGTGCACGAACATCACGACCACGTCCACGGTGACGGGTGTGGCCACGTCGCGGTGCCCCACGGCGACCACGTCGACTACGTGCACGACGGTTGCCGGCACGCGGCGCACGGCGGGCACTACGACGAGCACTGACGCCGCTACGGCACCGGGCGGGTGGTCAGCGGGCCCTGGGTGGCGTTGCGGTCGACCGCGGCCAGGAACGAACGCGCGCCCAGGACCGGGCTCGCCGTCCCGTTGTTCCGGCGCCGGAAGTGGTTTGAGGACCGGGGACCGGCGGGTAGGCGGCGTCATCACGCCCAGCGTCACATAGGCCTCACAGGCCACCCTGGATTCGGGGTCGTGCGTCAAGCAGGCGTCCAATACCGCATCGGAGACTTGGTCGCAGAACTTGTCGGGATGCCCCTCGGTGACGACTCCGACGTGAAGAGCATGTTCGGCGGATGCATTCGCGTGGGTGGCATGGGTGGCTGCTCCGACTCGGAATCGTGACTGCGAATTAGTATCTCCTGATGGCCGCTGATCGGACCGGAGCTGTGCGGGCGCCAGAACCGTTCACGACGCGCGCGCCGGGCGGTGTGTGCATCGCCTGCGACCGGCTGGGGGATCCGGCGGCGCGCGCCGTGGTGTTCTTGCACGGCGGCGGACAGACCCGCCGATCGTGGGGCAAGGCGGCCGCCGCCGTCGCCGAACGCGGCTGGCAGGCCGTCACGGTCGACCTGCGCGGCCATGGGGAGTCCGACTGGTCCGGCGAGGGCGACTATCGCGTCATCAGCTTCGCCCGCGACGTGCGGGAAGTGCTGCGGGAATTGCCCCCGAAACCGGTGCTGGTGGGGGCCTCCCTTGGCGGGTTCACCTCGATGCTGCTGGCGGGAGAGCTCGCGCCGGGCATCGCCAGCGCGGTCGTGCTCGTCGACATCGTGCCGAACATGGAGCAGTCCGGGGCCAATCGGATCCATGCCTTCATGTCCGACCGGATGGAATCGGGATTCGGCTCCCTGGAAGAGGTCGCCGACGCGATCGCCGAGTACAACCCACACCGGCCCAGACCCACCGATCTGCAAGGGCTGACCACCAACCTGCGTCGCCGCGGTGACCGCTGGTACTGGCACTGGGATCCCCAGTTCATCAACGGCATCGCCGCATTGCCCCCGTTCGAGGTCACCGAGGTCGACCGCATGCACGCGGCCGTTGACACGATCCTGGCAGGCGGCGTGCCGATGCTTCTGGTCCGCGGCCAGGTGAGCGACCTCGTCAGCCAGGAGCGGGCCGACGAATTCCTCGCGCGATTCCCGCAGGTCGAGTTCGCCGACGTGCGCGGTGCGGGGCACATGGTTGCCGGGGATCGCAACGACGTCTTCGCCGGGGCGGTGTTGGATTTCCTCGGCCGCCACGTCGGCGGCGGTGGTGTCCAAAGACCCTAGGGCCTCTGCGGCGGGCGTCTTACCGTGGCTCCAGGCTCTCGACTCAAGGAGCGGCAGATGGTCCTTGACCGGGTGCGCGTGTTCAACAAACACGTGCTGAACCCGGTGATGAAGCTGGTCGCCGGCCAGAAGTATTGGTATGCAGGGGTAATCGAACACACGGGGCGCCGCTCGGGGAAGACGTACAGTACGCCGGTGGTGGTGGAGCGGGTCGGCGACGGCTTCATCATTCCGCTGCCGTACGGCACGAAAGTGGACTGGCTGCGCAACGTGCTGGCTGCCGGGCGGGCCACCGTGCGGGTCCACGGCGAAACATCCGGCGCCGTCGGGCCGGAGATCATCGACGCCGCGACGGCAGCCGGGCAGCTGTCGCCACGGCGACGACGCGAGTTCGCCCGCTTCGGGATCAAGAACTTTCTCAAGCTCGAGCGCGAACCCGTCGCGGCGCCCCGGGCGTGAACGCTTGGGGCCCGGCTGGCCGTGCCGTGCTGTCATTGGAAACGGCTGGGCCCCAGGGCATCAATTCGCGCCCCCGGGTGCGCGGTAGCGCAGAGCGCAGCCGCGGGCGCCTGTCGTTTCGCAGCCACTGGTACGGGGTATCCGCGGGAGCGGTCAGGACACCCGTGACCGGGCGGCGGGGCAGCGACACGAAGGAGAGCGGTAGTGAAGCGTGGGATCGCGATCGGGGTAACCGGAGTGGTCATGGTGGTCGCGGCCTGCACCGGCTGCTCGAGCAACAAGTCCACCAGTGGCGCGTCGAGCCCGGCGGCGGCGCCGGGCACCCAGGTCGTCGTCGGCGGTCAGAAGCAGAACGTCAGCGGACAGGTCTCGTGCACCCCGTCGGGCGCCAACGTCAACATCGGCATCGGCGACGCCTCCGACGGGGTTGGCGCGGTGGTCAGCAACGGCAATCCGCCGATCGTCCACTCGGTCGGCCTGGGCAGCGTCAACGGCGTCACGCTCGGCTTCTCCGATGCCGCGCCGAACCAGGCGGGCAACGCGGGGGCCGCCGTCAACGGCAAGTCGTACGCCATCAAGGGTACTGCCACGGGCGTCGACATGAGCAACCCACAGCACCCGAAGCCGGTGACCAAGCCGTTCGAGATGGACGTGTCCTGCCCGTAGCGCAGGCCACCAGCACGGTCGGGGCCCAAGCCCCAGAGGGGACGCAGGTATGTCTATGAAGCGTGTGGCCGGCGCGGCGGCGGTCGCGACGGGCGTCGGCATCTCGGCAATATCGCTGGCCTCTGGGCTCGCCCAGGCCGCGCCGCAGGACCCGCCCCCACCGCCGTGCCCGAACTGCCAGGGGGGCGGTCGTCCGGGCGGCCAGGGGCCGGGCGCCGGGGCGCCGGCTCCGCAGAACCCGCCACCGGGCGGGCCGCCGGGTGTGCAGGCTCCGGGTGGGCCGCCCGGTCAGCAGGCTCCGCCTCCGCCCCCGCCGGGTGTGCAGGCTCCGGGTGGGCCGCCCGGTCAGCAGGCTCCGCCTCCGCCCCCGCCGGGTGTGCAGGCTCCGGGTGGGCCGCCCGGTCAGCAGGCTCCGCCTCCGCCCCCGCCAGGTGTGCAGGCTCCGGGTGGGCCGCCCGGTCAGCAGCCGCCGCCGGGAGGCTGGCAGCCCGCTCCGGCCCTCCAAGCGCCGAGCACCCAGCCTCCCCATCCGGCTTACCGTCCGCGCGGCGCCTACGTCCGGCCGAACGAGCAAGTGGGCGGGCCCAGGGATGCGCCCCAGGGTTTCAGCGTGCCGGATCACGGGGCGCCGCCACCGCCACCGCCGCGAGGGTATGGCTGGAACGACGGACCGGCTCCCGGCCACCCGCCACCCAACTGGGGCGGCCCCCCGCCTCCGGGTGGATGGAACGGTCCGCCGCCGCCGGGCGGTTGGAACCGTCCGTGGAGCGGGCCGCCGCGCGACGTGGCCGCCGCCCGCAGTGACTTCGGGCCCTTCGCCTACAACACCTTCACCGTCACTCCCGTCTTCAACTCCCAGTTCGGGGGCTGGGGCTACTGGTTCTTCGGCGACTGGATCCCGCTCTACTGACGCCGCGGGGAGCGGCGAAAGTTACTTGCTTGCAACGCTTTCCAAGTCGCGGTTCGATGAGGGGCCAGCGCGCGGGGCGGGGCCCGGCCGTCCCCAGGTGACGAAAAGATAACGATTCCCCCGACATAGCGTCGCGATCCGGCACGCACGGCCGAACACGGCGCCTAATGACTCTATGGTGCCCATCGTGCGCCGCCGAGAGGTCCTGAAGTTGCCGCTGTTGCTGGCCGCAGGGACGGCGGTGATCCGGGTGCCCCGCGCGTCGGCGGACGCTGGCCGATGGTCACCGGACCGGGCCAACCGGTGGTATCAGGCGCAGGGCTGGCTCGTCGGGGCGAACTTCATTCCGTCGAATGCCATCAACCAATTGGAGATGTTCCAACCGGGCAGCTATGACCCGCGGCGCATCGACACCGAGCTGGGCTGGGCGCGCTCGGCCGGGTTCAACACGGTGCGGGTCTTCCTGCACGACCAGCTCTGGGCGGCCGACGCCCGCGGATTTCAGGGCCGGCTGGCGCAATTCGTCGCCATCGCCGCGCGCCACAACATCAAACCCCTGTTCGTGTTGTTCGACTCCTGCTGGGACCCGCACCCCAGACTGGGCCGGCAGCGCGCGCCCCGGCCCGGGATCCACAACTCCGGGTGGGTGCAGAGCCCGGGCGCCGAACGGCTCGATGACCGTCGCTACACGCGGGTGTTGTACGACTACGTCACCGGTGTGCTGGGCCAGTTCCGCAACGACGATCGCGTCCTGGGCTGGGACCTGTGGAACGAGCCCGACAATCCCGCGCGCGTCTACCGCTCGGTCGAGCGGAAAGACAAACTCGAGCGTGTCGCCGAGCTGCTCCCGCAGGTGTTCGGGTGGGCACGCACGGTCGACCCCAGCCAGCCGTTGACGAGTGGGGTCTGGCAGGGGCAGTGGTCGGATCCCGGGCGCCGCAGCGCCATCGCCGGCATCCAGCTCGACAACTCCGACGTGATCACCTTCCACTCCTACGCCGAGCCGGCAACCTTTGAGAGCCGCATCGCCGAACTCGCCCCGCAGGGGCGACCGATCCTGTGCACCGAGTACATGGCCCGCACCCAGGGCAGCACCGTCCAGGGCATCCTGCCGGTGGCCAAACGCCACAACGTCGGCGCCTACAACTGGGGCCTGGTCGCCGGCAAAACCCAGACCTACTTCCCCTGGGACTCCTGGGACCACCCCTACCCGGCCGTCCCGAAAGTGTGGTTCCACGACCTGCTGGGCCCGAACGGACGGGCCTTCCAGGACACCGAGATTCAAACGATCAAGGCTCTGGCCGCCCCCATGGCGTAAGCGTTGCCGGCAGCTTGCGGGTGCCGGTCGACGCGGTAACGGGGTCGCGAACCCCCGGTGCGCGCGATTTTGTCGAAACGTGCGTTTTCTTGCGGCCCCGACCCCATCATGGCTAGGTACACGCGGACTTGGGGGGAAGCGATGTCGTCTGTGCTTGTGGCGCCGGAGATGCTGGAGGGGGCCGCGGCGGATCTGGCGCGGATCGGTGCGGCGGTGCGCGCCGGCAATCTGGCCGCCGCGGTCCCGACGACGGGCATGGCGGCCGCGGGCGCCGACGAGGTATCGGTGATGGCCGCGGCGCTCTTCGGCGCGCACGCCCGCCAGTACCAGGCGGCGGCGGCGCAGGCCGCGGCGTACTACGAGCAGTTCGTCGGCACCCTGAACGCCGCCGCGGCGTCGTACGCCGATGCGGAGGTGGCGGGCAGCACGCTGCTCGGCGGTGTGCGGTCATTGGTCGCCGACGGCTTCCAGGCCTTGGTCTACGGACCGGCGCACGCCGTCGGCGAGGCCTGGATCGACAGCCCGGCCGGCCGCGTCCTGGACCCGATTATCAACGCGCCCATCGACCTGTTGCTCGGGCGCGCCCTGATCGGCAACGGTGCCGCGGGCACGGCGGCAGCCCCCATCGGCGGCGCCGGCGGCCTGTTGTTCGGCGACGGCGGCGCGGGCACGATCGATGCGGCCGGCGGGCGCGGCGGGTTGTTCGTCGGCAACGCCGGAACCGGTGTGGTCGCGCCATCCGGCGGCGGTGGGCAGCCGATCGTCATCGACTTCGTGCGCCACGGGCAGTCGATCGGCAACGCGCTGAACCTGATCGACACCGGTGTGCCCGGGACCGGGCTCACCCAGTTGGGTCAGCAGGAGGCAACGGCCGTCGCGCACCTGCTCGCGGGCCAGGGGCCCTACGCAGGGATCTTCGAGTCGCAGTTGACCAGGGTCCAGGAGACCGCGGCGCCGCTGGCTTCCCTGCTCCAGGTGACCCCGCAGGTGTTGCCCGGTCTCAACGAGGTCAATGCCGGACTCTTCGACGGCTTGCCGCAGCTGAGCCCGGCCGGTCTGCTGTACCTGCCCGGGCCGCTCGCCTGGACGCTCGGGTTGCCGCTCATGCCGATGCTGGCCCCGGGGTCCATCGACTTCAACGGGGTGGTCTTCGATCAGGGTTTCACCAACGCGCTGCAGACGATGTACGCCACGGCCATGGCCAATCCGGTGCATGCCGCCAACGGCCAGATCACCGACGTCGCGTACTCCAGCGAATTCGCCATCGAGGTCGGGACGCTGATGACCGTCAACAACCCCGATCCCTTGCTCATGCTCACCCACCCGCTGGCCAACACGGGCATGGTCGTGATGCAGGGCGATCCCCAGAGCGGCTGGACGCTGGTCAGCTGGGACGGGGTGCCCGTCCCGCCGGCGTCGTTGCCGACCGAACTCTTCGTCGACGTGCGCAACGTCATGGTGGCGCCGCAGTTCGCGGCCTTCGACGTCGTGGCGGCCCTGCCGACCGGCGATCCGGCGACCATCGTCGACGCGATCGGGAACGGTGCCGATCAGATCGGCGCGGCGGTGACGCAGTTCCCCGGTGCGGTGACCCAGGACATCGTCGACGCCGTCGGCGTGCCCGGCCCGGGCGCTCTGAGCAGCCTGCTGCCCTGACGGCCAGCGGGTTGCGCGTTTTGGCAGCGGATGTTCGCCGGGGGGTGACGCGTGGCTATGTAAGACCGCAGGAACTGCGTTCGACCGCTGTGTCACCGCCGGAGGCCATGACGATGAATCTGCAGCTGAGCGCGCTGGGGGTTGCGGCGTTCGCCGCGACCGGGGCCGGCTTCGCCGTGCCGGCATCCGCGGGCTGCGAGGCCCAGCCGTCCGCGCACTATTGCGACGGGCCGATCAGGGCCGACGGCACCTGGCAGCGCTGCCAGGTCGCGTTCGGGGGGCCGGTGTACGACGCCCAGTCGCGGCTGCAGGGCTGGAAGCCGGACACTTCGCGCCGCTATGAGATCAATCCGGCCGAGCCGTGGCCGGTGACACCGGCCGGGCAGCCGCGCTACCACATCGACCCGTAACCGGCCGCGGCCGGCGAAAAATTTCGCAAAGACGCCGGACGGTTCGGCCGGTCGCAGTACCATTTCGGTGCCATCGGGGGGAACGGCCGGTGGGAGGCACCCTTGTCCTACCTATTTGCGACCCCCGAAGTGTTGGCGTCGGCGGCGGCCGAAGTGGCCGGCATCGGCTCGTCGCTGCGGGCCGCCACTGCGGCGGCGGCGTCCTCGACGACGGCGATCGTCGCCGCGGCCGGCGACGAGGTGTCGGTGGCCGTCGCAAACGTTTTCGGCGGCTACGCCCGGGAGTTCCACGTACTGACCGCACAGACCGTCCTGTTTCACGGCCAGTTCGCCGGCGCGTTGAGCGGGGCGGCGACGGCATACATCGACGGCGAAATCCTCAATGTGTCGCTGCTGATCAAGGGGTTGGAGCAGCAGTTCTTCGACCAAGGGTTCTTCTCCCCCTTCACCTATCTGACGGGGCAACCGCTCTTCGGTAGAGATGCCGTCGGGCCCGCCGTCACCGGGACCACCGGGCCCGGTCTGCTGGGCAGGCTGCTCACCGGCTTCTTCAACGGCACCCTCAGTGCCAGCAGCAGCGGTGTGACGCAGGGAACGGGAACCCCCGGCCTGGTGACCGGGGTCAGGGAGGGGTTCTCCTATCTGCAGCTCGGGGTCGGGCCGCATGGCTATGACGCCCCGGCGCGCTGGTACTTCCCGACGCAGGCAAACGGCACGGTCGATGCGCGCGGCGTCATCTATCTGCAGCACGGCTTCCTGGGGACGGGCGGCTGGTACGGCAGCCTGGCCACCGCGCTGGCGTACGGCACCGACAGCATCGTGGTCGTCCCCACCGTGTCGTCGCTGCCGTTGCCCGGCGGCGCCTGGCTGAGCGGCACGCAGATGCAGCAGGCCGTCGGATCGTTGTTCCTGGGCAACGAGACGGCGCTGAACCTCAGCGCGAGCCAGGCCGGTTACCACGGCACCCTGCCGCAGAGTTTCATGATCACCGGGCATTCGGCCGGCGGCGGCCTCGCCACGATCGCCGCGGGCGACTACGTCGCCGACCTCGGGACGAACACCACCGCCAACCACCTTCTCGGTGTCGTGATGTTCGACGGGGTCGCCAACAGCTCCACGGCCTTCGCGTCCGCGATCGCCAACCTCAAGACGCTCAACATCCCCGACTATGTGGTGGCAGCGCAGCCCCAGGCGTGGAACGCCTATGGGGCCACCACGAATCAACTGGCCAGTCTTTACCCGCATCAGTTCGTCGGGGTCGAGCTGCTCAACGGCTCGCACGTCGACTCGCTGCTGGGCAACAAACCCGTCATCGACTTCATCTCGCAGCTGTTCACCCAGTACTCCCCGGGCGGCGACACCCAGGCCGTGTACACCCTGTCCACGGGCTGGATCAACGACATCTACACCGGGCACGGCCCGCTCAACCCGGACTACGGCCTGTACGGGACCACCGGCGGCTACGTGCCGCCCGGCGGCCAGCAGATCATCCTGGGCCCGGCCACCGGGGTTGTGTTGCCGTAATCGACCGCCGCGAACGGACGGCCCCCGCTGGGAACTACCGGCGGCGCCGGCGACGGAGTCGGAGCCAGATGCCGATTACGGCAACCAGGACCACCACGGCGACGATGCCGCCGAGTGCCAGGCGCTCGGGCTGCGTGGGGCCTCCGAACTGGTAGCCCTGTGGTCCAGGAAGAGGGTCAGGTGCGCCGGCCGGCGGGTCGCCGGGGTGCGCCCCGCTGCGCGCCGCCGCCGCGGGGGATGGTTCCGGGTTCGGCGCCGGGTCCGCTGCCGACCCGCTGACCGCCCCGGCGGGCGACGGGCGTTGCCGACGGTCACTTTCCCGACGCCGCCGCACCCAGACCGGGTCTGCCAGCGCGTCGGGCGCCAGCCACATCAGCAGCCCGAGGTTGACCACCGCCAGCACGCCGTGCAGCACGACGTCGGCGGCGTGGAATCCCAACGGCGTCGGGGTTCTGTGCGTGGCCGCGACGGCTCCCACGAACAACAAGATGGTGTAGGCCGCGGCGCTGAACCCGGTGACCGTTACCGCCGCGCGACGGTTGCCGACACTCCCGACAGCCACCACGCCGAACGCCAGCAGCATCCCGCTGTGCGCCGGAGTCGTCGCCAGGCCGAGAACCGGGGCGCCTGTGGGGCCGGCATGCGGATGCCGGGCCGCCGAGACCAGCCCGGCGACACCCAACGCGGCCACCAGCACGCCTTCGGCCAACACCCACCAACGTCCGCTGCGGAAATGCCGCGGGTCCATTTGACCATCCGCAGATCCGACGTCACGCCACGCACCGGCCCCGCCGTCACCGGCATCGCCCAACCTCCGCTTTGAGCCCGAACAAGTTCCGCTATATCGGCTACCCGATACCGGCCGGGCTACTCGGGCCGGCCGGCAACCGGGCGAGCTGCGCCGACCTGGCCGGGGACCGCTGCGCGGCATCTCGGGGCAAAGCCGCCGGTGTGCGGAGCCCCCTGTCAGGATTGAACTGACGACCGCTCGCTTACAAGGCGAGTGCTCTACCACTGAGCTAAGGAGGCCGGTGAAACCGGTGCCAGCCTAACGAATCACTCGTTGGTGTCGATGATGCGCGTGGAGCGCACCGGGCGCGTCACCGTGCGCCGCGGCAGGCGCCGGCCGGGCAGCGGGATGCGCTCGGCGATGTTGCTCAGCGGGTTGACCACCATGGTCAGCGCGACGACCGCATCCTGCAGCGTCTCGATCGCGGGCTCGAGCGCCTCCATCCCCGGCGTCAGCCGGGCCAGGGTGTCGGCGACGTCGGCGAGCTGTTCGAGCGGACCGTTCCTGGCGGTCAGCTTGTCGATCAGTCCGCCATCGGCGAGCAGCCGATCGGCCAGCCCGTCCTCGGACAGCACGCGTTCGATCAGGCCTTCCTCGGCGAGCAACTGGTCGGCCAGCCCGCCAGGCTGCAACGCGCGCTGCAGGCCGCCGCCGTCGGCGGTCAGCCGGTCGAGCAGGCCGCCCTGCGAGGTCAGCAGGTCGACAACCCCGCCCGGGCGCAGCAGCCGGTCCAGCGGCCCGTCGGGTGCCACGGCACGCCCCAGGGGGGCGTCGTCGTCCATCAGCCGCGCCAGCCGGTTGGCACGCACGATCGCGTCGTCGATCCCCAGCATGGACGCCACGCCGTTCACCCCGGCGCCGGTCCCGCCGTCCCCCACCGCGCGCTTGGCCACGCCGACGGCCACCGAGGCGACGTTCAAGCTCGCCTCCGCGGCGGCGAGGCCGGCCCGCGCGGGGGCGGTCGCCAGGGACACGACGCTTTTGACGAGGTTCATGCTTGGAGTCTATTCGCGACGCGACCTCGATGAACGACGTTCGGGTCGACGGCGGTGCGATGATGGCTGGCAGGCTATTATCAGATTGTTACCACCTGGCTCACAGCAAGTACACACTTACTGTGAAGGCAATGTTCAAGTTAGGACAGAAGGCCCCAATGACAGCGGCTATCCCGAGCGAGTCCAAACCGGAGGCTCGCATCCTCGTGGTCGACGACGAGGCCAACATCGTCGAACTGCTCTCCGTCAGCCTGAAGTTTCAGGGATTCGAGGTGCACACCGCGACCAACGGGGCCCAGGCCCTCGATAGAGCGCGCGAAACCCGTCCGGACGCGGTCATCCTCGACGTGATGATGCCCGGGATGGACGGGTTCGGGGTGCTGCGCCGGCTGCGCGCCGACGGCATCGACGCCCCGGCGCTGTTCCTGACGGCCCGCGACTCCCTGCAGGACAAGATCGCGGGCCTGACCCTGGGCGGTGACGACTACGTGACCAAGCCGTTCAGCCTGGAAGAGGTGGTCGCCCGGCTGCGGGTCATCCTGCGGCGCGCCGGCAAGGGCGGAGCGGAACCCCGCAACGCCCGGTTGACGTTCGCCGACATCGAACTCGACGAAGAGACCCACGAGGTGTGGAAGGCCGGCCAGCCGGTGTCGCTGTCGCCGACGGAGTTCACCCTGCTGCGCTACTTCGTCATCAATGCGGGCACGGTTCTGAGCAAACCCAAGATCCTCGACCACGTCTGGCGCTATGACTTCGGCGGCGACGTCAACGTCGTCGAGTCCTACGTGTCGTACCTGCGCCGCAAGATCGACACCGGCGACAAGCGGCTTTTGCACACCCTGCGCGGTGTGGGCTATGTGCTGCGTGAGCCCCGCTGAGCACCCGAGTGGCCGCCGGGCGAGGTAGGTGAGTGGTGGCCAAGAACACGGACACGCTCAAGCGGCTCCGACGCGGTGTGCCCCTTCGGGTGAGCCTGGTCGCGGCCACCCTCGTCCTGGTCGGCTGCGGCCTGTTGGTCTCGGGGGTCGCGGTCACCTCGATCCTGCGTCACGTGCTGGTCAGCCGGATCGACCAGACGCTGCTCGAGGCATCCCGCGGCTGGGCGCTGGCCCCGCGCCGGCAGTCACCGCCGCCCTACGAGAGCCCGGACCCCGGCCGGCCCCCGTCGAAGTTCTACGTGCGCGGCATCGGCACCGACGGCACGCCGTTCACCGCCATCAACGACCGCAACGCCGAACCGGCACTGCCGCCCGACAACGACGTGGGCCCCGACCCGACCACCCTGCCCTCGGTCAACGGCTCCGACATCGAGTGGCGCGCGGTCTCGGTGCGCGGCCCGCACGGCCTAACGACCGTCGCGATCGACCTCTCCGACGTCCAGCACACGGTGCGTTCGCTGGTCTGGTTGCAGATCGGCATCGGGGTGGGCGTGCTCGTCATCGTCGGGATCGCCAGCTTCGCGGTGGTCCAGCGCAGCCTGCGGCCGCTGTCCGAAGTCGAACAGACCGCCGCGGCGATCGCGGGCGGCCAACTCGACCGCCGGATTCCGCAGCGCGACCCCCGCACCGAGGTGGGCCAGCTCTCGTTGGCGCTCAACGGAATGCTCACCCAGATCCAGGAGGCGTTGGCCTCCTCGGAGTCCTCGGCCGAGAAGGCGCGCAGCTCCGAGGACCGGATGCGGCGGTTCATCACCGACGCCAGCCACGAGCTGCGCACCCCGCTGACCACCATCCGCGGCTTCGCCGAGCTGTATCGCCAGGGCGCCGCCCGCGACGTGTCGATGCTGCTGGCGCGGATAGAAAGCGAAGCCAGCCGGATGGGCCTGCTCGTCGAGGATCTGCTGCTGCTGGCCCGCCTGGACGCCCAACGCCCGCTGGAAAATCATCAGGTGGACCTGCTGGCGCTGGCCAGCGACGCAGTGCACGACGCGCAGGCCATGGGTCCCAAGCGCACGATCAGCATGGAGGTCTTCGACGGTCCCGGCACCCCGGAGGTGGTCGGTGACGAGGCCCGGATCCGCCAGGTGCTGAGCAACCTGCTGGTGAACGCCTTGCAGCACACCCCGGACAGCGCCGACGTCATCGTGCGGGTCGGCACCGAGGGCGACGACGCGGTGATCGAGGTGGCCGACAAGGGGCCGGGCATGAGCCGCGAGGACGCGGCGCGGGTGTTCGAGCGCTTCTACCGCACCGACTCCTCACGTGCCCGGGCCAGCGGCGGCACCGGCCTCGGGCTTTCTATCGTCGATTCGTTGGTGCACGCGCACGGCGGCACCGTCACCGTGACCACCGCCCCCGGTGACGGCTGCTGCTTTCGCGTCACGCTGCCGCGGGTGAGCGACGTGCCCGCGCCCGAGGAGCCGGTTCACGCCAGCTGAGCCAGGGCCGCCTTGATCTTGGCCTGCGCCTCGTCCAGCGATTCCGGCGACGGGTTGCGGTCGACGTGGGCGAAGCCGAAGTCGCCCAGGCTGCGGGTGGGGAACACGTGAACGTGCAGATGCGGCACTTCGAGCCCGGCGATGATCACGCCGGCCCGCTCGGTGTTGAACGCCTTGCACACGGCCCTGCCGATCAGCTGGCTCACCGCCATGACGCGGGCGAAGACCGCGCCGTCGACGTCCTGCCACTGGTCGATCTCGGCGCGCGGCACCACCAGCGTATGGCCCTGGGTCATCGGCTCGATCGTCAGGAACGCGACGACGTCGTCGTGCTCGTAGACGAAACGGCCGGGCAGTTCTCGGTTGATGATCTTGGTGAAGACCGACGACATGGGCCCAGCATAGGTTCGGCGATCCGACGACCCTGGGTCAGTCCTCCTGGCCGAACTCCATGACGTCGAGGTTCCAGTAGCCGCGCATGTTGGTGATCAGCCCCGCCTCATTCACCTTGTAGGTGAACACCCCACGCACCTTGCTGGTCATCCCGCCCTCGAACTTGCTCTGCAGCACCAGAATATGTGCGATCTCGTCGGGAGAGCTCGACGGGAAGGTTTCCTCGCACGTGATGGTGAGCTGATTCTGGGCGATGTTGTTGTCGAAGAACTCGCCGACGGCTGCCTTCCCGCGCACACCGTTGCCGTCGGGGTTGGTGACCGACTTGCCGATCGGGTCCTCGATGACCACGTCGTCGGTCATCAGCGCCAGCCAGCCGTCCCGGTCCTTACCTTGCGCGCAGCGCCATGACGACTGCGACGCGGCCAGTGCCGGAGATACTGCGGTTTCGGTCATCTTTTCTCCTGCCTCTAGATCGCGCACGCGGCGCGTGCGCCCTCGTCGGTGGCCTTGCGGATCAGGCCGAGGCCCGTGCAGTCACCCGCGGCGTGCACCTGCGCGCCGGGCATGGCCGCGACCAGGGCGTCGAACAGGCCGGTGTCGGGTTGCACCGTCCCCGCCAGCACGACGTTGTCGGCCGCCAACTCGCGCGTGGTACCGCCGGCGGGGGTGAATACCACCGCCCGCGGCGTGATCCGCTGCGGGGTCGCCCGCACGTGCACGGTGACGCCCAACCGGTCGAGGCGGTCCATGTGCTCGGTCTTGCGCTTGTTGCCCACCTCCGGGGCGATGTCGTTGCCGGCCTCCAGGATCGACACCAGCCGGCCGCGGCTCGCCAAAAACTCCGCCAACTCCAGGGCGACCAGGTCGCCGCCGATGACGGCGACGCGCCGGCCCAGCGGCATCCAGGCGCGGCTGGCCAGCCGGACCGCGGCCGGACGCACCAGGCGCTGCCGCCGCCCGCCCAGCAGCGACGCACCGATCCGCTGCCACACCGGATCGGTGGGCGCCGCCCGCCCCCCGAGGGAGTCCCGCAGCCCTGGCCCGGTGTGCACGTGCGGCAGTTCCGCGCCGGGCAGTTGCGGCACCGCGACCTTGCCGCCGGTGGCCACCACCACCGCGTCGGGCGCGGCCCCGATCACGTCCTGCGCCGAAACATCATGCCGGACATGGACTTCGACGGGAATGCACTCGATCTCGGTGCGCAGGTAATCCAGGAACGGCTGATTTTCCCGATGCAGGACCGACGCCCAGCGCAGCGCGCCGCCCAACTGGCCGCCGCGCTCGAACAGCGTGACGCGGTGGCCGCGTTCGGCGGCCACGCGGGCGGCCTCCAGCCCGGCGGGCCCGCCGCCGATCACCACGACCCGTTTGGTGCGGCCGGTGCGGGGCGCGGCCAGTTCGCGCTCCTTGCCGGTGCGGGGGTTGACGGCGCAGTCGACCGAGAACCGCTGTTCCAGCGCGTCGATGCAGTTCTCGCATGAGATGCACTTGCGGATCCGATGCGCCTGGCCGGTGCGCAGCTTGCGCGGCAGCTCCGGGTCGGCCAGCAGCGGACGCCCCATCGCGACGAAATCGGCGCGCCCCTCGGCCAGGATCCGCTCGGCCCGGACCGGGTCGTGGATGCGGCCCACCGCGATCACCGGCACGTCGACCACCTGTTTGACCGCGGCCGCCGCGCCGACGTTTACTGCGTCGCCGTCGTCGGCGCCGTTGACCATCTGAGTGACGAGCCGGTCGATCACCCCGCCGCTGACATGGAATGCGTCCACCCCGGCGGCCACCAGTTCCGGTGCGAGGCGGGCGGTTTCGTAGATCGGCCGCCCACCGGCGACGCGTTCGTAGCCCGAGATGCGCAACGTGATCGGCAGGGCGTCGCCGATCTCGGAGCGGATCGCGGCCAGGGCGTCCAGCACCACCCGCACCCGGCCGCGTGCCGAGTCGCCACGGTAGACGTCGGTGCGCCGATTGCGTTGCGGGGCAAGGAAAGAGCCCAGCAGCATGTAGCCGTGGGCGGCATGCAGCTCGATGCCGTCATACCCGGCTTCCGCGGCGCGGCGCACCGCCGCCCTGAACAGGTCGAGCACCTCGCGGAGTTGCCCGGCGCTGATCTCGGCCGACGGGCGCCCGGTGAGGTACGACGGGATCACCGACGGGCCTACCGAGGCGACACCGAAGATCTCCGGGCCCAGTCCGTCGGGCCCGGCGTGCACGATCTGGGGCTGGATCTTCGCGCCGTGCTCGTGCACCGCCGCCACCAGCTCCCGGTGCGCCGCCACGGCGTCGTCGGTGGCCAGGTGCAGGCCGCCGGGCGTCTCGGGGTGCCGGTGGTCGACCCCGGTGGCGCCCAACGTGATCAGGCCCACCCCGCCGGCGGCCCGGGCGGCGAAGTAGTCCCGCGTGCGCTGCGACGGCAGCCCGTCCGGGGTGCCGTACATCGTCTCCATCGGAGACATGACCACCCGGTTGCGCACCGTCATGGCGCCGATGCGCCCAGGTTCCAGCAGGTACGGGAAGCTCGCCACCCGGAGCCGGCCCTCTGAAACAGGGAGGCTTCTTACCGGTCTGCGTCGGTGTACCGGATGACCCCGCGAATGTTCTTGCCGTCCAGCATGTCCTGGTAGCCGTCGTTGATCTGCTCCAGCTTGTACCGGCGGGTGATCATGTCGTCGAGGTTGAGCTTGCCGGCCTTGTACATCGACAACAGCTGCGGGATGTCATACTGCGGGTTACCGCCGCCGAAGATGGTGCCCTGCAGGTTCTTCTGCATCAGGGTCAGCATCGCCAGGTTCAGGTTGACGTTGGTGTCCAGCAGGCTGCCGATCGCGGTCAGCACGCAGGTGCCGCCCTTCTGGGTGATGTTCAGGTAGTTGTCGACGTCGGTGCCGTGCAGCTCGCCGACGGTGACCACCACCTTGTGGGCCATCAGGCCGTAGGTGACCTCGGCCATGCCCGCCATGGCGGCGTCGATGTCGGGGTAGACGTGGGTGGCGCCGAACTTCAGGGCCTGGTCGCGCTTCCACTCCACCGGGTCGATCGCGAAGATGTAGCGCGCGCCGGCGTTGACCGCACCCTGCAGCGCGGCCATGCCTACCCCGCCCACGCCGACGATGGCGACGTCCTGCCCGGGCCGGATGTCGGCGGTGCGGACCGAGGACCCATAGCCGGTGGTGACGCCGCAGCCGACCAGGGCGGCCACCTCGAACGGCACCGACGGGTCGATCTTCACCACCGAGGCCTTGTGCACGACCATGTACGGCGAGAACGTGCCCAGCAGTGTCATCGGATAGACGTTTTGGCCGCGTGCCTGGATGCGGAAGGTGCCGTCGGACACGGCGGCGCCGCCGAGCAGGCCGCCGCCCAAGTCGCACAGGTTGCGCATGCCCGCCTGGCACGTGGGGCACTTGCCGCAGGACGGGATGAACGACAGCACGACGTGGTCGCCGGGGGCGAGGTCCTCGACGCCCGGGCCGACCTCGGTGACGATGCCGGCGCCCTCGTGCCCGCCGAGCACCGGGAAGCCCGCCATCGGGATGCCGCCGGTCACCAGGTGGTGGTCGGAGTGGCACATGCCCGACGCTTCCATCTGGATCTTGACCTCATCTTTCTGCGGGTCACCGATCTCGATTTCCTCGATCGACCACGGCTGGTTGAACTCCCAGATCAGCGCGCCTTTTGTTTTCATGAGCAACCTCCACTAGCAAGCCCTGACCCGAGTGTTCGGCGAAAGGGACCGACCGGGGCCGGACGGCAATTTAGAACGTGTTCTCGTTCTCGATGAACATTATGACGTGCGTCACCGCGGTGTAAACATGGGGGAGCGGCAATCGGCACCGGGTGCTACCAAATCGGGACCGGGCCTTGGCCCAGCGGGTAGTAGCCGGGCAGCTTCTCGCCGGCCAGGCTGCGCTCGATCCGCTTCTGCATGCCGGTGCTCAGGTCACCGGATTCGATCAGCGCCGCGAACATCTTCGCGACGTGACCGAAGTCGAAGAAGTCACGCTGCCACTCGATGAGGTTGTCGCTGTTGAGCCGGAACCAACTGCCGCCGATGCCGTAGATCTCGTCCTGGGTGCCGTCGGACTTGTTGACGATCTGCTTCCAGAAGCCGACGATCTCGCCCTGCTTCTCGTCTATGAGGACTTTCTGGTACTCGTAGACCCAGTTCTCCAGGCCCTCCATCTCCAGACCGAGGGCGATGTCGCGGATCTCGTCGACGCCGACGCACATCACGTCCTCCTTGGGCCCGATGTTCCAGCCGTAGGTGGCGTCGTCGGCGTAGAAGTCCGCCAACGGCCGCCAGTCGCCGGCCTTCTCGCAGGCCTTGTTGGCCTGCAACCAGCGGTCGACCCATGCCTCGAGCTCTGCGCGCGACGGCTTGGACATTTTCAATCAGTCTCCTTGATCGTTTTGATGAACAGTGCTTGGGTGGGGCACGCCATGACGGCCTGCTCGATCTCCCTGCGGGCCGCCTCGGGGGGCTCGGCGTCCAGAATCTCGACCTTGCCGCGCTTGGGCACCCGGAAGTAGTCCGGGGCCTCCAGCTCGCACATCGCATGGCCCTGGCATAGATCCAGGTCGGCCTCGACTCGAAAACCCACGGTCAGCTCCTATTTCCGGCGGCGGTGGTAGCGCACCTTGGCCGGCCGGGCCAGCTGCACCACCATCTTCGAATGGTCGTTTCGATAGCTCTCGGGCGGCTGGGCCATGTCGAACTCGTACTCGCGCAGCAACACCGAAAAGATCGCCTTGATCTGCATCTGGGCGAACGCCGCACCCACGCAGCGGTGTCTGCCGGCCCCGAACGGAATCCAGGTCCACCGGTTCACCAGGTCCTCCTGGCGCGGTTCCTCGTAACGCTGCGGCACGAAGTCGTCGGGGTCCGGGAAGTCCTCGGCGATCCGGTTGGAGATCGCCGGCGAGGCCGCGACGAAATCGCCCTTGTGGATGGGGAAGCCCTCGACCTCGAACTCGCCCTGGGCCACCCGCATCAGGATGATCAGCGGCGGGTGCAGCCGCAGGGTCTCCTTGAGGACGTTCTCCAGCTTCGGGATCTGGCGCAGCGCATGGAAACTCACCTCCTGCCCGTCGGCGTAGAGCTCGTCGAGTTCGGTGACCACCGCCGCGTAGGAGTCGGGGTGGCGCATCAGCTCGATGAGCGTCCACGCCGAGGTGCCCGAACTGGTGTGGTGCCCGGCGAACATCAGCGAGATGAACATCCCGGTGACCTCGTCGGCCGAGAACCGCGCGTTGCCGTGCTCGTCCTTGATCGACACCAGGACGTCGAGCATGTCGCGGTCGCTCTTGTCCGCCGGCGGGTTGGCGATTCGCTGGTTCATGATGTCCTGCACCAGCGCCACCAACCCTTTCCGGGCCTCGTCGCGGATCCGGAAGCTCTCGATCGGCAGGTACGGGTCGACGTAGCACAGCGGGTCGGTGCCGCGCTCGAGCTGGTGGTAGAAGTGCGCGAACCGGGAATCGAGCTGGTTGCGAAACTTCGTGCCGATCAGGCATGCGGTCGAGGTGTAGATGGTCAGCTCGGCGAAGAAGTCCAGCAGGTCGATCTCGCCCTCGTCGCCCCAGTTCTCGATCATCCGGTGCACTTCGCGCTCGATGGTGGTGGCGTGGCCCTTCATGTGCTCACCACGCAGCGCGGAGTTGTGCAGCATCTCCTTGCGCCGCTCGGGGCTGGCGTCGAACACGACGCCCTTACCGAAGATCGGCGTCATGAACGGATAGGCCTCGGCCTGGTCGAGATCCTCGTCGGCGGAGCGGAAGAAGAACTCGTTGGCTTCGGCGCCGGAGAGCAGGATGACGTGCTTGTCGGCCAGCTGGAACCAGCCGACGTCCCCGCACTCGTCGCGGACGCGCCGCATCAGCCCGATCGGATCGGTACGGAACTCCTCGAGGTGGCCGTGTTCCTCTTCGCCGCCGGAAACCCGCGGCACAGTCGCAGTGGTGGTCATTGTCCTGGCATCCCTTCTTCGCCCAGGGCCAGCTTCTGGCGAGTCCTGTTGTCGGCCAACGGCGCTTCGGGCTGAAGCTCCATGTTCGCGATGAAGCCACCGCGCGGTGTCTCGGCGACGAACGTGATGGCGCGCGCCAGGTCGGCCGCCCGCAGGAAGTAGTCGTGGCGGGCCTGACCCCACTTGGCCCAGTCCTCGAGCGCGGGACCGATCTTCTCGGCCGGCAGGCTCCAGCCCATCGACGTCTTCGTAGGGCCGGGGTGCACGATCGAGGCCCGCACGCCGGTGCCCTCGAGTTCCATCTGGAAGTTGGTGACCATCGCCACCAGCGCGGCCTTGGCGGCGCCGTAGGCGCCCATGTGCGGTCGCTGGCGCAGGGCCACGTCGGAGCCCACGAAGATCAGGTCGCCGCGCTGCCGCTCGAGCATGCCGGGAAGGACGGTCGAGGCCAACCGGAAGGCGCCGACCAGGTGGATCTGCAGCTGGGACTCGAACTCGTCGCCTGCGATCTCGGCGAGCTTGCCGAAGTAGGTGTCGCCCGCGCCGGCCACCAGCACCTCGATGTCCCCGAGCGCCTCGACGGACTGTGCGACAAAGGATTTCACGGATCCGGGGTCGGTGACGTCCAGGTGGAAACCGACCGCCTCGCCGCCGTCGGCGTTGATCTTGCCGACGATGTCGTTCAGCTTCTCGACGCGGCGCGCACCCAGGGCGACCGGGAATCCATGGGCCGCGAGTTCGATGGCGGTGGCCTCACCGATGCCGGAGGAGGCGCCGGCCACGATCGCCGGTCGACGGTCGGGCAGGGGATCGAAGCGGGGCATGTGCGGCCTTCAGTTGGTTTCGAGAGTCATCGGCAGATGGGCGAAACCGCGGACATTGCTGGAGTGCACGCGGACGGCGTGGGCCTCGTCGACCTCGTAGCCGCGGATTCGCTTGAACCACTCGGTGAGCGCCACCCGCGCCTCCATGCGGGCCAGGTGCGCGCCCAGGCAGAAATGCGCCCCACTGCCGAAACTCAGCAACTTGGGCCCGATTTCGCGCCCGATCAGGTACTCGTCGGGCCTGTCGAAGGCCCGCTCGTCCCGGTGCCCGGACCCCGGCAGCAGCAGCAGGACGTCGCCCTCGGGCAGCGTGGTGTCGTAGAGGTTGAGCTCGCCGGAGACGGTGCGGGCCAGGATCTGGCTGGACGTGTCGTAGCGCAGGGTCTCCTCGACCCACAGCTGCACCCTGGACAGGTCGGTGTAGACCGGCGTCAGCTGGTCGGGGTTTTTGTGGCCCCAAAAAGCTGCATTGGCAAGCAGTTTGGTGGTGGTCTCGTTGCCGGCGATCACGATCAGGAACATGAAGCCGAGGACTTCGTCGTCGGTGAGCCGATCCCCGCCGATCTCGGCCTCCAGCAGCGCGGTGGTCAGATCGTCGGTGGGCTTCTTGCGTCGCTCGGCGACCATCCCCTGGTAGTAGACGATCAGGTTGAGGGAGGCCTCGACGGCCTCCGGTGGGACGTCGGTGACGCCCTCCTCGCGGTGCATCACCCCGTCGGCCCAGGCCCGGACCCGGGCACGGTCGGGTTCGGGGACCCCCATCAGCTCGGAGATGACGTCCATCGGCAGCTTGCCGGCGAACTCGTCGACGAAGTCGACGGTGCCCGCGGGTGCGGACGTGGCCGCTTCGAGCATGGTGTCCAGATGCCGGGTCGCGATCTCGGTGACCCGGGGCTCGAGCTCGCGAATCCGGCGCGGGGTGAAGCCTTTCGACACCAGGGTGCGCAGCCGCAGGTGGGCGGGATCGTCCATCGCCAGGAACGACATCGTCTTGGACGCGTGTGGGCCGCGCGACGCCGGGTCCAGCGAGACGCCGTACTTGTTGGACAGCGTGGTGCTGTTGCGGAAGCCCTGCAGCACGTCGCTGTGCCGCGACACCGCCCAGAACTTCAGTTCCTCGTTGCGATACAGCGGCGCCTCGTCGCGCAGCCGCTGGTAGTACGGGTACGGATCTTCGTGGAAGTCGTAGTCGTAGGGATCGAGCACCAACTCGTGGTCCCCAACATGAACGGTCATTCGCTGTTTGTCTCCTGGCTTGTCTCTGCGGCGCCGGTGAGGATCAGCTTCACCACGTAGGCCAGCCGGTCGGCGATCTCGCGATAGGTGAACTCGCCGCTGCCGGCCTGGACCAGCGCACCGAAGAACGACATCTCCAGCGCCGACACGGCGGTGGGATCGGCGTTGGGGCCCATGGCGGACGTGATGCGACGGTGGATCTCCGCGCCGATCCGGTCGCGCGCGGCACGCACGGCCGGGTCGCCGCCGCCGCTGAGCAACGCCGTCGTGCAGGCGGCGCTGACCTCCGGCTCGTCGGCCACCACCAGCGCCAGGTGGCGCAACACCCCGTCCACCCGGGTGGCCATGGAGTCGTTGACGTCGGTGAAGAAGGGGACCTGCCGGACCAGGTCCAGATAGACCTCGGCGATGAGGTGGTTCTTCGAGGAGAAGTAGGTGTACGCGGTGGCCGGGGCGACCTTGGCCCGCGCCGCCACCGCGCGCACCGTCAGGTCGGCGTAGGACGTCTCGCGCAGGGTTTCGATGCCGGCGGCCAGCACCTTGCGAAACGTCTCCTCCTGGCGCCGATTTCGGGGCGCCTGACCGGCGTGCCGCCCGGCCTGAGACGACGTCGCCACCACTGCATCGCTGGACACCTGTCCAAGCTAACGGATCGACGCGGCACCTGGCAAGGTCGCGCGTGAAAAACGGTGGCCAGCGGCGGGTATATGCGGTTCGCGCCGCCGGCGTCGGCATCGGCTCTTGCACCGCCGCCAACCCGGCGGCTATGGTTCGTGGGGACAATATCGGACAAGTGTCCACTTGAAGTTGTGCGGGTCAGCCCCGCGGTCTGCCACGCGAAGACGGGAGCGCGACATGGCCTTACTGGCCGAGAGCGTGAGTGAACTTTTCATCGACGGCAAGATGTCGGCCGGCAGCGCCGGCACCTTCCCGACGATCAACCCGGCGACCGAGGAGGTGCTCGGTGTGGCCGCCGACGCCGGCCCCGACGACATGGGCCGCGCCATCGACGCCGCGCGGCGCGCCTTCGACGACACCGACTGGTCGCGCGACACCGCATTGCGGGTGCGCTGCGTGCGCCAGCTGCGCGAGGCGATGCAGCAGCATCTCGAAGAGCTGCGCGATCTGACCATCGCCGAAGTCGGGGCGCCGCGGATGCTCACCGGCATCGCCCAGCTCGAGGTCCCGGTCAACGACCTCGCGTTCGCCGCCGACACGGCCGAATCCTACGAGTACAGCCAGGATCTCGGCGAGGCGTCACCGATGGGCATCCCCACCCGGCGCACCATCGCCCGGGAGGCGGTCGGCGTCGTCGGCGCCATCACCCCGTGGAATTTTCCCCACCAGATCAACCTCGCCAAGATCGGGCCGGCGCTGGCCGCCGGCAACACCGTCGTCCTCAAGCCCGCGCCCGACACCCCGTGGTGTGCGGCGGTGCTGGGGGAACTCATCGCCGAGCACACCGACTTCCCGCCCGGCGTCATCAACATCGTCACCTCCAGCGACCACCGCGTGGGCGCGTTGCTGGCCAAAGACCCTCGGGTGGACATGATTTCGTTCACGGGGTCGACCGCCACCGGCCGCAGCGTGATGGCCGACGGCGCCGCGACCATCAAGAAGGTCTTCCTCGAGCTGGGTGGCAAGTCGGCGTTCGTCGTGCTCGACGACGCCGACCTGGGCGGTGCGGTGGGTGTGGCGGGGTTCTCGGTGTGCATGCACGCCGGGCAGGGCTGCGCGATCACCACCCGGCTGGTGGTGCCGCGGGCACGGTATGACGAAGCCGTCTCGATCGCCGCCGCCACCATGGCCGGGATCAAGGCCGGCGACCCCACCGACCCCGGAACGATTTGCGGGCCGGTGATTTCGGCCCGCCAGCGCGACCGGATTCAGGGCTACCTCGACTCCGCGATCGCCGAGGGCGGGACGTTCGCGTGCGGCGGCGGCCGGCCGGCCGACCGGGACGTCGGCTTCTTCATCGAGCCCACCGTGATCGCGGGCCTGGGCAACGACGCTCGCTGCGCGCGCGAGGAGATCTTCGGCCCGGTCCTCACGGTGATCCCGCACGACGGCGACGAGGACGCGGTTCGCATCGCCAACGACTCGCCGTACGGGCTGTCGGGCACCGTGTTCGGCGCCGACCCGCAGCGGGCGGCGCGGGCGGCCGCGCGCATCCGCGCGGGCACGATCAACGTCAATGGCGGCGTGTGGTATTCGGCCGATGCGCCGTTCGGTGGCTACAAGCAGTCCGGAAACGGTCGCGAGATGGGTCTGGCCGGTTTCGAGGAGTACCTGGAAATCAAGACCATCGCCACGGCAATCAACTAGAGGAGCCTGAAGAGCATGCGGTTCGAGAACAAAGTCGCCATCGTCACCGGGTCCGGGGGCGGGATCGGCCAGGCGTACGCCGAGGCGCTGGCCCGCGAGGGCGCCGCGGTCGTGGTGGCCGACATCAAGGCCGAGGCCGCCGAGGCGGTGGCCAAGCAGATCGTCGCCGACGGCGGCACGGCCCTGGCCGTCGGAGTCGACGTGGCCGACCCCGCCTCGGCCAAAGCCATGGCCGACCGCACGCTGGCCGAGTTCGGCGGCATCGACTACCTGGTGAACAACGCCGCGATCTTCGGCGGCATGAAACTGGACTTCCTGGTCACCGTCGACCCCGAGTACTACAAGAGGTTCATGAGCGTGAACCTCGACGGCGCGCTGTGGTGCACCCGCGCGGTGTACAAGAAGATGGCCAAGCGCGGCGGCGGGGCGATCGTCAACCAGTCGTCCACCGCCGCGTGGCTGTACTCCAACTTCTACGGCCTGGCCAAGGTCGGTATCAACGGCTTGACCCAGCAGCTCTCGCGGGAGCTGGGCGGCCAGAACATCCGGATCAACGCGATCGCGCCCGGACCGATCGACACCGAGGCCAACCGCACCACCACGCCCCAGGAGATGGTCGCCGACATCGTCAAGGGTCTTCCGTTGTCGCGCATGGGAACTCCCGAGGACCTCGTGGGGATGTGCCTGTTCCTGCTGTCGGATGAGGCCGCCTGGATCACCGGGCAGATCTTCAACGTCGACGGCGGACAGATCATCCGGTCATGAGCAACGAACTGCGACTCGGCTACATCGGCCTGGGCAACATGGGCGCGCCGATGGCCACCAAGATGACCGAATGGCCTGGCGGGGTAACGGTTTACGACATCCGGGCGGAGGCGATGACGCCGCTGGCCGAAAAGGGCGCCAGCCTGGCCGACAGCGTCGGCGACGTCGCCGCCGCCGCCGACATCGTGCACATCACCGTGCTCAACGACGAACAGGTGCGCGAGGTCGTCGGTGAGCTGGCCGGCCACGCGCAGCCCGGCACGGTCGTCGCGATCCACTCGACGATCAGCGACACCACCGCCGTCGAACTGGCCGCCGCGTACGGACCGCAGGGCATTCACGTCGTCGACGCGCCCGTGAGCGGCGGGGCCGCCGCCGCGGCCAGGGGCGAGCTCGCCACCATGGTGGGCGCCCAACGCGAGGTGTACGAGCGGATCAAGCCGGCCTTCAAACACTGGGCGGCGATGGTGATCCACGCCGGCGAGCCGGGTGCCGGCACGCGGATGAAGCTCGCCCGCAACATGTTGACGTTCACCTCCTACGTCGCGGCCTGTGAGGCGATGAAACTCGCCGAGGCGGCGGGACTGGATCTGCAGGCGCTGGGCCGGGTGGTGCGTCACACGGACGCGTTGACGGGTGGGCCCGGGGCGATCATGGTGCGGGAGAACATGAAAGACCTCGAACCGGACAACTTCCTGTACCAGCCTTTCCTGCACACCCGCGGGCTGGGCGAGAAGGACCTGAGCCTGGCGCTGGGTCTGGGCGAGGCGGTATCGGTCGACCTGCCCCTGGCCCGGATCGCCTACGAGCGGTTGGCCGCCGGACTCGGGGTACCACACACGGAGGAAGGGTCGTAATGGACGAATTGCGCCGCAAGGGCCTCGAGAAGATGAACGAGGTCTACGGCTGGGAGATGCCCAACATCGAGGGTGACCCGTACTTCGACCTGACCGTCGACCACCTGTTCGGCAGCATCTGGACGCGCCCGGGGCTGTCGATGCGCGACAAGCGGATCATGACGCTGACGGCGGTGACCGCGGTCGGAAGTCGCGACCTGGCCGAGATCCAGATCAACGCCGCGCTGCTCAACGAGGAACTCACCGAGGACGAACTCAAAGAGATGGCCGTGTTTCTCACCCACTACCTCGGCTTCCCGCTGGGCTCGGCGTTCAACGGCGCCGTCAGCACCGTGGTGGCCAAGCGCAAGAAGGCCGCCGCCAAGGGCGGCGGCGAGGACAAGAAGGCCAACGTGGACGCCGCGCTGAAGATGCACTCGGGCGAATCCGGCGGCTAGGACGGCCGGGGTAACGTCACCGCCATGACTGTCACCGACATCGCCCTGACCACCCTCGACGGGCGCCAGACATCGCTGGCCGACTACGCCGACCGCGCGGTGCTGGTGGTCAACGTCGCGTCCAAATGCGGGCTGACCCCGCAGTACAGCGCGCTGGAAAGGCTCGCGCGGGACTACGCCGAGCGCGGTCTGACGGTGATCGGGGTGCCCTGCAACCAGTTCATGGGCCAGGAGCCCGGCACCGCCGAGGAGATTCAGACCTTCTGCTCCACGAATTACGGTGTGACGTTCCCGCTGATGGCCAAGACCGAGGTCAACGGGCCGGACCGGCATCCGCTGTACGCGGAGCTGACCAAGACGCCCGACGCCGCCGGCGAAGCCGGTGACGTGCAATGGAACTTCGAGAAGTTCCTCATCGCCCCCGGCGGGGCGGTGGTGAGACGCTTCCGGCCACGCACGGAGCCCGATGCGCCGGAGCTCGTCGAGGCCATCGAGGCCGTACTGCCGAGGTAGCCGATCGCCTGCCGGCCGGCCCGCTAGAGTGACGAGTCGTGCGCGTCCTGGTGATCGGTTCCGGTGCCCGTGAACATGCGCTGCTGCTGGCGCTGCAGAGAGATCCAGAGGTCACCGGGCTGGCCGTCGCTCCGGGCAACGCCGGCACGGCCCGGATCGCCGAGCAGCACGACGTCGACGTCACCTCCAACGACGACGTCGTCGCCCTGGCGCGCGCCGTCCGCGCCGACCTGGTCGTCGTCGGCCCCGAGGTTCCGCTGGTGCTGGGGGTGGCCGACGCCCTGCGCGCCGCCGGCATCGTGTGCTTCGGGCCCAGCCGGGACGCCGCCCGCATCGAAGGCTCCAAGGCGTTCGCCAAGGACGTGATGGCCGCGGCGGGCGTGCGCACCGCGGCCAGTGAAATCGTCGATACCCCAGCGCGTCTGGATGCCGCGCTGGACAGGTTCGGACCGCCGGCCGGCGACCCCGCCTGGGTGGTCAAAGACGACCGCCTGGCCGCCGGCAAGGGTGTGGTGGTGACCGCGGACCGCGAGGTTGCGCGTGCCTACGCTGCCTCGTTGCTGGAGGCCGGCCACCCGGTGTTGCTCGAGTCGTTCCTGGACGGGCCCGAGGTGTCGCTGTTCTGCGTCGTCGACGGCCGGACCGTGGTGCCGTTGTTGCCGGCGCAGGACTTCAAGCGGGCCGGCGACGGCGACACCGGACCCAACACGGGCGGGATGGGCGCCTACGCGCCGGTGCCGTGGCTGCCCGACGACGTGTACCGGGACGTGGTCGCCAACATCGTCGAACCCGTTGCGGCGGAACTGGTCCGGCGGGGAAGCCCGTTCTGCGGGTTGCTGTACGCCGGGCTGGCGATCACCGCGAAAGGTCCTGCGGTGGTCGAATTCAATTGCCGCTTCGGCGATCCGGAAACCCAGGCCGTGCTGGCGCTGCTGGAGTCGCCGCTGGGGCAGCTGCTCTACGCCGCCGGCAGCGGCGCGCTGGCCGGCTTCGGCGAGCTGCGCTGGCGTGCCGGGGCGGCGGTCGCGGTGGTGCTGGCCGCGGAGAACTATCCCGGGCGACCGCGGGTCGGTGACGTCGTCGTCGGCTCGGAAGCCGACGGGGTGCTGCACGCCGGGACGGCACGCCGCGACGACGGCGCGATCGTCTCGTCGGGCGGGCGGGTGCTGTCGGTGGTGGGCACCGGCGCCGACCTGTCGGCCGCCCGAGCCAATGCCTACGACATCCTGCGTTCGATCCGGCTGCCGGGCAGCCACTTTCGCAGCGACATCGCGCTGCTGGCGTCCGAAGGCAAGATCCGCGTCTAGAAACCGGCGGCCTGGCCGTCGCGGCGCGGGTCGCTGGCCGCGAGATACCCGTCGCCCAGGCGCCAGATCGCTTGGCAGCTGCCGAACTGGTTGTAGTCCCCGACGGTGACCAGGTCGTGGCCGCGCCGGCGCAGCCCGTCCAGCGTGGCCGGCGGGAAACCGGGTTCGCAGCTGACCTGCATGCCGTCCACCCACCGGAACCGGGGGCCGTCGCAGGCCGCCTGCGGGTTCTGGCCGTGGTCGGCGATCCGCACCATCACCTGCACGTGGCCCTGGGGCTGCATCGTGCCGCCCATCACCCCGAAGCTCATCACCGGCGAGCCGTCCCTGGTGACAAAGCCCGGGATGATGGTGTGGTAGGGGCGCTTACGCGGCCCGACCCGGTTCGGATGCCCCGGCGTCGCAACGAAGTTCGCGCCTCGATTCTGCAGCGAGATCCCGGTGCCCGGCACCACCACGCCCGAGCCGAAGCCCATGTAGTTCGACTGGATCATCGACACCATCGCCCCGGCGGCGTCGGCGGCGGTCAGGTACACGGTGCCCCCGCCCGGGGTGCCCGCGGCCGCCGGCGCGGCCCGGTTCCGGTCGATCAGCGCGGCGCGCTGCCGCAGGTAGTCCCTGTCCAGCAGGTGCTGCGGGCCGACCGGCATGTGCTCGACGTCGGCGACGTAGGCCTGGGCGTCGGCGAAAGCCAGTTTCACCGCTTCGATCTGCAGGTGCACGCTGTCGGCGGAATCCGCCGGCAGCGAGGCCATGTCGAAATGCTCGAGGATGCCCAGCGCGATCAGCGCCACGACGCCCTGGCCGTTGGGCGGGATCTCGTGGACGGTGTACCCGCGGTAGGGGGCGTCGATCGTGCCGACCCAGTCGGCGCGGTGCGCGGCCAGATCGTCGGCGCGCAGGGCGCCGCCGTTGGCCGACGCGTGCGCCTCGAGGCGGGCGGCCAGTTCACCGCGGTAGAACGCCTCGCCGCGGGTGTCGGCGATCTTCTCCAGCGTGGCCGCGTGGGCGGGCAGCCGAAACAGCTCACCGGCGGCGGGTGCGCGCCCGCCCGGCGCGAACGTCTCGGCGAAGCCGGGCTGGTCGGCGAACAGCGGCACCTGCGCCGCCCATTGGTCGGCGATGGTCGGTGAGACCAGAAACCCGTTGCGGGCGTAGGAGATCGCGGGCCCGAAGAGGCGCTCGAACGGGAGCCTGCCGAAGCGGGCGTGCAGTTCGGCCCAGGCCGACACCGCGCCGGGGACGGTCACCGAGTTCCAGCCGAGCGCAGGAACGGCGTTGCCGCCGAAGTACTCCGGTGTCCAGGTCCCGGGTGAGCGGCCCGACGCGTTGAGCCCGTGCATCCGCTCGCCGTCCCAGACGATCGCGAAGGCGTCCGAGCCGATGCCGTTGGACACCGGCTCCACGACGGTGAGGGTGATCGCGGCGGCAACCGCGGCGTCCACCGCGCTGCCGCCCTCGGCGAGCATGCGCAGGCCCGCCTGGGCGGCCAGCGGTTGGGAGGTGCACACCACGTTGTGCGCCAGCACGGGCTTGCGCGGCCAGGCGTACGGGAAGCTCCAGTCGAAAGGCGCGGTCACCTTCGCGAGGGTAACGCTCGGGGGAGGCGTCAGCCCGTCAGCAGCGGCGCGAGCCAGGTCAGTTCGGCGGGCAGTTGCGAGCTCCAGTACGCCCCGTTGTGCCCGCCGGGGGAGAAGCCGCCCGCCGGCGGGTTGGGCAGTTGAGCGACGAACTGTTTGGTCGCGGCGTAGAAGGGGTCGCTGTCGCCGCAGTCCACCCGGATCGGGATGGACCCGAGCGCCGGCATGCCGAAGACCGAGTTGGCCGCGAAGTCGGCGGGCCCGTCGAACGCTCCGGGTGCGGCCGCCCCCGGAGACAGCCATAGGGCGGGGCTCACCGCGCAGATCGCCGCGGTGCGTGCGGGGCCCAGCCGGCCGCCGAGCAGCAAGGCGCCGTAGCCACCCATCGACCAGCCCAGGAACGCCACCCGGGAGGTGTCCAGGCTCTGGGTGCTCAGCATCGGGATCAGCTCGTCGAGCACCATGGCTCCGCTGTCCTCGCCGGACGCCCTCTTGTGCCAGTAGCCGCCCCCGCCGTCGACGGCGACCACCGCAAACGGCGGCAATCCGGCGTCGACGGCCTGGGCCAGCCCCTGCTCGACGCCGCCGGCCATCACGGTGGCCGCGTCGCTGCCCTTGCCGTGCAGCGCGATCACCGGCCGCAGCGGCCTGGTCTGGCCGGGCGGGCGGGCTATCGCCCAGTTGGTGGTGACGCCGCCGCGCGCCGCCGATACGAAGGAGCCCGTGACCATGGTGGGGGCGGGCTGGCTCGGGGGGGCGGGTTCGCGGGGCGTGGCCGGCGCCATCGGCGGGCCGGTTCTGGAGACCGAAGCGGGGACCGGCATGGCGTGGGACGGGCGGGGCTTGAGCACGATATCGAGCGCATATGCACCCACCGCGCCGACGGCGGCGCCGGCCCCGAGGCCCAGCACGGCGCGGCGGCTCAAGTCGGGCATGCGGGCCATCATGCCATGTTCGTTCGGTGGACCGTTTGGTGAAAATGGCAATGCAGTACCACTTTGACTGGCACGATGGCTACTCGTGACCGCAGCAGTTACTCCCAAAGGAGAGCGTCGACGGTATGCGCTGGTGAGCGCTGCCGCCGAGTTGCTTGCGGAGGGCGGGTTCGAGGCGGTGCGGCACCGGGCGGTCGCCAGGCGCGCCGGCCTGCCGCTGGCCTCGACCACGTACTACTTCTCCTCGCTCGACGATCTGATCGCACGCGCCGTCGAGCACATCGGGATGATCGAGGTGGCGCAGCTGCGCGCCCGGGTCGCCGCGCTGTCCCGGCGCCGCCGGGGACCCGAAACCACCGCCGAGGTGCTGGTAGACCTGCTGGTGGGGGACGTTTCCGGGCCGGGACTCACCGATCAGCTGATTTCGCGGTACGAGCGGCACATCGCCTGCACTCGGCTGTCGGCGTTGCGGGAGACCATGCGCCGCAGCCTGCGGCAGCGCGCCGAGGCCGTCGCCGAGGCGCTCGAGCGGTCGGGCCGCTCCGTCCACATCGAACTGGTGTGCACCCTGATCTGTGCCGTCGACGGGTCTGTTGTCTCGGCCCTGGTGGAAGGTCGCGACCCCCGGTCTGCGGCGCTGGACACGGTGGTCGACCTCATCGACGTCCTTGCGCCCATCGACCAGCGACCCGTCCGGATCTGACTTCGTCACAACGAGCACGGCGGCGCCGCGCGCCATATCGCGTAGTACTCGCGTAGTACTGAAGTGTGTTTAGACCGCTCTGGCAGCGTGGTAGGAACTCCAAAGCCGACTTCCGGGGAGGAACCATGGACGGGGCAGACACCGGCGAGTCTCGCCTGCATCGGGTCATGGGGCCGGGCGTGCTGCTGTTGTTCATCGTCGGTGACATGCTGGGCACCGGAATCTACGCGCTGATCGGGGACGTGGGAGCCGAGGTCGGCGGTGCGGCATGGGTTCCATTCCTGCTGGCCTTCGTCATCGCAACCGTGACCGCCTGCAGCTACCTGGAGCTGGTGACCAAATATCCCCGGGCCGCCGGCACCGCGCTGTACGTGCACAAGGCGTTCGGCAACCGGTTCGTCACCTTCATGGTCGCGTTCCTGGTGATGTGCGCCGGCATCACGGGGGCGGCGACCGCATCGAGGTTCTTCGGGTCCAACTTCATCGTCGCGTTCAAACTCTTCTGGGGGACCAAGGGCGTGGTCGTCGTCGCCATGCTGTTCATGGTGGCGCTGGCGGTGGTGAACCTGCGCGGCATGCAGGAGAGCGCGAAGCTCAACGTGGTGCTCACCCTCATCGAGATCACCGGGCTGGTAATGGTGATCGTCGTCGGGCTGTGGGCGTCGGTCAGGGGCGGCCACGCCCACTACTCGCGGGTGATCGCGTTCAACGTCGGCGACAAGAACCTGTTCGTCGCCCTGACCGCCGCGACTTCGCTGGCGTTCTTCGCGATGGCCGGATTCGAGGACTCGGTGAACATGGCCGAAGAGACCAAGGACCCGGTCAGGACGTTCCCGAAGGTGTTGTTGTCCGGCCTGAGCATCGCGGCGGTCATCTACACGCTGGTCGCGATCGTCTCCGTCGCGGTGGTGCCGGTGAAGGCGCTCGCGGCCAGCGACACGCCGCTCGTCGACGTGGTCCAGGCGGCGGCGCCCGCGTTGCCGACCAAGATCATCCTGCCGTTCATCTCGATGGTCGCGGTGTCCAACACCGCGCTGCTCGGCATGCTGATGGCCAGCCGGCTCATCTACGGGATGGCGCGCGAAGGCGTGCTGCCGTCGTTTCTGGGTGCGGTCAGTCCGACCCGCCGGTCGCCGTGGGTCGCCGTGCTGTTCACGACGGCGATCGCGTTGGGGCTGATCCTCTATGTGACCGCCTTCGCGAACAGGGACGCGATCTCGGTGCTCAGCGGCACCACGTCGTTGCTGCTGCTGGCGGTGTTCACCATGGTCAACATCGCGGTGCTGGTGCTGCGCCGCGACACCTCGACGGCCGGGCGGCCCCACTTCAGGACGCCGACCCCGCTGCCGGTCATCGGCTTCCTGTCGTCGGTGCTGCTGCTGATGCCCTTCTTCGGCCGTCCCGTGCAGCAGTACGTGCTGGCCGCGATCATGATCTCCAGCGGGGTGGTGATCGCGCTGGTCAGCCGCCTGGTCAGCCGGCGCTGGGAGAAGCGGCGCGCGGGCGCCGAGCCGTCGCCGGTGTTGTCCGACACCCGCTGACTATGGCAGCGACGGGGTGAGGATGCACCCGGTGGCGACGTCGCCGTAGATCGTGACAGCGTCCGGGCGCCGGTGGCTGTACAGCGCCACATAGGCGCACACGACGGCATCGACCGGATCCTCGGCGCGGCGCAGGTCGCTTTTGCGTCGCGCGGCGAGGACCTGCGCGCGCAGCGCGGTCCACCCGTCGTGGCCGGCCACGCGCATCGGCACCGCGGCGTCCGCGAGGCCCTCGATGCCGTCCATCAACAGCAGCAACTCGGCTTTGAGGCCATCGAGGTCGCGGCCGGGCTTAGCCTTGTACTTGAGGGTGCGCGCCAGTCGGAACAACACCACCGTCGCCGGGTGCGGGTAGACCTCGATGGCGCGCCGCCCGGCCGGCGACCACGGGTCCATGTCGAGATCGAGCGCCCCGGCCAGCCGCGCGCCGCGCGGGCCGTCGGCGAACTCCGGTTTGGCGGTGTTGGACGGATGGGCGCCGGCTTCGAACCGGCGGAAGTCGCGGTTGAGCGCCGCCTCGGCCGGCCGCTGTCCGGCGGGGTTGGTCACCACCAGCGGGGCGTCGAAGGCGACCAGGCAGTCGCCCTGCACGTACGGGTGCAACGCGGCGAGGATCGCGGCGTCGTCGCGGACGGTGCCGACGTGCACCAGGCGGCCCCGCGCGTCGACGACCGCGACGCCGGTCGGGTTGCGCCCGGCCCAGGCCAGGTCCACACCCGCGAAGTACACCCGCACAGGGTAGGGCGTGCGGGGGCGGACCGGCGGGCCTGCGCGGCACGTTCGGTGCTCGGCTCGCGGGGCAGAGCCGGCCCGCCGCCGCCGCGCCCGACCGTAAGCTGTGTGCTTGTGAGCGTTCCGAACGTGCTGGCCTCCCGCTACGCCAGCGCCGAGATGGTCGCGATCTGGTCGCCGGAGGCCAAGGTCGCCGCCGAGCGGCGGCTCTGGCTGGCCGTGCTGCGGGCCCAGGCGGAATTGGGCGTTCCCGTGCCCGCGGAGGTGATCGCCGACTACGAGCGGGTGCTCGACGACGTGGACCTCGCCTCGATCGCGGCACGGGAACGCGCCCTGCGCCACGACGTCAAAGCCCGCATCGAGGAATTCAATGCGCTGGCCGGCCACGAGCACGTGCACAAGGGGATGACCAGCCGCGACCTGACCGAGAACGTCGAGCAGCTGCAAATCCGGCGGTCGCTGGAACTGGTCTTCTCACACGGGATTGCGGTGGTGGCGCGCCTCGCCGAGCACGCGGTGACCTATCGGGACCTGGTGATGGCCGGGCGCAGCCACAACGTCGCCGCGCAGGCCACCACACTGGGCAAGCGCTTCGCCTCGGCGGCGCAGGAGACCCTGATCGCGTTGACCCGGCTGCGCGAGCTGATCGACCGGTACCCACTGCGCGGGATCAAGGGCCCGATGGGCACTGCGCAGGACATGCTCGACCTGCTCGACGGCGATGCGGCCACACTGGGCGTGCTCGAGCGCCGGGTGGCCGCGTTCCTGGGCTTCACAACGGTTTTGACGAGCGTCGGGCAGGTCTATCCCCGGTCGCTGGACCACGACGTGATCTCCGCCCTGGTGCAGCTGGGCGCCGGGCCGTCGTCGCTGGCCCACACGATCCGGCTGATGGCCGGACACGAACTGGTCACCGAGGGCTTCGCGCCGGGGCAGGTCGGCTCGTCGGCGATGCCCACAAGATGAACACCCGCAGCTGCGAGCGGGTCAACGGGCTGCAGGTGGTGCTGCGCGGCTATGCCTCGATGGCTGCCGAGCTGGCCGGGGCGCAGTGGAACGAAGGCGACGTGTTCTGCTCGGTGGTGCGGCGGGTGGCGTTGCCGGACAGCTTCTTTGCCGTCGACGGGCAGATCGAGACGTTTTTGACCGTGCTCGACGAGTTCGGCGCCTACCCGGCGGTGATCACCCGCGAGCTGGACCGCTACCTGCCGTTCCTGGCCACCACCAGGGTGCTGATCGCGGCGGTGCGCGCCGGGATGGGGCGCGAGGCCGCCCACCACGTGATCCGCGAACACGCCGTGGCCACGGCGCTGGACATGCGCGAACGCGGCGCCGAGCCCGACCTGCTGGAGCGGCTGGCCGCCGATGCGCGGCTGCCGCTGGACCGTGCGGCGCTGGACGCCGCGCTGGCCGACAAGAAGGCCTTCACCGGGGCCGCCGGTGATCAGGTCGACGAGGTCGTGGCCGCGGTGGACGCGCTGGTGGCCCGCCATCCCGACGCCGCCAAATACCGTCCGGGGGCGATCCTGTGAGTCCGGCGCTCGCGGAAATCGACTTCACCGATCTGGATAACTTCGCCCGCGGCTTTCCGCACGAGCTGTTCGCCGTGCACCGCCGCGAGGCGCCGGTCTACTGGCACGAGCCGACCGACAACACCCCCGACGGCGAGGGCTTCTGGTCCGTCGCCACGTACGCGGAAACGCTTGCGGTGCTGAAGGACCCGGTGACGTATTCGTCGGTGACCGGCGGGGAGCGGCCGTTCGGCGGCACCCTGCTGCAGGATCTGGCCATCGCAGGCCAGGTGCTCAACATGATGGACGACCCGCGGCACTCGCAGATCCGGCGCCTGGTCAGTTCCGGGCTGACGCCGCGGATGATCCGGCGCGTCGAGGACGACCTGCGCGCCCGGGCCCGCGTTCTGCTGGATGCGGTGGTGGCCGGTGAGCCGTTCGACTTCCTGGTCGACATCGCCGCCGAGCTGCCGATGCAGATGATCTGCATCCTGCTGGGTGTGCCCGAGTCCGAGCGGCATTGGCTGTTCGAGGCCATCGAGCCACAATTCGACTTCGGCGGCTCGCGCAAGGCCAAATTGTCGCAGCTGTCGGCCGAGCAGGCCGGATCGCGGATGTACGCCTACGGCCAGGAGTTGATCGCCGCCAAGCGCGCCGAGCCGACCGACGACATGCTGTCCGTCGTCGCCAACGCAATGCTGGAGGACGCCGACAACACCGATGGGGCGCCGGCCCTGTCGGACCTCGAACTCTACCTGTTCTTCAGCCTGCTTTTCAGCGCCGGTGCCGAGACGACGCGCAATGCGGTCGCCGGCGGGTTGTTGGCGCTGGCCGAGCATCCCGACCAATTGCGTTTGCTGCGTGGGGATTTCGGGATGCTGCCCACGGCCGTCGAGGAAATGGTGCGGTGGACCTCGCCGTCGCCGTCGAAGCGGCGGACCGCGACCCGCGACGTCACGCTGGGCGGCCAGCCGGTCCGGGCGGGACAGAAGGTCCAGATCTGGGAGGGCTCGGCCAATCGCGACCCCGGTGTCTTCGACCGCGCCGACGAGTTAGACGTCGCCCGAAAGCCCAATCCCCACCTGGGTTTCGGGCAGGGAGTGCACTACTGCCTGGGCGCCAACCTGGCCCGGCTCGAGCTGCGGGTACTGTTCGAGGAGCTGTTCACGCGTTTCGGTGCCGTCCACGTCGTGCGACCCGCCGAATGGACGCGCAGCAATCGGCACACCGGCATCCGGCACCTCGTCGTGGAGCTGCGCCGAACGCCATGACGAACCGGCTCGCCGTCGTCGAGCCGTCATCGGCAGCTCAAAGCGATGGCCCACAGCGTATTCGGACGGTCGCGCGCCGACGACGTCAAGCCGAGCGCAACCCGGATGCCACAGCGGCAGCGCCGAACTCCACGGCTGGTATCTGCAGCCGGCCGGTTGACGAAGAATTCCCTTGCCCATGGAAACAATGTGTCTAAGTGTGTATACACTGGAATTCTTCCAAAGATCTAGCCTGATCCGCGGCGGGGCGAGCGATGTCGTATGTGTTGGTGGTTCCGGAGGTACCAGGGACTTCGGGCGCGGCGAATGTCACTCAATGAGTGCGAAAATCCGCGTGGCCCAATCGGTCGCCGCGGCTTCCATCACGGGGATCTCGGCACCGCCCGCTGAGGAAGCGTCAGCGGTCATTGCGGCGGTATTTCCGCCCATGCGCAGATCTCTCTTCCGCAGGGCCGCACCGGCCGTCCACGCTGTGTCCTTCTCGGGTAGATGCCCCGCGGCGTGCCGTCGCTCATCCAGCGTGCACCGTCGAGTTAACGCCTTGGCCTGAACACTTCCCGCATGGCCCCCGACACCGTCGATTATCATCACCGGCCCATCCTGGAAGCGCAGGCCCGGGCGACCGGGTTGGCCAACAGGGTACGCATGACGGTCTTGTTCTCAGGTGGAACCGCCCCGCAGGCCGACCGGCACCTTCGGCCCGTCAGCGATGATGACCGGCGCGACCGCCGCACACCGTTCGGTCATGTGCTCGCCATCGCGCATGAGCGTCTTGACGTCCATTCCCGCACGTCGCGGGCCATCCTCTCGGCCAGCGCGGTCTCGGTCTGATCCAGAATCGACGCACCGTCGCCGACGCAATTCATGGATTTTCCTGTACCGCTGGTTTTCAGTGATCGGTTCGGGGTATGAGCATGTCGGCGGGCGGCCAAACCGGCCGGTATCCGTCCCATCATCACCTCAGAAAGCAGGTCCTCGACGGCAAGATGCGTGTAACTGGTCAGCGGCAACTCGTGCCCGTCGACGGTCGGTGCCCGCGACCGGGCTGGCCTGATCACCGCCAGCGCTTCACGCCCGGAACCGGCGATATCGGTCATCGCCAAATGGACCTGCCCTCGGTAGCGCGGCAGTCTCACATGTGTCAGCGGAAAAGCCGCTCGGTACGGCTTTGCTGGCGGCACCCGCCGCGCCCGCTCAGGGATCACCTCATCGGCGTAGTGAGCAACGGTTGTGTAACGGCGCACCCAGATGCAGTTCCTTGATCACCGGAAGCGTGGTAAGGTTGGTACTAGCGTTAGTTATTTCTTCCAGGCAGCGGGGGCGAAGTTGGCTGGCAACGGGTGGGCGCCCTTGGCGCCGGCGACCTCAACCTGTCTCGTTCGGGAGCGACTTCAAGTGTTGCGGCCGGTGAGGGCGACTGCAGTGGCTTGCAGCTCTGTCTCCCGGGTTTCGCCGTTCCGCCATGAGGTGCTCGTTGCCGGTGTTGGGGGGGCGCGGGTCGGCGCGCCAGGGGTGCTTGCTTCGGTGGTCGGAAACCGTGCTCAGGCCACAGCCTGTGAACCTACTCCCGCGCGATGTGCCACCGCTGCAGACGGTAGGCCAAATGGGCGCCCGGTTCGGCGAGCAGCGATCCAAGGCGACCGCGGCCCTCAACGAATCAGGGATGCCGTCGGCGCAGGGGACTGTCACGTTGACGGGCCCATTTCTGGTTATTGCCCCTCACCCGCTGGGCACAGTCTTCCAACGTCGCCTCGCCCACGGGTTGACATGGTCCGTCCCGCTTCTGGCGTGCGCCATTTTGGTAGGCGTCGGTGATGACGAGGCTCGGTTTTGAAGGAAGCGCGCCTACGAGAACTGGGATCACACTTCATCGTCGTACCGCGCGCGATCCCTCCGGCATCCCTGGCTTGGCGGTTCCCACCCTCGCACTCTTCTTCGGTTCGTTCCTCTTGTGGGTGATCGCAGCGCTCGTGGTCATCGACCGGGACTTCAGCCGCTTGTGGTTAGCCCTCACCCTCCCGGTCCAAGCGCTTGTCACCTATGGGATGTTCACCGTTTTGCATGAATCGATCCACCACACGGTTGGGCGCCCGAAATGGCTGAATGGAACGATCGGACGTTGCGCGATGCCGTTCGTGGCGTTGTGGGCGACGTACCCGACGATGAAATTCATCCACCTGGAGCATCACCGGCACGCTAACGACCATAGCGGTAAGGATCCCGACGCGTGGGCCACCGCAGGCCCGCGCTGGCTACTCCCTTTGCGCTGGTTGAGCATCGACGGCCAGTACGCCCTGTTCTATCTGCTTCACATGAAAGATCGGCCGCGCCGAGAGAAGACCTGGCTGATGGTCAACCATGTCGCAGTGGCGGCAGCGTTGATCCTCTTGGTGGCCACCGGATACGGAACGGATTTGGTGCTGCTGTATCTGATACCCCAACGCATCGGCATGGGTCTGCTCGCCTGTTGGTTTGACTGGTTGCCTCATCATGGCCTGCGCGCTACCCCGGCGAGCGACAGATTCGGTGTCGCTCGCCTACGGGTCGGGCATGAGTGGCTGCTCAACCTGCTTCTCATCGGCCAGAACTATCACCTACTGCACCACATCGATCCGAAGACCCCTTTCTATCGGTACGTGAAGCAGTGGCGTCGGAACGAAGCCGATTACCTCAATGACAGTGTGGTGATCACTACGCTGTGGGGCCGAGAATTGACGTTGTTGCAGTACCGAAGTCGTCGTTCCGTCAACCGACGGGAACGCGGCGCCGACTGTCGAGCGCTTGCGCCCGTCGACCGCTCGTCGACGGCGACGGTGACGCTAGACGGCGTCACCACGCGTTTCACGACAGGACAATACGAATCGCTGCTGGATGCCGCGCTGCGCGCAGGGGTTGCCGCGCCTTACCTGTGCATGGAGGGCGTCTGCGGCACGTGTAAGGCGAAGCTGGTGAGCGGAAGCCTGGACATGACTTCCAATCGGGCGCCCAGCGAGGCCGACCGGGCCGAGGGGTGGGTGCTCACCTGTCAGTCCAGGATTTCAAGCGGCTCGGCCCATGTGGACTTCGACGCCCAGCGCCATCCTCGTCCGGTTGGGTCCAACCTGCGGTGTGACCATGGGTGACGCATTCGATGCTGTGGTCGTGGGTTCCGGCCCGGCCGGCTGCACTGCGGCAATCCTGCTCGGTCGCGCGGGGCTGCGGGTCGCGTTGCTGGAAGCTCATCGAGACATCAACCACTACAAGCGGCTTTGCACGCACAGCGTGCGGTCGAGTGCACTGCCGACACTGCGGCGGCTGGGATTTGCCGAACTCTTCGACGGCCATCGCGCGATCCGCACCCGCGACAGGAATTGGACGAGGTACGGATGGGTCGGGGACGTCGATGACGAGCGCCTACCCGGCCACGGCTACAACATTCCCCGCCGCGTGATGGATCCATTGCTACGCAGAACCGCGGCGGCGGCGCCCGGGGTGGAGCTTATGCTCGGGACGCGCCTCAGCGAACTGACGGTCGACGAAAGCGGCCGAGTCAACGGCGTCGTTGCTTCGATCGACAATTCACCGCGGCGAATCGGGACCAGGCTCGTCATCGGGGCCGACGGAAGTGTGTCGAAGGTCGCCAAAATCGCCAACCTTCCCGGCAAGGTGTCGCACAACAACCGATTCTGTTACTTCGCTGAATACCACAATGTCGAAATGCCTTCGTGGTGCACCACCGCGATGTGGTTCCTCAACCCCGACGTTGCCTATGTGTTCCGTAATCACGGTGGCATGACGCTGTTGACTGCCATGCCGGTCAAGGAGCGCTTAGGTGAATTCCGTCGTAATCCTGAGGCCGCGCTGTTGACGACCATCCAAAGCCTGCCGGACGGCCCTGACGTGTCGAAGGCGGAGCGGGTGTCCAACGTGATCGGCACCCAGGATTACCCGTTCGTCACCCGCAAGCGCATCGTCGCTCCGGGTGTGGCGTTGCTCGGCGACGCGGCAATGGTGGGGGACCCGCTGTGGGGCACCGGATGTGGTTGGGCATTCCAATCCGCAGAATGGCTTTGCGACGCGGTGAAAGAGGCGCTCCTCGAGGGAAGTCCGCGACGGATCGACGCCGCGGCACGCCACTACCAATGGCGGCATAGACGACTGGTCCGACTGGATCAGCTCGTCAACATCGCCTTCGCCAACAGAGACGATTTCAACGCGCTGCAGCATCTGTTGTGGGCAGCCGCGCCTCACGACCGCAGAGTGGCCGAAGCGATGCTGGCAGTCGGTTGCCGCCTTCGTTCACCTGCGACGCTGGTCTCACCGACGGTCTTGCTTCGTGCGACAGCAGCAGTACTGCGGCACCCGCCCGTGCGTATACGCGACGCGAAGAACGAAGAAGGCGAACGGGTTACGCGGTGACGGAGATCGCGCAGACGTCCGTCGACGGGAATGTTCCCGGACTGCGCGACCACGCCGCGGCCGTTGTGTCGTCTCGTCGTCGCCGTGCTCTTGTTTAGCCTTCCTGCCCACTGCGTGGGGCGCAGGACTCTCACGAGCCACGGGCAACCGATCGGGATCGGGACAACGGCACCCGAGGTCGGTTTCATTACGGCGATAACCGGGAACTCGGCCCCTGGTTTTTGGTAAGTTCCGTGATGCCACGCTGTTGTTGCAGTGTTGGGTATATCCGGGGGAGGTCGCTGTGTCGTTTGTGATGGTCACGCCGGAGGTGGTGTCGGCGGCGGCGTCTGATCTGGCGAACATCGGTTCGTTGATTGATTCGGCCAATGCGGGGGCTGCTGGTAACATCACTGCTATTCCGGCGGCGGCCGCTGATGAGGTGTCGGCGGAAATCGCTGCGTTGTTTTCGGCGCACGCGCAGGGTTATCAGCAACTCAGCGCGCAGGCCGCGCTGTTTCACCAGCAATTTGTTGAAGCTATGGGTGCGGGCGCGGGGACATACGCGGCCAGCGAATTCAATGTGGTCCAGACGATGGCTGGCGCGGTTCCCGCTTTGGGTGTGGACTTCAGTGCTGGGTTGTCGGGGTTGGAGGCCAGCCTGACGGCTGGCATTAACGGGGTCGGGGCAAGCCTTGCGGGCAGTTTGTCTGGCAGTTTGTCCGGCAGCCTGTCGGGTTTGGCGCCGTTGGGTGCGGTGCTGGGCGCTGATCTCAGTGGTGGGCTGGCGGCGCTGGGGCAGACCGGTGGTGTGTTGTCGGCCGGGTTGAGTGCGGGGTTGCCCGTGTTGGCGGGCAGTGTGGGTGCGAGTTTGCAGGGTCTTGCCGGTGGTCTTTCCGGGGTGGCGGGCACTGTGGGTAGCGGTTTGTACGATGTGGCCGGCGCTTTGGGGGTGGCGTTGCCGACCGCGTTGTCGGGCAGCCTTGGTGTTGGGTTGCCGGGGTTGGTGGCGAATCTGTCTGGCGTTCTGACGGCCGGTCTTACCGGGTTGAGCGCGGACCTGGGTGCGGTGTTGTCGGGCAGTTTTGGTGGCAGCCTTGGGCCGCTGGCGTCGTTGGGTACGGTGCTGGCGTCAACGGTGGGTGGCAGCTTGACGGCGTTGGGGCAGACCGGTGAGGTGCTGTTGGGCGGGCTTGGTGCTGTGGTGCCGGGCTTGTCGACGTTGTTGGGTGCGGGTTTGCCGGGTGTGGTGGCTGCGTTGACGGCGGGTTTCCCGGCGCTGAGTGGTGAGTTGGCCGTGCTGGCCGGCTTGGTGGGTCTGAACCCGGGGTTGGGTGCGAGCATTGCTGTGGGGCTCTCGGGTCTGGGTGCTCAGCTGGGCGCCACCGTGACCGGCGCCCTGGCCGGTCTTCCTGGTCTTCCGGCGCTGCTGGTTTCGGCTGTGTCGCCGTTGCAGGCGTTGTTGACGGCGGGTTCGCCTACGGCGTTTCTTGCCGAACTGCAGGTGCTGGAGGGTGGTTTCAACACTGCTTTGCTCAACGCCGAAATTGGTTTCAACACAGTGTTGAACGCCGATCAGTTGGGGATCGAGCTGGCCTTGTTCGGCAATGTGGCCGACCCGGTGTTCAATGGTTTCTACAACGTGAGCAACATGTTGCTCGACAGCGTGGAGGCGACGTCCAACGCGCTGCTGGGTGTGACGTTCCCGGCTCCTTTCCTGGGTTTCACGGGGTTGACCGCTGGGGGCGCTCCGTTGGGTGGTGGTCCGTTCTTCGGGTTGTTGAACACACTCGACACCGGTCTGATCGGCGCCCAGACGCAGTTCAACGCGAATTTGGTGGGCAGCGAGTTGGCTTTGGAGCAGGCCGTGTTCGGCACCAACACCGCTCTCAACGGTTCGGTGAACACCGTGTTCAACCTGGCCAATGCGTCTTTGGCCACCGGTGAGCAAAGCTTCAACGGGTACTTGGGCGGCTATGTCGAGCCGCTGATCCCGTTGTTGCCCAACGGTGTGGGCACGAGTGTGGCCTTAGGCACCGGGGGCGGCATCGAAGGCCTGCTCAACCAAACCGTGCAACTGGGCATCGACCTTGGCGGCCTGCTCTAACCCGACCACCCGCCCGGCGCCCCCGCGCGCTACCGTCGCGACCTGGTTGGCGGCGAGCCTGTGGAGACCGCCGCTGGTCTATTTCACCGTGCACAGGATCAACCGGGAGCCCCGGCCCGCCGTCACTGGTCACCGTCTCGCTGGTGTCCTTTCCGGGGCGCGTTCGCGGCGTGGTCGGCCTGTTGCCGGGCTGCTGTTGCCGGTTCGCGCCCTGAGCCGACGGCCCCCCTAGCGGTTCGCGATCATTATTCCGGCCGACCGCAACTCCAGGGCGGCCAGCGCCCGGATCGTGTAGGGATCCGCGTAACGCCACCCACCGACCGGGTCCGCGCTGACGGCGGCCAGCTTGCGCGGTGAGCGGTTCGTCAACGCCCGCAGGGCCAGCAACTGTTCACCGGCCGGGGTGGCGGCCAGGGTGGTGGCCGCCAGTTTGCGGCGGAAGAACCGCAGGCGCAGGAACAGCCACGGCAGGACGGCGATCAGGATGGGCAGGGCGATGACGGCCATGGCGAGCAGCCCCGCCAGCCAGCTGCCGGCCGTGTCCAGGGTGCTTCCGGCGCCGGCGATCTCGAGTGCGGCCTGGCTGGCAGAGGTGAGCGGCGTGCTGACCGCATTGCCCAGTAGCGGGATGTGCCCGGCGCCCTGACCGGCTGACGCCAGGCTGCCGGCGACGCCGTGGGCACCGGCCTCGACCTGGCGACCGGCCTCGGCGATCGTCGAGATTGCGTCATAGACGGCCAGGCCGACGAGCAGCCAGAGGCCCGTCCAGAAAAAGACGGCGAAGTCGCTGAGCAGCTGGGCCGCCAGCCGGCCGGGGGTCGTGGCGTAGGGCAGAAAACGCGAGCGCATCCTTCGATCCCAGCACAGCTCCCGGCGCCGGGGTCCGTTTCCGGCGCCCGATAGGCTGGCCGGATGCGTCCCGCACTGTCCGACTACCGGCATCTGGCCAGCGGTAAGGTCCGTGAGCTGTATCGCGTCGACGGCGAGCACCTGCTGCTGGTCGCCACCGACCGGATCTCGGCGTACGACTACGTCCTGGACAGCACCATTCCGGACAAGGGTCGCATCCTGACCGCGATGAGCGTGTTCTTCTTCGGCTTCGTCGACGCGCCCAACCACCTCGCCGGCCCGCCCGACGATCCGCGCATCCCCGACGACGTGCTGGGCCGCGCGCTGGTGGTTCGCGAGCTGGAGATGCTGCCGGTGGAATGCGTGGCCCGCGGCTACCTGACCGGTTCGGGTCTGCTGGACTACCAGGTGAGCGGAAAGGTGTGCGGCATCTCGTTGCCGCCCGGCCTGGTCGAGGCCAGCAAGTTCGCCGCACCGCTGTTCACCCCGGCCAGCAAAGCCGCACTGGGGGACCACGACGAGAACATCTCGTTCTCACGGGTGGTAGAGCTGGTGGGCGGGGCGCGCGCCGAGCAGCTGCGCGACCGGACCCTGCAGATCTACGTCCAAGCCTCCGAACACGCGCTGACGAAGGGCATCATCATCGCCGACACCAAGTTCGAGTTCGGCACCGACCGCGAGGGCAACCTGCTGCTGGCCGACGAGATCTTCACCCCGGATTCCTCGCGGTACTGGCCGGCCGCGGATTACCGCGCCGGGGTGGTGCAGACGAGCTTCGACAAACAGTTCGTCCGCAACTGGCTCACCGGTCCCGAGTCCGGCTGGGAGCGGCACGGTTCGCAACCACCGCCGCCGTTGCCCGGCGACATCATCGAGGCCACCCGCGATCGATACATCAATGCCTACGAACGGATTTCCGGCTTGAGCTTCGATGACTGGATCGGGCCGGGCGCATGACCGCCACGTCCCGCGACACGCCCCGGCCCCCGGTGGCCAAGCGGGTGGAGACCCGGCGCGAGCACCACGGCGACGTCTTCGTCGACCCCTACGAATGGCTGCGCGACAAGGCCGACCCGGAGGTCGTCGCCCACCTCGAGGCCGAGAACGACTATGTCGATGCGATGACCGACCACCTCGAACCGCTGCGCCGGCAGATCTTCGATGAGATCAAGGCGCGCACCAAGGAAACCGACCTGTCGGTGCCCACCCGGCAGGGCGACTGGTGGTACTACTCACGGACGTTCGAGGGCAAGCAGTACCGCGTCCAGTGTCGTTGCCCGATCGCCGATCCCGGCGACTGGATCCCGCCGACGCTGGACGAGAACACCGTAGTGCCCGGTGAGCAGATCCTGCTCGACTCGAACGCCGAGGCCGAGGGCCACGAGTTCTTCGCGCTGGGCGCGGCCATGGTCAGCCTGGACGGCAACTTGCTGGCATACTCCGTCGACACGGTCGGCGACGAGCGTTATACGTTGCGGTTCCGCGATTTACGCACCGGCGAGCAGTACCCGGACGAGATCGCCGACATCGCGGGCGGAGGAACGTGGGCGGCCGACAACCGCACCGTGTACTACCTGACCCTGGATGCCGCCCACCGCCCCGACAAGGTCTGGCGGCACCGGCTCGGCTCCGGCGAGCCGGCGGAACTGGTGTATCACGAGGCCGACGAACGGTTCTGGCTCGGGGTGGGGCTGACCCGGAGCAAGGCCTACGTTCTGCTCAACGCGGCCTCGGCGATCACCTCCGAGTGGCGGTATGCGGACGCCGCCGACCCGGAAGCGGGGTTCAGCGTCGTGCTGCCACGGCACGAAGGCGTCGACTACTCGGTGGAACACGCGGTGGGGGGTCGCGACCGGTTCCTGATCCTGCACAACGACGGCGCGGTCAACTTCACCCTGGTCGAATCCCCGGTCGAGGATGCCACCCGGCAGCGCACCCTGATCGAGCACCGCGACGACGTCCGGCTCGAGGGCGTGGACGCGTTCGCCGACCATCTGGTGGTGAGCTACCGGCGCGAGGCGCTGCCCCGCGTCCAGTTGTGGCCTCTGGACGCCGACGGCGGTTACGGTGAGCCCGAGGAGATTTCGTCGGACTCCGAGCTGATGTGGGTCAGCGCGGGCGCCGACCCCAGCTGGGAGTCCCCGAAGCTGCGGATCAGGGTCGGGTCCTTCGTCACCCCGGTGCGGATCTACGACATCGACCTGGCCACCGGGCAGCGGACCCTACTGCGGGAACAACCGGTGCTCGGCGACTACCGGCCCGGCGACTACGTGGAGCGGCGCGACTGGGCGCGCGCCGACGACGGCACCCGGGTTCCCTTGTCGATCGTGTACCGCACCGGGACCGAATTCCCCGCTCCGGCGTTGCTCTACGGCTACGGCGCCTACGAGATCTGCACCGATCCGGCATTCTCTATCGCCCGGCTGTCGCTGCTGGACCGCGGCATGGTGTTCGTCATCGCCCACGTCCGCGGCGGCGGCGAGATGGGCCGGCTCTGGTACGAGCACGGCAAGCTGCTGGCCAAGAAGAACAGTTTCAGCGACTTCGTAGCGGCGGCAAGGCATCTGGTGGACTCGGGGCTAACCAGTCCGCGGCAGCTGGTGGCGTTGGGTGGCAGCGCGGGCGGCCTGCTGATGGGCGCGGTGGCCAATCTGGCGCCGGACCTGTTCGCCGGCATCCTTGCGCAGGTCCCGTTCGTCGACCCCTTGACCACGATCTTGGACCCCTCCCTGCCGCTGACCGTCACCGAGTGGGACGAATGGGGAAACCCGTTGAGCGACAAGGATGTCTACGCCTACATGAAGTCGTATTCGCCGTACGAGAACGTGGAGGAGAAGCCGTATCCGGCGATTTTGGCGATGACGTCGCTGAACGACACCCGGGTGTACTACGTGGAGCCGGCCAAGTGGGTAGCGGCGCTGCGCCACGCCAACGCCGACGGCGCCCCGGTGCTGTTGAAGACGCAGATGAACGCCGGCCATGGCGGCGTCAGCGGCCGTTACAAGGCGTGGCAGGAGACGGCGTTCCAGTATGCGTGGTTGCTGGCGGTTGCCGACCCCGGTCGCTACGGCCGCGGATGAGTGGGGTCATCTTGCCGGAGTGAGGAATTCGCGGGCGGGCTGTCTGGGCAGGAACCAGGCGGGGATGAGAGTGGACGCCACCAGCGCCGCCGCGAGCGCGAACACAGCGGTGTAGGCGTTTGAGAGGTCGTGCAGCAGGTCGCCGGCGAAGTGGTGGCTGAAGGTCTGCTCGGGGACCGCGGACTTGTCGAGGGGCACACCGAGCCTGGCCGCGCTCTGCTGCAGCAGCGCCATTTTGTTTGCGGCGCGGATGTTTTCGCTTCGGTTGAACTGGCTCGTCAGGATCACCGACATCAGCGCCGTGCCGACCGAGCCGCCCACCTGGTGCAAGACGCTGATCAGCGTCGATCCGCGGGCGATCTGGTGCGGGGCCAGCGTCTGCACCGCCGCCACCGACAGGGGCATCATGGCGCAGCCCATGCCCATGCCCATGATCACCAGCCCGGTCAGCAGTGTGGGGTGGTAGTCGGCCTGCCTGGCCACGCCGTAGGCGAACGTGCCCAGGCCGGTGGTGATGAGCGCGATGCCGGCCAGCACAACCTTGCCGGGCCCCCGGCGGTCCACGATCGGGCCGGCCAGCTGCATGGTCAGCATCGCGCCGAGGCCCTGCGGGATCATGTGGAATCCGGCTTGCGTCGGCGTCTGGTGCAACACCTGCTGGAAGTAGCTCGGGAGCAGCAGCGCCGCCCCGAAGAACGCGACCGCGAACAGCGTCATCGTCACGTTGGCGTGGGTGACCACCCGGTTCTTGAACAGCCGCAGGTCGATCAGCGGGTGATCGGCCCGATACCAGGCGTGCAGGACGAAGACCACGATCAGCGCCAGCCCGACCGCCGCCGGTATCAACACGTGCCGATCTGCGACCGTTCCGCGACCCGGGATGGAGGACACCGCGAACAGGAACGTGGCCAGGCCGGGGGAAAGCAGCAGCACGCCGACGAGGTCGAACGTCTCCGATCGCGACGGCTGGTCCCTGGCGAACACGACCGCCGCGAGGGCGGTCGTGAGCAGACCGATCGGCAGGTTGATCAAAAAGATCCACCTCCAGCCGGCGGTGTCGATGAGCCAACCGCCCAGGATCGGCCCGCAGATCGGGGCGAGCAGCATGGGGACGCTCAGGATCGACATCAGGCGGCCGAGCCGCCCGGGGCCCGCCTCGCGGGTCAAGATCATGAAGCCGAGCGGCGGCAGCATGCCACCCCCGATGCCCTGCACCGCCCGAAAGGCGATGAGCAGCAGGATGTCCGGCGCCAGCGCACACAGCAGCGAGCCCAGCGTGAACGCCAGGACCGAGCCCATGAACAGCCGTTTGGTGCCGAACCTGTCGGCAGCCCAACCCGTTACCGGGATGACCGTGGCCAGGGCCAACATGTAGCCGGTCATCGTCCAGGCGACCACGGCCTGAGTGGATGAGAACTGGGCGATGAAGGTGCGCTGGGCGACGCTGACGACGGTGACGTCCAGGATCGACATCACCGTGGCCAGGATGCACACCCCGGCGATCCGCAGCAGCGCTGCGTCCAGCTTGTCGGGATACTCGCGCTCACCGGCCGCCCGCTGCGGGGTGGTGGCGGCGGACGGCGGGACGGCTGGAGCCTTTTCCATGGCGTTGCTTAGCATATCGAACCGTCGACCCGCCGACGCCGCCAGTCGTTTGCTGGATCGGAGCGGGGGCGGGCGGTGCACGGCCCCGCATCGGACGCCGGACGCAGGAGGGGTTTGCGGGCGGCGCGGCGGCGAGGCGGCGCGATATACGCCTGCCGTCTGCGTGTCCTTCACCGTCCCGAAACTTGGAATCGGCAAACTACGTACGTGTCTGGAAACTTGATCGTCTCGATCTCGGGCATAGGTGACCGCACCTTGGCCGACGTCGAGGCGTTCTGCGCGGAAATGGATGCCCGCAACGTGCCGGTGTCGTTGCTGGTGGCTCCGAGGCTCAAAGGGGACTACCGGCTCGACCGCGACCCGCGGACCGTCGAGTGGCTGACCGCCCGGCGTGCCGGCGGCGACGCCATCGTGCTGCACGGCTACGACGACGCGGCCACCAAGAAGCGGCGCGCCGAATTCGCGATGCTGCGGGCGCACGAGGCCAGGCTGCGCCTGACGGCAGCCGACCGGGTGCTCGAGCATCTCGGGCTGCGCACCCGGCTGTTCGCCGCGCCGGGCTGGGTCGTGTCGCCGGGCGTCGTCAAGGCTCTGCCGCAGAACGGATTTCGGTTGCTCGCGGACCTGCACGGGGTCACCGACCTGGTCCGGCACACCACCGTGCGCGCCCGGGTCCTCGGTATCGGCGAAGGATTCCTGACCGAACCCTGGTGGTGCCGGATGGTGGTGCTGTCCGCGGAGCGGATCGCCCGCCGGGGCGGCATGGTGCGGGTGGCGGTCGCCGCCCGTCAGCTGCGCAAGCCGGGCCCGCACCAGGCTATGCTCGACGCCGTTGACCTGGCGCTGATGCACGGCTGCACGCCGACGGTGTACCACTGGCAACGCGACAAGGCGATCGTCGACGCCGCCTGATCCCACGGCTCGGTCGGGGCACTACCCTGGTCCGACATGAGCGATACTTCGGCCGGCGGGTTCGTCGCCGACGCGATCGTCGTCGGAGCCGGTCTGGCGGGGCTGGTGGCGGCCTGCGAACTCGTCGAACGCGGCCTGCGGGTGCTGGTCCTCGACCAGGAGAACAGCGCCAACCTGGGCGGGCAGGCCTTCTGGTCGTTCGGCGGGCTGTTCTTCGTCGACAGCCCCGAACAGCGTCGCCTGGGAATCCGCGACAGCCATGAACTCGCGTTGCAGGACTGGCTGGGGACGGCGGCTTTCGACCGGGACGAGGACTACTGGCCCCGGCAATGGGCCTACGCCTACGTCGATTTCGCGGCCGGGGAGAAGCGCAGTTGGCTGCGTGCCCGGGGCCTGAAGCTCTTCCCGCTGGTCGGCTGGGCCGAACGGGGCGGATACGATGCGCTGGGACACGGCAATTCGGTGCCGCGCTTCCACATCACCTGGGGCACGGGACCGGCCCTGGTCGAGATCTTCGCCCGCCGGCTGCGCGACCGCTCGACCGTGCGCTTCGCGCACCGCCACCAGGTCGACGAGTTGATCCTCGAAGGCGGCGCGGTCACCGGCGTCCGGGGTAGCGTGCTGGAACCCAGCACCGCCCCGCGCGGGATGCCTTCCTCGCGAAAAGCGGTGGCGCAATTCGAGTTTCGTGCCCCTGCGGTGATCGTCACCAGCGGCGGCATCGGCGGCAACCACGATCTGGTGCGCAAGAACTGGCCCGAGCGGATGGGCCGGGTCCCCGGGCAGCTGCTCAGCGGCGTCCCCGCCCACGTCGACGGCCGGATGATCGACATCGCACAGCGGGCCGGTGCGCGGGTGATCAACCCCGACCGGATGTGGCATTACACCGAGGGCATCACCAATTACGAGCCGGTCTGGCCGCTGCACGGCATCCGGATCATCCCGGGGCCGTCGTCGCTGTGGCTGGACGGGGCCGGCAAGCGGCTGCCGGTCCCGCTGTACCCGGGGTTCGACACCCTGGGCACGCTGGAATACATCACCAAGTCCGGGTACGACTACACCTGGTTCATCCTCAACGCCAGGATCATCGAGAAGGAATTCGCCTTGTCGGGCCAGGAGCAGAATCCCGACCTGACCGGGCAGAGCGTGCGCGCGCTGCTGCGTAACCGGGCCAGTTCCGGCCCGCCGGCCCCGGTGCAGGCGTTCGTCGACCGCGGTGCGGACTTCGTCAGCGCCGATTCGCTGCGTGAGCTGGTGGCCGCGATGAACAAGCTGCCCGACGTGGCGCCGTTGGATTACTCCACCGTGGCGGCCGAGGTGACCGCCCGCGATCGCGAGGTCGCCAACAGGTTCAGCAAGGACGGGCAGGTCACCGCGATCCGCGCCGCCCGCGGCTACCTGGGCGACCGCTTCACCCGGGTGGTGGCGCCCCACCGGCTCACCGACCCGAAGGCCGGGCCGCTGATCGCGGTCAAGCTGCACATCCTGACCCGAAAAACCCTGGGCGGCATCGAAACCGACCTGCAGGCGCGCGTGCTCAAGGCCGACGGCACCCGGCTCACCGGGCTGTACGCGGCCGGTGAGGTGGCGGGCTTCGGCGGCGGCGGCGTGCACGGCTACCGGGCGCTGGAGGGCACTTTCCTGGGTGGCTGCATCTTCTCCGGGCGTGCGGCCGGTCGGGGCGCGGCCGACGACATCACCTGAGTTCTGCTCGCCCTAGAAGCTGACCGCGCTTTCCTCGGGTAACACCTGGAAGTCGGTGTCGGTCATCTCGGTGAGCCGCCCGTAGTAGAGGCCCCTGGCCTCGGGTGCGACGACGCCCTGGTGGATGGGCACCGCGCGCGCGGGCGCGACCGCGCGCAGGTAGTCGACGGCCTCCGAGATGCGCATCCAGGGCGCGGCCGCCGGGGCGGCGAGCACGTCGACCGGCTCGTCGGGCACGAACAGCGCGTCACCGGGATGCATCAGCCTGGCCGGATGGTCGGCGTCGCCCACCAGATACGAAAGATTCTCTATCGCAGGGATTTCCGGGTGTATCACCGCGTGCCTGCCGCCGACGGCCCGCACGGTCACCTCCCCGATCCGCAGCTCGTCGCCGACGTGTACTTCCCGGCACGGCTCACCCAATTGGGCGGTCGTCTGCGGGTCGGCGTACAGCGCGGCGTCCGGGTTGCCCTCGAGCAGTGCGGGCAGCCGCGTGGCATCGATGTGGTCGGGGTGCTGGTGGGTGACCAGGATGGCCGTCAGGCCGGTGATCCCCTCGAAGCCGTGCGCGAAAGTACCGGGGTCGAAGAGCACGCGGGTGTGGCCGAATTCGGCGAGTAGGCACGAGTGCCCGAAATGCGTCAGCTGCATGTCTACGATTGTGCCCGGACGAAGGCGGTGCCGATGCGGGTGATCCTGGCGATGTTCGTGATCGCCGGTTGCCTGGCGGGTTCCCTGGTCGTCGTGGTGTCCGCGCAGGCGGAGCCGGAAACCTGCCCGCCCGTCTGCGACCAGGTCCCGGCCACCGCGTGGATCCCGGCGCGTGCCGTGCCGCTGGACTCCGTCTACCACTGGCCCGCACCGGCCGGTCTGGCGGTGCAGATCACCGGTATCGGCGCCGGCGCCCGGTTCCGGTTCGAGGAGGTGTGTGCCACGCCGGCGGTCCCGCACGACCCGCGCGCCGGCGCGGTCGCCGCCCGGGCGACCGTCGTGCACCCAGAAGGCCAGTGGCAACTGCAGGCTCAGATCCTGCACTGGCGCGGCGATACGGCCCGCGGCGGCCCGACCGCGACCGCGGTGTTCGGCGACGCCGTCGCCGCGCTGCGCGGCTGCCAGCGCGGGGCACCGCTGGAATCGCCGTCGGTCACCACCGACGGGCCCGACCGCGCGGCCGCGGTGATCTCCGGGCCGGTCATCGTGCACACCTACCTGCTCGCCCACCCGTCGAGCAGCACGATCGCCGAGCTCACGCTGTGGTCGTCGGCCCCGCCGCAGGTGCCCTGGCCCGCGATGGCCGACGAGCCGGTGCTCAGCGCCATGGCCGCGCCCCTGTGCGAGGCCTACATCGCCTCGTGCCTGTGACCGGTAAGGTTGGCGCCGACACGAAGAGGAGGGCGCCGGTGGCCAGGGTGATCGTCAACGTGATGCCCAAAGCGGAGATTCTCGACCCGCAGGGTCAGGCCATTGTCGGCGCGCTCGGTCGGCTGGGTCATCCCGGCATCTCGGATGTGCGGCAGGGCAAGCGATTCGAGCTCGAGGTCGACGACACCGTCGACGACTCCGTGCTCGCCGAGATCGCGGAGTCGCTGCTGGCCAACACCGTGATCGAGGACTGGACGATCACGCGGGAGGCGAGGTGACGGTGCGCGTCGGGGTCATCACGTTCCCGGGGTCGCTCGACGACGCCGACGCCGCCCGCGCGGTACGGCGTGTCGGCGCCGAACCCGTCAGCCTCTGGCACGCCGACGCCGACCTCAAGGCCGTCGACGCCGTGGTGGTACCCGGCGGGTTCTCCTACGGCGACTACCTGCGGGCGGGGGCGATCGCCCGGTTCGCCCCGGTGATGGCCGAAGTGGTCGGCGCCGCGGCACGCGGGATGCCGGTGCTGGGCATCTGCAACGGTTTTCAGGTCCTGTGCGAGGCGGGGCTGCTGCCCGGTGCGCTCACTCGCAACGTGGGCCTGCATTTCGTCTGCCGCGACGTGTGGCTGACGGTGGCGTCCACCGCGACGGCCTGGACGTCGCGGTACGAGCCGGGCGCGGACATCCTGATCCCCCTCAAATCCGGCGAGGGCCGCTACGTGGCGCCCCGGGACGTGCTCGCCGAGCTCGAGGACGAGGGCCGGGTGGTGTTCCGCTACCACGACAACGTCAACGGCTCGCTGCACGACATCGCGGGCGTCAGCTCGGCCAACGGGCGGGTGGTCGGCCTGATGCCCCATCCCGAGCATGCCATCGAGGCACTGACCGGGCCGTCCGACGACGGGCTGGGCCTGTTCTATTCGGCACTGGACGCCGTTCTCGCGGTCTGAGCCGATACCCCGGCGGCGGTACTCAGCCGGCATCGCGCAGCAGCGGCTGCTCCGGGTGCCACTCCACAACCGGGGTCAGCTCGCCGAACAGTTCGATCGCGGCCGCGATCGTGTTGTCCACGAAGCGCGAGAAATCCTCGAAGGCGATATCACCGCGAATCCACTGCGACCGGCGCGCGATCACCCCGATGCGCTGCGGGTCGCAGGAATTGTGCACGATCGCGGTGACTTCGCGATCCTGCCGATTCCAGCCGTCTGCGAGGTGGGTCAGCCACGGTCGATCGGTGGCGGGGAAGAAACACGCGGGAACCACCCGAACCACCAGCACGTCGTCGTGCGCGGGGCACACCTCGAGGTGCACGTGCAGCCGACGCGGGCGGGTGTTGGCGACGTAGAAGAAATCGCCGTCGTGCCTGCCGCGGAAATACCGGCTTCCGCGGGTACGCAGGTAACGTTCGATCAGGTCGGCGCACAGCGGCTCACTCGTCATGAATCCATGCTGCTGACAGTGGCTTTGCGCAGCCTAGGAGCCAGGCTGGCCAAAACCGAAGAATCCGTTGAGAATTGGCTGAGTGGCGGCGTCGCGCTCTGAATCGGCACGCCGACTCAGAGCGGATACAGCCCCGGCAGATTGACCACGATGGCCTCCTGCGTGCTGCGGGCGATCACGACCTCGGCCGGTGTCGTCGGGTCGGGATTTTCTTCGCGATGCGGCAGGTAGGGCGGAACGAAGACGTAGTCGCCCGGAGCGGTCGCGACACGTACCTCCCGGACGCCGTCGTGGAAGACGAACTCCGGATGACCGCTGCGCACGTAGATCGCGGTCTCGGACTCGCCGTGATGGTGGTTGGACGACACGGCCCCCGGGGCCACGTGCGTCTCGCCCATCCACAGCTTCGCCGCGCCGACCGACCGGCCGGACAGGGCGGCGAAGCGCCGCATTCCCTCCGACTGCGCGGTGTCGGAGCTGAGGTCAGACGCCCGGACGTGGTGCACCCGTGGTGCCCCTGCCGTCACGTCGTCGAAGTCGGGGTGAAAACCGTCCGAGGTCGCCATCGCTCAATTGTCGCGCGGGGCGTCCCGATACGCTTCGAGCAGTCTCAGCCACAGTTCGCTGATCGTCGGGAAGCAGGGCACCGCGTGCCACAACCGGTCGACCGGCACCCGGCCGGCGACGGCGACGGTGGCCGAGTGCAGGATCTCGGTGACGCCCGGGCCGACCAGCGTGACGCCCGGCAAATCCTGCCGCCCTCCCGCTCCTCGCATCTAATGGGATCTATATCCCAATATTACGGGCTAGAATACCCATAATTGTCCAGCTCGCGCCCACGCCGCTCGGGGCGTCCGTCGACCGGCGCGGACCGGGTCGCGAAGGAACGCACATAATCCACGGCGGCATTCACGGCGAACCGCAGCGGATCCGCGTCACCGGTGGCATGGGTGAGCATGGCGCCGCCCTGGTGCGCGACGACCAGCACCACGGCCAGGTGGCGCGGATCGGCCTCGGCGCGCAGCTCTCCGCGGTCGCGCATCGCGGCCAGGCCCGTCCGGAACAAGTCGATCCACTCGTCGTATCCGGCGGAGAGGTCGGCGTGTATCTCGTCGTCGGCGTCGATGAGTTCGCCGGCCAGCGAGCCGTAGATGCAGCCACCCACCCGGTACACGGCGTCGATGTCGGCCACGCAGGCATCGGCCCACGCCTGCAGGGCCTCGAGGGAGTCGAGGGAAGCGAACTGCGGTCGCGTATGAAAGGACTGCACGTCGGAGCGGCGCGCGGCGACCACGTGGCGCGTCAGCTCGTGTTTGTCGCGGAAGTAGTGCGAGATCTGCGATCCGCCCACTTTCGCCGCGCGCCGCACCTGATCGATGCTGGTGTTGGCGATGCCGCGCTCGAAGATGAGGCGGGCGGCCACGTCGACGATGCGCGACCGGGTCGCCAGTCCCTTGCGGGTTAAGCGCGAATCCTCAGTCACGGCTGCGCCCTCGACGTCTGGGCGGACGGGGGCTCCGTTCGGCTGGATCGGTGGCGAACATGCGGAGATAGTTGACGGCGAACCGGGTGGCGTCGGCGTGCGGCCATTCCGCCCGGTAGGTGAACGCCAACATGCCGCCCCCCTGGTGGGCGCTGACGGCGACCAGGGCGAGTCGGCGCGGGTCGGCGTCCTCGCGGAGCGCGCCGCTGTCCTTCATCCGCTGAATCGCGTTGGCCAGCAGATCGATCCAGCGCGCGTACCCTTCCGCCAACGTGGCGCGCGTGGCGTCGTCGGACTTAGCCAGCTGCGCGGCCAGGGCATGGTAGGTCGGCGTGCCGACGTACCCGATGCGGCGCAGGTGGCGGATGTTGAGATCGATCCACCGCTCGAAGTCGTCGAACGACTCCAGGCCGTGCAGCGCGGATTGTTGGTGAAAGTCCAGAACCACGCCGATCCGGTGCCGGAGGACGGCCCGGATCAGCGCGGCCTTGTCGGCGAAGTAGTGCGCGAGTTGCGACCCGCTCACCGAGGCCGCCCTGCGGACGTTCTCCATGTTGGCGGTGGCCAGGCCGTCGGCGACGATCAGCTGGGCGGCGGCCTGCACGATGCGATCGCGGGTGGCGCGCCCCTTGGCGGTCAACCGCTGTTCGTCCTGAACATCGGACTCGGCCATCGCGCCAGGGTAACGCGCAGACGCCCCGGATTATGGGATGGTGCACACCACCAACCCCGACAGCCAGGCCTTCGCCGCGGAAGTCACCACCCTGATCGGTTCCCTGCCCAATGTCCGGCAGGTTGTGGTGTACACGCAAACGCAAGGGCGCCTGGACCGGAACGCCATCGCGCAGCTGGGCCTCCCGGCGGACGCCGCGGTCTATCTGTGCGGCCCGACCCGATTCATGAGCGACATCCGCGACGCGCTCACCGCGCGGGGATCTGCTCGGCGGCACCGCAGAGCTCGTCCTGGACCTGTAGCGCCGGCGCGGTCGGCTAGCAGCCCAGGCAGACCGACGCCTCCGCGGTGTAGCACAGGAACGTCATCGTCTCCTGCAGGTACAGGTGCACCGTGTCGGTGTCGTGGCTGGTGTAACCGATCGCGACGTCGGTGCCCAACTGCAGGTCGAAGTCGCCGCCGCGCGTGGTCAGCACCATGGCGCCGTCGATGGCGGGCGCCCAGATGATGTCGCCGCCGACCAGCCGGCTGAGGTGCTCACGGATCGGATATCCGTGTTCGGTGGTCTCGCTGACCTTGGTATAGACCTCGGCGGACAGCAGCACCGAATACGGCCCGTCGACACCGGCCAGCCGCAGGGCGGTCAACGCCTGCGAGATCGCATCGGGCATGTCGCGCGGGTCCTCCGGCAACGTCACCGGGGGGTTGGAGGTGCAGCTGCGGATGCCGTCGATCGATGCGGCGGGGTAGCCCTCGAAGATCGCGCGGTCCTCGACGAACGCCAGTTTCTTGGCGGCGGCCTTGACCGGGTCCCAGTCGGCGTCCAGCGCACCACGTTCCACGTTGTCGATCTCGTAGCGGGACAGGGTAAACGGAACCCGCAGCCGCACAAGCGGTTTGCTGGCGCGCAGGTGAGCGACCACGCCGTCGGTGGGGGACTGCACGTCGACCAGCCGTCCCGTGCTGACCGCCGCGGTCGCCGGCCCGCCGGGGCCGCTGACGTCGACCACCCGCCGGCCGGCGATGTGGCGTTTGAACGTCCGCGTGGCCTCGGTTTCGATTTCTTTCCATGCCGCTTCGGTGACCGGTGCCAGCTCGCGGTAGAGGTTGTTCATCAGGAGGTTCCTTTCAGGCTGCCGATCGACAGTGAGCCGCTTTCAGAGGTGGGGTCGGACGCCGAACCGCCCCGATGTCCCGGCGCGCCGGGCAGCGCCGGTGGGCCGTCGAGGAAGTCGACGGTGGGGGAGAAGAACATCCCCCCGGTCAGCGCGGTGGAGAAATCGAGTATGCGGTCGGTATTCCCCGGCGGATCGCCGAGAAACATGTTGCGCATCATCTGCTCGGTCACCGCGGGCCGGCGCGAATAGCCGATGAAGTAGGTGCCGTACTCGCCCTTGCCCACCTCGCCGAACGGCATGTTGTGCCGCACGATCTTCAGCTCGGTGCCGTCGTCGTCGGCGATGACGTTGAGCGCGACGTGGGAGTCGGTGGGCTTGACGTCCTCGTCGAGTTCGATGTCGTCGAGCTTGGTGCGGCCCACCACGCGTTCCTGCTCGGCTACCGGCAGCGACTCCCACTCCGGCATGTCGTGCACGTACTTCTGCACGTGGACGTAGCACGACCCGGCGAAGCCGGGGTCCTCGTCGCCGATCATGGTGGCGCTCCGCGCGATTGGACCGTCCGGGTTTTCGGTGCCGTCGACGAACCCCAGCAGGTCGCGGTTGTCGAAGAACCGGAACCCGTGGACCTCGTCGACGACGGTGACCGCACCGGCCATGGCCTTGAGGACGCGCCCGGCCAACTCGAAACAGACGTCCATGCTCTCGGCCCGGATGTGGAACAGCACGTCGCCGGGGGTGGCCGGGGCCGTGTGCCGCGGTCCGGTCAGTGCGACGAACGGGTGCAGTTCGGCGGGCCGCGGACCACTGAACAACCGGTCCCAGGCGTCGGAACCGATGGAGGTGATCATCGACAGCCGCTTGGCCGGGTCGCGGAAGCCCAGCGCCCGGACCAGTCCCGAAAGGTCGGGCAGGGCGTCGTGCACGGCCGCCTCCCCGCCCTCGTCGATCGTGACCACGAGGAAAATCGCGGCGGGCGTCAGCGGTGCGAGGATGGGTTGTGGCTGAACGGGCGGCACTCTTTTGACCCTATCGTGAACGCCGCCGGGCCGGCAGCCATGATGGTGGACGTGTCCGGTGAGCGAACAGACGGGACGATGACCGCCAGCGCGCGCGGCCTCTGCGACTTCATCGACGCCTCCCCGTCGCCGTTTCACGCCTGCGCCACGGTGGCCGCGCGACTGCGCGGCGCCGGCTACACCGAACTCGCCGAGGCCGATCGCTGGCCGGATGGGCCCGGCCGCTACTTCACCGTGCGGGCCGGGTCACTGGTCGCCTGGAACTCCGCGGGCGCCGACGGCCCGTTCCGCATCGTCGGCGCCCACACCGACAGCCCCAACCTGCGGGTCAAACAGCACCCCGACCGGCTCGTCGCCGGCTGGCGGGTGGTCGCGCTGGAGCCCTACGGGGGAGCGTGGCTCAACTCCTGGCTGGACCGCGACCTCGGCATCAGCGGGCGCCTGACGTTCCGCGACGGCACTGGGCTCGGCCACCGGCTCGTCCGGATCGACGACCCACTCCTGCGGGTGCCCCAACTGGCCATCCATCTGGCCGAGGACCGCAAGTCGCTGACCCTGGACCCGCAGCGACACCTCAACGCGGTATGGGGGGTCGGCGGGCAGCCGGGAGCGTTCGTAGGCTACGTCGCCGAGCGCGCCGGGGTGGCGGCGTCCGACGTGCTGGCCGCCGACCTGATGACACACGACCCGACGCCCTCGACGGTGGTCGGCGCCGAGGCCGATCTGTTGAGCGCTCCCCGGCTGGACAACCTGGCCAGCTGCTATGCGGGCATGGAGGCGCTGCTGGCCTTCGAGCCGGGCTCGGCGCCGCGCGGCTTCCTGCCGGTGTTGGTGCTCTTCGACCACGAGGAGGTCGGTTCGACCTCGGACCACGGCGCGCAGTCCAACCTGCTGAGCACCGTCCTGGAACGGATCGTGCTCGCGGCCGGCGGCACTCGCGACGACTTTCTGCGCCGACTGCCGGCGTCGCTGCTGGCCTCGGCGGACATGGCGCATGCCACCCACCCCAACTACCCGGAACGGCACGAGCCCGGCCACCCGATCGCGGTCAACGCCGGGCCGGTCCTCAAGGTGCACCCGAACCTGCGCTATGCCACCGACGGGCGCACGGCCGCGGCCTTCGCGCTGGCCTGCCGGCAGGCCGGGGTGGGTCTGCAACGCTACGAGCACCGGGCGGACCTGCCGTGCGGTTCCACGATCGGGCCGCTGGCCTCGGCCCGGACGGGCATCCCGACCGTCGACGTCGGCGCGGCCCAGCTCGCGATGCACTCCGCGCGCGAGCTGATGGGCGCGCACGACGTGGCCGCCTACGCGGCGGCGATGCGCGCGTTCCTGTGCCCGGACTAGTGCCGGGCCTTGGTGGCGACCCCGCTGAGGACTGCCTCGAGCAGTCCATCGAATCCGCGCGGGGCTTCCTCGCCGGCGCCGGTCAGCGCCCGTAACAGCAGCATGCCGATCAAGGCCTCCGCGACGGCGTCCAGGTCGGCGTCCGCCTTGAGTTCTCCGTCCTCGACGCCCCGGCTCAGCCGCGTCGTCAACCCGTCCAGTTGCGGGGCGCTCAGCTGCCGGTAGAGGTCCTCGCCGTCGGCCGGCCGCGCTGCCGCCGCGGCGACGAGCGCCCGCACCAACGCGGCGTTCGGCGGGTCGGCCAGGAACGCGGCGTGCTCGTCGAGCCAGGCCCGCAGGTCGGCGCGGACGTCTTCGGTCTGGGCGACCGGAAACGATCCCGACCCGCCGTAGGCCTCCAGCACCGCCTCGGCGACCATCGGGGCCTTCGACGGCCACCGCCGGTAGAGCGTCTTCTTGCCCACCCCCGCGCGGGCCGCGACGCTTTCCATCGACAGATCGGCGTAGCTGCCGGTGGTCAGCAGCGCGCGGGTGGCCTCGAGTATCGCGTGGTGCAGTCGGCTGTCCCGTGGCCGGCCGGCCCGCTCCTCAGGCATATGCGCAGCCTATGCGGGCGGCCGGGTGGCTGTCCTGGGAATTTCTGGGAAACGACACGTATCGTGTCTTAATCCGGGACAGAAAGGCCACACATGAGTGCCACGTCATTGTCGGTTCCCAACGAGTTCGGCGAGATCACCCCGGCGTGGATATCGGCCGCGCTGGCCGCCGACCATCCCGGCGCCGTCGTCGACACCGTGACCGTCGAGGTGCGTGACGACGGCACCAACCGGCGCGCCCCGCCTCGGCCTGAGCTACCGGAGCGGGAGCGGGCCCGCGTCGGTGTTCGTCAAGGCCGCCGATCCCGACCACAAAGAGATGATCCGGATGACCAGCGGCATGTTCCACGAGCCCCGCCTGTTCTCCTACGGGGTGCGGCTGCCGCTGGAGCATCCCCACGTCTACACCGCCCTCATCGACGAGGCCGGCTACGACTTCGTCATGGTCATGGAAGACCTCACCGCCCGCGGCGCCGACCCCCGCGACGCGACCAGGCCGATGACCGTGGAGCAGGCGGCGGACGGCGTGCGGGGCCTGGGCCGCATGCATGGCCGGTACTGGGGCGAACGCGTACTGCGCGAACCTGCCCTGAGCTGGCTGGAACCGTTCCTGCCGTGGGACGGCATGGAGATGGCCCCGCTGCCCGCCGCGCTCGAACGCCTCAGCGCCGACACGCCCACCGCGGTGACCTCGCTGACCATCGACGGACTGATCGAATCGGTCTGGAAGCCCTACATCCGCACGCTGACCACCTCGCCGCAAACGCTGTTGCACGGCGACCCGCACATCGGCAACACCTACGTGCTGCCCGACGACCGTGTCGGCTTCCTGGACTGGCAGGTCGCCCGGCGCGGCAACTGGTCGCTCGACCTGGGCTATTTCCTGCAGGGTGCCCTGACGGTCGAGGACCGTCGCCGCAGCGAACGCGACCTGCTCGAAAAGTACCGCGACGCGCTCGGCCTGCCGGGCGAACAGCTGCCGACCCCCGACGAGATCTGGCTGCGGTACCGGGCGTCGGTGGCGCACGGCCTGACGCTGTGGCTGTGCACCGCCAGTGCCGGCGAACTGTGGCAGCGCCCCGACATCGCCATCGCTCTGGCGCAACGGTATTCGCACGCCTACGGCGACCTGGAGACGGCGTCGGCGCTGGCGGCGATCACCGGCTGACGGCCGGGGCCGGCGGCGCGTGGGCCGCTCCGGCGAGTCACCCACGCACCGCCACACCCTCGCTCTCGTGACTCAGAGCCGCTTGGCCAGCAGCTCCTCGGCGTCCTTGAGGTAGTTCTCCATCCTCGGTGCCTTTTCGGTTCCCGGGCCGCTACCCCCGCGCCGGGGGCACGAACCTTCGCCACCGCGTCCGGGCGCCCAGGGCGGCGTCACCTTAGACTGTTCGGCGTGACCGTCCCCGGGTCGATCGACACCGTCTCGCATGCCGCGACCACGCCCGACCAACCGCAACCGTTCGGTGAGCTGGGCCTCAAAGACGACGAGTACCAGCGGATCCGCGAGATCCTGGGCCGGCGGCCCACCGACACCGAGCTCGCGATGTACTCGGTGATGTGGAGCGAGCACTGCTCCTACAAGTCCTCGAAGGTGCACCTGCGCTACTTCGGCGAGACCACGACCGACGAGATGCGCGCCGGCATGCTGGCCGGCATCGGCGAGAACGCCGGTGTCGTCGACATCGGCGACGGCTGGGCGGTCACGTTCAAGGTGGAATCGCACAACCACCCGTCCTACGTCGAGCCCTACCAGGGCGCGGCCACCGGTGTCGGCGGCATCGTGCGCGACATCATGGCCATGGGCGCGCGACCCGTCGCGGTGATGGACCAGCTCCGGTTCGGCGCCGCCGACGCCCCCGACACGCGCCGCGTGCTCGACGGCGTGGTGCGCGGCATCGGGGGCTACGGCAACTCGCTGGGCCTGCCCAACATCGGCGGCGAGACCGTCTTCGACGCGTGCTACGCGGGCAACCCGTTGGTCAACGCGCTGTGCGTCGGCGTATTACGCCAGGAGGACCTGCATCTGGCGTTCGCCTCGGGTGCCGGCAACAAGATCATCCTGTTCGGCGCACGGACCGGTCTGGACGGCATCGGTGGGGTGTCGGTGCTGGCGTCGGACACGTTCGACGCCGCCGGATCTCGCAAGAAGCTGCCGTCGGTCCAGGTGGGCGACCCGTTCATGGAGAAAGTGCTCATCGAGTGCTGCCTCGAGCTCTACGCGGGGAAGCTGGTGATCGGCATCCAGGACCTCGGTGGTGCCGGATTGGCTTGTGCTACATCAGAATTAGCGTCAGCCGGCGATGGCGGGATGTCGGTGCAGCTCGACAACGTCCCGCTGCGCGCCAAGGAGATGACGCCCGCCGAGGTGCTGTGCAGCGAATCCCAGGAGCGGATGTGCGCGGTCGTCGCTCCGGAGAACGTGGACGCCTTCATGGCGGTGTGCCGCAAGTGGGACGTGCTGGCCACGGTGATCGGCGAGGTGACCGAGGGCGACCGGTTGCGGATCACCTGGTGCGGCGAGACCGTCGTCGACGTGCCCCCGCGCACCGTCGCGCACGAAGGCCCGGTGTATCAGCGGCCGGTCGCACGTCCCGATTCGCAGGACGCCCTGAACGCCGACCGCTCGGACCGGCTGCCGCGACCCGCCAGCGGGGCCGAGCTGCGGGAGACTTTGCTTGCGCTACTGGGCAGCCCGCATCTGTGCAGCCGCGGGTTCATCACCGAGCAGTACGACCGCTACGTGCGCGGCAACACCGTGCTGGCCGAGCACGCCGACGGTGGCATGTTGCGCGTCGACGAAGCCACCGGCCGCGGCATCGCGGTCTCGACCGACGCGTCGGGGCGTTACACGCTGCTCGATCCGTACACCGGAGCCCAGCTCGCGCTGGCCGAGGCCTACCGCAACGTCGCGGTGACCGGCGCCACCCCGGTCGCGGTGACCAACTGCCTCAACTTCGGGTCCCCCGAGGACCCCGGGGTGATGTGGCAGTTCGCGCAGGCGGTGCGCGGCCTGGCCGACGGCTGTGCCGCCCTTGGTATTCCGGTGACCGGGGGCAACGTCAGCTTCTACAACCAGACCGGATCCGTGGCGATCCTGCCGACGCCGGTCGTCGGGGTGCTCGGCGTCATCGACGACGTCGCCCGGCGCATCCCCACCGGGCTGGGCACCGAACCGGGGGAGATCCTGCTGCTGCTGGGCGACACGCGCGACGAGTTCGACGGATCCATCTGGGCGCAGGTGACTGCCGACCATCTCGGTGGGCTGCCGCCGGCGGTGGACCTGGCGCGGGAGAGGCTGCTGGCCGAGGTGCTGCGGGCGGGCTCACGTGACGGGCTGGTGTCGGCGGCGCACGACCTGTCCGAGGGCGGGCTGGCCCAGGCCGTCGTGGAGGCGGCGCTGGCGGGTGAAACCGGTTGTCGCATAGTGCTTCCCGAGGGCACCGATCCTTTCGTGACGCTGTTCTCCGAGTCGGCGGGCCGGGCGCTGGTCGCGGTGCCGCGCACCGAGGAGAGCCGCTTTCGGTCGATGTGCGAAGCGCGGGGTTTGCCCGCGATCCGCATCGGGGTCGTCGACCAGGGGTCGGACGCTCTGGAGGTTCAGGGCCTGTTCACGGTGACCCTGGCCGAGCTGCGCGAAACGTCCGCCTCGGTGCTGCCGCGCTTCTTCGGAGGGGCGTCACCGGCGGAAAGCGATGCGTGAGAGGCATTTTCGCTGCCCAGAGGTGTTGTTTCTGGCCGCCGCCCTGGTCGGCTGGGGCTTCCTCACCCCGCGGTTTCCGGCCGCGTGGCGGGTTGTCGTGCAGGCCGGTGTGGGCGCGCTGCTGGTTCGGCTGACCCGTGCGCCGCTGGGCCTGCGCCCGCCGCGGCTATGGACGGGGTTGCGGTGGGGATCGGCGGCGGGCGCGGCCGCGGCGGTCGCGATCGCCGGGACGACCGCGATCGCGCCGGTGCGGGATTCCATGGCCGCGCGTCGGCTGCCGGCGTCGACACCGGCCTGGCTGTTGCTGCGGATCCCCCTCGGCACGGTCTGGGCCGAGGAGGCGGCCTTCCGCGCGGCGCTGGCCCGGCTCGGGTCGCGCGGCCCCGGCGATGCCGCCGGGGGACGCCTGCTGCAGGCCGGCGCGTTCGGGCTCTTCCACATCGCGGACGCGCGCGCGACGGGCGAACCGGTGGCCGTCACCGTGCTGGCCACCGCAATCGGGGGCTGGGCCTTCGGCTGGCTCGCCGACCGGTCCGGCAGCCTGGCGGCGCCCATGCTGGCCCACCTCGCCGTCAACGAGGCGGGTGCCATCGCGGCCCTGCTCGTCCGGCGAGATCGCTGGAAACGATCATCCCGGTAGCGCGCGCTCACGGCCGTATACTCGGGTGAGGCTTGACGAGGAAACCGATACACGAGAGGGTTGGCACCCCGGTGCACAGACTCAGGGCCGCGGAACACCCGCGGCCGGATTTCATTCTCTTGCACATCAGCGACACCCATCTCATTGCGCAGGGGTCCCTGTACGGGGCGGTCGACGCGGACGGCCGGCTGGGGGAGCTGCTCGAGCAGCTGACCCAGGCGCGGCTGCGGCCCGACGCGATCGTCGTCACCGGAGACCTGACCGACAAGGGCGAGCCCGCGGCCTACCGCAAACTGCGCGACGCGGTGGAGCCCTTCGCGGCCGAGCTGGGCGCCGAGCTCGTCTGGGTGATGGGCAACCACGACGACCGGTCCGCCTTGCGCAGCGCGCTGCTCGACGAAGCGCCGTCGATGGCACCGCTGGACCGCGTCTGCATGATCGACGGGCTGCGCGTCATCACGCTGGACACGTCGGTTCCCGGCCATCACCACGGGGAGATCAGTGCCTCCCAATTGGCTTGGCTCGCAGCACAGTTGGACGCACCCGCGCCGCACGGCAGCATCCTCGCCCTGCACCACCCGCCGATTCCCAGCGTCCTGGACCTGGCGGTCACGGTGGAACTGCGCGACCAGGCCGCCCTCGGGCGGGTGCTGCGCGGAAGCGATGTCCGCGCGATCCTGGCCGGGCACCTGCACTATTCGACGAACGCGACTTTTGTGGGCATCCCGGTGTCCGTGGCTTCGGCCACCTGCTACACGCAGGACCTGACGGTCGCCGCCGGCGGAACCCGCGGCAGAGACGGCGCCCAGGCCTGCAATGTGGTGCACGTCTACCAGGACACCGTCGTGCACTCGGTGATCCCGCTCGGCGGCGGAGAGACGGTGGGCACCTTCGTCTCTCCGGCGGAGGCGCGCCGCAAGATCACCGACAGCGGCCTGTTCATCGAGCCGTCCCGGCGGGATTCGCTGTTCAGCCACCCTCCGAGGGCGTTAGCGTCATCGGCTCGGCGAACCCCGGTTGACTGACGTCGGCCGACACCTTCTCCCAGGGCGCGGGGATGGGGAAGTAGCGCTCGAGGAAGTCGACGACCCGCTCGGCCCGCTCCTCCGCCGAGACCTCGGGGAAACTGCCGTCGTTGAGGCAGAAGAAGTCGTGGTTGCGCTTCCTGCGCAGCACGGGAAGCAGGTCGAGGCCGGCCCGGCTGGTGGTGTCGACGTAGAGAACTTTGGCCTTTTCCTGCTGGACGGCGCGCCCGGTCATCAGCGCGTAGTAGTGGTAGAACGAGTTGGTCACCGAGATGTCGGTGCTGGACCGGAACTGGCTGGCCTGGGTGCGGGCGAAGTCCTCCGGGAATTCGCGTTCCATCTCCCGCAGCACGCTTTTGCGCAGCGGGACGGCGGTGTGCTCCAGATGGCGGGTGATGACCTGGCCGAATCGCTCGAAGATCAACCGCCGGTTCACCCGGGCGGCGTTCTCGAACCCGCTGCGGGTGGGGTCGTTGTCGCCGATCCCGATGCGCGTCGTGGCCTCGATGAACCTTGTGACGCCGCCCGGGGAGAAGAACATGGTCGCTTTGACCGGCCGGCCGAAGAACATGTCGTCGTTGGAGTACAGGAAGTGCTCGCTGAGCTCCGCGATGTTGTGCAGCTGGCTTTCCACCGCATGCGAGCTGTAGGTCGGTAACGCGGCGGGGTCCGAGAAATGCTCCTCGGCGCGCACGATGGAGATCTTCGGATGGTCGGCCAGCCACTCCGGCGGGCGGGAATCCGTCGCGATGAAGATCCGACGCACCCACGGCGCGAACATGTTGACCGACCGCAGCGCGTATTTCAGCTCGTCGATCTGACGAATGCGCGCTTCGGCTTCGTCGCCCTCGCCCACCAGGTACCGCGGCATCTGCGCGTCGCGTCGCGCGCGGAACTCGGGGTCGCTGCCCTCCACCCAGGAGAACACCATGTCGATGTCGAAGGTGACGTCGCTTGCGTGCGCGGCGAACATTCCCGCGATGGTCGGCCACTTGTAGCCGTAGAGTTTGACGGTCGCCGGCCGGACCTCGCTCCGTGGCAACAAGGTTCGCGTCAGGGAGTTCTCCACCGGGCAGCGGATCACGGTGTCCTCGTACACCCAGAACTGGATCTCCACGCCGAACGCGGGCCCGTACCGCAGACCCCCGGGGGCGATCCGTCGCCGATACAGCCGCACGAGACGCGGATCGGGCAGCGCGGAGAGCCGGCCTCCGGCGACGAGGACGGGCGCCAGCCCCTTTTTGTCGACCGTCTTGGCGTACATGGGCTCGGCCGCACATGACGCCACCAACGCGCGCTCGACCGCCGGGCGCTGTTCGATGTCGACCGCGAGGATCGGCCGGCCCTTGTGGTCACGGATCAGCAGGAAGCCAATGCCGGCCTTGCTCAAGACCTTTCGGATGAACACCAGATCCTCGACCTGTGCCTCGTGGGGGGTCAGGCTGGATTCGAGCCGGGCGATCTTTCCCCGCCGGGTCACCACGAGGGGCGCCGGGGCCCGGCGGGCGGTGCGACCGCCCTCGCTCGGATCGGATTTGGCCATCGGACACCCCGTTCAATCAGCCACCGCGGAAGCGGAAAGCCTCGCGCTCCGCGGCCGGTGCGGGTGCGGGCATGCCCAGTCCGTACCGGTAACGTCCATGGTGCCGTCAAGCCGAAACCACTGCAAGACAGGCGATTTAGTGAACTTTCGGACACCTGCCGGCAACACGGCCGTCGCGGCCGCGTCACGCGTCGTTGGGTTTCGCGTCGGGTCCCGCGCGGCGCCGCGCTCCGCTTTGAGAACCTTGGGTGTGCCCGCCCGTGACAAAGCAGACCCGGCCGTCGCCCGGGCCGCGGTGCTAGCCGTCGCGGACTGGTTGCGCGACGCGTCCCATCCGTCCCCCGACCGGGATGCGCTGGCGACGGCGGTGCGCCTCACCGCGCGCACCCTGGCCGCCGTGGCGCCGGGCGCCAGCGTCGAGGTCCGTATCCCGCCGTTCGTCGCGGTGCAGTGTGTCGCCGGGCCCCGCCATACCCGCGGCACCCCGCCCAACGTCGTGGAAACCGACGCGCGGACCTGGCTCCTGCTGGCCACCGGGTTGCTGGGGCTGGATGAGGCCAGGACCGCCGGGATGCTGACGTTGTCAGGTTCGCGAGCGGGTGAGATCGAGCACTGGTTGCCCCTGTTCGGTGTCGGCTGAACATAACTCTGAACTGCACGTTTAGGGTAAAGGCGGGGAATTTTCGGCGCTCAACACGCTGTGCGATTCGGCGCTGCGGGCGGTGTGCCCGTAGACTCCGTTTCGTCACCCACCGTTCTCCGGGAGCCGCCGAACGTGACCGTCGCTGGAGCAGATGCACCCGAGCAGGACTTCAACTCGCCCCGTGAAGAGTGTGGTGTATTCGGGGTCTGGGCCCCGGGCGAAGAGGTCGCCAAGCTCACCTACTACGGCCTTTACGCGCTGCAGCATCGCGGGCAGGAAGCCGCGGGCATCGCGGTCGCCGACGGATCCCAGGTGCTGGTCTTCAAAGATCTCGGCTTGGTCAGCCAGGTCTTCGACGAGCAGACGCTGGCGGCAATGCACGGCCACGTCGCCATCGGGCACTGCCGCTATTCCACCACCGGGGACACCACCTGGGAAAACGCCCAGCCGGTCTTCCGCAACACCGCGGCCGGCACGGGAGTCGCGTTGGGGCACAACGGAAACCTGGTCAACACCGCCGAGCTGGCCGCGCGGGCCCGCGACGCGGGTCTGATCGCCCGCCGCGCTCCCGCCCCGGCGACGACGGATTCCGACATCCTGGGCGCGCTCCTGGCGCACGGCGCGGCCGATTCCACCCTGGAACAGGCCGCGCTGGAGCTGCTGCCGACGGTGCGTGGCGCCTTCTGCCTGACGTTCATGGACGAGAACACCCTCTACGCGTGCCGCGACCCGCACGGGGTGCGCCCGCTTTCGCTCGGACGGTTGGATCGCGGCTGGGTGGTGGCCTCGGAGACGGCCGCGCTCGACATCGTCGGCGCCTCGTTCGTCCGTGACATCGAACCGGGGGAACTGCTGGCCATCGACGCCGACGGGGTGCGCTCGACACGGTTCGCCAACCCCACCCCCAAGGGCTGCATCTTCGAGTACGTCTACCTGGCCCGGCCCGACAGCACGCTGGCCGGCCGGTCCGTGCACGCGACCCGCGTGGAGATCGGCCGCCGACTGGCCCGGGAATGCCCCGTCGAGGCCGACCTGGTGATCGGGGTGCCCGAATCCGGCACGCCCGCCGCGGTCGGGTACGCGCAGGAGTCCGGCATTCCCTACGGTCAGGGCCTGATGAAGAACGCCTACGTCGGGCGCACCTTCATCCAGCCCTCCCAGACGATCCGTCAGCTCGGCATCCGGCTCAAGCTGAACCCGCTCAAAGAGGTGATCCGCGGCAAGCGGCTCATCGTCGTCGATGACTCGATCGTGCGGGGTAATACCCAGCGTGCGCTGCTGCGGATGCTGCGCGAGGCCGGTGCCCTCGAGGTGCACGTCCGCATCGCCTCGCCGCCGGTGAAGTGGCCCTGCTTCTACGGCATCGACTTTCCGTCGCCGGCGGAGTTGATCGCCAATGCCGTCGAGGACAAAGAGGAGATGCTCGAGGCGGTTCGGCATGCCATCGGGGCCGACACGCTGGGGTACATCTCGCTGCGTGGGCTGGTCGCGGCGTCCGAGCAGCCCGCGTCCCGGTTGTGCACCGCCTGTTTCGACGGCAGGTATCCGATCGCGCTGCCGGGCGAGACGGCGCTGGGCAAAAACGTTGTCGAGCACATGCTGGCCAACGCGGCGCGCGGGGCGGGGTTGGAGGGTACCGCCACCGGGACCGCTGCCGGGGAAGTGCCGATCGGCTGCTGACGCGGGGCTCGTCGGCGCTGCGAAGACGTTTGATACCGGCGGTCGCTGCCGCCCGGTAGCCTTTATCGCGATGACGGATCCCGGAAAAAGCCCCGGACGAGAGCCGGGCAGTCAGGGCATTACCTACGCGTCTGCGGGCGTGGACATAGAAGCCGGTGATCGCGCCGTCGACTTGTTCAAGCCGCTGGCGACCAAGGCGACCAGACCGGAGGTGCGCGGCGGCCTGGGCGGATTCGCCGGGCTGTTCGCGCTGCGCGGCGACTACCGCGAGCCCGTGCTGGCGGCGTCCACCGACGGCGTCGGCACCAAGCTGGCGGTGGCCCAGGCGATGGACAAGCACGACACCGTCGGCCTGGACCTGGTCGCGATGGTAGTCGACGACCTGGTGGTGTGTGGTGCGGAACCGCTGTTCCTGCAGGACTACATCGCCGTCGGGCGGACCGTGCCGGAGCGCCTGGCCGCGATCGTCGGCGGCATCGCCGAGGGGTGCGTCCGCGCGGGTTGCGCGTTGCTGGGAGGGGAGACGGCGGAGCATCCCGGCCTCATGGAGCCCGACCACTACGACATCTCGGCGACCGGCGTCGGCGTGGTCGAGGCCGACGACGTGCTGGGCCCCGACCGGGTCAAGCCCGGCGACGTCATCATCGCCCTGGGCTCGTCCGGCCTGCATTCCAACGGATACTCGCTGGCCCGTGCGGTGCTGCTCGAGATCGACCGAATGCCGCTCGCCGGTCACGTGGAGGAGTTCGGCCGCACGTTGGGCGAAGAACTGCTCGAGCCCACCCGCATCTACGCCAGGGACTGCCTTGCCCTGGCCGCCGAGACCCAGGTCCGCACGTTCTGTCACGTCACCGGCGGCGGGCTCGCCGGTAACCTACAGCGGGTCATCCCGCACGGGCTGGTCGCCGAGGTCGACCGGGGCACGTGGACGCCGGCTCCGGTGTTCGCGATGATCGCCCAGCGCGGCCGTGTCGACCGCGAGGAGATGGAGAAGACGTTCAACATGGGGGTCGGCATGATCGCGGTCGTGGCCCCGGAAGACACCGACCGCGCGTTGGCCATCTTGACCGCGCGGCACCTGGACTGCTGGGTCTTGGGCACCGTGTGCAAGGGCAAGGACGGTCCGCGGGCAAAACTGGTCGGTCAACACCCGAGATTCTGAAGACCGCAAGCTAGAGAAGCCTCAAAGTAGAGAAACCGTGCCGATGCGGAGCGCACCGGCACGGGGAAGTGCACGTCCTAGTGGCGCCAGTCTTCCTCGGCGTCCCACGAACTGTCGGGGCCGTCGTCCAGTTCGGCGGAGTCGATGTCGGCACCCGTTCCCGACAACTCGCGCTGAAGCCGCTGGAAGTCGGTCTGCGGAGAGCTGTACTTCAGTTCTCGAGCAACCTTGGTCTGCTTTGCCTTAGCCCGGCCGCGGCCCATGGGGGAACCCCCTCGCGCAATAACGGAGCGGCCTAACAAGTAGGCGGCTCCGATCTCTGGTGTCGTTATTGTCCTGCCGACAGTTTACCGTGCCCACTGGTCTGGCGTCGGCGCCCCCGCCCGCTGTGGCGGACGTCATCGCCCATCATCGCGCACCGCCCCGCAATCGTTCAACGGCCAGCCGGCCCGCACCGATCTGGTCGGCGGACGGCAGAGAATCGGCATCGATCGACGCAGCAACCCCGGCCTCCGGCCCCGTCGCCAACTCGATCTCGGGCGGCAGCCCGCGCTTGAGCAGGGCCAGCGCCACCGGGCCGAGGTCCACGTGCTCGACGACGGTGCCGAGGCGTCCCACGGCCCGACCGCCGGCCAGGACCGCGTCGGCGGTCGCGGGCCGGTCCACCGACCCGTCGAGGTGCAGTAACACCAGCATTCGCGGCGGCTTACCGAGGTTGTGCACCCGCGCGACGGTCTCCTGCCCGCGATAGCAACCCTTGTTCAGATGGACGGCCCCACCAATCCAGCCCACCTCGTGGGGAATGGTGCGCTCGTCGGTGTCGACCCCGAGGCGGGGCCGCAGCGCCGCGACCCGGTGCGCCTCATAGGCCCACACCCCGGCCGCGCGCACGCCCGCCCGGGCCAGGCGCTGTTGCCAGTCGGCCGCATCGCCGCGCGGCACCAGCACATCCAGTTCGACGGAGCCGGCCACGGCGCTGGGCATGCGTCGCACGAATCCGCCGCCGGCGAGCGGCGCGGCGATCATCTCGGCGGGCAGGGCATCCAGGCCCAGGGCGTCGAGCACGGCCGCGTCGGCGAGCCGCGGCCCGAGCAGCGACAGCACGGCCAGGTCCGCGCTGTCCGGTGTCACGTCGGACCAGAACACCATCCTGCGCAGGTAGCCCAGCAGCGGTTCGCCCCGCCACGGTTCGGTGTCGAGGTAGGTGGAGCCGCCCAGTTCGGTCTGAATCCAGTGGTCTTCGACGCGACCCTGACCGTCGAGGCTGAGGTTCTGCGTGCTGGCGCCCTCAGGAAGGTCGCTGACGTGCTGGGTGGAGATGCTGTGCAGCCAACTCTGCCGGTCACCGCCGGTCAGGACGAGCACGGCTCGGTGCGAGCGGTCCACCAGGACCGCGTCGGTCGCCGCCGCGCGCTGCTCGCCCAGCGGGTCACCGTAGTGCCAGGGCGCGCCCGCGTCGGGCCCACCGTCAGGTGCGGGGACCGCGGTCGGGTGCGCCGATCTTGCCCTCGCCGTGTCGCTCACACGTCAACTCTACGGACTGCGGGCTCCCCGGACGTGTCGGCGCCGCTCGTATGCGCGAGGCCCACCACACCGGTCACCACCGTGGACAAAGTCGTCGCCGACAGCCCCTGCCGCGCCGTCGTTTCGAACGCTCCGTTCGTGATCGTTACCCGCGGGACCGCGGCCCGGCGCAGTCCCGGCCGCCACGGCAGGTCGTCGTCAAACCGTGCTCGCGGTAGCCGCGGGCTCGTCGTCGCTGTGTTCGCCAACCGCCGCACCGCCCAGCTGGGCCTGTGGGCCCGTGAGCGCAGGAGTGAACTTGACCGCGTCGATCAGCTCGTCGATGGCCGCATGCCCGCGGCCGTCGCGAACGGCCGCCGAGAAGCAGGTCTCCAAATGGTTATGCAGCATCACACGGTTAGCGCGCTCCAGCGAGGACTGAACCGCCGAGATCTGTTTCATCACGTCCACGCAGTACGCGTCGGATTCCAGCATCCGGATGATGCCGTCGAGGTGCCCCCGGACCGTCTTGAGGCGGTTCAGCGCGGCGCGCTTCTTCGACGACAGTTCTTCGCTCACATCCACCACCAAGTCCCGTTGCTCCACCCCACCTGGGTGGAGCGGAGATTTAGTCGGCCGAATCCCCGCAATCGACGCGCCGACGGTCCGAAAGCTGCCTGATCATACTCACCCTAGCCCACCCCACCCGGGCGGGGTAACTTGGCGGACGTGTCCGAGGCGCCGGTGGCCGGGGTCGGCTGCCGCGCCAACATGCGTCAATCCGAAGGGCAAGATCGACATGGCTGAATCACCCCAACCGAGCGTGCCCGGTACCGCGCCCGCCGCGGAGTCTCCGCGTTACGACGCCCCATCCGGACCGAGCCGTCTCAGTCAGGCCTTGATGTGGGTGGGCATCGTCGCCGGGATCCTGTTCGTCGTCGCGGTGGTCTTCTTTTCGGGCTTCTTCCTGGGCTGGAGCTCCGGTGGTCACTATGGGTCGCACCGCGACGGCTGGGTCCGGATGGGCCCGGGGGCGCCCGGCGGGATGATGGGCCCCGGCGGTCCGATGAGCCCGGGCGGGATGATGGGGCCCGGCGGGCTGAGCGGCCCGCCGACGTCGCCCGCGACCCCTACTCCCACCTCTCGCCCATAACCCGGAGGGCGACGCCGATGACCCCCTTTCAGCCGCTGCGGAGTCCCCGATGGCGGCGGTGAGACGGCGCGCGGCGCTCGCCGCGCTGGGAGCCGGCGGCGCGGCCGTCGTCGGCTTTGCGTTGCGGGGCGCGAGCGCGTGGCCTGCACCCCGAATCCGGCTCGCCGACCACGACGGGTGCATGGCCGGCCCAGCGGACATGAGGCGCTACGCCCAGATGTTCCACCGGCACAACGAGATAACTCGTACCGTCGAGGACATACCCGGCGGCGTGCGAACCACCACGCAGTCGGCCTCCCCGGATCTCGCCGCGCAACTTCAGGCTCATGTGTCGAGCATGTACACCCAGCTCGACCAGGGCATCGAGGTCATGTGCATGAGCGACAGTCTGCCGACCCTGTTCAAGCACGCGAACGGCTATCGCCGCCGGCTGACGATCACCCCGACCGGGGTAACAGTCGAGGAAACCTCCGATGACCCCGCGCTCACCGACGCCATCCGCGCGCACGCGCAGGAGGTCACCGGCTTTGTGCGCGACGGCATGCCGGCGGCGATGCGCGGGATGATGGGCTGCGGGATGATGGGTCCCGGCATGATGGGCCCTGGCATGCACTGATCGCCGTGTCGACCCGCTGCGCCCGGCTTCGCCGCGCTTGCGATCGCCACTAGGCTGCTTCTCCATGACGGGCCAGGCGGGTGTGATCGTCACGCTGGACGGCAACGTCCATCCCCCCGGGACTCCGCTGTTGTACGCCGACGATCTCGCGGCGGTCCGCGGTGACGGCGTCTTCGAGACGCTGTTGATCCGCCACGGCAGAGCCTGTCTGATCGAATCGCACCTACAGCGGCTGACCCAGTCGGCCAGGATGCTGGACCTGCCGCCGCCGGACCTCGCGAGCTGGCGGAGCGCCATCGACGTGGCCACCCGCCGGTGGGTGGCAGACACCGACGGCGAGGGCGCGTTGCGCCTGATCTACAGCCGCGGCCGCGAGAGCGGCCCGGCGCCCACCGCCTACGTGATGGTCGACAGCGTCCCGGAACGTGTCGCGGCCGTGCGGCGCGACGGCCTGGCGGCGATCACGCTCGATCGCGGATTGCCCGCCCTCGGTGTCGACGCGATGCCCTGGCTGCTGGCCGGCGCCAAGACGCTGTCGTACGCGATCAACATGGCCGCACTGCGTCACGCGGCCCGGCAGGGCGCCGGTGACGTCGTGTTCGTCAGCTCCGACGGTTACGTCCTGGAAGGACCGCGTTCGACTGTGGTCATCGCCACGGACTCCGATGCGGAAGATCCTTGCCTGCTGACACCGCCGCCCTGGTATCCGATCCTGCGGGGCACCACCCAACAAGCACTGTTCGAGGTGGCCCGGTCCAAGGGATACGACTGCGACTACCGCGCGTTACGCATCGCCGATCTCCATGCTGCGCAGGGTATTTGGCTGGTGTCGAGCATGACTCTGGCCGCGCGGGTGCACACCCTCGACGGCCGCCCGCTGCCGCGGCCCGCGATGGCCGCGGAATTCGCCGCCCTGATCGACGCGGCCGTCACCAGCGATCGCTGAGAAGTGAATTGTGTTGTCGGCTTGCCGATTTGCAGGTACGGTCGGCCGTACACAGGAAAGGAGGTGGTCCGCGAAATTGATAGCTTCATGGACATGTGAGGTGGCTGCGCGCTAGCAGCGTTGGCTCGGCAGAGAAGAGCTGGTGGCCAATGCGCGCTGGCGAATTCCCCGCAGTCACCCGGCCCCCGAGCATCCGGTGTTGTCCAGCCAGGAGCTTTGCTCGGGGGCCGCTCCATGTCCGGACTCGGTGAGGTCCCGAAGCGCGGCGCTATCCGGCAAACCGCGACAGGCGCGCCGACAGATGCGGCACCAGCCCGCCGTCGGCGTCCACCCGTTCCTCGACGTAGGCCAAGTCGCCGCCCTCGACGATGCCGTAGAGCCGCTTGGCGCCACCGACGAGCACCCCGGACCGACTGCGTGCCAGGGCATCGGTCACCAATTCCCACGACGACTGGTTGCGCGGCCGCCCGTAGAACAGCTCGACATAACCGGCGGAATGAGCCAGCAGCAACTCGATGGCCTGCGACTCGCTGGGATCGTCGGGGTCGTTGACGAAGCGCCAGAACCCCGTCTCGCGCAATCCGCGTTCCTGGTAGGCGCCCGCCTCGCTGAGCCGCCAGGATCGGGCCTCCCAATTCAGGTAGTCGCCGCCGTCGTGCGAGACCACGATCTGCTGGCCGAACCGGTAGTCCCCGTCTTGCGCGCGGCCTTCGCCCTCCCCGCGCCACACACCGACCAGTGGCAGCAACGCCAGGAGTGCGTCGTTGAGGTTTGCGCCTTCCCGCAGGTTCGCGGTGTCGGCCGGAAGCGGCAGATCGTCGAACGCCGGGATGTTGCGCGCCGAGGTCACCTTGGCGCGTTCGGTAGCGGCCGCCATGGTGCGGTCGCCGAAGGCCGCACCGCCCGCGCCGTCAGCGTCGTCGTCAGAGGAGGTCACGACTCGTCAGTGATCAGCCGGTACAGCGTGTACAGCGCGAACCAGGAAATGACCACGACCGCCAGCACCAGCACAATCTCGAAGAACAGCACCACGCAGACGAGTCTATTCGCCGACGGCGCGGGCCGCGGCCCCTCCCGCCTCCCCTTCCCGCATCGGGGGTGAACCCTGGGCGGCGGCACGCCGAGGATGCGCGCCCTGTGTACACCCCGAAAGCCGTGAGATCACAGTCGGCGCCGACGGTGCGATCACGGCGCCGCCGACGGCCCGGCCGTCAGGCCAACAGCGGTTCCAGCGCGCAACGCAGATCGGAGGCCGTTGGCACGCCCGAGGTCCGGTATCTCTGTCGCCCTTCGGCGTCGAAGATCAACGTGGTGGGCAGCGACAGCACCGCGAAGCGGTGGGCGGCGGCCGGGTCGGCGTCCAGGTCGATCTCGAGGTGGGCGACGCCGCCCAGGTCGTCGCAAACCTGGCCGACCACCGTGCGAACCCGGTCGCACGGTCCGCACCACGGGGCGCTGAAGTGGACGACGGCCGGCCCATCGCGGGACAGACCCAGGTTGGCGAGGTCGACGGCCTCGTGCCGCGCCGAGCCCGGGCGGATCTGCCTGATCCGTCCCGCGCGCCGGGTCAGCAACCAGCCTGCCGGCGTGGCCACGACGGCCGCGGCCGCGATCGCGACGAGAACGGTGGTCACAGGCGCCGGGTCACGATTGCCTGAATTCTTCCAGGGTGATGGTCACTGAATAGCTGATGCCCTCGATGATGACGTCCGAACCGCGCGCCCCGACGGTTTGCGGCGCCACACCGAACGGCAGCCGCTGGCCGGGCAGCGTGGTGCTGAACGCGTGCAGCACCGCCTCGCGCTTGTCATCCGGAACCGGTTGATTCGCCGTGTCCGGTCCGGTGAGCACCCCGGTCGGCGTGAACACCAGGGTCGCCTGGTCGTCGGGGGCGATCGACAGATCGACCGAGACGCTGACCCGGTGATCGAAGCCGGCCGATTTCGGCGTGCCGGTGAACACCAGGCCGTGGCTGCCGGAGATACCGGATTCGGTGGTCCCACCGGTCGCATCGTTGGTTTCCCTGGGGGGCGCGTCGACCATCAGGTCGCTCATGCCCAGGTAGCGGCCCAGGTGCATGGAGTCGATGATGATGCGGCTCTCCAGCTCGCCCACGGGGAGCTTCGCATCGGGCCTGATCAGCCATGACGCGTAGGTCAGATCGATCGAGTGCATGGTGGCCTCGAGGGTGGCCTTGCCGGTCATCGCGTGGTCGACCGCGTTGGCCTTGATCTCAAGCTCGTTGTAATGCCGGTGCATCGCCTGGGGGATGAACGGGAAGGCCAGGATGGCCACGAACGGGTCCGAGCCCAGCTTGGCCACTTTGCGCACGGTCGTCGACAGCCGGTACTCGGCGTAGATGCTCGTTCCGTAGTCGACGCCGACGGCGCCAGCGGCCACCACGGCCACGGCGACCACCGCGGCCGTCGCACCGATCAGAACCTTCCGCACCCGCATATTGTGGCCGAGGCGGCGCCGCGTTTGCCGCGAGGTCCGTCCTGCGGTCCCCCGGCTGCCCCGAGCGGTTGGTCACACTGCATGTCGGCGCGCTCGATCACTAAGCCAAAGACCAGGTGGCACGTTATCGTTAGATGACCTGGCAACTAACGCGACGTTGCGTCCCGAATTGGGATCTGCCTTTCCCACGAGTCGGAGGGGCTTGTTGGAGCTACTACTGCTGACCTCGGAGCTGCATCCCGACACCGTCCTGCCGTCGTTGTCGCTGCTTCCCCACACCGTGCGGACGGCCCCACCGGAACCATCGTCCCTGCTGGAGGCCGGAACGGCGGACGCCGTGCTGGTCGACGCGCGCACCGACCTGTCCTCCGCGCGCGGGCTTTGCCGCCTCTTGAACACGGCGGGCCGATCGGCCCCCGTGGTGGCCGTGGTGACCGAAGGCGGCCTGGTGGCGGTCAGCGCCGACTGGGGGCTCGACGAGATCCTGCTGCCCGGCACCGGTCCCGCCGAGATCGACGCCCGGCTGCGGCTGGTGGTCGGGCGCCGCGGCGGCCTGGCCGAACAGGAGAGCGCGGGCAAGGTGAGCCTCGGCGAGTTGGTGATCGACGAAGGCACCTACACCGCGCGGCTGCGGGGCCGGCCGCTCGACCTCACCTACAAGGAGTTCGAGTTGCTCAAATACCTGGCCCAGCATGCCGGCCGGGTGTTCACCCGCGCACAACTGCTGCACGAGGTGTGGGGTTACGACTTCTTCGGCGGCACCCGCACCGTCGACGTGCACGTGCGCCGGCTGCGGGCCAAGCTCGGTCCCGAACACGAGGCGCTGATCGGCACCGTCCGCAACGTCGGCTACAAGGCCGTCAGGCCCGCCCGCGGCCGGACGCCCATCACCGACTCCGACGGCTCCGGGGACGCCGCGTCCGACTCCGAGGACCTGCCGGGCTCACTCGTCGACCCCGCGCGCACTCAGTGAGCCCCTCGGACTGGCGCTCCGAGCTGACCACCGACGAACAGCGGCTGGTGCGCCAATTGGTCTCGGCGGCAACAGAATTCGATGGTGTCGCACCCGTCGGCGAACAGGTGCTGCGCGAACTCGGCCACGACCGCACCGAGCACCTCCTGGTCTCCGACTCGTCCGACAATGCGATCGTCGGCTACCTCAACCTCAGTCCGCCACGCGACGGCGAGGCCGGGATGGCCGAACTCGTGGTGCACCCGCAGGCCCGCCGGGGCGGAATCGGGGCGGCGATGAGTCGGGCGGCGATGGCAAAGACCGACGCAGGCAACCGGTTCTGGGCCCACGGCACCCTGGAAGCGGCCCGGGCGACCGCGTCCGCGCTGAACCTGGTCGCCGTGCGGGAACTCGTCCAGATGCGGCGCTCGCTGCGCGACATCCCCCCGGTGGAACCCGTCGGCGGGATGCGTATCCGGACCTACGCGGGCCCGGGCGACGACGCCGAACTGCTGCGGGTCAACAACGCCGCGTTCGCCGAGCATCCCGAACAGGGGGGGTGGACCGACGCCGACCTCTCCGAGCGGCGCACCGAACCGTGGTTCGACCCGGCGGGGCTGTTCCTGGCGTTCGGCGACTCGAACAGCGACCAGGCCGGGCGTCTGGTGGGTTTCCACTGGACCAAAGTGCATCCGGACCAGCCCGGCCTGGGTGAGGTCTACGTTGTGGGCGTCGACCCGGCGGCACAGCGCCGCGGCATCGGGCAGTTGCTGACGGCCATCGGCATCGAGTCGCTGGCACACCGACTGGCAGGTGCGGCCGACCCGACCGTGATGCTCTACGTGGAGTCGGACAACGTCGCCGCGGTGCGGACCTACGAACGCCTGGGATTCACCCGGTACAGCGTCGACACCGCCTACGCGGCCCCGCCTACCGCCGGCTGAGCGGAATCGCGGGCAGCAGTGGCGTGGTGCCCGACTGTTCATTGCAGATTCACCGCGCGGTCGGTTCTTTCGGCCCGCGCCGGCGCATAGTTTCGCTTTGGCTCAGCAACCTGCGCTCGAGCATGTCCAGGCGCTTGTCCAGCACCGCCCGGATGCGCCCGCGACGGCTCAGAAAGCGAGATCGGTGAGGCTCCACGGACAGGGCAAGGCGATCGCGCTGGCGGCGGTGTTGGGTGCCGCGGTGCTGACCGGCTGCGGCGCCGACATCAACCACGGCGCCGCGGCCGCGGAGCTCTCCGGACCGGCGGGCTGCGGCGGCAAGCGCGGGCTCACGGCCGAAGGGTCCACCGCCCAGCAGAACGCAATCGGGGTTTTCAGCCAGGTCTGGGGCGAGCACTGCCCGGGCAAGAACGTGTCCTACAACGCGACCGGCTCCGGCGCCGGCCGGGCGCAGTTCATCGCCGGCCACGTCGACTTCGGGGGCGCGGACTCGCCGCTGCTCGCGGACCAGATCGGCCCGGCCACCAGGCGTTGCGGCGGAAACCCCGCGTGGGATCTGCCGCTGGTATTCGGGCCGATCGCCCTGGTCTACAACCTCCCGGGCGTGCAGAGGCTGGTCGTCAACGGTGACGCTCTGGGCGAGATCTTCAGCGGCAGGGTCACGTTGTGGAACGACCAGACACTGGCGGCGCTGAATCCGGGCGTGACCCTGCCGGACGTCAAGATCAGGCCGATCTATCGCGCGGACTCGTCGGGCACCACGGACAACATGCAGAAATACCTGACCGCCGCGGCCCCGCAGAGCTGGACCAGAGGCGTCGGCACCGAGTTCCAGGGAGGCGTCGGGGAAGGGGCCACCAAATCCGCCGGTCTGGTCCAGGCGGTGCGGGCCACGCCGGGCGCCATCGGCTACGTCGAGAAGGGATTCGCCGACCAGGCCGGGGTGCCCTACGCGGAGATCGACACCGGCAACGGTGTGGTCCCGCTGACCGAGAGCACGGCCGCCAACGCCATCAAAGCGGCCACGTTCGTGGCCGCCGGCAACGATCTCGTGCTGGATCTGAACTCGATGTACGCCTCCCAAGAGCCGGAAACCTACCCGTTGATCCTGGCCACCTACGAGATCGTGTGCTCCAAGGGGTACGACCCGAGCACCTCCCGCGCGGTCAAGTCGTTTCTCACCGTGGCCGCCACCAACGCGCAGGCCGGCCTGATTTCTGCCGGCTATGTCGCGCTGCCCGATAAAGTCAAGGAGCGACTGGTTACGGCGATCAACGCCATGCAGTGATCAATTGGGCGCAAGGAGCGACAACGCAACTGTGACGGGATCACAGTGACAATGCCTTCCGTGCCGAATCCGGCCGACGCAGGTTCGGGCGCGGTCGTGGCCGCCCCGTTCCCCGAGGCCCCGGTGGTGCCGATCAGCCCATGGGGCCGGGGCCGGCCGCGGCTCGGTGACCGGATGTTTCGCCGGCTCGCGCAGGCGTCGGGCGCCCTCATGGTCGCGTTGATCGTCGCGATCGGCGGGTTCTTGTTGCTGCGCGCCCTCCCGGCGCTCGAGCGCAACCGGGAGAACTTCTTCACCTATACGGGCGCCTGGGTCACCACCGGCACCTCGGCGCTGCATTTCGGCATGCTCGATCTGCTGCAGGTGACCGTTTTCGTGTCGCTGTTCGCGCTGCTTCTCGCGATGCCGGTCGCCCTGGGCGTGGCCCTGTTCATCACGCAGTACGCGCCGCGCCCGGTCGCCGGCCCGCTGGCATACGCGGTCGACCTGCTGGCCGCGGTTCCCTCGATCATCTACGGCGTGTGGGGCCTGCAGGTGCTGGCGCCGCGACTACGGCCCGTTGCGTCCTGGCTGAACCACACCCTGGGCTCGTGCTTCCTGTTCGCGGGCGCGAACACCTCGGTGACCGGGGGCGGCACCGTGTTCACCGGCGGCCTGGTGCTGGCGGTGATGATCCTGCCCATCACCACCGCGGTCACCCGCGAGGTATTCGTCCAGACGCCCCACGACCAGATCGAGGCCGCGTTGGCGTTGGGCGCCACCCGTTGGGAAGTGGTCAAGACGACCGTGCTGCCGTTCGGGCGGTCCGGCTACGTCAGCGGCGCGATGCTGGGTCTGGGCCGTGCCCTGGGTGAGACGATGGCGCTGCTGGTCATCCTGCGGGGAGCCCAGGCCACGTTCGGCTGGTCGTTGTTCGACGGCGGCTCCACCTTCGCGACCAAGATCGCCGGCGCCGCGTCGGAACTGGACGACCCATACCGGGCGGGTGCCTACATCGCCGCCGGGCTGGTGCTCTTCGTGCTCACATTCCTGGTCGACGCCCTGGCGCGCGGTGCGGTCGCCGGGATCGGGCGCAGAAGGGGCGGCCGGTGACCTCGATCCTGGACCGTCCGCTCAAGGCCCGGACGTTCCCCGGCCTGGGCCGGCGGCGTCGAGTGGCGAACAACGTCGCCACCGCGTTCGTGACGACGTCGATGCTGGTGGCCCTGGCGCCGCTGGCCTACGTGTTGTTCTCGGTGATCGCCAAGGGGTACAGGGCGATCGCGTCGGCCGCGTGGTGGACGCATTCGCAGGCGGGTATGACGGAGTTCGTGGCCGGTGGCGGCGCCTACCACGCGATCGTCGGCACGCTGCTGCAGGGATTGGTGTGCGCGGTGATCTCCATCCCGATCAGCATGTTGGTGGCGATCTACCTGGTCGAGTACGGGGGCGGCACGCCGCTGGGCAGGGTGGCCTCGTTCATGGTGGACATCCTGTCCGGGGTGCCCTCGATCGTGGCGGCGCTGTTCGTCTACACCGTGGGGGTGGCGACGTTCGGCATCGCCCGCTCCGAGCTCGCGGTGTCACTGGCCTTGGTGCTGCTGATGCTGCCGGTGATCGTGCGGGCCACCGAGGAGATGCTGCGCATCGTGCCGGTGGATCTGCGCGAGGCCAGCTACGCACTGGGCATCCCGAAGTGGAAGACCATCGCCCGGATTGTGATTCCGACCGGGCTGTCGGGCATCATCACGGGCATCATGCTTGCGGTGGCCAGGGTGCTGGGGGAGACTGCCCCGTTGCTGATCCTGGTCGGCTATTCGCAGTCGATCGGCTTTGACATCTTCCACGGGTTCATCGGCTCGCTGCCGGGCATGATCTACAACCAGGTGTCGGCCGGGGCGGGCGTGAACCCCGTGCCCACGGATCGGTTGTGGGGTGCCGCCCTAACCCTCATCCTGGTGATCGCCGTCATCAACATCGGAGCCAGGATGATCTCGAAAATCTTCGCCCCCGGAACGTCAAGGCAGGAGCACTAGGTGGCCAAGCGGTTGGACCTCAAGAGCGTCGACATCTACTACGGGTCGTTTCAGGCCGTCGCGGATGTGACGCTGTCGGTTCTGCCTCGCAGCGTGACGGCGTTCATCGGCCCGTCCGGGTGCGGCAAGACGACGGTGCTGCGCGCGCTGAACCGGATGCACGAGGTGGTTCCCGGTGGCCGCGTCGAGGGCGAGGTGCTGCTCGACGACGAGGACATCTACGGTCAGGGTGTCGACCCGGTCGGTGTGCGCCGCGCGATCGGGATGGTGTTCCAGCGCCCGAACCCGTTCCCCGCCATGTCGATTCGCAACAACGTGGTGGCGGGGCTGAGACTGCAGGGCGTGCGCAACCGCAAGGTGCTCGACGAGGTGGCCGAACACTCGCTGCGCGGCGCCAACCTGTGGGACGAGGTCAAGGACCGGTTGGACAAGCCCGGCGGCGGGCTGTCCGGCGGTCAGCAGCAGCGCCTGTGCATCGCGCGGGCGATCGCCGTGCAACCCGATGTGTTGCTGATGGACGAGCCGTGTTCGGCGCTGGACCCGATCTCGACGATGGCCGTGGAAGACCTGATCAGTGAGCTGAAGCAGGACTACACGATCGTCATCGTCACCCATAACATGCAGCAGGCCGCCCGGGTCAGCGACCTGACGGCGTTCTTCAACCTGGAAACCACCGGCAAGCCCGGGCGATTGATCGAGGTCGACGAGACCGAGAAGATCTTCTCCAACCCGAGCGAGAAGGCCACCGAGGACTACATCTCCGGCCGCTTCGGCTGAGGCCTACTCGGAGGAGCCTTTGTTGTCCTCTTCGGGGAGGCTGCCGGTCGCCTGGAAAATGACGCGCCGCGCCACCTCGACCGCGTGGTCGGCGAAGCGTTCGTAGAACCGGCCCAGCAGCGTCACGTCGACGGCCGAGGCCACGCCGTACTTCCATTTGCGGTCCATCAGTACGGAGAACAGGTGCCGGTGCAAATCGTCCATGGCGTCGTCTTCTTCGCGGATCCGGGCGGCTTTCTCCGGGTCGCGCGACAACACCACCTCTTGCGCGCTGTTGCCCAAATCGACTGCAAGCCTTCCCATTTCGGCGAAGTAGCCGTTGACCTCCTCGGGCAGCGCGTGCTGGGGATGCCGCCGCCGGGCGATCTTGGCGACGTGCAGGGCCAGTGCGCCCATCCGGTCGATGTCGGCGACCATCTGGATGGCGCTCACGATCGACCTGAGGTCGCCCGCCACCGGTGCCTGCAATGCCAGCAGCACGAAGGCGCTCTCCTCGGCGCGGGCGCTCATCGCCGCGATCTGCTCGTGGTCGGAGATCACCTGTTCGGCCAGCACGAGGTCGGCCTGCAGCAGGGCCTGGGTGGCGCGCTCCATCGCAATGCCCGCCAGCCCGCACATCTCGCCGAGCTGCTCGGACAGGCCCGCAAGCTGCTCATGGTAGGCGGTCCGCATGCCGCCAAGCCTACGTTCTCGATGCCGAAATCGCTTTGCGGACTCTCGCCAAATCCGGCTATTCGCAGGTGGTGTCCGCCGCATTGGTGACCGTCAGGTCTTCGGGCAGCTTGGCCGGTGTGTCGCCCGAGTTGCGTTCGATCTGCACGCCGACGGATGAGCCGCTGGGTGGCGGATCGGCGACGGCGCTGAAGTCCGGGCCGAGCACCACCTGGACGACCTGACCGTAGCCCGACACCCGGTGCACCTTGGAATTGGCGAACGCCGATGCCACCGTGGCGGCGGCGTGTTCGTTGCCCGGAGAGAAGAACACCGTCGTGGCCTTCAGTGCACTGGGGTAGTCGTCGGGTGCCATCACGTTGAACCCGTCGCGCTTGAGTTGGGTGGTGGCGGCGGCGGCGAGCCCGGATGTGGCGGTCGCGTTGGACACCCGCACCGTCACGTCGTGCGGCGAGGCAGTCGTCACCTGTTCGTGCCGCACCTCGGGGCTCGGGGCCGGGTTCTTGGCCGGGGCGGACGTGGGGGTGGAGGTGGTCGTCGCCCCCTTGGTCGAGGAGGTCCCCAGCTGCTGCGCGTTGTGGTCGTTCTCCAGGGGCAGAGGATCGTCGTCGATGATGGCGTCGAAGAGCGCCCGCATGTCGGCCGTGCGTGGCGGTTCGTCACCGTTTTCGTCCGTCACTCCGGTCGGCACCGTGACGAAGGTGATGTGCCCGGCGGCGATTCCCTGCAGCGACTGCCCGAGCTGAACAAGATCTTTGGTCTTGACGTTGTCGACGTAGCTGTCGCCGATGAAGAGGTTGACGACGTTGTTGAGTTTGTTCAGGTCCAGCAACGTGTCCTCGGAGATCAGGGAGCGCAGCAGCGACGACAGGAACAACTGCTGGCGCTTGATGCGGCCGTAGTCGCCGTTGTTCTCCGTGGTGACCTGCCGGGCGCGCACGTAGTTCAACGCCGTCGGGCCGTCGATGATCTGGCGCCCCGCGTGTTTGAGCACGGTGCCCAGTTCGTAGTCGTGTAGCGGCGCCCTGGTGCACACCTCGACGCCGCCGAGGGCCTCGACCATTTTCGCGAAGCCGGAGAAGTCTACGGCGATGAACCGGTTGATGCTCAACCCCGACAGCTTCTGGATTTCCTTCACCAGGCACTTCGGCCCGCCGAAGGAGAACGTCGAGTTCAGTTTGGTCTCGGTGTAGACCACGCGCGGACTCCAGGTGCGCGTCTTGTCGTCGTAGATGGGGCCGTACTTGCCGGTCTCGGGGTTCCAGACTTCGCATTGGATCGGGGTGATCGCCAGGTCGCGCGGGAAGGAGACCACCACCACGCGTTTGCGGTTCGCCGGAATGTTGACCAGCATCACCGTGTCCGACCGCGCGCCGCCGGCGTCGTCGGCGTCGCCGGCGCCCATGTTGGCGTTCTCGCCGAGCCGCGAATCCATGCCGACGATCAGGAAGTCCTCGTCGCCGTACTGGCCACCGGGGTCGACGATGTCGCGCGAATGCGGGTCGAGCGCGCTAACGGTGTTGAGGCGGCTGTTCTTCGATGTCGCCCACTGCCATGCCCCGCCGGTCATGGCGAGGCTCAGCACCGCGAGCAGCGCCGCCAGCGAACGGGCGGCGAACAGCAGGGGCCGGCGCCCGGGCCTGGTTTTCGGCTCGCGGGCACGCCGGCGCAGCAGCGTGCGCGGTGCGTTGGCGGGCGGTGCCTCCGCTGCGGGATCCTCGTCGTGGGGGTAGCTCGCGACCTGCAGGTCGGGGACCTCCGAGCTGAGCTCGAGCGAATAGGCCGGAGTGGCGATGACCTGTGTGTCCTGTTGGTCGATGGACGCCTCGGGAGCTGCGGTATCCGGGGCCTCCGTGTCGGGGGCGTCGTCGGCTGCGCGGTGGCGCCTGGGCCGATCGGGGGGCGGGGCGCCGAACTTGGCGATCAGGTCGGCGACGGTGATCCCGCCCCGGGTGTGGGATCCGCTCCGTGCGCCGTGACCCGGATCCTGCTCGTCCTCGTCGTCGTCGTCGTGCTCGTCCTCGGAGGCGGGCTCGACGTGGTCGACGGGGGCCGGGGCGGGCTGCCACCGGTGCAGGTTTTGGTCCGGTGTCGGCTCGGAGAACCGCTCCCAGGGCGCGGCGCGCCGGCCCTCGGGAGTGGCGTCTGCTCCGCCGTCACTCATGTCCTGCCGGCCTCCGAATCCTCGATGCGGACGTCGAGAGAGCGTCCGTGGCACCTGTCACCGCCGCACTGCGGGCCCGTGCCTGCGAGGCGCACGGAGTGGGTCGCGCTTCGGTGACGCGGCCCTCAACCGATCCGACGGCGAAGCGTAATACAGCAAGGCCCATATCTTACTGAGTTCTGGGTCCGGACGCGATCTCGCGGCCGGGTTCAGCCGCCGGAGTGCATGACGTCCGCGCCGGCCGGGACCGTGCAGTCGTCCGGATCGTTCAGCCAGCCGTCGGGCAGGGCAACGCGGGCCGGTGACCCCTGCCGGCCCCGCGGGCCCGTGGCCGCATCGGGGAACGGCACCGACCCGTCCAGCCGGTCCAGCAGCGAGTCGAGTTCGTCGAGCGTCGTGACCATGGCCAGCGACCGCCGCAATTCGGATCCGGCGGGGAAACCGTGCAGGTACCAGGCGACATGCTTGCGTATGTCGCGCATGCCCTTGTCCTCCCCGAAATGGGCGGCCAGCAGTCGGCCGTGCCGCCGGACGATGTCGGCGACCTCGCCCAGGGAGGGCGGGACGGGCGGGGCGGTGCCGGTGAACGCGGCCGAGAGCTCGGCGAAAAGCCACGGCCGGCCCAGGCAGCCGCGGCCGATGACGACGCCGTCGCAACCGGTGCTGGCCATCATCGCCAGCGCGTCGCGGGCGTCGTAGATGTCGCCGTTGCCGAGCACCGGGATCGTGCGCACCTGCTGCTTGAGGGCGGCGATCTGGTCCCAGTCGGCGGTGCCGGAGTAGCGCTGTGCCGCCGTGCGGGCGTGCAGGGCCACCGCGGCGGCGCCCTCGGCCTCGGCGATGCGGCCGGCGTCCAGGTGGGTGTGGTGCTCGTCGTCGATGCCGATGCGAAACTTGACCGTCACCGGGATGCCGGTGCCTTCGGTGGCGCGGACGGCCGCGGCGACGATCTGGCCGAACAGCCGCCGCTTGTACGGCAGCGCCGCCCCGCCGCCGCGCTTGGTCACCTTGGGCACCGGGCAGCCGAAGTTCATGTCGATGTGGTCGGCCAGACCCTCGTCGGCGATCATCCTCGCGGCGGCGTACGTGGTGGCCGGGTCCACGGTGTAGAGCTGCAGCGACCGGGGACTCGTCCGGGGCGAACGTGGTCATGTGCATGGTGACCGGATCGCGCTCGACGAGCGCGCGGGCGGTCACCATTTCACAGACGTACAGGCCGCTGACCGTGCCGGCCTTTTCCTTCTCGAGCTCACGGCAAAGCGTCCGGAAAGCAACGTTGGTCACGCCCGCCATCGGGGCCAGCACCACCGGGCTGGCGAGCGTGATCGGACCGATCCGCACGGCCGTTACCGGCGGCTCATCGCCAGCTTGCCGGCCGTCTTGTGCAGTTCCTGGGCGGTGGCGCGCTTGCCCGTGCGGGCTTCCCGGTCGAGTTGGCGCTGCTTGGACACCTCGAACTTGTCGCAGGCCTGCTCGAGCTCCTTGATCAGCAGTGCGAGGTCGTCACGCAGCTCGGCCCCCTCGCCGGTGAAGTCCTCGCGCTCGAAAATGCGCCACTTCTTCAGGATCGGCATGACGACCTCGTCGAGGTGGATGCGCGGGTCGTAGACCCCGCCGACGGCGATGAAGACGGCTTTGCGCCGGAACTCGGGCACCTGGAAGCCAGGCATCTGGAAGTTGCGCAGGATGAGGTGCAGCGACTTCATCGCCTGGTTGGGCGCGAGGTCGAACGCGGCCTCGCTGACGTCGCGGTAGAAGATCATGTGCAGGTTCTCGTCGGCCGAGATCTTGGCCATCAGCTGATCGGCGATCGGGTCGTTGCAGGCCCTGCCGGTGTTGCGGTGCGAAATCCGGGTGGCCAGTTCCTGGAAGCTGACGTAGAGGACGGAGTGGGTGAGGGTCTCGGCGAAGTACTCACCCTGGTGGTTCTGGCCCGGGCTGAAGCCCCGGTTGACCACCTCGATACGAAGCTTTTCCAGCTCCACGGGATCGACGGCGCGCGTGACCACGAGATAGTCGCGCAACGCAATCCCGTGCCGGTTCTCCTCGGCCGTCCAGCGGTTCACCCACTGCCCCCACGCGCCGTCCATGCCCATGTTCATCGCGATCTCGCGGTGATAGGACGGCAGGTTGTCCTCGGTGACCAGGTTCTGCACCATCGCCACCTGGGCGACATCCGAGAGCTTGCTCTGCTCAGGGGCCCAGTCCTGGCCACCGAGCGCGTAATAGTTCTTGCCGTCCGACCACGGGATGTAGTCGTGCGGGTTCCAGTCCTTGTGCATGCTCAGATGCCGGTTCATGTACTTCTCGACGACCGGCTCAAGCTCCCGCAACAGCTGTAAGTCCGTCAGCTCAGCGGACATCGCCCCTCCAGTTATATGTGTCGATTAGTAGCGGTCAATATATCTGTGTACCCCAGTAGCATCAAGTTTCCGCGTGCGTGGCCCGCGTGGCGAGGTCACATTTCGGCATACCGACGTGCCGAACACATTTGACCTGGGCTCGCCGGTGTGGCCCCGCGGAAACCCGCTACTCGGAATTACCCGGCTCAGGGGCCGGCACGTAGGGGGCCGCCGTGATGAACAGCATGTTCACGCAGTAGTCGATGAACTGCCTGCGGGTGGCGCCGAGCTGGCCGTTGAGGTAGGCGGTGAACAGGCTCGACAGACCGCCGACGAGGCTGGTGGCGATCATCTTCTGCACCACGGGGTCCCCGATCCGGGAAAGCTTGCGGACCAGCAGGTCGATGAAGTTGGGCATCCACTGCGCTCCCGAGCGGGTCAGGATCGGCTCCACGGCCGGAGCGAGCAGGAGCACGCGGCCTCGGACCGGGTCGTCGACCATCAGCTCGACGAAGCGTTCGACGGCCTCGCGCGGCGTTTTCGCCGAGGTGAGCGTGCTCATCGCCCGCGTGCACACGTCGTCATAGACCGCGCGCACGAACTCGTCGCGGTCGGAGAAGCTCTCGTAGAAATAGCGCTCGGTCAGCGCGGCCTCGCGGCACACGGCGCGGACGGTCAGCGCGGGCCCGCGGTCGCTGCCCAGCAGTTGCACGCCGGCGGCAACGAGGTCGTCGCGGCGCAGCGCGTGGCGACTCTCCAAGGGGACGCCGGTCCAACGGCTCCGTCGTTGACCGGACGGCACATCGCTCCTAAGCTGAAAAGTGACAACACGTGTAGTCAAAATCTACCGACAGCCACGGGGATCTCAACAGTGACTCAAGATACGTCCGCAGGCACTCCGCTGACGAGCATCGACGGCGCGACCGCCACCGACGGCTTGGCCGCCGGATGCCCGGTGGCGCCGCTGGGTTACGAGGCTCCGCCCGTCCCGCTCGGTCCCGATTCGCTGACGTGGCGGTACTTCGGGGACTGGCGCGGCATGCTGCAGGGCCCATGGGCGGGGTCGATGCAGAACATGCACCCGCAGCTGGGTGCGGCCGTCATCGACCACTCGACGTTCTTCCGGGAACGCTGGCCGCGCCTGTTGCGCTCGCTGTACCCGATCGGCGGCGTGGTATTCGACGGCGACCGCGCACCGGTCACCGGCGCGGAGGTGCGCGACTACCACACCGAGATCAAGGGCGTCGACGAACAGGGTCGCCGCTACCACGCGCTGAACCCCGACGTCTTCTACTGGGCGCACGCCACCTTCTTCGTCGGAACGATCCACGTGGCCGAGCGGTTCTGCGGCGGGCTGACCGAGGCGCAGAAACGACAGCTCTTCGACGAGCACGTCCAGTGGTATCGGATGTACGGCATGAGCATGCGACCCGTGCCGGCGTCGTGGGAGGAATTCCAGGCTTACTGGGATCACATGTGCCGCAACGTATTGGAGAACAACTACGCGGCGCGTGCGGTGCTCGACCTGACCGATCTGGCCAAACCACCTTTCGCGCAATGGGTTCCGGACTGGCTGTGGGCCGCCCAGCGCAAACTGATGGCGCCGTTCTTCGTCTGGGTGACCGTCGGCCTCTACGACCCGCCGGTGCGCGAGCTGATGGGCTACACCTGGTCGGCGCGCGACGAATGGCTGCACCGGCGGTTCGGCGACGCCGTCCGTCTGGCGTTCGCGCTGGTGCCCCGGCGGTTCCGCAAGCATCCGCGGGCCCGCGCCGGATGGGATCGCGCCAACGGGCGAATCCCGGCCGACACGCCGCTCGCGCAGACCCCGGCGCGCAACCTGCCGCCGGTGGACGAGCGCGACAACCCCAAGCACTACTGCCCGAACGTGTCGTAATTCTTTCCCGCGCAGCGCGTCTCACGTGCGCGTGCTGTCGTTGCCAGGTCGGGTGTCAGCGCGCCGGGACGACGGTCGACGTGCGCCGGCCGCCGTTCCGCTCGTTCCAGAACCGGTAGACACCCACCGCGGCGTCCCGGGGCTCGTAACGCATCGGCAGTCGCCGGCGCTCCCAGCTCTTCGCGAATTCGTCGTAGAACGTGGCGAGTTCGAAGTACTTGCGGTCATCGAGGTAGTACGGCGCATAGGCCTCGCGGGTGGTCAGGAAGACCACTTCCCGCGGTGAGCAGTAATACAGCGAGCCCAGGCACATCGGGCACGGGTGGGCGAGCACGTAGATGGTGCTGTCGACCAGGTGCTCGGTGCCCAGCTTCCGGCACGCCTCGCGGATGGCCAGGATTTCCGCGTGGGCGGTCGGGTCGTTGGTCTGGGCGGCCTGGTTGGCGCTCTCGGCCAGGACTTCGCCGTCGTTGACGATCACGGTCGCGAACGGGCGGCCGCCCTCGGCGACGTTACGGCGGGCCAGGTCGATCGTGCGCTGCGCGAAGTCGGTCATGGTCGCAGGCTAGCGCCGACGACTGGGCATGCCGGGCCTGTGGTAGTAACTAGATTGTCTATATTTCTTCGTTTCTGGCACAGGAGCAAAATGGCGCGCACCGAGAGCGATCGTTGGGATCTGGCGACGAGCGTCGGGGCGACGGCGACCATGGTCGCCGCTCAGCGGGCGCTGGCTTCCGAGGAGGGGTTCATCGACGACCCCTATGCCGCGCCGTTGGTGCGCGCCGTCGGCATCGACGTCTACGTCCGCTTGGTCAACGGCCAGATCCCGGTCGGCGGGGAGTCGGAGTTCGATCCGCGCCGGATGGCCGAGGGGATGGCCTGCCGCACCCGGTTCTACGACGACTTCTTTCTCGACGCGGCGCGCAGCGGCGTCGGCCAGGCGGTGATCCTCGCGGCGGGCCTGGACGCGCGGGCCTACCGCCTGCCGTGGCCCGCCGGCACCGTCGTCTACGAGGTCGACATGCCCGAGGTGATCGAGTTCAAGACGCTGACCCTCGCCGAGCTCGGTGCGCAGCCGACCGCGGAGCGCCGCACGGTCGCCGTCGACCTGCGCGACGACTGGGCCGCGGCGTTGCGGGACGCGGGATTCGATCCGCAGGCCCCCACGGCGTGGAGCGCCGAAGGTCTGCTGGTCTACCTGCCGGATGCCGCGCAGGACGCACTGTTCGACAACATCACCGCGCTGAGCGCTCCCGGCAGCCGCCTGGCGTTCGAATTCGTCCCCGACACCGCGATTTTCGCCGACGAGCGCTGGCGCGCCCACCACGACCGGATGAGCGAGCTCGGGTTCGAGATCGACTTCAACGATCTCGTCTACCACGGGCAGCGCAGCCACGTCGTGGACTACCTGAACCAGCGCCGCTGGCGGACGTCGACGAAAAGCGTCAAGGAACTGCACGCGGCCAACGGGTTCGCCTACCCCGACGACAACGTCGCCGCGGCCTTCGCCGACGTCACCTACACCAGCGCGGTGCTCGAGCGCTGACGTCGGCGCGCGCTGCGGCTACGAACTCAGCAGGTCGTCCTTCAGGCGGCTGGTGAGCATCTCCTGGAACACGGTGCGTGCCGGGTCGTAGAGGTCCTGAAAGGTCGTCAGCACCGCGTTGCGGTCGTATTCGGGAATGGATCCCGTCGGGGTCCAGAAGCTGTCGATGTCCAGCAGGAAGAACGGTCCCTGCTGGGCCGGCATGGTCCGGCGCAGGTGGTAGCTCTGGTCGAGTGCCTGACCCACCCCGGGGCCGTAGCGCACGATCATCGACTTGCCCGGGTTCGCCTCGCGGTAGACCGCGGCGCCCTGCCATTCGGTCAGCGTCAGGCCGGCCGGGGCGATGCGCTGCGGCCCGAGCAGCGGCTCGGCGATCCAGTTGGCCCACTCGACCCGGCCGTCGACGCCCACCGGGACCCGGACCTCGAGCACGTAGCGCAGGCCGATGCGCTCCACCCCGACGAGCGAGGAGACCTGCGAGCGCGCGTCGACGACGCGCATCACGATCTCGAGCAGCGACTCGAAGTTGGAGTATGCGGTGGTCTCGATGACGACGGCCTGGTTCTTCATCGAGGCGGCCAGCGTGTTGTCCCGGTTGACGTAGCGGGTGAAGCGCTCGGCGGTCGGCTGGGGGCTTCCGCCGGCGCCCATGCCCCACGCCACATCCTGGGCCTGGCGCTCGATGGGCAGATGGTCGGCGAGCAGATGTTTGAGCTGTCCGCTCGATGATTCGTTGAGGGAATCCGTTGCTGGGTGACGGACTTCCATCGTTACCAGGGCTACGGGCGCGTTCGGGGAGGAGGCTGCATCAACAGTCATCCTCGGAAGCATAGCCAAGCCGTTTTGACGCGGAACCGGGGCCATCCCGCGTGGCGACCGACGCCCGCCGGACGACTGCGCCCGGCTGCGTCCGACGCAGCCACAAGATCCGTCAGCAGCGGCGATTCATCCCCACCGATGCTCATTCGGCGTGTCATGCCGTCGGGCGAGCGGACGCGATCGCCGCGAACCGCCGGCCCGGCACGCGCGCGGCCGGTGCGTGCGGCCGCAACGGCCCGCGCGGTGCTCGTTAACGGCGCGTCGATTGCTGCTGACGATCGGCTGAAGCTCCGGTGCCGGGCGTCTTGCGAGGTGACAGCCGGTGTCCGGCGCTCATGAACCGCTTGTTGGTGCCCCCACTAGGACTCGAACCTAGGACCTGCGGATTAAAAGTCCGTAGCTCTACCAACTGAGCTATAGGGGCCGAAAAAACAGGATACTGGGTACCGCGGAGGCGCTCGTTTGAGGATTGGGGCCGCGGTGACCTAAGCTGGCGTGGCTCCCAACGTAACCATGTTGCGGGTACCCCGGAGAGATTCGGATCTGGCCCCCTTCGTCTAGCGGCCTAGGACGCCGCCCTTTCAAGGCGGTAGCGCGGGTTCGAATCCCGTAGGGGGTACGGCGACGCGGCGACGCGGAGCGGTAGCAAGGCCCTGTGGCGCAGTTGGTTAGCGCGCCGCCCTGTCACGGCGGAGGTCGCGGGTTCGAGTCCCGTCAGGGTCGCCAGCACGGCGAGGCACTCCGTTGCCTTCCGGCCAGGTAGCTCAGTCGGTATGAGCGTCCGCCTGAAAAGCGGAAGGTCGGCGGTTCGATCCCGCCCCTGGCCACCAAGTATCTGTGCATTTCAGCGCCCCTTTTCGCTCTGTCTACGAACTCGTCATCACCGATTCGGACTCGGCGATGGGGCCAATATGGGGCCAAAAACGAGGTGCCGTCGCTGCCAACTCTGTCTCGGATCCGTCCCCCTCGACTCTCCGCTGTCTTCGAGCGGAGCCCTACGCGACATGCGCGTGGCCAGTGGCGATTGCACTAGCACCTGCGAGGCACAATTGCGTCGTGCCCGTTCGCTGGTCAGTCGTGGCTGCCGACGACTGGGCTGTCGCTGGCCTCGAGAGCCAGGGCCAGCATCCGCACGACTGGCTCAAACATCCGTCGAGAGAGCGTACCTGGCTGTTCAAACCCGCACGGCCAGAGCGCGATCGTTCCCTCGGGGAAGACACTGTGGAGAAGCTCGGAAGCGAGATGGCTCGGCTGGTCGGAGTGCCGGCGGCCACGGTCGAACTAGCCACTCGGGGCGGGGTGCGTGGCGCATTGGTTGAAGACGTGCGATTGCCAGAGTGGGAATTGCAGGCAGGGCAGGCGCTAATGCCAGAGGTGGTTATCGATTACGACCCGACTGATCCTGAAGGGCGCGGATACAATCTCGGCTCTATCAGGCAGGCACTCACACGGTTTGGATCACCGCCAGCCTGGATTTTTCATCGAATGTGGAGCTCAGGGGTGTCGTTAACGTGAAAGGTGCACTGCCGCAAGGATAATCGGAGTATTCGAGGCTCGGTTATCCAGGATGGGAGTGCACCTGTCAGATGCAGGCTACTACGGATTGGTCGAAGAATGTCCGAGTTGAGGTCCGTGGCGACGACGTGGTCGGGCACGCCGGTAACGTGATACCCCGGTTGCTGGCCGACAATCTGGGTTTGACCAGCGGTTTGTCGTCGGTGCTGTCGCGCCCAGAAGTCACCCACGACCGAGGCGCGGTGTTGCGCGATGTGGCGGTATCGATCGCCGGCGGCGCGCAGAACCTGGCCGGCACCGCGGTGCTGCGCGATCAGCACCGGTTGTTTCAGGCGGTGGCGTCGGTTCCGACGATGTGGCGGTCCCTGGGCGAGATCGACGAGCAGAGCATCACCGAGGTCACGGCCGTGCGCAACAAGGTCCGCTCTCGGGTGTGGGAGGCGATCGAGGCCCGCCACGGTGCGATCCCGGCTTCGCAGACCTGCTATGGGGACCTCGGGGACACGATCGTGATCCGCATCGACGCGTCGCTGATTCAGTCGCACAGCGATAAGCAGCACGCCGCAGGCAATTTCAAAGGCGGGTTTGGCTTCCACCCGCTGTTGGCGTGGTGTGACAACACCGGCGAACTGCTGGCGGTGATCGCCCGTGCAGGCAACGCCGGCTCGAACACCGCGGCCGATCATATCGCGATCATCGACGCCGCGATCGCGGCGATCCCGGCCAAGTGGCGCCGCAAGTTGCTGGTCACCATCGACGGCGCGGGTTCAAGCCACGCCGTCGTCGAACACCTGGAGAAACTCAATGCCCGGCCGGGGATGTCAGTGGGCTACTCGGTCGGATTCGACCTCGATGAGCGGGTCCGGGTCGCGATCGGCCAGATGCCCGATGCGGGATGGCAAGCCGCACTGGATGCCACCGGAGCGGCCCGTGACGACGCCCAGGTCGCCGAGTTGACCGGGCTGCTGCGCCACAGCACCGGAGGGGATCGGCTGGTCGGCTGGCCGGCCGGCATGCGCATCCTGGTGCGGCGCGAAGAAATCGAACACGGCACCCAGTTGTCATTGTTCGAGCAGCTGGCCGGCTACCGCTACCAGGTCCTCGCCACCTCGACTGCCGGTGGACAACCCCAGCGACTGGAAGCCCGCCACCGCGTCCACGCCCGGGTGGAGGGCTTCATCCGCACCGGCAAAGACACCGGCCTGGCCCGCTGGCCCTCACACTCGTTCGCCATCAACACCGCTTGGGTCACCGCCGTCGCGATCGCCATCGACCTGCTGTGCTGGATGCGACTGCTACTCCTGGACGGCCCACTGGCCAAAGCCGAACCCGCCACCCTGCGCTACCGGCTGCTGCACGCCGCGGCCCGGCTGATCAAACGATCCCGCTACCTGATCCTGCGGATCCCCCAAACCTGGCCCTGGGCACAAGAATTCGCCGACGCCCTCAACAGGGTCCGCGCCATACCCTGACCCACAGGCCCCTATGCCCTCTCGACCCCAAGAAAGGAGTAACCACCCCCGGGATAAAGGACCCGGCGTCACCGCACGACACGCGGCGCCGCCGCCTACCCCCAGCCTCAAAACCTCGACAAAGCTGCCGCCCCGCAGACCGCCACAGCAGAACCCGGGCCACCGTGAAATTCTGAGGCCAGGCTCATCGATGCCTACGTCGTTTCGGGCTTTCGATGCGTTCGCAGGATATCTCCTGTTTGACGCGTTGATCGCGCAAGGAGATCGCCACGACCGCAACTGGGCCGTCCTTGTGCCGCCGCCGGACGTATCCGAGCCTGAGGCGTTGTGCCCCTCTTTCGACCACGCAGCTAGCCTCGGCTTTACGTTGAGCGACGAACTGCGCGCCGAGCACTTACGCGACGGAACAGTGATGAAATGGGCAGAACGTGGGCACGCGAGCCGATTTGAGCATCGCAAGGGCACGCGTTGGCAGACACTCGTGGACCTGGCAGGCGACGCCATCAGACTCTGTGGACCGAGCACCCGCGACTGGCGTGAACGGATACTGTCGCTTGAACGGCGGGACCGTTGAGGACCTATTTGCTTCTGCCCCAGGGATGACGGAGACTGCGCACCGTTTCACGGTCGAACTCGTCAAGATTAATCGAGAGAGGTTGCTCGATGTCCTCGCCTGAATTGCTGTTATCGCGGACGTCAATGGCCACGCGACGCTTCGCTGTCGCATGGCGGAACCGGCGGCGACGCTTAATTACGCCGGTGGCCGTACTAGACCACGGTGCCAAAGGCTATCGATTCCAGTACCTTGCGGACCTTAAGAAATCCGTCCCCGGCTTTCGTCCATTTGTTGGGTTCCCGGATCTCGACCGCGTATACGAATCTGCCCGACTGTGGCCTTTCTTTGACCTGCGAGTGATGGATCGCAAGCGATCCGACTTCCCACAGTATGTTCGTTGGCTAGGTCTCCCGCTCGAGGTCTCGCGGCTTGACATCCTTAGCCGTAGCGGTGGAGAACAAAAAGGCGACAGCGTCTACCTCGCAGAGGCGCCGATCGTCGCGGATGACGGTGCCACCAAGACTGTTTTCTTGGCGCGCGGAACCAGCTACGCGACACGGCAATTTGGTACCGCGGCCGTTGCGAACGCACTCGCCGGAGGCAACAGGCTGACGCTGGCCGATGACGACAGCAATGAGGCGAACCCGCGGGCATTGCTGCTCACGACGTCAGAAGGCGCAGCCATCGGATGGGTACCAGACCTCCTTGTTGACTATGCCCGACAAGTGCGAGCCGGAGGCGGCGGCGCGCAGCTGCTTCAGAACAATGGACCCCTCGCTCCGTGGCACCTGCGAGTCCTTGTGCAAATCTCGGGTCGCATAACCCCGGGGTCGGCTGTGTTCAGCGGGGGCGTGTGGCCTCCGCTCAATTGGGTTTGAGTCCTTTACACTTGATGAAGTGCGCTCCGATGCGGCCGGTTAAACAAACGGCTTCGGGACCAGCGTTGGGGATGACCTCCCGGTCTGCGCTCTAGTCGAATGGCCCCGGCCTCGCCAACCTGGCTTGAGGCCGGGGTCTAACGATTGGGTCTCCCTTCCCGTGCGATTGCCAGACAGCCTTGCCGCCGCCTCGATCCCTGAGAAATGGGACGAAACAGGGCCAAACCGGATCAGCTGCGGCCCGCACGAAAAGTATCGTCGAGCGAGTCAAGCGCGGTTGCGATGTCGTCAAGCTCGTCGTCGAAGAGATCCGCGTAGGTGTGTGCGGTCACGGTGATTGATGGGTCACGTCCCGTGGAGTGGTGTAAGAGCATTCGCGTGTTCGCGTGAGGCTCTGCGGTTGTTCACTATGCCGTGAGAGCTGCTGTGGGGGCAATCGTTTCGGCGTTCTTGTCGCTGGCGTTGAGGAGGGCGAGGCTGGTTTCGGAGAGGTAGCGCTTGTCGGCGACTTGCCATTCGTCGTGGGCTTCGACAAGCACGGAGCCGGCCAGCCGGAGCAGGGCGGCGGGGTTGGGGAACACCCCGACGACATCGGTGCGGCGTTTGATCTCCTTGTTGAGCCGCTCCAGTGGGTTGGTGGACCAGATTTTCTTCCAGTGCGCCGCCGGGAAATCGGCGAACGCGGTGATGTCGTCGGCGGCCTGGCGCAGCATGGTCTCGACCTTGGGGAATTGCCGGCCGAGCATGCCGGCGATGGTGTCGAGCTGCTCGCGGACATGTTCAGCGTCGGGTTGGGCGAAGATGGTGCGGATCGCCGCGGCGACCATTTCCGCGGAGCCCTTGGGGATCTGGGCGAGCACGTTGCGCAGGAAATGCACCCGGCATCGTTGCCAACTGGCTCCGATCAGTACCGCGTCGATCGCGGCGCGTAGTCCAGCGTGGGCATCGGAGATGACCAGCTGCACCCCGGCCAGGCCGCGGGATTTCAGCGACCGCAAAAACGCCGTCCAGAATGCCCCGTCCTCGCTGTCGCCGACCTCGAAGCCCAGCACTTCGCGGCGCCCGTCGGCGGCCACTCCGGTGGCGATGACCACCGCCTGGGATACCACCCGGTGATTCACGCGGGCCTTGCAGTAGGTGGCGTCGAGGAAGACGTAGGGGAAGGGTTGCTCGGCCAGGGGCCGGTCGCGGAAGGCGGCGACTTCGGTGTCGAGGTCCTTGCAGATCCGCGAGACCTCGCTTTTGGAGATCCCGGTATCAGCGCCCAGCGCCTTGACCAGATCATCGACCTTGCGGGTGGAGGTGCCGTGCAGGTAGGCCTCCATCACCACCGCGAACAGGCATTGATCGACGCGGCGGCGGCGTTCCAGCAGTGCCGGGAAGAACGACCCCGACCGCAACTTGGGGATGCGTAATTCCAGGTCCCCGGCGATCGTGGTCAGCGTGCGTGGGCGTGAGCCATTGCGCTGATTGGTGCGGGTCTCGGTGCGCTCGTGCGGGCCGGCGCCGATCACCGCGGTCAACTCCGCATCGATCAGCGCCTGATAGATGACCTCAGCGGCTTGAGTGACCCGCTCGCCGGCATCGGCGGTGCGTAGTGCATCGAGCACCTCCAACAAGGCAGACTGATCCAGGGCCATCGCGATGTTCCTCTCGGTAGTGATCCTTGGTCGTTTCACCACAGAGACTCACGCGATGGCCCCTCTACATCGGCACCGACACGCCGCTACTTACACCACACCCGGGGACGTTCCCTGATTGATGCGTGGCCCATTGCCTTTTGCAGGAGTCGCAAGTCGGCGCCGGCCCGTCGTGACAGCGATGCGTAGGTATGCAAGAGGTGTGTGGTGTCTGGGGTGGTTCAGAACGGTTGATGCCGGTGGTCATTGGTGTGTGGTGCATGAGGGTGGGATCGGCTTATGTTGTGGGACTGGGGGATCGGGAAACATTGGTGGTGGACAAATGTGGACGCACTGATGTTGGTCAGTGTGGTAGAGCGGGACAGCCGGTTCGTCGTATGGTGCGGCGATGGGAACGATCAACTCGAAATCAGCGGCGCGTAGGCGGGTTCGCGAGGCGCAGCTTAGAGCGAACGAGGCACGCGTGGAGTGCGAGCGGCAAAACGTCGATGACGCGGCGTCGTTACTCGTTGAGCTGGGTCGCCTGGCGGCCGTGGAGGAGTGGGAGGCAACTCGCATCCTCGAGATTCGGGCAGAGGCAGAGCGGCGTCGGCACACGCACCGCCAGGCCGGCGGCATCGCGGTGGCTCGAATGCAGGGTCGCGGCGAATCACTCGCGGCGATAGCGGAATTGGCTGGGGTCAAAGTCGGTAGCGTTCGGATGATGTTAAAGGCGGCGAGCGCGCACACTGGCGCGGCGGTGCAAGCACTAGGTGAGGGCAACGGCGCGGCGGCCCCTGGCGCGGCGCCGTTGGCACTAGGTGCGAACGGCGTTACTGCGCATGACGATGGCGCGGCGGCGCAAGCACTAGGTGCGAATGGCGCTGCGGCGCATGACGAAGGTGTCGGTGGCCGGGTTTAGCGTGGGCGCGTGCGTGTTCATCTGGGGATGCCGCTGTGGGTCGATCCTGTTGTGCACGCCGACGAATGCCGGCGCTTTGACTCCGACGTGGTGCAAGGACCCGGCGCTGACGACTGCGATTTTTTCACGGGGGCTATCGGTAAAGACGGATATGGCCGGTTCTTCATTTACCGTGGGGGTAAAGGGATTTGCGTGCGGCCGCACCGGTACGCGCTGGCGCGTCGACTCAGTGTGCTCCTTCAGCCAGACGAGTTGGGCCTGCACGAGTGCGATAGCCCGCTGTGCGTGAAAGTCTGTGCGGCCGAGGCGACATTCCAGCATGTGGTAATCGGCACTCAGAGTGAAAATATGCGACGAATGGCCCGGATGCGGCGCGGAGGAGGCCGCAGGTCGATTCCCAGTGATGGGTTATGGGCTCGGCGGGAGCGCTCGGTCGCGTTGCACACGGTGTTGCGGGAACGCGGCTGGGATCGGGCCGCAGTGGAGGCGGCGCGCCTCGGTGATATGCCGATGTTGTGGTGAGGGTGTAAGCACTGTTGGTGATTTAGCCGGCGAGTACTGCCGGTCGTGCTGCGCTGCTGTGGGAACGGGGTGGATGCGATCCAGCCGATAGACGGCGGTATGCATCGCCCAGTAGACGGCGACGATGTTGGCCCCGGGTATCACGCTGGCTAAGACGGGCCCGCACGTCGGCCGGATTGCTTCACCGTATGCGGCTGCGGCGCACTGCTCGGGGCTGGGAAGAACCCTGGCCGGGGCGCTGTGGGCGGTGTGAGGCGACGCTTGGCGCCAACAGGGTGCTTGTCGGACTAGTTCAGTGCACTTGCGGGTCGATGCACCGTACTCACTTCTGCCGCAGGACGAGCGGAATTGCATCTGCTGCAACATAATTGCTCGGTTGAGAGCGAGTATAGCGCCCAGTAAAGCGCGTCCCGCGGACATCGGATCACACCTCAGAAAGGGTGCTGTCTCGACACTTACGTCTGGCGCATCATTGTCGCATCTAGTACAACAGGATGGTGGGCGTCGAGTTGCCGGGGTCAGCAGCGCTGTCGCTGGTGTCGAAAGTGCTTCCGTTGGATCCAGAAGCCACGGTCTTCACCGCGATGCTGTCTGGCTGGGCTGATCAGCAGCGAGCCCGGGTGTGCAAGCCACCGACGGTGCAGGCGCGGGCGAGCGTGGTGCGCCGTTTCGCCGAGTTCACCGGGACGTATCCCTGGCAGTGGCAAGCAGATGACGCGGATGCGTTTTTCTCCCAACTGCTTTCCGGTGCGGAGCCAAAAGCTGACTCGACGGTACGGGGATACCAAAACGCATTGCGGTTGTTCGGCGACTTCGTTACTGACACGCGATATGGATGGGCGTCTTTGTGCGCTGAGCGGTTCGGGCAGGCCCCGGCACAGATCCTGCATGACTGGAACACCGTGCGTCACGTCAACGAGTTTGAGGGGCGGCCGGGACGGCGCCCGCTGAGCTATGACGAGGTTCAAGAGCTCTTCGATGCCGCCGATGGCTTGGTAGATCAGGCGCGACTTCGCCACCGCAAGGGAGCGTTGTCAGCGTTGCGGGACTCGACGCTGCTGAAGACCGTCTACGCGTATGGGCTGCTCTCCGGGGCTCAACCAGATGCAGCGGCGTGATTCTCTGAGTTTGTGCAGTTCAGAAGCTGATGTTGGGATGCTATCTGCTGCAACAGGTGTGGTGCAAGTCGACTCGCGGTTTCAGCGGGGCCGGCCTGGCGCGTTGAGTCGGGCCATGAGTTCGCGGTTGGTAGCGCGGGCGGCGGCGAGGTCTTCGTCGCGTTCGTCGAGTTGTTGTTGTTGGTCGAGGACCTGCTGTTCGAGATGGGTGATCCGTTGGTGGAGTGCATCGATGTCGGTTGGGGCGTCGAGCCCGGACTCGCGCCATGTTTGTTCGCCGAGTGCTTGGGAGAGCCGCTGCTCGAGTTGGCGGATGCGGGCGTTGAGCCGGGCGGCGCGTTCGTGGGCGGCGAGCAGGTCGGCCTGCAGTGAGGCTTGGGTGACCGTGGGGCCGGTGTGTTCGTCGGGGACTGGATCTGTTTGCAGCGCATGGATTTTCTCGAGTAGGTCGCGGTACCGATAGAGGAATGTGCGGTCGACTCCGGCCGCACGAGCGATCGCGGCCGCGCTGAGCCGGTCGCCGGCGGCTGCGGCTTGGTCGATCGCGGCCAGCACGCGCCGGCGTCGGCGCATCGAGTCGCCGCGACGGCCGTCGAGCATCGATCGGGTGCGTGTGCTCGACGAGACAGATTGTGCGCGTGTGTGATTCGACGTGGTGTCGGTGGTTGTGGTCATGCGGTGGCCTCCGAAGCGGGGGTTGCTGGTGCGGGTGGGGTGGCGGCGAGGGTGGGCATGCCGAGCGGGACCGTGTGGGCCGCACGATGACGACGCACGATGGCGACCGCGTCGTTGATCTGCGCTCGCTCCGTGTCGTCGAGTTCGGCGATGTCGCCTTTGATCCTGTTGATCAGTCGCCGGATTCGGGTGATCTCCTCCTCGGTGGGGGTGGCGTCGGCGCGGGCCCATTCGTCCACTCCGTCGATGGTGGCGGCCAGCCGTTCGCGGGTGCGCAGCAGGTCGTCCAGGTATGCCTGCAGGTCGGGCAGGAAGGCGATGTTGGTGCGGAAGTGATCGCAGCCGACGCAGCGGAATCGGATCGGGCAGGCACCGCCGCCGGCCTTGACGTTGGTTGGTTCGGTGCAGGTGCCGTCGGGGACGGCGACCTCGCCGATGGCGTGGCGGGCGCGCTCGGAGTCCAGCAGGGCGTGTGCGTCACGCCAGATCCGGTTGCCGTGCCGGTCGAAGCTGAGCGTGGTGACCGTGTCGACGGCGTCGCGGCGGCGGTCCTCGCCGATGCGGTAGTAGCGGCGGGTCACCGAATAGCTTCGGTGATCGAGCAGTTCGGCCAGGACGTCGATCGGGATGCCGGCGTCGGCGTGGCGTTGGGCGTAGGAATGGCTTGTCTCCGCAGTGGCTGTGTGCGGTCGGGTTCGTGTTGCGTTTGACGTGGCCGATTCTCGGCGTGGAGTTCGTCGCTGATCGCCGTTCGTGTGGCGATAACGCGAAACCGATTGTGATGGACGTCACTGCCGGGTCGGTCAGCATGGTCCCATTACCCTCTGCTGGTATTTCGGGCGATTCGACGCGAGGCGGGTGATGCCTGCCGCCGGGTCGTTGGCCGTGCGGAGCCGAAGGATCTCGTCGTGCTGGGCAGCGATCCGGGCCAGGGCCTGGCTTCGGAAGTTGGTGAGCTCCTGGATTGTCGAGTTGACGTGGGCGAGGTTGTTTTTCAGCTTCTCGACCTCCGTCTTGAGGCGTTCGATCTGTGCGGTTTTCGGGTCCGGGGTTTCTCCGGCCTGCTGAAGCTGCTGGAGGCGGTGCTCGAATTCGGCGCGTAGGTGTGCGTAGGGCCGGGTGCCGTAGAAGGCGGTGCGGTCGACCCCGGCTGATAGTGCGAGGGTCTTGATATCGCAGTTGCCGCCGGGTGAGATCTCGCCGCGCAGAAGCCGGTCCATGGCGGCGCGGATGCGGTTCTCGTTGTGGATGCGTTGGGCGGCAGTGATTCTCATGCCTGTTCCTCGGGTGCGCTGGTTCCTGTGGCAGTGTCGATGCTGGTGATGACCTGGACGGCGCGGTCGTAGTCGGCCTGCAGACGAGCGCGTTCGGCGGTTCGGGTTTTGCCGAGTTGGCCGAGGAAGGTTTTGGTGCGTTCGGCGTGCTCGGCCCAGACGGGCCGGTGGTGCTGGTGGTGGGTGGCCTGCGGGCAGCGTGCGGAGTCACACATGCCGATCATCGGCCGGTCCGCGGTCAGGGTGCCTGCAAGTTTCAGGCAGAGCGCGCGGGAGGGGTCGGTGAACCAGCAGTAGTTCGCTGGGCCGAGGTGCAGCGCCGTGGCGCGTTTGGACAGCAGGTTGAGGATGTCGCGGTCGTTGCGCTGGATCTTCGGCGCCGCAGTGGCTTTGGTGTTCGGGTCGGTGTCGATGGTGGCGAAGAATTCGGTCAGGCTGCGGGCGCCGGGTCCGGCGGGCAGGATGCCTTGCTGGTAGTTGCGGAACTCGGCCAGCACGAGCTTGAGTATGTGGTCGGCCTCGAGCTTGTTGACCTCGGCCAGCAACTCTGCTTGAGCGCCGCCCGGTCGAGCCGCGTAGCCTTCCGTTGTCGCCGCGGCGATATGTTTGAGGTGCAGTTTTGCGGCGAGGACACCGCCAGGCCGGTAAGCCATCTCCAGGGCAACCGTTCTTCTGAGCATACGCAGTGCTACTGGTTCGTCGGGGATCGGGACGAGTCCGAGACGGGCTCCGGCCGGGGAATTCACCCAGGCGCGGAACCAGAGGTAGCGGACTCGGAAGCTGAACCGGGACAGCAGGAGAACACCGTCACGCGGGTCGTCGTGGAGCTGCTCGATGAGTTCGATCGCGCGGTGGACCGGTTCGATGACGACCCATTCGTCGTCGGTGCCGCCGAGGCCCTGACCTTTGATGATTTTGCTGGCGATGCGATAGCACTTCAGGCCGGAGATCGGTTCCTCGACCGGCAGCCGACCCGCAGTTCCATCAGCTCACTGGCCCGCATTCCGGACGCGCCAGCCAGGACAACGATCGCTGCGGTGCGGGCGATGCCGACCATGGCGACCGCTTCGGACCGGTGCACTGGCAGTGTCCAAGGCAGCAAGGTCGCACCATCGGCGGCCGGGACTTCGGCGGCGTTGCGGCCGAAGATCTTCTCGACTCCGACGGTGTTGAGGGTGTCGATCAGCGGTTTGCGCAGTGTGGGCATCCATTTCGCCCAGAACTGGACGTATCCGGCCTGCCGCGCCAGGGTCCCGGTGGAGACCGGCAGCAGCGGGTCGTTCGCGTCCCAGCCAGCCTTGAGTCTGCGGTTGACGTCGTGTTCTTCGAGCATCGGCAGCGGTGTGTCGGTCGCCCTGTGGTCGGCCAGCAGCATCGTGATGTCGCTGACCATCGCCGGGGAGCCGTGACGAAGCCCGGGGGCTCCGGTAGCCCAGACACGGTCGATCTTGCGGATCTGCTCGTTCAGCTCGACAACGTGCGGGCCGAGGATCTGCACCAGGTGCAGGGCCGCGGCCAGCATCGGCTGCAGCACTTCGGCAGGAACGGCAGGTGTCTTGTTTCCGTCGCGACCAGAAGGCATTTCGGCGACCGCGGATGCTGTTGCGCCGCCCCAGGGGCGCAGATCGGCCGGAACCCGGTCGGCGGTGAACAGGTCACGGTAGTCGACCAGATCGACGATCATCTGCGCGGCTGCGCGCCGGACGCCTGGGCTCTGCTCGCCAACGATGACGCCGTCGGGGTCGATCACGTAGCGTCGGAACGCCAGGTATTCCTCGCAGAGGTGGGTGTCGAGCTCGGTGAGGGCAGTGATGCCCCGCTGATCGAGCCAGCCGAAGAACTTGCCGGCCTCGTAGAGGCGGCTGTAGCAGCTGGTCAGATGCAGTGGGGTGCGGTAGGCGCGTGGCAGACGGACCACGGCATTGTGATTCGGGGCCAGCAGCGCCAGGATCAGCTCCTTGGCGACCAGCCGCCAGCGGGTGTCGGTGATGGTGGTGAAGTCGAATCGGCGTCGGTAAAGGGCCATTTGGACCGGGAGCCCGACCACGTCGGTGAAATCCCACAGGTCGTCGTCGAATACCGGTCGTGGCGTGCCGCCCGGCAGCGTGAGCCCGGCGTCGCGGCAGATGTCCGCGCCGGTGAACGGCGACCGTGGTTGAACGCCGGGTGCTGCGGTCGCGATTGTGCTCGTCATGCGGTGCGTTCCTCTGGGCGCAAGGGGATTTCGTCGTCGCTGTCGGTGACGCGTGCGGCTGCGACAGCGAGTTCGGCGGGGTCGAAGCGGTCGAGGATCTGGTCGATCCGGGCGGCGTAGGGGCCGAAGACGGTCATGAAGTGGGCGGCGGGCATCTGCTGCCACTGGCGCGAGAAGAATGCCTTGAGCCGCAGCAGGTTCACTGCGTGCCGCGGAGCGAACACCGCCAGCGGGCAGAGCAGGCAGACCCAGGGACGTGCCGGGCATGGTTTGCCTGCCGGCCCGTGTAACCCGGCCAGCTGATCGGCGCAGGCTGCGGTGAACACATCCCGCGCGCCACCGACCAGCTCGGCGAGCACGCCTTCGTCGAGCTTCATCACCGCCAGCAGCTGCGGGTAACCCTCGGCGAGCGCCGCCGCGTCTTCCTCGGTGATCACGGCCGGAGGGTGCGCGCGGCGGAGGATGTCGTGCTGGGCGTCGGCGATGATCGTCTCGACGGCGTGGCGTTGACCGGGAGTCGTCGCCGACAGGTAGTGGTCACCCTCGACCGCGGGCGTGTGGTTCGGGTCGATCGTGGCGCGCGCATTCCCGGTCCAGGACTTCTTGTCCCGCATCGCGTGATGGGTGGTGCGGATGCGGGACCGGTGCAGTTTCATCGGCTGACCGTCGTCGCCGACGATGCCATGGCGGCGCATCCACCGGCCAATCGCGGACCGGTTCACGTCATCGAGGCGGCGGGAGTAGCCGGGCTGGCTCATCCCCAACCACAGCGTGGTGCGCTCGTCCGGCGGCACGAAGCTGCGCAACAGCGCCGAGTGCGCCAGCCACTGCTCGAGCAACCGCACCGCCGGCCGCGGCAACGTCGCGCTCTCGGCGGCGGTGCGCCGTTTGATATAGGACAGCAGAACAGTCGAATCCCCGGCCCAGTCGATGTCCCCGATGTCCAAGTCGGCGATGCCGTCGGGGACGATGCCGGAATAGATCCCGAACAGCAGCCGGTAGGCGATCACGACCTCGAGATGCGGGAACATCGCCAGCGCAGCCTCGTGGAAGACAGCGATGACTCCTCGATGACGGAAAACGTTGATGGACATGCCAATTTCCTCAGCAGCTTCGCTGCTGCCAAGCGGGCCGAGTGTCGACAACAGCCAGCAGAAGTTCTGATGAGTCCACGCACCCGTGCCCGGATGCCGCCCTCCGGCGGCGGACGCCAGCGCGCGCCGATGTGCCGCGTAGGAGTCGTCGACCTGCTGTCGGCAGGCCATGGTCAGCCGCTGCCATGCGCCCTCGGAATAGGGCGGCAACGGGCGCCGATTGCGCTGAATGTTGAAGTGCCGCCCTGCGGCCAGCTCCAGCACCCCCTCGCCGAGACGGCCGCCGGATCGCGCATAACCTTCCACCAAGTACCGAGTCAGCGCCTCCAGCCAGTTCGGGCCCGCCATCCAGAACTGCGCCAGCTGTCCGCGCCGCAGATCGCCGACACCGCCGGTGAAACCCTGATCAGAAAGTGTTCGCACCATCCTGTGCAACCCACGCACGTACTGGTCGACGGTGCCAGCAGTATCGACGCTGCCGTGAGGATGGATCAGCTCCACCAACCCGGTGGCCAGATCACGCACCAACCCGGGGTTCGGCAACCCCGTGAGATCGAATGCAGCTCTGCTGCCGTCGCTGAACACGCAGGCCAAACGCAGCGGATCATCGAGCACCGTCGTCGGCATCACAGCTCCTCTTCGGTGTCGTCGTCGAACTCGGCGTCGGCTTCCCGCTGTGCGGCGGTATCCTCGGTGAGTCCCGCTGCGGCTCCGGCGGTTTCGTAGGCTTGCCGGTAAATCCGCGTCGTATCAAGACGTTTCAGGTATTTCTCGGTCGTCAGAACCGTGGAATGCCCGAGCAAATCGCGCAGCACCAGCAGCGGGTCGGCCTTGGTCAGGTAGAACACCAGCGCTGCGTCGGCGTCGGTGTCGCATACCAGCTTCGCTGCCTGTCGGTAATAGCCGGTCACCAGATATTCCAGCGTCTGCATCGAGAACGAGTGGCGGAGTCGGTGCGGGTGGACGTGCGGGAACCGTGGTTCGAACCGTGCGCGGATCCGGTCGGAGGTGCGTTCGAACACCGTCGCCCACGCCGTGAACGGGCCACCATCACCCTTCACCGCTAGCAGGCACGACCCGCCCTCGGGTGCCACCAGCCGCCGTCGCTCGGCCGGGGTGAGCGACTCCCAGGACCGGCGGACGCCGTTGATCCGGCCGCCACGGGCGTCCGGTTCGGTGACCTGCAGCGGTTCGCCCCGGCGTCGTGGTGGCCGCCAGGCCGATCCGTCGGTGACGGCAGCGCGGTCGAGCTGCAGGTAGTCGTGCAGCCCGGCCAAGGCGTCGTAGGAGATCCAGGTGGTTCTGAACTTGCGGCCCTTGGTGATTCCCGCAGGCACCGGAAACGGGATCGGGATCACCGTCGGCGCCGGCGGCAGAGCCGGGATTTCCCACGGCAGCAGATGTGTGAACTCGCCCAGCCGCAACCCGGTCGCCAGCGCGAGGTCCCCGATCGCGGCGTTGCGGGTCATCTCCCGGCCCGCGAACCCGGTGTCGCGGGTGCCATCCGGCGCCAAACCGCGCAACCCCTTCCGGAACAGGTCGGTGAAGTCCGGCTCCAAATACTTGATGGTCACATGCGGTTTCGGGGTGCGGCGCACCGCCAAGTTCACCCGGACATCGCGGCCGGTGCCGGCGAAGACCGCTCGCGCGGATCGGTAGGTGAACGGCTCCGCCTCGGCGTATCCCTCGTCCATCGCCCACCGGTAGAACAGCGACAGGATGCTCATGTGCTGCGCCCACGTGGTCGCCGCGAATCTCGCCCGGATTGCTCCGGCGGCGCGGTGCTCGGCGTATCGGCTCAGCCCTGCCTTGAGCCGGTCTCGCGAATCGAACAGGCCCACACCGTGTTCGGCGAGGAATTCCGTCCATTCCTTGACCGCCCGCGCGTAGTTCTCCCACGAACTCGGCGCCGGAGCCCCGCTGGCCGGAAGCAGCCGCAACCACCGATTGATCACCGTCGTCGGCCGCGGCACGGCCGGGCCGTCCTCGAACAGCAAGTCGTCATCGATCAGCACCGGCATCCCCTCTGGGATCACCGGCCGGTGCTCGACACCCCAGGACTGCCAGCCCTGCGACGAGAAAAAGCTCAAGATCACGACTGGAGACCATACAAACACCACACGGCCTCACCAAAGCAGAAACGCCGAGCACGCCCGGGCCTTTCAGGCCAATCGCAACACGGGAACTAAGCGGGGACAATGTGCCGGTAGGCGTAGGGCACGATCTTGGTCATGTCAAACTCGACTCCATCGCGGGTGCGCAGTGTCGGCAGGTCGGCCACCCAGTCGCGGTGGCGCGCCTGCAGGGTGGTTCTGCTGATTGCCTTGTGCCCGTCGGGATTTCGATAGGGCGTGGGCAGCAGCTTCAGCTTCGCGGCCAGGGTGTGGGGGAAGCGTTGACGGATTCGTTGTTGTTGGCCGGTGATCACCGCGGCGGTGGCCGTGCTGATCGGCAGCCGTCGGCCGAGCCGGTTGGCTTTGATGTTGTCGTAGACCAGTACGTCGCCGCCGTCTTTGTCGCGGGCCAGGCAATCCAGCGGCAGATTGAGGATGTCCTCGGGGCGGCGGCCGGTGTCGATGCCGATCTGGGTGGCGACCCTGACCTCGACGGGTTCGAGGGAGTCGAGGTTGGCGCACAGGACGGCCATGATCTCCGGTGGCAGGCATCGGCCGGGCTCGCCGCGTTCGGGGTCGGCGGGGATGTCGGCGCGTTCGATGGCGCAGTCGCCGGGCAACCCGGCCGCCGGCCGTCCGGTTCTCGTCAGCCCCAGGGATCGGATCCCGGCCAACACCTGCCGCATGTCACGGCAGATCATGTTGCGGCGGTAGCGACCGATCTGGCCGGTGAACTCCAGATGGCCGAGCCGGTTGAGGAATCCCTCCAAGTCGGTCCGGCCCAGCGCGGTCGGGTCAAGCCCGTGATCGGGTCGGCGATGCAAGTGCTCGGACAGCAGCCCGATGCTGTTGATCTTGCCGCGAACGCGAGAGGCGCCGCTGCCGCGGTGCTGGGGCAGTTGCTCGGCAGCCCACCGCTTCGCGGCCCCGGCCAGCCAGGGCTGGGTGATCTTGGTGAACGACAGCGTGCCGGGGTACCGAAGATCGCCAGATCCCAGCGGTCCTTATCCTGCTCGACACCCGGATCGGCCAACACGCGGCGGGCGTCGCGGGCGAACGAGGCCAGCACCGAGCGTGCACGCTTGCCGGGAGCCAGGCCCGGATCGCAGTCGTGGATCGAGCCGACCTGGTGGCGACGCAGCGTGTCGCAGACCGCTCGCAGCACAACGTCGGTGAGCCGCAAGCCATCCCTAACACGGGTCTGCAAGCCCGTCAGCACTTCCACAACTACCAGGGAAGGCAGCGCCCGCAGGTTGACCTGCCCCGGCTCGGCCACGCCCGATTCCCGGACCCGCCACCACTGTTCATCGAGTTCGGCATGCTCTTGCTGGTCCACGCTCCATCGCTGATAGTGGGTCGTGCAGTAGCCGATCGCGCCGTCGGCCGTGCGGGTGCACGCCGGCACCAGGCATGCCGGCAGCGGCGGCCTTGGCCGCACTCGCGGATCGCTCACGAACTGTTCCAGCGAGATCGGGATGCGCCTGCCCCGGAACTGTTGGGCGTGCGGTTCACACATCACCGCGTCCCGCACCGTCGGCGTGCACCGGCACTGCGGGACGGCGCAGCGTTCCGCGGGAACCGGTGCGGCGGGCAGGCTTTCGGCAGCGGCGATGTCCTCGACGCTCATGCCCATGCCGGTCAGCCTGGTGAAACATCGGTGGCAGATCTCGGGGGCGTCGTTGTGGACGGTTCCGACGCATCGTTCCACCCGGCACACCTTCCGGCCGAGCAGCCGATGCTGCGCGGGCAAGTACAGCACCCGGGTCACCGGATCCCATCCGGCCTCGTCAAGCAGTCCTTGGTCCAGCGCCCTGGCCAGGTGCGTGGCCGCGCCACTCAGGGCGGCCCCGTCCAACACATGCGCGAACTTGCAGGATTCCTCATCGCCCGGGATCGTCCTGGCCGACGTCACGGCGGTCACCGGCTCGCTCCGGTCTGTTCGCGGGGGCTGGGCACCGCGTCCACCGCGGCCCGCAGTCGAGATGCGTCCGGATGCAGGTAGATCTGGGACGAGGAGACAGCCGCGTGTCCGAGCAAATCAGCGACCACGTCGATACCGGCCCCGGCGTCGACGACGTTGCTGCCGTAGGCGTGTCGCAGCTGGTGCGGGCGGACCGGGGTGTCCAATCCGGCCCGGCGGGAGACCGCTGCCATCAGCTCGCCGATCGCGTCGGGCCGCATCGGCGCGCCGACGCGGCCGCGGAACAGGTTGACGAACACGAAATCACTACCCGCCGCGGCCGGAACTCGCATGCGCTCGAACTCGTAGACGTCGAATGCTTGCACGACAAGGAAATCCAGCGGCACCACCCGCTGTCGGCGCGATTTGGCCCACGCCCCGTTCGGGTTGTCGTCTCGGCGCACCACATGCAGATGCGCCCGAGCGACCTCGCATCCCAACCGGCGCGAATCCACCAGCAGGTGCACATCACTGCGCCGCAGCCCGCACACCTCGCCCCGACGCAGCCCGCCCCTGGCCATCAGCAGCACGATCAGCTTGTCCCGCGTGGACCGGCAGGCCCGCAGCAGCGCGACGATCTGCTCATCGCTGGCCCGATCGATCGTCGTTTCCGGTTCCCGCAACCGGTGCCGGGCCCGCATCCGCCATGCCAGGTGGCCATCGTCGTTGCGGGCTTCCGCCGGCAGGTCTCGGTCATCGGCCACCTCGTACAGCATCGACACCAAACCCGCCGAGCCGTTGCCGGTCGCGACCGCGTGCACCACCATCCCCCGCACCGCGGTGAGCACCCCGTTGATCCGCGATGGGCCCCGCGCCGGGGCGGCCCCCGGACCGGCCAACACCACTCCCGAAGCGACGTCATCGACGCCCGCTGGCCAGCGGTCCGGCATGGGCCAGCCACGTCATGAACAACGCGAACTGCTCGACACCGGCCTGCCAGGACCGGCCCGTCCTGGCGCACCAGCGCAGGAACAACGCGATCGCGTGTGCATACGCCTTCGTCGTGGATTCCGCGCCGTCGCGGCCGAACCGCTGATGCCGCAGATACTCATCGGCGATGCCGACTACCTGCAGATCCTCATCCAGCACCGTCCAATACCGTTGCCCGGACGGCAAACTCACCGGAAACGCTCGCATGGGCCCTCGCTTTCAAGTCGACAGTCAGAAACGACTACCAGCCACGAGCACCACACCCACGGAGAAACGCCGCACCGCCCACCAGATCACCCACTACGAGCGACGTCATGCAACAGGTCGCAGACCCCCGGAGAAGGCTTGCGGCGCCAAGAGGCGGTGGGGCTAGACCTGGTGGATCTGAGATCGAATCCAAAGCTACCGTCCTACGGGCGTTTTGGCGGCGTATTCGTCCGATTCGGAAAAGCGTCCCGCGGTAGTTCGCCGAAGCGACGCGTCGTGCTGACGGTGCCGGAAATGGACTGGATTGTCCAGGTTTTCGAGTCCTACCTGGAGGAGGTTCGTCCATGCTTTCGAGCGGGCCGGCATCCGGCGTTATGGGTCACCGAACGTTGCGGCCGTCTCTCCAGACGCGCCGCGAACGAGGCCTTTGTGGCTGCGCGTGACGCCGCGGGGTTGCCGCAGGAGCTGGACCTGCATTCGCTGCGCCAGACCCTACGTCACACACCTGACCGAATTCGATTACCCGGAGCGCTTCGTGCAAGTTCTCTCGAGCCCGCACAGGGGTGTCCACGACGTGCAACACGCACGTGGCGTTGGCGGCGATCTTCGTGGCGGAGGTGGTTATCTGCAGCGGTCCATCACGCAGATTCCACGGAGGTTTGATGCTTGTGCAACGGGTACTGATGCCCACTTCGTCGCTTGAATCCTGGACGGTCCTCGGCGACGGAGGCGGCTCGGTGGAGCCAATCGAGCGCTACCTGGCCTATCTGACCGACATCGAGCGGTCCCCGAACACGGTCAAGGCCTATGCGCACGACCTGAAGGACTGGTTCGTCTTCCTCGACGCTCGCAGCCTGAACTGGCGCGAGGTCCGATTGGAGGATCTCGGGGAGTTCGTGTCCTGGCTGCGGCTGCCGCCGGCTGGCCGGGCTGGCGCAGTGGTGCTGTTGCCCTCGGCTGAGCATCACTGCTCTGCGGGAACCGTCAACCGGAAGCTGGCGGCGATCAGCGGCCTCTACACGTTTCACGCCCGGCACGGAGTCGACCTCGGCGACTTGGTCACTGAACTGCACCCAGGTCGGCGCCGGCGCTCGGGATGGAAGCCGTTCCTCTACCACCTGAGCAGCGGCCAGCCGGAGCGGCGGCGCACGATCAAGCTCCGGACCCCGCGTCAGCATCCGACCATTCTGACCGCCGGTCAGGTGCAGGCGATCCTAGATGCCTGCATCCACCTGCGGGATCGCTTGTTGTGGGCGTTGTTGTGGGACACAGGGATTCGGATTGGTGAAGCGCTAGGTCTGCGTCACGAGGACGTGGCCGCTGCCGAGGGTGAGTTGACGGTCGCGCCGCGATCCAACGACAACAGGGCGCGCGCCAAGTCGGCGACACCGCGCACCATCCCGATCAGCCCGCAGCTCATCCGCCTCTACGCCGACTACCTGCACGACGAATACGGCGATCTGGACTCCGACTACGTGTTCGTCAACCTCTGGGGCGAACCGTTCGGGCACCCGTGGGGCTATCCCGCGGTCTACGACCTGGTGTTGCGGCTGCGCCGGAGCACCGGCATCGACTTCGATCCCCACTGGTATCGGCACACCTACGCCACGCGTTTGCTCCGCCAGAACACCCCGATCGAGGTCGTCAGCACGCTGCTGGGGCACTCCTCGATCGCGACCACGATGGACATTTACGGGCATCTGTCCGTCGAGGACGCCCGCCGGGCTCTGGAGGCGGCCGGCTTCCTGACCGGGCAGGAGGTGCAGTGGTGACCGCGGCAGTCCCGCCGCTACCGTCGGCTGCGGCTCCGGGCTTGCTGCGCAAGCTGGTGGCCGCGGTTCGACCGGAGTTCCGGGTGGACATCCTCGTTCCCGAGCGTGGTGCGCTGGTGTTCGACACCGCGCCGTGCCGGGTGCCGGGCTGCGTGCGCCAACCGCGCACCCGCGGGCTCTGCAAAGGCCACTACGTCGGTTGGCAGCAAGAAGGCCGCCCGGACATCGACGTGTTCGCCACGACTGCAGCACCGGAAGGGCTCGGGCGCAAAGAGCTCACGGTCTGCGCCGTCCAGGGCTGCCGGTACGGAGGTGCTCGCCGGGGTTTATGCCCACGCCACCAAGGGTTTTGGGAACGGTCCGGCATCGCCGACCGAGACGTATGGCTGGCTGCCGTTGCTCCGGTGGATGATCCCGATCATCCCGTCTGCGCGTTGTCCTATTGCACGCTATGGACGCAGGGACGGTCGCCGTTCTGCGTCAATCATCGGTCCCGATGGGCAGCGGTGGGATGTCCCGACATCGACGAGTTCATCGTGCTCTGCGAGTCCTATGGCGACGACCGGTTCGACTTCCGACCGTTCGGTGATCGCCGACAGCTCAAATTGGAGATGCAGTACGCGCTGCAGTGCCGGCACGATGAACGCCAGGTCAAGACTCCCGCTGCCGTCGCGCGTCCTGTCATCGCACTCACGGCCGCCAGTGGGGTGGCCTCGCTGCTGGACTGGCCGATGGCACGTTGGATCGAGTTCTTCGACGCCAACCACGCTGCGCAACACGGCCAGAACGGACAGCTGGCGTTTCTGCGTTACGCCTATCGCTGTCTGGAGGACCTGCACTGCGGCAGCGGGTGGGAGGCCGAGTTCCCGCGCGACGTGTGGGAGCTGCACCGGCTCGGCGTCGAGGGCCGCAAGCGGCTGCGCTTCGACGGCATTGCGCAACCGTGGCTGCGGGATCTGGCCAAGCGGTTCGCCCGCTGGCGGTTAAGCATCGGACGCAGCCCCAACCAGACCTACATCGACGTCCAGGCGGTGACGCGTTTGGCCGGCTTCTTGGCGTCCCCGCCGGTCGACATCACCAGCCTGGCCGGCATCAACCGCGCGGTATTGGAGCGCTACCTGGCCGACCTGTCCACCGACCCCCGGGCACTGCACTCCCGCAGCCGCGACATCAGCTCGCTCGGTGCGTTCCTCGACGCGATCCGCCGCCACGAGTGGGACCACGACCTGCCCGCGAGTGCCGCGTTCTATCCCGACGACTTCCCCAAACCCGCGAAACGCCTGCCCCGCGGGCTGGCCGAGCACATCATGGCCCAGGTCGAACAGCCCGCGAACCTCGACGGATGGAACAACCCCGAGAGTCGGCTGCTCACGATCATCCTGATGCGCTGCGGACTGCGCGTCGGTGACGCCACCAAGATCGCCTTCGACTGCGTCATCCGTGGCGGCGACGGAGCTCCCTATCTGCGCTACACCAACGGCAAGATGAAACGCGAAGCTCTCGTCCCGATCGACGAGGAAGTCGAGCAGGCCATCGCCGAGCAACAACAGCGGATCCTGCGCCGCTGGACCAACGGCAGCCCCTGGCTGTTCGCCGCTCCGAAGATGAACCCAGACGGCCGCCGGCCGCTGACTACGCCCTCCTACCGCGGCCAGCTACGGGACTGGCTGGCGCGCTGCGAGATCCGCGACGAGCACGGCCGTCCAGTGCATCTGACTCCGCACCAATGGCGGCACACCTTTGGAACACGGTTGATCAACCGGGACGTGCCGCAAGAAGTCGTACGGGTGTTACTCGATCACTCCAGCGGTGAGATGACAGCTCACTACGCCCGCCTTCACGACACCACCGTCCGCCGGCACTGGGAGTCCGCCCGCAAGGTCGATGCCAGGGGCCAAACCGTTGCGATCGACCCCGACGGCCCACTGGCCGAAGCGAACTGGGCCAAGCAACGGCTCGGGCGCGTGACCCAAGCATTGCCCAACGGCTTCTGCGGGCTGCCAGTTCAAAAGACCTGCCCGCATGCCAATGCTTGTCTGACATGTCCGATGTTCGTGACTACGCCCGAGTTCCTGCCGCAACACCACGAACACCGTCAGCAAGTCCTGCAGATCATCTCCGCTGCCGAGGCGCGCGGTCAGTTACGCCTCGTCGAGATGAACCAACAAGTCCTGGGAAACCTCGACACCATCATCACCACACTCGAAACCGACTCCGGTTCAGAGGAATTGGATTCTGCTGATGCGGGCTGACAACACCCGGCACCTCATCGTCGCCGCCCGACAACGCCACGAACTCACCCGAGCCAAGGCGATCCAGGCATTGAGGACCCTCGACGCCGAAGGGCGCCCGGTCACCTTCGAGGCCGTGGCTCAAGCAGCGGCGGTGTCTCGGTCCTGGCTCTACGCGCAATCCGACGTCCGAGCTGAGATCGAACGGCTTCGCGCTGCCCACCGTCGAGCACCCGCGACACCGGTCCCCGCGCGGCAACGAACCTCGGACGCCTCACTGCTACGCAGGCTCGAAGCCGCCAACCAGCGCAACCGGAAATTGGCCGAGGAGAACCGCACGCTCCGAGACCAACTCGCCCGAGCACTCGGCCAGCAGCGCACCGCATCCGAAACCACGTCAACCCGCACCCCCCGGAAACGTCTCAGCTCGATAACGATCGGTCCCTGCTGAAAGGCCTCCCCCATGACCCCACCTCAAACGTCGACGACAACGTCCACAACGAAACACCGCAGGTCAAAGCCCCGAATAGGCCAGCGGCTCAAGATAATTCAACACCAAGTCGGACATTCCTATGCGAGCACCACGTCGATCTATAGCCACGTCTGACGAGTACCGCAACCGTTTGCTCCGTGAAGCGCTCACCAAACGCGGCATTGCCGTCGGGGAGGATCAACCGTGATCAAGAAGATGGGTTATCAGTGGCGGCTGCGGGCGCTGATGGCGCAACGGGAGCTGTACCAGACGACTGATCTGGTTCCGCTGTTGGCCGAACGTGGCGTGGTCCTGTCGCGAGAGCAAGTGTTTCGCCTGGTCACTGCGCCTCCCCAACGGCTCTCAATGGACGTGCTGGCAGCGTTGTGCGACATCTTGGAATGCTCGCCCAACGACCTGATCGAAATCGAAGCCGTCAATCAATCGGTGAAGAAGGCGGCCGGGGACTCACCGCGGGAGGTGCCGAAGGTGCGGCGCACGACTGTGCGTCGACCTGACCGCAGCTCATGAGAGGATCGGCGAACTTCAGGCCCGACGCGTGGGATCGAGTCCGCGCTCACGTAGTCCGCGCTCTTGGCGACCTATCGCTTGCAGATGCCGACCGCCTCCTGAAAGCTGCTCGTGTCGACCGGCCGAAAACGCTCAATCAGGTCGACGCGTACCTGGCCGCTCATGGCGACGGAGTGCTCAACCCGGACGCGTCCTGCCCGCGGGGGCTTATGCGCTTGACGCACGTACTGGTGGCTGATGGCCACGCGTCGGTGAAGCCGCCGGCCTGTACGAATTGTCAACAGCGCGTGTCTCTGACCGCGATCGGTCCGACCGGCCGCATTTGTGGTCGCTGCAGAGATCTCGATCGATCGTTCACGTGCGCGCGATGCGCAAAGACCTCTGTCAGCAGACGCGTCAATCTTCCCGACGGACCCGTGTGCACGAACTGTTACAGCCGCGACCCGTTGTCGCGCAAGGAATGTAGCATCTGCGGACGCCTCCGTCCCCGGGCACGTCGACTCGTCGACGGCGGCGTGCTGTGTCCCACGTGCGCGCCACCGCGCCTATACACCTGCTCGGGATGCGGACAACGGCGCCGCGCCCCGTACGTGGCATCGGAAGGACGCATCTGCACGAACTGCTACGCCAAAGCCAGCACCGTGTGGGTATGCGGATTATGCGGAGCCACCCGGCGCCGCCAAAGCAGCAGCGTCCTCGGCCCGCACTTGTGCGGCACCTGCCGCGCCATCACAACGAGGACCTATTCCGGGATACGTTCACCACACTCGAAATCCACCTGCGCGTTCTGCCGACAACGGCGCGTTGTAGCCCGCCATTGGCCAGCGGGGCCTGTCTGCACACCGTGCGTGCGCAAGGCGAAGATGTACCCGTCACCATGCGCGGCGTGCGGCCAGCAGGCGGTGCTGATCGGATTTGACCCCGACGAGCGCCAAATCTGCGGGCCATGTTCTGGCTCCACGCTCGACTACCGCTGCGCCAATTGCGGTCAACCGGGTATTCGCGCGCATAATCGATGTAGCCGCTGCCACACCGCCGAATTACTGCACAACGCCTTAGCCGGGCCGGATGGCCAGATACCGGCGCAACTGAAGCCACTGGCGGACGCTCTTGCCAACGCCAATGATCCACGCAGCGTCGCCGTCTGGCTCGGCAAGAGCGCCGCCGCGGAGCTCCTCATGAATCTGGCGCGCACCGGACAGACCATCACTCACCACGCACTCGATCAGCTCCCACCCGGTGGGCATGTCAACTACGTACGTGAAATCCTCGTTCGCACAGCAGTATTGACGCCGCGTAACGAATACCTCGAACGTATCGAGCCATGGGTGGATCGCCACCTAGCCAACTATCCCGCCGAACACGCACGGCTGGTCCGCAGCTACACCATCTGGTACCTCCTGCACCGAGCCCGCCGAGCCAAACAACCACTAAGCAATCCCGGGTGTCAACGGCGGGGTGGCTTCTAGGGCGTGTCTCCCAATTTTTCGACTGTTGACCAGCCAGGATTGGCTGGTGACGCGGATTGGTGTGATTTCTGACGAGTTCTGGGCGGTGGTTGAGCCGTTGATGCCTTCGCATGAGGGCAAGCGGGGCCGGAGGTTTGGTGATCACCGGTTGATTTTGGAGGGGATTGCCTGGCGGTTTCGCACGGGATGCCCGTGGCGGGACCTGCCCGCTGATTTCGGGCCATGGAAAACGGTGTGGAAGCGTCATCACCGATGGTCGCTGGATGGCACCTATGACGTGATGTTTGCTCAGGTGGCGCACGCCTTCGGGTTCGACGCCGAGATGGCCGGCGATATCGAGAAGCTGTTGTCGGTGGATTCGACGAACGTACGGGCGCATCAACATTCGGCGGGTGCCCGGTCGGACACGCTGGCAAAAGGGGGCCCTGTCGAATTACAAGAAATCCGCCGATGAACCCGACGACCATGCAATTGGGCGTTCGCGAGGCGGGCTGACCACCAAGATCCACACCCTGACCGATCAGCGCGAAGCTGTTGTCGCGGTCCGGTTGACCGCTGGCCAGGCCGGCGACAATCCGCAGTTGCTGCCTTTGCTCGACGACTACGACCACGCCTGCGCTGAGCACGGTGTGACCGGTGGCGACTTCCGATTGCTCGCCGACAAGGCGTATTCACACCCGAGCACGCGCACCGAATTACGTTCCCGAAGAATCAAGCACACGATTCCCGAACGCAAAGACCAGATCGCCCGGCGCAAGGCCAAGGGATCGGCCGGGGGTCGCCCACCGGCGTTCGACGCCGAGCTCTACGGTCTGCGCAACACCGTCGAACGAGGCTACAACCGGCTCAAGCAATGGCGCGGTATCGCGACCCGCTACGACAAATACGCCCTGACCTACCTCGGCGGTGTCCTATTGGCCTGCGCCGTAATCCATTCCCGCGTCGGAAACAACCAATTGGGAGACACGCCCTAGGGCGTGTCTCCCAATTTTTCGACTGTTGACCAGCCAGGATTGGCTGGTGACGCGGATTGGTGTGATTTCTGACGAGTTCTGGGCGGTGGTTGAGCCGTTGATGCCTTCGCATGAGGGCAAGCGGGGCCGGAGGTTTGGTGATCACCGGTTGATTTTGGAGGGGATTGCCTGGCGGTTTCGCACGGGATGCCCGTGGCGGGACCTGCCCGCTGATTTCGGGCCATGGAAAACGGTGTGGAAGCGTCATCACCGATGGTCGCTGGATGGCACCTATGACGTGATGTTTGCTCAGGTGGCGCACGCCTTCGGGTTCGACGCCGAGATGGCCGGCGATATCGAGAAGCTGTTGTCGGTGGATTCGACGAACGTACGGGCGCATCAACATTCGGCGGGTGCCCGGTCGGACACGCTGGCAAAAGGGGGCCCTGTCGAATTACAAGAAATCCGCCGATGAACCCGACGACCATGCAATTGGGCGTTCGCGAGGCGGGCTGACCACCAAGATCCACACCCTGACCGATCAGCGCGAAGCTGTTGTCGCGGTCCGGTTGACCGCTGGCCAGGCCGGCGACAATCCGCAGTTGCTGCCTTTGCTCGACGACTACGACCACGCCTGCGCTGAGCACGGTGTGACCGGTGGCGACTTCCGATTGCTCGCCGACAAGGCGTATTCACACCCGAGCACGCGCACCGAATTACGTTCCCGAAGAATCAAGCACACGATTCCCGAACGCAAAGACCAGATCGCCCGGCGCAAGGCCAAGGGATCGGCCGGGGGTCGCCCACCGGCGTTCGACGCCGAGCTCTACGGTCTGCGCAACACCGTCGAACGAGGCTACAACCGGCTCAAGCAATGGCGCGGTATCGCGACCCGCTACGACAAATACGCCCTGACCTACCTCGGCGGTGTCCTATTGGCCTGCGCCGTAATCCATTCCCGCGTCGGAAACAACCAATTGGGAGACACGCCCTAGTCAACGTCGCAACAGTTGATGGTCTGGTGAGGTTAGCAGCGCGGTGAAAAGTTCGGCGGGACTGCGGTCTTCGAGGGTGTGGCGGGGGCGGTTATTGATCTCGTATTCGACAGCGCGCAGATGGTCGGGTGTGTAGGTGCTTAGGCTGGTGCCCTTGGGGAAATATTGGCGTAGCAGCCCGTTCGCGTTCTCGTTGCTGCCGCGCTGCCACGGCGAGCGGGAGTCGCAAAAGTAGACCGGCACGCCGAGGTCTGCGGTGATGTCGGTGTGTCGGGCCATTTCGATGCCCTGATCCCAGGTGATCGATCGGATCAAGTTCGATGGCAGGCCACCCATGGTCGTGGCGATCGCGATACGCAGGGAGTCGGCGTCACGGGTGGGAAGGTGCATCAGCCGAATCAGGCGGGTCTGGCGCTCGACCAGGGTCCCGATCGCCGAGCGCTGGTTCTTGCCGACGATGAGGTCACCTTCCCAATGCCCCGGCTGGCTGCGGTCGGCGGGAGCGAATGGCCGCTGATGGATCGACAACATCGGCTGGGCGAACCTCGGACGCCGCCGACCCGGCCGCTGGTGCGCGCGGCGATGGGTCCTGCCAGTGCGCAACGGACCCCGGTGTGACGACCTGACCTGTGGCGGCCGTATCAAGCGCGAATGGGGTTGGTACACAGCCCGGTAGATGCTTTCGTGGCACAACCACATCAATCGGTCCTCGGGGTATTCGCGCCGCAAGTGTCGGGCGATCTGCTGCGGGCTCCACCGTTGAGCGAGGAGCTCGGCGATCAGGTCACACAGGGCGGGATTCTTGTCGACCCGCCGCTGGTGACGACGCGCTCTGCGCTGAACCGCCCAGCGGTGGGCTTCAAACGGCCGGTACTGGCCGTCGCGGCGGCTGTTGCGGCGCAACTCCCTCGATACGGTCGATGGTGCCCGGCCAAGCGTGGTGGCGATCTGCCGAACACCCATGCCCGTGCGGCGCAGATCGGCGATGCCGATCCGCTCCTCTTCGGATAGATAGCGATCGCTGATCTGGCGCACAGCCAAACGATCGAGTGCGGGCACGAATCCCACGGCCTCGCCACGCCGATAGGTTTTGTACCCCCTTGCCCAATTGTTTGCTGCGGTACGGGACACACCGACTTCACGACCCGCCGCCAAGATGGACCAGCCCCGGGCGCGCAGCTCCGTAAATCGCTCACGCTTGGCGGACTGTGGCCGTCGGCCCGGGCCTTTTTTCACGCGACGCGACGATGACAACACAACCTCCAGAACCTAGAGAAGTGTTGCGACCGCCCCTAGAAACCACCCGGGGACACGGGGTCAGTTTTCAGACGACGCCGACACCGGGGCAGCACGCATTCGCCGCCAGGTGTGCGTCGCACTGGAATTCCTCGCTTGGCTCGAGACCCGGGGACGCACCCTCGCCACCATGGACCAAGCAGACATCGACAACTGGTTGGCCCACGGCACCTGGCGACACCGAGAGATCCGGCCCTTCCTGCACTGGACAACTCAGCGTCGCATCACCCACGGCGCCTCCGCGCCGGCCAACCGACCCAGCCCGCCCTCGGTGTTCATCGACGAAGCCACGCACCTCGAGCAACTCCGCCGATGCCTCAACGACAACACCATTGACATCGATGTGCGCGCCAGTGGTGCGCTCATCCTGCTGTACGGAATCACCACCATGCGAGTACTCGGGTTACGACAGAACCAGATACACACCCAGGACGGCCACACCTACCTCACCCTGCGCGACCACGAAATGGTGCTGCCTCCTAAGCTCGCCCAACTGCTCGCACAACTGCCGCGTCCAACCCGGCGCTCGACCCTGCCCGAACCCTCAACACCGGACCGGCTCCTGTTTCCCGGACGAACACCAGACCGCCCAGTCAACTCGGGCGTGTTCGGCAAGCGACTCAAACATAGCGGCCTGACAATCCGAGGCGGTCGCAACACCGGCCTCATCACAATGGCAGCCGAGTTACCGGGCGCAGTTCTGGCCGACCTACTCGCCATCGATATCGTCACCGCGACCCGCTGGGCGGCATATGCCAAACGCGACTGGAATCAGTATCTTGCCACCCGAAAAGCGGGCTCTACCTAGCAATTGCGCCTGCCCCACTAGGGTTAGCCCATTTGATCACCGGTGGTTGCCGTTACAAATATGGTGTGGGGTTTCGGGTTACCGGCCGGGTCCTCCGGGCTGTGGACGTGGCAACGGCCGCGGCTGCCGCCGAGCGCGATGGTTCATCGCGGTCCGCGATTAGTCGAATCCGGCTAGTGTGATTCTCAAGGCTTGTTCCAGTTGAATGTGGAGCGGTGGACTCGTTTTGGTGTCCGTGCTAAGCCAGCGCCGAAGTATGAATTGTGCAGTGGCCAAACCCGTGTGGACCAGCAGCGAGGGGCGGATGTCGGTCACCGCGTCGACGTCCATATGCGTAGCGACCAGTTCGATGAGCCGGTGGTTATCGTTCTCGCTGATCAGCGCCGATTCGCCCAGTAGGTGGGGGGCGGTCCGGATGGCTTCTCGCCAGTATTGCAGATTCTGATTTGCTTTGTCCCAAGCGGTTTCGATAAGCAGACGCATCAGAGTTTCGGTTGCTGATGCATCGGACGGCTGGGCGCGGTAGGACGCAACGATTTCGGCGACCGTTTGCCGGACGGGTGCGACAAGCAGGTCTTCCTTGGTGGGTGCGTAGCGGAAGTAGGTACTGATCGAGATTCCGGCCGCGGCCGCGATGTCCTCGGTTGTCACGGCAGCGAATCCGCGTTCGGCGAAAAGCTGGTGTGCGGTGTTCTGGATCTCGGAGATCAACTCGGCGCGGCGTCGGTCCCGTAACGAGCGGATGTTTGCTGACGGCATGCCATCACCTTCGTCAATGTGACATTCCAACTGCATTATGAGCTATGGTACGAACAGTAGCGTAGCGAAACCGAAAGTACTGGGGGTATTTCCTTGCCGGTGTCGCAGCGTCGGGTGCCGTGGGTTGCGTGGGGAATTGCGGCTACCCGCATGAGTATTCGCTGCCGAGTGCGCCCGGAAGCGTCCGCCGATCGGGTCCGCGTTTCGCACCGCGGTCTGGACGGCACAGCTTCAGTACCCACTCATGGCTGTGTCACCAGTACGCTCGTGCTAGCCCCGTTTACCGCACTCGCGGCTCTTGCAGTTGCGCTTGCGGCTGCACGCATATCCAACGGTCTGCAAAGACATCGTCTTCCCCGAAGGGGGATTTGAGGAATGTCATCCCGCCACCTCCTCGTCGAAAGGTCTATCCCCGAAGTGAAGTCGTAGTGTCGGTTGACGTACCGTTCCGCGCGGCGCCAGATTCCGAGACCGGTACCGGGGGCAGCACCGCAATCCTCGATGCTGCCCGAGCGGTCGCAACGGCGGGCGGTTTCAAGGCCGTGCGTCTCAAGACGGTGGCCAAGCAAGCTGGCATCACTGTCGGGTCACTGTATGACCATTTCGCGTCGAAGACCGACCTGCTGGTGACGCTGCTCGCCCGTGAGTTCGAGCGGGTGAATCAGGAACGCGACTGGAGCACGTGCGCCGCTTCCCCGAGTGACCGACTGGGATCGTTGACAGCGCGGCTCCACGACGAGTGGCAGCAAAACCTGCAGCTCACCGAGGCCGTGGTTCGGGCATTCGTTATGGCGGGCACAGACGAAGCCTTGACAGTGCAACACGCCGCCGACGTCGTCGAAAGCATGCTGGCGCGCACGGTTGGTGGGCCGACGCAGGGAGCTTGCGAGCGACAGATCGCCGGAGTCATCGCAGATATCTGGCTGGCCAATCTAATGGCTTTCGTCGTCGGACGGGCGACAGCAGCGGAGGCGCGCGAGCGCATTGATCGAGGTCTGCAGCGCATTCTTGCTGCGTGGAACGCGAGCAAGAGCGCATAGCAATACTAATAGTATCGGTGCGCTACTAGCGGTAGCATAGGTAGGCGACTCGCTGGTGCGTCGAAGGGAGTGGTTATGTACACGCAATGGATCGAGCAGTGCACCGTGCAACGAGTCTCGCTGCACGAAGGGCTGGTAGTCGACCTGGACGATCACAACCAGCTGGTGATTTCCCGACCGATGCGGCTGACCCTCCCTCCGGCAGCAGGCTGGCCTGAGGAAGAAGTGTTGATCGACCCTATCAATCTTTCGGCCGAGGAGCGGCCACTGTTGGACCTGGCCGGAGCGATCTGCACGCGTGCCTGGTGCGACGACGACGGTGCGCTGCATCTGTGTTTCTCCCGCGGCCACCGCATCGATGTCGACCCGGATGCGGCGGCGACTTCGTGGGAGCTCTATGGCAAGTGCCACGGCTACATGGCGTGTCTGCCGCGGGGTCGAGTCCGGGTGATTCGGCACGACCTTCCTGTTGACGAGAATGACTTAGACGCAACACAATCAGTGGCCATGGCGCATCAGTAGCCGCGCGCCTGGCGACAGGACGGCACAAGCGCCGAAGGCGTGCGAACGATAGATCGAGCCATCTCGATGGGTGTCCGACGTGTCAGCCGGGGCGGGTGCAGGTTCGCTGGATGCTTACGTCGGGGTCCTTGTGGTGCGGTCGAGGAAGTCGGTGACCGCGGCGGTAAACGCGTCGTTGTTGTCGCCGGCAACCATGTGACCGGTGCCGGTGACGTCCGTCGTTTCGGCGTGCGGGACGAGCTGGAGGAATTCGTTGACGGTTTCCTGGGAGACTACGTCTGACAGTGCGCCGCGTACTAACAGCGTTGGGGCCGTGATTCGACGTGCTCCTTCGGCGAGAAATCCGCTGATGGCGTCGAACTCCTCGCTGCCTGTCATGAGATTGCCTTGCAGGACATCGAAGTTGGAGCTGATGAACGCTGGGTCCCAGCGCCAGATCCATCGTCCGTCGCTACGTTGCCGCAGGACCTTGTGCAGGCCGTCGAGATTTTCGGGTCGCGCGCGCCGGGGGTTGTATTCGGCGATGATGTCGGCGGCGTCATTGAGTGAGCCGAATCCGTCGGGGTGGGCGGCCATGAATGACACGACGCGACGGGCTCCATGAAATTCGATCCGCGGGGTGATGTCGACCAGGACAACGGCTGCCCAGAGGTCGGGTGGGGCCAGCAGATGGGTAGCGAGGATGATCAGCCCACCCAGCGACGCGCCGACGACGGCGGGGGGACTGTCGGCGCTGACGTGTCCTCGTACCGAGATCAGATCGGATACGAACCGTTCGACGTCGTATTGTCCGATCGGGTCCCAGTCGCTGTCGCCGTGACCTCGTGTGTCGTAGGCGACGACGGTGTAGCCGTGGGAATGGAGTCGACGAGCGGTGGTGGCCCACGCGTGACGGTTCTGACCGCCGCCATGGAGGAGCAGCACGACGGGGCGAGTCGCGGCGTGCCGGTAGCAGTCGGCCACGAGAGTGATCCCGTCGCTGGTGCGGATGCGCTCCTGGCTAATTGTCATGTGGTCCGATGTGGTCGGCCGTTGTGAGTCAGGGGTTTCCGTTGCGGCCACCAGCTCGCTTCGCGCAGCAGTGTGGCGATCGCGGGAACCGTGAGCGTGCGAACGACGAAGGTATCCAGAAGTAGGCCGCAGCCAATGATGAACCCGGCTTGGATCATGATCGCGATGGAGCCGACGATCAGGCCGAACATGCTGGCGGCGAAGATGAGCCCGGCCGAAGTGATGACTGAGCCGGTATTTGCGACGGTTCGCAGGACGCCGACGCGAATGTTGTGGGTCGATTCTTCGCGTAGTCGCGAGATGAGCAGCATGTTGTAGTCGGCGCCGACGGCCACCAGGATTATGAACGCTAGAAGCGGTACGGGCCAGGCGATTTCCTTGCCGAGGCCATATTGAAAGACGAGGGTTCCCAGTCCGAGCGCGGCGCCGTAGTTGAGCACGACGGTACCCAACAGGTAGAGCGGGGCGACCAGGGCGCGCAGCAATACGACCAAGATGAGGCCGACGATGACGAGGGTCGCAAAGGCCAGCTGATGAAAGTCGGCGGAAAGCAGGCGTTGGATGTCGGAGTTGACGGCGGGGAATCCGGCCATCGACACCGTGGCGTTGGCCAGCGAGGTGTTGGGTCGTGCGGCATCGGCGATCTCGGTGATTTTGTGGGCGAGGTTCATCGCGTCGCTGCTGTAGGGGTCGTAACTGGATTCGATGGCGAAACGCGCGGTTTTGCCGTCGGGCGACAGGAAATGCTTTGCGACGTCGGCGAATTGGCGGTTCTCGAAGGCATTGGTGGGAAGGTAGAAGCCGCTGGCGTTGTCTGAGCCGGCGGTGGTTCGTGCGGAATTCTGCAGTTGGGTGGCGATTTGGCTCATGCCCGACAGCATTTCGATGTTGCTGTCGGCCAGGGTGTGCACGCCGGTGGCGAGGGCCTGTGCGCCGGAGGCGAGTTGGCTGATGCCGCTTTGGAGGCGGCGGATGTTGCCGGCCAGGTCGGCAGGGTCGCCGAGTGCTCCGAAAGCCTTGTCCAGCGACGTGATTGCGTTTTGGACGTCGGCCACGGTGCCGGCCGCGGTGTCGCTGCCGGGCTGGTAAAGGTCGCCGAGGTTGGCGAGCTGGTTGAAGAAGCCGGTATGGCGCAGGGTCACCAGGATCTGCACCTGGTCGCGGAGTTGGGCGCATTCCGGTGTGGTCGCACACCATGGGGAGGTGTTGAGCGCACCGACGAGCGGGTCGATGGCGGCGATTGCGTTTTGGGCTTGGTCGGCTTGCTGGCGCAGTCCCGGACCGGTTCGGATGGCTTGGTCGACGGCCGGGGCGGTAGCCGAAAGCTGCTGTAGCAGCGGACGGAACCGCTGGACTTGGGATCCACTGGATTGGGCCTGGGTGAGGATCCCGGTCAACGGTGTCAACGCGGTGCGCAAGGTGGTGTCCAGTTGCGCGAGACCGCCGGCGAGTTGGTCGGCGCCGTGGGTGAGTTTGGCCAGGTCATCCTTATGGGCGTCTCCCTTGGCGACCGCGCCGGCCATCTTGTTACCGATCTGGCCGTTTTGCCACGACAGTTGAGCCTGGTCCAGGCGTGCGCCCGTGGGCCGGGTGACACCGGAGACCTTGGTGACACCAGGCAGTTGCGAGACCCGAGACGCCATTTCATCCAGGTCGGCCAGGGCCTTGCTGGTGCGCATATCAGTGGGCGATTCAACCAGCATGAATTCGGTGATGATGACGTCCTTGCGAAAGTGGCGGTCCAGCAGGTGATACCCCTCATTGCTGGCGGTGGTCGCCGGCTGTCCTTGGCGATCGTCGTAGCTGATGTGCATAGTCAGCGCGACGGCCGCCAGGCCTAGCACCAGGGCCAGACTGGCGACCAGCAGTGGAACGGGTCGACGCACCACGGCCACGGCGATCCAGTTCCAGTAGCGGCGTGTGCGGTCGGCCTTGGGTTCACCGATGCCGCGTTTGGCCGCCAGCGCCAACACCGGGGGAAATAAAGTCACCGTGGCCGCAAATCCGACAAAGACGGCGATTGCGCACGCGGGACCCAACGCGGCGAACACGCTCAACTTCGCGAACACCATGGCCAGAAACGCAAACGCCACGGTGGCGGCCGAAGCCAAAATCACGCGCCCGATGGTGGCGGTCGCGTTGATCACCGACAGATCCGGCGGGACGTTTTGGCGTCGCTGCTCGTGATATCGACTGATCAAGAACACCGAATAATCGGTGCCGGCACCCAGCAAGATCACCGTCATGAAGGCGATGGTGAACTGCGACACCGGCATGCCCGATTCGCCCAACGCTGATAGCACTCCGCGCCCCACCGCCAGGCTCACGCCGATGACCAGCAGCGGCAGCAAGGCGGTAAACACCGACCGATACACGACCAGCAAAATCATCGCGATCAGGCCTGCTGTCGCGACCGAGATGACAACCAAATCCTCTTCGGCCGAAGCGATTTGATCGCGGAAGGTGGCCGGGGGCCCGGTGACGCGAACATCGGTGGGTGAGCCGCTAAATGCCTGGGCGGCGATCGTGCGGACCGCCTGGACCGATTCGGCAGCTTTGAGATCGCCCAGCGTTCCGGCCACTCCCACCGGCACATACCAGGCTTTGCCGTCTTGGCTGACTGCCTGGCTTGCGGTGACTGGGTCGGCCAACAAGTCTTGAACCAAGCGCACATGCTCCGAATCGGCACGCAACCGGGAAATCATCGCGTTGTAGCGTCCGCGCACCGGCGCAGTCAGGCCCGCCGGATCCTCCATCGCGACAAATATCGTCGTCTTGGATCCCTGCTCGCCGAAGGCCGCGCCCATGCGGTCTACCGTCTGAAGCGATGGCGCATCGCGCGGTATGAGATTCACTGACTGCTGTCTAACAACGGTTTCCAGCTGCGGGAACAGCACCGCCAGGGCAGCGGCGCTCACCACCCACATGCCGATGATCAGCACCTTATGTCGGATACTGAAACCCGCCAAGCGCGCTAGCCGATCGCTGTACGCGCCCTCACCGGCCGCAACCTTTTGAAGTCGCTCCCGAACAGGGCGACTCAAGGTCGCCACGCCCGAAGAGACCCACCCGTTGTCTGCCATCCCCCGCCCCGCTACTTCGAAAGAAATCAACGGTATCGCAACAGTACTACCAGTACCCTTCTACCTGCCCGGCGAAACCGCCACCGGTGTCCGAAGCTCTCTGATCGCCGCCGCGCAACCAGCCGCTTCAGGCGGTGACCAACGCGCCGTCGACGGTCCAGCATGTCCGGTACAGCGACACGTGATCCCTTTGCGCACAGGCGGTTTGACAATGACGATGCACCGACTCCGAAACAGTGACCGCTTCATGAACGGCGCAGGCGAAATCCCAGCCGGGAGATCAACCTGATCGGCTCGTCGCGCACGTGGTCATACATTTCCCGGTTCATCAACTCGTCGTCCAAGTAGGAGCAGGAGCGAGGAGGGTAGTGACGGGGACGAACGCGGCCGCGGTCATCAACCGGCGGCTGTCGGTGTAGGCGCCGAGTGATACCGCGGCGGACCAGCCTGAAATCGCGAACCCCCCGCGCCCACACATGCGTCTTGGTTAGCCCAAGCGGCACATTCATCGCCGACCAGCCCCGCCCGTCTGTGCGATTCCCCCTCGCGCCCGCCGGCAGAGTTCGTTCGTCCGCCACACGAACCGGCCTGTGGTGGCCGCGCCCTGGAGCTGCTCAACCAGGGATCGTCCGACCCGCTGCCCGATCATGCGTCCTCCTTCGCCCCACAGACCCTTACAGACAAGTGTACTAGTGGTATCGCTACGCTACTAGTAGTAGCGTAGCCGTCTAGGGGTCGAATCAATCGACCGATGCAGCCGCGATTCGGTGCCGGCCAGCTACGCGCGAGGTTTACGGTGACTACATGGAGCGCGACACCCTGGAATTCCCGGTCGACGACGATGATGACGTCGACCCGCGCCTGTTGCGCTCACGAACCCGGCTATTGGATGCGGCCACCAAACTCCTGAGCGCCGGCGGCATCGAAGCCGTCACCATCGACGCGGTCACCAAAGCCTCCAAAGTCGCGCGCACGACCCTGTATCGCCACTTCAGCAGCTCCACTCAACTGCTTGCCGCCACATTTGAAAGGCTGCTGCCGCAGGTCCACCCTGCACCGGAGACGGGATCGTTGCGCGACCAACTCATCGAACTGTTGAGCCGACAGGCCACGCTGTTCCAGGAGGCACCGCTGCACGTCACCACCCTGGCCTGGGTCGCGCTTGGCCGCACACCAAACGGCACCCAGGAAACCCACGACCGGCACGCGCTGCGCACACGGATCATCGACCAGTATCGCCAGCCATTCGATGCCCTGTTGCAAAGCCCCGAAGCCCGCGCCGACCTCGACGATTTCGACCCGGAGCTCATCCTGTGTCAACTCGTCGGGCCAGTGGCGTTTGCCCGACTCACCGGGCTGCGTGCCATCGATCGTCAAGACTGTGAGCGCATCGTCGATGACTTCCTCGCCGCGCACCGCCGCAAGGCCGATGAGCCCGCATCGTAGGCCACCGTCCGCAAACCCCTCTTTCCGCAGCAGCCGCTTCACTTTGTCCTCCAAGACTTCAGGACTTCATGCTCGACGGTGAGGTCTTTGATGGTTTCCCTATAGACCAACCGCCAACGTCACCAGCGGGCCTATGTCGCCGAAGTGTCTTCTGGTGCGGGGTGCAGCAGAAAGTAGGCGTTTAGGTCGATGTCTTAGCGACCGTCGGGCGCTATTGAGAAAGGTGCGTTGGATGTTGCAAAACTCGCGTGTTCTCCGAGGCTGTCTACGGCGATCCGCTTTGGTTCGCGTGGCCCAATCACATGAAGATCTTCTGCAACAACAAGGGCGTTGTCGCCAAGTCCACCCACGTGTGCAACAACTACCTTCCCCGGGGAAATGTCGGTCTGGAACTGGAGCTAACCCCGCCCTAGTCCCGCCGCGGTCGGGACTGCATGCACCTCAGCAATGCCTTAGTAGTGCGGTGAGGCCGCCGGGAACCGGTCGGTGGTCGCCGACTGCGGGTCATCTTGCCGGGGCAGCAGGTAGGCGCGAACCGCCGAACGTGGCCCGTAGGGCCGAAGTAGCTGGCTGGCCGGGCGAGTGCGTACCTGCTGCGGCCACCAGAACCAGCGCCCCAGCAGCGCGGCGACGGACGGCATCATGAATGAGCGCACGATCAGGGTGTCGAACAGCAGACCCAGGCCGATGGTGGTGCCGACCTGCCCGACGACTTTCAAATCGCTGAATATGAACGAGGCCATGGTGGCGGCGAAGACCAGGCCCGCAGACGTCACCACCGCACCGGTGCCGGCCATCGAGCGGATGATTCCGGTTTTCAAACCGGCACCGATTTCTTCTTTGAAACGGGACACCAGCAGCAGGTTGTAGTCGGATCCGACGGCCAGCATCAAGATGATGGACATCGCCAGCACCATCCAGTGCAGTTTGAAGCCGATGATGTCCTGCCACACCAGCACGGACAGTCCGAACGAGGCGCCCAACGAGATCAGCACCGTGCCCACGATGGTGACCGCGGCGACCAGGCTTCGGGTGATGATCAGCATGATGATCAAAATCAGGCTGGCCGCAGCTATTGCCGCGATCATCAGGTCGTATTTGGAGCCGTCGCGCATGTCCTTGTAGACCGCGGCGGTGCCGGCAAGGTAGATCTTGGCGCCCTCCAGCGGAGTTCCCTTGATGGCTTCCTTGGCTGCGTTCTTGATCGGCTCGACGTGCGAAATGCCTTCCGGGGTCGCGGGATCCCCTTCATGGGAGATGATGAAGCGGGCCGCGTGCCCGTCCGGCGACAGGAACATCTTCAGACCGCGCTTGAAGTCGGGGTTGTCGAAGACTTCCGGCGGGATGTAGAACGAGTCGTCGTTCTTGGCGGCGTCGAAGGCCTGGCCCATGGCGGTCGAGTTTTGGCTCATCACGTCCATCTGGTCATACAGCGACGACATCGAGCTGTGCATGGTCAGCATCATTTGCTTCATGGTCGTCATGGTGGCGATCATGGGCGGCATCTGCGCCAGCATCTGCGGCATCAAGGCGTCCAGCTGAGATATGTCGCCGGCAAGATAGGTGAATTTTTCGGTGATCTGATCCAGACCGTCGAGCGCGTCGAAGAGGGATCGCAGCGACCAGCAGCCCGGGATGTCGAAGCAGTGCTTTTCCCAGTAGAAGTAGCTGCGAATCGGCCGGAAGAAATCATCGAAGTTGGCGATGTTGTCGCGCAATGTGTTTGTGACATCCAACATTTCATGCGTGAGGCCGTCCATGTGGTGGGTGACCGCGGCCATCTGCGAGGTGATGTTGTACATGCGCTGCATGGTGTCGATGGACTGTTGCATCGCGTCGGCCTGCTTGAGCATGTCGTCCATGCGCTGGTGCATGTACTGCTGGTTTTCGACCTGCGTGGTGTTTTGCATGCTGATCTGGAACGGGATTGAGGTGTGCTCGATCGGCGTTCCCAGCGGCCGGGTGATCGCCTGGACGCGCGCGACACCCGGGATGTGGAAGACCCCCCTGGCGATCCGGTCCAACACCAGCATGCCCGCCGGGTTGCGCATGTCGTGATCGGTCTCGATCATCAACAATTCCGGATTCATCCGGGACGCGGGGAAATGCCGTTCGGCGGCGGCGTAGCCGATATTCGCGGGGACGCTCGGGGGTAAATACAGCCGGTTGTCGTAATTGGTTTGATAACCGGGTAGGGCGAGTAGACCGATGAGGGCGATCGCGACTGACACCGCGAGAATTGGCCCGGGCCAGCGCACGATCGCGGTGCCCACCCGTCGCCATCCCCGGGTCCGCATCTTGCGCTTAGGATCGAACAGCTTGAAGAAACTGCCGACGGTCAGGACCGCCGGACCCAAGGTCAGCGCGGCAGCAACGGCGACCAGCATCCCGACCGCACAAGGGATACCCATAGTCTGGAAATACGGAAGCCGGGTAAAGCTCAGGCAATACATCGCACCGGCAATAGTCAGGCCAGAGCCAAGGACGACGTGCGCGGTTCCGTGGAACATGGTGTAGAAGGCTTTTTCGCGGTCCTCGCCTAGGCCGCGCGCCTCTTGATATCGGCCGAGAATAAAGATCGCATAGTCTGTCCCAGCGGCGATGGCCAACAGCACCAAAATATTAACCGCGAAGGTCGACAATCCCATGATGTTGTTGTAGGCCAGGAAAGCGACAACCCCCCGAGCCGCCATCACCTCGATCACCACCATGAACAACGTGCTGAACACGGTGATAATCGAGCGGTATACCCACAGCAACATCACGATGATCACCACGAAGGTGATGATCGTGACCTTCTGGAGGCTCTTTTGTCCGGCCGAGTGCTGATCGGCGATCAACGCCCCAGCGCCGGTCACATAGGCCTTGACCCCCGACGGCGCAGGCACGCTGTCCACGATCTTGCGGACCGCCGCGACAGACTCGCTGGCCAGGCTCTCGCCCTGGTTACCAGCAAGATACGCCTGCACATAGGCGGCCTTGCCGTCGGAGCTTTGCGAACCGGCGGCCGTCAGCGGATCCCCCCAGAAGTCCTGGACGTGCTGGACGTGTTTCGTGTCAGCCTCGAGTTTGCGGACGATCTGGTCGTAGAAATGGTGGGCCTCATCGCCCAGCGGCTTGTCACCTTCCAGCACGATCATGACCGCACTGTCACTGTTGAATTCGTTGAATACTTTGCCGATGTGCTTCATCGCTTGCATCGACGGCGCGTCCTTGGGGCTCATCGACACGGTGTGTTCTTCGGCGACCGCGTCCAGCGATGGAACCAAGACGCTGAGGACGACGACAAGCCCCACCCAGGCAAAGACGACGGGCACCGCGAGTTTGTGGACCGTTCGCGCGAAAACCGGCATATGCGGCAGCCCTGCGGCCCGGTCATCGGTCATGCGGACTTCACTATGCAGAACGTTTGCGCATTCATACCCTGACTCGACCTTTCGTCCTTGACCACCTCGTCCACGATGATCCGGCAGCCGATTTGGTTGCTGTCGCCCTGCGCGACGATGTTGACGCTCACCGAGGGCAGCGTCGAGGTAACCGAGAGCGTCCAGGGCAAAGGCACGTTGCTAGCTTTCTGGGGCTGGGCATTGATGTCCAAGTAGTTGATGTTGGCCACCGTCCCCGGGGGACCATAAACCTGGTAAACCACGCGCTTGGGATTGAACGGCTTGATCTCATCGGCGATGCCGCTGGTCATCGTCTGATCGTCGTGGACGCCGAAAAAGGTGCGAAGCCGCAGTACGCAGAAGCCCGCTACCGCCACCACCGCCACGATGACCAGGACGATCCACATTTTCTTCATCGCAGCGCCAACGTGAATCCTCCCCAGCCAACCATCTCCCGCTAGTTGGGCGCCCCACCGCCCATTCGACTGGATCGATCGCAACTTAGCGTTTGGCGCAAAGCCATTGCCGGCGGAAGGCTGCGCGGTCTCGCCTGGTTCCCGGCCATCGACAAGGTTGGCATCGTTTTCACCGGTTGCAGTTCGCCAAGCCACTGCGTCCTGGTCTCCTTTTCTGTTCATGAGGTTTCAGAGATGAGGCCGATGCACCTGGCGGTCAGCAGGCGGGTCAAGGCGGACGCGAAGCCCAGATTCCACTCGGGCGGAACGACTTGCGCGCCCTTTGCGTAGACATCGGTGAGCCGCTCTGGCGGGTTGGCGTCTGCCAGAGGGTGGCCACCAGCGAGTAGGCGGCCAACAGCATATCCAGTGATCCCGAACGGCCGAGCGCAGGCAACGAGCTCTCAATTGCGTCGGCGGGGATAGCGTCGCGGCGGTCCTGATCCGCTTGACCTCGACAACCCGTTCGTCGTCCACCTCGTGCTGCGACCGGCGTCTTGGTCCGCGCCGCACTTGAAGCCCTGCGCTACTGGCTGCTCTATGTTCCACGACCTGCGCGATGGGCGGATTATGCGCTGTTCTTTTCCGGCGCGGTGGTGAGATGACGGATAAACATCGCCACCTCCTCAACCGCGCGAAGCGCATCTGGGTTGACGTCGAAACCGAGCTGGAACATGTGCATCGCCTTGTGCCACTGCTGCACCCACACTGGTACGCCGTGAGCCCGCAGCCGGTCGGCCAGCGTGAGGGTGTCATTGAGCAGCATCTCGTGGGTGCCAACCTGGAGCAAAAATGGGCCAAGGCCATGCAGATCGGCCTCCGACGGCATCACTGGCGCCGCCCGGGTGCCGTTGACAGTACCGAAGACGTCATAGAGGAACTTCACCGTCATGAACGGAAACATCACGTCGCGATGGTCTTTGAGGGCCCGGTACTTCAGCCCCATATCCGACGACGTCAGCGGTGACATCAGCGCCTGACCCGCAGGCACCGGCAGCCCGCTGTCGCGGGCGGCCAGTGCGGTACCGGCAGCCACCATGCCACCGGCCGAATCTCCTGCTAGCACAATGCGATCCGCTGAAAAGCCGAGCGACATAACGTAGCGGTAGGCGTCGAGCCCGTCGGACACGGCATCCTCAAGGCGGGCCTGCGGGGCCAGCCGGTAACCGACATTGAATACCCGCGCGCCGGTCTCTTGGGAGAGCTTACCGACAAACCGCCGATGCGAATTGAGACCCAAAGTCACCAGCGCCGAGCCGTGGAAGTAGACGATAACCCGGTCGGACTGGCGGGCCGTCGGGAATACCACCCACTCGGCCGGACACTGTGGCAATGCGACGGGGGTCACTTGAGTTCCCGCCGGTGGCGGCACCACGCGCAGCGGTTTGTCGATGACGTCAAGGCGTGCACGCTGCAACAGGTGAGGACTGAAACGGTTGATGACTATGCCGATGACGGTCAAGGTAGCGAGCACTGGGCGCGCGAAGATAGCCGTCAATAACGCCAGCAGGCGCGACTGCCAGCAGATGGAGCCGAAGTGGGCGCTCGCGGGCCGATCCCGCCAATCAGACGAATTCACAGAGCCAACGGTATCAGGTACCGCATGTATTAGATACTATCTGTATGGGGTCCGCTGTAACGCGCGAAGGAGTGAGGACGGTAGCGGTCTGCACGTTCGACAGACCCCTCGCGATCGGACGGGAGGGGCCCAGATCGCCGACTTCACAATGCTAGCCTCGAGGTTTCATGTCGTTGGGGGTTGTGACGGCGTGTAATGCACGGAAGCGCCTGTCCTGCAGGGAATTCTTGGGATTGCTGAAGTCTCAAGATCCTCAAGCAGGAAGGCAACTCCGTAGGTGAAGCGTAACGCAGTTGGTGGGCTGGTCGTCGATGATGTCCGCGAGTCGTTGGTGACGTCATCGGGCGCGGCGATGATGAACGAGACGATCCGGGTTGCGGGCCTGGGGCTTGTCCTATCGAGGGCGCTGGGGCCGTGGCGGCTGGCGCGGGCCCGCCATGATCCGGGCAAGGTGCTGCTTGACGTGGCGATCGCGGTCGCGCTCGGTGGTGACTGTTTGGCCGATGTGGCCGCAGTCCGTGCGCAGCGCGACTTGTTCGGAGTCGTGGCCTCCGACCCGACTGTGTCTCGGTTGTTTGCGGCGTTGGCCGTCGATGACGCCACCACCGATGCTGCGGTCATGGCGCTGCGCTCGGCACACGCTGCAGCCCGTGACCGGGTCTGGTCACGGCGTCGGCCGCTGGCGGGAACACCGGGAACACGAGAGGGTGGGCAGGTCATCGTCGATATCGATGCCACCCTGGTGGCGGCGCATTCGGATAAGGAGGGCGCTGAGGCGACCCACAAGATGTCTTATGGGTTCGCCCCGATGTGCGCTTTTGTCGACCATGGCGAGCACGGCACCGGAGAAACTCTGGCGCTGGACCTACGCCCGGAAAGGCCTCGCCGTTCAATAGTTCTGATCACATCACAGTGCTGGGCGCCGCGCTGGAACAACTGCCCGCCGCCGAGCGGGGCCAGGTGCTGGTGCGCGCCGATGCCGGCGGGGCGTCTAAAGCATTCCTGCATCACCTCACCGACGCCGGATTGCACTATTCCATCGGGTTTCCCGCTCACGGCCCTGTCCAGGCCGCGATCGAGACGATTCCCGAGCAGGCTTGGGTGGCTGCGCTCGACAGTGACGGCGCACCTCGTGAGGGTGCGCAGGTCGCCGAGCTCACCAACTGGATGCCGACCCCGGTCAAACCCACCCGTTCGCCGGCCAAGTACGGCCCCCAGGAATGGCCACGCGGGATGCGAGTCATCGCCCGCCGTGAACGTCCTCACCCCGGTGCCCAGCTACGGCTGACCGACCATAACGGCTGGCGAATCACCTGCTTTGCGACCAACACTCGCGGAACCGGCTGGACGCTGCCGACCCTGGAAGTGCGTCACCGCCAACGCGCCCGCGCCGAAGACCGTATCCGCTGTCTGAAGGACACCGGCCTGCGTAACCTGCCTTTCCACAGCTACCGGGCCAACCGGATCTGGCTCGAAGTCGTCGCCCTGGCTGGCGACCTGATCGCCTGGACTCAAACCCTGGCCTTCGAGCGTCATCAACCCGCCCGCAGCCAAGATCGATCTCGTGACACGGACGGGTGTGATTTGTGATGAGTTTTGGGCGGTGGTCGAGCCGTTGATGCCGTCGCATGACGGTAAGCGAGGCAACAGGTTTCGTGATCACCGGCTGATCCTGGAAGCGATCGCCTGGCATTTTCGCACAGGATGCCCGTGGCGGGACCTGCCCGCCGAATTCGGGCCGTGGCAAACAGTGTGGAAACGCCATCACCGGTGGTCGCTGGACGGCACGTACGACGAGATGTTCGCCCGGGTCGCGGCCTCGTTCGGGTTCGACGCCGACGTGCACGCCGACATCGAAAAGCTGTTATCAGTCGATTCGACCAACGTGCGTGCCCATCAACGGCTCTTCGTAATTCAGAGTGCATTGACAAGTTGGTGGAGTGCTCCGCTGTGTAGTAGTGAGCGCCAACGGTAGTGGGTGAGGTTGCGGAATCCGAGGGCGTTGCGGCGCAATGCTTCCAGGCGGCCGTTGATGGCCTCGGTGGGTCCGTTGGAGACGTGGTGGTCGAAGAAGGCCAGGATGTCGGCGCGGCGGCGCGATAGCGTGCGGCCGAGTTGGGCGATCTCCTCCAATCCGGCGGGTACGCCGCGCCGTATCGACTCGATCAGCCTGGTCATTGCCTTCTTGCCGTGACGTCGGTTCGGGTCGGCGTAGGCGGCGATGATCTTCTGATAGATCAGCCAGGCGACCTTGACGGCGAGATGGTCGTCGCCGTCGAGCACCTCGGTCAGCCGGGTGTATTGGCGTGGGGAGAGCAGCTGCAGGCGGGTTCGGGCGATGCGCCGGATCCCATAGAGCGGGTCACCGGTGTGTCCGCGCCGACCCAGGGTCTGCTGCTGGATGCGTTGGCGGATCAGGTCGAGCTTGGTCCCGGCCAAAGCCACAACGTGGAAGGGGTCCATCACGGTGACCGCGTCCGGGATGACCTCGGTGGCGGCGGTCTTGTAGCCGGCGAACCCGTCCATCGCAATGACCTCCACGGCCCGGGCAAAGTCGGTGGGTTGGGCGGCCAACCACGTGGCCAGTGCGGTCGCTGAGCGTCCTTCGACCAGGTCGAGCAGGCGTGCCGGGCCGGTCTGGTCGTGGGTAGGCGTGAGGTCGATGATCAGCGTGACGAACCCCTCTGTGCCGCGACGCCGAGGCGCCCAGCGATGCTCATCGACACCGATCACCGTCACCCCGGCCAGCCGATCCGGCCCGGTTGTGGCGATCAGGCCGGCGGTCGCACGCATCGCGATGGAGCTGACAGTATGCCAGGACACCCCGAGTTCGGCGGCGATCGCCGAAATGGTGGTGCGGTCGATCATCAACCGCCGCAATACATACCGGGCACAGCGCCGCGTCGTCGATGAGCGCGGGGCCGCCAACTTGCCCAGATCCTGGTTGAACACTGCCCGCCCACACGCTGGCGTTGTGCAGCGGTAGCGAGGTAGGGCACCCTGCAGCACCAGCGGGTAGCCGGCCACCGGCAGATCCGTCAACGGCCGAGTCACAGTGTCGCGGTAGCGGCCCTCCCGGCCGCAGTCCGGACACCTGGCGTCACAGGCCACCGGCCTGCAGAAGATCGTCGTCGTCTTCTCGTCGACCGCGGCGTCGGTGATCGTCACCCCCAACTCGATGGTGCGCATGATCGTGTCGGCAACAACCGACGGCGGGCAGGCAGTAGCCTCAGGCAAGGGTCACCTCGGTGGTGTTGGTGAAGCGGCGTGTAGGAACCTGAATCGTCACCCACCGAGGCCCCACCTCAGCTCAACGACACGAACCCCCACCGCGGATATCCGCCAACCACTGCTGCACGCTCATTTCCGCAGAGCCCCATCAACACTCGGCGGGCGCCCGTTCGGACACGTTGTGCACAGGGGGCACTGTCGAATTCGAATTACAAGAAATCTGCCGATGAGCCCGACGATCATGCGATCGGGCGTTCCCGCGGCGGGCTGACCACCAAGATCCACGCGCTGACTGATCCTCGCGAAGCTCCCGTGGCGGTCCGGCTCACCGCCGGCCAAGCCGGCGACAACCCGCAATTGATGGCGCTGCTCGATGATTACGCCGCGACATGCAGGGATTCAGACCAGTCCGCTGACGATTTCCGGTTGCTCGCCGACAAGGCGTATTCGCATCCGAGCACCCGTACCCAATTGCGTTCCCGCAGAATCAAGCACACGATTCCCGAACGTCGAGATCAGATCGACCGCCGCAAGGCCAAGGGATCCGCCGGCGGCCGCCCACCGGCGTTCGACGCCGAGATCTACGCGCTGCGCAACACCGTCGAACGTGGCTTCAATCGGCTCAAGCAGTGGCGCGGCATCGCGACCCGCTACGACAAGTACGCCCTAACATACCTCGGCGGTGTACTGCTGGCCTGCGCCGTGATCCATTCGATGGCTTTATCTGCGGTGGAGCTTGCCTGTCTCAAGTAGCAGATCCTCATCTGCGTTGATACACCGGGCGTTCGGTCGTCGCTATCTTGTCAAAGCGACCTCGAAATAATCTCTTTCATTATTTCGTTAGACCCCGCGTAGATTTTCTGTACTCGCTGATCAACCCAGAGACGCGAAATCGGATATTCCGTCATGTATCCGTACCCGCCGTGCAGCTGCAGGCAGTCGTCGAGGACTTTCATCGCCCGTTCCGTCGTCCACCATTTGGCCATCGCGACAGTTTGCACGTCGAGCTGGCCCTGGAGGTGTAGGCAGATGCAGTGGTCGAGGAATACTCGCGCAATCCTTGTTTCAGTGGCCGCTTCGGCCAGGGTGAACTTGGTGTTCTGGAACCCGAAGATCGTTCGTCCGAAGGCCTCTCGTTCGCGCGTGTATTTGACCGTCTGCTGCAAGGCCAATTCCATGGCGGCAACCGCTCCGACCGCAACGATTAGTCGCTCCTGCGGCAGTTGCGTCATCAGCTGGATGAAACCTTGCCCCTCGGTGTCGCCTAGCAGATGCGTCTTGGGGACGCGCACGCCGTCGAAAAACAATTCAGATGTGTCCTGACCGCGCTGACCTATTTTGCTGAGGACTCGTCCTCTCCGGAACCCGGGGCGATCGGCTTCCACGACAATCAGCGAAATACCGTTGGCACCTTGAGTATGTCGGTCTTGGCCACGACGACAATGAGATCGGCTTGCTGACCATTGGTGATGAACGTCTTCGAGCCGGTGATGACGTACTCGTCCCCATCGAGGACGGCGCGCGTCTTCACGCTTTGAAGATCAGATCCGGTTCCGGCCTCCGTCATCGCAATGGCACCGATCAATTCGCCCGACGCCATCTTGGGCAGCCACTGCCTTTTCAGGTCTTCCCGGGCGTAGTGCAGGATGTAGTGTGCGACGATGCCGCTGTGCAGGCCGGCGCCCCACGAACTGTCCCCGATTCGAGCTTGCTCTTCGAGCAGAACTGCCTCGTGTGCGAATGTCCCGCCGCCGCCGCCGTATTCGACCGGCATCGACATGCACAGCAGGCCCAGCTCGCCTGCTCGTTCCCACACCGCCCGGTCGACATGGTGTTGCTCGGCGAAGCGCTCTGAGTGGGGTGCAATCTCAGTGGCAACGAACTTTGCGGCGAGATCACGAAGCGCTTCCAATTCCGGGTTGAGCCAGGGTGAGGCGGCTGTCATAGGGAGGCGTCCTTTCGGTTAGCTGCCGTGAGATATCCCGCATTAGTGCTTTGCACAAGCATAATCTTTCAAACTGTTAATTGGTGAACGAGTCTGATATGGGCGGAGGCCTCAGAATTTCACGGTGGCCCGGGTTCTGCTGTGGCGGTCTGCGGGGCGGCAGCTTTGTCGAGGTTTTGAGGCTGGGGGTAGGCGGCGGCGCCGCGTGTCGTGCGGTGACGCCGGGTCCTTTATCCCGGGGGTGGTTACTCCTTTCTTGGGGTCGAGAGGGCATAGGGGCCTGTGGGTCAGGGTATGGCGCGGACCCTGTTGAGGGCGTCGGCGAATTCTTGTGCCCAGGGCCAGGTTTGGGGGATCCGCAGGATCAGGTAGCGGGATCGTTTGATCAGCCGGGCCGCGGCGTGCAGCAGCCGGTAGCGCAGGGTGGCGGGTTCGGCTTTGGCCAGTGGGCCGTCCAGGAGTAGCAGTCGCATCCAGCACAGCAGGTCGATGGCGATCGCGACGGCGGTGACCCAAGCGGTGTTGATGGCGAACGAGTGTGAGGGCCAGCGGGCCAGGCCGGTGTCTTTGCCGGTGCGGATGAAGCCCTCCACCCGGGCGTGGACGCGGTGGCGGGCTTCCAGTCGCTGGGGTTGTCCACCGGCAGTCGAGGTGGCGAGGACCTGGTAGCGGTAGCCGGCCAGCTGCTCGAACAATGACAACTGGGTGCCGTGTTCGATTTCTTCGCGCCGCACCAGGATGCGCATGCCGGCCGGCCAGCCGACCAGCCGATCCCCTCCGGTGCTGTGGCGCAGCAGCCCGGTCAACTCGGCGACCTGGGCGTCGTCACGGGCCGCTCCGGTGGCATCCAGTGCGGCTTGCCATCCCGCATCGGGCATCTGGCCGATCGCGACCCGGACCCGCTCATCGAGGTCGAATCCGACCGAGTAGCCCACTGACATCCCCGGCCGGGCATTGAGTTTCTCCAGGTGTTCGACGACGGCGTGGCTTGAACCCGCGCCGTCGATGGTGACCAGCAACTTGCGGCGCCACTTGGCCGGGATCGCCGCGATCGCGGCGTCGATGATCGCGATATGATCGGCCGCGGTGTTCGAGCCGGCGTTGCCTGCACGGGCGATCACCGCCAGCAGTTCGCCGGTGTTGTCACACCACGCCAACAGCGGGTGGAAGCCAAACCCGCCTTTGAAATTGCCTGCGGCGTGCTGCTTATCGCTGTGCGACTGAATCAGCGACGCGTCGATGCGGATCACGATCGTGTCCCCGAGGTCCCCATAGCAGGTCTGCGAAGCCGGGATCGCACCGTGGCGGGCCTCGATCGCCTCCCACACCCGAGAGCGGACCTTGTTGCGCACGGCCGTGACCTCGGTGATGCTCTGCTCGTCGATCTCGCCCAGGGACCGCCACATCGTCGGAACCGACGCCACCGCCTGAAACAACCGGTGCTGATCGCGCAGCACCGCGGTGCCGGCCAGGTTCTGCGCGCCGCCGGCGATCGATACCGCCACATCGCGCAACACCGCGCCTCGGTCGTGGGTGACTTCTGGGCGCGACAGCACCGACGACAAACCGCTGGTCAAACCCAGATTGTCGGCCAGCAACCGGGGTATCACGTTACCGGCGTGCCCGACCACGTCGTCGCCACGGACCTCAACTCGGACATTCTTCGACCAATCCGTAGTAGCCTGCATCTGACAGGTGCACTCCCATCCTGGATAACCGAGCCTCGAATACTCCGATTATCCTTGCGGCAGTGCACCTTTCACGTTAACGACACCCCTGAGCTCCACATTCGATGAAAAATCCAGGGAGGTTCGTAGATGAGTTCGCTGTAGTTGTCGCGCAGCGCGTCGATGATTTCCGTGAGGGGAAGGTCGTCGAAAACGCCACGGTCATGGAGGTATTCCATGTGTTGGGAGCCGTCGCCTGTGTGAGCGTGCAACATGGCGTCTCGCTGACCGTCGAATTCGATAGGAGGGACCCCGAAGCGCGCGCATAACTCGCGGTTGAACGCCGGCGTGGCCTTGACCCACCGGCCATTCAGCAGCATTTGACTGTAGCCGTGGTAGACGAAAACGTCCGAGCCACCCATCCGTTCACGGAGACTCGGGGTCTGCAGATGGTTGCGGACGTCGGCGAAACCCAACCGCGCCGGAATCCCCGCGGCGCGACACGCAGCCGTCAAGAGCACCGCCTTGGGGACACAGTAGGCGCGCTCGGCGACGGCGACCGCGCTGGCTCGGTACTGGCACGGGTCGTCGGAGACGGAATACGGGTCGTACCAGATCGAATCACGGACAGCGGTGAAGATGCGGCACGCCTTATCGACGGAATCAATGGCGTTACGCGTCGCCGATTCGGTGAACTGCTGCACGGCATCGTGTTTCCAGTCGAGGAATTCGGTGGGTGCAAGGAACCGCGCGAACTCTAACTTCATCGGTGGTGGAGCCTGATCGGTAACCCGTCGACCGGGATCGGCAGCGATGTGTTGTCCCAACGGATGCGGTAATCGGTGTCGAGGCCGAAGGTGAACGTGCGCAGCATCTGGTGCAGGATCGCTTTCACCTCGAGGGTGCCGAAATGCATACCGATGCATTTGTGCGCGCCACCCCCGAACGGCAGCCACGCGAAGCGATGGGCTTGGTCTTCGCGGCGTGGGACGTCGAAACGTAAGGGGTCGAAGCGATCCGGGTTATGCCAGACTTCGCGGACGAAATGGTTGACGGCGGGAGTGATCGCCACAAGCGTGTCGGAGGGGATGTAGTGGCCGTCTATTGCGGTGTCTTCCACTGTTTTGCGCATCACTAGCGGAACCGGCGCCACGAGTCTCATGGATTCCTTGATCACCAGATCGAGGGACCTGAGCCCTTCCAAATCATCGATCTCCGGTGACCGGTCGCCGAGAACATCGCTTTCGGCGCGAACCCGATCCTGCCATTCTGGATGCTTTGCCAGGTAATAAGTTACCGCGGTGGTGGTGATCGTCGATGTGTCGTGAGCGGCCATCATCAGAAAAATCATGTGGTTGATGACATCGGAGTCACTGAAACGTTGCCCGTCTTCGGTGCTGGCATGGCACAGCGCCGAGAACAGGTCATTGCTGTCGCCGGCCCGGGCGGCCGGCAAGTGCCGGGCGAAGTACTCCTCAAGCACCCGTCGGCCGCGGACCCCGGCGCGATAGCGGGTACCGGGAAGCGGCGCGCGGACGAGCGAACTGGCCGCGCGTACCGTAGCGACGAACGCCTGGTTAATGGCGTCGCTGCTGTCTTTGCCTCGGCCACCCATGAACACATCGGTGGCGATGTCGAGGGTCAGGTTTTTCAACAGCGGGTACATGCGGACGGACGGGCCGGTCGGCCACGTGGGCAGGGTTGCGCGGACGCAAGGGGTCACTTGGGTGACGTAGCCGGCCAGTCGCGGCCGCGTGAAGGCCTCCTGCATGATGCGCCGGTGCATGAGGTGTTCGTCAAAGCTCATCAGCATCAATCCGCGGTGGAAGAACGCGTCGATGAGAAAGGCCCAGCCGTCTTGCGAGAACGCCTTTGCGTTGGTGGTGAGCGCCTCTTGGGTAGCTTGGGGGCCCGCGATGACCGCCATTTTGGTACCGAACGCTCCCATCCACGAGACAGAACCGAACCGCTCGTAGCGCTCTCTGCCCAGGTCGGACCCAAACCGGATGTAGTCGAGGGTGTGCCCGACCAAGGGGAGCCCGGCATCACCGAGAACCGGTCGCAATCCGCTTCCAGCCGGGGGGCTGCCAGTTCACGCACTGGCCACCGCCGACTCCACCGGCGAAGTCCGTCGTCCACCCGTTGCGGCGCGGGAATCAAGATGACCGAAGATAACCGTTCCCGGGCTTTATGGCTTTATCGACGGGCGCGTGTAGCGGGTTAACCATTGTCGCTCCCCGGCCTGTGGTCGTCGTTGGCGGCCTGCTCGCGATGAGGAACCGACCAGCTGTTTACATTACGCCCAATAATGTCAAAATTAATACATGCATATCTGACTTGTCAACGGGCTCCCAGTGGCGCGCAAAGGCGGTCGCCGCGCAGCTAGCCGCTGCGCCCGCGTTCAGCTCCGGCGTCAAGGAAACTTGCGTTCAGCGCTGTCGGCGAGAAACGCCCCGCTGAGGCGCAAAGCGTGACGCGCCTCGGGCAAGAGTCGAAACAGGGCTTGAAACACGTGAATTTGACCGCGAAACACCTGAAGTTGCACGGACGACCCCGCGGCGAGCATGCGCTCGGCGAGTCGTCGGGAATCGTCGAGCAGCATTTCTCTCCCGCCCACCTGGATCAATGTCGGCGGCATGCCGGTGAGGTCGGTGGCGAGCACGTTGACGCGGGGGTCGTGCGGATCGGCGTCGCCCACGTAGAGACTCAGCGCCCGCGACGCGGATCGGGCGGATGCGAAAGGATCGCGGCGCCAGATTTCGCGAGCCGTCGCCAGCTGACACGTCAGATCGATGACGGGGGACATCAGTAGCATGCGGTCAGGCAACGGCAGGCGATGTGCGAGTGCACCCAACGAGGTCGCGACCGCCAGTTGGCCGCCCGCCGAATCGCCTGTGTCGGCGGCAAGTGAATACTGACCAGTGCGCGGCCGACTCCTGATCAGTTTTCGATTGCCGTTGACAGCCTGCGATCGCTACCGTGCGGGCTGATGTCGATTCTTCAGAGCCCGCCAACCACCGGTAGGCCCTCAGTGCGTCGTCAGCAGCCGCCGGATACGGGTAACGCGGAGCCAATCGATAGCGGACCGCGAAGACCGGGCGCAGCGACGCGGCAGACAGTTCGCCCAGCAGACCGCGATGGGTTTTGGGAGAGCACATCGAAAATGCGCCGCCGTGAATGTAAAGGATCGGTGGCCCGTCCGGGTTGACGTTCGGTGCGACGACCCAATCTCCCCTCACTCGATCGCCGGCGAAGACGGTGTCGACCAGCCTTACGCGCAGTCCTGGGCGTGGGCGGGACGCGATGAGCGCCGCCCGAAGCACCCGATCCATCACAGCAAGCCCGTACTGGTTGGACGGTAGTGCTTGCGTCAATGGGCGAAGGACCCCGCGTGCGGATGTTGCGATGAGGTAGCTTGTCAGGCTCGGATCCCAATCCGAGGAAACGGATATCACGATAAGCCAGCCAGCTTTTCGTTGGTGCGGCCCCCTTGTCAATGGCCAAGTAGAAGTACCCGCTGGTGGCCGGATAAAAGTACCCACCCCGTGCAGTGATTCTTAGATTGGTTGGGGGTTCTCCTTCCGGTGTTGGGCGTCCTTCATTCGGTAGGACTGGCCGTCGGTGATGACGACGGTGGCGTGATGCAGGAGCCGGTCCAAGATGCTGACGGCGGTGGTCTGCTCGGGCAGGAATCGACCCCACTCTTGGAAGGGCCAGTGCGAGCCGATGGCCAGGGAGCGGCGTTCGTAGGCGCCGGCGACGAGGCGGAACAGCAGCTGGGTGCCGGTGTCGTCGAGTGGGGCGAAGCCCAGTTCGTCGAGGATGATCAGATCGACACGGAGCAGGGATTCGATGATCTTGCCGACGGTGTTGTCGGCCAAGCCGCGGTAGAGGGTTTCGACGAGGTCGGCGGCGGTGAAGTACCGGACCTTGTGCCCAGCATGAATCGCAGCGACCCCCAGTCCGATCAGGGTGTGGGACTTGCCGGTCCCAGCCGGTCCGATGATCGCCAGATTCTGTTGTGTGCGAACCCATTCCAGGCTCGACAGGTAGTCGAACACCTTGGGCTGAATCGACGATGCGGCCACGTCGAAGGACTCCAAGGTCTTGGTGACCGGGAACCCGGCAGCCTTGAGCCGGTTGACGACGTTGGAGGCATCCCGTGCCGCCAGTTCGGTCTCGACGAGGGTCCGTAGCACTTCTTCGGGGGTCCAGCGCTGGGTCTTGGCGGTGATTAGGACTTCGGGGGCGGTGCGCCGGATCGCGGCGAGCTTGAGCCGCCGCAGCCCGGCGTCGAGATCAGCGGCGAATTGCGGAGTGGACAGTGGTGCAACGGGTTTGGTTGCCTTGGCTGGCGTGCCGTTCATGACGTGGCACCACCGTCTGCGGCCGGGTTGACCGTGTAGGCAGCCAGGGATCGGGTCGGGGCGACTGGGAGGTCCAGGATCAACGCATCCCCGGCGGGGCGGGGCTGCGGCGTTCCGGCGCCGGCGGCCAGGATGGACCGCACGTCGATCGCGCGGAACCTCCGGAACGCGACCGCCCGGCGAAGCGCGCCGACCAAGGCGTCGGTGCCGTGGGCGGCGCCCAACGCCAGTAGGACTTCCAGTTCGGAGCCCAGCCGAGTGTTGCCGATCGCGGCGGCCCCGACCAGGAATGCTTGAGCATCCTCGCCGAGTGTGCAGAACTGTTGCTCAGCATGAGTTTTGGGTCGTGGTCCGCGGCTAGGTTCCGGGCGGGGACCGTCGTAGTGATCGTCGAGGACTGATGCGCTGCCTGGGGCACCCAGTTCGTGCTCAGCCACGATCACCCCAGTCGCGGGCTCCACGATGCACAGCGCGCCGTGATCGACGACGACGGCCACGCTGGTCCCGATCAGTCGGGTGGGCACCGAGTAGCGGGCCGAGGCATACCGGACACACGACAGCCGGTCGACCTTGCGGATCACCGACGGTGCCCCGATTCGAAGTTGCAGCGACGGCAACGGTTGCAGGAGTTCCCGTTCGATCAGCAGTTGCTCATCGGGGACCGCACAGATCTCCGAATGCACCGCGGCATTGACCTCCAGACACCACGCCCTGGCCGCAACGTTGGCAGCACGCAGATCAACCGGCACCCCGGCGATGGCGGCGTCGGTGAGCAGCGGGACGGCGAGGTCGCGTTGGGCGTAGCCGCACAAGTTCTCCACGATGCCCTTCGATTTAGGGTCGGATGCATGGCAGAAGTCCGGCGCGAAACCGTAATGACCTGCCAGCCGGACGTATTCGGCGGTAGGGATCACCACGTTGGCGACCACGCCGCCCTTCAGACAGGCCATCCGGTCGGCCAGCACCCGGGCCGGGACACCACCTATCCCGGCCATCGCTTCGGCGATCAACGCCAACGTCGTGGACGCCTTCTGGTCGGTGGCGAACGCGACGAAGCGCCACCGGGAGAACGCCAGCACTGCGCAGAACAGGAACAACCCGGGTGCGGCTTGGGCCCAGTCGATCACCAGATACTCACCCGGTGACCACACCGCCGGGCGACGTCCCCGGTGATGTTCGTTGCGCCACAACACCTTCGCCTCAGCAACGAGGCGACGGAAGTTGCGTGCCGACCCGTCGTAACCGGCGGCCTTCGCGATCGGCAACATCCGCTTCGCCGACATCCGACCCGCCGACTTCTCGACACGCTCGGCGACCAGATCGGCCACCGCATCGTAATTGTGGGCCCGCTCGACCCGCGGCGGTGCGCTCTCACCGGCTTCGAATTTCTCGACGACTTTCTTGACGGTCCTATGGGTGGTGCCGCACAGCTGCGCGGCGCCGCGGTATGACCCGACTTGTTGATAAGCAGAAATGATGTCCATGCGGTCCCTCGCAGACTTCAATGGAACTCCCCGGTGGTGACGATGAGTGGTTGGCACCTTCACCGTCACCACCGGGGCCCGCAGTTCCTGATCGACACGACGAACACGGGGTGGGTACTTTTATCCGGCCACCAGCGGATACCTCCACTTGGCCACCAGTGGGTACTTTTTCATGGCCACGGACACCCCTGTAGCATCCCAAAGCCCGCGTATAGCGGATCGAGGTCGCTGGCGCGGGGCCACGTCGTCTTTGAAGTGGTGGGTATAAGAAGGAAGCAGGCCTTGTAGGAACCACTGTTACTGATCTACCGGCAGCCTTCAAAGCGACGCGCGCCGTCGTCGCCAGAGCCGCAGAGCTACGCGATCCAGAGCGGGTCGTCCCCCGGTCGAGCTGGCGCAGGAACGTAGGCAACGATGATGCAGCGACGGCTGTCGAAGTTCTCGATTACCGCCGACCGGCCGGCAGTTGCAAGGTCGCCTCACTGGGCACGCATATGCCCTCCTCGCTGGACACTGCCAGTTCCAGGTCGACCAGGCGCATTCCGCGGTCTTGGCGCTTGGCCACCACCCGCCCGGTAAGGGTCGCGGTCTGTCCCGGGTAGATCGACTTGATCATCGATATCTTGCGCCGGCGCAGGAGCGCGTCGGGGCCCGCCCAGTCGGTGAGGCCCCGGTCGATGAAGCCGTGAAAGAACAGCGTCGACAGGTAGATCGTTCGCTGGCCCTGGCTGCGTGCGTACTCCGGATCGTGATGGCCCGGGAACCAGTCCCACGTCGCCGCGGCGTTCATGCAGACCCGCTTGTAGGTGATAGGAATCGACACCGGCGTGATCTCGTCGCCGACAATGACGTCATCGAAGGTAAGGCCTTTGATGTCTGCAGTGCTGATCTTGGTCATGAGCGCCCCCGGGTTTACTGGGCTGTGTCGTAGCGGAACAGGACGTTGGTGTTGCGGGCGATGTTCTCGCCGTGCTGGTCGGTGTAGGTGGTAAGCGATGTGATGAAGACGCCGGTTCCCAGCCGAGTCGTCTTCTCGTCGGATAGCGAGACGATCTCCTCGACTATCCAAACGTGGTCACCGACTCGGGGTCGGCGCTCCAGCTCGGTGGTGGTGGAGGCGTTGATGATGTGGTGGCCGGGCAGGGGAACGTTGAGCGCGAAAAGCCCGTCCTCGCGGTGCAGGTGCGCGGGCGCCCATTGCGGGTTCATGCCCAGGGTCATCAGCAGGCCCGGTGGGCACTCGTCGCCCTCCCAGTACCGTGGGTTGGCGTCCTCAACCAGAGAGCAGTAGTAGAGGATCATCGATCGGTCGATCGGAAACCACGCCTGCTTTGGCTCGGAGCGACGACCGACCCAGGACCGGCCCTCCTCTAGAGTGCCGAACGCCATCCCGAGCCCGGTGACATCGTTGGTGTGGGAGCTCACGGTGTTGCCTTCCCTTCGATGGCGGGTTCGGGCAGGGGCATGCGGGACAGGATCGAACACATCGACTTGCCGGTCTCGTCGAAGCGCAGTGTTGCGGTTGCGCCGCCGCCGAGGGCTCCCCGCATGACGATGTTGAACGCATGCAGGCGAGGCAGCGTGTAGATCGTCACGGTTCCGGTGACCAGACCCTTCATGAAGGAGGTGATGGCCTCCGGCCGCAGTCCGCGTTGCAGCGCGGCAAAAGCCTCGGCGTCGCGGGCGAGCACCACGACGTTGGAGATGTCACCCTTGTCGCCTGAACGCACGAACGCCAACTCGTCAATGGTGGGCATCGAGCATCTCCTTGGCGGCCTGGACACGGACGTGCTGTGGGACGAACTCACGCGGTACCAGGGTCGGCCACAGCGCTATCACCTTGCGCACCGCCAGCGGCGCGCCGAAGGCGGTACCCACCGGACCGGCCGTCGCTGGCAGCAGCATCGCGCGGCGGGCGACCTCGGCCTCGCTGCGGGTGCGGCACTTGGCCACCATCCGGAGCTCGACCTCGTTGGGCTGGGCGTCGGGTGCCGGTCGTGGGGCCACCGGGCCGGCCAGCGCGTCCCAACCGACACGGTCGAAACGCATCTCCTGCGGAATGACACCCAGGTACTTGATGCGGCCGCGCACTAGCCTCTCGCAGAAGTCGGCCTTCTCCAGAGCATCGGGCCAGGGGATCATCGTGCGCCCCTCGGCGAGGTAGCCGTCCTCGTAGCCGATCTGCACCTTGAGCGTGTCCGGCCGTCGGCGGCCGGTCATGCCCGTGAGCTGCACGCGGTCGGGGCCGAGTTCTTTGACCTCGACACCGCCCATGTCGACGACACCGTCGGGCAGCAAATAGCAGAACGGGTCGTGCACTTCGTAAAGCAAATGCTCTTTGATGGTCCACTCGTTGAGCACCCCACCCGAGCCCGGCACCTTACTGATCACAGCGGTGCCGTCAGCCGACATCTCGGCCATCGGGAACCCGAGCCGCCACGGATCACGCGACAGCCGCCACTGCGAGGACATGCCGCCGGTCGCGATGCCCGCACACTCCAGTACATGACCGACGGTAAGCGCGGCGCCGATCAGGTCGGGATTACGCTCAAATATCCACCCGAAGTGGCGCATGAGCGGCCCGCAATAAAGCGCAGAGTCGGCAAGCCTGCCGCCGATCACGACATCGGCGTCGCCGTCAAGTGCGTCAATGATCCCGTCGGAGCCGGTGTACGCCGAGACAGCGACGATCCGGTCGGCGATGCGGTCGATGTCTTCTTCGCCGGACTCAAGGTGCGCGAATTGCCAACCCGAATCCCTGATTTCGGCGATTCTCCCCGTCAAGTCGTCGCCCTCAATGGTTCCGATGCGGGTGTCGGGATATCCGGCGTCACAGGCCACTCGCGCAGCGGCCAGTGCGGCGGCACCCGGGTTCGCTCCGCCCCCATTGGTCACGATGCCGACGTCGTTACGGCGGGCAGCGGGCAGCGCCTGACGCAGAATGGGTTCGACATCGGGCACGTACCCTTTACCCGGGTCACGCATCTTGGCACGGGTAAGGAGCGCAACGGTCAACTCGGCCAGCAGGTCGAAGCAGGCAAACTCGACACCGCCCTGCTCAATGAGTTCCACCGCGGGATCCACCATGTCACCCCAATAGCCGGCACCAGCACCGATCCGCACGCTGGCACTCATGCGCACTCCTGCGCCGCCTCGGCGCTTGCCGCCGCGATGTCGGCACTAGGCGGCGGCGCGCTTGGCGGTATCCCGCCGACTGCCGGATCGACAAAGGGCACGAATGCGGCGCGCCCGGCCAGCCGTCCTTTGCCGGTGACCCCCGCAGCAATCAGCATCGTTCCGGGCATCGTGTTTTCCTCCTCTCTGTCCCCGGCCGTCGACCGCAAAGCTCTTGGCCGCGGGCCTGTTAATTGGCGTTAGCGTACGCTGTCTTGACACCGCTCGGCAGTGACCCGAGGCCCGGCGTCCGGGTCAAGCGAATCGAGCTTCCCGAAGTTGTCGACGTTGCGCCACGCCAGAGGGGCGAGATTGCCTTTCTGCTCATGGGCTGGGGATTAGAACGACTCCGGCTGCTGCCGAGAAATCACGTATCCGGCGTGGCGTAAAGCCGGTCACTGGAAGTCGACGCACTACCGACACGCGGACTTGCGCGTCAATGTTAACGGCCGATAACGTATCACCGGGCGATTACGCTGCTGTCGAGCGGTGACGGAAGCTTCCCTCGAATTCCTCGGTGTGTCGCCTGAAGTTTGTCGTGGCCGGTGCAAACCCGGACCTGCGGGTGATTCAAGGGGTTGAGCGGTATGGAGATATCAGAGAGCCAGGAACGGCGGGATCTGCGGGCGGCGGTTGCGGCCATCGGGAAGTCGTACGGCCACGATTACTACCTGACCAAATCCCTGGGGGGCGAGAAGTCTACGGAACTGTGGCAGGAGGTAGGTAAGCAAGGTTTTCTCGGGGTGAATATTGCCGAGGAGTACGGCGGTGGCGGTGGGGGTATCTACGAACTGCATGCCGTGGGAGAGGAGTTGGCGGCGGCGGGGTGCCCGTTGTTGATGACGGTGGTGTCGCCGGCCATTTGTGGCACCATCATCCAAGCGTTCGGAACCGACGAGCAGAAACGGCGTTGGCTTCCGGGCATTGCGAGCGGCGAGATCATAATGTCGTTTGCGATCACCGAGCCCGACGCGGGCTCAAACTCGCACAACATAGCGACGACCGCCAAGCGGGACGGCGCCGACTGGGTTCTGCGTGGCACCAAGTACTACATCTCGGGAGTGGACGAGGCGCAAGCCATCTTGGTGGTCACCCGAACGGGTACTGACGAGCGTGGGCGCGGCCGGCTGTCGCTGATGGTGGTTCCCACGGACGCTGCCGGCCTGCAGAAGACTCTGATTCCCGTGCAAGCCGTGACACCGGAGAAACAGTTCACCCTGTTCTTCGACGATGTACGTGTTCCCGGTGACAACTTGATCGGCGCTCGGGACGAGGGACTGCGGCAGGTATTCGTTGGTCTGAATCCGGAACGGATAATGGGGGCGGCGCTGGGCAATGGGATCGGCCGGTACGCGTTAAACAAGGCATGTACCTACGCCCGGGAGCGCAGGGTGTGGGACACCCCTATAGGGGCACATCAGGGAGTCGCTCATCCGCTGGCGCACGCCAAAATTCAGGTTGAACTCGCACGCTTGATGACCCAACGGGCGGCCGCCTTACACGATGCCGGCGAGGCAGGGGCCGGCGAGGCGGCGAATATGGCCAAGTACGCGGCAGCTGAAGCCGGAATCCTTGCGCTGGACCAAGCGATTCAGACGCATGGCGGCAACGGTCTGGCTACGGAGTACGGGTTGGCGACGTTGTGGGGACCGGCGCGGTTGATGCGGACGGCACCGATCAGCCGGGAGATGATCCTCAATTATGTTGCGCAGCATAGTCTCGCGCTTCCACGGTCATACTGAACGTCGACTAGGTTTGGGTGGCTGCTTCCATGAGGTCAACGTGAGAACTTGGGCACTTGCCAGCGAGCCGGCTATCGCCGCAGTAGAAGAACTACCGCCAGGAAAGTACGAAGGCCACGACGGCGCGGGCATGCAGGAGTTGGTGCTTCGTCGGTTTCTGCAGAGCCATTCACTTGGTCCCCGCGATGTGGACGGCCTGCTGGTTTGCCCGTCCGGCATGGCCAGCGGTGCGGGTGCCGACATCTTCGTCCACGAGCGCCTCAATGACGTGTTGGGCATCCGGCCGCGCTTTTGTGAGACTGTCAACGTCGGTGGGGCGACCTACACGATCATGCTGTCGCGGGCTGCACTTGCAATCAGCGCCGGCCTTGCAAACGCGGTGCTCTGTATCGGTGCGGGGAAATTCCCCAAGGTGGGGCGGGGAGGCGGCGCCAACGCAATGGCGCGCATGATCAGCCACCCGGACTTTGAGTACCCATACGGCAGCTTCATCCCAGCCCTTTACGCCTTAGCCGCCACGCGGCATATGGCCGAACGCGGAACGAGCCGCGATGCTCTTGCCGCCGTGGCGGTCTCGAGCCGCGAGTGGGCGTTACGGCATCCAGATGCTTTGATGCGCAACGCGGGTCCGCTCACCGTCGAGATGGTTCTGGCTTCACGACCTATCGCGTGGCCGTTCAATTTGCTGGACTGCTCAGTACCGTGTGAAGGTGGCGCCGTGTTCCTAGTGGCCCATGGTGACCGCGCGCGGGAAATCACCGACCAACCGGCCTATGTATTGGGCTTCGGTGAACACCACGATCACGGCAACATCACCCACACCAGCGACTTCGCAACAATGGGTGCCAGCGTGTCAGCGCGTGCCGCGTTCGAAATGGCCGATCTTTCGCCTTCGGACGTGCAGGTGGCCGAACTGTACGATGCCTTCACGATCAACCCGATACTGCTGTTGGAGGAAACGGGGCTGGTGGCGGCAGCTAAAGGTGGCCACTTCTTCCTGGATGGGCGGGGGGCGCCCGGCGGTGACCTTCCGGTGAACACCTACGGGGGTCTGCTGTCATTCGGACACACCGGCGACGCGTCGGGAATGTCGATGCTGATCGAAGCTGCGCGCCAAGTGATGGGGAAGGCTGCGGATCGTCAAGTGTCTGCAGAAATAGCATTGGTACACACTTACGGCGGCATGATGGCAGACCATTCGACCGTACTCTTGGGGAGGACGCCGTGACAACTGCTCCCATGCCCACCGTGACTGACAGCACGGCCGTGTACTGGCAGCAGGCAGCTGTCGGGCGGTTTGTGCTCCCGAAATGTCGGGAGTGCAAGCGATTCCATCATCATCCCCGCCCTTGGTGCCCATACTGCTGGGCTGCGGATCTGGATTGGCAAGAACCTTCGGGAAAAGCGACGATCGTCACCTACACCGTCGTCCGTCAGGCCCCGTCGCCAGCTTTCACCGCTCCTTACGTCTTGGCGATAGTGGAGCTGGAAGAAGGACCTCGAATGATGACCAACGTGATCGAATGCAACGTCGATGAAGTGCGGGTCGGTATGGCTGTCGAGGTGGTCTTCGAATCACGAGGCAACCTGGCACTTCCGCAGTTCCGACGGGTCACGTCAACTGCGTGACGAGCCGACGCGAAAACTCACTTATCCAGCACCGATTACCTGTATTTGTGGGTGGATGGCATCCACCTCAAGGTGCGCCTTGAGGTGGAGAAACTCTGTTTGCTGGTAATGATCGGGGTCCGTGCTGATGGCCGCATGGAGCTCGTCGGGCTGGCTGACGGCTTCCGGGGATCGACTGAGTTCTGGGCTGATTTGCTGCGCGATTGCCGCCGCCGCGCCATGACCGCAGCGGTGCTCGCGGTCGGCGACGGCGCCCTGGGCTTCTGCAAGGCGTGCGGGAGGTGTTCCCGGATATTCGAGAGTAGCGCTGCTGGTGGCATAAGCAGGCCAATATTCTTGCCGCACTGCCGAAATCGGTGCACCCAGGGTGCAGTCGCGGCGATGAAGGAGATCTACAACGCCGAGGATATCGACAAAGCCCAGCTCGCGATCAAAGCGTTCGAGATCGACTACGGCGCCAAATACCCCAAAGCGGTCGCCCAAGATCGTCGACGACGCCGAGGTGTTTTTGGAGTTCTACCGGTATCCCGCCGAGCATTGGATCCACCAATCGCACCACAAATCCGATCGAAAGTACCTTTGCGACAGTACGTTTGAGGACCAAAGTCACCAAAGGGCCGGGCTCCCGCGCGGCCTGGCTGGCGATGGCCTACAAGCTAATCGAGGCCGCCCAGGCCCGCTGGCGCGCGGTCAACGCACCACACTTGGTCGCCCTCGTCCGTGCCAGCGCCGTCTTCCACAAGGGCAAGCCGCTCGAACGGCCTATCGACATCACACCCGAACCGTCGGCAGCTGAGCCTCGAACCGTCGGATCATCCGCCATCCCGCTGCGCTGCCACTCGTATCCACCCATGAACGACTCTCACCCAAAGCGATTCGGCAGGCGTGCGAAGATTTACGTCCATGCTGCCGCTGACCGCATTCTGCGTACCGCAACGTGGTCGAGGTGTGGCGAAAAGCAAATGTGCGTCTGGCCGAGAGAACGGCGTTTCAACGCAGAACTGAAAGCCCCTCCCCGCCGAATTGCAGGCGAAGCTCCGTCTTGAGCACCTTGCCGGTGGCGTTTCGCGGCAAGTCGGGAACGACATGTACTCGTGACGGGCATTTGAAGTGGGCAAGGCGTTCTCGAGCGTAATCGATAAGCTCCTCTGCATTGACGGCGGCATCCTGCTGAAGGGCCACGACGGCCACCGGAGTTTCGCCCCAACGCGGATGCGGCACACCGACAACCGCGACCTCGCGCACGGCATGGTGACGGTAGAGGACCTGCTCCACCTCGATCGGGTAAACGTTCTCACCACCGCTGATGATCATGTCTTTTTTTCGGTCGACCAGAGTGATGAAACCTTCTCGGTCAATGCGGCCCAAGTCGCCAGTATGAAACCAGCCGCCACGAAAAGCTTGCACTGTCGCCTCGGGAAGACCCCAGTAGCCCGCGAATACGTTAGGGCCGCGCACTACTAACTCGCCCACCTCGTCGACGGGGACGTCGTTGTCGGCGTCGTCGACGATACGAGCTTCGACGTGAAAAGCCGTCCGACCGATCGATCCGGCCTTCTCCTTAACGTGTTCAGCGTCGAGGAATGAGACGATAGGCGCGGTTTCGGTCATCCCGAAACCCTCCTGGAACGGCAGACTGCGTCCTTGGAAGAATTCGATGACGGTCAACGGACACGGTGCGCCACCCGCAGCCGCCAGTTCGAGAGCCGACAAATCGTGGTCCTCGAATCCATCGACGTTCATCAGCGCGGCCCACATCGCCGGAACCATGAATTGCACTGTCGCATGCTCTTGGGCCATCATCGCCAGCGTCTGTCGCGGATCGAAGGACGGCAGCAGCACGCTGCAACCGCCGACATGCAGCAGCGGCAGCGTGTGCACTCCGAGTCCCCCGATGTGGAACATCGGAGCCACGGCGACGGTCACGTCCGTCTCACGCAGCCCGCGCCCGATTGTCAGCGCGTTCATGACGTTCCACAGATGGTTGTCGTGGGTGAGCATCACACCTTTGGGACGCCCCGTAGTCCCGGACGTATACATCAGATTTGCAATGTCATGGCCCGCCACGTCGGAGCCCACAGCTGTGGGCGCTTCACTGTTCACAACGTCGTCGTAGGAAAGCTCACCGGCAAGGCATTCACCGCCGACGGCCATTTGGTGGCGGACCCGCACCCCATCCTCTGACACCGCGGCGCGGGCGACCGGGGCCAGCGGGTTGGAATACACGAGCACGTCTGCGCCTGAGTCGGCCAGCTGGTAAGCCACCTCTGCTGGCGCCAACCGCACGTTCATGGGCACGAAGATCGCGCCTAGTTTCGCGGCCGCCAGCATCGTTTCTATGAACGCGGGACTGTTGATCAAGAGACCGCCAACCCTGTCGCCCTTGCGGACACCGAGCGCTCGCAGGGCACGCGCAAGCCGGTTGGTCCGTTCATCGAGCTGAGTGAAGGTGATCCGTCGGTTATCGTCAACGAGGGCGGTGCGGTCGCCGGACAGGAAGGCCCGTTTCGTCGCCCAACTGCCAATACCCCTGTCCATGTGAACTCCTTCGGAGCCGGTCGCCCAGACACGTCGTCGTGGGCCGATTCAGTGCCGAACAGCTATAAGCCGATGCGCTTGGCGATGATCTCGTTCATGATCTCGTTGGTGCCACCGCCTATTCCGAGAATGCGGCAATCTCGGTAATGCCGTTCGACTTCGGACTCGCGCATATAACCCATCCCACCAAAGATTTGAACCGCCTCATTCACCACATAATCGCACGCGTATACGGCGGTGTTCTTGGCCATCGACACCTCAGTGACTACATCCTCCCCGGCCAGCCACCGTTGCATCACGGCGCGGGTGTAGGCGCGCGCGACGTCGACCTGCCTGGCCATTTCCGCGAGCTTATGGCGGATCACTTGACGAGCCGTCAGAGGTTTCCCGAAAGTCTGGCGTTCGCGCGCCCAACCCTTGGCTAATTTGAGCGCGCGCTCCGCCGTCGCGTATGCCTGCACGGCAATGCCGAGTCGTTCCGACTGAAACTGCTGCATGATCTGCAAGAATCCGCCGTTCTCTGCCCCCACCAGGTTCGCAGCGGGAACGCGAACGTCAAAGAACGAGAGTTCTGCGGTATCGCTGCAACGCCATCCCATCTTGTCCAGCCGGCGGTCAACCTTGAACCCCGGTGTGCCCTTGTCGATAACCAGCAACGAAACTCCGCCGTACCCGGGTCCCCCGGTACGCACCGCGGTAGTCACGAAGTCGGCGCGGACACCGCTCGTGATGAAGGTCTTAGCACCGTTGACCACGTACGTGTCACCATCGCGGACTGCTCGTGTGCGTAGGTTCGCCACATCTGAGCCCGCTCCGGGCTCGGTGACTGCCAGCGAGCCGATCATATCTCCGGCCAGGGTGGGGCGAACGTAGTGGTCGATCAGGGCATCCGATCCATTCGCGGCGATGTGCGGAAGCGCGATGCCGTGGGTGAACAACGCGGCGCACACGCCGGTAGACCCACCGCACGCCAGAATTGCCTCGGTTACCAACGCCGAATCGATCGCGTCGCCGCCGCTGCCTCCCACGTTCTCGGGGAATCCAACCCCGAGAAGTCCCACATCGGCAGCCTTACGGTGCAGCTCGCGCGGGATTTCACCTGCCTCCTCCCAATCCGTCACTTTCGGTGTTATCTCGCGAGCGACGAAAGATCGCGCCAACTGGCTCAGTGCTAGCCGCTCCGGCGTGGTCCACGGATCGTTGGGCACAGCGCAGCCTTCCGTCCCGGCTATGTGTTTGGTGGTTGCTTCGATATCCGTCATGATGGCTCCCGGATCGAATTGCGTCGGCAACCGAACAGCGGTTGCACGCAGGTGCAAGGTGTCTCAATTCGATTGTGCAGTCGGACGATTCGGAAAGCATTCGCCCAACGGGGCGAGCGGCCCGTGTGCTGAATTCCGAAACAATCGGAGCGAAACTTTGTCTTCGCCTCCCAGCGCACGCGCCGAAAGCATTGTCCTGGAGCATGACTGCGCCGCCCACCAACACGATCAAGCGCATAGGCGGCATCGGTCAGCCAGGCTCCTCGCGCGAGGATCGGCACTGAATCTCTCAAACCGATCCCTTCCTACCCACTCGCGACCGCGACTTAAGTCAATGCAAGGCTCGGGCGTCGCGTGCAAGTGGCCACCTCAAGGAGTGCTTCGCGTGCCCCGATTAGTCCAGAAACCGTCGAAGCTCAACAGCCTCAGTTACTGGTGGCTAACGTTACGTGCGAGGCCCAAGGATTTGCAACACCCATCGCGTAGATGTCGCGCTCCGGTGCACCAGATCTACGACTCATGCGAATGAAGGAGGTCTCGTCCGCCGATCACTGCAATCTATCCGGGTTGATTGTCTTGGTGGTTGCAGCCGCGCCGCGCTTGGAGGTACCCCGGGGCCTCTCCCAGTATGGACGTTGGATGGCGCGGCAGTTGTGCGTGGGGAGTGGGCATCGTGAAGAAGTGTTAACGTTCGTAGATCACCCGGAACGTGTGGGCGTTTCGAACGGAAGAGGTATTGCTGCTTCGACTGCGAAAGGATGGTCGACCGTGACCGACACAGTCACCGTCGGCCGCACGCGAGGAGGCGAGCGTCGCGAGCGGATTCTGGCGGCCGCCGCCGAACTCATCGCGGACCGTGGCTATCACGCTGTTTCTATGGCCGATATCGGCATCTCGGCAGGGGTCGTCGGTCCAGCGATCTACCGGCACTTTGACAGCAAGGCGGGCTTGCTGGCGGCACTGTTCGAACAAGTGATTGACACGCTGCTGCGACGGGCGTCGGCGATCGTTGAACAAAGCCGAGATGATCGCGAGGCGCTGACTGCCTTAGTAGCCGACCACGTTGCCCTGGTGATGGAGAAGCGCGAACTCGCCATTGTTTACTACCGAGAAGTCCATAATCTGCCTGACCATCGACGTAGTCGCCTGCGCCGCAAACAGCGCCTCTACGTTGAAGAGTGGGTGCACGTTTTGGGCGAGTTAAGGCCGGAGTTGGACGAGACGGAATTGCGCGCCGTTGTTCACGGCGCGATCGGTGCCATCCAATCGACGTTGCAATATCGCGATACGGGGATGCCTCCCGAGCGCGTCTCGGTGCTGCTCGCGCGGATGGGGCACGCTGTTCTCGGCGTTCCACCGTGCGAGTCGCACAGTGAGGATCGGGCAAGCCACGCGTTGCCGCAGCGCCGAGGTCGACGGTAGGCGCAACCTCGGAGTGTCCTCGCCTCGGCGTGTCCTCGGGAGGGTGATTTCGCTGAGCAGAGGCTGTCAATGATTTGCTTCGTGTCGATGGCTCCCTGGCCACGATTAAGCACGCCGCCAATCGGCTTGCTTGGCGGGCCCGCACGCCGCGCCAGTCAGCCGGCGGTCTCGCCGCGCGGTCCTTGGCACGAGCATTCGCAGACATCCGGCGTGTTCAGCGTCCCCGCCATACAGGTGCCCGTTTCTCCCGGAATGCGCGTGGGCCCTCCTGCGCGTCCGCGGAGTGGTACACGGGTTCCCAGATCTTCTCAGCCAGCGTGTATGCCTCCTCAAGGCGATGTCGCGCCGATAGATACGCAGTCTGTTTAGCGGCCAGCACCGACAGCGGAGCATTTCCAGCGATTAGAGCGCCCAGCTTCTGGGCTCGATCCCTAAGCCGAGCGGCGGGCACCACCTCGTTAACAAGACCCACTTCGAACGCCCGGGCCGCGCTGATCGGTTCGCCGGTGAGCATCATCTGCAGAGCGATTCTCGGTGGAACGAGCCACGAAAGAGGAGCGGCCCAGGGAGCTCCACGGCCGACTTTGACTTCGGTGATCGCGAACAGGGCATGCTCGGCGGCGACGATCAGGTCACACTGCTGTGCGAGCAGGAACCCGCCGGCGAATGCAACACCGTTGACCGCCGCGATGGTCGGTTTAGCGATGTCGATGTTGCGGCCGAACTGCGGGGCGAAGTCCAGTGGCGGAACCGCCAGCGCCTGGTGCGCCATCTCTTTAAGGTCGCCGCCGGCGCAGAATGCCTTTTCACCCGCGCCGGTCAAAACGAGTACGCGCGCGTCAGCGTCCTCATTGAACCGACGTGCGCCATCCCATAATCCTTGGCGCACGGCGACACTGAGCGCATTGCGAGAGTGGGGCCGGTTGATAGTCAGCCAGGCCACCCCATCGACGACGTCATAAATCACCGGATCATCCAAGGTAGTCCTTCCGCGTGTTCTGGGCACTGTCTCCATCGACAATGCCGGCGTCCCATCGGCGACCACTTGGACGTCCCAGCGACACCTTCTGCGGGGCGTGCAGGTCTGCCTGGATTTTTCATCGAATGTGGAGCTCAGGGGTGTCGTTAACGTGAAAGGTGCACTGCCGCAAGGATAATCGGAGTATTCGAGGCTCGGTTATCCAGGATGGGAGTGCACCTGTCAGATGCAGGCTACTACGGATTGGTCGAAGAATGTCCGAGTTGAGGTCCGTGGCGACGACGTGGTCGGGCACGCCGGTAACGTGATACCCCGGTTGCTGGCCGACAATCTGGGTTTGACCAGCGGTTTGTCGTCGGTGCTGTCGCGCCCAGAAGTCACCCACGACCGAGGCGCGGTGTTGCGCGATGTGGCGGTATCGATCGCCGGCGGCGCGCAGAACCTGGCCGGCACCGCGGTGCTGCGCGATCAGCACCGGTTGTTTCAGGCGGTGGCGTCGGTTCCGACGATGTGGCGGTCCCTGGGCGAGATCGACGAGCAGAGCATCACCGAGGTCACGGCCGTGCGCAACAAGGTCCGCTCTCGGGTGTGGGAGGCGATCGAGGCCCGCCACGGTGCGATCCCGGCTTCGCAGACCTGCTATGGGGACCTCGGGGACACGATCGTGATCCGCATCGACGCGTCGCTGATTCAGTCGCACAGCGATAAGCAGCACGCCGCAGGCAATTTCAAAGGCGGGTTTGGCTTCCACCCGCTGTTGGCGTGGTGTGACAACACCGGCGAACTGCTGGCGGTGATCGCCCGTGCAGGCAACGCCGGCTCGAACACCGCGGCCGATCATATCGCGATCATCGACGCCGCGATCGCGGCGATCCCGGCCAAGTGGCGCCGCAAGTTGCTGGTCACCATCGACGGCGCGGGTTCAAGCCACGCCGTCGTCGAACACCTGGAGAAACTCAATGCCCGGCCGGGGATGTCAGTGGGCTACTCGGTCGGATTCGACCTCGATGAGCGGGTCCGGGTCGCGATCGGCCAGATGCCCGATGCGGGATGGCAAGCCGCACTGGATGCCACCGGAGCGGCCCGTGACGACGCCCAGGTCGCCGAGTTGACCGGGCTGCTGCGCCACAGCACCGGAGGGGATCGGCTGGTCGGCTGGCCGGCCGGCATGCGCATCCTGGTGCGGCGCGAAGAAATCGAACACGGCACCCAGTTGTCATTGTTCGAGCAGCTGGCCGGCTACCGCTACCAGGTCCTCGCCACCTCGACTGCCGGTGGACAACCCCAGCGACTGGAAGCCCGCCACCGCGTCCACGCCCGGGTGGAGGGCTTCATCCGCACCGGCAAAGACACCGGCCTGGCCCGCTGGCCCTCACACTCGTTCGCCATCAACACCGCTTGGGTCACCGCCGTCGCGATCGCCATCGACCTGCTGTGCTGGATGCGACTGCTACTCCTGGACGGCCCACTGGCCAAAGCCGAACCCGCCACCCTGCGCTACCGGCTGCTGCACGCCGCGGCCCGGCTGATCAAACGATCCCGCTACCTGATCCTGCGGATCCCCCAAACCTGGCCCTGGGCACAAGAATTCGCCGACGCCCTCAACAGGGTCCGCGCCATACCCTGACCCACAGGCCCCTATGCCCTCTCGACCCCAAGAAAGGAGTAACCACCCCCGGGATAAAGGACCCGGCGTCACCGCACGACACGCGGCGCCGCCGCCTACCCCCAGCCTCAAAACCTCGACAAAGCTGCCGCCCCGCAGACCGCCACAGCAGAACCCGGGCCACCGTGAAATTCTGAGGTCTGGGCTGCGACGGGGTCTTCGATTTTATCGCCTCCAACGCCACCTAATTGGAGTAGTCGACTTGGAAGTGGGGACTGGTAACACCGTTCCCGCCACAAGTCGCAGCATATGTGACTAAGCATTCACGATTGTGGGACGTGACGACGATTCGATGCAGGCGGGTGACTGGGTGGGCTCTCAGTTGTCGAGTTCAAAGGACGATTGTGCTATCCATCGGCGCCCCAGTAATGTTAACCACTGATAACGTGAGGGCGCTCGGGGCCACTGGATGTGTCATTGCCGGGCCCGCACCGGTTGAGAGTTCAGGAGGAGACGTGATGTACCTCACGCAGGGCTTGCACAGAGCACTGCAACAACACCCGGACCGCCTCGCCACCATCGACGCGGATCGAACACGGACCTATGCGCAGTCCGCACAACGAATCGCGAAGTTGGCGAGCGCATTACGGACGATTGGCGTTAACCGCGGGGATCGCGTCGGCATGCTGGCGCTCAACTCCGACCGTTACCATGAGTACCTGCTGGCGGTGCCGTGGGCGGACGCGGTATTAAACCCGATCAATATCCGCTGGAGCCCTCCGGAGATTGCCTACGCCCTGCGCGACTCCCAAACCGATGTCTTATTTGTCGATGACGCCTTCAGTCCAGCAGTCCCCGCACTTCGCGCGTCATATCCTGACCTGCGCGCAGTCGTTCATTGCGGAAACGCCCCGACCCCGGAGGGAATGTTCTGCTATGAGGAACTCATAGCCGGCGGCGAAGTCGGTGATGACGTGCGGCGCAGCGGCGATCAACTGGCCGGTGTGTTCTACACCGGTGGCACCACGGGTCTACCCAAGGGCGTCATGCTTAGCCACGCGAACCTGATGACCTCCGTGCTGGGAATGCTCAGCGTGGGAAGCTTTCTGAGTTCGGAGGCTCGACTGCTTCATGTTGCGCCGTTGTTCCATCTCGCGGACTTGGCCGCCTGGGCGGGGCAAACCACCCTGGGTGGCACACATGTGATGCTCTCGACTTTCGAGCCCAGTGCCATTCTCCAGACCATCGAACGCCACCAGGTCACCGACGTCCTTTTAGTGCCGACCATGCTGCAGATGGTCGTCGACCATCCCGCCGTCAGGGATTACGACCTCTCCAGCCTCAGAAACGTGATGTACGGGGCATCGCCGATTTCCGAGGCGGTCCTGTCGCGCGCGATGAAGACCGTGCGGTCGGCGCGATTCATGCAGGGTTATGGCATGACAGAACTGTCCCCCCTAGCCACAGTCCTGCGTCCTGAGGACCACGAGCATCCGGACCTATTGCGTTCAGCCGGCCGCGCCGCGCCCTGCGCCGAGGTCAAAATCGTCGATGCTGACGATAAGGAAGTGCCGCCGGGCAATACCGGCGAAATCGTCGTGCGTGGCGGCAACGTGATGTTGGGCTACTGGAATAAACCAGACGAGACAGCGGCCGCGCTGCGCAATGGGTGGATGCACACCGGTGACGCCGGTTACATGGACGAGCGGGGTTATGTGTTCGTCGTCGACCGCATCAAAGACATGATTATCTCGGGTGGCGAGAATGTCTACTCGACGGAAGTCGAGAATGTTCTGTCCAGGCACCCGGAGGTGGCGGCGTGCGCGGTCATCGGAGTTGCCGATGAAAATTGGGGCGAGCGCGTTCATGCGGTCGTCGTCTTGACCGAAAACTCCTCGGTGACAGCCGAAGAGCTCAGAGACTTCTGTAAGACTCAGATCGCGGGATACAAGGCGCCCCGTACAGCCTCGTTCGTTGATGCGCTCCCTCTCTCAGGTGCTGGCAAGGTGCTCAAACGCGAACTGCGAAAACAGTTCCGGCAAGAGTGCACAAGCACTAGCCGGGGTCGATAGGTGCCCTTGCAGCGCGCCCCGCGGCCATCGACGCGGCTGCCTCCAAAGGATTTCCCTAGACGCCCTGGGCAGGCCGTCAGGACGGGATCGTCATGGCGCGCGTAGAGGTGCCTTACAGACACGAGCTCGGCGGCCACTGCGGGTCCGGTGCCCTCCGCGATCTGACCGAGTGGGCCGGACTCCGTTGGGGTGTGCACGCCCCCCGCGAAGGACTGGTTTTCGCGCTGAGCGGCACGCTGGATTTTTCCTATGCCCGTTCCGACGAGTTATTTCCGCCGGTGTACCTCGTTGGCAGGGGCCCCGATCTCGAAGAGCAATACCTCACTAATGTCGGTGCACAGTTCGAGATTCGCGCCACCGATGACGGCGACCTCGGGTGGAAGTGGGTGACCGATCAACTCGACCGCCGCACCCCCGTGATGGTTTGGGCCGACATTGCTCATCTGCCCTATCTGCGCGCACGGTTGAGCATGAGCCGCCACGACATTGTCATCACCGGCTACGACGACGACCGAGGCGTGGCCTTGGTCGTTGACAACGACCGAGATTCGGTCCAACTGGTCCCCTACGAGGATCTCCGTCGGGCACGGTCTTCGACCGGCTTTCCCGTGCCGACCCGTCACACCGCCTACATCGTCGACTGGCCGACTACGGCGCCGGACTTGGCGGCGATCGCCGGTCCCGCCCTTATCCGAAGCGCGCAGGCGATGGCGGCAATCACCGACAGCCGGGGTCTTACAGTCACTCGCGACCCTGAGGCACAGAAGGATGGACTCGATGGTGTCGAGCATTTCGCCGTCGACGTGGCGGCGTGGCCTGACGCCCTGGACGATCACAACCTCGAAAGCGCCCTGTTTGCGCTGTGGGCGTTCATTGAGAAGGCGGGGACGGGAGGGGGGTTGTTCAGGGCCCTGCAGGCCGACGGCTGTCGAAGCATCGCCAACTTGCTGCATTCCGAAGCCGCCCTGGAGGCGTCGAGGGCTGCTCGGGAGGTGTCGACCGCCTGGACCGAAGTAGCCCGGATGGCTTACAACCCAGGCACCCCACTGCGGGCTCGCGCCGCCGCCACTGCGGCCGCAGCCGAGCGTGTGCCTGACGCCGAAAAGCGGCTCACGGAATCGCTCTTCGCCGCCGGAGCGGCTCTGACGTAACAATTTCCGCCTTGGGCCGGCCGCTGCATTCAGCTTGGCATCTGGGTGCCGAACGTCCACGCAGCGCGGCTTTTGACCCACCGGAGCCATTTTCGAGGGGTACGCTAACGACGGTTAACACTGTTGGTGGCTCCACACGTGTAGCGGTCCGCAACTGGGGCAGCAGGAGGGAACGCTTGGTGCACGGAACAAGGGTCGCCGCACCGGCGTGCGCGGGTAGGACGGCTGGTCGTGTGCCGACAACGAGCGGAAGCGCGCATCAATGCCTTAGTGCGTAGCGGCGCCGGTATCGGCGTGATCGGCAGTGCCGAGTACAAGTAGCACTTCAAGAATGAGTGATGAACATGACGGAACAACGGTCAGTCAAAGTCGCAATCATCGGTGCGGGCATGTCGGGACTGTGCATGGCGATCAAGCTGCAGGACGCCGGCATTGACTCGTACACCATTTTCGAACAGGCCGAGGATGTCGGCGGCACATGGCGAGACAACACCTACCCGGGGCTAACCTGCGATATCCCATCGCGGTATTACTCCTACTCGTTTCGGCCCAACCCGAACTGGTCGCACCTGCTGCCGCCGGGGCCGGAGATCCAGGCCTATTTCCAGCAGGTGGCCGACGAACGGGCCATCCGCCCGCACATCAAGTTCGGCGCCGAGGTCATATCCGCCCGATACGACGACGAGCGGTGGCGGATCACGACCGACGACAGCGAAGAGACATTCGACGTCCTTGTCACCGCGACCGGCGTGCTCCGGGTGCCGCGCTATCCGGACATTCCCGGCCAGGAGAGTTTTGCCGGGCCGGTGTTCCACTCCGCGGAATGGGATCACTCCGTCACCTTGCGGGACAAGCGGGTCGGACTGATCGGGACGGGCTCGACAGGCATACAGATCATTGCCGAACTCGGGGGCAAGGTCAGTCGGCTCACCGTCTTCCAACGCACTGCGCAGTGGGTCTTTCCGATGCCCAATCCGCACTACTCACCGCTGATCCAGGCCGCGTTGACGCGGTGGCCGAGGTTGAACGGCCTGGGCTATTGGTTCTGGGGATTGGTGGTCAGGCGCATCTTCGGCCGCGCGCCGATCCGTCCGGGATTTCAGCGCCGCTTGGTTCAGACGCTATGTCGATGGAACCTGCGACTCTCGGTGCGCGACCCGCAGTTGCGCGCGAAACTCACCCCGAAAGATCAGCCGATGTGCAAGCGCCAGATTATGGCGGGACATTTCTACCGTTCGGTCCAACAACCGGGTGTGGAGGTGATCAACGAGACGATCGACCACATCGAGCCTCGCGGCGTCATCACGGCCGACGGTACCTTGCACGAACTCGACCTGCTGGTCTATGCCACCGGGTTTGACGCCCGGGCCTACGTGCGCCCGCTGACAGTGGTCGGGGAGCGTGGGCTCACCCTCGACGAGGCATGGGCCGATGGCCCCACGGCGTATCGGTCGGTCGCGGTGCCCGGATTCCCAAACTTGTTCATGCTGATGGGTCCGCATTCGCCGATCGGCAACCAGTCACTGATACCGGTCGCCGAGGACCAGGCTGATTATGTGCTGTGGTGGATTAACCGGATCCGTGAGGGCCGCATCGTCGCCGCCGCGCCCACCAAGTTGGCCACCAAGGGCTACAACGACAGCATGAAAGCAGCGATGCCACAAACAATTTGGGTTACCGGTTGCAACAGTTGGTACCTAGGCAAAGATGGGCTTCCCGAATTGTTTCCGTGGACACCCGAGCGGCACCGAGAACTATTGCGTGCACCTGAGATCGCAGATTTCGAACTCCGATGAGACGCGCATCGAAAGCCAATCAAGGTCTTTTCGCGCGGATCCTGTCGCGCTTGGTGCCATGCACGTCATCGGTGAAGATGGTTTGGGGCCCTAACGCGAGCGCAAGCGTCTCGGATCAGGCGGCGGCAGAATTCGGAGCGAGGACGCTACGACGCCCATGGAATGGGGAACGACTTCGCGTGGTCTTTGGTGGTGACGACCAAGCGTGGCCACTGTCCTGGCAACGCTTACGCCCACCGTTATCACGCCGGCGTTTGCCGACTAAGCCATCGAACGCTCCGAGCCGGCGTTAGAACCGCATCAACGAAATCATGCAGGGACCGGCGATTGGTCATCTTCGACAGCAAGCAGGTGTGGTCCTCCACCGCCCGGACGGAACACTTGTGCAAGACGCATATCCTGCTCACCATGTCCACAGAGTCCGTTCGCCTCTCGTTTCGCCAGCACATGCGTGAGCAAGTTCTCAGGGCTGCGCGTGACCTCACTATCGAGAAGGGCTGGCATCGGGTTCGCATGAGTGAAGTCGCCAAGCTTGTCGGCGTGTCCCGCCCGACGCTCTACAAGGAATTCACCGATAAGCAGGGACTGGGTGACGCGCTGGTTGTGTCCGAAGGCGAACGATTCTTGAACGGCATTCACGCAGTTTCGGCACAACACGCCGGAGATGTCCGCGGGGGTATCACCGCCGCGGTGTCGTACACCCTCGAGGAAGCGGAAGCGAGCCCGCTCTTGAAGGCGGTGTTGACGTCAAATCGGCCTACAGACAAAACGGTTTCCGAGACAACCGGTATGTTGCCGCTCCTGCCGACCTCGGCATCGCTGCTGGAGCTATCCTCGGCAGCCCTCGTGACTTGGTTCAACGAGCACTTTCCAGGTCTGGATGCCGATGACGTGCATGAAGTCGCCGATGCGCTGGTGAGGCTCACTGTGAGCCATGTCGTGCTTCCTTCTGCCGATGCAAGTCTGACCGGTGAGCGGATCTCGCGGATCGCCCTTCGCTATTTGGGCGCAGATCCCGCGAGGCCGTTTACACAACGCAGATTTTTGTCTGGATGTTGACTTTATAGAGAAAAGTGTAAACACTGGCGTGGAGACACTAGCTCGGGAGGACCCTCATGACTGTCAGCGCTTCCGCTCCGAAGTCGTCGGTGGAGCGTCGTTCAGCACGTTCGTATGATTCTGCCGACCTGTCCTCGACTGCCTTTTGGGCTGGCACCGCCGCTGACCGTGAGAAGACCTACGCGGAGCTGCGCCGACGCGCCCCCATCAGCTGGCACCCGCGCGTCGAGCACACCATGATCGACGACGAGGACGACCAAGGCTTCTGGGCCGTGGTCACCCACCCGCTACTTGTCGAGGCGACCCGGCGACACGACGATTTCCTGTCTGGTCAAGGCATTGTGATGGAGTCGATCCCGCAGGAACTGCTCGACACCGCGCAAGGCTTCATCGCTATGGACCCGCCGCGGCATACCAAGATTCGACGATTGCTGGCATCCGCATTCACACCGAAGCAAATGCGGCTGACCAGTCACCAGATCGAGGCCAACGCGAAACGGGTCGTCGATGGCCTTGCCCCGCAAGGCGAGGCTGACTTCGTCGACCAGTGCGCCGCGTTGCTGCCGATGCACAACATCTTCGACATGATGGGCGTGCCGGACTCGATGCGCCGCGACATCGCGTGGGAGTCACGGTATGCCGGTGGGTGGAGCGACCCGGAGGTGATGGGCGAAGACCCGGTCATACCTCGCCTGTTCCAAGCGATGGGATTCTTGGGCGATGGCGCCCGCGAAATCATCGCCGCACGTCGCCGGCAGCCCGAAGATGACCTTATGACGAACCTCGTTCAAGCTGAAGTGGACGGCGAACAACTCACCGACGACGAGATCGTCTCGTTTTTCATACTTCTCACGATCGCCGGGAACGACACCACGCGCCAAAGCACCAGTCACGCGATGAAAGCATTGACGGACTTCCCAGACCAAAGAGCTTGGCTCATGGAGGATTTCGACGGACGGATCAAAGGGGCCGTGGAAGAATTCGTCCGGTGGGCCACACCAATCATGACATTTCGCCGGACGGCGGCTCGCGACTGCGAACTGGGCGGGCAGCAGATCACCGAGGGTGACAAGATCATACTTTTCTACAGCTCGGCCAACTGGGACACCACCGTGTTCACTAACCCGGAGAAGTTCGATCTGTCGCGCGACCCTAACCCGCACGTGAGCTTCGGAGGCGGGGGAATCCATCACTGCCTCGGCAACCAGCTGGCCAGGCAGCAACTCGCTGCGCTCTTCAGAGAACTGCTGCACCGCCTGCCTGATATTGAAGTCTGCGGGCCACCCAGCTACACCGTCAGCACGTTCTTCCACGGCGTGAATCACCTTCCCGTCCGCTTCACCCCGAACGCGTAAGGCGGCGTGGTATGAAGATCAGAGTCGACCGCAACCGATGCTCGTCAATCGGAATGTGTGAAGGCCTGGCTCCTGACTTCTTCGAGGTCAGGCACGATGGCCAACTCAATATCGTGAACCCCGAGCCACCGGAATGCCACAGATCACTCATCGAAGAAGCAGTATCGTGCTGCCCCACAGGCGCTCTCGCCGTCGAGGACTGAGACCGCGGTCCTGAGGCAACGCTGACACACCTGCTTGCTGTCGGCGGCGATGGGCTTTCGCCTTCGGGTCAACTAGCCGCTGACACCGTCTGTCACCTACCACACGATGGAGCCGTCACTTATGAGTACTTATGGACTTTCAGTCGTCGCCCCTGAACTTGCCGCGATGAAGGCCACCGCCGCGGCTGCCGACCAGGCCGGGTTCGACGCCGTCTGGGCATCCGAGTTCTACACCCGGTCGGGATCCATCTCGATGGCGGCGATGGCAACCTCGACGAACAGGTGTCGCATCGGGTCGTCAATCCTCTACGGCATCGGACGTAGTCCGCTGGTCTTGGCGACCGAAACACGCGACCTCGACGAACTGTCCGGTGGTCGGGTCGTGCTCGGGATCGGCAACGGCACCAAACGGATGATGAGCGATTGGCACTCTGTCACCGATACCAGCGCCCCCGCCCTGCGCGTCGAGGAACTCGTACCCCTTATCCGGCGCATCTGGAACCTGCACGAAGGACCCGTCCGCCATGAGGGCCGTTTCTACAATATGAATCTCGTCCCCACCGGGCCGGTAGAACCCCCTGCGCGCAATATCCCCATCGTCACCGCCGCCGTGCGGCCGCGAATGTGTGAAGCCGCCGGACGGGTCGCTGACGGCTTGGCCGGGCATCCACTCTTCACCACCGCGTATGTGGAGGAAGTCGTGCGGCCTGCGGTGGCCAAGGGCGCACAACGCACCGGGCGCGACCCTAACGGCGTCGAGATCGTGTCGATGGTGATGTGCTCCATCCACGACGACCCCGAGATCGCTCGTCGCGAGGTAGCGCAGCAGATCGCATTCTACGCCTCGGTCAGGACCTACGAACCGCTGCTCGACTTCTGCGGATTCGCCAAGCAGGGTGCCGTCATCCGAGAAGCCTTCACCCGCAGCGACTTTCAGGCCATGTTCAACGCCGTCACCGATGACATGATCGACGTCATGGGTGTCGCCGGCACCGCTGACGAGGTTCGCAACGGGCTACGCCGCTACGAGGGCGTGCTAGACCACATCATGCTCTACCCACCGTCGGTAGGTACCGCGCCTGAGCGGGTCGGACAGAACGTCGATGATCTCATCAAGCATTGCGCCCCGCCCAATATGCCTCCGGCCTCCCAGCTGCACGCGCGACCCGGACCACGGTAGCGACACGGCGATCTCGCACACAAAGTGCGCTGCCGCATCGATCGATGCCGACCTTCGGGTTCGCATGAAACTACTCATTTCCCTCTGGGACTATCTCGGTGGGGTGCAGTCCCCCAGTGACAGCCGAGCTTGCGTTTGGCAATAACGGTCCTTGGGGAAGGCTAGGACGATGCCGGTCCTCTTTCACTAGGAAGTGAAGTGGTCAGAACACGTTGTGGCACGCAGATGCGTTGCGGCGCGGACCTTCTGCGCCGCATCAAGGCGGTCCGACGGAGTAGATGCGGAGTCGATCGAGCGGTTTGGCGACAAGGTCATCGGGTTGCTAACCTCGATTAACATGTCAGAGTTGTTCGATGTGGTGGTCGTGGGAGCGGGGATTTCCGGTATCAGCGCTGCCTGGCACCCGCAGGATCGCTGCCCCGGTAATAGGTACGTAGTTCTAGAGCGCAGAAGTGATCCGGGTGGCACGTGGGATCTGGTCAAGTATCCGGGCATCAGGTCGGACTCAGATATGTGCACGTTCGGATTCCTTCAAGCCCTGGCACTCGGCCAGGTTCACTGTCGACGCGCCGACAATCAAGAACTATCTGCGTGAGGTCGCGACCGAGAACGGCATCCATGAGCACATTCACTTCGGTACCCAGGTCTTGTCTGCCGCTTGGTCGGACGCCAGCCGGCGCTGGACCATCAAGGCGGTTCGGAACGGCTGAGGAATTAGAGCTCGAGGCGCGGTTCGTCTTCATGTGTAGCGGCTATTACAACTACGACGCGGGTTACCGACCAAACTTTCCCGGCGAGGAGAACTTCGGTGGGCCCATATTGCAACCTCAGCACCGGCCCAGAGACCTTGATTATGCCGGTAAAGAACGTCGTCGTTATCGACAGCGGCGCCGGGCACATAACGATGCTGCAACGTTCGCCAACATCGACCGCTTCACCAGAACGGGTCACGAGTTGGCGGCCGATATCATCTTCTACCGCAACAGGATTGAACTTGTGGCTTTTGGGGGCGCCAAGCTTGGTCGTAACGGCCAGGATGTCGACGTCAGCAAGTCGATGACCTATAAGTCGATGTTGCTGTCCGATGTGCCCACCATGGCGTTCACCATGGGCTATATCAATGCATCGTGGACCTTGAGGGCCGACCTGGTATCGGAATACGTTTGTCGCCTGCTCAATTGCATGGACGCGCGCGGCTACGACACCGTCGTAGCCGCTCATCCAGGGAAGATGTCGAAGAAGAACCCTTCGCCGATTTCGCACCAGGCTACTTCCAGCGCGCGATGGACCAGCTACCGAAGGCGGGATCTCGAGGGCCATGGCAGGTAAAACACCAATTACCTCTTCGACATCCGTGAGTGAGATATCGTCAAGACCTGTGGATCGGTGAGTTTCAGGCGACCTGCGATCCGACGGTTTGAGGCTCAGCTGCCGACGGTTCGGGTGTGATGTCGATAGGCCGTTCGAGCGGCTTGCCCTTGTGGAAGACGGCGCTGGCACGGACGAGGGCGACCAAGTGTGGTGCGTTGACCGCGCGCCAGCGGGCCTGGGCGGCCTCGATTAGCTTGTAGGCCATCGCCAGCCAGGCCGCGCGGGAGCCCGGCCCTTTGGTGACTTTGGTCCTCAAACGTACTGTCGCAAAGGTACTTTCGATCGGATTTGTGGTGCGAAGGTGGATCCAATGCTCGGCGGGATACCGGTAGAACTCCAAAAACACCTCGGCGTCGTCGACGATCTTGGGCGACCGCTTTGGGGTATTTGGCGCCGTAGTCGATCTCGAACGCTTTGATCGCGAGCTGGGCTTTGTCGATATCCTCGGCATTGTAGATCTCCTTCATCGCCGCGACTGCACCCTGGGTGCACCGATTTCGGCAGTGCGGCAAGAATATTGGCCTGCTTATGCCACCAGCAGCGCTACTCTCGAATATCCGGGAACACCTCCCGCACGCCTTGCAGAAGCCCAGGGCGCCGTCGCCGACCGCGAGCACCGCTGCGGTCATGGCGCGGCGGCGGCAATCGCGCAGCAAATCAGCCCAGAACTCAGTCGATCCCCGGAAGCCGTCAGCCAGCCCGACGAGCTCCATGCGGCCATCAGCACGGACCCCGATCATTACCAGCAAACAGAGTTTCTCCACCTCAAGGCGCACCTTGAGGTGGATGCCATCCACCCACAAATACAGGTAATCGGTGCTGGATAAGTCACGCTTGCCGAAGGCTTTGGCCTCGTCCTGCCGCTGCGCGGTCAGCCGAGTAATCTCGGTCGCCGAGAGCGCCGCGCCCGTGCCGAGGAAATGCTCCGGCGCCGGGCCGAAATCCCCGCTGGACAGCCCGTGCAGGCACAGCAGCGGCAACACCTCGGTCATCTGCGGCGACTTGCGCGCCCACGCCGGCAAAATCGGGGAGGAAAACCGGCACCGCTCACCGGTGTCAGCGTCGATGCGCTTGTCGTTGACCCGCGGGGCCTTGACCGGCACCGCCCCAGCGGCCGTCAACACGGTCCGCTCCTCGTGGTAGCCGTTGCGCACCACTAGGCGATGCCCATTCTCGTCAACCTGATCGGTGAACTGCGCGATATAGGCCGACTTCTGTCCGTGGCCATGAAAAAGTACCCACTGGTGGCCAAGTGGAGGTATCCGCTGGTGGCCGGATAAAAGTACCCACCCCGTGTTCGTCGTGTCGATCAGGAACTGCGGGCCCCGGTGGTGACGGTGAAGGTGCCAACCACTCATCGTCACCACCGGGGAGTTCCATTGAAGTCTGCGAGGGACCGCATGGACATCATTTCTGCTTATCAACAAGTCGGGTCATACCGCGGCGCCGCGCAGCTGTGCGGCACCACCCATAGGACCGTCAAGAAAGTCGTCGAGAAATTCGAAGCCGGTGAGAGCGCACCGCCGCGGGTCGAGCGGGCCCACAATTACGATGCGGTGGCCGATCTGGTCGCCGAGCGTGTCGAGAAGTCGGCGGGTCGGATGTCGGCGAAGCGGATGTTGCCGATCGCGAAGGCCGCCGGTTACGACGGGTCGGCACGCAACTTCCGTCGCCTCGTTGCTGAGGCGAAGGTGTTGTGGCGCAACGAACATCACCGGGGACGTCGCCCGGCGGTGTGGTCACCGGGTGAGTATCTGGTGATCGACTGGGCCCAAGCCGCACCCGGGTTGTTCCTGTTCTGCGCAGTGCTGGCGTTCTCCCGGTGGCGCTTCGTCGCGTTCGCCACCGACCAGAAGGCGTCCACGACGTTGGCGTTGATCGCCGAAGCGATGGCCGGGATAGGTGGTGTCCCGGCCCGGGTGCTGGCCGACCGGATGGCCTGTCTGAAGGGCGGCGTGGTCGCCAACGTGGTGATCCCTACCGCCGAATACGTCCGGCTGGCAGGTCATTACGGTTTCGCGCCGGACTTCTGCCATGCATCCGACCCTAAATCGAAGGGCATCGTGGAGAACTTGTGCGGCTACGCCCAACGCGACCTCGCCGTCCCGCTGCTCACCGACGCCGCCATCGCCGGGGTGCCGGTTGATCTGCGTGCTGCCAACGTTGCGGCCAGGGCGTGGTGTCTGGAGGTCAATGCCGCGGTGCATTCGGAGATCTGTGCGGTCCCCGATGAGCAACTGCTGATCGAACGGGAACTCCTGCAACCGTTGCCGTCGCTGCAACTTCGAATCGGGGCACCGTCGGTGATCCGCAAGGTCGACCGGCTGTCGTGTGTCCGGTATGCCTCGGCCCGCTACTCGGTGCCCACCCGACTGATCGGGACCAGCGTGGCCGTCGTCGTCGATCACGGCGCGCTGTGCATCGTGGAGCCCGCGACTGGGGTGATCGTGGCTGAGCACGAACTGGGTGCCCCAGGCAGCGCATCAGTCCTCGACGATCACTACGACGGTCCCCGCCCGGAACCTAGCCGCGGACCACGACCCAAAACTCATGCTGAGCAACAGTTCTGCACACTCGGCGAGGATGCTCAAGCATTCCTGGTCGGGGCCGCCGCGATCGGCAACACTCGGCTGGGCTCCGAACTGGAAGTCCTACTGGCGTTGGGCGCCGCCCACGGCACCGACGCCTTGGTCGGCGCGCTTCGCCGGGCGGTCGCGTTCCGGAGGTTCCGCGCGATCGACGTGCGGTCCATCCTGGCCGCCGGCGCCGGAACGCCGCAGCCCCGCCCCGCCGGGGATGCGTTGATCCTGGACCTCCCAGTCGCCCCGACCCGATCCCTGGCTGCCTACACGGTCAACCCGGCCGCAGACGGTGGTGCCACGTCATGAACGGCACGCCAGCCAAGGCAACCAAACCCGTTGCACCACTGTCCACTCCGCAATTCGCCGCTGATCTCGACGCCGGGCTGCGGCGGCTCAAGCTCGCCGCGATCCGGCGCACCGCCCCCGAAGTCCTAATCACCGCCAAGACCCAGCGCTGGACCCCCGAAGAAGTGCTACGGACCCTCGTCGAGACCGAACTGGCGGCACGGGATGCCTCCAACGTCGTCAACCGGCTCAAGGCTGCCGGGTTCCCGGTCACCAAGACCTTGGAGTCCTTCGACGTGGCCGCATCGTCGATTCAGCCCAAGGTGTTCGACTACCTGTCGAGCCTGGAATGGGTTCGCACACAACAGAATCTGGCGATCATCGGACCGGCTGGGACCGGCAAGTCCCACACCCTGATCGGACTGGGGGTCGCTGCGATTCATGCTGGGCACAAGGTCCGGTACTTCACCGCCGCCGACCTCGTCGAAACCCTCTACCGCGGCTTGGCCGACAACACCGTCGGCAAGATCATCGAATCCCTGCTCCGTGTCGATCTGATCATCCTCGACGAACTGGGCTTCGCCCCACTCGACGACACCGGCACCCAGCTGCTGTTCCGCCTCGTCGCCGGCGCCTACGAACGCCGCTCCCTGGCCATCGGCTCGCACTGGCCCTTCCAAGAGTGGGGTCGATTCCTGCCCGAGCAGACCACCGCCGTCAGCATCTTGGACCGGCTCCTGCATCACGCCACCGTCGTCATCACCGACGGCCAGTCCTACCGAATGAAGGACGCCCAACACCGGAAGGAGAACCCCCAACCAATCTAAGAATCACTGCACGGGGTGGGTACTTTTATCCGGCCACCAGCGGGTACTTCTACTTGGCCATTGACAACTTCGGCCTCCAGCGCCGCCGCAAGCATTTGCCGGGCGCCATCGCGGACGACCTCATCGAGTAACGAGCGACCCGAACCGGTGTTGTCGTTGGACTCGTCGACGTCGTGAACTACCGTGAGCATGGGCGTACCTTCCCAACCAGCGCGCCAACGCCGGTCCTTGATCAGACAAACCGAATTCAGAGCACCCTCGGGAAGGCGGCGCCCCTTCAGGCTGCCTCACCGAGGCTCATGTCGGGTAGGACCGCCGCATTGCTGCGGCGGTCCCCCCTCAGAACCGTACGTGCCAGTCGTCCCGGCATACGGCTCAAGCAAGCCCCGAGGACGTTGCGGGAACTGCGTAATTCGTTGGGCTCCCGCGCAACTTAGCCCGAAGGCTGCGATGGCAGGAGGCGTGTACCAGGTGGGTCTCGTCCAACCGGGCCAGCCGCCCGTGGTGGGTGAGATGCTCGGCGGCGATGGCTCGCTTGACAACTCCTAACCACCACCGTTCCCATTCGGAGGGCGACTGCGGGGGTTGATCGACGGTCAACAAATGATCGCCACACAGCGGGCACCGTCCGTCCTGCTTGGCGAGCAGGCGCAGGTTGTAGCTGTCCAGCGCGGGTTTGACCTTGCGCCGTCGTTCGGCCCAGTAGCTGGCCAATTCCGGGGCGGGGAGACGCCCGGCCCGCGACTAGCGTGTGTCGGACGATGTGAGTCCAGGAGAATTTGACCAGACACGCGATGTTTTCACGGCGGTCATCCAACGGCCGTTCGGGATCGCCGAACACCCACTGATCGTTCCTGAACTTGTTGAACCGACCCCAGTGGCGGCGTGCGATCCACTTTTTCGGCTTCTTCGGATGCGGTCGGCGCGCCCGCCCGGAGGTGAGCCGCCACATATAGTGGTCCAGCGAGCTGAAAACCTTGCTGGACACCGCACCTCGATAGTAGGCGGACCATCCCCGGATAATCGGGTTCATCCGGGCGATCACCGCCCTGGCGTTGGAGCCGCGCAGCCTGCGCATCTCCTCGGCCAACCGTTTGCGGATACGCTCGATCGCCTCCGGGCTCGGCTTGATCAACAACTTGCCCGGCCGTCTACCGTGGCGGTAGCAGCGGATGTTGAATCCGAGGAAGCTGAATCCCTCTTCGAGGTGGACGATGCGCGTCTTATCCTCGTTGAAGACCAGACCCCTCGGAGCCAGCCACCGGGCAAGCTGCGCCTTGACGTGTTCGGCCTGCTCACGTGAATGGCAGCAGGCGACCATATCGTCGGCATATCTCACCAGAACCGGGTTGCCCGCTATCGCCGCGCCGGCGTAAACACCGGTCGAACTGCGGTAACGAACTCCCGCGGCCTCCTCCAGGCCATGCAGTGCCACGTTCATCAGCAACGGGCTGATCACCCCGCCCTGCGGAGAACCCTCCTCGGTCGGCGCGAACCCGCCGTTCTCGATCACCCCGGCTTTCAGCCACTTTCGGATCATTTCCTTGGCCGGGAACGACCCCAGCTTGTCGAGTAGCCGAGGATGGTCGATTCTGTCGAACGCGGCCGACAAATCGGCGTCCAGAATCCATGCCCGTTGGGCTCGTGGCCCTTTGAGCGTGAGGAAAAGGGACTGGATCGCATCGGCACAGCTACGGCCCGGGCGAAACCCGTAGGAACGGGCCTCGAACCGAGCCTCCCACTCGGGCTCCAGCGCGTTGCGTACCCGCGCCTGATGACAGCGGTCCATCACCACGGGGATACCGAGCGGACGCTGATTTCCGTTGGCCTTCGGAATATACACACGCCGAACCGGCAAGGGCTCCCACGACGACCGCGAATCATGCACTCGCACCGCAATATTCGCTCTCGCCTCGGGCGACAGGGCAACCTCCCCATCGATCCCGGCCGTTCGACGCCCAGCATTGCGCTGAGTCACCTGTCGCACACTGACCAACGTGTTCGACCAGGAACCCAGCATCAGTTTCTGCAGCGACCGGACCGAGGCCCAGTCCTGCTCCCGCGTCGCCTTGAAGATCCTGCGCCGCAACCTCGCTACGTTTTCCTCATGGACACGCCAATCCACGACGGTCCAATCGAAAACGCCCTCCGGTCCGTTCACCTCTACGGTGTCCAACTTGCCCTTCCGGTTCGCAAGGCCCTCGGTCTCGGTATTTCAAAGGCTCACCTGCCCACGTCAGCGCCCTTTCGAGCCCAGCCACCACGCTGGTATCCGACCGGTTCCCCATGATCGCCGCCCAGGAGGAGCGGCGGCACCACGACCACAGGTCCCGCTGCCTTTCGGCCATCGGCATTCGCTTCTTGAGCATCCTGTTCCCGCCGAGGGATTCCGCCCCTCTCACGATCGGCCTACCGGCCCGAAGGCCGGACCCGACGGGGTTTCCACGTTCCGCGCATACGAGATACGGCCGGGGAGGGCGCCCTCTATACCCCGAGACCAGCGGTGTTCGCACGACCGGCCTGTGGCCTCCGGTCGCCGCTTGCCGCCACTGCCAGCGGCCGGGTCCTATCACCCGGGTTCTCAACCCGTCTTCCCGGGCTTCAAATAACGAGGCGTCATCAAGGGTTCATTCGCATTCGCCCGTCCGGCCTTCCCTCGCCCGGTCGTTCCCCCAGACGGAACGGGGGCCCTTGGGCTTCTTCCCTGAGCTTCGCACGCCCACGGGCAGGACCCGTCGACGCACGTCAGGGCGGGGATCGGTCACGAACACCAACCGAGAACTACGCGACCGGCATCGCCGACCTCCACTCCACGAGCTCACTCACATGCGCGACATCGCGTCGCACCCACAGACCTCCGATCTTGTTAACAGTCAAGCGGCGGCTCGTGTGGGGTGCGTCGGGGGTGGTCGGTATGCCTTGATTGGGTCGTAGGTTTGGCTGGTTTGCAGGCAGTGGTAGAGCTGGCCGAGCATGCGGTTGTAGAGGTGGCGCAGGGCTGCGGGGTGGCGGTCGCCGTGGTCGCGGCGTGTCAGGTAGTGAGCGCGGGTGGGTCCTTCGCAGCCGGCCGCGATGAACGCCCAGACGAATCCGACGGCGGCAAGTCGGTTGTTCTTCACGTGCCGGTGAGTGATGCGGATGCTGCGCCCAGAGGCTTTGGTGACGGGCGCCGACCCGGCGAACGCCTTCAATGCTCGGGCGTCGGCGAATCGTGTTCGGTCGTCGCCGATTTCGGCGAGCAGGCGGGCACCGGTAAGGTCGCCGACCCCCACAAATGAGGTGATGATCCTGTGGTCGGCGTGCTGGGCAAAGGTGGCGGCGGTGGCCTCGCCCAGCCGGTCGACGTTGGCGCACTCAGCGTCGAGGGTGGCCAGCAATGCGACTGCTTGGATACCGAAGGCGTCTTCGACCGGGGCGGGGTGTCGCAGCTGCGGCAGCCGCAGCTGCTGGTGGATTGTCGCCGCGAGCGTGGTCAGGCCGCGTTGGCGTCCGGCGCGGCGCAGGGCGGCGGTGATCTGCGGCTTTGACAGCCGCGCCGCCTTGGCCGGGGTGGCAGCGATGGCGAGCACCGCACGAGCTTCGGGTGCGGTGATTCCGCCGGGACGGTCGGCGAAGGCGTGCAGGAAACCCGGGAAATATTCCCGCAGCAGCGACCGCAGTTCGTTGCCGGCCCGGTTACGCCGCCAGGTGGCGTCCTGGTGGGCACGGGCCAGCACGGTGATCGATTGCGCCAGTTCGGTGTCGGCGGGTAACCGACGATGCTGGTCGATGTCGGTACGCAGGATGTTGGCCAGCGTGACCGCATCGCCGTGGTCAGACTTCTTGCCCGACATCGACGTCCGTTCCCGATAGCGGGCCACCGACATCGGGTTGATCGGGTAGATCGGTCGACCGCTGGCCCGCAACACGGCGACCAGCAACCCGCGCGGGGTCTCGATCGCGACCGGGATCGGATCCTCAGGGTCGTCGTCGGCATCGGCCAGCATGGCGGTCAGTTCGGCGAATCCGGCGACCGACTCGGGGATGCGCCGTCTGGCGACCAGCCGACCGTCGGCATCCACCAGCGCGACGTCATGATGATCCTGGGCCCAGTCGATCCCACACGTGACCATGGACAAATTTACCTCCTTGGTTGTCGAAATGTGTTGGGTGCGTGACCCTTTGTGAGAACGCGCGGCGCCCTAATAGCAAGGCTCTGATGGCCTGACCTCCGATTGAGCCGTTCGCGACCCCAGCAACCCGCACGACCCCCAGTCTTTGTCAGAGCTCAACGGCTCCCCGTCGATGAGGTGTCGATCGTGCAGGCGGGCTCGAACCACGTTCCCCACCCCAACCCCTTCCGAGGAGCAGCCGGTCACGACACGCCGACCTCGCCGTTCTCCCGGCAGGTCTAGCCGACCCCGGTATCGGTCAGGCGTTCCGTCGACACTCGCTGGCCGACCGCTCACTCGGAAGGTCGCAGAGCAGCCGGCGTTCCCGCCTGTGGAAGGGGGTCTAGCCCCGAGTTCTGATCAGGAATCGTCCAGTGCCCTACAAAGCTATTAGGTTCCTGATCATTGCTCCACCGCAGCGCCGTCGGGCGGGTATCACGCTGTCTGGCCAGGCGGTCAAATTCGAGGACCAGGTCCTCGCCGGTGATGCCGCGCGCCACCCGACCGTCGACGCATTTGCGGGTGTGTTCGTCGATGATCGAGACGATCTTTGATCTGGCGGCGGTCAGTGGTGCCATCGAAATGGAAGTCAACAGCCACACCCGCTTCAGGCGCATCTGCGTACCCCGGGCATGGCGCTTTCTGCGCCCGCGTCTCCCCAAGCGAGCGAGCGGGACATTTGACTTGTAGCACCACGTCTACACCCGATACTATCGGTATCCGAAACTGGATGTTCGAGGAAGGGCAGCCTGTCATGGTCGACGGAGACATAGGACAAGGGGCAGTGACCACTGCAAGTGCGGCAAGTGTGGGGTCTCGGTATCCGAGAACCCGGCGGATACGTTTCCCCTTTGGCGAGGGCAGCAAGTATTTCTTCGATGACGACATCATCTTCAGCCACCTGTGGGCGAACTTGTCGGGGTCGTTCCCGCCGGGGGAGGAGTTGTTCATTCGGTCGGTGCGCCGGTTTGCCGATGAGATCGCCGATCCTGGGTTGAAGAAGCGGGTGGCCGGGTTTATCGGTCAGGAATCGGTGCATGGCCAGCAGCATCGGGCGCTCAATGACAAGCTCGTTGACATGGGGTATCCGATTGGGTGGTGGGATTCCGAAAAGTTTGTTGATTGGGTGAAACGCATCGAGGAGGTGCTGCCGGCCCGGATTCCGCTGGCGGTGACAGCAGCCGCAGAACACTTCACCGCGATACTTGCTGAGCGGCTGCTCGGCGATGAGGACTTCCGGGCGATCCCGGGTGATGCGGAGGTGTGGAATCTCCTGAAGTGGCATGCGCTGGAGGAACTTGAGCACAAGTCGGTTGCCTTTGACGTATTCCGCTCGGTGGGGGGTACCGAGCGGGTGCGTCGACGTGTGATGGCGGTAATGATCCCCCTTCTGCTCCTCCTCATGAGTGGCACGCTGGCGTATTCGGTGGCGCGGGATCCCGAAGCGTGCCGTCAGCCAGTGCGACTGGTGCGTGAGACCTATCGGGTCTACCGCGGTCCGATATTTCGGGGTTTGATCCCAGAGCTCAGGCAATACTTGCGACCGGGATTTCATCCCGACGACATCGACACCAACGCGTTGCTCGAGCAATGGCAGGAGGAACTCTTCGGCACCAAGGGGGCCCTGGTCGGCTACCTGAAGTGAACCGAATTTCACCGAGACCGTCGCCAAGAAGGGAGCAAGCAGTTTTATGTCCGAATCCTTTGACGTTGTGATTGTGGGTGCGGGTATTTCCGGTATCAGCGCTGCCTGGCATCTGCAGGAGCGCTGTCCCAACAAGAGTTATGTAGTTCTAGAGCGCAGAGCTGATCTGGGTGGTACATGGGACCTGTTCAAGTATCCGGGCATCCGATCGGACTCCGACATGTGCACCTTCGGGTTCCGTTTCAAGCCGTGGCACTCGCCGCGCTTTACCGTTGATGGCGCCACGATCAAGGATTATCTCTGGGAAGCTGCCGCCGAGAGCGGCATCGACAACCACATCCGGTTTGGTAGCCAGGTATTGTCTGCGGACTGGTCGGACGCCGACAGGCGCTGGACGATCAAGGTGGCTGGGGACCGCCAAAAGACGACCGAGATCACGGCCGCGTTCCTGTTTGCGTGCAGCGGCTACTACGACTACGACCAGGGGTATCGTCCAGAATTCCGGGGCGAGAAGGATTTCGAAGGAATTATTGTTCACCCGCAGAACTGGCCCGAAGACCTCGATTATGCGGGTAAGAACGTCATCGTCATCGGCAGCGGTGCTACCGCAGTGACCCTTATTCCGTCCCTCGTGGATTCAGGCGCTGGCCAGGTAACGATGCTGCAGCGTTCACCGACTTACATCGGATCGCTGCCAAACATCGACCCCATTGCCGTGCAGCTCATCAAGTGGTTACCGACAAGGAGCGCGGACTTCGTCAACCGCTGGAAGAACATCCTGTTAGCTGTGGCGCAGTACAGACTGGCGCGTCGCTTTCCCCGTTCCATGCGAAAAGCGCTGATCGCTTGGGCTAAGCACCAGCTGCCCGCAGGCTATGACGTGGATAAGCATTTCGGGCCGAAGTACAACCCGTGGGATGAACGGATATGCCTGGCCCCTAACGGCGACCTTTTTAAGGCCATTCGGGACGGCAAGGCCGATGTAGTCACCGATACTATCGACCACATCACCAGGACCGGGATCAAGCTTTCCTCGGGTCAGGAGTTGACGGCCGACATCATTGTCGCCGCGACCGGTTTGAACATGCGGCTGTTCGGCGGCGCCAAGATTACCCGTAACGGCCAGGTCGTCGACGTCGCGAAGTCGATGACCTATAAGGCCATGATGCTATCCGACGTCCCGAGCATGGCGTTCACTATCGGTTACATCAACGCGTCCTGGACACTGAAAGCAGACCTGGTGTCTGAATACGTCTGTCGCTTACTCAACTACATGGATGCGCACGGCTACGACACCGTCGTAGCTCCCCACCCTGGCGAGGATGTCGAGGAACTGCCGTTCACGGATTTTGCGCCCGGCTACTTCCAACGCGCGATGGATCAACTCCCTAAGTCTGGATCCCGCGGTCCATGGAAAGCAAAGCAGAATTACCTCTTCGATGTCCGTCAAATACGCCGCGGCAAGATCGATGACGGTCTGCGCTTCACGACCAAAGCATCCCGGCCGGCAACTCTGCCGGCCTCGACATCACACCAAAGCACTTCCGAAATGGCTTCTGGCTCAAACCGAGGAAACGGTGAGCACCGCACAAATCCGCTCATCGCCGGATAATCCAACGGGGACTGTCTCGGTGAGTCCGGAGACTTTCTGATGTGAGAGCTCAGCTGGCGGCTGCTCTCTCGCGTTGAGCGTAATAGGCGGCCTCGAGTTCGGCTGGCGGAACATCGCCGCAGTATTCATACAGGCGGCGGTGGTTGAACCAGTCGATCCGCCGTGCGGTGGCCAGCTCGTTCGACCACCACGCCTCCACCTGAGGGGCTGTTGGCGCAGATGACCAAGGCGGTGCTCCAACGCGCTTTGGATGTCGAGATCGCTGATCACCTGGGCTATGAGTACGGCGATCCGGCTGGTTATGGCTCGGGCAACTCCCGCAACGGGCGCGGCCGCAAAACCGTGCTCACCACGGCCGGAGCGGTCGACCCGACTTTATCAAACTAGCTTCTCGGGCGCGCTTCGCTCTCACCGTGGTGATCGAAAATTCCGCGAGCCAGTTGCGGTTCCGAACGGGGCCTGCGCTGGGTTCAGCGTCCAGGCGGCCGACGGTTCATGCTGGAAGGTGTTTCGGTTGACCCCGGTTGCACTATGTTGCCTGTGAGCCCGCAAATTAGCCTGAGGGTGGAGAGCCCCCCATCCACGGGGACCGTGGAATGTTGCCGTCGAGCACGAGTGTCAGAATTCTGTTTCATCCCGCTCTCCTGTCAACGGCGACACGGGGTCAGTTTTCAGACGACGCCGACATCTCCCCGGAACACGCCCCTTTGTCAATCCTGTTGGGAGGCGGTGAGTTCGATGGATGTGGTGCACCCGCGGTGCGCGGGAATCGATTGCTCGAAGAAAGACGCGAAGGTCTGTGTGCGGATTCAGGGCCATGGACGCAGAGGAGCGTCGTCGACAGTGACGACATGGGGTGCCATGACATCACAGATCCTGGCGTTGCGTGAGCATCTTATCGCGCAGAAGGTCACGTGTGTGGTGATCGAGTCCACCAGCGACTACTGGAAACCGTTCTACTACCTGCTCGACGATGAGCTGAACATGATGCTGATCAATGCGTCGCGGGTGCGCAATGTGCCCGGCCGCAAGACCGATGTGTCTGATGCTGCGTGGCTGGCCGATCTCGGGGCTCACGGGCTGGTGACGGCGTCGTTGGTGCCGCCGCCGCCGATTCGTGTCGGCGGCAAGTGAATACTGACCAGTGCTTGCCGACTCCTGATCAGTTTTCGATTGCCGTTGACAATTCGCGCGCTGCGGGATCTGACCCACGCACGCACGCACATCACCCGGGAATGCTCGCGCGAGGTAATGCGGTTGGAGAAGCTGCTCGAAGACGCCGGGATCAAACTCACCTCGGTGGCCACCGACATCACCGGAGTGTCCGGACGAGCGATGCTCGAGGCGCTGATCGCCGGCCAGAACGATCCAGCCATGATTGCCGATCTGGCCAAGCGGACGCTGCGCCGCAAGATCCCGGCGTTGACCGAGGCGTTGATCGGCCGGTTCAGTGAGCATCACGCGTTTATGTCCCGGTTGTTCCTTGACCGCATCGATGCTCACACCGCCGATATCGGTCGCCTCGATGAGCGCATCGAGGAAGCGATGGCGCCCTTTCGCCTCACCCGGGAACTGCTGATGAGCATTCCGGGATTCTCCGGCAAGACTGCCGAGGTGTGAATCGCCCTGGAAATCCCGGAGGCTCCTGACCTTGGAAACGAGGATGCAGGTATGCCGAAGGAACAGTCGTCTGGGAAGCCCACGGCGCGTCGTTACAGCCCGGAGGAGAAGGCCGCTGCAGTGCGGATGGTGCGGGCACTGCGTGCCGAGTTGGGCACCGAGCAGGGAACGGTGTCACGGGTAGCCCGCCAGCTCGGCTACGGGGTCGAGTCGGTGCGCTCCTGGGTGCGTCAGGCCGATATCGACGACGGGTATGCACCTGGGGTGTCCACTGCGGAGTCACAGCGGGTCAAAGAGCTCGAGCAAGAGATACGAGAACTGAAGCGGGCCAACGAGATTCTGAAACGAGCGGCCAGTTTCTTCGGCGCGGAGCTCGACCGCCAACACAAGAAGTAGTCGACTTCATCGACACCCACCGTGGGGAATTCGGGGTCGAGCCCATCTGCACCGGAGCCTGTCACGATTTCTGTGTAAGTCAGAGGTGATTTGACTACGAGTTGTATTCTAGCACAATGGGATTCGCCCAGGGAATAGTCTGGCGAGTGTGTTGAGCGCCACAGTCCAGTTGTGCGTTCCAGTACCCGAATAGCCTCCTCTCTCGCTGGAGATGTTGCGCAGCCCGAGGTACAGCAACTTCATCGCGGCGTCCTTGTCCGTGAAATGACCACGGTTCTTGGTGATCTTGCGCAACTGGAAGTTGATCGACTCGATCGCATTGGTGGTGTAGACGATCTTGCGCAACTCCACCGGATAGTCCAGGAACGGAACGAATTCCCCCCAGGCGTTGTGCCACACGTCAATTGCACCCGGATATTGGGCGCCGAATTGCTGGTCGAACTCCTTGAGTGCGAGTTCGGCTCCATCGACGGTCGGCGCACTGTAGATCGCCCGCATCGCGGTGGCGACCTTCTTGCGGTCCTTATAAGACACGAAGCGCATCGCATTCCTAATGACGTGCACGACGCAGGTCTGCACCACGGTATCGGGATAGATCGAGCGGATCGCATCAGGCAGACCGGTCAGCCCGTCGCAGCAGGCGATGAGGATGTCGCGCACCCCGCGGTTGCGCAGGTCGATGACGACCTTCTGCCAGAACTTCGCCCCCTCGGAGTCCTGGATCCAGCAGCCCAAGGCGTGTTTGCGGCCCTCCAGATCCACGCCAATGGCCAAATAGGCGACCTTGGTGGTGATGACCCCGTTGTCGCCGATCCGCAGCCGCAGCCCATCGATGTAGAGGATCGGGTAGACCTCATCGAGCGGGCGGGCCTGCCAGGCCTTGATCTCATCGACCACCACCTCGGTGATATTGGAGATCAACTCCCGCGACACCGACGCCCCATAGACCTCCTGCAGGTGGGCTTCGATATCGCGGGTGGTCATTCCCCGTGAATACAGCGACAACACCACCGAATTGATGTTGTTGAGCCGGCGGGTCTTCTTCGGCACAATCGCCGGCTCAAACGAGCCGTTGCGATCACGCGGCGCATCGATCTGCACCGGGCCGTTGACGGTGGTCACCGTTTTCGGCGTGGTGCCGTTGCGCGAATTTCCCGATCCGCGTCCGGCCGGATCGCCGGCCTCATAACCCAGATGGTGGGTTAGCTCCGCATTCAGCGCCCGCTCCAGCACGGCCTTAGTCAGCTGGTTCAGCAAACCGTCCGCGCCGTCGATCGGGGTCCCGGTCTTCACCGCATCCTTAATCAACGAGTCCAGCGTCTCTTCGGTGAACATCTCGGCCAGCCGCCGCGCCGCGGTCGTCTCCTCAGCCGGCATCTGCATGGTCTTGGTCACAAAACACTCCTTCTGTCCGCCCAACGGCGGTCCGATGATGGACCACCCCGGACTTACACAGATGGAATGACACGCCCCTGCACCGTCCTGCGCACCGCAGGGGTGTCGGTGGCCCCGAGTACTTACTACGACACCAAGGCACGGCCGCTGTCGGCACGGGCCCGTCGAGACGCCGAGCTGGCGCCCGCCCTGGTGGCGCTGTGGGACAACTACCGGGTCTACGGCGCCCGCAAGCTGTGGAAAGCCGCCCGCCGTGCCGGCCACGACGTCGGGCGAGACCAGGTCGCCCGACTGATGCGCGCAGCCGGCATCCAAGGAGCGCGGCGCGGCAAACGGGTCCGCACCACCAAACCCGACCTGACAGCGCCTCGCCACCCCGATCTGGTCAAGCGGAAGTTCACGGCGACTACGCCGAACCAACTGTGGGTCACGGATCTAACATTCGTGCCGACCTGGGCTGGGGTGGCGTATGTGTGCTTCATCGTCGATGCCTACTCCCGGATGATCGTGGGCTGGCGGGTGGCCTCCCACATGCGCACAACCATGGTGCTCGACGCGATCGAGATGGCCCGCTGGTCACGTGGAAACACATTGCCGGGCTTGACATGTCACTCCGATGCCGGGTCCCAGTTCACTTCCATCCGCTACGGTGAACGTCTCGCCGAGGTCGGTGCGGTGCCCTCGATCGGCACCATCGGGGACAGCTACGACAACGCTCTGGCCGAGACCGTCAACGGTTACTACAAGGCCGAGCTGATCTACGGGCCGGCTCACACCGGGCCCTGGAAGACCGTCGAGGACGTCGAGCTGGCGACCCTGGCCTGGGTGTACTGGCACAACACCAGCCGCCTACACAGCTACCTCGCCGACGTTCCTCCGACCGAGTTCGAAGCCACCTTCTACGATGCACAACGGACCGACCAACCCCTGATCGGAATCCAATAACCCGAGCCTCCGACAGAACCAGGGCGATTCATCACGCAGCTCCGGCGGATACCTCCTCAATGAACCACCTGACATGACTCCAACCTTCCCAAGAAGTGGAGTCTCCGGACATGCCGGGGCGATTCAGTGTGGAGCTCTTAAAGGCCATGGCCTGCATTCCAGACGGTCGCGACGAACGCTATAGTTATTGGCCATGAGATTAGATTCGATTCGCCGTTCGGGCGTTGTAGTGCTTGTCTTGGCCACGGCCTCGGTAGCAATGGTCGTGGAGGCGCTGGGGTGGCGCCGTTACCTTGTGCTGGGCACGGCCACACTAGCACTTGTCGTCAAGGCGGCGGGAGGGCGGCGTCGCCTCGGCGTCCGGCGCAGTCTGGGAAGAAAAGGCAAACGAACGGTCGCGTCCTAAAGCCGGTGTAAATGGGCCGGGCATAGGTTCTGCTTCGAGACCTACCAAGTCATCGAAGAAAGGACCTATGCCCGTGCCTGCACGAGTATCGCCGACTGATCGTGTTCGCGCCAAGATCGACGAGCTGTTCGCATCCGATCGTGAGCTGCCCGAGATTCTGGAGGAGGTGGCCCGGCTCGGCGCACAGTTGCTGATGCAGGCCGCGCTGGAGGCCGAGGTGACCGAGTTCCTCGGCCGTGACCGCTACCAACGCGCCGCGGCCGCGCCGGATGCGCAGCCCCGGGGCGCGCAATGGTTATCGGCCAGCGACGGTCAAGACCACCGTCGGCCCAGTCACCCTGGAGCGGCCCAAGCTGCGCGGCACGACCGCCGCGTTCGTCTCACGCCTGTTCGGCAAGCACGTCACCAAAACCAATGCGCTGGAATCGCTGGTGATCGCCTCGTTCGTGCGCGGACTGTCGGTGCGTGATGTCGAGGCCACCCTTGCCGATGCGCTCGGTGATCAGGCCGCGATCTCGAAATCGACTGTCTCGCAGGTATGCCAAGCGATAAAAACCGAGTACAACACCTGGGCGCGGCGCCCCTGGGCGATGTCGTGCTCGATTAGCTGTTCCTGGATGCCTCCTTCTTCCGGATGCATCCCGGCTCGCCGGCCGAGCCGATCCTGGCCGCGTGGGGCGTCACCACCGCCGGCAAGCCCGTCTTTGTTGGCCTGGCCCCCGGCGTGGTGGAGTCGACCGAGGCCTGGGCCGATTTCCTGACCGATCTCACCGACCGTGGGCTAGCGTGCCCGCTGCTGGTCATCTCCGACGGTGCCCGCGGCCTGATCGCCGCGATCGAGCAGGTCTTCCCGACCGCGCTGCGGCAACGCTGCCTGATCCAGCGGTTACGCAACGTGCTGGCCAAGATCCCGGCCGGGATGCAGGCCGAGATCCGCGACGGCTACTGGGCCTGCTTCGACACTGAGGACCTCAAAACCGAGCCCGGTCCGCGGCTGGTCGAACTGGTCGACGCCCGGCTGACCGCGTTCGCTACCCGCTACACGACCACCTACCCGGCAGCGATGAAGATCATGCTGACCGAGCGCGAGGGCCTGACCGCCTATCTGCGGTTCCCGCCCGAACATCATCACCGCATCCGCCACTCGAACTTCATCGAACGCACCTTCGGAGAAACCCGCCGCCGCGCAAAGGTTATCGGCCGCTTCCCTGGCGAGACCAGTTGTAACAGCATCGCCTGGGCCGTGCTCGACCGCGCATCCCGCGGCTGGCGCGGACTCACCATGACCCCCGCCGGGCTGCGCCAGCTCCAAGACCTGCGCCGCAGCCTGCTGCAACCACCCCGGCAACTGTGGCCCCAGCACACCCCGGACTTCGCTAGCAGCACCACCGAAACCGTCAGCGCCACCGCGTAGCATCACTCACCGAAGCCAGAACCTCCGCAGGCCGATTTACACCGGATTCCGGACGCCACCCAAACGAACTAGTGCCCTGAGTCATTAATTTTGGTGCAGTAGTTGCCGACGATGCTGATCAAGATTTGGTCGACGGTCTTGGTCCAGACGTATGGGGGCCCTCGTTCCGGGTTTCGACTACTGCGGTGATCGCCGCCCACTGCGAGGGGTACTGCGGATGCACCTCAGCGACCATGCGCACTGCACGCTCACGAAGCTCGTCGGGATACTTGCTCGGGCGTGCCATAACTCGAATCCTCCCAAGATCGGGAGTCTCCGGAAACGCCGGGACGGCTCAGTGTGTGGGAGCTGTTCAGCAGGTGCGTAGACATTGCCGACGCAGTGCTCGTTCAGTGTGTCGGATACCTGAACCAAGCAACGGCTCGATAGCGCGCTGGAGGACTTTGCCCGCGAGCCCACCGGGGAACTTGTAGTCGGCAGTTATGTCAACGCGGGTCACTGCTGATCCCATCGGCGTCGTGGCAACGGCTGCCAAGGCAACTATGCCGTTGTTGGTCACCAAGGCCTCTGTGATGCGCCGGCACGGCTCCCACTCGGTGATGCGACTCGTTCCGGTCATCGCGATTGGGCCGATCTTGCCGGTTCCTCGAAATTCGGCGCCGACCCCGTCTGATAGTTCGCCGATTGGCGTAATGGTGCGCAACCCAAAGACCCACTCCGGCATCCGGCGGTAGTCGACAGCGTAGTCGAAAACCGCCTCAGCCGGCAATTCTAGAGTGCCAGACGCGAACACCATCGTCATGCGCCACCAGCCCAGGCCAAAGACTCCGCCGTGGCATCGCCTACAGAATGATCCCTGCAGTCAGTGCGCATGGGTTGATGGTGGCATCACCGTCACAACCCGTCAATAGAATTGGATTTCGAATCTCCCTCGTGGTGGGTCGGCCGGCCGCTACGATGAATCGCGTTCATGATGGTGAAGACGGATCGTCACGCGCGGCGCGACGTTCAGGCGCTTCCAGGCGGGCACCGAGAGGCTCAACGCGTGAGGAGTTGCCTGACGCACCGTTGGCTTGTGCAGTAGCTTTAGCTTTTAGATTAGAATTTCGGGGTGTCGATGAACCTGGGTGCCGTGGGGCGGCTGCTACCGGAGTTGACCGGAGATGCCCGAGCCGATCGTTGGCGCGAGCATCGAGCTGCTGTGCGGGCGGAGCTGATAGAAGCGACGCTTCGCGCGATCGACGAGTATGGGCCTGACCTGTCCATCGACGATGTCGTAAAGACCGCGGGGATCCCCAGGCCCAAGCTGTATCGATTCTTCGCGGATAAGGACGCCTTATTCGCCGCGGTCGGCCAGCGGGTGCAGGAGATGATCATCGAGCAAGTCGTGCCGCAGTTTGATGCCGCCACCACGGCGCTGGAGCTGGTCAGCTCCGCGGTGGCCGCTTACGTCGGGCTCGTGGATAAGCGGCCTAATCTTTTTCGTTTCCTGGTGAATTCCCACTTCAGGGACGGGCGTTCGCCCGCGGATTTGATCGAGGGCGGCAGGCCGCTCTCGGACGCCACGGTGGATGTTTGGTCAGCCGCTATCGAGGCGCGTGGTGGCGAGGGCGCCAACTTTGAATATGTTGTGGATGCTGCTCTGGGAGCGGTGGGACTTGGTGTGCTGCGCTGGCTGAATTCCCCGACCGTCAGCAAGGATGCCCTTGTCGAAGAGTTGACCGCTTTTTTGTGGGGCGCCTTTTCGGCAATTGCGGAAGTGCGTGGGGTGCACCTCACTCCTGACACGAAGCTAGAGTCATCGGCCGAGGCAAATTAAGCGGTCGCTTTCCCAGTTCGGGCGGCTGGCGGCGCCGACATGCTGAACCTGCCCTGAACCGTAGAGGCATACACTACGAGGAGTGGATGTGCCGGAGACACGGATCGGGAGTGGAGATATCGTCAAGACCTGTGGATCGGTGAGTTTCAGGCGACCTGCGATCCGACGGTTTGAGGCTCAGCTGCCGACGGTTCGGGTGTGATGTCGATAGGCCGTTCGAGCGGCTTGCCCTTGTGGAAGACGGCGCTGGCACGGACGAGGGCGACCAAGTGTGGTGCGTTGACCGCGCGCCAGCGGGCCTGGGCGGCCTCGATTAGCTTGTAGGCCATCGCCAGCCAGGCCGCGCGGGAGCCCGGCCCTTTGGTGACTTTGGTCCTCAAACGTACTGTCGCAAAGGTACTTTCGATCGGATTTGTGGTGCGAAGGTGGATCCAATGCTCGGCGGGATACCGGTAGAACTCCAAAAACACCTCGGCGTCGTCGACGATCTTGGGCGACCGCTTTGGGGTATTTGGCGCCGTAGTCGATCTCGAACGCTTTGATCGCGAGCTGGGCTTTGTCGATATCCTCGGCGTTGTAGATCTCCTTCATCGCCGCGACTGCACCCTGGGTGCACCGATTTCGGCAGTGCGGCAAGAATATTGGCCTGCTTATGCCACCAGCAGCGCTACTCTCGAATATCCGGGAACACCTCCCGCACGCCTTGCAGAAGCCCAGGGCGCCGTCGCCGACCGCGAGCACCGCTGCGGTCATGGCGCGGCGGCGGCAATCGCGCAGCAAATCAGCCCAGAACTCAGTCGATCCCCGGAAGCCGTCAGCCAGCCCGACGAGCTCCATGCGGCCATCAGCACGGACCCTCGGCACGGGCGCGGGGCTCTCGGTTCCCAACCAGCGCGCCAACGCGATGACCGATGCCCACGTTTCCATGACAACTGTTTTGGACCGTGAAAGAGTTGGCATGCGCGTTCAACCGCCCCGGCATGTCTGGAGACTCCATTTCTTGGAAAGGATGGAGTCATGTCAGGTGGTTTGTCGAGGAGGTACCAGCCAGAGCTGCGGGAGCGGGCGGTGCGGATGGACGCGGAGATCAGCGATCAGCACGATTCGGAGTGGGCAGCGACCAGTGAGATCGCCGGGCTACTTGGTGTTGGCACGGCCGAGGCGGTGCGCAAGTGGGTGCGCCAGGCTCAGATCGATGCGGCGCACGCGGGGATCACGACCGAAGAGTCCTCCGAGCTAAAACGACTGCGGCGAGAGAACGCCGAATTCGGAAGGACCAATGCGATTTTCAAGACGGCGTCGGCTTTCTCCGCGGCCGAGCTCGACCTGCCAACACACTAATCACCCAGTTCATCGCCGATCATCACGGTCACCGCGATGGCCCTGATGGTTTGCGGTGGGGTGTCGAGTCGATCTGCACACAGCTGACCGAGCTGGGTATGCCGATCGCCCCATCGACCTATTACGACCACATCAACCGCGAGCCCAGCCGCCGCGAACGCCGTGACGACGAACTCAAAGAACAGATCAGCCGGCTCTACGCCGCCAACTACGGCGTGTACGGTGCCCACAAGGTGTGGCTGGCGCTCAACCGCGAGGGCACTCCAGTGGCCAGATGCACCGTCGAGCAGGGTTTGCCTACGTCGCTTTCGCCACCGACGCCTACGCGCGGCGGGATGCTGGGCTGGCGGGTCGCTTCCACGATGGCCACCTCGATGGTCCTCGATGCGATCGAGCAAGCCATCTAGAACCGTCAACAAGAAGGTGTACTGATCTCAAAGACGTTGTCCACCAGACGGATCGGGGATCGCAGTCAATACACCTCGATCAGGTTCAGCGAACGGCACGCAGAAGCGGGCATCCAGTCCTCGGTCCGAGCGGTCGGCAGCTCCTATGACTGTGAGAATGTTGGCGGCTGTCTGGTCGCCTGACTCGTGTTATGACTGACCCAGCGGTATGGGTGTCCTGGCTGTTGATCTGTCGTCCAACGGGCGGTCGTTCCACCTCGTGCTGACCGAGCGGGCAGTGACCTCATAGAAGCCTGACCACACCAGGTCCCATCGCAGTCCCGTCACCCGACCGGCCAGCCTCAACAACCCGCTGAAGGTCGCAATGACAAGCATGGCAACCACACCTCGCCGCGGTCGAGTCGTGATCGGTGTTGATACCCACAAGTTCGTTCATGTCGCCGCCGCGTTCGACGACTTCGGCGCGGTGCTTGACACCGGAACGTTCCAAGCCGACCGCGCCGGCTATGCCGAGCTGATCGAATGGGCTAGCCACCCGGGCCACATCCTGACCTTCGCCATCGAAGGCACCGGCTCCTACGGAGCCGGCCTGACCGCAGCCGTGCGTCGCAGCGACATCGGTGTCGTGGAGGTAATGCGCACCGACCGGCGCGACCGGCGGCTGCGCGGCAAGTCCGACTTCCTGGACGCCGAAAACGCCGCCCGTGCCGTGCTTGGTAGCCATGCCACCGCCACCCCGAAGACCGCCGATGACACCGTGGATATGATCCGACAGATCAAAATCGCCAAAAATATTGCGGTCAAAGCCCGTTCGGCAGCGATGATCTCGCTGAAGACGGTCATCGTTAACGCCCCAGACGAGCTGCGTGAACAACTGCAGCCCTTGTCCAAGATGGCCCTAATCCGCCGCTACGCCGGCCTGAGGCCAGCTGGCATCAGCACGGTCGAAGCCGCAACCAAGCACACCCTGCGCTCGATCGCCCGCCGCTGGCAGCATCTCAACGAGGAGATCACTGAACACGAGAAACTACTCGCCCAATTGGTCACCGAGATCGCGCCAGAGTTGACCGCAGCATTCGGCATCGGCGCCGACACCGCCGCCGAGATGCTCATCGTCGCCGGCGACAACCCCGACCGGATCCGTATTGAAGCCGCGTGGACCAAGCTGTGCGGCGTGTGCCCGATCCCAGCCTCCACCGGCAAAACCGTTCGCCACCTGCTCAACTGGGATGGCCACCGCCAGGCTAATGCGGCGATCTACCGCACCGTCATCGTGGGCATGCAACACCATCAACCCACCCAGGCGTACCTCGCAAGACGCACCGCCGAAGGCAAGTCCAAGGCCGAAATCATCCGGTGCTTAAAACGCTTCCTTGCCCGTGAGATATGGGCCTCGTGCATCCACTGCGCACCACTCCACAAGCCGAAAAACCAGCCGCTTGACGGATATAGGAGCATCAATGCACTAGCCGAGACGGTCAACGGCCTGTACAAGACCGAGCTGATCAAGCCCGGCAAGCCCTGGCGCTCCATCAAGGACGTCGAGCTGGCCACCGCACGGCGGATCGACTGGTTCAACCACCGTCGCCTCTACGAATACTGCGGCGATATCCCCACCAGTTGAACTCGAAGCCGCCTATTGCACTCCACGCCAGAGACCAGCCGCTGGCTGAAATCTCACATCAGAAAGTCTCCGGACTCACCGGGGCGATTCAGGTGGCGGACAGATCCCTGCCGCCGAACGCGGCGACTTCGTCTTGCCACTGGGCGGTCAGCCGGGTAATCGTGGCTGCCGACAACCCGGCCCCCGACCCAGGAACTGCTCCAGGGCTCCGGCCTGAAATCCCCGCTGGACGCCCATGCAGGTACAGCAACGGCAACACCTCGGCCATCTGCGGCGACTTACGCGCTTACGCCGGCACGATCGTCGACGAGAACCGCTGCCGCTCAACGGTATCGGGATCAATACGTTTGTCATTGACCCGCGGGGCCTGCACCTTGACCGCCCCCCCGCGGTCAGCACGTCGCGGGGCTAGCGTTGCGCACCCTGTCGCTTCGCAGTACTGTAACGCCCGACACCCTGTACTGTCAGTATCCGAAACTAGAAGTTCGGGGAAAAGGTAACCTTCGTGGTCGACGGGGGCACAGGCTAGATATATAGGGGGTCGTGACCACTATGAGTGCACCGAGTGGGGTCTCGGTATCCGAGGACTCGGCGGATATGTTTCTCGGTGGGGGGAGGGCAGCAACTATTATCGTGGATGACGACATCATCTTCAGCCACCTGTGGGCGAACTTGTCGGGGTCGTTCCCGCCGGGGGAGGAGTTGTTCATTCGGTCGGTGCGCCGGTTTGCCGATGAGGTCACCGATCCTGGGTTGAAGAAGCGGGTGGCCGGGTTTATCGGTCAGGAATCGGTGCATGGCCAGCAGCATCGGGCGCTCAATGACAAGCTCGTTGACATGGGGTATCCGATTGCGTGGTGGGATTCCGAAAAGTTTGTTGATTGGGTGAAACGCATCGAGGAGGTGCTGCCGGCCCGGATTCCGCTGGCGGTGACAGCAGCCGCAGAACACTTCACCGTGGGTTCGCGACCTATGGATGACCCGGTGATCACGGCCAGAGTCATTCTCGTCGAAGACGTCCGGGATCAGACCTTTTCCAGCGTTGGGAGCTGGCGGCGTGTTTTCGCAGATGCCATTTCAATTCGGCAAAAGGCCGTGCTGAGAGGCCGTTCCAATGGTTTGAGTTCATCGTCCAAGTTGCGGTTTTTGATGCAGATGTCGACCCTGCCAACCATCGCAGCTTCTTCGTCCCTGGCGGCGCTAAGCATCTTCACGCTCAACGTGTTGTTGTGCAACGTCGGCACAACGGACATCTCTGGCGCGAGCGATGGGTTGAGCGCTACCACCCAGTATGGTCTGCTGGTCACGGTTTCGGCGGTCGCGCTGTACGTTGATCGGCTGCTGCAGCGCGACGCACGTGGTGCTGTTGTCGAGGGGCATCGGTGACGGCATCCAACGGTTTGTCGGTATACCTTCGTGAACAACTGCGGAAACCGCTAGGGCAGGTGGCCAGCTTCACTCAGATGTGTGTGCTAACCGGCAAGGCGCTTGCACGTCCGTTCCAATGGCGCGAATTCATCCTACAGGGTTGGTTTCTACTCGGTGTGTCGTTCCTGCCAACCGTTATGGTCGCAATTCCGCTCACCGTGCTAATCATCTTTACGCTGAATATCTTATTGGCCGAATTTGGGGCCGCCGACGTCTCCGGCGCTGGGGCTGCGCTCGGCGCCGTCACTCAACTGGGCCCCCTTGTGACGGTGCTCGTGGTCGCTGGCGCAGGTTCTACTGCGATTTGTGCGGATTTGGGCGCTAGGACTATTCGCGAGGAGATCGATGCGATGGAGGTGTTGGGCATCGACCCGATTCATCGACTGGTAGTTCCCAGGGTGGTTGCATCGACCATTGTAGCCCTGCTGCTCAATGGCGCGGTGATCAGTATCGGGCTGGTCGGCGGGTTCTTGTTCGGTGTGTATATCCAGAATGTTTCGGCCGGCGCATACGTTTCGACCCTAACCTTGATTACTGGATTGCCCGAGGTGCTGATCTCGATTGTGAAGGCCACCTTATTCGGGCTTATTGCCGGGCTGGTGGGTTGCTACCGCGGGTTGACAGCCGGCGGGGGAGCCAAAGGGGTGGGCACAGCAGTCAACGAAACGTTGGTTCTTGCGGTGGTCGCATTATTTGCGGTCAACGTGGTGCTGACTACCATTGGTGTGCGGTTCGGAACGGGGCGTTGAGATTGGCTTCCCCGACGGTCGTGCAATCACGTTTCCCACGCGCTTGGAAGCTAGGCGCCGGATGGGTCGGCGCTCCTGGCCGTGCGCTCGACGCCTCTGGTGATGTCGCGCTGTTCGTCGGCGAAGTGCTCCGTTATCTCGGGTTTACCCTAAAGAATTACCGAAAGGAAGTCTTGCGCCTGATCGCCGAGATCGGCATGGGCACTGGCGCAATGGCCGCCGTCGGCGGCACGGTGGCGATCATCGGCTTTGTGACGCTATCGGCCGGTTCGCTGATTGCGATTCAAGGGTTCGCCTCGCTAGGCAATATCGGCGTTGAGGCGTTCACCGGTTTCTTCGCCGCGCTAGCGAATGTGCGTGTGGTGGCGCCAATCGTAACTGGCACTGCTTTAGCCGCGACCGTCGGGGCCGGTGCTACAGCGCAATTGGGCGCCATGCGGATCAGCGAGGAGATTGATGCGCTTGAGGTGATGGGAATCAAATCAGTTTCGTATTTGGTATCTACCCGAGTTATTGGCGCCTTCATCGTCACTATCCCACTATATTCGGTCGCGGTCCTCCTCTCGTTCTTTTCCGCCCAGCTGGTGACAACTTTGTTCTATGCGCAATCAATCGGAACGTATGACCATTACTTCAACACTTTCCTGAGGGTTAACGACTTCTGGTACTCTCTTGCGGAGACGGTCGCCATTTCGGCAGTCGTGATGTTGAACCACTGCTACTACGGATACAACGCCAGCGGCGGTCCGGTTGGAGTCGGCGCGGCAGTCGGGAGATCGATGCGCGCATCGCTAATCGCCATCGTAATGGTCGTGCTAATGGCTTCGTTAGCGATTTACGGCGTCAACCCCAACTTCAATCTCACGGTGTAAATTATTATGGCAACCACAAGCAAGCGGCTACGGCGACTTATTTCGGTCCGAAAGTTAGCGGGGCTGGCTTTGTGGCTCATCACCGCGGTCGTGCTGATCGTCGTCTGGGTCCAGTTCCGGGGTGGCTTCACACCCAAGATAACCTTAACAGCATTGGCTAGCCGGTCGGGTTTGGTCTTGGATCGGGGGGCGAAAGTCACTTACAACGGGGTGGAGATCGGCCGGGTGGGCAGCATCAGCGAGGTGGAGCGTGACGGAAAGCCGGCGGCCAAGCTGCTGCTGGAAATTGCGCCAAAATACGCCGGGCTGATCGCGCTAAACGTAAATGCCGAAATTACAGCCACCACGGTGTTTGGCAACAAGTACGTGTCGTTGAGTTCGCCCAAACAACCTGTGGCCCGGAAGGTTACACCGGCTGACATAATTGTGGTGAGGTCGGAAACAACGGAGTTTAACACGTTGTTCGAGACGGTCATGCAGATTTCAGAGAAGGTGGATCCGGTCAAGGTGAACTTAACGCTTTCGGCGGTGGCTGCAGCGTTAAATGGGCAAGGCGATAAATTCGGGGCTTCGATCATCAATGGAAACACCATACTCGATGACATCAACCCGCAGATGCCTCAAATCCGCCATGATATTCAACGGTTGGCGGATTTAGCCGATATCTACGGGGATGCCTCGCCGGATCTTTGGAGCGCCCTCGATAACGCAGTCACCACGGCGCGTACCTTCAACCAGCAAAAGAAGGATCTGGACGCCGCACTCTTGGCCGCGGTGGGGGTTGGAAACACCGGTGCCGACATCATTGACCAGAGCAGATCGGACCTGCAGCATGCGGTCAGCGACCTGGTGCCGGTGACTCAACTGCTTGACACCTACAGTCCGGAGCTTTACTGCCTTTTTCACCATGGCGCTAATGTGCTACCGAAAGTGACGGATGGGGAGAGCGGCAACGGTTACTCGGTAAGGTTAACAGGCACGATCTTGGGAGGAACAAATGCGTACGTCTATCCTGACAACTTGCCGCGAGTGAATGCTCACGGCGGACCGGGCGGGAAACCGGGATGCTGGAAGACCATTACCCGCGATCTGTGGCCTGCTCCGTACTTGGTAACGGATAGCGGTTCCAGCATCGCGCCATACACCCACTTTGGAATCCCGCAACCGCAGGCCAATGAATACGTGTGGGGCCGCCAGTGGGGGGAGAACACGATCAACCCATGAAAAAAATCACCGCTACGGCAGTGAAGTTTAGTACTGCCGTATTAACTTTAATTGCCGTGACGGTCATCATTGTCGTGGTGTTCGCCCAGTTGCGCTTTAACAAGACCTCCAGCTACACGGCCGAATTCAGTACTGCGAGCGGCTTGCGCGCCGGCCAGTTTGTCCGTGCCTCCGGGGTGGAGATCGGCAAAGTAAGCAGCGTACGGATCACGGAGGGCGGTCATCGGGTGCGTGTGGACTTCGAAGTAGACCGTTCGGTGCCGCTTTATCAGTCGACGACCGCGTCCATTCGCTATGCCGACCTACTTGGGCAGCGCTACGTAGAACTTAAGCGCGGCGACGGTGAAGGGATGGATCGGGTGTTGCCGCCGGGTGGGTTTATCCCGCTGTCACGTACGGAGCCAGCCCTGGATTTAGATGCACTGATCGGTGGTTTCAAGCCGGTGTTTCGCGCGCTCGATCCCGACAAAGTCAATACGATTGCGACCGCGATCGTCACTGTGTTTCAGGGCCAAGGTGGCACGATCAACGATATCTTGGACCAGACGGCGCAACTAACCGCGCAGATCGCTGGACGTGACCAGGCAATCGGTGAAGTCATCTCAAACCTTAACGTCGTGCTAGAGACCACGGTCAAGCATCGCAAGGAATTCGACCAAACGATCGACAACGTCGATAAGTTGATCACCGGGTTGAGCAATCAAGCCGATCCGCTCGCGGCCAATGTCGCGCACATCGGTAATGTGGCCGGCACGCTGGCGGATCTGTTGTCAGACAATCGGCCACTGCTGCAGAAGGCCGTTGGCTATGTGCAGAATACCCTCCAACCGCTAATTGACCGGCTCGACTACGTCGACGGGGTGTTACGGGACGCCCCACAATCTGCGAAGCGTGTCGCGGGTATCGGGGGGCTTTATGGCGACTTCTTCAATTTCTACGCGTGCGACGTCACGCTGAAGGTTGATGGCCTGCAGCCTGGCGGGCCCGTCCGTACCGTGAAGCTTTGGAGTCAGCCGACGGGGAGGTGCACTCCGAAGTGAGAACCCTTCAAGCAATCAATCCGTATCGGATGGGGGCGATGGGAATCATCGTTGCAGCGGTGGTGACCGGAGTAGGGCAAAGCTTCACCAGCATTCCGATGTTGTTTGCCCAGGCAACCTATTACGGAGAGTTCAAAGACACAGGCGGGCTGAACAAGGGCGATAAAGTTCGCATCGCTGGGGTAAATGTCGGCGAAGTGCAGGGATTTACGATCAATGGCAACCATGTAGTCATGAAGTTTTCCATCGGCTCCAATACAATCGGATCTAAAAGCCGTCTTGCGATCCGTACCGATACCATCCTGGGGAAGAAAGTGCTCGAGATCGATCCCCAAGGCTCCCGCGTGCTCCAACCAAATGCGACACTCCCGCTTGGGCAAACCACCAGCCCGTACCAGATCTACGACGCGTTCTTCGACGTCACGAAGGCGGCTACCGGCTGGGACATCAATACAGTCAAACGCTCCCTGAATGTGCTGTCGCAGACAGTTGAGCAGACTTACCCGCATCTGAGTGCAGCACTGGATGGTGTGGCCAAGTTCTCTGACACGCTAGGGAAACGCGACGAGCAAATCCAACGGCTGCTTGCTGACGCTAGGAAGGTGGCAAGCATACTCGGTGATCGCAGCAAGCAAATCGATCGGATTTTGGTTAACACGCAGATCGTTCTGGCGGCGTTCAACGAGCGCAAGAGTGCCATCGACGGCTTGCTGGGCAATATCGCCGCCGTTTCCGCCCAGTTGAAGGGTTTGATCGATGACAACCCGAATCTGCATAACGTTGTCGAGCAATTGAGGACGATTAGCGATCTGCTACTCAAACACAAAAAAGATCTCGTCGAGTGGGCGCCTAACGTAAGCTATTATGCGTCGGCTTTGGCGGAGTCGGTAGCGTCGGGTCCCTACTTTAAGGTGGCTCTGCTGAATCTTGCACCTTTTTGGATGACTCAGCCTTGGGTCGACGCGGCGTTCAAGAAACGTGGGATCGACCCTGAACAATTCTGGCGCAGCGCTGGTTTGCCCGCCTACCAGTTCCCCGATCCTAACGGCACCCGGTTTCCCAATGGCGCGCCACCGCCAGCTCCGCCGGTAAGGGAGGGCACCCCGGACCATCCAGGACCGGCGGTTCCGCCAGGCGCGTCGTGCGCTTACACCCCCGCAGAGGACGGTTTGCCGCGGCCATGGAACCCGCTTCCCTGCATGGGTTTGGGCGCCGGCCCTTTCGGTGGCCCGTCGACGATCGCGCCGTTTGACGTCCAAACGTCACCTCCCGACCCTAATGGGCTGCCACCAACACCCGGTATCCCGATTGCCGGACGACCTGACGAGCCCCCGCCGAATGTGCCAGGCACTCCGGTGCGGCTTCCCGTAAAAGCTCCACCAGGCGCGCGTACCGAGAACCTGGCGCCGGCCGGCCCGACATCACCGCCGTCGACCTTCGCGCCAGGACTCCCCCCGGGACCACCATTCCCGCCGGGCCCGGGCCCGCAGCTGCCGGGCCCATTCATCACCCCGGGCGGAACAGGAGGCAGCGGCGCTGCGACGGGAGGCAGCCAGAATTGAGTACTGTTTTCGATATACGCAAAATTCAACTCCCGAAGTTTTCGCGAACTGCAATCATCGTTGGGTCCTTGGTGATACTGCTGGCGTCTATTACGACGCTGGCTGCTCGGGATTTCTACGAAAAAATGACCAATAACACGGTGGTTGCGTATTTCCCGGAGGCAAACGCGCTTTATGTCGGGGACAAGGTCCAGATAATGGGTGTGCGAGTGGGCGCGATCGACAAGGTCGAGCCGTCGGGTGACAAGATGAAGGTGACTTTCCACTACGAGAAAAAATACAAAGTGCCCGCTGACGCCTCTGCGGTGATCCTCAATCCCGCGCTGGTCGCCTCGCGCGTCATTCAGCTGGAACCGCCCTATGAAGGCGGCCCATCGCTAGGAAATCATGCGGTGATCCCCATCGAACGAACACAGGTGCCGGTGGAATGGGATCAGTTGCGCAATGGTATCACGGACATTATCTCGAAGCTGGGACCTACGCCCGAGCAGCCCAAGGGGCCTTTCGGCGAAGTCATCGAATCTTTCGCGGACGGCTTGGCCGGCAAAGGCAAAGAGATCAACAGTACTTTGACCGGGCTTTCGCAAGCGTTGACCGCGCTAAATGACGGGCGTGCCGATTTCTTTGCCGTGCTGCGCAGCATGGCCTTATTCGTCAACGCGCTATATAAAGATGATCGGAATTTCGTCGCTTTGAATAAGGACCTCGCCGTATTTACCAGTTCACTTACCAGCTCAGATCCCGGGCTTGCGAAGGCACTGCAACAGGTAGACGATATGCTTCCCGCATTGCGAAAGCTTCTAGCGGACAATCGTGATGGGCTAACCCACGACATCAACACCCTCGCCGATGTGACCACCGCGCTGGTTCAACCCGAGCCGCTGAATGCGCTTGAAACGGCGCTGCATGTCTTCCCCCATTTTGCCGCCAACGCCCTCGCAATCTATGAGCCGGCGCACGGCGCGCTGACAGGTGCAATAGCCCTGCCAAACTTTGCCAACCCATTGCAGTTCATCTGCAGCGCGATGCAGGCCGGCAGCCGTATGGGATACCAAGAGTCTGCCGAACTGTGCGCACAATACTTGACGCCGGTTTTGGATGCGATCAAGTTCAATGGACCCCCGGCTGGCATCAACCTGTACCAAACTCCTGCTGTACTGCCCAAACATATCGCATATTCCGAGCCTCGGTTACAGCCTCCGCCGGGGTTCAAGGACACCACGGTCCCCGGGATTTGGGCGCCGGACTCGCCGTTGTCACATGGTAACCACGAGCCCGGCTGGGTCGTAGCGCCCGGTGAGCAAGGCCTCACAGTGGGACCGGCTACCGAAAGCTTGCTGACACCGGACTCGCTCGCTGAGCTGATGGGAGGCCCGGACACGACACCGCCGCCATCAAGGTTTCAGACGCCGCCGGGGCCGCCCAACGCCTATTCCAATATGGGTCCACCGCCGCCGGGCCCGCCACCCGCCGCTGACGCAGCATCAGTCGCGACAGGATCCGGCCAGTGAGCATGCGGGCGGGAATGTCACGGTTCGTGGCGCTATTTGCGGCCGCTACAGTACTTACCTCGTGTGCTAGCTGGCGAGGTATCGCTAATGTGCCACTGCCTGGTGGCCCGGGAAGCGAATCCGGCTCTTATACGATTTATGTGCAGATGCCGGAAACGCTGGCTTTGAATGCCAATAGTCGGGTACGCGTCGCCGACGTTTTTGTCGGCAGGGTACGCGCAATCGGCCTGAAAAACTGGATCGCGACGTTGACCTTGGATCTAGAAAAGGGCGTCAAGCTACCGAAGAACGCCACCGCGAAGATCGGGCAGACCAGCCTGCTCGGCTCACAGCATGTGGAGCTGGCGTCGCCAGCCAACCCATCACCGCAACTATTGAAGAACGGCGACATCATCCCGCTGCAGAATGCGTCCGCCTATCCCACCACCGAGCGGGTCCTGGCCAGTTTTGCCGCGGTGCTGCGCGGTGGCGGCATCCCTAACGTCGAAGTGATCGCAAGTGAAGTCCGTAACATGCTGACTGGGCGGGCCGATCAGATACATGATTTCCTCAAGAAGCTCGACACCTTCACCGCCCGACTAAACGAGCAACGTGATGACATCACTCGCGCTATCGACTCCACAGACCGGCTGTTGACTTATGTAGCCAAGCAATCAGACACCCTGGACCACGTTCTCACCGAGTTTCCCCCATTGGCAAAGCATTTCGCTGAACAACGACAGCCGTTCCTCGATGCGACCAATGCGTTGGGCCGGTTTAGCGACGTCCTCAATCAGACCTTGACGGCGGCGCGTCCCGACTTGGATAAAGACGTGCGCCAACTGCAGCGTCCCCTGAAACAACTCAGCCGGGCTTCGATGGATCTGGTCGAGACGCTAAAGATTGCCTTGACCCTCCCGTTCAGCGCCGACGCCATCCCGAAGGTGGTACACGGCGACTCAATGAATGTTTCGATAACCTTGGACCTCACCTTGAGTGCAATCGATAATGCGCTCCTCACCGGAACCGGGTTCTCCGGCGCACTGCGAGCGCTTGAGCAATCGTGGGGCCGCGATCCGAACACCATGCTTCCCGATGTCAGGTTCGCACCCAACCCCGCCGACGAACCCCCCGAGCGTGACGAGGAGTAGGCAGCATGTTGACTCGACGCCTTCGCCTTCAGCTAACCGTGTTCACTATCGTCACGATGCTCGCCATGAGCGTTCTTGGGTGGCATTATCTGAGGTTGCCGAGCGTCGTTGGGATGGGCCAGTACAGTTTGGAGGTGGATTTACCCACGTCGGGAGGGCTTTATCCCACTGCAAACGTCACCTACCGCGGAATCACCGTGGGAAAGGTAACTCGGGTAGAGCCGACCGAACAAGGAGTTCGGGCCACATTGCGTATCAGCGACCAGTACAAAATCCCAATTGACTCCTCGGCGAACGTGCATTCGGTGTCGGCGGTCGGCGAACAATACATAGACCTAGTATCCGCGCAGAATCCGGCCAAGTATTTCTCGCCCGGCCAGACCATCACTAACAGCACGGTGCCTAAACGAATTGGCCCGACCCTGGATACCGTTAACCATACATTGGACGTCCTGCCCAAAGACAAGATCGCCGGACTACTCGATGAGACAGCTCAAGCGGTCGGCGGCCTGGGCCCAGCCCTGCAGCGGCTAGTCGACTCGACCCAATCGATCGTTGGGGATTTCAAAACAAACCTTAGCGACGTCAACGATATCGTCCAAAACGCAGCACCGATCATCGACAGCCAGGCCAACTCGCGTGATCCCATCGAGCGGTGGGCGCACAACTTAAATACTCTCGACGCGCAGGCCGCGGAAAAGGACAAACAGCTCAAGAGCATCCTGGGCCAGGTTGCGCCGACCGCCGATCAGATTAAAGCCGTGCTCGGCGACGTTCGCGAAACTTTGCCGCAGACCCTAGCAAATGTTGCGATTGTGGCCGATCTGCTCAAGCGGTACAACAAGAATGTAGAGCAATTGCTGGTCATACTTCCGCAAATTCCCGCATTCGGTGAGACAGTGACCGCTGCTTACCCACATACGTTTTCTCTTTCGTTCCAAACGCCAATAAATATGACCCCTGCTTGCCTGACGGGGTTCTTGCCGGCATCGCAATGGCGATCCTTTGTGGACGAGACTCCCGGGCTTTTGACCACGCGATACTGCAAGATTCCGATGGAGGCACAAAACGCGGTCCGCGGCGCGCGTAATTATCCCTGTGTCGATGTTCCCGGCAAGCGCGCGGCCACGCCGCGCGAATGCCGCAGCAAAGAGCCGTATGTCCCGCTGGGGACCAATCCTTGGTACGGGGATCCGAACCAGATTCTAAGCTGCCCCGCACCTGCGGCGCGCTGTGATCAGCCGGTGAAACCCGGCTTGGTCATACCGGCTCCGTCGGTCGATACCGGCATCAATCCGCTTCCTTCCGACCGGGTGACGGGGACGCCTCCTCCACGAAGCGATCCACTGCAACGGCCAGGTTCTGGGAGCGTCCAGTGCAACGGTCAGCAGCCGAACCCGTGCATTTACATTCCTAGCGGTGCTGCAGCTATCTATAGTCCGCAAAGCGGCGAGTTCCTAGGGCCCGATGGCGTCAAATACACCATCGAAGATTCGGCCAAAATAGGAGACGACGGTTGGAAGGAGATGTTAGGACCTCAACCTCGGTGAAGCGGCCGCCCATCGGTGGTGACATCGAACTGGAAGTCGACCGCCCACACCCGGTTGGCCGCATCGGCGACCGTGGTCGGCGCGGTGGAACTGCCGCGGCGGTTGCGTCGTCACCGCTGCGGTACGCGCAGTCCTTCTTCACGCCAAAGCGGCTCTTCGTAATTCAGAGTGCGTTGACGAGTGAGTGCAGGGCTCCGCTGTGCAGCAGTGAGCGTCATCGGTAGTGGGTTAGGTTTCTGAATCCCAGCGCGTTGCGGCGCAGTGCTTCCAGTCGGCCGTTGATCGCTTCGGTGGGGCCGTTGAGGCGTGGTGGTCGAAGAAGGCCAGGATGTCGTTGCGGCGGCGCCATAGAGTGCGGCCGAGTTGGGCCAGTTCCTCGAGCTCGTCGGGGACGCCATGGCGCAGGGTGTTGATGATCGTGGTCATCATGGTTTTGCCGCGGCGGCGGTCGGGGTGGGCGTAGGCGGCGATCAGGCGTTGGTAGAAGCTCCAGCACAGTTGGACCGCGAGGTGGGCCTCATCGGTGAAAACGGCTTCCAGTCGGGCTTTTTGGTGCGCATTGAGCAGCGGATAGCGGGTGCGCAACGTGCCCCGCACAAGGTAAGCGGGTCACCCGTGCGGCCGCGGTGCCCGCATGTCTGTTGTTGGATGCGCTGGCGGCACAGGTCGAGCTTGGCGCCGGCCAGCGCGACGACATGGAAGGGGTCCATGACCGCGGTGGCCTCAGGCAGCTGATCTGTCGCCGCGGTCTTGTAGCCGCCGAACCCGTCCATCGCCACGACCTGCACCTGTTCGCGAAACGCTTAGCTCTGCTCAGACAGCCAGCTGCTCAAGGCGGCTGCCGAACGTCCGGGGACCAGGTCGAGCAGCCGCGCACGGCCGGTGCCATCGAGCACGGGAGTCAGGTCGATGATGACGGTGACGTAGCCCTCTGAGTCGGGTCGACGCACATGTGACCAGCGATGCTCATCAACCCCGATGACCCGCACGCCGTCGAGTCGGCCGGTGTCGTTGGCCACGATCAGCTGGGTGGCGTCCATGGCGATGGTGTTGACAGTGTCCCAGGACAGGCCGAGCTCGCGGGCGACCGCGGCGACGGTGGCGTGGTCGATCATCAGCCGGTGACAGATGTAGCGGGCGCATCTGCGGGTGGTCGACCATCCTGGCCGCGCTAGCGCAGAGGTGTTGTGGGCGAACACTTCCCGCTCACAGGCGGTGTCGACACAGCGGTAGCGCGGCACCCGCAGGCGAAGTGGATGCCCGACCACCGGCACATCAGTCACGTTGCGGATCACAGTGTCACGGTTGACGTCTCGACGGCAGCCCGGACAATGCCGCTGGCCATCATCGAGCAAGTTGCAAAACACCACCGTGGCCTCGCCGTCGACAGCAGCATCGGTGATCGTCACCCCAAGTTCGACCGTGCGCACGATCGTGTCGGCAACAACAGCAGCAGAACAAGACGTAGGCTCGGACACAGGACTCCCCAGAAGGCAGACGACAAAGGTGTAGGAACCTGCATCCTCTGCCCGCCGCCCGTATTAGCTCACCGACACGACCCAATCAACAAGTCGCCGCAGCGTTTACCTGCACTCCATTTCCGGAAGAGCCGGCAAACGGTTCGCTGACCCCCAGCCGGCACCGACGATCAGAACGGTCGATTGATCGGTCACTTGGAAACCGGTTCGTATGTCATGTCCCCAGCCCAGGAGGGCAGTTTGCCGAACACCTGGACGGGGAAATGGTCGACAAGGGTACCTAGCCCCTGGGAAAAGAAATGGAAAGGTTGAGCGCGGTTGATAGTCGCAGACATGTGCGTCCGAAGGATGTGATAAGCGGGAATTCGGCGGGTGAACTCGCTTCGATCGCCGATATTCGAGTAGCGTGTGACCGCGTTGTATAGCTTCTCCTCCGAGAGGCCCCACGCAGTGAGGTTAGCCATCATCCTGGTGAGCAGCGGTATATACATTAGGGAGCCGAGGAGAATTCTCGGATCAATAATGGACCCCACCGTCTCGATCACGTGCACCCGCACCGGGCTGGCGCCGAGGTCATTGAGAACTTGGAAACCCACTGCAAGATGGCGAGATTCGTCACTATTGACCTTACTGAAGACCTCGCCGCACAACGGGTCTGCCACCTCGTCTAGAAGGAACTTCAGCAACGCGCCGTCGAGGGCGCATTCCAACGCCGGGATCGCAGAGCTCATCACCGTCAACGGGAGCGCATCGCTATAGTGGTCGATCCACTCGATCCCCAGCCGAATATTCTTATTCGGCACAGGTGTCTCTCCTGGCTCGAGCATTCCCCAGCGATGCATGAGGGCAAGTTCGGCATTAGCGTGCCGCTGCTCCTCGGCGTGGAAGTAGTGGTAGATCTCTCTTAACGCCTCGAACGGCGCCTTAGGCGCCATCGCCTCGAAAGCACGCGCTCCGACATGCTCGATCCACACCACATCTGACATGAATTGTTTGAGGTGGGGCCGTTGCTCGTCGGTAATCAACTCCGCGCCTGGGGCTTCCCAATCGATGTCGGCAAGCGCCCACTGTCGGTCTTTAATCGTTTGCAGCATATCGCTGTATTCGAACGCCATTTCCCTACTCCGATCTGGTTCTTCAAATCGCCCGGTGGCTATTTACCGCGCGACCCACTCGATGACACCAAGCCCACCGGTATAGCTCCTGGGCGCCATTCTCTCGGCCTGCCATCACAGGTAATGTCCGAACCTTGACCACCAGCTTGGACGACAAGTCCAACGGTCTCCTTAGCCCGTCCCGGATCGATATCGGCGCAGACACCCGCGCACCCCGACGAGCAAGCTCAACGCCAAAGCCGCGGCCAATGCCGCTGCCAGCTCTCGTGACTACAGCGACAGCACCATGAGTGAGCACATCTGAGCCGCCGAATGGCACCAGCCTCATCGGCGACCGCACGCGCGGGAGCCAGCAGGATCCGCAACCACAAACTGGTGGCACTGGCCCTAAGTGTGGGCGCATGACACCAGTTTTGTGCCGCTCCGGGCGCCTTGTCAAGACGCCGCCTGGACTCAGCAAATGCGTGGGTAGACCCGCTCGTCGCGTCAGCTAAGAATGCGCGCGTGCGGCGCACCTGATCAGCCAAGGATAACGCGCTGGATAGGCCCAGCTGGTGGTACTGAAGGTGAGTCAACGCAAGGTGGTGCTGAGGCGATCGTAACCGCTACGTGGGGACGGACAGGGCCGGCAATGGCCGGAATCTCGACCAGTTGTGCGCCATCACCGGCTGGCGTCGCAATCACGTGCGTAACGCACTCAAGGACACGCTGCGCCCGAAGGTCGTCACGAAAAGACGGCCGCAGCCGCCAAAGAATGGGCCGAAGTCCTTGCGGTGCTGACCTTTGCTGGGAATTGTAGGGCATGCTGGCGGCAGACGACTGCCGCCTTATGCTGGGCGGGTTAGACGGGTATGGGGGGCTGGGGCCTCCGCTCACATGTGAACGTGGGTTGCCGTCAGAAAGTTGGTCCTGGTCGGTAGAGCCACAGTTGTGGGAGGCCCAAGTGGTAGTTCAGCGGACGAGCCATTCTGACCTGGCGCTCGCCCTCAGGAGATGAAAATTATGCAGTGGTCGCCTGTCGACGCCGTCTAACAACTGTGGTCCTACGAGGCCGTGCATCGAGCCGGGCGTCGGATGCCGCTGTTGGGCCCTTCACTGTTGCCGCTAGTTGAGCACGAGGATCAGAATCGTTGTCCCCATGCGTTATCCGCGGGCGGCCGCACCTTGAGATGAACAGGTGTGAGTGTGCAGTGAGGAGATGATGGCGCGCGGATTCCCCGTTTCGCCGCGGCCCGCTGAACACCCTGTCCGACGTCGCACACGTCACCGCCGACTATGTCGCCTGGTACAACCAGCAGCGGCTCATGCACCGCCTCGGACGAGTCCCACGCGCCGAAGCCGAAGCCCAGTACTATTCCCAACACGTGACCGACCAACCGGCCGGCTCACAGAACCCCGAGGGTGCATAGGATGGTTCACTTCGGCCGCACTGCTTGAACACAGCGGCTGGAGCGTGCCTCGAGGACGCGACGAGCGGGATAGTGTACAAATTACTGATCGCTGATGCCCCCAACCTCGGCTCCGGCGACATCGGTGCCCGCGCCCCTGCCAAGCGAGCTAGGAGCGGGCGATATCGTAATGAAAATGACTTTCAATAGGCTCGTGGTGGCGTGGCTGCGCGACGGCCCGAACCTGTTGCGGCGGGTACAAGCCCTTAAATGGACAGGCTTTTGAAAAGTTGGCGATACCAGCGGTACCGTATCAGTAGCTTTTCTGATGTGAACTTTCGGTAGGAGGCTGGCGATGGCCCAGAAGATCGCTCGGACGAGGTTGGTGCGGCGTTGGCGCCGCAACATGGACGTGCTGGACGACGCCGAGTATGCCGACGTGCTGCGCGTCCTGTCTGAGGGCTCAGTGCGACGCAATTTCAACCCATACATCGACATCGACTGGACCGCACCTGAGTACGCGGTAGTCGACAACGACCCCCGCTGGAAGTTGCCGGCGACTGACCCGCTGGGCCGGCACCCGTGGTATCAGGCGCAGTCGGAGGAACGCCAAATCAGGATCGGCATGTGGCGTCAGGCCAATGTGGCCAAGGTGGGGCTGCACTTCGAGTCGGTCCTCATCCGCGGCCTGATGGGGTACGCGTTCTGGGTGCCGAACGGGTCCCCGGAGTACCGGTACTGCCTGCACGAGGCGGTCGAAGAGTGCAACCACACCATGATGTTTCAGGAGATGGTGAACCACATCGGCGCCGACGTGCCTGGGATGCGGCGGCAGCTGAAGTGGCTTTCGCCGCTGATCCCGCTGGTCGCTAGCCCTCTGCCGATCCCGTTCTGGTTCGGCATCCTCGCCGGTGAGGAACCCATCGACCACACTCAGAAGAACGTGTTACGTGAGGGCAAGGAACTGCACCCGATCATGGAGCGGGTGATGTCCATCCACGTGGCCGAAGAGGCTCGGCACATCTCGTTTGCTCACGAGTATCTGCGTAAGCGTGTGCCGCACTTACCGCGGCGTAAGCGGTTTTGGCTGTCGTTATACGTGCCGGTGATTATGCGGGTGGCATGCTCGGCGATCGTGGTCCCGCCGAAGGCCTTCTGGCAGGAATTCGACATCCCGCGCGAGGTCCGCAAGCAGGTGTTCTTCGGGTCCCTGGAGTCGCGCAAGGCGCTGCGTGACATGTTCGGTGACGTGCGGATGCTGTGCTACGACACCGGGCTGATGAACCCGATCGCGCGAATGGTGTGGCGGATCTGCAAGATCAACGGCAAGCCGTCGCGTTATCGCTGCGAGCCGCAGCGCCAGCACCTGGTCGCGGTCGCCTAGCGTTGTGAGTCACTAATTTGGAGCAGTAGTTAGCTGATGCTGCCAGGATTTGGTCGGCGGTTCTGATCCAGACGTAGGGTCGAGGATTGTCGTTCCAGATGAATCGTCCTGCAAATCCCGGAGGCTCCTGACCTTGGTAACGAGGATGCAGGTATGCCAACGTTGTGGCTCCACCAGCAAATCATTTCGCCAGTCGTCAGGGTTGGCTCTTACTACCTGGGCAGGCCGAGGCGTTCGGCGAGTCGACGCCCCGCACCGTAGCGCCCGGTGCGATAGAACGACGCCATGATGTCCTCGTAGCGAGGGCCGAGGATTCGGGGAATGGCATCGAAAACTCTTGCGTCAGGACCGATCAGCACCCGCGGCTTATTCTTCTTGACCCCACGCAGTATCGCCCTCGAGGCTGATTCGGGGCTGGTGAACGCGATCCTATGGAAAAGGCGGCTAAGCGTTTCGGGGTCCGAGCCGTCGGGCAGCCCTCGGGCGTGACCGGCGATGTTGGTCTTCACCCCGCCCGGGTGAACGCAGGTCACACCTACCGGATGCCTGGCGGCCCGGAGTTCTTGGCGTAGGGCCTCGGTGAAGCCGCGGACGGCGAATTTGGCGGCATTGTAGGCGCTTTGTGACGGAATCCCGACGAACCCGAAAACCGATGACACATTGACGATGTGGCCATCGCCGGACGCGATCAGGTGCGGCATGAATGCCTTGGTGCCATGGGCCACCCCCCAAAAGTTGATGCCCATCAGCCACTCGAAGTCGTCCCAATCCATGTCGGCCACGTCGGCCGAGAGTGCCACACCCGCGTTGTTGAAAACAAGGTTCACTCTGCCGAATTCACTGACGACATTCTTTGCGTGTTCGTAAACTGCCGGCCGTTGGGCTACATCGAGCTCGAACGGCACCGCCTTAGCTCCGACCTTCTCGCATCGACCAGCGGTATCGGCCAGCGCGCTCGTATCGATGTCCGACAGCGCCAGCTGCGCCCCCTGTTCAGCCAAGCTCAACGCCAGGTTACGGCCGATACCTGAGCCAGCGCCGGTGATTACTGCCACTTTATTGGTGAAGTCCTTCATAAACTGATCGCCTCCGAATGTATTTGGACTGGCCGACGGCCGGTTCCGCAGATCGTTGACACCGCCCCCATCCTCTTCTGTAACAACCAGAGTCCACTGCACTACACGGCATGGCGCTGGGTGCCAATCCCGTCCGGGATGTTCACCGTCGCCACAGGCGCCCGTAGAGCAGCTAGAACCGCTAGGTATCCCGGAACATGAAACGCGAGCCTCCCTGTTACGCGCCGTACGAGTGGTTGCTGAGAGCCTCGATGCCGGTATCCAGCTTGAACGCTCCCTGCTTCCGAGTAAGCAATTTTCCGAACAAACAGTATACGTAACGACTAGTACTATGTACTGCGGTTTGGGCCGATTGTCAAAACAGTTTAAAGGCAGGAGTCGCGGAGGTGACAGCGTACGCGGCGGTGTGATGCGGCTCTCAAACGCAGCGCTTCTACACGTCATTGCGGAGTCTTGCGCGCCCTGTCGATCCGCAGTAACGTCTCACTAAACACCTAGTACTGTCGGTATCGGAAACCGGGTGTTCGAGGAAGGGGTATCTTGTTATGACGAGCGACCACATAGTGCAAGAGGCAGCGACCACTGCAAATGCGGTGAGTGAGGGGTCTCGGTATCCGACGACCCGGCGGATACGTTTCCCGTTTGCCCAGGGCAGCAAGTATTTCGTTAACGACGACATCATCTTCAGCCACTTTCTGGCGAACTTGTCGGGGTCGTTCCCGCCGGGGGAGGAGTTGTTCATTCGGTCGGTGCGCCGGTTTGCCGATGAGATCGCCGACCCTGGGTTGAAGAAGCGGGTGGCCGGGTTTATCGGTCAGGAATCGGTGCATGGCCAGCAGCATCGGGCGCTCAATGACAAGCTCGTTGACATGGGGTATCCGATTGGGTGGTGGGATTCCGAAAAGTTTGTTGATTGGGTGAAACGCATCGAGGAGGTGCTGCCGGCCCGGATTCCGCTGGCGGTGACAGCAGCCGCAGAACACTTCACCGCCGTACTTGCTGAGCGGCTGCTCGGCGATGAGGAGATCCAGGCGATCCCGGGTGATGCGGAGGTGTGGAACCTGCTGAACTGGCATGCGCTGGAGGAACTTGAGCACAAGTCGGTTGCCTTTGATGTATTCCGCTCGGTGCGGGGTACCGAGCGGGTGCGTCGACGTGTGATGGCGGTAATGATCCCCCTTCTGCTCCTCCTCATAACCGCCGTACTGGCTTGTTCGGTGGCGCGGGATCCCGAAGCGCGCCGTCAGCCAGTGCGACTGGTGCGTGAGACCTATCGGCTCTACCGCGGCCCCATTCTTCGTGGCGTGATCCCAGAGCTCAGGCAATACCTGCGACCGGGATTTCATCCCGACGACATCGACACCAACGCGTTGCTGGAGCAATGGCAGGAGGAACTCTTCGGCACCGAGGGGGCCCTGGTCGGCTACCTGAAGTGACCGACCACCACACTCAAAACAAAGGAGAGTGTCATGGTAGCTAGTCACGCAGCAGTTGCGAACACAGGAATGGCACCGGAAAGACCAGCAAAAAAGGCGTATCCGAAAACTCGCCGGATTCGGTTCTCATTCGGTGATCCGCAGCCGATGCAGCGTCACTTCGTTGAGGGCGACATCGTGCTTAGCCACCTTGTGGCGTTGCTGTCGGGCATATTTCCGCCCGGCGAGGAATTATTTATCAGGTCGGTCCGGCGCTTCGCCGATCGGGTGACCGATCCGGAGTTAAAGAAGCGGGTGGCCGGATTCATTGGTCAGGAGTCGGTGCATGGGCAGGAACACCGCCGGCTCAACGAGCAATTGGTGGACAGGGGCTATCCCCTGGTCAGTTTTTTCATGTTCGATGCCAATAGTCGGCGGCAGCGGCTGTTGGTGCGGATCGAAAACCTGCTGCCCGCGCGGGTACCCCTGGCGGTCACTGCAGCGGCTGAACACTTCACTGCCACGCTGGCTGAGCGAATGCTAGGCGAGGAGTTACAGAAGATCCCTGGTGATCCCGAGGTGCGAAACCTGCTCAACTGGCACGCGGTGGAAGAGCTGGAGCACAAATCGGTTGCCTTCGACGTTTACCGGTCGGTCCGCGGGCCGGAGTGGCTTCGCATCGGTGTGATGGGGGTTTTATACGTTCTGGCCATCCCGGTGATAACGATCGGCGTGTTGCTGTCCATCGCGACGGACCCTAAAGGGTGGCATCCGATCAAAGTGACGCGTCAAGCGCGTGCTGTGTTTCGAGGCCCGCTGCTCAAGGGTTTGATGGCCGACCTGCGCATCTACATGAAACCCGGCTTTCATCCCGACGATGTCGACACCCGTGCGCTGCTGAACAAGTGGCAGCAGGAACTGTTCGGGACCCATGGCACCCTTGTGGGTTACCAAAAGTAGCAGCAAGTCCGGCGAGCCCGAATTGAGTACAAAAGTCGAGATTGAACAGTTACCTGCTGCCGAGCGTGTCACTCCTGACCATGACGTCGTCATTGTGGGCGCTGGGTTCGGCGGTATCGGCGCCGGTATCGCCTTGCAACGGAGAGGTATTCACGACTTTGTCATCGTCGACAAGTGGGATCGGGTGGGCGGCACCTGGCATGCGAACACATATCCGGGTGTGGCGGTGGATATTCCGTCGTTTGTCTACAGCTTTTCCTACGAGCAGCGCGGTGATTGGTCGCGGATCTTCGCTCCGGGTGACGAGCTTCGGGATTACGCCGATGACGTCGTGGACCAATACGGCCTGCGTGAGAAGCTTCGGTTGAACACCACCGTCGCCTCGGCGGTGTTTGATGAGCACAACAGTCTATGGCGATTGACCGCCGCCGGCAACCAGGAGATCACGAGCCGATATGTCGTAATGGCGGTCGGCGGCCTGGAACGCCCGAAGATGCCCGATATCCCAGGTTTGGACGAGTACGGGGGTGCGCTCGTGCACACCGCGCTATGGGATCACGACGTGGTGCTGGCCGGTAAGCGCGTCGCGGTGATCGGCACGGGCGCCACGGCGCTCCAGCTTGTCCCGGCCATCGTTGACGAGGTCGAACATCTGACCGTCTTCCAGCGAACGCCGATCTGGGTGTTCCCCAAACCGGATATGGAGATCAAGTCCGTCGGCCGATGGGTCCTGGGCCGTAAACGAATCCGCTCGGCTATCCGCACGGTGGGCACTGTCGCAACTGAGATCGGGATGGCGGGGATGTGGGTCGGTCCAGGGTGGCTAGTGAACGGGACTCGCCAGCTGCTCGAGCTAGCTACACGCCGCTGGATGCGTCGGCAAATCGAGGATCCAGTAATTCGGGAGAAGCTGATCCCACACTATGGCTTGGGCTGCAAGCGCCCATCGATGTCAAACGACTACCTCCGCACATTCAACCGCGAAGATGTCAGCCTGGTCACCGATGCGATCGAGTGCATAACCAGGAAGGGGGTGCGGACAGTGGATGGTGTAGAGCACGAGGTCGACGTGTTGATATGCGCGACCGGGTTCAAGCTGTGGGATACGGGTGCAGTGCCACCCTTTCCCGTCATCGGGCGCGACGGCATCGATCTCGGGCGGTTCTGGTATGAGCAGAGATACCAGTCGTATCAAGGCGTGTCTGTTCCCAAATTTCCGAACATGTTCTCCATCACTGGGCCTTATGGCTTCGTGCTGGGATCATATCTGTGGATGATCGAAGCGACGTCGGCTCATCTGAGCCGCGCTATAGCCGAGGCGAAGCGCTGCGGCGCGACGGTCTGCGAGATACGTCAGGAAGTCCACGACGAGTATTTCCGGAAGTGTTTGAAGCGCCAGGAAAAGAACTTTCTGTTCACTCCGACCTGCGCGGATTCGAATACCTACTATATCAACAGCCAGGGCGATTCACCGTTTCGGCCGTCGACGCATGGCGAAATGTATTGGCAGAACCGACATTACAACCTTGATGTCTACCGCTACAGTACGGGCGTTAAGCTTCCGGGTGCGATCGGGGCCATGAGGAAGGAGAACGCGTGAAGGTCAATCGGTTGCGTCCACGCGTGGTGGTGGTCACCGGGGCTGCAAGCGGTATTGGCCGGGCGACAGCGATCAGGTTTGCCAAGCTCGGCGCCCATGTCGTGGTGTCCGACATCGATCTGGATGCGGCACAAGCGACCACGGCGATGATCCGTGGTCATGCCCGCAGCGCGTCGGCGGCGCAATTGGATGTTATCGACCCCGATGCCTGGGAGGCGCTCGCTCGCAGCGTGTTAGCCGATTACGGATACGCCGATGTGCTGGTCAATAACGCAGGAATCTTGGTGGGCGGCCCGTTCTTAGAGCTGCGTCCGTCGGATTGGGAACGCCAACTCGGTGTGAACCTAATGGGCGTCGTTCATGGGTGCCGTTTCTTCGGCGCCCAGATGGTTGAACACGGCGGTGGCCATATCGTCAATATCGCCTCGGCGGCGGCATTCACGCCCACCCCGGTTATGTCGCCGTACTCGGTTTCCAAAGCGGGCGTGAAGATGCTGACCGAATGCCTGCGGCTCGAGCTCGGACCGAAAGGCATCGGCGTCAGCGCGATATGCCCGGGTGTGATCAATACCAATATAGGTGATCGCGCGGTGGTTGTCGGCGTCAACCACGAACTGATCGAACAAGGAAAACAGTTCACCAAGAAGCTCCAGGAATTTGGCGAGAAGTTTCCGATCTCACCGACCTCAGAATTTCACGGTGGCCCGGGTTCTGCTGTGGCGGTCTGCGGGGCGGCAGCTTTGTCGAGGTTTTGAGGCTGGGGGTAGGCGGCGGCGCCGCGTGTCGTGCGGTGACGCCGGGTCCTTTATCCCGGGGGTGGTTACTCCTTTCTTGGGGTCGAGAGGGCATAGGGGCCTGTGGGTCAGGGTATGGCGCGGACCCTGTTGAGGGCGTCGGCGAATTCTTGTGCCCAGGGCCAGGTTTGGGGGATCCGCAGGATCAGGTAGCGGGATCGTTTGATCAGCCGGGCCGCGGCGTGCAGCAGCCGGTAGCGCAGGGTGGCGGGTTCGGCTTTGGCCAGTGGGCCGTCCAGGAGTAGCAGTCGCATCCAGCACAGCAGGTCGATGGCGATCGCGACGGCGGTGACCCAAGCGGTGTTGATGGCGAACGAGTGTGAGGGCCAGCGGGCCAGGCCGGTGTCTTTGCCGGTGCGGATGAAGCCCTCCACCCGGGCGTGGACGCGGTGGCGGGCTTCCAGTCGCTGGGGTTGTCCACCGGCAGTCGAGGTGGCGAGGACCTGGTAGCGGTAGCCGGCCAGCTGCTCGAACAATGACAACTGGGTGCCGTGTTCGATTTCTTCGCGCCGCACCAGGATGCGCATGCCGGCCGGCCAGCCGACCAGCCGATCCCCTCCGGTGCTGTGGCGCAGCAGCCCGGTCAACTCGGCGACCTGGGCGTCGTCACGGGCCGCTCCGGTGGCATCCAGTGCGGCTTGCCATCCCGCATCGGGCATCTGGCCGATCGCGACCCGGACCCGCTCATCGAGGTCGAATCCGACCGAGTAGCCCACTGACATCCCCGGCCGGGCATTGAGTTTCTCCAGGTGTTCGACGACGGCGTGGCTTGAACCCGCGCCGTCGATGGTGACCAGCAACTTGCGGCGCCACTTGGCCGGGATCGCCGCGATCGCGGCGTCGATGATCGCGATATGATCGGCCGCGGTGTTCGAGCCGGCGTTGCCTGCACGGGCGATCACCGCCAGCAGTTCGCCGGTGTTGTCACACCACGCCAACAGCGGGTGGAAGCCAAACCCGCCTTTGAAATTGCCTGCGGCGTGCTGCTTATCGCTGTGCGACTGAATCAGCGACGCGTCGATGCGGATCACGATCGTGTCCCCGAGGTCCCCATAGCAGGTCTGCGAAGCCGGGATCGCACCGTGGCGGGCCTCGATCGCCTCCCACACCCGAGAGCGGACCTTGTTGCGCACGGCCGTGACCTCGGTGATGCTCTGCTCGTCGATCTCGCCCAGGGACCGCCACATCGTCGGAACCGACGCCACCGCCTGAAACAACCGGTGCTGATCGCGCAGCACCGCGGTGCCGGCCAGGTTCTGCGCGCCGCCGGCGATCGATACCGCCACATCGCGCAACACCGCGCCTCGGTCGTGGGTGACTTCTGGGCGCGACAGCACCGACGACAAACCGCTGGTCAAACCCAGATTGTCGGCCAGCAACCGGGGTATCACGTTACCGGCGTGCCCGACCACGTCGTCGCCACGGACCTCAACTCGGACATTCTTCGACCAATCCGTAGTAGCCTGCATCTGACAGGTGCACTCCCATCCTGGATAACCGAGCCTCGAATACTCCGATTATCCTTGCGGCAGTGCACCTTTCACGTTAACGACACCCCTGAGCTCCACATTCGATGAAAAATCCAGGCCGATGAGTCCCGACCTCGTCGCTCGCGCCGCCGTGCGTGCTGTACGGTTTGATCTCGCGGTCGTACCGGTGCGCACCGAGGCCTGGCTGGGCTATTTCATGCTCCGCATTGCCCCCGCTGTCAACCGCCGTATGACACAACCATTCTCAGTGGAGGCGTTGCAGCGGCTGGGCACTCGCCTGTTGAGCACCCAGCGCGCCACGAACCAGGACAAACTTGTCCCCCGTCGAGCCGATTCGGCGGCGTCGGTCGTCAGCACGGGAAAGTAGTCTGCTGACGATCAATGGCCATTCCGAAGTCGAGTGTTTCCGACATCATCAGTCCTTCCCGCCAAGCTCACGCCCGGCGTGTCAGACCAAGATCAGATCCACCGTTGTTCAGACAGTCCCAGGTATGGAAAATGACCCCGACGAAATCCTGCCCCACACCCGTAAACGGGTTTCAGACGCAGGACCCTAGTAGCGCAGGGCTTCAAGTGCGGCGCGGACCAAGACGCCGGTCGCAGCGACCAGGCCGACGCTTATCCGGCCCGTTCGAACATCTACGCTCGAGGAGCTTGATGTACGCCATACAGCTTGACGACTTGTCGACGCGCGTCAAACAACCAGCAGGTCAGTACGGCCCTCAGCCCGCAGCAGCTCCTCGTACCGCGGGAAAAGCTTCTTGGCGACGGGAATAAGCTTCAGGATCTTTGGAACCGGCCCCTTGGCGCGGACCTGGCCTTTGGCCAGCGCGACAGCGAGATTGAGGTTGCCCTGCCAAAACCGGTTGGCCATGTCAGAGGTCATGAACATCGCTACGGTAGGCTTGATGTCACAGTTCCCGGTGAACACCTTCTTATTAGGCATGTCGACCGTAACCTGGATATCCGGGTCAGAGCAGTTGAGCTGCAGCACAACACCGGATGCCGCTAGTTGATCGGCGATCGACTCATCGTCCACCGCCTCCTCGAAGATCCCGGCAATGTACTTCGTTGCCTCGACGCCGTCTTTGAAAACGCCCATGACACAACTCCTAGTCATTTGATGGGGTGGTGATGGTCGGGACGCCGCGAGGTCTGACCGAAAAACCACGATGATGATGTCGTGATAGATCGGCAAAGCTGACGGCGACGCGGCGGGAGCTCATGCGGCAGCTGACATTGTGGGTCGAAGCCACAGCTATCGCCTGTCCGAATTTTGGCAGAGAGGTCAGAATCAACCTCCGCGCCAAGCGGCCGCGCGACACGTGGCCCCGGCCACCAATCTGATGCCAATCCCTCAGCTCCTGGATCTTTTGATGTATCAGCTATCTTTGCGCGCTGCCCAGTCGTATAGCTTTCCGATCTTCGTGTAGCCATTGTCCGGGACAAATGCCGCCTCGACCCGCCCGTCGTGAATACAATCGACGGGGCACAGCGGGACGCACTTCCCGCAGTCGATGCATTCATCGAGGTCGATGACGAATCGGCCCAGGAAATCGTCGGCCTTCTTGGATATGGCATCGACCCGTCCCGGGCACGAGTGCTCACACGCTCCGCACCCGATGCACGTGTCATCGATGTAGAAATGGCCTCGCCGAGTGCCGCTCATGCTCTTTCCTTTTCTTCAGCGGCGACTCACAGCCGAGCGCTCTTGTTGATGAAATGCTGCAAACTCTGGTTGTAGCGGAAAAACATGTCCTTGCCCAGAGGATCAGATGACCAGACCCGTATCGGCGTCGACGCCATGCTCAAGGCGTTGAGGGTGTGATCGAGGTCCGGTCGGCCGTCTCCGGCGCGGATGTTGTCCACCATGTCCAGCCACGAATCACGGTCGGTTTCGATGACGAAATCCATCGACTCCAACCCTGTGTCGCTGATCTCTTTGATCTCGCTCACCTCGAAGCCGTCGAACGTGAGCTGGACAATCAACGCAGACCCATCTGGGCCGCCATCGAAGATGTTGACGGCAAACCGGCAGTCGACCTCGCCGAGTTTACGGAACTCGGCGAGGTCAGCCTTACTGACCTCCGCCAGCCTGGTGAACCACTCAACGGTAGGAAGATCTGCGCTCGTACTTACGCCGTCCACGGCATCTCCAAGGGGATCGTCACCTTCTCGCGACGGTCAAACCCGGCCCGCTCACAGCGCTGCAGGTACTCCTCAATAATCGTCCCCCACAGGAACGACACACCCTCCATACCTTCGTCGATCTTGTCCACTCCACCGCCCATAAGAACGGCCAGCGGTTCCAACAGCCCGGGACTGCTCAGTGCGGTGAGGATGATCTGCTCGCCAAGATCGGCGAAGCGATGCATATCCGAAAGCGCCTTTTCCCGATCAGTCGAGCTGTCGAGGAAGTTCTTCAATTCCAGGGTCCCGTACGACACGTGACGGGCCTCGTCCTGCATGCAGCGCCGGAAGATCTCCTTGTCGACATGCGTCTTGGACAGGTACTCCCCGGCCCGGAAAATCGTAAGGACAAGCCCTTCGCCCAGCACGTTCAGCAGGAACGTGCCCTGGGTGTGGCTCGGCGACTCGAGGATCGCCTTCAGTGCCCACTCCAGGGCCGGGCTGGCGTGCAACAAGCCTCCCCCGCCGGCGAGGGCACGCTTTCGGAACACCTCCATGTGGCGGGCCTCGTCCATCATCTGCGTCACGAGGAAGTTCTTAACCTCGTAGAAATCCGGTGAGGTGCGATACACCCACCGCGACGGAAAGTCACCGGCGACGAACTCAACCTCCGTCAAAGAGGTAGCCAGCTGGCACGCCGCCTTCTCCAGATCCTCACTGGCGGGCTCCAGCTCGTTCCACGGAATATCGCTGGTGGAGTTCCACTGCCGTGCCTTGGCCTCCTCATACAGCGTCATGACGTTGTCCGCCCAGGCCTCCTTCTTGTCGAGGATGTCATAAGCGTCGATGGTCGGCATCTGGTCAACATAGGGCTCACGCACAGAGCCGCGCGGGGCGAAGTTGCGCCACGTCGTGTGCTCGGGCAGCGTGCCGTAGGCTGGCGGGCGGTTGATGTCGGTATAGGTCAACCCCCGCGAACTCGGGCGCGCGCGAACACCCCAATTGGCCTTGTCGGTGTTCATCCAGTGCAGCGAAAACGAGCCGCGCCCGAGCCGGTCGAGGTTCTCCTGCAACAACTCAGCCCAAATCGTGTTGTCCTCCCGAAACTTCTTCTCGTAAGCCGCCAACGCCTCGTCTTCGAGCGGAGTTTCACTGGGAAGCGCCTGCATCTGGGTCAGCATCTCGGTCATGTGGTGATCCTTCACATTAGTGACCTAATCCATTCGTAGCGCCAGCGTATGGCGCCGCTCACATCGCGTGTAAGGTCCGGCAGGTGTCCGTGGCCATGAAAAAGTACCCACTGGTGGCCAAGTGGAGGTATCCGCTGGTGGCCGGATAAAAGTACCCACCCCGTGTTCGTCGTGTCGATCAGGAACTGCGGGCCCCGGTGGTGACGGTGAAGGTGCCAACCACTCATCGTCACCACCGGGGAGTTCCATTGAAGTCTGCGAGGGACCGCATGGACATCATTTCTGCTTATCAACAAGTCGGGTCATACCGCGGCGCCGCGCAGCTGTGCGGCACCACCCATAGGACCGTCAAGAAAGTCGTCGAGAAATTCGAAGCCGGTGAGAGCGCACCGCCGCGGGTCGAGCGGGCCCACAATTACGATGCGGTGGCCGATCTGGTCGCCGAGCGTGTCGAGAAGTCGGCGGGTCGGATGTCGGCGAAGCGGATGTTGCCGATCGCGAAGGCCGCCGGTTACGACGGGTCGGCACGCAACTTCCGTCGCCTCGTTGCTGAGGCGAAGGTGTTGTGGCGCAACGAACATCACCGGGGACGTCGCCCGGCGGTGTGGTCACCGGGTGAGTATCTGGTGATCGACTGGGCCCAAGCCGCACCCGGGTTGTTCCTGTTCTGCGCAGTGCTGGCGTTCTCCCGGTGGCGCTTCGTCGCGTTCGCCACCGACCAGAAGGCGTCCACGACGTTGGCGTTGATCGCCGAAGCGATGGCCGGGATAGGTGGTGTCCCGGCCCGGGTGCTGGCCGACCGGATGGCCTGTCTGAAGGGCGGCGTGGTCGCCAACGTGGTGATCCCTACCGCCGAATACGTCCGGCTGGCAGGTCATTACGGTTTCGCGCCGGACTTCTGCCATGCATCCGACCCTAAATCGAAGGGCATCGTGGAGAACTTGTGCGGCTACGCCCAACGCGACCTCGCCGTCCCGCTGCTCACCGACGCCGCCATCGCCGGGGTGCCGGTTGATCTGCGTGCTGCCAACGTTGCGGCCAGGGCGTGGTGTCTGGAGGTCAATGCCGCGGTGCATTCGGAGATCTGTGCGGTCCCCGATGAGCAACTGCTGATCGAACGGGAACTCCTGCAACCGTTGCCGTCGCTGCAACTTCGAATCGGGGCACCGTCGGTGATCCGCAAGGTCGACCGGCTGTCGTGTGTCCGGTATGCCTCGGCCCGCTACTCGGTGCCCACCCGACTGATCGGGACCAGCGTGGCCGTCGTCGTCGATCACGGCGCGCTGTGCATCGTGGAGCCCGCGACTGGGGTGATCGTGGCTGAGCACGAACTGGGTGCCCCAGGCAGCGCATCAGTCCTCGACGATCACTACGACGGTCCCCGCCCGGAACCTAGCCGCGGACCACGACCCAAAACTCATGCTGAGCAACAGTTCTGCACACTCGGCGAGGATGCTCAAGCATTCCTGGTCGGGGCCGCCGCGATCGGCAACACTCGGCTGGGCTCCGAACTGGAAGTCCTACTGGCGTTGGGCGCCGCCCACGGCACCGACGCCTTGGTCGGCGCGCTTCGCCGGGCGGTCGCGTTCCGGAGGTTCCGCGCGATCGACGTGCGGTCCATCCTGGCCGCCGGCGCCGGAACGCCGCAGCCCCGCCCCGCCGGGGATGCGTTGATCCTGGACCTCCCAGTCGCCCCGACCCGATCCCTGGCTGCCTACACGGTCAACCCGGCCGCAGACGGTGGTGCCACGTCATGAACGGCACGCCAGCCAAGGCAACCAAACCCGTTGCACCACTGTCCACTCCGCAATTCGCCGCTGATCTCGACGCCGGGCTGCGGCGGCTCAAGCTCGCCGCGATCCGGCGCACCGCCCCCGAAGTCCTAATCACCGCCAAGACCCAGCGCTGGACCCCCGAAGAAGTGCTACGGACCCTCGTCGAGACCGAACTGGCGGCACGGGATGCCTCCAACGTCGTCAACCGGCTCAAGGCTGCCGGGTTCCCGGTCACCAAGACCTTGGAGTCCTTCGACGTGGCCGCATCGTCGATTCAGCCCAAGGTGTTCGACTACCTGTCGAGCCTGGAATGGGTTCGCACACAACAGAATCTGGCGATCATCGGACCGGCTGGGACCGGCAAGTCCCACACCCTGATCGGACTGGGGGTCGCTGCGATTCATGCTGGGCACAAGGTCCGGTACTTCACCGCCGCCGACCTCGTCGAAACCCTCTACCGCGGCTTGGCCGACAACACCGTCGGCAAGATCATCGAATCCCTGCTCCGTGTCGATCTGATCATCCTCGACGAACTGGGCTTCGCCCCACTCGACGACACCGGCACCCAGCTGCTGTTCCGCCTCGTCGCCGGCGCCTACGAACGCCGCTCCCTGGCCATCGGCTCGCACTGGCCCTTCCAAGAGTGGGGTCGATTCCTGCCCGAGCAGACCACCGCCGTCAGCATCTTGGACCGGCTCCTGCATCACGCCACCGTCGTCATCACCGACGGCCAGTCCTACCGAATGAAGGACGCCCAACACCGGAAGGAGAACCCCCAACCAATCTAAGAATCACTGCACGGGGTGGGTACTTTTATCCGGCCACCAGCGGGTACTTCTACTTGGCCATTGACAGCAGGGTCAACTCTGACCCGAGTGGGCCATCCCACTATCGAAACTTTTGGCCCGCCGCCGTAGCGCGAGCCGATAGGCTGAAGCTCAAGCGCTCCGCGCGCAACTACCTGGGCGTCTGGTTCCATTCCCAGGTGGTGGTGGTAATCAGCAGCTGACGCGACGAACAGCGGTTCAACGTAGGGCTGAACGCCGCTCCCCGCCGAATTACGGGCGAAGCTCTGTCTTTGAATACCTCGCCCGCGGCAGTTCGCGGCATGTCGGGAACGAGATGCACACAGAATGCGGTCAGGGGCGGCGGAAGGTAAATCCCTCCCACGCCTGGCGCCGAACCGCAAGCGGGTCACACTCGACCCGCGATGTCCTGTCGAAGATCATCACCGCATGGTCGGCACTGACGTGGCTGGGCCAACCCGCGCCAGGCACGCCTGTGCGGGCGAAGGCGCACCACCGCGACTGGACATCCTCGGTAATGCGCAGCGCCGTATATTTGTCGCCTGCCGCGCTGAGCAGCCGACCCAACCGCGTTCTGTAGACGTCGAAAACTGCGAGCAATTCGGTAGCATGAGTGGCCCCCAGCCCGGACCATCGCAACGTGCGCGGAGCGTAGTCATAGCGGTACACGTATACCGGAGCGTGTGCGCTGTGCGCGTCGGCGATCTGCCATACGACCGATGCGAACGTGAAGTCGCCTCCCAATTCAATACAAGCAGCGGCTTTCGGATAAGAGGGGTACGCCGCCGTAATCCGCTCACGGTCAGCAGATTCCACAGTCGATAGCAGCAGCTCGATCTTGGGTTCGTTCGTTGGCAGTAGTTTCAGGAAGCGGGTGAACAGCTTGGCTTCTTCCGCATTGTTACCCACGACGAGAGGCACTCGGTGTGCTTTTCCCAAGCGCAACGAATCCATTGGATCCAGCGGCAGGTAGTCGGTTCCATATGTGGGACCGACCGGATATACGCCCGGCGCGTTGCGGCTTTCCTGCATGATCAGATGATCCAAAGTCGCTACGAGGTCGGTCGGCGGCGCGGTCAGCAAGACCGCGGCAGCGTCTCGCCTCCGAGCTCCGAGAATCGCCGCAAACCTTGCGGCGTATTCTTCAGATTGTTCACGGGAACTAGCCAAACCTCCCGCGGGGCTCTCAGAAATGGCTTGAGCGAACAGCCCTTTAGCAGCTGGAACAGCCAACAGCGTCGCCACTGCGTGTGCCCCTGCGCTCTCGCCGAATATCGTCACAGCGTCGGGATTGCCGCCGAAGCTTGCGATGTTGTCACGCACCCAACGGAGCGCCATAACCAGATCACGCAGATAAAGATTGTCGTCGATGCGGAAGGCGTCGGTAGACAGAGACGAGAGGTCAACTGCTCCAAGCGCGCCCAGCCGGTAATTAACTGACACGAACACGCACCCCTTGCGAGCCAACGATGCCCCGTCATATACCGGTGTCGCGGAGCTGCCGAGGAAGTATGCGCCGCCATGGATGAACACCATCACAGGTAACGGCCGCTCGTATCTGGTGTCGGGCGCGACGACGTTCAGCGTCAGGCAGTCTTCGCTCATCGGCTGATATTTGCCGAGGCCAACAAAAGTGTATTTGCGCGGCTGTGGTGCACAGTACCTGAAACGGTGACACGGCAAGACTCCCTCCCACGGCTCGATTGGCCGGGGGGCTCTTAGGCGCAACGCCCCGACGGGCGGCTCGGCGTAGGGGATGGATCGCCACCTGGTCACGCCGTCTCGGGAGAAACCCTCGACCAAGCCGGAAGTTACTGTGGTGCAGACGGTACGAAGGTGCATCGCTCGACTGTAGCTAATGGCCATTCACATCCTGCTTAAGTGGATGGATGTCACGCATATCTTGGTTTTGGTAGCTGTCGGCTGCCCTTAACTATGGCCAGCTTTGGGCTGCGCCACACAGCTCAGAGGTTCTCAGGCCGAATTGGCTATCGTGCGGTCGAGAAATCCGGCGACTGCTGCAGTGAAGGCGTCGTTGTCGTCGCCGGCCACCATGTGACCTGTGCCGGAAACGTCCACCGCTTCGGCGTGCGGGACAACCTGGAGGAATTCATCGACCGACTGCTGCGATGTCACATCCGAGAGGACGCCGCGCACCAGAAGCGTTGGTGCCTGCACGCGACGGGCCCCCTCAACAAGCAGTTCGCTGATCGCGTCGAACTGTTCGGCACCAGTGGCGGGGTCACCTTGCAGGAACTGAAAATTAGAGGTGATGAAAGCCGGATCCCATCGCCAAATCCACCTGCCATCGTCGCGTTGGCGCAACACTTTTCGCAGTCCGTCCAGGCTTTCGGGACGAGCGCGGTGCGGATTGTATTGGGCGATGACGTCGGCCGCGTCGTCGAGCGTGCCGAATCCGTCGGGATGGGCGGCCATAAATGACACGACGCGGCGTGCACCGTGGAACTCCATTCGCGGGGTGATGTCGACAAGAACGACTGCTGACCACAAATCGGCTGGTGCCAGCAGATGGGTTCCCAAAATGGTCATGCCACCCAACGACGCACCAACGACCACCGGCGGGCGGTCGTCACTCGCATGTTCGCGCACAGCCAGCAGATCGGATGTGAGTCCTGCGAGTTCGTATCGCCCAGTCGGGTCCCACCCGCTATCGCCGTGGCCTCGGGCATCGTAGGCGACGACGGTGTAACCGCGCGCATGCAACCGGCGCGCCGTGGTGGTCCAAGCGTGGCGATTTTGACCACCACCATGCAGGAGAAGTACGACGGCGCGGGCGGTGTCGTGCCGGTAGAAATCCGCCGTGAGGGTGACGCCGTCTTCGGTGCGGATTCGCTCGCAGGTAACAGTCATTTGATTAGGCCGCGATAGCCAATTCGGACGGCACTCGTGCTCAGTCTCGCCATCAACCGGAATACCCCCTCGGGCTAACCACCGTCACGGTTCCCTGCGCCGCGCATACCGCGCGCCCCGCGTTGGAGACATCGATTCTGGCGACACCGCTACGCTTGCCCAGCGCGATGATCTCGGTGACCGCAACGCACACTCCGCTCGACACGGGCTGCAGCAGATTTAGCTTGAATTCCGTTGTGGCCACCCATGATCCCGCTGGGATAACCGGATAGAACACCACGCCCAGACAGTGGTCTACCATCGCCGACAAGCATCCGCCGTGCAGGTTGCCGAACGGCGTCATCAGGTCGTCCCGAGCATCCATCTCCACAACCAGACGTCCCGCGGCGAATTCGGTGTGCCGAAATCCCAAGTAGCTGGACAGCCCACCCGCGGTTGCCGCCGCATTCTGCAACTCGTCGGCAATCTCTTGGCTGAACTGCTCGAACTTCATGTCTAGAGCCCCTCGTCGTTCACCGATACTGCTGCCACTAACGAGACATTACTCCGTACTTGTTGCATCAGCGCAAGACCGGGTGGTGGTGAGCAGAGGAGGAAGCAGGAATCTTCGTAGAAAAGCATCGAGGCCCTCCGGGCTGCGCTGCCTTGGGCCTTCGACCGTGAGTAGGCTGAGGATAGCCCGCAGTATCCACTCGGATGCATCGTCGACCGACACCCCACGCTCAAGTTGATCCCAGTGCGCGGCGAAGACAGGGCGAAGGAACTCGGCGACGAGTTCGAACAAAGCCACCGACGTACCCTTGGCCAGCCCTACGCCGGCGAGTTCGTCGTCACTGCCGAATAGCAATCCGATTATGGGTTCACGGTGGGCCGCACGGAGTGTAACCTCGACGAAATCCAGTATCGCCGAGCCTAAATCGGCATGCGCTGCGATCCGCGCACTAATGCGGCGGAGGTAGCGTTCGGCTGACCGCAAGATAACACCGGAAATGACGGATTCACGACTCGGAAAGTAGCGATACACCGTGGCGCGGGACACCCCGGCCTGCCTGGCGATGTCCTCCATCGTGGTGCCCGGTAGCCCCTTGTTCTCGAGGGACGTTGCGGCGGCATCGAGCAGATGGTCTCGGGCGATGTCGCGGCTCGCGGCGGTCGCCGTGCCCCATCGCAACGATTTTTTCGTCACCATTCAAGTATGCCGTCCCGTGCCGTTCGTGGGCTGACGATCGAAGCAGTTGTCGTATAGCACCTTATGTGACAATATCGCAGATATGTCGCAAAGGCGTCGACGATGACCGCGGCCTGACCGTTGCCGATTCCACGCCGCACTCCGGTCGTCGTCGCAGTTGGTGAGATCACGCACCGCGACGACGGTGTCGTTGACCCCATCGATTTGGCTTCCGAGGCCGTGCGTCGAGCATTGCAGGACTCGGGCGCTGCTATCGGGCATCGAATCGATATGGTGGCGACGCCCGGAATCTTGATGATTCCGCGTGACAATCCTGCGACGAGGATTGCCGAAGCGGCTGGGCTGGCGCCAATACGGCGCATCAGTTGTCCGGTTGGCGGTAATACGCCTCAGTACCTCGTTGAGGTGCTCGGCGCCCGCATCGCGCGCGGTGTCAGCGACGCGGTGTTAGTCGTCGGAGCGGAGAGCGGCGCGTCAGCTCGTAGGGTTGGATCGGGTCAGGTGCGACGAGACCCGAAACCCGTTGAGGGCCGGGATGAGTCACTTGGCGATACTCGCCCCGGTCTGAGCGCGGCCGAGATGTGTGCTGGACTGCGTTGGCCGCACCAGGTGTACCCGGTCTTCGAATCGGCGATTGCGGCTCGATCGGGCCGGACCTTCGATGAGCAGCGTCGCTGGCTGGGAAACCTGATGGCCCCCTTCACGCTCGAAGCATCGAGGCATCCCGGCCAGGCATGGTTTCCGCGCGCGCGCACTGCCAGTGAGCTCAGCTCGGTCTCGCCAACTAACCGGATGGTGTGCGAGCCATATCCCAAGATGCTCAACAGCATTATCACCGTCGATATGGCAGCCGCCTTCGTCATGATGGCTGCCGAAGTCGCCGACGAAATCGGTGTTCCTCGTGACCGATGGGTTTTCCCATGGTGCGCGGCCACTTGCAACGACGTGTACTTTCCGGTTCAGCGGCCCGATCTCAGTCGGTCCGCGGGAATTCGCGCTGTCGGACGGGCGCTCCTAGCTGCCTGCGACCTTTCCGCCGATGACATCGGATGGTTCGATTTGTACTCCTGCTTCCCTTCCGCGGTCGAAGTTGCGATCGAGGCGCTCGATCTCGATCCAGCGGATCCACGCGGGTTCACGGTGACCGGTGGATTGCCCTACCACGGAGGACCGGGTAACAACTATGTCAGCCACTCGATTGTGGAGATGGTTCGACGCTGCCGAAGCGAACCGGACGCCCTAGGACTGGTTTCCGGATTAGGTTGGTACATCACGAAGCACTCGTTGGGCCTATGGTCGGCGACGCCGCCGCCGACTGGGTGGCAGACACCGGACATGGCGGAAGCGCAGGCCGCGATTGATGCGACTGCGGTTCCAGTCGCTTCTGCCGCCGACACATCCGGTAGGGCAACGATCGACGGCTACACGGTGGTACACGACCGCGACGTTGGCCCTTCGTGGGTGCCTGTTCTCGCGCGTCTACCCGACGGCCGGCGCGTCGCGGCTCGCAACGACGATGCGAAGGTGGCGAAGGAAATGTCAAAAGAGATGATGGTCGGACGTCAGGTAACTGTGCGGCCCGCTGATCAGCGCGTCGAATTCGAACTGCCATGAAGGCCGATGCGCTCGTGCTGACCAAGCCGCGCGCCCTCGAGCGGCGCACTCTTGCGGTACCGCCCGTCGACGGCCACTCCGGAGTCCTTCGGATCGAGGCGTGCGGGCTCTGCGGAACCGATCACGAGCAGTACAGCGGTCACCTACCAGCGGGCTTCGCCTTCGTCCCGGGACATGAAATCGTCGGTGTCGTTGAGGCAGTCGGTGACGCCGCAAGCGCGCGTTGGGGTGTGTCGGCAGGTGATCGGGTTGCGGTCGAGGTTTTTCGATCGTGCCGGGAGTGCGACGCGTGCCGCCGAGGTGAGTATCGCAGGTGCTCGCGCAACGGACTGGCCACGATGTTCGGCTTCGTCGACGTAAACATCGATCCCGGCCTGTGGGGAGGGTACGCAACGCACCTGCATCTGCCCTTCGATTCCATGCTGTTGTCGATTCCAGACAGACTCGACCCGATTGTCGCTACGTTGTTCAACCCGCTGGGCGCGGGAATCAAATGGGCTGCCACGCTGCCGGAGACCGCGTCAGGCGACGTCGTCGCAGTCCTGGGGCCAGGCATCCGCGGCATCTGCTCGGCCGTAGCAGCGAAGGAATCCGGAGCGGCATTCGTCGCTATGACCGGACTCGGACCACGCGATCGACCACGGTTAGCCGCAGCGTCCAAGTTCGGCGTGGACCTGACCATTGACGTGACCCGTGAAGACCCGGTCAAGGCCCTGCAACGAGCGACCGGTCAACTCGCAGACGTCGTCGTCGACGTCACCGCCAAAGCGCCAGGTGCATTCGCTGACGCCGTCGCACTTGCTCGACCAGGCGGACGCGTGGTGATCGCCGGCACCCGCGGCGGCGGCGGAGCACCAGGCTTCGAGCCAGACCTCCTCGTTTTCAAAGAACTACGCGTCCTCGGCTCGCTGGGGGTCGATTACCCCGCCTATCAGAGCGCGATCGAATTGCTCGTCTCTGGGCGTTGGCCCTTCGATGAACTATCCCGGGACGTCGCCGGTTTCGCGGGCCTACCACGATTACTCGACGTCTTAGCCGATGGCGAGCCGGGCACGATTCCGGCCTTGCACAACGTCTTCGTACCGATGGCCTGACGTGCCAGCAGTGCCCAACTGAAAGGACTCTCAATGACGATGTCAAGCCGCCGACTGAGTGATCGGGGGTGAGTCGGGTTGCCAGGTGCGGTTGTCGCGGATGAGTGCGTAGAGGACGTTGGTGCGGCGTCGGGCCAGGCAGATGGTGGCTGGGATGGGTCGTTTGCCTTGGTTTCGTTTGCGTTGGTAGTAGGCGCGGGAGGCCGGGTCGCAGCGGATGGCGGTCAGTGCGGACATGTACATCACCCGGCGCAGCCGGCGGCTGTAGCGCTTGGGGGTGTGCAGTCGTCCGGTGCGTTTTCCCGAATCTCGAGATACCGGTGCGAGCCCGGCCCAGGCGGCGAGCTGGTCGGCCGAGCCGATCAGTTCGGGATCGCCGACGGCGGCCAGGAATTCAGCACCGAGCCGAAATCCCATGCCTGGGATGCTGGTGATCACTTCGGCCAGTGGATGGCGGCGAAATCGGTCCTCGATGTCGGCATCGGTGGTCTTGATGCGGTCATCGAGGGCAATCACCCCCTGCGCCAGATCAGCGATCAGTCCGGCGGCCACTTGTTCGCCGGGCAGTCGGACCGTTTGAGTTTTGGCGGCCGCCACCGCAGCCGCCGCAATGGCCGCGGCATTACGCACTCCGGCGTCGGCCAGGATCCGGGTCAGCCGCGAAATACCGGTCTGGCGGATGGCTTTGGGGCGCTGGTAGCGCGCCAGCAGCACTACCCAGCCCCGGTCAGCGCTGAGCTGGGCGGCCCGCTCCAGCGCCGGACACACCGCAACGAGTTGTTGGCGCAGTCGGTTGATCGTGCGGGTGCGGTCAGCGACCAGGTCGGCGCGATGAGCGGTGAGCAGCCGCAGTTCGGTGATCAGATCGTCGTCGGGATGCAGCAGTGGCAAGTCATCGCCGCGCATCCGCGACTGATCAGCGATCACCCGGGCGTCTTTGGCGTCGGTCTTGGCTTCACCACCTCGATAGACCGCCGAGGCTTGCCAGACCGCACGGCCCGCCAGGTAGCGCACCGACTTGCCGGCATCAGCCAACACGGTCAACAACAGGGCGGCATACACCGTGGTCAGGTCCACCGTCCAGGCAACCTGATCAGCCAACGAGTCAATCTCGCCGATCAGCGCACGGATCGGTTGCTCCTCGTTGCCGAGTCTGCGCGACAACACCACCGTGCCGCTGTTGTCGACCACGCACACCCAGTGATGTTCCTTGCCGACATCAACCCCAGCCCACAACTGGCCCGCTGCCATCGATCTCCTATCCGCTTGTCTGCCAACACGATCCCCACGGACAACCCCGCCAGCATTTCCTTAAACAAGCGATCACGTCGCAGATCTCAATCAGCGGCCCGAGGAAGTCCAGGAAGGCCGGGCGGCCAGTCCTTTCAAGCCGCACCACCAGGCCGGCAACCGACATGCCGCCTCACCCGACCCACCCGGGTCACAGCACAACGTAACAACACGAAGTAACTGCACCTACGAACTTAAGGACCGACTGTGGGCAGTGGAAACCGCGTCGAAATGCTCGGCCTGACAGACGCGCGCCGGCGCGCTGCTCAATGTGGCATCCCCGAAGCCATAGCGGAGTTGTCGATATTCCGAATCGCGCTTCACCAGCCTAGTGTGGCAATGGCCTTGAACGGACTGCTGGAGGCGTTGCTGTGGACCGGGGACCTCGACGCGCGGCTGCGAGAGCTGATCATCATGCGAATCGGCTGGGTCACCGGCTCGGTCTATGAATGGACGCAACATTGGCGACTCGCACGAATGCTCGACGTGTCCGAGCGTGACCTGCTCGCGGTGCGAGATTGGCAGAATGCTAACCACTTTGGCGATGCCGAACGTGCTGTACTTGCGGCGACCGATGAGACACTGCGTGACGGCACCATCTCGGATGGCACGTGGGCTGTGTGCCGAGATGCGTTGCAAGCAGACCCGGGGCTCCTTGTAGAACTTGTCGCGGCGATTGGCAACTGGCGACTCTTTTCTGCGCTCCTGCGATCTCTGGATGTGCCGCTCGAAGACGGCGTCGACGAATGGCCCCCTGACGGTGTTCGACCATCGTGACGCAGCGTGTCCAAAATGCCTGCGGTACCGTGCTAACGGTATCGCGCCGAAGCGGACCGTACTGGCGCTTGGATCGCCCGGCGCGGCTCGCCGTGACCATGAGCTGCACTTTGCCAGGTCGGCATACGCCAAGTTGCTGCGTTCGGCACCTTAATGCGGGATTTCTCGTCGTTTAAGGCCGCAATGGCCGAAGTTATCGAACACGTCCAACCGGAAACGAGGCCGCAACCTTGGATGCTCCAAATTCAACTGAACCGCAACGCCTGCCGTCACACACGCCTACCTGTATGGGTTGCGGGACCCGAGAATTCCAGTGGCCTGCAGCTAGAGGTCTATCGTCTGGACGATGAGGTATATGCCGATGTGGCATTCGATGAGCGTCATATCGGTGCGCCCGGCTTGGCGCACGGCGGGGCTATCGCGGCGGCGTGCGACGACCTTTTGGGCTTCACCCTGTGGATCGCCGGCACGCCTGCGGTCACGCGCAATCTCGCGATCGAGTATCTAGCGCCGGTTCCGCTACACCAGCCCCACCGCATTAGCGCACGTATCAGCGTGCGGCAAGGACGTGCCTTACACTGGCGAGGGGGTCGGTGAAGATGGCGTCATTCGTTTCACCGCAACAGCGGTTTTCATCACGGTAGAACCCGAACACTTCGCCGCCCACGGCGACATCGCCGGTTTCGGAGAGCTTCTTGACCAGCTCGTCCGCTTCGCTGGACCCAACACCGCTCATGACTCAGATGAAGGTGCGTAATCGTCGGTATTTTAGTCAAAATGCAAGAGTTTCAAGCGTCCTCACGTTTACGTTGCGGCCACCAGCTGGTCTCACGGAGCAATGTGGCGATCGCGGGAACCGTGAGAGTGCGGACAACAAAGGTGTCGAGTAGTAGGCCACAGCCGATGATGAGCCCGGCTTGGATCATGATCGCGACCGAACCGACCATAAGGCCGAACATGCTGGCCGCGTAGATGAGCCCGGCGGAAGTGATGACTGAGCCGGTGTTTGCGACCGTGCGCAGTACGCCGACGCGGATGTTGTGAGCGGATTCCTCGCGTAACCGCGAGATCAGCAGCATGTTGTAGTCGGCGCCCACCGCGATCAAGATGATGAACGCCAAAAGCGGTACCAGCCAAGCGATTTTCTTACCGAGGCCGTATTGGAAAACGAGCGTCCCGATGCCCAGTGCGGCTGCGTAGTTGAGCACGACCGTACCGAGCAGGTAGAGCGGGGCCACCAAGGCGCGCAGGAGAACGACGAGGATCAGTCCGACGATGACGAGCGTGGCAATGGCCAGCAGATGGAAGTCGGCCGACAGAAGGCGCTGGATATCGGAGTTGACGGCGGGGAATCCGGCCATCGATATTTTGGCGTTGGCCAAGGAGGTGTTGGGCGTGCAGCATCGGCAACTTGGGTGATCTTCTGAGCGAGATCCATCGCTTCGCTGCTGTAGGGGTTGTAGCTGGATTCGATGGCGAAGCGTGCGGTCTTGCCGTCAGCGGACAGGAAGTGCTTTGCCACATCGGAGAACTGGCGATTCTCGAAGGCGTTAGCCGGGAGGCAAAAGCCGCTGGAGTTGTCCGAACCGGCGCTGGACCGCGCGGAATTCTGTAGTTGGGTGGCGATCTGACTCATGCCGGACAACATTTCGATGTTGCTGTCGGCAAGGGTATGCACACCGGTGGCTAGGGCTTGTGCGCCCGATGCGAGCTGGCTGATGCCGTTTTGGAGGCGGCGGATGTTGCCGGCCATGTCGGCGGGGTCGCCGAGCGCTCCGAACGCCTTGTTCAGCGAGGTGACCGTGTTCTGCAGGTCTGCCATGGTGCCCCCCGCAGTATCGCCGCCCGGCTGGTACATGTCGCCGAGGTTGGCGAGCTGGCTGAAAAAGCCGCCATCGCGCAAGGTCACCAGAATCCGTACCTGGTCGCGGATCTGGGTGCACTCGGGTGTGGAGGCAAACCAGGGGGAGGTGTTGAGCGCACCGACCAGCGGGTCGATCGTGGCGATCGCATTCTGAGCTTGTTGAGCTTCTTGACGTAGCCCAGGTCCGGCTCGGATAGCTTGGTCGATGGTCGGTGTGGTAGTCGAAAGTTGCTGCAGCAGAGGGCGAAAGCGCTGAAATTGCGAGCCGCTGGACTGGGCTTGGTTAAGGATACCGGTCAGCGGAGTCAACGCTGTGCGAAGGGTGGTGTCAAGTTGCGCCAGGCCGCTGGCGAGTTGGTCGGCACCGCCGGTGAGTTTGGTGAGATCGGTCTTGTGGGCGTCTCCTTTGGCGACGGCATCGGCCATCTTGTTGCCGATCTGGACGTTTTGCCAAGAGAGCTGTGCCTGATCGAGTCGTGCCCCGGTGGGCCGGGTGACGCCGGATACTTTGGTGACGCCCGGCAATTGCGACACGCGAGACGCCATCTCATCCAGGTCGGCCAGGCCTTTACCGGTGTGCATATCGGTCCGTGATTCCACGACCATGAACTGGGTGATGACGATATCTTTGCGAAAGTGCCTGTCCAGCAGGTGATAACCTTCGTTGCTGGCGGTTGTGTCCGGCTCTCCTTGGCGGTCGTCGTAGCTCATGCGCATGGTCAGCGCGACAGCCGCTAGCCCTAATACAAGGGCCAGGCTGGCGGCCAGCAGTGGGGTGGGTCGGCGGACTACGGCCACGGCGATCCAGTTCCAGTAGCGGCGTGTGCGGTCGGCTTTGGGTTCGCCAATGCCGCCGTTTGGCGGCCAGCGCCAATACCGGAGGGAACAATGTCACGGTGGCCGCGACTCCGACGAAGACGGCTATCGCGCACGCTGGGCCCAGCGCGCCAAAAACGCTCAGCTTTGCAAAGAACCATGGCCAGAAATGCAAACGCCACAGTCGCGGCGGAGGCCAGGATCACCCGGCCGATGGTGGCGGTTGCGTTGATCACCGCGAGGTCAGCCGAGACGTCCTGGCGGCGCTGCTCGTGATACCGGCTGATCAAAAATGCCGAATAATCGGTGCCGGCGCCCAACAGAATCGCCGTCATGAACGCGATGGTGAATCGCGACACCGGCATTCCCGCTTCGCCCAGCGCCGAGAGCACTCCGCGCCCTACCGCAAGGCTGACCCCGATAACCAACAGAGGCAGCAACGCGGTAAACAGTGACCTGTAGATGACCAGCAAGATCAGCGCTATCAGCCCGGCGGTCACGACGGAGATGACAATCAAATCCTGCTCAGCCGAATCGATTTGATCGCTGAACGTCGCGGGAGGGCCGGTTACGCGGACCGTCGTGGATGTGCCGCTAAAGGACTGGGCGGCGATAGCGGTGATGGCTTAGTAGTGCGGTGAGGCCGCCGGGAACCGGTCGGTGGTCGCCGACTGCGGGTCATCTTGCCGGGGCAGCAGGTAGGCGCGAACCGCCGAACGTGGCCCGTAGGGCCGAAGTAGCTGGCTGGCCGGGCGAGTGCGTACCTGCTGCGGCCACCAGAACCAGCGCCCCAGCAGCGCGGCGACGGACGGCATCATGAATGAGCGCACGATCAGGGTGTCGAACAGCAGACCCAGGCCGATGGTGGTGCCGACCTGCCCGACGACTTTCAAATCGCTGAATATGAACGAGGCCATGGTGGCGGCGAAGACCAGGCCCGCAGACGTCACCACCGCACCGGTGCCGGCCATCGAGCGGATGATTCCGGTTTTCAAACCGGCACCGATTTCTTCTTTGAAACGGGACACCAGCAGCAGGTTGTAGTCGGATCCGACGGCCAGCATCAAGATGATGGACATCGCCAGCACCATCCAGTGCAGTTTGAAGCCGATGATGTCCTGCCACACCAGCACGGACAGTCCGAACGAGGCGCCCAACGAGATCAGCACCGTGCCCACGATGGTGACCGCGGCGACCAGGCTTCGGGTGATGATCAGCATGATGATCAAAATCAGGCTGGCCGCAGCTATTGCCGCGATCATCAGGTCGTATTTGGAGCCGTCGCGCATGTCCTTGTAGACCGCGGCGGTGCCGGCAAGGTAGATCTTGGCGCCCTCCAGCGGAGTTCCCTTGATGGCTTCCTTGGCTGCGTTCTTGATCGGCTCGACGTGCGAAATGCCTTCCGGGGTCGCGGGATCCCCTTCATGGGAGATGATGAAGCGGGCCGCGTGCCCGTCCGGCGACAGGAACATCTTCAGACCGCGCTTGAAGTCGGGGTTGTCGAAGACTTCCGGCGGGATGTAGAACGAGTCGTCGTTCTTGGCGGCGTCGAAGGCCTGGCCCATGGCGGTCGAGTTTTGGCTCATCACGTCCATCTGGTCATACAGCGACGACATCGAGCTGTGCATGGTCAGCATCATTTGCTTCATGGTCGTCATGGTGGCGATCATGGGCGGCATCTGCGCCAGCATCTGCGGCATCAAGGCGTCCAGCTGAGATATGTCGCCGGCAAGATAGGTGAATTTTTCGGTGATCTGATCCAGACCGTCGAGCGCGTCGAAGAGGGATCGCAGCGACCAGCAGCCCGGGATGTCGAAGCAGTGCTTTTCCCAGTAGAAGTAGCTGCGAATCGGCCGGAAGAAATCATCGAAGTTGGCGATGTTGTCGCGCAATGTGTTTGTGACATCCAACATTTCATGCGTGAGGCCGTCCATGTGGTGGGTGACCGCGGCCATCTGCGAGGTGATGTTGTACATGCGCTGCATGGTGTCGATGGACTGTTGCATCGCGTCGGCCTGCTTGAGCATGTCGTCCATGCGCTGGTGCATGTACTGCTGGTTTTCGACCTGCGTGGTGTTTTGCATGCTGATCTGGAACGGGATTGAGGTGTGCTCGATCGGCGTTCCCAGCGGCCGGGTGATCGCCTGGACGCGCGCGACACCCGGGATGTGGAAGACCCCCCTGGCGATCCGGTCCAACACCAGCATGCCCGCCGGGTTGCGCATGTCGTGATCGGTCTCGATCATCAACAATTCCGGATTCATCCGGGACGCGGGGAAATGCCGTTCGGCGGCGGCGTAGCCGATATTCGCGGGGACGCTCGGGGGTAAATACAGCCGGTTGTCGTAATTGGTTTGATAACCGGGTAGGGCGAGTAGACCGATGAGGGCGATCGCGACTGACACCGCGAGAATTGGCCCGGGCCAGCGCACGATCGCGGTGCCCACCCGTCGCCATCCCCGGGTCCGCATCTTGCGCTTAGGATCGAACAGCTTGAAGAAACTGCCGACGGTCAGGACCGCCGGACCCAAGGTCAGCGCGGCAGCAACGGCGACCAGCATCCCGACCGCACAAGGGATACCCATAGTCTGGAAATACGGAAGCCGGGTAAAGCTCAGGCAATACATCGCACCGGCAATAGTCAGGCCAGAGCCAAGGACGACGTGCGCGGTTCCGTGGAACATGGTGTAGAAGGCTTTTTCGCGGTCCTCGCCTAGGCCGCGCGCCTCTTGATATCGGCCGAGAATAAAGATCGCATAGTCTGTCCCAGCGGCGATGGCCAACAGCACCAAAATATTAACCGCGAAGGTCGACAATCCCATGATGTTGTTGTAGGCCAGGAAAGCGACAACCCCCCGAGCCGCCATCACCTCGATCACCACCATGAACAACGTGCTGAACACGGTGATAATCGAGCGGTATACCCACAGCAACATCACGATGATCACCACGAAGGTGATGATCGTGACCTTCTGGAGGCTCTTTTGTCCGGCCGAGTGCTGATCGGCGATCAACGCCCCAGCGCCGGTCACATAGGCCTTGACCCCCGACGGCGCAGGCACGCTGTCCACGATCTTGCGGACCGCCGCGACAGACTCGCTGGCCAGGCTCTCGCCCTGGTTACCAGCAAGATACGCCTGCACATAGGCGGCCTTGCCGTCGGAGCTTTGCGAACCGGCGGCCGTCAGCGGATCCCCCCAGAAGTCCTGGACGTGCTGGACGTGTTTCGTGTCAGCCTCGAGTTTGCGGACGATCTGGTCGTAGAAATGGTGGGCCTCATCGCCCAGCGGCTTGTCACCTTCCAGCACGATCATGACCGCACTGTCACTGTTGAATTCGTTGAATACTTTGCCGATGTGCTTCATCGCTTGCATCGACGGCGCGTCCTTGGGGCTCATCGACACGGTGTGTTCTTCGGCGACCGCGTCCAGCGATGGAACCAAGACGCTGAGGACGACGACAAGCCCCACCCAGGCAAAGACGACGGGCACCGCGAGTTTGTGGACCGTTCGCGCGAAAACCGGCATATGCGGCAGCCCTGCGGCCCGGTCATCGGTCATGCGGACTTCACTATGCAGAACGTTTGCGCATTCATACCCTGACTCGACCTTTCGTCCTTGACCACCTCGTCCACGATGATCCGGCAGCCGATTTGGTTGCTGTCGCCCTGCGCGACGATGTTGACGCTCACCGAGGGCAGCGTCGAGGTAACCGAGAGCGTCCAGGGCAAAGGCACGTTGCTAGCTTTCTGGGGCTGGGCATTGATGTCCAAGTAGTTGATGTTGGCCACCGTCCCCGGGGGACCATAAACCTGGTAAACCACGCGCTTGGGATTGAACGGCTTGATCTCATCGGCGATGCCGCTGGTCATCGTCTGATCGTCGTGGACGCCGAAAAAGGTGCGAAGCCGCAGTACGCAGAAGCCCGCTACCGCCACCACCGCCACGATGACCAGGACGATCCACATTTTCTTCATCGCAGCGCCAACGTGAATCCTCCCCAGCCAACCATCTCCCGCTAGTTGGGCGCCCCACCGCCCATTCGACTGGATCGGTCACAGCCAATTGGACCGCAGCGCGGCTAGTTCGCCGACCAGGAGATCGGCAACGACAAATAGCCTCGGATCGGGCCCGACCGCAGGCGCTGCGCGCGGCCCAAGTCGACTTCCCAGTTGGGCACGCGGGCCAGCAAGGCGCGCAACGCGATCCGGGCCTCCATCCGGGCCAAGGACGCACCGAGACAGAAGTGAATGCCTCGGCCGAATGCCACTTGGTGTTCGGGTTTGCGCCCGATGTCAAACACGTCGGGATCAGCGAACACGCGTTCGTCACGATTAGCCGAGCCGAACAACAACAGCACCGAATCACCCGCCGACATTGTGACGCCATGCACTGTCACGTCGCGGGTCAACGTTCGCGAAAGTCCTTGAGCCGGTGAGTCATACCGCAGCAGCTCCTCAACAGCTGCCCCGAGCAAGCTCTCATCGCCAGCCAGCCGGTGGCGGGTGTCGCGATAGTCGGCCAGTACCACCGCGGCGTTGGCCAGCAGATTCGACGTCGTCTCATGACCGGCGATCAGCAGCAGCAGGCAAAAGCCAAGCAGTTCGTCGTCACTAAGGTGCTTTCCGTCGATCTCGGCACACACCAACGCTGACATCAAATCGTCGCGCGGTTGGCCGCGGCGGTCGGCGAGGAAATCGGTGAAGTAGCCATAGATCGCGGCCGCGGCTGCCAAAGCCTCGCCGGTCTCGCCGTGGGTGGGATTGGACTGCACCAACGCGTTCGACCATCGCCGAAATTGTGTACGGTCCTCGCGCGGCACACCGAGCAAATCAGCGATCACCATCGCTGGTAGTACAGCTGCGAAGTCGGCGACGAAATCGGCCGAACTGGCTTCCTGGATCAGGCCGGCCGTCAACTGATCAGCGAGGTCCTCGATCGCGCACGTCAGCGCCGCGATTCGTCGCGGGGTGAAGGCCTTGCTAACCAATGCCCGCAGCTGATCGTGTCGCGGGGGATCCATCAAAATCATCATCGGCAGCAGCGATTCGCGAAAAGTCGAGCCCGGTGGAGTCGGAAATACTCCGTCGACCGACGAGTAGCTGTGATGGTCAAGCAGCGCGCTGATGACATCCGCGTGGCGACTAAGTACCCAGGTGTTGGTATCGGCGGCGTGATAGACCGGTGCCGCGTCGCGTAGCTGCCGGTAGACGGGGTAGGGGTCGTCCTGAATTTCCGCGTCAAAGGGATCGTAGCGAAGTTGTACCGTCGACATAGCGTCTCCTGCCACATTGCAGAACGTCGGTTTAGACTGAGAGTTTAAACCGAGGGGAGGACTTTATGCGGAAGATTCCCGCTCAGATTGCCGACCGGTTGCCTGCCGCGGCCGAACTCTTCGCCGAGCGCGGGCTCAACGACACAAAGATCGAAGACGTCGCCGCGACCACGGGCATCGCCAAGGCCACGCTCTACTACTACTTCGCCGGCAAAGAAGAAATACTCGCCTTCCTCCTCGAAGACGCCCTACAACACGTCGCGCACGAGGTCACCGCGATCGTCGAGGCAGACGGCGCCGCCGCCCAACGCCTGCACGACGTCATCAGTGCCCAACTGCGCGTGATGGCCCAGCGGCCCGCTGTCTGTCGCGCCCTCATAGGAGAACTGGGCCGCGCCGCCCGCATGCCCGTCATCGCCAACATGATCAGCACTGCCTACTTCGAACCCGTCGAGACCTTGCTTCGCGCGGGCGCTAACGACCGTTCACTCGAGGCTCTCGACAACCCCAGAGCTGCCGCCATCGCGCTATTCGGTGCAGTCACCACCAGCGCACTGACCTACCTAATCACCGACGATACGCTCGACGAAGATCTAATCGCACGAACAATTCACGACGTCGTGTTTACCGGCATACGGCCACGCTAGCTCCCCCCGCAGACCAATCTGCGACCACGCGTGTGCTCGATAGTCAACGACTTTGAGCATTTCTGAACATCTCCTACCGCAACAGCTCACCCCCAGAACGCCCGCGTCCGATGGAGGTTCGCGGCCGGCGAGATCCGGGCACCTGACCAGTGCAGCCAGAACGTCGGACCCGAAAACCGCTAGCCCACCACGGCAATACCGCAGGTTTCGAATACGACCACTCCACCAGCACAGTGCCAACACACGACTTACACACCGCCCCTTGGTGTTTCGTGCACTGTGCAAAGTCTCGATGGTCGTCGCACACCAACCATGCGCCCGCACACGACGGGTCAAGTAGCCCGTGGCCGCGGGCAAAATTAGCGTCAGACGGGGGACTTGCCAGGGCTACGGAGGCGTGGCACAGCCTCGAAGCATCCAGGTCTCGAATGGCTCCGCCGGGCGGCGGCCGCAATAGTCAGATATGGCCAATCCGACCCGCGTCTCGGCAACGTGGGATGTCCACATCGCGATATTCGGTATCGCCGGTGGATCCTCACCCGAAGGCTGTCCCCGACGGCCTTCCGTTGTGTGGGCCACAGCCGCGAACCTCCGCGACCGGGCTTCCTTGGAGGCGCCGGGGGAGACCTCGACGTGATGGACGCTCTACGTCTTGACGTCGGGATCGTCTGTGTCACGCTGCGGGTTGGAAAGTCCTGGCGCGGGTGTATTTGATTGAGCTGCTGGCGGATTCGCCCCAGTCGTGCCAGTACCAGCAGTGCCAGGCGCCTTTTTCGTAGTGGTGTCTGCTTCGGGTTCAATCGGGTCGCGCAGATCGATCATTTCGGTGCCAGCCTGGGGAGATATGGTCTTGGTCGTCCAGGTGGACTTGACCCTCGACGATTTGCCTTTGTGTTCGACGTGTACCTCGATGGCATCGGTTGCACTCGCCCCGCTGGTGAGTGTGAAGTAGACGCGAATCTTGGCTTTGCCGCCATCGAAGTTGATTGGCCCGGCACCAGTTTTGGAACGTCCGATTAATGGCAGCTTGGTGTTGGTGCCAGCTGCCATGAGTTCAACCGAATCGACTTGCGCGGCCCCGCTTCCCTCCTTGGCGAGGACGACTTCCACGAACCCGGTCTTGTCGAATTCGCTTGTCACCGTGATGTTGGCGCGGTTCTGACGGATGTAGAGGACGACCGGCACGCCGATTGCGGCCCCCAACGTGGCGGCGGCAATGATGACGCCCCAAATAATCCAGTCGATGCCGAACATCAGGGACACCCGCACGGAAATGACTGTGCGCCCGTTATGGGGTCCACCTCGATGCCTCTATGACACACCTCGCTGCACCCGACCACCTTGCATTGCAAGAGGCCGTTGAAGAATCGTCTGAGATGGCAGCGGTCGTCGTTGTCCTCCCACACGACCTCATACGGGCCCCTCGACGCAGTGCCCACGCGAAAATCGATCGCACCCTCGTCGTCATTGCGCGTGGCTCGATAGAACGACACCGCTTCAGGGTGACCCGGATCCGGGGTCAACAGGTAGTCACCGTTGACCAGCGGAACCGCCGTGTGCCAGATGGCCGCGATGCGCTCGCCCTGACCCCGCTCAACGATGCCCAGACCTGAGCGCGCCTGAGCCCACGATTCTGCGGTGAAAGACAATACGGTAGGGGTGTGGAGCGACGGATGATCCGCATCCGAGAACACGATATCTTGTAGCGAGGGTTCTTCCGCTAGACGCTGCGCGAGCTCGACACTCTCTTCGTCTTGAGCCAATTCATTTCGCACTCTTGGATCTAGCGGTGGCACGATCCCGGCGAGTTCGAGCACGAATGCTGCCATTGTTGCCGGCCACGCCGGCATGCCTACCCCCGTCATGGCACAAACGATAGGGCGATCGCCGCAGCATGGGGCGCATTTCGGCATTTTCGCAGCGGTGGTCAATTTCATTGATCAACGCTGCGCCCCTCGCGGTCCGCGGTGTCGGCGGACGGTGGCTACGGTCTCCACCTTGTCGTAGGGAGACGTTCCCAGGTCGCTGCTTCGACGAGGCCCACCGTGATGAGGAAGGGCACGAACATGCGTTGTTGGGCTTCGGGTTGGCGGGCCAAAGCAGGCTCCAATCCCCCGGCGGGGGAGCGGCTGCGCAGTAGGACCACAGGCAGGAGCGTTTGCTGGAAACGCCCGCCCGCTCGACCGCTCGCCCGGTTATCGGCCCTAGGAATTGACTCATCGAGTGAATCACAATGCGTTAGTGCCACACTCGCTGCATCACGTCGAAACCGGTTGCAAGAGCGTGCGATGCGTATGGCGGCGGATTATCGGGAATGTATAGTGGCGCTCGACTACGTTGAAGTACAACCGATTGCGCTATATGCGGTAGTTAACCAACAGTCGACGGGTTCCTGAGCCACCGAGTGGTGTGCGCCAGCCCGTCGAGTGCCTGGACCAGCTGTTGTGGGCGTGTCCCTGCTGCAAAACCCGCGAATGAAGTGGCATCATCTTTGCCGACTGGATAACTGATCAGCTGATGATTCTTCACTGTGGGTGAAGTTGAGGAGGCGTGGGTTGGCTCTGGCTGTCGTGCGGGACCTGAGGGAGCAGCGGGCACCGGCGACCGAGGATGAGCTCGCCGGCTTCGAGACCGATGTGCTGGCCGGATTCGTCCTTGCCCGGGCATCGGCCGGGTTGGTCGACTCGACCATCCGCAACGACGTGAATCACCTTGAGCTGATCCGGGACTGGTTCGGTCGGCCGCTGTGGGAGATCCAGCCTGCTGACGCCGACACCTACTTCGGCAAGGTGCTGCGTGATGCCCGGGCGTCGACTCGGACCGGGCGGGCGGCCGCGCTGACGGTGTACTTTCAGTTCCTCGAACTGCGTCACAAGGTCGAGTTGCACAATCTCAGCGGCCGGGTCATCGAGTGCCCGCTCGATGAGATCAACCGACCGCGGGCGTGGGTGGATCCGCAGCTGCGCATCCCGCCGACCGCCGACGAGGTGGAGCAGCTGTTCGCGGGGTGGCGCGGGGAGCTGGTCACCTGCCGCAAGTTCGCCCCGACCGCCCGAAACTACGCCGTGGCTCGCCTGGTGGCCGATGTCGGATTGCGGATCAACGAGGCGCGGATGCTCGACCTGGATGACGTGCGCTGGGAGCTGGGCCGGTTCGGCAAGCTGAACGTCCGTCATGGCAAGGGATCTCGTCGCAAAGGTCCCAAGCCGCGGGTAGTGCCACTGATCAACGGCGCCGACCGCAGCCTGCAGTGGTTCATCGAAGACGTGCTGGGCCTGTTCGATGTCGACCCGAAAAACCATGCTGCGCCGCTGTTTCCGTCCGAACGCAAGAACATCGACGGGACGTGTATGCGCGCGACCGCCGACGTCTATCGCCGCGCCCTGGCCGAGGCCACCGACCGATATCTGCCGAGGTGGTCGGGGAAGCTGACACCGCATGTGCTGCGGCATTTCTGCGCATCCCAGCTTTATCTGGCCGGTATGAACCTATTCGCGATCCAGGAACTATTAGGTCACGCCTGGACGGGCACAACGGCTCGGTATATCAACTATCAGAAATTGCATCAGACGGGCGCGTCTCCGCTGGTCGCCTGCTGAAGCAGATCTGGCTATGGTGTCATGTCGCCTACAGGACAGGGCGTCCCACCTGCATTGCTTGCATATCGCGCCCGTTGGATGCATGATCCTTTCGCCGGACGGTTGCGGGGATTCAGGTTGGAGGCGGCGTGGTGCGGGCAGATCTGGCTGGGTCGGCGCATCTGGAGCTGGTCTCCGGAGTTGTGCAGTTGCGTCCGGAAGACGCTGTGCTGGAGGCGATGTTGCGCGGATGGCGTGCCCAGCAGGTTGCGCGTGGTTTGCGGGAGGAGACCATCGCGCCGCGGGAGCGGTTGGTGCGCCGGTTTGCGACGTTCACTAACGAGTACCCGTGGCATTGGCTGCCGGGTCATGTCGACGAGTGGACGCAGTCGTTGATGGCGGAGTCGCATCTGGCACCTTCGACGATTCGCGGCTATCAGACCGAGCTGCGATTGTTCAGCGAGTATTTGTGCGACGGCCGTTATAGCTGGGTTGCGGTGTGCGAGCAGGAGTTTGGTTCGGGTGTGCATCCGGTGCCGATCTGCCATGAGTGGAACACGATAGAGCACCTCAATGGCTACGAGGGCAACCCAGAGGCCCGGCCATTCACCCGCGAGGAGTTGCAGCGGTTTCTCGACTACGCCGACGACCAGGTTGAGCGTGCGGTGTGCGCGAAACGCAAGGGCGCGTTGGCCGCCTACCGGGATGCGACGTTATTCAAAGTGGTGTATGGGTGGGGCCTGAGGCGGACCGAGACGGCGAAGCTGGATGTAGTTGACTGGGGCCGTAACCCGGCGGTGCCGGAGTTCGGCCGGTTCGGGATGCTGCATGTGCGCTATGGCAAGTCGGTGCGCGGGCAACCGCCGCGGCGACGCAACGTGCCGTCGGTCATGGGGTGGGCGGTGGAAGCGGTCGCCGACTACGTCGACAACATCAGGCCCCGTTTCGGGTGCGAGGACCATCCGGCACTGTGGGTGACCGAACGTGGCGGTCGCATCGCCCCGGCAGAGATCAACGCCCGCTTCGTCACATACCGTGACGCGCTCGGGCTACCGAAAACCCTTAGTCCACATAGCCTTAGGCATTCGTGGGTGACGCACCTTACTGAGGAGGGCGTTGACCGACGATTCATCCAGGAGGCCGTTGGGCATCGCTGCGATACGTCCACCGCGATCTACACCCACGTGTCCGGTGACTTCATGAACACCGCGCTGCGCAAAGCCCTGGCGCCGGCGTTCGACACGGCGCCCGACCCCACGAGCGGCAAGGAGTCCTGATGGCCCGCAAACTCGACTACCGATGGCACCTGCGTCAGGTGATGGCTGCACGCGAGATGTTCAGCACCACCGACCTGATAGAGCCGTTGGCGCAACGCGGCATCCATCTGTCGTCCAGCCAGGTCTATCGGCTCGTCGTCGAGCGACCCGAGCGGCTGAGCCTGAATATTCTGATGGCGCTGCTGGACGTCCTGGACTGCCGGATGGACGAGCTGATCGAACCGGTCGCCGCAGCCGCGCCGACGCGCAAGAAACGTGCCGCTGGCGGCGCCGACGCCGGTCTGGGCGGACTGCGGCCAAAACGCGCTCGCATCAGCGGCATTGAAAGCTAAGCAATGCCAAAGACATTCGCATCTGAGGTGCTCGCCGACCCGATCGGGGTCATCGTCGATCTGGTGCTTGGCGAAAAGCCCGGGCTGGATCGACGCACGGTCATCGGACTGGTCGAGGCGATGGCCGGTGGACGAGCGAAACGGCGCCGCCTCGCCCAGGCATTGCTGGACCGGCCCGCAGTGTTGACCGACGGGCGCTCGCCAGCGCCACGTGGGATTGGTGAGCTGCTGATCGCGCTGAATGCGGCTGGCGCCATGCATATTTCGTCTCCGGTTTGCGCAGGTTGCGGCAAGCATCTACACACCCTGCAGCGACGCGGGGATGACTGGTATTGCGCGAAGTGCGGTCCTCGACGAGAACCCTGCACAATATGCGGCTCGAGCAGGCCGGTTTACCTTCGCGACCGCGACGGCCGACCCAGGTGTTCACGATGCCTGCCCGATGACGGGCGGGATCCGACGCCGCTCATCGTCGACGTCGTGAGGCGAGCAGACCCGAGCTTGTCGGGTGAGGAGATCAACGCGGCAATCGAGGCGGTGGTGCCGCGTGCCGGACGCCGATACCGATTGGCGTGGGCATTGCAGCAGCGACCCGCCCTGCTGACCGGCGCCGGTGCCGAGGCGTCTGATCCTGCGGTGCTGCGGTTGATCGACCAGCTCGGGGACGCCGGAGCGAAAGGCATTGTCCACCCGGCCTGCCCCGGTTGTGGTCGAATCATCCACCTGCACCGGCCTATCGGCGGAAAGTGGTTATGCCGCAGCTGCACCGCCAAGTCCCGTGCCCAACCATGCGCTCGCTGCGGCGCGCTTCGCGAAGCCGCCACCCGTGACGAACAGGGCCAACCCGTGTGTCCGAGCTGCCTGGTCACCGATCCGATCAACCAGGAAGTCTGCGTGGACTGCGGCCGCCGCCGACCGGTTAGTATCCGCTGCGAGGACGGACCACGCTGCGCCAGTTGCCGCCCGCCGACGATCGCCGAATGCGCGATCTGCGGACGGACCGCGCCGAGCACGATTTCAATTGCCACCGGCCGCCCGTGGTGCGAAGCCTGCCACAAGCGGTGGGCCCAATGTATTTCGTGCGGCGAGTTCCGCCCTATCCGCGGCGGCACGCTGGCCGAACCGCTTTGCGCCGAATGCGTTCGTGACGAGTCCGGTTTCTGGCGCACCTGTCCCGGATGTGGTCAACGCGGCCGCCGGTATACGAGCCGGTGCGCCCGCTGCAACGTGCAGCAGCGGCTGCGCGAGCTGCTCGGCGACGCCCGCGGTGACATCCGCCCCGACCTGTGCGACCTCTACGAGGCCCTGGTCGCGGTCGAACGTCCCAACACGGCCGCGGTATGGCTCGATAACGGCGGCGGTCCCGCCATCTTGCGCGAGCTAGAGGCCGGTCAGCGCGTGCTGTCGCACGAGACGCTCGACGAACTGCCCGCGGGCAAGCCGGTCGAGCACCTGCGCAGCGTCCTGGTCGCGATCGGCACCCTGCCACACCGCGACGAACAGATGCTGCGGTTGCAGCGCTGGACCGCCGCCCTCATCACCGAACGCGTCGATCCCGAGGAGCGCGGCCTGCTGCACCGCTACGCCGTCTGGCACGTCATCCGCCGCCTGCGTGCCCGCGTCGGCGACACCGACACCACCTACGGGCAAGCCCGCGCCGCCAAGCGCTCCATCAGATCTGCAGCTGCCCTACTGGATTGGCTTGCCGCGCATAACCTTAAGCTTGCCACTGCCCGACAGGGAGATCTCGACCGGTGGCTAACCAGCGCCGCCGCCGGCCAGCGTCGCGACAGCGGCAACTTCGTGCGCTGGGCACGCCGAAACAGGCTCACCCGAGTCGAGCACGCCGCCCAACGATGGGACGGCCCCAGCGGCGTCATCGACACCGAGACCCGCTGGGAACAAGCACGCTGGCTGCTACACGACGACACGATCGACACCGCCGGCCGTGTCGCTGCCCTGCTGGTGCTGCTCTATGCCCAAACCGCCGCCGCCATAAGCGAACTGACCATTGATGACATCGAACTCACCGACGAAAGCGTCCGGTTGCGGCTCGGACACGAGCCGATCCTGATCCCAGCACCGCTAGACCGACTGATCCGCGCCCTGGTCTCCACCCGATCACCTCACGCCGCCGTCGGCCGCCCTCGCAGCTCGCGATGGCTATTCCCCGGCGGGCAGCCCGGCCGCCACCTCAGCGCCTTCCGCATGGCCGAACGACTCCGTCAACTCGGCATCCAAGCCAGCCGCGCACGTTCCGCCGCCCTGTTTCAACTCGCCACCGACCTGCCAGCCGCCGTGCTGGCGCGCACCCTGGGAATCCACATCAGCGTCGCCGCGACCTGGCAGCGCGCCAGCAGCGGCGACTGGACCACTTACGCAGCCGAAATCAGCCGCCGATCACCCACTGAGATAAGGATGCGGGTCACGTGACAGACATGCGGGCCGGGCGGATCGGCGTGATCGGCGCGGGAATTGCGGGCCTGGTCACCGCGAAAGTGCTGCGCGAGGACGGCTTCGAGGTGATCGTGTTCGAGAAGGAGCAGGCGATCGGCGGTGTTTGGACCCAATCGCGGACCTATCCCGGACTGCGTACCAACAACTCACGCGACACCTACGCATTCTCCGACCATCCCTATGACCGATCAGCCGACATCTTCCCGAGCGCTGAGCAGGTGCGCGCGTATCTGGCCTCGTATGTGGCCCGGTTCGAGTTGGCCCCGCTTCTTCGGTTATCGACTGAGGTGGTGCGGGTGTCTCGCCACGGTAACGAATTCACGGTAGAAAGCTGTGGCCCAACGGGTTTGAGCACCGTGGTGTGTGACTTTGCGGTGGTATGCGCGGGAACCTTCTCTGAACCGGACATGCCTGCGATCGACGGTGCCGACCGGTTCACCGGGACGGTGGTCCATTCAAGCCAAGCGACCAATCCTGCCCTGTTCGCGGGGCGACGGGTGGTGATCGTGGGCGCGGGCAAATCCGCGCTGGATTGCGCGGCGTGGGCCGGGTCGCACGCGCAGGAATGCACGCTGGTGTTCCGAAAGGCCCACTGGATGATGCCCCGCTACTTCCCGGGAGGTATTCCCGCCGACCGGCTGACTCTGGGACGTTCGACCGAGGCGTTCTTCCGCTACCACCACCCCAGCCTGATGGAGAGGTTGTTGCACGGGCCGGGCAAGCAGCTGACCAACTTGGTCTGGCGGGTGGTGAGTCTGCTGTTTCGATTCCTGCTCAGGATGCCTGCGGCCATGGTGCCTGACGAGCCGATGCCTACTGGAATCGAAAACCTGGGGTTCGGCAAGGAGTTCTACGATATGGCCCGCCGCGGTCGGCTGGTCCTGCGGCGTGACTCGGTCGCGGCCTTTCTCGGCGGACCGCAGGTCCTGCTGGCCAGCGGCGATCAGATCGCTGCCGACATCGTCGTTTTCGCCACCGGCTGGCGCCAGCCGTTGTCGTTTCTAGCGCCCGAACTGCGGACACCCGTTGTCTCCGACGGGCGATTCCAGCTCTACCGGCATATCCTTCCGCCCACCGAGCAGCGCCTCGGGTTCGTGGGCTACGCCTCATCGACCGCGTGTCAGCTCAGCTCAGAAATCTCAGCCCACTGGCTTTCACGATGCTTCCGCGGCGAACTCGCACTTCCCAGTCTCGATGAAATGCAGACTGGATACGACGCGTGCAGGCCTGGCTGGAGGAGGTCATGCCAGCTCGACCGCAGGGCTATCAAATCGGACCGCACCTGGTGCACCACATCGACGACCTGTTGGCCGACATGGGATTACCGACACGGCGAACCAGCAACTTCGTCAGCGAATATTTCGGGTCGTTCTCGCCGACACGCTACCGAAACCTCGCCCAAGAACGGCGCCCGGCCCGCGGTCGCAAGATCGACCGTCGCCGCTACTACTTGAGCGCCCAGCATGCTCTTGCGGCATTTGCCGCTCTCACCCTGGTTGGTGTCCTTCGCCGACACAACGCGACCCGGCGCCGGACCAACGAACACCCCGATCGGAACCAGACATGACACCGACAGACTCGGACCCGACCAACCTGGCATTCCGACAGTTGCGATATCCGACGTCGCCAGAGCACGTGCACGCCACCCACGTCGAAGATGCCTGGGTCACCGGGCAACGCCGGGTCGCCGATCGATGGAAAGGACTCGCTCGATGAAATGGAACCTGCGATTGGCCGCGGCCAATCGCGGCATCTGGAAGGCCAGCGAACTCCAGCGGATGCTCGCCGACCGCGGTCTGGTCATCAGCGCCGGCAAGATGTCGGGCCTGTGGTCGGGCAACCCCAACGCCATCAAACTGAACGACCTGGACGTCATCTGCGCCGTCCTCGGCTGCGGGGTCGACGAGTTGCTGATTCCCGAACCCGAAACCGTGGCAGCGGCCACGCCCGTCACCGACGACGAGTCAGCGGCGGTCGGTGAGGCCCGGTCGGTCACGCCGCGCACTCGCGCCGGCAGGTCGCTGCCGCCGCGATGAACTGCCTGCACTGCGGGACTGCGCTGCCTGCCAACAGTCGCCGCGACCAAAAATACTGCGGCAGAAGCTGTTCAAGAAGAGCGTCCTACCAACGCAGAAAGGCGGGACTGCCTCCTCGCCCGCCCCGGCGGCATCCAGCCTTGGAATCCGACGACCCCGTGCTCGCGGCCGCCGCGATACACGCCCGGGAACTCGGTGCCGCCCACGATTGGTGCGGTGAGACCACAAACCGATGCCTCGACGCCCTGCTCACCCTTCTGGCCGGTCGGCCCACCGGTGATCGCGTGCCGCTCACCGAGGTTCGAACCCGGCCGCATCGGCTCGCGTCCCGTCGCAGGCTCGTCGAAATCCTATCCCACTTCGACCTGCTGAAAGACGACACCGAACCTCCGATCCGTGCCTGGATCGACCGCGTCACCGCGGAACTTCCGCCAGGATTCGCCGAGCCGGCCCACCACTGGCTCCTTACCCTGTTGGTCGGCGGCGCACGTGCTCGCCCACGATCACCGAGGACGCTCTACAGCTACTTCGGCTCGGTCAAGCCCCTTCTCGCGCACTGGTCCACCTCCTACGAGCATCTCAGGGAGGTCACCAGGGCCGACGTCGACGCGGCGCTGCGGCCGTTTCAGGGAAACCAGCGCCACAATCTGATCAAGGCGCTGCGGTCGCTGTTCCGGCACGCCAAGAAGAATGCTCTGGTCTTCAGCAACCCAACAGCGGGTTTGAAGAGCCAACCAGTAGACCAGGACCTCCTGCCCATCACCGATGACGAGGTGCGCTCGATCGAACAGCTCGCCAGCGAACCGCTTGAACGCCTCGTCGTGGCGCTGAGCGTCGAACATGCCTGCCGCACAGCCGTTATACGCAAACTCACGCTCGACGACATCGACCTGCCGAACCGGCGGATCACCCTTGCCGGACACAACCAACGGCTCGGTGAGCTCACCCACATCGCGCTGAACACATGGCTCGACCACCGCCGGGACAGATGGCCCCACACTCCGAACCGGCACGTTCTACTCACGACGAAAACTGCATTGCGCACAACGCCGGTCAGTCAAAAATCGGTGAAACCATCGTTGAGCGACAATGGATTCACGATCGAACGCATCCGTGCCGACCGAATCCTTCACGAAGCGCTGACCGCAGGCCCGGACCCACTGCACCTGTCTCTCGTCTTCGGCATCTCCCACAACACCGCACGGCGCTACACCACCGTGGCCGAACGGCTGCTCAGCGACGAACTCGAGCAGCCGGTAGAACCGTAGTGCCACCCAACGCCGCCAGACTCAGGGCCCGCGAACCCGCCGCAGTTATGAACCTTCACAGCCGAAAGGCCGTGGGTTCCAACTGAAATCGCTTCAATCCGGCTGAACTCACGGGAAACTCACTGGTAACCCGCCATATTCGATTCGGTCGTATTGCCGCTTGACAGTGTCGGCGTCGTCTGAAAACTGACCCCGTGTCGACGCGGTGGTTTCTAGGTGCGGTCGCAACACTTCTCTAGATTCTGGAGGTTGTGTTGGCATCGTCGCGTCGGGTGAAGAAGGGGCCGGGACGTCGTCCGCAGTCGGCCAAGCGTCAGCGGTTCATGGAGTTGCGGGCTCGCGGGTGGAGCGTGCGGGCCGCGGCCCGCGAAGTCGGTGTGTCCCGGTCCGCTGCGACGAACTGGACACGCGGTTACAAGACCTACCGCAACGGCGTCGCGGTCGGGTTCGTCCCGCCGCTAGATCGACTAGCGGTCCGCCAGATCAGCACGCGATACCTGTCCCAGGACGAGCGCATCGAGATCGCCGATCTGCATCACTCAGGGCTGAGGGTGCGGACGATCGCCACCCGACTCGGTCGAGCGCCGTCGACGATTTCGAGGGAGCTACGGCGCAACGCACCAGCCGGCCGCGGATATCAGCCCTTCGATGCCCACCGGCGAGCCACCGCGCGACGAGCACGTCACCACCGCCGTCGGGTCGACACCAACGACCAGCTCGGTAACGCGGTCGCCGAGCTGCTTCTTCAGCGTTGGAGCCCCCAACAGATCAGCCGTCACCTCCGCCACCGCTTCCCCGATGATTCATCGATGTGGTTATGCCACGAAAGCATCTATCAAGCTGTCTATCAACCGAATTCACGTTTCATGCGGCCCTCGCGATTAGCGCCGCACCGACGCTCACCGCTGCGCACCGGTCGAGATCACCGCCGAGCGCATCACCGCCAGAGTTGCCGGCGGCCGCGGTTCCAGCAGCCGATGCTCACCATCCACGACCGGTCCTTCTCGGCTGTCGACCGGTCTGAAGCCGGCCACTGGGAAGGCGACCTTATCATCGGTAATAACCACCTCTCGGCGATCGGCACTCTGGTCGAACGCCAGACCCGGATGCTGCGGTTGGTGCATCTGCCTCGCAGTGACGCCGACTCCCTGCACGCGGCCTTGGTGGCCCGCATGAAGGATCTGCCACCCACGCTGATGCGGTCGATCACCTGGGACCAGGGCACCGAGATGGCGCGCCACCTTGCCACCACCGACAAGCTCGGCGCGCCCGTCTACTTCTGCGACTCCAGATCACCCTGGCAACGCGGCACGAACGAGAACACCAACGGACTGCTGCGCGACTACTTCCCGAAGGGCGTCACCCTCATCAGCCACCCGCCGGAGCAGTTGTTGGCCGTCGAACACGAACTCAACCATCGCCCCCGCATGGTCCTCCAAGACCGTTGCCCCGCCGATCTATTCGCTGCCCTGTTAGTCTCGAGTGATCCGTCGGTGTTGCGACGTTGAGTAGAACCCACCCCGTCGAAAAGGGGTCAATTTTCGGCCGCCGTTGACAGCGGTTGTGCTAAGTAGTTGGGTGAGGGCGAATCGCTCTACACCCGAGTCGATTCCAGCCAATCTTTGACGTCATCCAGTAACCATCGACGGTGCCGATCGCTAAGCCTGAGGTGATGTGGACCAGGCGCATCAATCCCACGTTCCCGCCTGGCCGCCCATTCATGCAGCGTTGAGACCGGAACTCCGGTCATCGCTCGAACTTCATGAGCGGTGAGCATGACCGACGCATTTTCTATCGTCATCGTCTCCAACCCCAGTTGCGTCCAGCAGAGTGGTGTACGAGCCGGTGATGACCGGCGTGTCGTAGCCGGATGAATGAAGGTCATCGCGTGATTCTTCGAGGGACCGACCAAAGTCACTCGAGCAAAGGAATCAACGCGATGACCATTGCCCACGATATCGACCTGTCTGCCGTGCTGGCCGAACGACTCACCACCACGCACCCTGATGTGCTGCGCGAGTTGTTGGCCGCCTTCATTCACGCCCTGATGGGCGCCGAAGCCGACGCGGTGTGCGGTGCCGGCTACGGCCAGCGCAGCAGCGAGCGCACCAATTCCCGCAACGGGTATCGGCACCGCGAGTTTGACACCCGCGCAGGCACATTGGATCTGGCGATTCCCAAGCTAAGGCAAGGTTCGTACTTCCCGGACTGGCTGCTGGAACGGCGCAAACGCGCCGAGCGGGCCCTGACCACGGTGGTGGCTACCTGCTACCTGCTGGGCGTTTCGACGCGGCGGATGGACAAACTCGTCGAGACTCTGGGCATCACCAGCTTGTCGAAGTCCCAGGTCAGCGTGATGGCCAAAGAGCTCGACGCCGCGGTCGAGGCGTTCCGGACCCGGCCACTGGATGCAGGCCCGTACACGTTCATGGCTGCTGACGCCCTGGTGCTCAAGGTTCGCGAAGCAGGCCGGGTGGTCAACGTGCACGCGCTGATCGCCACCGGGGTCAACGCCGAGGGCTACCGCGAAATCCTGGGCATCGACGTCACCACCGCCGAGGACGGGGCCGGCTGGCTGACCTTCCTGCGGTCGCTGACCGCCCGCGGCCTATCAGGGGTCCGTCTGGTCACTTCCGACGCCCACGCCGGTCTGGTGGCCGCGATCGGCGCCACCCTGCCTGGGGCATCGTGGCAACGGTGTCGCACCCACTACGCCACCAACCTGATGGCCATCACTCCGAAATCATCGTGGCCGTGGGTACGCACACTACTGCATTCGGTCTTCGATCAACCTGACGCCGGTTCCGTTGCAGCCCAATATGACCGCATCATCGACGCACTGGCCGACAAGCTCCCCAAGGTCGCCGACCACCTCGAAGACGCCCGCGCCGACCTGCTCGCCTTCACCGCCTTCCCCAAACAAATTTGGCGGCAGATCTGGTCCAACAACCCACAAGAACGACTCAACAAGGAAATCCGCCGGCGCACCGACGTCGTCGGAATCTTCCCCGACCGCAACGCCCTAATCCGCCTCGTCGGCGCGGTGCTGGCCGAACAACACGACGAATGGGCCGAATCCCGCCGCTACCTCGGCCTCGACGTCCTCAGCAAATCCCGCGCCGACCACACGCCATCAACAGAACAGGAGGACACCCCGGCGGCACTGACCGCCTAAACCACCAAGTCGAAGAATCACACGACGACGTCGTACACCACGTCCCTGGACTTGACCCCAACCCCGTCTCCCGCCGTTGGTACTGGCCGGCAGGTCATACCGAGATCATGAGGCATAGTTTTCGATTCCCGCTACCAGCAGTGCGACATTCGATCGGAAATGCACCGTCGAGTGCGGTCAGGGGGTCGAATCTGCGAGACCGGCTTTAGGAGAGCGGTCAAGCCCTTCTGGTTGAGGTCCAGAAGGGGTGTCTGAGCTGGTCATATAGCGCCATCGCACACCAAGCGAAACCACCGCGTGCCGACCAGTGCAGATAGCGGGTTTCAGGCTGCTGTGGTACGGGTCTCGTTGGCATAAGTGTGTCGTAGCGCGTGAACGAGCGCACCCGACCGTTTCCCGGATCGGACAGGTGGTTGTGGTGAGTGGTGCGGATCGGTGCGGATGTGTTGCATTGGTAGGCAGTCGATTTGGCGACAAAGGGTGCGGACAAATGGGGACACAGATGATGTTGGTCAGGATGGTAGAGCACGACGATGGGTGCGTCCTATGGTTCCCACGTGGTGAACATCAATTCGAAATCGGCAGCGCGCAAGCGTGTCCGGGAGGCGCAGAACAAGGCCAACGAGGCACGTCTGGAGCGTGAGCGTCAAAATGTCGATGACGCTGCGTCGTTCCTCGTCGAGCTTGGGCGGCTGGCCGCCGTCGACGAGTGGGAGCGCAACCGTATCCTCGAGATACACGCAGAGGGAGAGCGGCGCCGTCACGAACACCGCCAGGCCGGCGCGACAGCGTTGGCCCGGATGCAAGGCCGCGGTGAAAGCCTCACTGCGATCGCTGAACTGGCGGGAGTCAAAGTCGGTGAGGTAGCACACATCTCGGCTGGGCTCAATCCGGGACGTGTGTCGCCAAGTGACTCATCCTGTGCATCAACGGGTTTCGGATCGCGGAGCGCATGACCCGATTTGACTCTGCGGGCGGACTCGCCGGTCTCGGCTCCGACGACCAGCACCGCATCGCTGATACCGCGCACAATGTCCCCACCAAGGACCTCGACGAGGTATTGCGGTGTATTGCCGCCAATCGGGCAGCTGATGCGACGCCGGGGCGCCAGCCCAACCGCTTCGGCAATTCTCGACGCGGGATTGTCACGCGGAATCATCAGAATGCCCGGTGTCGCCACCGTATCGATCCGATGCCCGATCGCAGCGCCCGCGTCTTGCAATGCTCGACGCGCGGCTTCGCAAGCCAAATCGATGGGATCGACGACGCTGTCGCCGCGGTGCGTGATCTCACCGACCGCGACGACAACGGGAGTGCGGGGCGGAATCGCCAACGGTCAGGTCACGTTCATCGTCGGCACCTTTGTTGCGACATATTTGCGATATTGTCACATAAGTAGCCATGCGACAACCGGTTGGGTCGTTAATTCACGATCGGTCCGAGGCTGCATACTTGCTTCGTGACGAAGAAATCGTTGCGCTGGGGCACGGCACCTCCCACGACCCGCGACGTCGCCCGAGACCTCCTGCTCGATGCCGCCGAAGCGTGCCTGGAGGGCAAGGGGCTGCCGGGCACCACCATGGAGGACATCGCCAGACAGGCGGGGGTGTCGCGCGCCACGGTGTACCGCTACTTTCCAAGTCGTGAATCCGTCGTTTCCGGTGTCATCCTGCGTGCGGCCGAACGCTACCTAGACCGCATGCGTCGACGGATCGCAGTACATCGCGATTTGGGCACGGCAATACTCGATTTCGTCGAGGTCACGGTACGCGCCGCTCATCGCGAGCCGACAATCGGATTGCTGTTCGGCAGTGACGAGGAACTCGCCGGCGTGGGGTTGGCCAAGGGAACGTCGGTGGCTTTGTTTGAACTCGTGGCCGAGTTCCTTCGACCTGTCTTCGCTGCGCACTGGGACCAACTCGAGCCCGGGGTGTCGGTCGACGATGCCGCCGAATGGATCCTGCGAACCGTCCTCAGCCTGCTGTCGGTCCGCGGCCCCAGACACCGCAGCCCCGAAGGCCTCGATGCCTTTTTACGCCGATTCCTGCTTCCAGCTCTGCTCACCAACACCCAGCCTTGCGTCGATGCAACAAGTGCAGAGTAGTGTCTCAAACCATCGCATCGATATCCGTGGATGAGAAGGGGCGCTAACCATGGAGTTCGCGCAGTTCAATCAGCAGATCGCCAAGGAATTGCAGAACGCGGCGGCAACCACGGGAGGACTCTCCAAATACCTGGATTTTCGCCACACCGAGTTCGCCGCCGGGCGGCTGGTTGTGCAGATGGATGCTCGGGACGACCTTTTGACTCCGTTCGGCAATCTGCACGGCGGATGCCTGTCAGCAATGGTCGACCACTGCTTGGGCGTGGTGTTTTACCCGGTGATCCCCGCTGGATCGTGGGTCGCCACAACCGAATTCAAGCTGAACTTGCTGCAGCCCGTGTCAAGCGGAGTATGCGTCGCCGTCACCGAGATCATCGCGCTGGGCAAGCGCAGCGGTGTCGCCAGACCTGGATTTTTCATCGAATGTGGAGCTCAGGGGTGTCGTTAACGTGAAAGGTGCACTGCCGCAAGGATAATCGGAGTATTCGAGGCTCGGTTATCCAGGATGGGAGTGCACCTGTCAGATGCAGGCTACTACGGATTGGTCGAAGAATGTCCGAGTTGAGGTCCGTGGCGACGACGTGGTCGGGCACGCCGGTAACGTGATACCCCGGTTGCTGGCCGACAATCTGGGTTTGACCAGCGGTTTGTCGTCGGTGCTGTCGCGCCCAGAAGTCACCCACGACCGAGGCGCGGTGTTGCGCGATGTGGCGGTATCGATCGCCGGCGGCGCGCAGAACCTGGCCGGCACCGCGGTGCTGCGCGATCAGCACCGGTTGTTTCAGGCGGTGGCGTCGGTTCCGACGATGTGGCGGTCCCTGGGCGAGATCGACGAGCAGAGCATCACCGAGGTCACGGCCGTGCGCAACAAGGTCCGCTCTCGGGTGTGGGAGGCGATCGAGGCCCGCCACGGTGCGATCCCGGCTTCGCAGACCTGCTATGGGGACCTCGGGGACACGATCGTGATCCGCATCGACGCGTCGCTGATTCAGTCGCACAGCGATAAGCAGCACGCCGCAGGCAATTTCAAAGGCGGGTTTGGCTTCCACCCGCTGTTGGCGTGGTGTGACAACACCGGCGAACTGCTGGCGGTGATCGCCCGTGCAGGCAACGCCGGCTCGAACACCGCGGCCGATCATATCGCGATCATCGACGCCGCGATCGCGGCGATCCCGGCCAAGTGGCGCCGCAAGTTGCTGGTCACCATCGACGGCGCGGGTTCAAGCCACGCCGTCGGAGCCTGTCACGATTTCTGTGTAAGTCAGAGGTGATTTGACTACGAGTTGTATTCTAGCACAATGGGATTCGCCCAGGGAATAGTCTGGCGAGTGTGTTGAGCGCCACAGTCCAGTTGTGCGTTCCAGTACCCGAATAGCCTCCTCTCTCGCTGGAGATGTTGCGCAGCCCGAGGTACAGCAACTTCATCGCGGCGTCCTTGTCCGTGAAATGACCACGGTTCTTGGTGATCTTGCGCAACTGGAAGTTGATCGACTCGATCGCATTGGTGGTGTAGACGATCTTGCGCAACTCCACCGGATAGTCCAGGAACGGAACGAATTCCCCCCAGGCGTTGTGCCACACGTCAATTGCACCCGGATATTGGGCGCCGAATTGCTGGTCGAACTCCTTGAGTGCGAGTTCGGCTCCATCGACGGTCGGCGCACTGTAGATCGCCCGCATCGCGGTGGCGACCTTCTTGCGGTCCTTATAAGACACGAAGCGCATCGCATTCCTAATGACGTGCACGACGCAGGTCTGCACCACGGTATCGGGATAGATCGAGCGGATCGCATCAGGCAGACCGGTCAGCCCGTCGCAGCAGGCGATGAGGATGTCGCGCACCCCGCGGTTGCGCAGGTCGATGACGACCTTCTGCCAGAACTTCGCCCCCTCGGAGTCCTGGATCCAGCAGCCCAAGGCGTGTTTGCGGCCCTCCAGATCCACGCCAATGGCCAAATAGGCGACCTTGGTGGTGATGACCCCGTTGTCGCCGATCCGCAGCCGCAGCCCATCGATGTAGAGGATCGGGTAGACCTCATCGAGCGGGCGGGCCTGCCAGGCCTTGATCTCATCGACCACCACCTCGGTGATATTGGAGATCAACTCCCGCGACACCGACGCCCCATAGACCTCCTGCAGGTGGGCTTCGATATCGCGGGTGGTCATTCCCCGTGAATACAGCGACAACACCACCGAATTGATGTTGTTGAGCCGGCGGGTCTTCTTCGGCACAATCGCCGGCTCAAACGAGCCGTTGCGATCACGCGGCGCATCGATCTGCACCGGGCCGTTGACGGTGGTCACCGTTTTCGGCGTGGTGCCGTTGCGCGAATTTCCCGATCCGCGTCCGGCCGGATCGCCGGCCTCATAACCCAGATGGTGGGTTAGCTCCGCATTCAGCGCCCGCTCCAGCACGGCCTTAGTCAGCTGGTTCAGCAAACCGTCCGCGCCGTCGATCGGGGTCCCGGTCTTCACCGCATCCTTAATCAACGAGTCCAGCGTCTCTTCGGTGAACATCTCGGCCAGCCGCCGCGCCGCGGTCGTCTCCTCAGCCGGCATCTGCATGGTCTTGGTCACAAAACACTCCTTCTGTCCGCCCAACGGCGGTCCGATGATGGACCACCCCGGACTTACACAGATGGAATGACACGCCCCGCCGTCGTCGAACACCTGGAGAAACTCAATGCCCGGCCGGGGATGTCAGTGGGCTACTCGGTCGGATTCGACCTCGATGAGCGGGTCCGGGTCGCGATCGGCCAGATGCCCGATGCGGGATGGCAAGCCGCACTGGATGCCACCGGAGCGGCCCGTGACGACGCCCAGGTCGCCGAGTTGACCGGGCTGCTGCGCCACAGCACCGGAGGGGATCGGCTGGTCGGCTGGCCGGCCGGCATGCGCATCCTGGTGCGGCGCGAAGAAATCGAACACGGCACCCAGTTGTCATTGTTCGAGCAGCTGGCCGGCTACCGCTACCAGGTCCTCGCCACCTCGACTGCCGGTGGACAACCCCAGCGACTGGAAGCCCGCCACCGCGTCCACGCCCGGGTGGAGGGCTTCATCCGCACCGGCAAAGACACCGGCCTGGCCCGCTGGCCCTCACACTCGTTCGCCATCAACACCGCTTGGGTCACCGCCGTCGCGATCGCCATCGACCTGCTGTGCTGGATGCGACTGCTACTCCTGGACGGCCCACTGGCCAAAGCCGAACCCGCCACCCTGCGCTACCGGCTGCTGCACGCCGCGGCCCGGCTGATCAAACGATCCCGCTACCTGATCCTGCGGATCCCCCAAACCTGGCCCTGGGCACAAGAATTCGCCGACGCCCTCAACAGGGTCCGCGCCATACCCTGACCCACAGGCCCCTATGCCCTCTCGACCCCAAGAAAGGAGTAACCACCCCCGGGATAAAGGACCCGGCGTCACCGCACGACACGCGGCGCCGCCGCCTACCCCCAGCCTCAAAACCTCGACAAAGCTGCCGCCCCGCAGACCGCCACAGCAGAACCCGGGCCACCGTGAAATTCTGAGGCAGAATCGACATCACCAACGACGGGCGCGCGGTATGTGCCGCCCAAGGAACAGTGACCGTCGTTAGCCCTAGGGGGAATTCCTCGTGATGAAAAGGACCGATGGTATTGTCGTCCGACTTCACAACGGCGAGCGCACCCGATGACCGTTACGCTCGAGCGATTCCGCACCACAGACGGCGTCACCCTCACGGCGGATTGCTACCGGCACGACGCTGCCCGCGCCGTTGTGCTGCTCCTGCACGGCGGTGGTCAAAACCGACACGCCTGGGCGACCACAGCGCGCCGCTTGCACGCTCGTGGGTACACGGTCGTCGCGTATGACGCCCGAGGTCACGGCGACAGCGCGTGGGACCCTACCGGAAGATACGACCTCGGACGGCTAGCGTCCGATCTGCTGGCCGTGCGTGAACACGCGAGCACCGACCGCCCGCCGGCCGTCGTCGGCGCATCCTTGGGCGGCATGACCGTCCTGGGCACGCACTTGCTGGCGCCCGCCGACCTGTGGGGAGCCGTCGTCCTGGTCGACATCACTCCGCGAATGGAGTTTCACGGAGCACGCCGCGTCGTGTCGTTCATGGCCGCCCATCCTGACGGGTTCAGCACGCTCGACGACGCCGCGGACGTCATTGCCGAATACAACAGACATCGCACTCGGCCCAAGAACCCGGACGGACTCCGTAAAGTCTTGCGGCAACGCGACGATGGTCGGTGGATCTGGCGATGGGATCCGGCCTTCATCACTTCCAACTTCCAGTTTCTGCAAGGTGACCCCGCGACTGGTGCCGAAAAGTTCGACGCGATCAGCGAACTGCTTGTTGAAGGGGCCCGCCGCGTGCAGGCACCCACTCTTCTGGTGCGCGGCGTCCTTTCAGATGTGACATCGCAGCAGTCGGTCGACGAATTCCTCAAGGTCGTACCGCACGCCCAAGCGGTGGACGTCTCCGGCACCGGCCACATGGTCGCAGGCGACGACAACGATGCCTTCACCGCAGCCGTCGCCGGATTTCTCGACCGCACGATAAGCACTTCAGCGTGAAAAGCTCTGGGCTATCTGGCGCAGCCCGGGCTGGCCGCGCCAAAATCATGGCCGAGCTCGGCATCAAGGGGATCAGTCCGCGGAGGTTTAAGACCACCACGGTGGTCGATCCGGCCTCGTTTCCGCCGGATCTGATCGGCCAGCGCTTTGATAAGGGCCGACTCGACGCGGTGTGGTCCTCGGATATCGAGCGCCGTGAGGCGCTGTTCAACCGAACGGAGGTGAGAGACCACCGTCGCCGAGCCATCGCAGTGGCCCGGTAGAAGCTGGGGGCAGCCTGATCTAAAGAGACTTTGGTGAGGGTGGGAAGCAGCCCCGACAACGCCGGGACGGCCTGGTACTGCCAGACGGGTCGGGTCCGGCTAGCGAGACGGGAAGGTGTACGCGAGGAACCAGCGGCTGAACGCCTCTTAAGAGAAGACCACCAGCTCCAACCTGGCGGATGCGGGCTGGGCAGCGACGCGCACCCGCCCTGAGGGCGGGGAACTCGTGGGCCGGTTGATGTCGCCGGTTCGGGAGGTCACGGTGAAGGACTGCGGCGTAGCCGTGACGAGGTCGCAGGGGCATAGCTGGACACCTCACCCGTCAAACGGTTGACAGTGAACACGGGAACCACCGCGCCGGTCCCCGGTCAGATCCGGCAGCCAGCCGGGCTGGAGGGGTAGGCAGTCGTCGGCTGATGCCGGTGTGGTGGGGCGGAGGAGCCGTAGTAGTCCGAGGCCGGGAAAGCCGGTCGCATGGCAAAGGGCTCCAGCGGGTTCGCGGCGAGTACGCAGACTGTGGAGGTCACTTGTGAATACGAGTGCTTTGTGGCCCGACCCGGACACGGCCGAGCTGCGGGTACGCAGGATGCAACGCAAACTGCACCATTGGGCGGTTGATGAAAGCGACCGCTGTTTCGATGATTTGTACAACCTCGTTTATGACCCCGCATTCCTCACCCTCGCGTGGGAGCGGGTGCGGACGAACAAGGGTGCGCGCTCAGCCGGTGCCGATGGGACCGCACCGCGGTCTGTCGGTGCGGCAGAGGCGGTCGGACTGCTTCAGCGGCTCCGCGAGGAACTCAAGGAGCGGATATTCCGGCCGGATCCGGTGCGGGAGGTGATGATCCCGAAGGCGAACGGCAAGCTCCGCCGCCTGGGTATCGCGACCGTCGCCGACCGGGTCGTGCAAGCTTCGCTGAAGCTGGTGCTGGAGCCCATTTTCGAGGCGGACTTTCATCCGTGCGCATATGGGTTCCGGCCGGGCAGGCGAGCCCAGGACGCCATCGCTGAGATCCATCACCTCGCCAGCGGCTCACGGGCCTATCACTGGGTTTTCGAGGGAGACATCACGGCGTGCTTCGATGAAATCTCGCATTCGGCCCTTATGGGCCGGGTGCGGCGACGTGTCGGGGACAAACGCGTTCTGGCCCTGGTGAAGTCGTTCCTCAAAGCCGGGATTCTCTCGAAAGATCTCGGCTACCGGGACACCATCACCGGCACTCCGCAAGGCGGAATCCTCTCACCACTGCTCAGCAATGTCGCCCTGTCCGTTCTCGACGAGCACTTCGCCGCGAAGTGGAAGGCGCTCGGCCCGGAATGGACACGTGCCAAGCATCGACGCGCCGGAGTTCCGACCATGAAAATCGTCCGCTACGCAGACGATTTCTGTGTCATGGTCCACGGCACTCGCGCTGATGCCGAAGCGCTTTGGGACGAGATCGCAGCAGTGCTCGCGCCGATGGGCCTGCGCCTGTCGGTCGAGAAGAGCAGGATCTGCCACGTCGACGAGGGGTTCGAGTTCCTCGGCTTCCGCATCCAACGGCAGATCAAAAGGGGCACGACCAAGCACTACGTCTACACCTGGCCGTCGAAGAAGGCACTTATGTCCATCACCGACAAAGTCAGGAATCTGACGCGGCGACACAAACATCGAACGCTCGCTGATCTGCTGCGCCAACTCAACCCCGTCCTGCGGGGATGGTGCAATTACTTCCAGCACGGGGTGTCCAAACGCACCTTCGACTACCTCGACCACTTCACATGGTGGCGGGTGGTGACTTGGATGCGCAAACGGCACCACGGGCTGGCGTGGGGCGTCTTCCATCGACGGTTCCTGCCCAATTGGCAAATCCGCGAAGGCAAGACGGCGATGTTTCGGCCGCAGAAGGTAGAGGTCACCCGATACCGCTACCGGGGCACGAAAATCATCACCCCTTGGACAGCGAGGCCGACGGACATCACTGCACCAGTGGCCTGAATCCGTGGAGAGCCCGTTGCGGAGAAATTCGCTCGGCGGGTTCGGAGGGCGGGCCGGGGAAACGGATCGGTAGAAATGCCGACACCGCGCCCCGGTCCGACCCCTACACCTATCTGGGCTGCGGGGAGGGCGACATGTTCTTGTGCGCGATCCGCGACGAGCACTCGCGGCGGGCACTGGGTTGGGCTGTGGATGATCACATGCGCACCGAGTTGGTCACCGTGGCCGTGCAGCGGGGGGTGTTCGCGCGCGGTGGGCGCTGCGCGGGTAATGCTGGGACAACGTCGGCGCCGAGTCGCTGTGGTCGAGTTTCAAACAGGAATGCTACTACCGGCACACCCTACGCGACCAAAGCGGAATTGATTGCAGGAGTTGACAATTGGATGAACTTCTACAATAATCAACCAAGGCATTAAGCGATCGGGACGCGCTCACCTATCGACTACGAGCGGACGCTGAACCCTGTCGCGGAAGCAAGTTATCCGTGTCCATTTTTTCAGGGGAACCCCAGACTTCGATCGCGACGTTGGCATCAGCTCGAAGCGTGGCGGTCGCCAAGCCGATGTCGCGAGTTCCACCGGATGATGACAGTGCCATGGTGAGAAGTAGCGGAACCCGGACAGCCAAACCGGCGAAGTGCATTGTTGTCGGCGTGGTCCTCGATAGCCCCGACGGAACACTTGTGCAAGACGCATATCCTGCTCACCATGCCAACAGAGTCCGTTCGCCTCTCGTTTCGCCGGCATATGCGTGAGCAAGTCTTGAGGGCTGCCCGGACCCTCACTATCGAGAAGGGCTGGGATCGCGTTCGCATGGGTGAAGTCGCAGAGCTTGTCGGCGTGTCCCGCCCGACGCTCTACAAGGAATTCACCGATAAGCAGGGACTGGGCGACGCGCTGGTTGTGGCCGAAGGCGAACGCTTCTTGAATGGCATTCACGCAGTTTTGGCACAACACGCCGGAGACGTCGGCGGGGGCATCACCGCTGCGGTGTCGTACACACTGAAGGAAGCGGAAGCGAGCCCGCTCTTGAAGGCGGTGCTGACATCGAACCGGCCTACGGACAGGACGGTCGCTGAGTCAACCGGTATGTTGCCGCTCCTGCCGACCTCTGCGTCGCTACTGGAGCTATCCTCGGCAGCCCTCGTGACCTGGTTCAACGAGCACTTTTCAGGCCTGGACGCCAATGACGTCAATGATGTCGCCGATGCACTGGTAAGGCTGACGGTGAGTCACGTCGTGCTTCCGACCGCCGACGCCGAGACGACCGGGGAGCGCATCTCGCGGATCGCACTTCGCTATTTGGGCGTTCATTCCTCCGCAGGCGAGGCGCGTTAACACTAAGGATTTTATGTTCAAATGTTGACTCTGAAGGAATAATTGTAAACACTTGGAGTGGGGCCGCACGAACCTTAGGAGATTCTCATGATTGCCAGCACGACGTCCGCACTGAAAACGTCGGCGGAGCGGCGTTCAGCACGTCCATATGATTCTGCCGACTTGTCCTCGACTGCATTTTGGGCCGGCACCGCCGCCGACCGGGAGAAGACATACGCCGAACTGCGCAAACGTGCTCCCATCAGCTGGCACCCGCGAGTCGAGCACACCATGATCGACGACGGGAACGACCGGGGCTTTTGGGCTGTGGTTACGCATCCGTTGCTTGTCGAGGCGACCCGGCGACACGACGATTTCCTGTCAGGTCAGGGCATTGTCATGGAGTCGATCCCGCAGGAATTGCTCGACACCGCTCAAGGCTTCATTGCGATGGATCCGCCGCGTCATACCAAGATTCGACGATTGCTGGCATCCGCATTCACGCCGAAGCAGATGCGACTGATCCACCATCAGATCGAGGCCAACGCGAAGCGCGTCGTCGACGACCTGGCTCCACAGGGCAAGGCCGACTTCGTCGACGAATGCGCGGCGTTGCTGCCGATGCACAACATCTTCGACATGATGGGCGTGCCGGACTCGATGCGCCGCGACATCGCGTGGGAATCACGGTATGCCGGTGGGTGGAGCGACCCCGAGGTGATGGGCGACGACCCAGTCATACCTCGCCTTTTCCAAGCGATGGGATTCCTAGGCGACGGCGCCCGCGAAATCATCGCTGCACGTCGCCGGCAGCCCGAAGACGACCTCATGACGAACCTCGTTCAGGCTGAAGTGGACGGTGAAAAACTCACCGAAGATGAGATCGTCTCGTTTTTCATACTTCTCACGATCGCTGGGAACGACACCACGCGCCAAAGCACCAGTCATGCGATGAAAGCCTTGACCGACTTTCCCGATCAACGAGCGTGGCTGATGGAGGATTTCGACGGACGAATCAAAGGAGCGGTCGAAGAGTTCGTCCGGTGGGCCACCCCGATCATGACCTTCCGCCGAACGGCAGCTCGCGACTGCGACCTGGGCGGACAACAGATCACCGAAGGTGACAAGGTCGTACTTTTTTACAGCTCGGCCAACTGGGACACCACAGTGTTCACCAACCCGGAAAAGTTCGATTTGTCACGGGACCCCAACCCGCACGTGAGCTTCGGAGGTGGAGGTATCCACCACTGCTTGGGCAATCAGCTGGCGCGGCAGCAACTCGCCGCGCTCTTCCGGGAATTGCTGCACCGCCTGCCTGATATTGAAGTCTGCGGGCCACCCAGCTATACCGTTAGCACTTTCTTCCACGGGGTGAATCATCTTCCCGTCCGCTTCACCCCGACTACGTGAGGCAGCGTGGCATGAAAATCACAGTCGACCGCGATCGATGCTCGTCAATCGGGATGTGTGAAGGCCTGGCTCCCGACTTCTTCGAGGTCAGTAACGATGGGAAACTCCACATCCTGAATCCTGGGCCACCCGAATGTCACAGGGCACTGATCGAAGATGCCGTGGCGAGTTGCCCCACAGGCGCGCTCGCGTTGCACGATTGACAGACTGGCAGCAGCGAGATCCGGTGCAGCTGTTCGGCACTGGCTTCCGGCCGGTCCACGATGACTGCTCCTCGTCCAACGGGCTCGCCGACATCGCTCAGGAGCACAACACAACGCAATGGAGCCGCAGTAGTGAGTACCTTTGGACTCTCTGTCCTAGCCCCTGACCTTGCCGCGATGAAGGTCACCGCCACCGCGGCCGACCAGGCCGGGTTCGACGCGGTGTGGGCATCGGAGTTCTATACCCGGTCGGGATCCATCTCGATGGCGGCAATGGCCACCTCGACTGACAGGTGTCGCATCGGGTCGTCGATTCTCTACGGCGTCGGACGCAGCCCGCTGGTCTTGGCGACCGAGGCGCGCGATCTCGACGAACTGTCCGGCGGTCGCATCGTGCTCGGCATCGGCAACGGCACCAAACGGATGATGAGCAACTGGCACAGCGTCGCCGATACCAGCGCCCCCGCCCTGCGCGTCGAGGAACTCGTACCCCTTATTCGGCGCATCTGGAACCTGCACGAGGGACCAGTCCGCCACGAAGGCCGCTTCTACCAGATGAATCTCATCCCCAGCGGCCCGGTAGACCCGCCTGCGCGCGATATTCCGATCATCACCGCCGCGGTGCGCCCGCGGATGTGCGAAGCCGCCGGCCGGGTCGCTGACGGGCTGGCCGGGCATCCGCTCTTCACGACCGCCTACGTGGAGGAAGTCGTGCGGCCCGCGGTGGCCAAGGGCGCCGCACGCACCGGGCGCGATCCCGACGACGTCGAGATTGTGTCAATGGTCATGTGCTCCATCCACGACGACCCGGAAATCGCCCGTCGCGAGGTCGCGCAACAGATCGCGTTCTACGCATCAGTCAGAACCTACCAACCGCTGCTCGACTTCTGCGGATTCGCCAAACAGGGTGCCGTTATCCGAGAAGCCTTCGCACGCGGTGACTTTGCGGCCATGTTCGACGCGGTGACGGACGACATGATCGACGTGATGGGCGTCGCTGGCACCGCCAGCGAGGTGCGCGCCGGGCTGCGCCGCTACGAGGGGGTACTCGACCACATCATGCTCTACCCGCCGTCGGTGGGTATCGCACCTGAGCGGGTCGGCCAAAACCTCGGTGAGATGATCAAGCACTGCGCCCCCGGCCAGTAACATCCCGGTTCATGTAGGTGCGCCAGCGTCTGTGTCGACGACAACCCGCGGCGGTGAATGAGTCTCCCGTCTAATTCGAAATGACCGGTTCATCGACGGTGTGCTCCTGCCGGTACCGTAGGGATCGCCTTCGACGACGAGTTCGTAAGCCACCTAGTGCCAGTGCTTCTCTGCTCGCGCTCACCGTTGATGCTAGACGCGGCTCCCGATTCGCTGGGCGCCATCGGAGTCGAAGAGTTCTTTGGCCCAGCGTTCGAGGACTTCGGTGCTGTCCCAGTCGTCGGGGTGGAAGCCGGCGCGGGTGTAGGAACGGAAGCGCTGCACCGCGTCCGGGCTGAACAGTGGGGAACGACGGAAGGCTCGAAGGCTGCGCAGTAAGCGCAGTGGGTTGTAGGCTGCGCGGTCACCCGCCAGAGAGCGAGTGGTCTGGATGACCAACTCGGTGAACAAGATGACTGTGGCAATCCGCATTCCCCAGACCCTGGTGCGTTCGGTTCCACCGACCGTCTCGAAGACGTCGAAAGCGACGGCCTTGTGCTCGGATTCTTCTAAAGCGTGCCAGAGCAGAATCGGCCGGACCTCGGTGTCGCCGATCAGCTCTTGTGCCTCGTCGCTGGTCAGAATGATTTCGGCGAACGTCGCCGTGTAGTGCTCAAGGGCAGCCGTCACGGCCAGGCGCATCTTCGGAGAGAATCGCTTCTCGAGCCGGTCAACCAACTTCTTGATGTGCCGATCGATCCCGTCGGTCGGATAGCCCATCGCTTGGAGCCGCTCGTTAAGCAGCCGATGCTGGTGCCGGTGGGTGGCCTCCTGCGCGATGAATCCCTTGACCGCCTCTTGGAGGTCGGGGTCGCTGACCTGGTCACGGTACTGGCGCACCGATCGGATGAAGAAGTCTTCGCCCTCGGGGAACGTTGCCGACAAGGTAGAGACAAAGTGGCTCATCACCAAGTCGCCGTCGACGAAGTGCTGGCGACTGGTCCCAGCAGGCATTGCGAAACGGACACGGCGAGCCTTTGGCAGCACCCTCTTTGCTGGCCGTGTGGGCGACTCACTGGTCATGTGCTACTCCCATCTCCAAGCGGACCTCAATAATCTGACTTTATACCTAGTCAGATTTAGATGACAAACTGTGTCTATGCGTTCAGTCCGGGTGTATCGCGGAGTGTCTGCAGAGCAGCGCCATCAGCACCGGCGTACACGTCTCATCGACGCCGCTATCGAGCTGATCGGTACCCGAGGCGTGGCCGCCACCACCGTGACTGCCGTCTGCGCCGAGTCACGTGTCACCTCGCGTTACTTCTACCAGCATTTCTCCGACCGCGACGCGCTCTTGCGGGCCGTCTACCAGCAGCTCTATGCCACCTTCCAAGACGTAATAGTCCAAGCGATCCCAGACGCCGGCGCGCCACCCGACGTGTTGGCGTATGCCCCCATCCGCGCACTGGTCAACATGATCGAAGACGATCCTCGGCTGGCCCGCATTTTGTTCGTTGAATCCGCAACGGAGCCACTCCTTCGCGAGTTGCGGAGCCAATTGATGGCCGGTTTCGCCGACCTCGTGCTGCGCGAGGCCAGACTTCACCTGGATATCGCCGACTCTGCGGTGGGCGTCGCGCATCTGGCTTCAACCCTCGGTGTCGGAGGACTCTTCGAGGTTCTGCGCCGCTGGCTGGACGGCGAACTGGACTTCAGTACTGATGAACTCGTCCAACACTGCGCAGGTTTCCTGGGCAGCCTCGGCACCTACGTGCTGCTGCAGAACATAGGCGAGGCGCCGGTTCCTGAATCCGGGGCATCGGCAAACGCTCTATCGGCTCGCGGCCACGCCCGGCGATGCTGAGTGCGTGTCCGGTTTGACGCCCACGATCAGGACGGTAGCGTCCCGGGCACGTCATCGACGCTGAGCGCGTGCACCAGATAACGTTCAGCTAGGGTTTCGGCGAGCCGACTGGTGTGTTCGACGATCTCCTCCTGACTTACGTCGAGCAAGCCGGCATGCCAGGCGGTGATCAGCTCGACGAAGCCCCCAACCGCCACCAAGGTGTCCATGCGGAGCGCGGTTTCATCGGCATCCGGTCTCAGATGGGGCTTGCTCGCCGCGACCACGAGGTGCGTCGCCTCTTGCAGGGCAACAGCGCGCCGGTCTTGCAGCGGTGAGCTGCCCACGTGCTGGGTCAGCAAGATCTTTGCCCTGCCGGGATCTTGTGTGATGCGGTCGACCACCATAGAGATGGTCATGCGAATAGTCTCGAGGGGCGGCTGCCCGACGCGTTCTGCGAGGGTCGCGGAAACCTCACCGAGCATCTCGTTCCGTACCCCGTCCCAGGCGGCAACCAGCAACTCGTCGCGGGTCTTGAAGTCTTCATAGAAGTAGCGGTCGTTCAGGCTGGTCCGGGAGCAAACGCCCCTCATGGTGACTGCGGCCCAACCGCTTTCGCTCCAGATCTCGGTCGCGGCATCGATCAGACGCTGCCGACGTTCCGCGCGGCGTTCCGCGCCGGTACGCCCGCCCCATCGTTTCGCCTTCGTCCGCACATTTCCATCTTGACAAAGCAACGTAGGTCACACCAAACTGACGGCATGTGCCCACAATGGTGGCTGGTGCCACCAGTTGCTTTCGAGGCAGCGACGGAATCAACCGTCAGATCGCAGCAACGGCGGATACTCCGATGAGGCTGCTGCCGTTTGGGAATCCCCCCCGCCGGAGTGACCGTGCCGACGCGGTGATCACCGGTGCAGGCAGCGGCATTGGCCGCGCATTTGCCGTCGAGCTGGCGCGCCGGGGCGGCCGTGTGGTGTGCGCCGACATCGACGGCATTCGCGCCAAGGAGACAGCGGACCTGATCTCCAAGCTGGGCGGTCATGGCATCGGCGTTGTTTGCGACGTCTCAGACGAGCATCAGGTCCGGGATCTTGCCGATTCGGCCGAGAAGTGGTTCGGCGGCGCTCCCGGACTGGTGATCAACAATGCCGGAATTGGCGCTGGAGGCAACGTCGTCGGTGCGACATCCACGAGCGATTGGTCCGCGACGTTGTCGGTCAATCTGTGGGGAGTCATCCACGGCTGCGAAGTCTTTGTCCCGCGGCTCCGGGAACGTGGATTCGGAGGGCTCATCAACGTCGCGTCGGCGGCAAGCTTCGGTGCGGCCCCCCGCATGGCCGCCTACAACGTGAGCAAAGCGGGCGTACTCGCGCTGTCCGAAACCTTGGCAGCCGAGCTCAGCGGAACCGGCGTCACGGTGACCGTCCTATGCCCCACCTTCGTCAAAACAAATATCGTCGACAATCCACGCATCGAGGAATCGGCGGCCACGCTAGCCGCCAACTTGATGAAGTGGACCGGCGTATCACCAGAGTCGGTAGCACGAACCACCCTGGATGCGCACGACCGCGGCCAGCTATACGTCCTGCCGCAACTCGACGCCAAAATCCTCTGGCAGCTCAAGAGAACCATGCCGGGTACCTTCACCCACGCGATGGGACTCATCCAGCGAATAACGCGTTGACACAACCTAGGAGGAGACATGGCTTTCGAATACGGCGATATGCTGCAGACGATTAAAGACCGCCAGTGGGCGCTGGCCGACATCGACTGGGACGCACCGGGTGCCGAGTTGATCACCGACGAACAGCGCCCCAGCCTGAAACAGTTCATGTCAGACGTGGTATGGATCGAGCATGTCGGTGCCCGCGCTTTCGCGGCCATGGCCCCCAAGGCGCCGTTCGACGCGTTGGGTGAGATTTACAGGTATTTCCACGCCGAAGAGCAGCGGCACGCCAACGTGGAGCTCGCTCTCATGCATCGCTGGGGGATGCTCGAGGAGGGCGAGACTCCGGTGCCGAACAAGAACATCCGGCTGGTCATCGAATGGCTGGACCGATACGCCGAAGCACTTCCGTTGACGGTGATCGGTGCTGCCATACCGGCTTTAGAAACCGCTCTGGACGGAGCACTGTTGAAGTTTTTGGTGGACGAGGTGTCAGATCCCGTGTGCGGCGAAGTTTTCGCCAAGGTCAACAGCGACGAGTCTCGCCACCTGGCGGTGGGTTTTCAGGTGCTCAACGACCTGGGCGCCAGCCCAATGAGGATCCATGCGATTCAGACGGTGGGAGCTCTTATCGACCCGAGGGTACTTACCGGTGCGTTGCTTTACATCCCGCTGCTGACCCGGATGCTGATAAACCTGAACGCCTGGGGCCTGTCCGAGGAAAGGCTGTACAACGCAGTCACCCGCTACTCGAACGTCGGCGATCGCAGCGAGCACACCCGCCGTGTTCCCCCCTATCACATCCTCAAGGCCCATATGTCTGCCACGATCAAGCACTCCCAACCGCTGCACTTCATCTCGCAGCGCCTCGGTAGGGTGATCGACCACTTCCCCACGCAAGTGCTCGGCAAGACGCCGTCATGGACTGATGAGCTGACCTATGAACCGGTGGCCAGATGAGCGACACGACCAGTGTTCTGATCATCGGAGCCGGCTTTGCCGGACTTGGCACGGCGATCCAACTACTCAAGCGGGGTATCGACGATTTCGTCATCCTGGAGCGCGCGGGCGAGGTCGGAGGAACCTGGCGTGACAATAGCTATCCCGGTGCCGCCTGCGACATTCCGTCATTGTTGTATTCGTACTCCTTCGAACCAAATCCGGACTGGTCGCGTGCGTACTCGGGAAGCAGCGAGATACTCGCCTACATCAAGGCCATGGTCGACAAGCACGCGCTGGCGCGCTTCATCTGTTTCCACGTCAACGTGACCGGCCTGGCGTTCGACGAAGACAGCGGCACGTGGACCGTCGAAACGGATGGCGGGTCAAGCTACCGGTCGCGCACGGTGGTGATGGCAAGCGGCCCACTGGCCAATGCAAATTTTCCTGACATTCGCGGACTGCACAGCTACGCAGGCCACAAAATCCACAGCGCGCGCTGGGATCACGACTATGACATGAGCGACAAACGTGTTGCGGTAATCGGTACCGGGGCGAGCGCGGTGCAGATTGTTCCGGAATTGGTGAAGACGGCGCGATCAGTCAAAGTGTTTCAACGGACGCCCGGTTGGGTGCTTCCCCGGCCTGATTTTCCGCACCCCAGTGTTGCCAAGGCCGCGTTTGGTCGGCTACCGATTCTGCAGAGCGCCGCTCGCCAGGCATGGTTTTGGGCGCACGAAGTCATGGCCGTCGGCATGGTGTGGAACACCCCGGCCACTACCGCCATCGCCTGGGCGGCCAAGGCGAACCTTCGTCGCCAGGTGAAAGATTCGTGGATGCGGCGACAACTGACGCCCGACTTCCGGCCCGGCTGCAAGCGCATGCTGATGACCAGCGACTACTATCCGGCTCTCCGACAGAACAATTGCAAACTCATCACCTGGCCGATCGCGACCATCTCGCCCATCGGCATTCGCACCGCGGACGGCATCGAACACGAGGTGGATTGCATCGTATTCGCGACCGGCTTCGATGTGTGCAAGGCCGGCACACCGTTTCCCATCACCGGCGTGGACGGTCGAAAGCTTGCGGAGGAATGGTCTAACGGCGCCTACGCCTACAAGAGCGTCAGCGTCTCAGGCTATCCCAACCTCTTTTTCACCTTCGGGCCGAATTCCGGGCCAGGACACAACTCGGCCTTGGTCTACCTGGAAGCGGAGATCCGCTACATCGTCGACGCCATCGGCATAATCATCGAAGGCGGTATTCAGACCTTCGACGTCAAAGAGGACCGGCAGAACAGCTATCACGCCCAACTCCAGCGTCGGCTTGCCGGCACGACGTGGAACTCCGGATGCAAGAGCTGGTACCTCACCGAAGACGGCTATAACGGGACCATGTATCCCGGCTTCACCACCCAATTCGCCCGACAACTAGCGAGGGTCGAGCTCGACGATTACTCGATGAGTTCACAGCCCCCTCCCCGCAAGAAGCCCAGGCGGGCGCGGCCCGAGTTGGCCGCGGAGAGTTCGCACGGCGCAAGCAAAGGAGGACGGCAGCGCAACGACGATCGCGTGTCCGTCGACAAGCGCGAAGGTGTTCGTTTCTCGGCGCAAACCGCTTCACCCGAGGCAGCATCACCGCGGATGGTGGATCGTGCTTGAGCCGCGACTGGCTCCGGCTAGGGCGTGTCTCCCAATTGGTTGTTTCCGACGCGGGAATGGATTACGGCGCAGGCCAATAGGACACCGCCGAGGTAGGTCAGGGCGTATTTGTCGTAGCGGGTCGCGATACCGCGCCATTGCTTGAGCCGGTTGTAGCCTCGTTCGACGGTGTTGCGCAGACCGTAGAGCTCGGCGTCGAACGCCGGTGGGCGACCCCCGGCCGATCCCTTGGCCTTGCGCCGGGCGATCTGGTCTTTGCGTTCGGGAATCGTGTGCTTGATTCTTCGGGAACGTAATTCGGTGCGCGTGCTCGGGTGTGAATACGCCTTGTCGGCGAGCAATCGGAAGTCGCCACCGGTCACACCGTGCTCAGCGCAGGCGTGGTCGTAGTCGTCGAGCAAAGGCAGCAACTGCGGATTGTCGCCGGCCTGGCCAGCGGTCAACCGGACCGCGACAACAGCTTCGCGCTGATCGGTCAGGGTGTGGATCTTGGTGGTCAGCCCGCCTCGCGAACGCCCAATTGCATGGTCGTCGGGTTCATCGGCGGATTTCTTGTAATTCGACAGGGCCCCCTTTTGCCAGCGTGTCCGACCGGGCACCCGCCGAATGTTGATGCGCCCGTACGTTCGTCGAATCCACCGACAACAGCTTCTCGATATCGCCGGCCATCTCGGCGTCGAACCCGAAGGCGTGCGCCACCTGAGCAAACATCACGTCATAGGTGCCATCCAGCGACCATCGGTGATGACGCTTCCACACCGTTTTCCATGGCCCGAAATCAGCGGGCAGGTCCCGCCACGGGCATCCCGTGCGAAACCGCCAGGCAATCCCCTCCAAAATCAACCGGTGATCACCAAACCTCCGGCCCCGCTTGCCCTCATGCGAAGGCATCAACGGCTCAACCACCGCCCAGAACTCGTCAGAAATCACACCAATCCGCGTCACCAGCCAATCCTGGCTGGTCAACAGTCGAAAAATTGGGAGACACGCCCTAGGCAGTCGGCGACAGGTGCCTGGCATCAGCCCCCAGATAAGCCAGAAGGACGGTATGGACCACAGCGATAAGCACCGCTTCGAAATCATCGTGATCGGTGCAGGATTCTCCGGGATCGGAATGGGGATAAAACTCCTGAAAGCCGGCTTTTCGGACTTTCTTATTGTCGATGAGGCAGACGACGTAGGCGGAACGTGGCATTGGAACACCTATCCGGGCATCGCCGTCGACATTCCGTCGTACAGCTACCAATTCTCCTTCGAAAAACGGTCGTCATGGTCGCGGACGTATGCGCACGGCAACGAGTTGAAGGACTACGCAAGACACTGCGCGCACAAGTACGGTCTTAGCCCACGAATCCGCTTCGCCGTCAAGGTGACTGAAGCTTGGTTCGATGAGGACGCGACCCTGTGGCGCTTGCACACGGCCGCAGGACAGGACCTATCCGCGCGCTTCGTGATCAACGCCTCGGGCGTCCTGACACGCCCCAAGCGGCCGGATATCTCCGGTGTCGATGATTTCGGCGGGATCACCATGCATACATCCCGCTGGGACCACAACGAAGACATCGCCGGCAAGAGGGTGGCTGTCATCGGAACGGGCGCGTCGGCAGTGCAGTTGATCCCGGCAATCGCGAAAGACGTCAAGGCGCTGACCGTGTTCCAGCGCACACCGATCTGGTGCCTGCCGAAACTGGACTTCCCGGTGCCGCGGCTGGCAAGAGGGTTCCTCAAATACGCTCCCGGCGGACAACTCGCGGCGCGCGCAGCGAGTCAAACCTTCGTCGAAGTCACGTTCCCTGTCGCCGCTCACTTCCACACCGCCATTCCCTTGGCGTCACTCATCGAGCGTGCCGCGTTGCGGTACATGCGCAGCCAGGTGACCGACCCCGCCGTCCGTCAAAAACTGACCCCCCGTTACGCGCTCGGGTGTAAGCGCCCAAGCTTTCACAACGAGTACCTGGCCACATTCAACCGAGACAACGTCCACCTCGAGACCAGTCCGATAAGCCACTTCGATGCCGCCGCCGTCCACACCGTCGACGGCCGATCGCACGAGATCGACGTCCTCATCCTCGCCACAGGCTTCAAAGTGATGGAACCGGAGAACATGCCGACCTATTCGCTCAGGGGGATCGGTGGACTCGATCAAGCCAAGTGGTGGGACGAGAATCGGCTCCAAGCGTACGAAGGCGTCAGCGTGCCCGGATTCCCCAACCACTTCTCCATCTTCGGACCCTATGGATACAACGGTTCCTCGTACTTCACGCTCATTGAAGCCCAGACCAGGCACATCGTGCGATGCCTTCACCATGCGCGGTCCCGGCACGCCAACTACGTCGAAATAACCCGGCAAGCCAACGACCGCTTCTTCGCCGAAATGCTCAAACGCCGCCACCGCCAAGTCTTTTGGCAACCCAGCTGCGCAACCGCCAATAGTTACTACTTCGACAAACACGGCGACGTACCGCTACGCCCGACGACCACCCTCGAATCTTTCTGGCGTAGTCGCACCTTCGACCTTGGTGACTATTCGTTCGAGCGGCGCACCACTGAAAAGGTACTTAGCTCATCGTGACAACCCTTTACTCGGAACAGCATCCGAGCACGGCAAGTTATCTCATCGCGACGTCGGCCCGCGGGATCCTGCGCCCTGACGCAAGCACTACCGTCTAACCAGTACGGGCTCGCGGTAATGGACCGGGTGCTTCGGGCGGCGCTCATTGCGTCCCGCCCGCGGCGCGGATTGCGAGTTGAACAGGTCGACACCGTCTTTGCTGGCGATCGGGTGAGAGGCGACTGGATCGTTGCCCCGGACGTCGACCCGGACGGGCCGCCGATTCTCTATATCCACGGCGGCGCCTTTTCCATGTGCTCCCCGCAGACCCATCGTGGTCTGCTAGGCGAACTGTCTGCCGCGTCGCTCAGGCCGGTGTTCGCCGTCCGCTACCGCCTGGCTCCGCGATACCCGTATCCCGCGGCCGCCGACGACGCACTGAGGGCCTACCGGTGGTTGACCGGCTCTGAAGAATCGGCGTCAAACCGCACGGTGGCGATCGCGGGAGATTCGGCGGGCGGCCAACTCGCCGTCGCGACCTCGTTGGGCGCGCTCGCACATCGCTCCCCGCCGCCCGATGGCATGTTACTCATGTCCCCCGTCGTCGATCTGACGTGCCAGCTGGCGATGGCACGTGAAACTCGCCGCCGCGATCCTTTCGCATCGGCCCGGTCCGCAACGCGTGCGCTCAGCCTCTATGTAGGCGATGCCCACCCGACCGACCCCCGCGTCAATGTCCTCGCCGCAGATCTCACCGGCTTGCCGCCGACATTGATCCAGGTCGGTGGAAGGGAGATGCTGCTCGACGACTCCCGTCAACTCGCCGAGCGCATGCGCGCCGCAGGAGCATCCGTGCGGCTTCAGGTGTTTCGCGGCCAGATTCACGTGTTCCAAGCCCTGTTTCGACTCTTGCCCGAGGCGCGTCACGCTTTGCACCTCAGCGGAGCGTTTCTCACAGACAGGGCCGAAGACACGTTTCCTTGACGCACGGGCCGAACGCAGGCAGGCGGCTAGCGCGCAGCAACCGCTTTTGTCACGCCCCACCGCGAAGGACCCGTTTGACAAACAGGGCAATTATGTATAACTATTAACATTGGTGGCCCAACTGTAAACAGCTGGTCGATCCTCCATCCCACGACGACCACAGGCCGGGGAGCGACAATGGTTAACCCGCTACACGCACCCGTCGATAAAGCCCGGGAACGGTTATCTTCGGTCATCTTGATTCCCGCGCCGCAACGGGTGGACGACGGACTTCGCCGGTGGAGTCGGCGGTGGCCAGTGCGTGAACTAGCCGCGCCCCCGGCCGGAAGCGGACTGCGACCGGTTCTCGGTGATGCCGGGCTCCCCTTGGTCGGGCACACCCTCGACTACATCCGGTTTGGGTCCGACCTGGGCAGAGAGCGCTACGAACGGTTCGGATCTGTCTCGTGGATGGGAGCGTTCGGCACCAAAATGGCGGTCATCGCGGGCCCCCAAGCTACCCAGGAGGCGCTCACCACCAACGCAAAGGCGTTCTCGCAAGACGGCTGGGCCTTTCTCATCGACGCGTTCTTCCACCGCGGATTGATGCTGATGAGCTTTGACGAACACCTCATGCACCGGCGCATCATGCAGGAGGCCTTCACGCGGCCGCGACTGGCCGGCTACGTCACCCAAGTGACCCCTTGCGTCCGCGCAACCCTGCCCACGTGGCCGACCGGCCCGTCCGTCCGCATGTACCCGCTGTTGAAAAACCTGACCCTCGACATCGCCACCGATGTGTTCATGGGTGGCCGAGGCAAAGACAGCAGCGACGCCATTAACCAGGCGTTCGTCGCTACGGTACGCGCGGCCAGCTCACTCGTCCGCGCGCCGCTTCCCGGCACCCGCTATCGCGCCGGGATCCGCGGCCGACGGGTGCTCGAGGAATACTTCGCCCGGCACTTGCCGGCCGCCCGGGCCGGCAACAGCAATGACCTGTTCTCGGCGCTGTGCCATGCCAGCACCGAAGACGGACAACGTTTCAGTGACTCCGATGTCATCAACCACATGATTTTTCTGATGATGGCCGCTCACGACACATCGACGATCACCACCACCGCGGTAACTTATTACCTGGCAAAGCATCCAGAATGGCAAGATCGGGTTCGCGCCGAAAGCGATGCTCTCGGCGACCGATCACCAGAGATCGACGATTTGGAAGCGCTCAGGTCGCTCGATCTGGTGATCAAGGAATCCATGAGACTCGTGGCGCCGGTCCCGCTAGTCATGCGCAAAACAGTGCAAGACACCGCAATAGACGGCCACTACATTCCCCGCGACACGCTTGTGGCGATCACTCCCGCCGTCAACCATTTCGTCCGCGAAGTCTGGCATAACCCGGATCGCTTCGACCCCTTACGTTTCGACGACCCGCGCCGCGAGGACCAAGCTCACCGCTTCGCGTGGCTGCCCTTCGGCGGTGGCGCGCACAAATGCATCGGCATGCACTTCGGCACCCTCGAGGTCAAAGCGATCCTGCACCAGATGCTGCGCACGTTCACCTTCGGCCTCGACACCGACTACCGCATCCGCTGGGACAACACATCGCTGCCGATCCCGGTCGACGGGTTACCGATCACGCTGCGCCGCCGATGAAGACAGAATTTGCGCGGTTCCTCGCAGCCACCGAATTCCTCGACTGGAAACACGATGCCGTGCAGCAGTTCACCGAATCGGCGACACGCAACGCCACCGATTCCGTCGATAAGGCGTGCCGCATCTTCACCGCTGTCCGTGATTCGATCTGGTACGACCCGTATTCCGTCTCCGACGACCCGCGCCAGTACCGAGCCAGCGCGGTCGCCGTCGCCGAGCGCGCCTACTGTGTCCCCAAGGCGGTGCTCTTGACGGCTGCATGTCGCGCCGCGGGGATTCCGGCGCGGTTGGGTTTCGCCGACGTCCGCAACCATCTACAGACCGCGAGTCTCCGTGAACGGATGGGTGGTTCGGACGTTTTCGTCTACCACGGCTACAGTCAAATACTGCTGAATGGTCGGTGGGTCAAGGCCACACCGGCATTCAACCGCGAGTTATGCGCGCGCTTCCGCGTCGCTCCCATCGAATTCGACGGTCAGCGAGACGCCATGTTGCACGCCTACACAGGCGACGGCTCTCAACACCTGGAATACCTCCATGACCGTGGTGTTTTCGACGACCTTCCCCTCACGGAAATCATCGACGCGCTGCGCGACAATTACGGCGAACTCATCTACGAACCTCCTCCAGTGCCGGACTCATTCACCAACTAGCAGTTTGAAGGATTGTGCCTGTGCAAAGCACCATGCAGGATATCCCCTTGACCGTAGCCTCGATCGTCAGGCACGCGACATCCATCCACGCTGACAGCCAAGTCGTCACGCCGACCGGATCGGGCTACCGCACAACGACCTACGGTGCGCTCAAGCGACGAATCAGCCAGTTGGCCAACGCACTACGGAGTCTGGGCATAACTGACGATCAGCGCGTGGCCACCTTCCAATGGAGCAATCAGGAACACCTGGAAGCCTACTGTGAGGTGCCGTCGATGGGCGCGGTGCTTCACACCCTCAACCTTCGACTCACCGCAGAACAACTTGGCTACATTTCAGATCACGCCGACGACAAGGTCATCATCGCGGACGTCTCTGTGGCACCGCTTCTAGCGAAGGCACTGCCGACGATGTCGTCGGTGCACACCGTGATCGCAGCGGGCGACGGCGACCTGGAGCCGCTGCTGGCCAGCGGTAAAAACGTGCTGCGCTACGAGGACCTGCTTGCTGATCAAGACGGCGAATTCGACTGGCCAGAGCTCGATGAGAGGTCGGCCGCGGCGATGTGCTACACCAGCGGCACTACCGGAAACCCGAAAGGTGTTGTCTACAGTCATCGTTCCACCTATTTGCACTCGCTGACTGGCTGCACACCCAACGTGCTGTCCATCGGTGAAGAAGACCGCGTCTTGGCGATCGTCCCGATGTTTCACGCGAACGCATGGGGGCTGATCTATTCCGCGCTGATGTGTGGAGCCGACCTCGTGCTGCCCGACCGATACCTGCAGGCGGCACCGTTGGTTGCCATCATCGAGGACACGCAGCCGACCGTGGCCGGTGCGGTACCGACGATCTGGAATGACGTGCAGCATTTCCTGGAATCCGAACCGGAGCACGATATTTCGTCGCTACGCCTGGTCGCCTGCGGCGGGTCGGCCGTTCCAAGGTCACTGATGGAGCACTTCGAGAGTGAATTCGGTGTCCCGATCCTGCAGGCCTGGGGGATGACCGAAACCTCGCCGCTGGCAACCGTGGCGCGCGCGCCGAAGGGGACCAACGGCGAGCGCCAATGGGAGCTACGCGCTTGTCAGGGTCGTCCCGTCTGCGGTGTCGAGATTAGGCTGCGTGGCGACGATGGCCGTACCCTGCCCTGGGACGGACGGTCTATCGGCGAGATCCAGGCCCGCGGACCGTGGGTCACCGGCTCGTACTTCGGCGACAACGACTCCGACAAGCTCGACGAAGGATGGCTGCGCACCGGCGACGTGGGTCGCATCGATCAACACGGCTACCTTACGCTTACCGACCGGGTAAAAGACGTCATTAAGTCAGGTGGCGAATGGATTTCCTCGGTCGACTTGGAGAATGCGCTCGTTGCCCATCCAGCCGTGCATGAGGCGGTGGTGATCGGCGTGCCCGACGAGAAGTGGCAGGAAAGACCCTTGGCGTTGATCGTCACGAAGACCGAAACCAGCTTGGATATCAACGAATTGCGGGTCTTCCTGGACGGCGCGGTCGCCAAGTGGTGGATCCCGGAGCGCTGGGCGTTCATTGCTGAGGTTCCCCGAACCAGTGTGGGCAAATACGACAAAAAATTGCTGAGAGCACGCCACGGCGCCGGCGAATACCAGGTCGTGTACTGCGGCTAACCCGAAAAGCCGCCAACGTCGTCAGCAGCACCTAACCGAAAGGACACCATGACAGTCGCCTCACCTTGGCTCAGCCCGGAATTGGAAGCGCTTCGTGATCTCGCCGCAAAGTTCGTTGCCACTGAGATTGCACCCCACTCAGAGCGCTTCGCCGAGCAACACCATGTCGACCGGGCGGTGTGGGAACGAGCAGGCGAGCTGGGCCTGCTGTGCATGTCGATGCCGGTCGAATACGGCGGCGGCGGCGGGACGTTCGCGCACGAAGCAGTTCTGCTCGAAGAGCAAGCTCGAATCGGGGACAGTTCGTGGGGCGCCGGCCTGCACAGCGGCATCGTCGCACACTACATCCTGCACTACGCACGGGAAGACCTGAAAAGGCAGTGGTTGCCCAAGATGGCGTCGGGCGAATTGATCGGTGCCATTGCGATGACGGAGGCTGGAACCGGATCTGACCTTCAAAGCGTGAAGACGCGCGCCGTCCTCGATGGGGACGAGTACGTCATCACCGGCTCGAAGACGTTCATCACCAATGGTCAGCAAGCCGATCTCGTCGTCGTCGTGGCCAAGACCGACCATACCCAAGGCGCCAGCGGTATCTCGCTGATCGTCGTGGAAGCCGATCGCCCCGGGTTCCGGAGAGGACGAGTCCTCAGCAAAATAGGTCAGCGCGGTCAGGACACATCTGAATTGTTTTTCGACGGCGTGCGCGTCCCCAAGACGCATCTGCTAGGCGACACCGAGGGGCAAGGCTTCTTTCAGCTGATGACGCAACTGCCGCAGGAGCGACTTATCGTCGCGGTCGGAGCGGTTGCCGCCATGGAATTGGCCTTGCACCAGACGATCGAATACACGCGCCAACGAGAAGCATTCGGGCGAACGATCTTCGGGTTCCAAAATACCAAGTTCACCCTCGCTGAAGCCGCCACCGAAACAAGGATTGCGCGAGTGTTCCTCGACCACTGCATCTGTCTGCATCTCGACGGTAAGCTCGACGTGCAAACTGTCGCGATGGCCAAATGGTGGACGACGGAACGGGCGATGAAAGTCCTCGACGACTGCCTGCAGCTGCACGGCGGGTACGGATACATGACGGAGTATCCGATTTCGCGTCTCTGGGTTGATCAGCGAGTACAGAAAATCTACGCGGGGTCTAACGAAATAATGAAAGAGATTATTTCGAGGTCGCTTTGACAAGATAGCGACGACCGAACGCCCGGTGTATCAACGCAGATGAGGATCTGCTATTCGAGACAGGCAAGCTCCACTGCAGACAAAAGCCATCCCGGTGCCGTATCGGCGGACACGGCGGATCCGTCAAGCTCCCGCGGTTCCCCCTGGCCTCAGGGCTTATTCGCGGACGAGGAGTGTCCGGCTGCAGCTGTCCTCTCGCCACGATTCGTTCTCACGACGTGAATCCCGGAATCCGGCAACGCCGTCAGCCCACGTTGCCGACCTCGGCGATCTTGATTCCAGTAAGGAAACTTCTCACATGCTGCGTCGGGGGCGTGATGCATCACGTCAAGTTGCCCGCGAAACCTGATCCATGCATCACGTAAGGAATGCCCGCGAAAACGAGGTCAACTGGCGGTCTTGTTCTGGATGCGGATGCCGGATCTGACCTCGGGTAGGGCGGTGGGGATGGCGGCGAGGTAGAGGTGTTCGGTCTTGTTCTTGGCGAGTCTGAGCAGGGCGGCTTGTAGATCGGCGATCTGGCGTGCGATCGCGGCGGGGTTCAGGGTGTCGCGGTAGGCAAGCAGCTCCGATTCTTGGGCTGGCGAGAGGACCCCGGCTGCCAGCAGCCGGTCCAGTGGGGTCATGGGCTCGTCGTAGAGGCGGCGGCGCTGGCCGTCGCGGCCAGCGCCGTAGCCGATGGGTTTGATGGCTCTTCGTAATTCAGAGTGCATTGACAAGTTGGTGGAGTGCTCCGCTGTGTAGTAGTGAGCGCCAACGGTAGTGGGTGAGGTTGCGGAATCCGAGGGCGTTGCGGCGCAATGCTTCCAGGCGGCCGTTGATGGCCTCGGTGGGTCCGTTGGAGACGTGGTGGTCGAAGAAGGCCAGGATGTCGGCGCGGCGGCGCGATAGCGTGCGGCCGAGTTGGGCGATCTCCTCCAATCCGGCGGGTACGCCGCGCCGACTTCCAGGCGGCCGTTGATGGCCTCGGTGGGTCCGTTGGAGACGTGGTGGTCGAAGAAGGCCAGGATGTCGGCGCGGCGGCGCGATAGCGTGCGGCCGAGTTGGGCGATCTCCTCCAATCCGGCGGGTACGCCGCGCCGTATCGACTCGATCAGCCTGGTCATTGCCTTCTTGCCGTGACGTCGGTTCGGGTCGGCGTAGGCGGCGATGATCTTCTGATAGATCAGCCAGGCGACCTTGACGGCGAGATGGTCGTCGCCGTCGAGCACCTCGGTCAGCCGGGTGTATTGGCGTGGGGAGAGCAGCTGCAGGCGGGTTCGGGCGATGCGCCGGATCCCATAGAGCGGGTCACCGGTGTGTCCGCGCCGACCCAGGGTCTGCTGCTGGATGCGTTGGCGGATCAGGTCGAGCTTGGTCCCGGCCAAAGCCACAACGTGGAAGGGGTCCATCACGGTGACCGCGTCCGGGATGACCTCGGTGGCGGCGGTCTTGTAGCCGGCGAACCCGTCCATCGCAATGACCTCCACGGCCCGGGCAAAGTCGGTGGGTTGGGCGGCCAACCACGTGGCCAGTGCGGTCGCTGAGCGTCCTTCGACCAGGTCGAGCAGGCGTGCCGGGCCGGTCTGGTCGTGGGTAGGCGTGAGGTCGATGATCAGCGTGACGAACCCCTCTGTGCCGCGACGCCGAGGCGCCCAGCGATGCTCATCGACACCGATCACCGTCACCCCGGCCAGCCGATCCGGCCCGGTTGTGGCGATCAGGCCGGCGGTCGCACGCATCGCGATGGAGCTGACAGTATGCCAGGACACCCCGAGTTCGGCGGCGATCGCCGAAATGGTGGTGCGGTCGATCATCAACCGCCGCAATACATACCGGGCACAGCGCCGCGTCGTCGATGAGCGCGGGGCCGCCAACTTGCCCAGATCCTGGTTGAACACTGCCCGCCCACACGCTGGCGTTGTGCAGCGGTAGCGAGGTAGGGCACCCTGCAGCACCAGCGGGTAGCCGGCCACCGGCAGATCCGTCAACGGCCGAGTCACAGTGTCGCGGTAGCGGCCCTCCCGGCCGCAGTCCGGACACCTGGCGTCACAGGCCACCGGCCTGCAGAAGATCGTCGTCGTCTTCTCGTCGACCGCGGCGTCGGTGATCGTCACCCCCAACTCGATGGTGCGCATGATCGTGTCGGCAACAACAGACGGCGGGCAGGCAGTAGCCTCAGGCAAGGGTCACCTCGGTGGTGTTGGTGAAGCGGCGTGTAGGAACCTGAATCGTCACCCACCGAGGCCCCACCTCAGCTCAACGACACGAACCCCCACCGCGGATATCCGCCAACCACTGCTGCACGCTCATTTCCGCAGAGCCGGTTTGATGGTGGGCGTCAGGTAGTTGAGCCGGTCGTTGACCAGCCTCCAGAGCCGGTTGAGCACCGCACGTTCCTCGTCGGTGTCATAGCGGTAGTAGAACCCATACTTGCGGACGAGGTGGTTGTTCTTGGACTCGATTGTGGCCTGATCGTTCTTCTTGTACGGCCGCGACCTGGTGAAGAAGATCTCCATCTGCGCAGCCCACTTGATGACGGCCTTGTTGAGGAATTCGGTTCCGTTGTCGAAGTCCAAACCGGTTACCTCGTAAGGTATTTCATGGACACCGGCTTTGAGGGCGCCGAGGATGTGAGTGTGGGCGTTGTTGCGTTCGGTGCGGGTGAAGACCCAACCGATATGCATATCGGTGAGGTTGACGGTCCGGGCGAACTCGCCTTTGAGGGTTGGACCGCAGTGCGCGACGGTGTCGCCTTCGAAGAACCCCGGAGATCCCTCGACCTCGTCGGTTGCCTTGCGGATCTTGATCGAAGACCGCAGCAACGGGGAGGCCTTGGTGGTCGATTTCCCCTTGATCTGGTCGCGCGCCTTGACCGCACGCAGGTAGCGGTCGATCGTCGCGCTGCTCATCGCCAACAGCTCGGCACGCACCTGCGGGCTGTAGCGGTCCACACCTGCGCGTCCGGCCGGGTTTCCAGCAGGCGAGGTACGACGCGGCGACCAATAAACCCGGTACCGCCGGTAACGACATAGCGCATGCAAGCCATCGTGGCGGGTCACACCGCGCACGTCAACCATGCTGTCCAGGCATCAGCCGGCGAAGTTGCGGATGCCGTCCCAGTCCACCAGCGTCCAGCCGGTCATCGGGTTTCCGGTGATCACCACGCGGCCGACGTTGGGCAGCGGATGACTGGTCGCCAGGCTGTCCTTGGCGTTCTTCGTGTTCATCAGCGTCCAGTACTCGATGGCGTACAGATGCGAGAACACCACCGGTTGGTTGTGGCCGCTGTTGTAGATCTTCTGCACGGCCGCGGTGAACCAGTCGTTGAACTCCTTGCCGGTGATCGACCCGGGGATGCGGTCTCCGACGTCGCCGTTGAGCCAGTCCGCCGGTACGTCGAGGGGGCCATCGAGACGGGCTTGCCCTCGTACCAGCCGGCGTTGATCTCTTGGATGCCTTGCAGCACCTCGACTTGCTTGCCGAGTTCGGCGGCCAACGGCGCGGCGGTCTGTTGCGTTCGCACCATGGTGGAGGCGTAGACGGCGTCGTACTTGTTGTGGGCGAGTTGGTGCGCGACCTGTTCGGCCTGCCCCTTGCCCTCCGGGGTCAGGCCCGGGCCCGGCACGTCGGTGTCGATGACGCCGCTGGCGTTGGTCTCGGACTCCGCGTGCCGGACGAACGTCACGGTGATGCTGTGGGCCTGCGGTGACCCGCCGCAGGCGCCGACGATTACCGTTGCGGCCAGCACGGCTACCGCTTTTGAGGCCTTCCTGATCAAGCTGGGATTGCGCATGGCGATAGCCTGCCCCGCCGACGGTGCCGGTGGGAAGGGTTTGCGATGGTTGGGTGGCAGAAAAGCTTGAAGGGAGACTCGTATGGCGATTGACCCGAGTGCCGTCGGTGCGACGACGGAGCCGATGCTGTTCGAATGGACGGACCGGGAGACGCTGCTCTACGCGCTCGGTGTCGGCGCCGGAACTGACGACCTATCGTTCACCACCGAAAACAGCCACGACATCACCCAGCAGGTGCTGCCCACCTATGCGGTGATCTGCTGCCCGGCGTTCGGTGCGGCGGGCAAGATCGGAAAGTTCAACTGGGCCATGCTTTTACACGGGTCGCAGGGCATCCGGCTGCACGCACCGCTGCCGCCGGCGGGCAAGCTGTCCGTGGTCTCCGAGGTCGCGGACATCCAGGACAAGGGCGAGGGCAAGAACGCGATCATCGTGCTGCGCGGCCGCGGCACCGACCCCGACTCGGGGGAGCTGATCGCCGAGACACTCACCACGTTGGTCATCCGGGGCGAGGGCGGGTTCGGGGGAGTGCCGGGTCAGCGGCCGATCGCGCCGGAGTTTCCCGACCGCGAGCCCGATGCCCGGATCGCGCTGCCCACCCGTGCGGACCAGGCGCTGATCTATCGGCTCTCCGGTGACCGCAACCCGCTGCACAGCGACCCGTGGTTCGCCAGGGACATGGCCGGTTTCCCGAAGCCGATCCTGCACGGGCTGTGCACCTACGGGGTGTCGGGCCGCGCGCTGGTCGCCGAGCTGGGCAAGGGCGTGGCCGCCAACGTCACGTCGATAGCGGCGCGATTCACCTCGCCGGTGTTTCCAGGGGAGACGCTGACCACGCTGATCTGGCGGACGGAACCGGGCAAGGCGGTGTTTCGGACGGAGGCTTGTGGCGCCGAAAGCGCGAACGCGCGGATCGTGTTGGACGACGGCGCGGTGGAGTACGCGGAGGCCTAGCCGATGGCTTAGAACCCGGTACGTCGCCCCGGCGCGCAGGCGTTCACTGGTGCGCCTGGCCTGCCGTCCAGCCATGACCTGTCCCGCATTCGGCGGGCTTCGGGGGGATCGCTCGGGCGCTAAGCTAAACAGCTATGTGCTACAGTTAGCACATGTCTACGGTGGGCGTTCGTGAGCTGCGGCAGCGGGCCAGCGAACTCCTCCGTCGGGTCGAGGCCGGCGAGACGATCGAGATCACCGACCGTGGTCGGCCTATCGCCCTTCTCTCGCCGATGCCGGAGGGCGGTCCGTACCAGCAGATGCTGGCAAGCGGCGGGATCGAACGTGCGACGCTTGACTTTGATGACCTTCCCGAGCCGGTCCGACTCAAAACGGGTATCGAGCTGCCGTCCGTGACGCTTGCGCGCCTGCGTGAGCACGAGCGTTGATGGCGGCCATCTACCTGGACTCGTCCGCAATCGTCAAGCTTGCAGTTCGTGAGCCAGAGTCGGATGCGCTGCGTCGCTACCTTCGCACCCGGCTGCCGCGGGTGTCGAGTGCCCTTGCGCGGACGGAGGTCATGCGGGCTCTGCTCCACAAGGGTGAATCAGCCCGAAGAGCCGGACGCCGGGCGCTCGCGAGCCTAGACCTACTACGCATCGACAACCGATTGCTCGATCTTGCTGGTGGGCTGCTGCCAATCGAGCTACGCACCCTCGATGCAATTCACCTGGCGACTGCCCAGCGGCTCGGCATGGATCTTGGCCGGTTGTGCACTTACGACGACCGCATGCGCGACGCCGCCGAGGCGCTCGGCATGGCAGTGATTGCCCCGTCTTGATCGGCTACCTAGGGTGGCGCGTGAGGCGGCCAACGCTTCATGTCCCGGCATGTCGCGCCAACCTCGTGCCACCGCCGAATGGGGACACCGTCGTGCTGGATCACTCGAATGTTGGCACCCTGAGCGCCGTTAGAACCGTTGCCGTCGCTAATTTACGCGGGCGTCACTTAACCGCTGTGCCAACCTTTCGGTGAACTCGGCGGCGCGCGCGGGACTGTCCAACGCAAACAGCGCGGCGGTGGCGCGGTCGCCGTCTTCGCTGTGTCGCACCAGGATCGGGATACCATCATCGCGGACCGCGTCGAACGCGTCCTCGTCGGTGATGTCGTCGCCGAGATAGATGGGCACCAGCGGACGCGCGTCGGCCTCGCGCAGGTGATCGATCACCCAGCGAAGCGTCTTTCCCTTGTCCCAGTCCATGTCCGGACGCAGCTCGATGACTTCGCGACCCGTCGTCACCCGAAGTCCGTCCCGCCGGCCCGCCGCGCGCACCGCCGCGGCAACCTCGCCCACGCGGTCCCGCGCGGCGTTGCGGTAGTGGACCGCAACGCCAAATCGCTTGTGCTCCATCATAACTCCGGGGATCGAGTCGAGCCGGTCGCGCAGCTCGGCGGCGGCCTGTTCGAGCACCGGTGTGGCCGCCGCCGCGGCGTCGTTCTGGTGGTGTGTGCCGTCGGGTGCGGTCAGCTCGAAACCGTGGCTGCCGGCATACCAGATCCCGGGCACACCGAGGCGCTGTGACACGTCGGCGAGGTCGCGGCCGGACAGAACCGCGACCGGGCATTGCGCGGCCAGCTTCCGCAGCGCCTCGACCGCGGCGGCGACGGGCCGGGCCGCGGCGGGATCGTCGACGATGTCCGACAGCGTGCCGTCGAAGTCGAAGAACATATGGCCGGCCTCCGGTCGGTGAGGGCACCGAGGGCCTGCACAGCATCGGGTAGCTGGGACATCCGGTGGTCCCCGGTGCGCACGGCGACCTCATCCAGATCGCCGACCACGGCGTCGGCGCCGACGCGCCGCAGGGCGTCACTTTGCCCTGTTCGGTCGGGGCCGATGACCAACGCGAATCCGCCGTCGCGCGCGGCCTGGACGCAAGCCGCGTTGTCGGTAAGGACGGCGCATCGCCCCGGGCGGACCGACAGCTTGTCTGCTGCCTCACTCAGGGTGTCGCGGACGTTACCGTTCGACGCGAAGACGCCGGTGTCGACGCCGGCTTCGCGCAATCGCCGGGTCAGCGCCTGGGTGCGGTCCAACGCGGTGTCGAACAGCACCGCGTCATGGCGGCGCGGGTCGATGGTGACCGGCATTGACCAACCTTCTCACGGTGTTCAACGCCGGTGAGAGCGGGTCAGTGACGTGCCGGCGTGGGTGCCGACGGTCGCGGCCGCTGCGCCTGGCCCGGAAACGCGCGCGCCGCGCGCGTGCGCCGGCGGTCCTTGCTGAACAGCAACACCGAATCCTGGCTGAGCGCCACCATCCGTGCCATGCCCAGCTCGATACCGGCTGCCAGCTGCTTGACGTCGGCCGTGGCGTCGTATTCGGCGGTGATGCCCGAATACCAATTCGTCGCCGTAGCTGAGCATCGCGACCCCGGTGCTCAGCTGCAAGGCGATCGGGGGGATCGGCAGCAGGCGCTCCATCGTCTGGCCCATCAGCCGCAGCTGATGGCGAGGCCCGGGCGCGTGGTTCGCCAGCGTTACGAGGCCGCGCTGCGGGAGCCTGGGTAACAGTTGTATGAGGTTGCCGCGCAGCATAGTTGGCAGACAATTGATCGCAGACTCCACGATACCGGGCGGAGATTTGTCGGCGTGCTGCGCTTTCCACCGGCTGTGCACGGTCCGCAATTGCTGGACCGGGTCGTCATGCTCGACGGGCAGGTATGGCAGTAGTGCCGAACGTACCGGCATCGGCACCAGGGTGCGCAGCGAGTCCGCCCGCGGTTCTTCGCCGCGGCGTAGCAGAACCCTTCGGAAGCCCTCGGTGATGGCCGCCAGCGCGACATCGTTGACGGTCACACCGAATTTGCGGCACACGCACTCGACGTCGGCAATCGGGACGCGCACCGTGCTGTAGCGCCGCAGGACCGGGTCGACCGAGGGCCGTGCCGTCGGCCAGATCGCCCCGACGAAGTTGCCGGCGAGTGCCCCAGCCCACTCCAGGGGCCAGCCGCGCTTCGAGGCCTGCGGCGGCGAATCATGTTTGTCGCCAACACCGTTCGCGAATGCATCGTGGTCGGCGTCGTCGCAAAGCCGGGTGAGCAGGTGGGCGGCTGAGTTCCCGTCGGCCAAGCCGTGGTGGATCTTCATCAAGATTGCCCACCGGCCGCCTTTCAGGCCCTCGATCACCCAGCACTCCCACGGCGGACGGTCCAGGTCGAGGGGACGCTCCAGGGCGTGGGCGATCGCGCCGGACAGCTGGGCGTCGTCGCCCGGGCGCGGAATCGCCACCCAGCGCACATGATGGGCCAGGTCGAATCCGGGACAGTCGATCCACTCGAAGCTCTGCGTCCGCAGCACCTGTGTGCAGCGCGGTATCGACTGAATCCGTTCCGCCAGCAGCTGTTTCAGCAGTGCGTAATCGGGGACGCCACCATCGACGATGGCGACCGCGCCGATCACCAGGCTGGCGTACTGATCGGGATCTTGAGCTCTCAGGTACGCCGTATCCAGTGTTATCGCTTGCGCCATGCGCAGTCCCCGCCCCTCGTTTCTCGCACTTGTACCAGTATTTGCGCGGGACCTCCGGGGCGGTAGGCCAGGAGCGTTAAGAATGTGTTTAGACCCGTTAAACAGCTCGCCTAAGTCGAACATACTTATTGCTTATCTGCTTAAGTGGACTCGTTTGCTTAAAAAAATTCGTCAAAAGTACTGCCGGGCAGTGGTTTAGCAGTTGCTCGCAGAGTTTGCTCTTGGCCTTCGGCGGCGCCGATGAGGTCGGCTAGTGGGTGGGGATCGGTGTTGACGCTTTGTTGCAGGAGTCGGTAGAAGAGCATTCCGCGGGCTTTTGACCTGCGGCGATTGAATCTGAAGGTGAACTCGTCGAGGTAGTACTGCAGGTGCTCGCGTTCCACGCGGGTGTAGCGGCCATGACAGGAGCGATCGTCGGCGCCCGCGACGGCGTTGAATCCATCCCTGCTCGCTGGCTCGAAGCACTCGAAGACGGCGACCGCGGACGCACCCACGTGAAGCAGCTCGCCGCGCTTCTGCTCAGGTAGCGCGCTCTGCGCCCTACCCCCCCGCTCACCTAGGTGCGTGGGTCGGTATCCACGAGTTGTTGGTGTGTCACGCTGATGGCGACGTGGATGGTCGGGAAAACTGTGTCCATGGATTTGATGACGGCCCAGGATCAGCTGTTTGAGACCGAGTCCGCGCGGCCTCGCTCGTCATCGTCACCGGGCGAGGTTTCGGTGGACAAGACGTTTCGGGCCTATGACCAGGATCAGTCGTTTTTGATGCCGCCGTCGTTGCGGGATTGGTTGCCTGACGATCATCTGGCGTTGTTTGTGTCCGAGTTGGTCGATGAGGTGCTTGATCTGGCAGTGTTTTTCGCCTCCTACAGCGAGGCCCGGGGCTTTCCGCCGTATCACCCGCGGCTGATGCTCAAGCTGCTGCTCTACGGGTACACCAGCGGGGTTCGTTCATCTCGCAAGATCGAAGCCCGTTGCCATGACGATGTGGCGTTTCGGTACCTGGCCGCCAACACCGCACCGGACTTTCGCTCCATCGCCCGCTTTCGGCGCCGTCACCTCGCCGCGCTGGAAGCCCTGTTCCTGCAGGCGCTGACCCTGTGCCAGCAGGCGGGCATGGTCACGATGGGCCGGGTGGCCCTCGATGGCACCAAGGTCAAGGCCAATGCCTCCCGTCACAAGGCGATGAGCTATGACCGGATGTGCGAGGCGGAGCCGGCCCTGCAAACCCAGGTCGAGCAGATCATGCGGGAGGCCGAACGCGTCGATATCGACGAGGACCAGGCCCACGGTCCGGACAATCGTGGCGGTGACCTGCAGGGCGAATTGGCCCGCCGTGAGAGCCGGCTGGCCAAGATCCGCAAGGCCAAGGCCGACCTGGAACGAGCCTGTCACGATTTCTGTGTAAGTCAGAGGTGATTTGACTACGAGTTGTATTCTAGCACAATGGGATTCGCCCAGGGAATAGTCTGGCGAGTGTGTTGAGCGCCACAGTCCAGTTGTGCGTTCCAGTACCCGAATAGCCTCCTCTCTCGCTGGAGATGTTGCGCAGCCCGAGGTACAGCAACTTCATCGCGGCGTCCTTGTCCGTGAAATGACCACGGTTCTTGGTGATCTTGCGCAACTGGAAGTTGATCGACTCGATCGCATTGGTGGTGTAGACGATCTTGCGCAACTCCACCGGATAGTCCAGGAACGGAACGAATTCCCCCCAGGCGTTGTGCCACACGTCAATTGCACCCGGATATTGGGCGCCGAATTGCTGGTCGAACTCCTTGAGTGCGAGTTCGGCTCCATCGACGGTCGGCGCACTGTAGATCGCCCGCATCGCGGTGGCGACCTTCTTGCGGTCCTTATAAGACACGAAGCGCATCGCATTCCTAATGACGTGCACGACGCAGGTCTGCACCACGGTATCGGGATAGATCGAGCGGATCGCATCAGGCAGACCGGTCAGCCCGTCGCAGCAGGCGATGAGGATGTCGCGCACCCCGCGGTTGCGCAGGTCGATGACGACCTTCTGCCAGAACTTCGCCCCCTCGGAGTCCTGGATCCAGCAGCCCAAGGCGTGTTTGCGGCCCTCCAGATCCACGCCAATGGCCAAATAGGCGACCTTGGTGGTGATGACCCCGTTGTCGCCGATCCGCAGCCGCAGCCCATCGATGTAGAGGATCGGGTAGACCTCATCGAGCGGGCGGGCCTGCCAGGCCTTGATCTCATCGACCACCACCTCGGTGATATTGGAGATCAACTCCCGCGACACCGACGCCCCATAGACCTCCTGCAGGTGGGCTTCGATATCGCGGGTGGTCATTCCCCGTGAATACAGCGACAACACCACCGAATTGATGTTGTTGAGCCGGCGGGTCTTCTTCGGCACAATCGCCGGCTCAAACGAGCCGTTGCGATCACGCGGCGCATCGATCTGCACCGGGCCGTTGACGGTGGTCACCGTTTTCGGCGTGGTGCCGTTGCGCGAATTTCCCGATCCGCGTCCGGCCGGATCGCCGGCCTCATAGCCCAGATGGTGGGTTAGCTCCGCATTCAGCGCCCGCTCCAGCACGGCCTTAGTCAGCTGGTTCAGCAAACCGTCCGCGCCGTCGATCGGGGTCCCGGTCTTCACCGCATCCTTAATCAACGAGTCCAGCGTCTCTTCGGTGAACATCTCGGCCAGCCGCCGCGCCGCGGTCGTCTCCTCAGCCGGCATCTGCATGGTCTTGGTCACAAAACACTCCTTCTGTCCGCCCAACGGCGGTCCGATGATGGACCACCCCGGACTTACACAGATGGAATGACACGCCCCCTGGAACAACACGCCAAAGACCAGGCCGCGGACAAGGCCCGGGCAAGGGCGCAAAACGCCGGCCATGATGACGACGCGGCCGCGCGGGCCGCCGAGCAGGCAGCACAGTGCGCGACCGTCAAGCCCAAGGCGCAGCGCAACTTCACCGACCCTGACGCCCAGATCATGAAGACCGCCGACGGCAGCTTCCACTACTGTTACAACGCGCAGGCCGTCGTCGATGAAGAACATCAGGTGATCGTTGCGACCGACTTCGCCGAATCCGGCGCCGACAACCCCGCATTCGGCGAGCTGCTCGCCCAGACCATCACCAACACCGCGACCACACCGCGTCAGACGCTCGCCGACGCCGGCTACTTCAGTGAGAACAACATCGACGCCGCCCACAAGGCGGGCACCGATCCGCTGATCGCGACCGGCCGGCTCGCCCACGGCGAGCAGGTTCCCGACGCGCCACGGGGACGGACACCGAAAAATGCGACACCAAAGGCGCGGATGGCCCGCAAACTTCGCACCAAGAAGGGCAAGGCCGCATATTCGCGGCGCAAGGTGATCGTCGAGCCGGTGTTCGGGCAGATGAAGACCACCCAGGGGGCGAGTCGACTCCTGCTCCGCGGCCACCATCACGCCCGCGCCGAATGGCGCCTGCTCGCCGCCTGCCACAACCTGCGAACCCTCCTACTACAACATTGCAGCGCAGGCTGCGGCCGGCTGAAAGGGTCGTGCGCAGCGAGTTACGGCCACCGATCCGCCATCCCGCGGAATGCGGCCCGCCCGATCACACCACCAGGCCAACAAAACGCCGCCCGATGCCCTCCGTCCAGGACAAATCCACCTGCCGACCCGACAAATCCGTTACCGACCCACGCACCTAGCCGGGGGCAGCAGGAATCAAGATCACTACAAGTCAAGTCCCCACGGAATCAGGGGAACCCCTTCACCCGAGCTGCACGGCGTATTGACGGCAGAGCACCTACGATTGGCCGCTGATCAGCCCGCACCCTACTTTCCCGTGCTGGTGACCGGTGCCGCCGCCTCGGCTCCACCGGCGGCAAGCTCACCCTGGTCCGCAGCACCCACTGTCTTTGACAGGCGAGCACCCAGCCGCTGAAATGCGTCCACCGAGAATGGCTGCATCATACGGCGGTTGACACCAGGGGCGATACGGAGCATGAAATAGCCCAGCCAGGCCTCGGTGCGCACCGGCACGACCGCCAAATCAAACCGTACCGCACGTACGACGGCACGAGCTACGAGGTCCGAGCTCATCGGCGAGACCCTAAACTTCTCGCTAAATTCCTGGAGCTTCTTCGTGAACTGCTTTCCTTGTTCGATCAGGTTCTGATCGACGCCGACTACGATCGCGCGATCAGCGATGTTGGTGTTGATCACACCCGGGCACACGGCGCTGACGCCGATGCCTCTCGGTCCGAGTTCGAGCCGCAAGCACTCGGTCAGCATCTTCACGCCCGCCTTGGACACCGAGTACGGCGCCATCACCGGCGTGGGTGTGAACGCCGCCGCTGACGCGATGTTGACGATGTGGCCACCGCCGCGCTCAACCATCTGGGCGCCGAACACACGACATCCGTGGACGACACCCATTAGGTTCACACCGAGTTGGCGGTCCCAATCCGAGGGACTCAGCTGCAAAAAGTGGCCGCCCACCAAGATACCTGCGTTGTTGACCAATACATCGGTGTAACCGTGATCGGCTAACACATCGCGACCGAACACCGCCCAGGCGTCGGGGTCGGTGACGTCCAACTGCGCCGCCGACGCGCCGAGGCCGTAACCGCGGATCATCGCGGTGGTCGCTTGTGCCGCATCCAGATCGATGTCGGAGACCACGACGTGGGCGCCGAGCTTAGCGAACCTGATCGCTGTCGCCCGGCCAATGCCGCTTCCAGCCCCGGTGACCACCACCAGGCGCGGTCGCAATCGGTTGAACTTCACAGGCTCTCCTTCGTCATGGCCGCGGCTGCGTCCAGAACCGCAACGCCCCTGCTGTATCGGTAGACATCAAGGTTGTAATAGCGGTTCTGCCAGTACATTTCGCCGTGCGTCGACGGCCGAAACGGTGAATCGCCCTGGTTATTAATGTAGTAGGTGTTCGAACCCGCACACGCCGGAGTGAACAGGAAGTTATTCTGTTGGCGCTTCAGGCATTTCCGAAAATACTCGTCGTGGGCTTCCTGACGAATCTCGCAGACCGTTGCACCGCGGCGCTTCGCTTCGGCTATGGCGCGGCTCAGGTGAGCCGATGTCGCTTCGATCATCCACAAGTACGAGCCGAGCACGAATCCGTAGGGCCCGGTGATTGAGAACATGTTCGGAAATCCGGGAACCGAAACACCCTGGTACGACTGGTATCTCTGCTCACTCCAGAACCGCCCGAGATCGACGCCGCCCCGCCCGATGACGGGGAAGGGAGGCACCGCGCCCGCCTCCCACAGCTTGAACCCGGTCGCGCAGATCAACACGTCGATCTCGTGCTCCACGCCGTCCGCCGTCCGTACCCCCTTCTTGGTAATGCACTCGATCGCATCGGTGACCAGGCTGACGTCGTCGCGGTTGAAGGTACGCAAGTAGTCGTTTGACATCGACGGGCGCTTGCAGCCTAACCCGTAGCGTGGGATCAGCTTCTCCCGAACGACCGGGTCATCGATCTGGCGGCGCATCCAGCGGCGGGTAGGAACCTCAAGCATCCGGCGGCTCGCGTTCGTCAGCCACTGTGGACCGACCCACATCCCGGCCATGCCGACCTCGGTTGCGACGGTTCCCACCAGGCGGATACCCGAACGGATTCGCTTACGCCCCAGAACCCACCGGATGGCGGACGTGACCTCCTTGTCAGGTTTTGGGAACACCCATATCGGTGTTCGTTGGAAGACTGTCAAATGTTCGACTTCGTCGACAATGGCCGGGACGACCTGCAGCGCCGTTGCGCCAGTGCCGATGACCGCGACGCGCTTGCCCGCCAGCGCCACGTCATGGTCCCAGAGTGCGGTGTGCATGAGCACACCCCCGAACTCGTCGAGACCCGGGATATCAGGCATCTTCGGGCGTTCGAGGCCACCGACCGCCATGACTACATTTCGGCCGGTAATCTCCTGATCGGCGTCGGTAGTCAATCGCCATAGGCTATTGCGCTCATCGAGCACCGCCGAGGTGATCGTAGTGTTCAGCCGCAACTTTTGAGCTAGGCCGTACTTGTCCACAAGGTCGCTGGCGTAATCGCGAAGCTCGTAACCCGGAGCGAAGATCCGCGACCAATCACCACGCTGCTCGTAGGAAAAGCTGTAGACAAACGAGGGAATATCCACCGCCACACCCGGATAAGTGTTCGCATGCCAGGTGCCGCCCACCTGATCCCACTTGTCGACAATCACGAAGTCGTGAATGCCTCTGCGTTGCAAGGAGATACCAGCACCGATACCGCCGAATCCAGCGCCGACGATCACGACTTCATGGTCTGGAGTGACACGCTCGACAGTCGGTAACTGCTCGATGTCGATCGTTGTACTCAACTTGAACTCATGGCCTTCCTGCTACTTGAGATGACCGACAAGGGCACCGTCGTCGCCGAACAGCTCCTGCCGCCACTGCTGCACCAGCGCGGTCGTGTCGATGTCGTCGGGATGGAAGCCCGGCTTTAGGTACATGCGCAGATCGGCCATCAGCCCCTGCACCAACGGGTCCCGGAACACCGCACGCGTTTGACGCGCCACTTTGATCGGGCGCCATCCCCGCGGATCGGCCAAAATAGACAACAGCACCCCGATCGACACCACCGGGATCGTCAGGATGTACAGCACCGCCATCACCCCGATCCGGAGCCACTCCGGCCCATCGACGGCCCGGTAGACGTCGAACGCCACCGACTTATGTTCCAGCTCTTCCACCGCGTGCCAGTTGAGCAGGTTTCGCACCTCGGGATCGCCAGGAATCTTTTGTATCTCTTCGCCCAGCATGCGCTCAGCCAGTGTCGCGGTGTAGTGCTCGGCCGCCGCCGTGACCGCCAGGGGTACCCGCGCTGGCAGCAGGTTCTCAATTCGCACGATCAACCGCTCCCGGCGGCTGTCATGCGGGAACATAAACAGCCGGACAATCGGGTAGCCCATCTCGATGAGCTTCTCGTTGAGCCGGCGGTGTTCCTGGCCGTGCACCGACTCCTGGCCAAATGAATCCGGCCACCCGCTTCATCAGTACCGGATCGGTCATCTGATCGGCAAAGCGCCGAACCGACCGGATAAACAACTCCTCACCTGGCGGAAACACGCCGGACAGCAACGCCACAAGGTGGCTGAACACGATATTGCCCTCAACGAAATGGTGGTCCATCGGCTCGGGATCGCCGAACCAAAACCGAATCCGCCGAGCCTTAGGATACGTACTCTCGGCTACTTTTTCGGCTGCTGTTCCGCTTTTCGCAGCCATTGCCTGACTAGCTACCATGGCAATCCCTTTTGTTGTGGATGTTCGCAATCACTTCAGGTAGCCGACGAGTTCTCCGTCGGTGCCGAAGAGTTCCTCTTGCCAGTGCTCCAACAACGCGTTCGTGTCGATGTCGTCAGGATGGAATCCCGGTCGCAGATATTTCGTAAGGTCTGGGATCAAACCCCGGAAGATGGGGCCACGGTACAGCCGATAGGCCTCCCGTATCACCCGTAGCGGCTGACGACGCCCATCCGGGTCGTGCGCCAGCGAGTAAACCAATGTGACGGCTATGAGGAGAAGCAGGGTCGGAATCATCACGGCCATCACACTCCTGCGCATCCGCTCCGTACCTCCCGCCACCGTGCGGAAGACATCGAATGCGACCGATTTGTGCTCAAGTTCCTCCACGGCATGCCAGTTCAGCACGTTCCACACCTGCAACTCGCCCGGAATCGCCTGGATTTCCTCTTCGCCCAGCGTGCGCTCAGCAAGTACGGCGGTGAAGTGTTCTGCAGCTGCTGTTACCGCCAGGGGTAGCCGCGCAGGCAGCCGCTCCTCCAGTCGCTTGACCCAGTCGTTAAACTTCTTCGAATCCCACCAAGCGATCGGGTAACCCATGTCGATGAGTTTCTCGTTCAGCAGGCGGTGTTGCTGTCCGTGGACCGATTCCTGGCCGATGAAGCCCGCCACCCGTTTCTTCAACGTGGGATCGGTGACCTCATCTGAGAATCGACGCACCGACCGAATAAACAACTCCTCCCCTGACGGGAACGCACCCGATAGGTTCGCCACGAAGTGGCTGAACACGATGTCGTCGTTGACGAAGTACTTGCCGTGTGTGCCGCCGTCGCCGCCAAACGGAAAGCTTATCCGTCGGGTCCTCGGATAACGGGATCCAGCGCTCGCTGCGGTCACCGACTTTGCCTCTTGCCTTGCGTGGTCACTCGCCATGAATGCTAGCCCCTTCCTTGAACGTGTGACGTGTAGTTCCAGGTACCAATAGTACTAGGTGTTGGAACCACGCTACTGCGGATCCACGAGGTCGGCAAGCATCCGGCAAGCATCACGAAAAGTGCCCGCGAAACGCCCTCGGTGCATCACGTAAGAATGCCCGCGAAACGGTGATCCCCGCCAGGCATGGAGAGTGGGCTGTCGATGTCGTCTCGTGCCGAGATCACCGCGAAGTTCGCCAAGGCGTATGTGAAGGCGTCGAAGGCGAATAAGGGGCAGATTCTGGATCAGGTGGTGGAGGTCACCGGCTGGTCGCGTGACAATGCTCGGCGCCGGTTGACGGCCGCGGCCCGGCCGCCGGGAGCGGGCCGGCAGGTCGCCAAACGACCTCGCCGGCAGCGCAAGCCGAAGTATTCCTATGACGCGCTGAAGGTGCTGGGCCACTGGAGCGAACGGCGACGTGCAGTGTCGGTTTGTCGTCGTCTGACTCGTCTGGGCGGGAGACTTGATCCCACATGGTGTCGATCATCGGTTGCAGGAAGAGCTGTCCCAGCTGTCGGACCATGATGTCGATGATCTGGGTGGATCCGCTTCGCTCCGCATTTGCGATACCGGCGTCGCGGGCTTTGATGAGCTCCGTTCGGGTCAGCTCTGTCAATCGCTGGAGCAGTTGGCCTTTAGACCCTGCGGGGTCCAGTAGCGCGCGGCGCAGATAGTTGACGACGGCTGGGTTCGATTCGAGCATCTCCTTCACAGCCACGTCACGCGCCGTGGCGACTTGTCTTGGTGTTCCATCAACGGGGACCTGCGCGATCGTCTGCGCGAAGTAGTCGACGACGAGTTGTTCAACGGCGCGGCGGATTCCGTCCTTGGTCTTGAAGTGGTGGACAACCAGCCCGACCGTGACGCCGGCTCTCGAGGCGATATTTCGCATCGACGTGCGGTCCTCCCCGAACTCCGCGAACAGGTCCATCGCGGCGTTGCGAATGCGCGCCTTCGCGGTCAGGTCGTCTGCGCCTGCGCGTGGATCGGCGAACGGTCCCATGCGTCTCCTTCGTTCCGGGCAAGTGTACAGTGAACATCACTTCTTGTACAGATAGGAAGCTTCCTGTACAGTCGTACGGTATCAATTGAAGGACCACATGGTGCAGGGCAGTCTGAACGGCGTTCGCATCGTGTCGCTTGCGGTGAACATCCCGGGCCCGCTCGCGGCGGCACGGCTGGCGCGCTTCGGCGCGTCGGTAACAAAGGTGGAGCCCCCTACCGGAGATCCCTTGGCCGCGGTCGCGCCCGGCTGGTACGCAGAGCTCGCCAGCAAGCAGACGGTCTTGGTTCTGGACCTCAAGGACGCCGGCGACCGCGCCAAGCTGGACGTCGAGCTGACTTCCGCCGATGTGTTGCTCACCGCCATGCGCCCTTCGGCGCTACGCAGGCTCGGGCTCGACGACGCGCATGTCAGGTATCCGGGGCTCTGTCACGTCGAAATCGTGGGCTACGACGGTGACCTCGAGGAGCGTCCTGGCCACGACCTGACCTATCAGGCCACGCACGGCACCCTGCAGCCCCCGTTGATGCCGGCGGTTCCGGTCGTGGACCTCCTGGGTGCCGAACGTGCCGTGTCCGGGGCCCTGTTGGCGCTGCTTGATAGGCCGAATTCCGGTGCCGGCCAACACGTCCGGATCGTACTGGCGGACGCCGCAGCCGACGCCGGCGCAGCCGTGCGGTACGGCGTCGCAGGGCCCGGCGACCCGCTCGGTGGCGCGACTCCGACCTACGGGATCTACGCCAGTGCCGACGGCTATATCGCCCTGGGCGCAATCGAACCGCATTTCCAGAAGCGGACCCTCGAGGTCCTGGGCGCAGCAGATACCCACGAGGATCTCGCACGAGTCTTTGCCGGACAAAGCACGCGCCACTGGGAAGAAGTCGCCGAGACGGTTGACATCCCCATCGTTGGAATTCGTACACCGGAACAAGGAGTGGAACATTGAACGCGCGCGAAGCAGTGATTGTCGGGGCGGTGCGCACGCCGGTGGGTAAACGAGGTGGCGCTTTGAGCCGGTGGCATCCGGCCGACTTGCTCGGTCACACCTTGCGAAACCTGGTGGAGCGCAGTGCGATCGATGCCAAAGACATCGATGACGTCATCGTCGGCTGTGCGATGCAGCATGAGCACCAGTCCGGAAATATCGGGCGGCACGCGGTGCTGGCTGCGGGTCTACCCGAATCGGTGCCGGCGGTCACCATTGATCGCCAATGCGGGTCCGGTCAGCAGGCGGTCAACTTCGCTGCATTCGGCGTCACCGCGGGCATCTACGAGCTGGCGATTGGGTGCGGTGTGGAGTCGATGTCGCAGGTGCCGATGCCTGCGTCGTTCATGCCGGGCGCGCCGCTCGGTCCGCAGTACTCGCCCGTGGAGTTGGCCCGCTACGACGACAACTTGGTGGCGCAAGGGGCGGCGTCGGAGTTGCTGAACTCCAAGTTCGGTATTTCTCGCGAGGAACTCGACGAATTCAGTATCCGAAGCCATGAGCGAGCATTCGCCGCGACCCGGGCGAAAAAGTTTCGCGCGCAGTTGGTGCCGATCACCGTCGATCCGCTGGATCCGTCGGCGGCGCCCGTCAGTGCCGACGAAGGAATCCGTGAGCAGTTGGATCCGGCGAAGATCGCGTCGCTGGAGCCTGTTTTCGCGGCCGACGGCCGCACAACCGCGGCCAATTCTTCCCAGATCAGCGACGGGGCAGCGGCGTTGCTGATCGCCGAGCGTGGCTACGCAGAACGCAGCGGGCTGGTTTCGCGGGCGCGGTTCCTGGCGATGACGGTCGCCGCGGCGGACCCGGTACTGCAGTTCACCGCGGTACTGGACGCCACCCACAGGGCGCTCGAGCGCGCCAACCTGAGTGTCAGCGACATCGACTTGTTCGAGGTCAACGAGGCCTTCGCCGGGGTGCCGCTGATGGTGCAACGCGAGTTCGGCATTCCCGATGACAAGCTCAACGTCAACGGAGGCTCGGTCGCAATCGGGCATCCGCTCGGGTCGACCGGGGCCCGCATGCTCACCGATCTGCTGTGCGAACTCGAGCGCACCGGACAGCGCTACGGCCTGCAGACCATCTGCGAGGCCGGCGGAACCGCCAACACCACCATCATCGAACGAATCTAAGGCACAGACATGGTCAGGGAAATCGTGAAGGGCGTGCCGTCGACGCACGGCGACCACTACCAGCTCAACACCACCAACCTGATCAGACATGCGGCGCGCACCTATCCCGAGCAAGAGGTCGTCTACCGCACCACGGAGGGCGACTGGCAGCGGTACACCTACGCAGACTTGTACGTTCGGGTCAAGCGGGCGGCGAACGCGCTCAGAGGAATAGGGATCGGCCCGGCCGACACAGTCGGAGTGCTCGACTGGAACAGCAAGCGGCACTTTGAGCTCAGCTGGGCCATTCCCGGCATCGCCGCGGTGATGCTGCAGATGAATCTGCGGCTGGCCACCGAAGACCTGAGCTACGTCACTGACCACGCCGAGGCGCAATGGATCCTGGTCGACGAGACACTCCTTCCGGTCGCCGAGGCGTTGGCTCCACACGTGCCGAAGGTCAAGGGCTGGATCGTAATGTCGGATAAGCCGCTCACCGAGATCGACACCACGCTGGAAAACGTCTTTCACCTCGAGGACCTGATGGCCGAGTCCGACACCGAGATCGACTGGCGGGTCATCGACGAAACCTCTGCTTACAGCGCGTGTTACACATCGGGAACGACGGGTCGGCCGAAGGGCGTCTACTACTCGCATCGTGGCAGCTACCTACACGCGATGGCGATGGCAGCAGCGATCAATCTCCGTCGCGAGGACACCGCGATGCTCATCACCCCGATGTTTCACGGCCAGTCGTGGGGGCTTCCGCACACCGCGATGTGGACCGCGGCGAAGGTGATCCTACCCGGCCGCTACCTGGCCGAGAACACGCAAATGCTCGTCGACGTGATGATCGCGGAGAATGTGACCGTCGCGAACGGCGCACCGGCGATTTTCCAGCCGATGCTGGACTACATCAAGACCCTTGCTGTGAAGCCAGATTTCAGCAGGACGAGACTGCTGTCCGGTGCGACCGAGCCGGCGAAGTCGCTGATGCGCGATTTCCACGAGCTCACCGGCGCCGATTTTGTGCAGGGCTACGGTGCGACCGAGACGACGCCGCTGATCACGATGAACATGGGCATCAAACCGTCCCTGCAGGGCACGATCACCGACGACGAGAAATGGGATTTCAAGCGTTTTCAAGGGCTGCCCGCTTCCGGTATCGACATCCGGATCGTCGACGACAACGGCAATGACCTGCCGCACGACGGTAAGAGTGTCGGCGAGGTACTGATGCGTGGGCCCTGGGTCATCGAGCGATACCACCAGCTCGACGACGACGACAACGCCGACCGCTTCCTCGACGGTTACTGGCGCAGCGGCGATGTCGGCACAATCTACCCGAACGGGTATCTCAAGCTCACCGACCGCCTCAAGGACGTAGTCAAGAGCGGCGGTGAATGGATTTCCTCTATCGATATGGAGAACGCCATCGTCGGACATCCGCTGGTGAAGGAGGCCGCGGTTGTGGGGATCAGCCATCCGAAGTGGCAGGAACGTCCGCTGGCCATCGTCGTGCCCGTCGAAGGTGGCGTGCTGACCCGCGATGACATCGTCGGTTGTCTGCAGGGGCAGTTCGCCAAGTGGCAGATGCCCGACGCGGTTCTCTTCGTCGAGGCGTTGCCGCGCACCAGTGTCGGCAAATTGGACAAGAAGATCCTGCGGGCCGAACACGCCGACGTTTACCGGGATGCGGTCACGTGAACAAACAAATTTTGCGATCGACTCGCGACGGTGCGGTGGCCCTGCTGGAGATCAATCGCCCGAAGTCGAAGAACAGCCTCAACGACGAGCTGTTGGGCGCGATGGGGGCCGAGCTGGCGGCGTTGCGGTCCGACACGGCCGTGTTGGCCGTGGTCATCGCGGGCGCCCACGGCATGTTCTGCGCCGGCGCCGACATCACGGCGTTCGACGAGATCCGGGCCCGGCCACTGGTCACCGGAGAGTCCAATGAGAGCTTCTGGTCGATACTGGCTGCGTTTCCGAAGCCGGTCATCGCCGCGGTCGAGACATACGCACTCGGGGGCGGCTGTGAGCTGGCGTTGGCCTGCGACATTGTCATCGCCGGCGAGTCGGGCCAATTCGGACTTCCCGAGGTGAAGATCGGCGCAATCCCTGGCGCTGGCGGAACTCAACGCCTCATTCGGGCGATCGGCAAATCCAAGGCTATGGCAATGCTTTTGACGGGCGATTCCATCAAGGCCCAGGAGGCGTGCGATGCAGGGTTGGTAGCCGAAGTCGTCGCCGACGGCGAGGCCGTGCCACGGGCGCTGGCGATGGCGCAACGGATCGCGACGAACTCCCCGCTAGCGGTGGCGCTGGCCAAGGATGCCGCTGTGCACGCGTTTCAGACATCACTGACGCAGGGACTCGAACACGAGAAACGGAATTTCTACGTGGCGGTGCATTCCGCCGACAGTCACGAGGGCCAGGCGGCATTCCTCGCCAAGCGCGCGCCCCAGTTCACCGGAAAGTAGGTAAAGCATGCCCGGACTCTTATTCCCGGACTACGTCGTTCCGTGGGAGACCGAGGATCAAAAACTCCTGCGCAAGCACGCCGCCGAGTTCTTCCGCAAGGAAGCGACTCCCAACCAAGCCAGGTGGGCGAAACAGCAGAAGGTGGACCGAGAATTTTGGAACAAAGCCGGCGCTGCCGGGCTTTTGGGCCTCGACCTGCCCGAGCAATACGGCGGTGGTGGCGGCAGTTTCGGTCACGAGGCGGTGGTGATGCAGGAGCGCGCCTACGCGCACGACACCGCGTTCGGTTTCTCCGTGCATTCGACGCTGGCTTCCCACTACATCGCCGAGTATGCCTCCGAGGAGCAGAAGAAGCGCTGGATCCCGAAGATGGTCAGCGGGGAGATGGTGATCGCCGTCGCGATGACCGAACCGGGCACCGGGTCAGACCTGCAGTCGATTCGCACCACCGCGGTTCGCGACGGCGACGAGTACGTCATCAACGGCTCGAAGACCTTCATCTCCAACGGTTCCCACTGCGACCTGGTGGTGATCGTGGCCAAAACTGAGTCCGGACTGTCGCTGATGGTGGCCGAAACCGAAGGGCTGGCGGGTTTCCAGCGCGGCCGGGTTCTGGAGAAGGTCGGCCAGCACGGCCAGGACACCCGGGAGCTTGCGTTCACCGACATGCGGGTGCCGGCCGCAAACCTGCTCGGCGGCGTTGAGGGCAAGGGCTTCGCCCAGTTGATGGAGCAACTTCCGCGCGAGCGGTTGACCATCGGGGTCGAGGCGATCGCGATGGCGGAGGCGGCGGTAGTAGAGACGATCCGTTATGTCAAGGAGCGCACCGCGTTCGGCAAGCCCCTCCTCGCCTTCCAGAACACCAAGTTCGTGCTGGCCGAATGCAAGGCGGAGGTGCTGGCCGGCAAGGCGCTGATCGACTACTGCACCGGCCGGTACCTCGACGGAAAACTCGATGCCGCAACCGCATCGATAGCCAAGATGTGGGGATCTGACAAACAAGTAGAGGTCACTGACAAGTGCCTGCAGCTTTTCGGTGGATACGGCTACATGATGGAATACCCGATCGCGCAGATGTATGCGGCGGCTCGGGTGCAGAAGATCTACGGCGGCACCAACGAGATCATGAAGGTGCTGATCGCGCGAAGCCTGTAGACAGACACACAAAAGGAGCAGCCGAATGGACATCGCAGCTAGCAGCGCGGTCGTCACCGGTGGCGCGTCCGGGCTCGGTTTGGCGACGGTGGAGACGCTGGCGCGGTCCGGAGCGCGGGTGGTCGCCGTCGACCTGCCCAATGCAAACACGGACGCGCTAAGCCTCCTCGGCGACACCGTCCGGTTCGCGCCCGCCGACGTCACCGACGAGGATGCAGTGACCAGGGCCATCGAGATCGCCAACGCGGACAAGACATTGCGTATCATCGTCAACTGCGCCGGCGTCAGCGATGGCACCAAGACCGTCAGCAAGAAGGGCCCTTTCCCGCTCGACGCGTTCGAGAAAGTAATCAAGATCAACCTGATCGGGACCTTCAACGTCGTGCGCCTGGGCGCATACGCAATGTCGCAGAACGACCCCGTCGGCGGCGAGCGTGGCGTGATCGTCAACACTTCCTCCGGCGCGGCCTTCGACGGCCAGATCGGGCAGGCGGCCTACTCCGCTTCCAAGGGAGGTGTGATGGCGGCGACGCTGCCGATCGCGCGTGATCTGTCGTCGTACTTGATCCGGGTCAACACGATCGCTCCGGGGCTGTTCGAAACCCCGCTTCTCAACTCACTTCCAGAGGCTGCGCTAACCGCTCTCAAGGCGCTGACGTTGCACCCAAACCGACTCGGTGATCCTGCCGAGTACGCACACCTGGTCGTAGCCATCGTTGAGAATCCGATGCTCAACGGCGAGACGATCCGTCTCGATGGCGCAGTACGGATGCCTCCGAGGTGATGTCCGGCCGTCAGAGTTGCTGATTGGATCCCACAACTCCAGGAGAGAATCAACGTGCAGGACAGTGTCCGCGTCGTCGTCGACCATGTGAACGAACACGGAAAATCGCGGCTGAGCGAGCGGCGGGTGGTGGCATCGGTGGGCCAGGCACTGCGTTGCAAGATGCGCAACGAGCGTGAACGCAGTTTCGTCTTCGTCACTCCGAGTCGGAGTCGGAGAGAGAGAGGCTTAGTCACGTTAGCCAACAGTCGACGAGTTCCTGAGCCCACGGGTATCGCCCGTTAGCCCTTTCAACGCCTGGAACAGCCGTTGTTGGCGTGTCCCTCCATCAAAACTCTCTGATGAACCGGCATCATTCTTGCTGACTGAATAGTTGATCAGATGATGTTTCTTCACTTTAGGTGAAGTCGAGGAGGCGTGGGTTGGCTCTGGCTGTGGTCCGCGATCTGCGGGAACATCGAGTACCGGCGAGCGAGGAGGAGCTTGCCGACTTCGAGACCGATGTGTTGGCCGGGTTCGTGCTGGCACGGGCGTCGGCCGGATTGGTCGACAGCACGATCCGCAACGACATCAACCACCTCGAGCTGATCCACGACTGGTTCGGCCGGCCGCTGTGGGAGATGCGGCCCGCCGATGTCGACGTCTATTTCGGCAAGGTGCTGCGCGACGCCAACCCCTCGACTCGCACCGGGCGGGCGGCGGCACTGACCGTGTACTTCCAGTTCTTGGAGCTTCGGCACAAGATCGACCTGCACAACATGACAGGTCGGGTCGTCGAGTGCCCGCTGGACGAGATCAACCGGCCGCGAGCCTCGGTCGATCCGCAGCTGCGTATCCCTCCGACCGCCGACGAGGTGGAGCAGCTGTTCGCCGGGTGGCGCCAGGAACTGGCTGGATTCAATCGGTCGTTGCAACACCTCGATTCCTCGGAGGTGTGTGGTGGCGTATGGGAAGCGGCAGTTGGAGGTTCGTGCGTATCGGGGGCAGATGCCCTCCCCGGGGCGGCCGTCGGTGGCCTGGCGGCAGGACAGGGTCCGGTTCTGGGCGGGGATCGCTGCCGGAGCGATGACCGAGGACGCCGCTACCGAAGCGGGCGTGTCTTCGCCGGTCGGGTTCCGCTGGTTCCGCCATGCTGGCGGCGTGAATCCACGCTTGCCAGAAACTGTTTCGGGCTGCTACCTATCCTCGAATGAGCGCGAAGACATCGCTTTATGGCGTGCCCATGGTGCCGGAGTGCGCGAGATAGCCAGGAGGCTGCGCAGGGCGCCGTCGACCATCTCGCGTGAGCTGCGCCGTAACGCCTCGACGCGCACGTATCGGCTCGACTACAAGGCCTCGGTCGCGCAGTGGCATGCCGAAAGGCGGGCGAGGCGCCCGAAGACGGCCAAGCTGGTCGGCAACGACCGGCTGCGCCAGTACGTCCAGGACAAGCTCTCCGGTGTCGTTCGTGGCGCTTACGGGCAGATCATGGCTGGTCCGGCCGCGACGCCGTGGAAGGGACGCAACAAGCCGCACCGAGGGGATCGGGCCTGGGTGACAGCATGGAGTCCTGAGCAGATCGCCCATCGGATCAAGCTTGACTTCCCTGATGATGAATCCATGCGGATCAGCCACGAGGCCATCTACCAAGCGCTCTACGTGCAAAGCCGCGGTGCGCTCAAGCGGGACTTAATCACCTGCCTGCGCCGGGGTCGGGCATTGCGGGTGCCGCGGGCACGGTCTCGGCAGAAAGCGTGGGCGCACGTCACGCCGGAGACGTTGATCAGCGCTCGGCCGCCGGAGGTCGCTGATCGCGCGGTCCCGGGACACTGGGAGGGAGATCTGCTGATCGGGTTGCAGCGCAGCGCGATCGGCACGCTGGTCGAGCGCAGCAGTCGGTTCACGATGTTGATCCATCTTCCGCGGGAGGCCGGATACGGGCTGATTCCGCGGACCAAGAACGGGCCGGCTCTGGCCGGCTACGGCGCCCTCACGATGGCCAACGCCCTAGCGCAGACGATCACCTCGCTGCCCGAGGAACTGCGCCGGTCGCTGACCTGGGACCGGGGAAAGGAACTGTCGGCGCATGCCCAGTTCTCGATCGCCTCCGGGGTCAAGGTGTACTTCGCCGACCCGAAGAGTCCGTGGCAGCGTGGCACGAATGAGAACACCAATGGCCTGTTGCGCCAATGCTTTCCGAAGGGCACCGACCTATCCCGGTGGAACGCCGACGACATCGCGGCGATCGCTCACACCCTCAACACCCGACCACGCAAGACCCTCGGATGGCGCACCCCGGCCGAAGCGTTCAACGAACACCTACACTCACTTCAGCAAGCCGGTGTTGCAACGACCGATTGAATCCAGCCTGGTCACCTGCCGCAAGTTCGCCCCGGCCGCCCGCAACTACGCGGTCGCCCGGCTGGCGGCCGACGTGGGACTGCGCATCAACGAGGCGCGGATGCTCGACCTCGACGATGTGCGGTGGGAGCTGGGGCGGTTCGGCAAGCTGAACGTCCGTCACGGCAAGGGATCACGCCGCAAAGGCCCCAAACCGCGACTGGTGCCGCTGATCAACGGCGCCGACCGCAGCCTGAGATGGTTCATCGAAGACGTGCTTGGACTGTTCGATATCGACCCGAATAGCCATGCCGCGCCACTGTTTCCGTCCGAACGCAAGAACATCGACGGGACGTGCATGCGCGCGACAGCTGACGTCTATCGCCGATCGTTGGCGGAGGCGGCGGACCGGCATCTGCCTGCGTGGTCGGGGAAGCTGACCCCGCATGTGCTGCGGCACTTCTGCGCGTCCCAGCTTTACCTCGGCGGAATGAACCTGTTCGCCATCCAGGAATTATGTGGTCACGCCTGGACGGCCACGACGGCTCGATATATCCACGTCCACGCCACCCACGTCGAAGATGCCTGGGTCACAGCACAACGTAACAACACGAAGTAACTGCACCTACGAACTTAAGGATTGGCTCAATGAAGTGGAATCTACGCCTGACCGCGGCCAACCGCGGCATTTGGAAGGCCAGCGAACTCCAACGGATGCTGGCCGAGCGCGGCCTGGTGATCAGCGCCGGCAAGATGTCGGGCTTGTGGTCGGGCAACCCCAACGCCATCAAGCTCCACGATCTCGATGTATTCTGCGCCGTGCTCGACTGCGCCATCGACGAACTGCTGATCCCCGAGCCCGAAACCGTGGCCGCACCCACGCCGAAGGGTAGCGAGGAGGCCGCCGCTGCGGCCGGTGAGGCACGTCCCGTCACCCCGCGCGCTCGGACGGGAAGGTCGCTGCCGCCGCGATGAATTGCCTGCAATGCGGAGCCGAACTGCCAGCCAACGGTCGCCGCGACCAAAAATCCTGCGGCAGAAGCTGTTCAAAAAAAGCGCACTACTATCGCGGAAAGGCGGGACTGCCTGCTCGCCCGCCCCGGCGGCATCCAGCCTTGGAATCCGACGACCCCGTGCTCGTGGCCGCTGCGGTATACGCCCGGGAACGCGCTGCCGCCCACGATTGGTGCGGTGAGACCACAAACCGATGCCTCGACGCCCTGGTCACCCTTCTGGCCGGTCGGCCCCCCGGTGATCGCGTGCCGCTCAAAGAGGTTCGAACACGGCCGCATCGGCTCGCGTCCCGTCGCAGGCTTGTCGAAATCCTCTCCCACTTCGACCTGCTGACAGACGACACCGAACCTCCGATCCGTGCCTGGATCGACCGCGTCACCGCGGAACTTCCGCCAGGGTTCGCCGAGCCGTCGCACCACTGGCTCCTTACCCTGTTGGTCGGCGGCGCACGTGCTCGCCCACGATCGCCCAGGACCCTCTACAGCTACTTCGGCGCGGTCAGGCCCCTTCTCGCGCACTGGTCCACCTCCTACGACCATCTCAGGGAGGTCACCAGGGCCGACGTCGACGCGACGCTGCGGCCGTTTCAGGGAAACCAGTGCCACAATCTGATCAAGGCGCTGCGGTCGCTGTTCCGGCACGCCAAGAAGAATGGTCTGGTCTTCAGCAACCCAACAGCGGGTTTGAAGAGCCAACCAGTAGACCAAGACCTCGTGCCCATCACCGATGATGAGGTGCGCTCGATCGAACAGCTCGCGAGCGAACCGCGTGCACGCCTAGTTGTGGCATTGAGCGTCGAACATGCCTGCCGCACAAGCGTTATACGCAAACTGGTGCTCGACGACATTGACCTGCCGAACCGGCGGATCACCCTTGCTGGACAACCAACGGCTCGGCGAGCTCACCCACAGAGCGCTGATCACATGGCTCGACCACCGCCGGGACAGATGGCCCCACACTCCGAACCGGCACGTTCTACTCACGACGAAAACTGCATTGCGCACAACGCCGGTGAGTCAAACATCGGTGAAACAATCGTTGAGCGACAATGGGTTCACGATCGAACGCATCCGTGCCGACCGAATCCTTCACGAAGCGCTGACCGCAGGCCCCGACCTGCTGCATCTGTCTCTCTCGTTTTCGGCATCTCCCACAACACCGCGCGGCGCTACACCACCGCGAGGGAGTATCCGAAATTCGGTGTAAGTGGCCCGACACGCCGGGTGTGAGCCTGGCGGGGAAGGTCCACGATGACCGAAACGATGAGGGCTGTGACAGCAACAGCCGATGTCCACGATGATGAAGTGATGGTCAGCTCTCCGACACCGGAGGAGCTGGCGACGGCCCGCGAGCTGGTGCGGGCGGCCCAGGCCCGCGGGGTGTCGTTCGCCGATACCGCTGACGGGGTGCTTAAGGCGCTGACCAAGACGGTGGTCGAGACCGCGCTGGAAGAGGAGCTCGCCGATCACCTCGGCTATGACAAGCACGATCCGGCCGGGCGGGGGGCGCCGAATTCACGCAACGGCACCCGCACCAAAACCGTGTTGACCGACACGGTCGGACCGGTCGAGATCGCCGTGCCCCGCGACCGCGGCGGCAGCTTCGAGCCCCAGATCGTCAAGAAAGCATCAACACCGGTTGACCCGGGTCGATGAGATCGTGTTGTCGTTGTATGCCAAGGGATTGACCACCGGGGAGATCGCCGCCCACTTCGACGAGCTCTACGACGCCAAGATCTCCCCGGACACCATCAGCAGGATCACCGACAAGGTCCTGGCCGACATGGCGGAGTGGACCGCGCGGCCGCTCCGTCTACGCCGCAATCTTCATCGACGCGCTGAGCGTGAAAGTGCGCGACGGTCAGGTCGCCAACCGACCGTTCTACGCCGCGATCGGGGTCGATCTGGCCGGGCACAAGGACGTGCTCGGACTGTGGGCCGGCGACGGCGCCGGGGAATCAGCCAAGTTCTGGTTCGCCGTATTGACCGACCTGCGCAACAGAGGCGTCACCGACACGTTCTTCTTGATCTGCGACGGACTTAAGGGGCTGCCCGACGTTGTCGGTGAGGTGTGGCCGGCCACCATCGTGCAGGCCTGCACCGTGCATCTGATCCGCAACAGCTTCCGCTACGTACCGCGCCAGCACTGGGACGCCCTGCGCCGCGATCTCAAACCGATCTACACCGCCCCGACAGCGGCGGCCGCAGAAGCGGCGCTCGAGGCGCTCGCCGACCGCTGGGGCAGCCGATATCCGGCCCTGATCCGACTGTGGCAGTCGTGTTGGAATGAGTTCATCCCGTTCCTGGATTACGACACCGAGATTCGGCGGGTTCTGTGTAGCACCAACGCAATTGTTATCTGGAGTCCTCCGGGCGGTGTCCTTGATGTCCGACACGAGGCGTTCAGATCCCAGGTTCTGCGTGGTGGACGTGATTATCTGCAGTCGTCCAGGAGGCAAGAACCTGCGGAGGGACGATGCAGATTGCGGTCAAGTCCAGGGACGTGGTGTACGACGTCGTCGTGTGATTCTTCGACTTGGTGGTTTAGGCGGTCAGTGCCGCCGGGGTGTCCTCCTGTTCTGTTGATGGCGTGTGGTCGGCGCGGGATTTGCTGAGGACGTCGAGGCCGAGGTAGCGGCGGGATTCGGCCCATTCGTCGTGTTGTTCGGCCAGCACCGCGCCGACGAGGCGGATTAGGGCGTTGCGGTCGGGGAAGATTCCGACGACGTCGGTGCGCCGGCGGATTTCCTTGTTGAGTCGTTCTTGTGGGTTGTTGGACCAGATCTGCCGCCAAATTTGTTTGGGGAAGGCGGTGAAGGCGAGCAGGTCGGCGCGGGCGTCTTCGAGGTGGTCGGCGACCTTGGGGAGCTTGTCGGCCAGTGCGTCGATGATGCGGTCATATTGGGCTGCAACGGAACCGGCGTCAGGTTGATCGAAGACCGAATGCAGTAGTGTGCGTACCCACGGCCACGATGATTTCGGAGTGATGGCCATCAGGTTGGTGGCGTAGTGGGTGCGACACCGTTGCCACGATGCCCCAGGCAGGGTGGCGCCGATCGCGGCCACCAGACCGGCGTGGGCGTCGGAAGTGACCAGACGGACCCCTGATAGGCCGCGGGCGGTCAGCGACCGCAGGAAGGTCAGCCAGCCGGCCCCGTCCTCGGCGGTGGTGACGTCGATGCCCAGGATTTCGCGGTAGCCCTCGGCGTTGACCCCGGTGGCGATCAGCGCGTGCACGTTGACCACCCGGCCTGCTTCGCGAACCTTGAGCACCAGGGCGTCAGCAGCCATGAACGTGTACGGGCCTGCATCCAGTGGCCGGGTCCGGAACGCCTCGACCGCGGCGTCGAGCTCTTTGGCCATCACGCTGACCTGGGACTTCGACAAGCTGGTGATGCCCAGAGTCTCGACGAGTTTGTCCATCCGCCGCGTCGAAACGCCCAGCAGGTAGCAGGTAGCCACCACCGTGGTCAGGGCCCGCTCGGCGCGTTTGCGCCGTTCCAGCAGCCAGTCCGGGAAGTACGAACCTTGCCTTAGCTTGGGAATCGCCAGATCCAATGTGCCTGCGCGGGTGTCAAACTCGCGGTGCCGATACCCGTTGCGGGAATTGGTGCGCTCGCTGCTGCGCTGGCCGTAGCCGGCACCGCACACCGCGTCGGCTTCGGCGCCCATCAGGGCGTGAATGAAGGCGGCCAACAACTCGCGCAGCACATCAGGGTGCGTGGTGGTGAGTCGTTCGGCCAGCACGGCAGACAGGTCGATATCGTGGGCAATGGTCATCGCGTTGATTCCTTTGCTCGAGTGACTTTGGTCGGTCCCTCGAAGAATCACGCGATGACCTTCATTCATCCGGCTACGACACGCCGGTCATCACCGGCTCGTACACCACTCTGCTGGACGCAACTCAGATTGCACGAGTTATCTCGCCGGTCTCGTTGCGTGAGTCGTGGACCGTTCTCGGCGACGACGATGCTCCGGTAGCGCCGGTCGACCGGTATCTGGCGTATCTGACCGACATCGAGCGATCACCGAACACGGTCAAGGCATACGCGCACGATCTCAAGGACTGGTTCGGTTTTCTCGCCGAGCGTGGTCTGGACTGGCGGGGCGTTCGGCTCGACGATCTCGGTGAGTTCGTGGCCTGGCTGCGGCTTCCGCTGCAGGCCCGGCATGGGCAGGTCGCGGTGTTGCCGTCGGTGCCGCATCATTGCACGGAATCGACTGTAAACCGCAAACTTTCGGCCGTCGGGGCGTTTTACACCCACGCTGCACGAGATGGGGTGGATGTCGGTGAGCTGCTGACCTCGTGGCAGGTCGGCGGCGCGCGCGGCGGTTGGAAGCCGTTCCTGCACCACATCAGCAAGGGCACGCCGAGGTCGAGGCGGGTGATCGCGTTGAAGACGCCGAAGAAGCTGCCGCGGGTGCTGTCGCCGGACGAGGTGCAGGCGATCCTGGACGGCTGCGGCCGGTTGCGGGACCGATTGCTCTTCGCCGTGCTCTACGACACCGGGATGTTCTCCAGGGCTCGGCCCCCGTGCGCCAGCGTGATTCTCTGAGTTTGTGCAGCTCAGAAGCTGATGTCGGAGATGCTATCCACCGCAACAGGTGTGGTGCAAGCAGACTCGCGCGTGTCATCGCAGCCGGGTTGGTGTGTTGAGTCGGGCCATGAGTTCGCGGTTGGCCGCCCGGGCTGCGGCGAGGTCTTCCTCGCGTTCGTCGAGTTGTTGCTTAAGGTCGAGGTTGTGCTGCTCGAGCTGGCTGATGCGCTGGTGGAGGGCGTCGATATCGGTGCGGGCGCCGAGCCCGGACTCGCGCCACGTCTGTTCACCGAGCGCTTCGGACAGCCGCTTCTCCAGCTGCTGGATGCGCGCGCCGAGCCGGGCGGCGCGTTCGTGGGCAGCGAGCAGATCGGCCTGCAGTGAGGCTCGGGTGACCCCAGGGCCGGTGTGCTCACTCGGGACTGGATCTGCTTGCAGCGCATGGATTTTCTCGAGCAGGTCGGGGTGTCGGTAGAGGAATGTGCGGTCAACGGCGGCGGCGCGGGCGATCGCGGTGGCGCTGAGCCGGTCGCCGGCGGCGGCGGCTTGGTCGATCGCGGCCAGCACGCGCCGGCGTCGGCGCATCGAGTCGTCGCGCCGGCCGTCAAGCATCGATCGGGTGCGTGTTGTCGACGAGACGGATTGTGCGGGTGTGTGATTCGACGTGGTAGCGGTGGTGGTCATGCGGTGGCCTCCGAGGCGATGGTTGTCGGTGCGGGTGGGGTGAGGCTGGGCATGCCCAGCGGGACGGTGTGGGCCGCGCGGTGACGGCGCACGATAGCGATCGCGTCGTCGATGCGGGCTTGCTCGGTCTCGTTGAGGTCGGCGACGTCTGCTTTGATGCGGTTGATCAGCCGCCGGATGCGGGTGATCTCCTCGTCGGTGGGGGTGGCATCGGCGCGGGCCCAGTCATCGACCCCGTCGATGGTGGCGGCCAGCCGTTCCCGGGTGCGTAGCAGATCATCGAGGTAGGCCTGCAGGTCGGGCAGGAACGCGATGTTGGTGCGGAAGTGATCGCAGCCCACGCAGCGGAACCGGACCGGGCAGGCCCCGCCGCCGGCCTTGACGTTGGTGGGTTCGGTGCAGGTGCCGTAGGGGACGGCGACCTCGCCGACGGCGTGGCGGGCGCGTTCGGATTCCAGCAGCATGCGCGCGTCACGCCAGATCCGGTTGCCGTGCCGGTCGAAACTGAGCGCGGTGACGGTGTCGACGGCGTCGCGGCGACGGTCCTCGCCGATGCGGTAGTAGCGCCGGGTCATGGAATAGCTACGGTGATCGAGCAATTCGGCCAGAACGTCGATCGGCACCCCGGCATCCGCGTGACGTTGGGCATAACAATGCCGATAGGCATAGGGCGTGACCTTGGTCTTGTCGACCTCGACCCCGTCGCGGGTGCGCAACACGGGCAGGGTCGAGATCCACTCGCGGTGCCGGTTGTCGAGCGTATCGATGCTGATCGGCTTTCGCCCCTCGGGGTTGCGGCGTGGTGTGGGCAGCAGTGTCAGTTCTGCGGGCGGGGTGTGAGGAAACATCGCCCGCACCCGGTCCTGCTGAGCGGCAATGACTTTCGCGGTAGCTTCGCCGATCGGCACACGCCGTCCGAGACGGTTGGCCTTGGCGTTGTCGTAAACCAGCACCGCCGATCCGTCCTTGTCGCGGTGCAGGCAGTTCAACGGCAAGGCGAGAATGTCCTCGGGCCGGCGCCCGGTGTCGATGCCGATCTGGGTGGCGACCCGCACCTCGACGGGTTCGAGGGCATCGAGGTGGGCGCACAGGATGGCCAGGACCTCCGGTGGCAGGTCGCGGCCGGGTTCGCCGCGTTCGGGTTCGGCGGGGATATCGCCGCGCTCGATGGCGAAATCGCCGGCCAGTCCGGCGGCTGTCTGCCCCGGCCGGGTCAGGCCGAGGGCGCGGATCCCGGCCAGCACCTCGCGCATGTCACGGCAGATGCCGTTGCGCCGGTATCGGCTGATCTCGCCGACGGACTCCAGATAAGCGAGTCGGTTGAGGAAATCCTCGATGTCGCTGCGGCCCAACGCCGAAGCGACGAGTCCACCATCGGGTCTGCGGCCGAGGAACTCCGACAGCAGCCGCAGCGCGTTGATCTTGCCGCGCACTCTCGCGGCGCCGCGACCTCGGTGGCGCGGGAGTTGTTCTGCTGCCCACCGCTTGACGGACTGGGCCAGCCAGGCCTGGCCGATCCCGGTGAACGACAAAGACCCGCGATGGCCGAAGACCGCGAGATCCCATGTGTCCTTTGCCTGTTCGCTGCCGGGATCGGCCAGAGCCCGCCGGACGTGCTGGGTCAGGGCGCTCCGCAGCGACCGCACGGACTTGTTGCGGGTGATCTCGGCCCGGTCGGTGGTGATCGAGGCGGCCTGTCGCCGGCGCAGCCCGTCGCAGAGCACCCGCAGCTCTACCTCGGTGATCTTCGCCCCGCCCCGGACGCGCTGCTGAACGCCGAACAGCACCTCGACCACCACCAGCACCGGCAGCGCGCGCAGGTTCACCCGCCCGCACTCGGCCACACCCGATTCCTGGGCTTGCCACCGATGCGAATCGAACTCAGGGTTGGTACCGAGCGCGCTACGCCAGCGCTGGTAGTGGGTGTTGCAGTAGCCGCGCGCGCTGTCGGCGGGCCGGGTGCACGCGGCCACCGCGCACGCGGGCATCGGCGGCAACGGCCGCACTCGCGGGTCGGCCAGGAACTGCTGCATCGACACCGGCGGTCGCCGCAGGCGGAACTTCTTGGCGTGCGGCTCGCACAACACCGCGTGCCGCACCGTCGGCACACACCGGCATCCCGGCACCGCGCACCGCGTCGCGGACGCGGGTTCGGCGGGCAGGCATGCGGCAGCGGCGATCTCGGCCGTGTTCATTCCCCGCCGAGTCAGGCGCGTGCAGCACCGATGACACACCGTGAGACCGGATTGCACGGTGTTCTGGCATCCCTCGGCCCGGCACACCGTCCGGCCCAACAATCGATGCTCCGCGAGCAACGACAACACCCTGGTCCGCGGATCCCACCCCGCCTCGTCCAAGAACCTGCGGTCGAGCATCCTCGCCAGCCGCGCGGCCGTGCCGATCACCACGACCCCGTCCAACACGTGCGGGGACTCGCCGCAGTCCTGCTCGACCGCGATTCTTTCAGCCAGCCCCACGGCGGTCACCGGGTCACCTGGGCCTGCTCGCGGGGACTGGGCACCGCATCCACGGCGGCCCGCAGCCGGGAGGAGTCCGGATGCAGGTAAACCTGCGACGAGGACACCGCGGCGTGGCCCATCAGGTCGGCGACCACATCGATCCCGGCCCCGGCATCAACAACGTTGCTGCCGAAGGCATGTCGCAACTGGTGGGGCCGCACCGCGACGTCGAGTCCGGCCCGCCGGGACGCCGCGGCCATCAACTCGCCGATCGCATCCGGCCGCATCGGCGCACCGATCCTGCCGCGGAACAGGTTAACGAACACGAAGTCACTGTCGGCGGCGCCGGTGACACGCATGCGTTCGAACTCGTAGACGTCGAACAGTTGCACCACAAGGAAATCCAGCGGCACCACCCGCTCCCGCCGCGACTTGGCCCAGGCCTGGTTCGGGTTGTCGTCTCGGCGCACCACATGCAGATGCGCGCTCGACATCGCAGCCCAGCCGCCGCGAGTCCACCAGCAGGTGCACATCGCTGCGCCGCAGCCCGCACACCTCCCCGCGGCGCAACCCGCCCCGCGCCATCAACAACACGATCAATCGGTCCCGCGCCGACCGGCACGCCCGCAGCAGCGCGACGATCTGCTCGTCGCTGGCCCGATCGATCGTCGTCTCCGGTTCCCGCAGCCGATGCCGGGCCCGCATCCGCCACGCCATCCGCCCGTCCTCGCCGCGGGCCTCCGCCGGCAGGTCCCGGTCATCGGCGACCTCATACAGCATCGACACCAGCCCCGCCGCGCCGTGGCCGGTCGCCACCGCGTGCACCACCATGCCCCGCACCGCGGTCAGCACCCCGTTGATCCGCGACGGGCCCCGCACCGCAGCAGCGCCAGGTCCGGCCACCACCACGCTCGCGGCGTCATCGACCGATGACCGGGCGTGAGCCAGCCACGTCATGAACAACGCGAAACCCTCCACACCGGCCTGCCAGGACCGGCCCGACCGGGCACACCAGCGCAGGAACAACGCGATCGAATGCGCATACGCCTTCGTCGTGGACTCGGCCGCGTCGTGGCCGAACCGCAGATGCCGCAGATACGCATCGGCGACATCAACCACCTGCAGGTCCTCATCCAGCACCGTCCAATACCGTTGCCCGGACGGCAAACTCACCGGGAATACTCGCATGGGCTCTCACTTTCGGGCCGACAGTCACAAACAACTACCAGCCACGAGCACCACACCCCCGGAGAAACGCCGAGCAACCCGCCCGATCATGTAGATCGAGCAACGTCCCGCAACAGGTCAGGAAACCCCGGAGAAGGGATGCGGATCGGCGAGGTACTTGGTTTGCGGCACAACGACATCGCCTCCGCTGAGCATGAAGTAACGGTGCGGCGACGCGACAACGCCAATGGCGCGCGCGCCAAGTCACAGACCGTCCGCACGATCCCGGTCAGCAGCGCGTTGATCCGATTGTTCGCCGACTACCTTCACACTGAGTACGGCGATCTGGACAGCGACTATGTGTTCGTCAACCTGTGGGGCCGTCCGCAGGGGCATCCGCTGACCTACGCCGCGGTCTATGACCTGGTGCGGCGGCTGCGCCGGCGGACCGGGATCGACTTCGACCCGCACTGGCTGCGACACACGGCCGCAACCCGGCTGCTGCGCGACGGAGTCAGCATCGAGGTGGTCGCGCATCTGCTCGGACATGCGCACGTGGCGACGACGACCACGACGTATGGGCACCTCACCGTGGAGGACGCTCGGCGGGTCATGGAACAGGCCGGTTGGTTCACCGATGGGCAGGTGCGGCTGTGAGGGCGCCGTCGCTCAAGCCTGCCGGCCCGTCGGGGCTGCTGGGCAAGCTGATGGCCGAGGTCCGCAACGAATTCCGCAGCAATGTACTGGAATTCGGGCCCGAGGATCCGGTGTTTGGTGGAGCCGAGTGCCGGGTTGAGGGGTGCGAGCGAACCGCCCGTGGACGCGGCCTGTGTGAAGGACATCGGCAACGGTGGCATGAAGAGGGGCGTCCGTCGCTGGAGCGGTTCGCCGTGTCGACCGATCCGCGGTGGCGGCGGCGACAACCCAACCAGCGCTGCCGGGTGCCCGGTTGCGGTTACGGCTCTGCCCGTGGCGGCATGTGCGGGCTGCACGCGCAACGATGGGAACGAGCCGGGCGCCCCAGCCTGGCGGGATGGCTGGCCGAACCACAGCCGTTCAAGCAGCCAGCGCCGGGCGCGACCTGCCGCATCCCGCATTGCGAGCTCTGGCCGCAGGGCACGTCTGCGTTCTGCCAAACCCACACCAATACCTGGAAGGGTCAACGGCAGACCCGACATTGACGAGTTCGCCGACCGCTTCGCCGCCGAAACCCCGCTGGCCAGCGAGCAGATCCGGCTCGACCGGCTGACCGGTCAGCTGAAGCTGGAACTGCAGTACGTGCTGCAACGCCGTCACGACGATCGGCAGGGCAAGCTGACCCCGGACGTGGTCATGCGCGTCGTGAAGGCACTGGCCGCAATAGGCGTGGGCTCCCTGCTCAACCACGACGAGGACATCTGGCACGACTGGGCTCGGTCGACGATCAATGACACTCGCTCCCGTGGGTTCCTCAGCTACGCATCCCGGGTGATCGCCGACCTGGCCGAAGCCGGCGGCTGGGACGCCGAATACCCGCGCGATGTCTGGCGCATGCGCCGGCTCGGCTACGACGGAGACCGCACGCTGCGGTTCGGCGGTATTCCGCAGCCGTGGCTGCGGGATCTGGCCAAGCGGTGGGCCCGGTGGCGGCTGTCGACCGGATTGGGCCTGGAAGCCGGCGGCGGCAGGCCGGTCGTTGTGCTCACCCGCTTCGCCGGGTTCCTCGCCGACATCGGCGTCGAGAGCATCGACCGGATCGACCGGCCGGTGCTGGAGCGCTATCTGGCCAACCTGCGCGGCGACTCCATCGGTGCCCAACGTCGCGGGACCCATATCGGGCTGCTCAACCGGTTCTTCGCCGCCGTTCGCCAACACCGTTGGGACACAGACCTTCCCGCAGACGCGATGTTCTTCGCCGAGGACTACCCGAAACGCGACGAACGGTTGCCTCGGGCACTGGCCGAACAGGTCATGGCTCAGCTCGAGGATCCCGACAACCTCGCCCGATTCACCGATCCTGCCCACCGGTTGATCACGATCATCTTGATGCGTTGCGGGCTACGGATCACCGATGCGCTACGGCTGCGCCGCGATTGTGTGGTCGCCGACGCCGAAGGTGCTCCGTATCTGCGCTACCTCAACCACAAGATGAAACGCGACGCGTTGGTGCCCATCGACGTGCAGTTGCGCGAGCTCACCGCCGAACATCGCAACCGCACCGCCCAGCGTTGGCCGGCAGGCACGCCGGTGTTGTTCCCACGGCCGACGAAGAACATTGACGGCACCCACCCGATCGCCAGCCCCACCTACCGGATGGCGCTGTTGCGCTGGCTGTCCGTCTGCGACATCCGTGACGAGCACGGCCAGCCGGTGCACCTAACCCCGCACCAGTGGCGCCACACCCTGGGCACCCGGCTGATCAACCGCGACGTCCCACAAGAGGTCGTGCGACGCATCCTGGACCACGACTCCGCGCAGATGACCGGGCATTACGCCAACTATCAGAAATTGCATCAGACGGGCGCGTCTCCGCTGGTCGCCTGCTGAAGCAGATCTGGCTATGGTGTCATGTCGCCTACAGGACAGGGCGTCCCACCTGCATTGCTTGCATATCGCGCCCGTTGGATGCATGATCCTTTCGCCGGACGGTTGCGGGGATTCAGGTTGGAGGCGGCGTGGTGCGGGCAGATCTGGCTGGGTCGGCGCATCTGGAGCTGGTCTCCGGAGTTGTGCAGTTGCGTCCGGAAGACGCTGTGCTGGAGGCGATGTTGCGCGGATGGCGTGCCCAGCAGGTTGCGCGTGGTTTGCGGGAGGAGACCATCGCGCCGCGGGAGCGGTTGGTGCGCCGGTTTGCGACGTTCACTAACGAGTACCCGTGGCATTGGCTGCCGGGTCATGTCGACGAGTGGACGCAGTCGTTGATGGCGGAGTCGCATCTGGCACCTTCGACGATTCGCGGCTATCAGACCGAGCTGCGATTGTTCAGCGAGTATTTGTGCGACGGCCGTTATAGCTGGGTTGCGGTGTGCGAGCAGGAGTTTGGTTCGGGTGTGCATCCGGTGCCGATCTGCCATGAGTGGAACACGATAGAGCACCTCAATGGCTACGAGGGCAACCCAGAGGCCCGGCCATTCACCCGCGAGGAGTTGCAGCGGTTTCTCGACTACGCCGACGACCAGGTTGAGCGTGCGGTGTGCGCGAAACGCAAGGGCGCGTTGGCCGCCTACCGGGATGCGACGTTATTCAAAGTGGTGTATGGGTGGGGCCTGAGGCGGACCGAGACGGCGAAGCTGGATGTAGTTGACTGGGGCCGTAACCCGGCGGTGCCGGAGTTCGGCCGGTTCGGGATGCTGCATGTGCGCTATGGCAAGTCGGTGCGCGGGCAACCGCCGCGGCGACGCAACGTGCCGTCGGTCATGGGGTGGGCGGTGGAAGCGGTCGCCGACTACGTCGACAACATCAGGCCCCGTTTCGGGTGCGAGGACCATCCGGCACTGTGGGTGACCGAACGTGGCGGTCGCATCGCCCCGGCAGAGATCAACGCCCGCTTCGTCACATACCGTGACGCGCTCGGGCTACCGAAAACCCTTAGTCCACATAGCCTTAGGCATTCGTGGGTGACGCACCTTACTGAGGAGGGCTCCATCTGTCGTCCAGCCAGGTCTATCGGCTCGTCGTCGAGCGACCCGAGCGGCTGAGCCTGAATATTCTGATGGCGCTGCTGGACGTCCTGGACTGCCGGATGGACGAGCTGATCGAACCGGTCGCCGCAGCCGCGCCGACGCGCAAGAAACGTGCCGCTGGCGGCGCCGACGCCGGTCTGGGCGGACTGCGGCCAAAACGCGCTCGCATCAGCGGCATTGAAAGCTAAGCAATGCCAAAGACATTCGCATCTGAGGTGCTCGCCGACCCGATCGGGGTCATCGTCGATCTGGTGCTTGGCGAAAAGCCCGGGCTGGATCGACGCACGGTCATCGGACTGGTCGAGGCGATGGCCGGTGGACGAGCGAAACGGCGCCGCCTCGCCCAGGCATTGCTGGACCGGCCCGCAGTGTTGACCGACGGGCGCTCGCCAGCGCCACGTGGGATTGGTGAGCTGCTGATCGCGCTGAATGCGGCTGGCGCCATGCATATTTCGTCTCCGGTTTGCGCAGGTTGCGGCAAGCATCTACACACCCTGCAGCGACGCGGGGATGACTGGTATTGCGCGAAGTGCGGTCCTCGACGAGAACCCTGCACAATATGCGGCTCGAGCAGGCCGGTTTACCTTCGCGACCGCGACGGCCGACCCAGGTGTTCACGATGCCTGCCCGATGACGGGCGGGATCCGACGCCGCTCATCGTCGACGTCGTGAGGCGAGCAGACCCGAGCTTGTCGGGTGAGGAGATCAACGCGGCAATCGAGGCGGTGGTGCCGCGTGCCGGACGCCGATACCGATTGGCGTGGGCATTGCAGCAGCGACCCGCCCTGCTGACCGGCGCCGGTGCCGAGGCGTCTGATCCTGCGGTGCTGCGGTTGATCGACCAGCTCGGGGACGCCGGAGCGAAAGGCATTGTCCACCCGGCCTGCCCCGGTTGTGGTCGAATCATCCACCTGCACCGGCCTATCGGCGGAAAGTGGTTATGCCGCAGCTGCACCGCCAAGTCCCGTGCCCAACCATGCGCTCGCTGCGGCGCGCTTCGCGAAGCCGCCACCCGTGACGAACAGGGCCAACCCGTGTGTCCGAGCTGCCTGGTCACCGATCCGATCAACCAGGAAGTCTGCGTGGACTGCGGCCGCCGCCGACCGGTTAGTATCCGCTGCGAGGACGGACCACGCTGCGCCAGTTGCCGCCCGCCGACGATCGCCGAATGCGCGATCTGCGGACGGACCGCGCCGAGCACGATTTCAATTGCCACCGGCCGCCCGTGGTGCGAAGCCTGCCACAAGCGGTGGGCCCAATGTATTTCGTGCGGCGAGTTCCGCCCTATCCGCGGCGGCACGCTGGCCGAACCGCTTTGCGCCGAATGCGTTCGTGACGAGTCCGGTTTCTGGCGCACCTGTCCCGGATGTGGTCAACGCGGCCGCCGGTATACGAGCCGGTGCGCCCGCTGCAACGTGCAGCAGCGGCTGCGCGAGCTGCTCGGCGACGCCCGCGGTGACATCCGCCCCGACCTGTGCGACCTCTACGAGGCCCTGGTCGCGGTCGAACGTCCCAACACGGCCGCGGTATGGCTCGATAACGGCGGCGGTCCCGCCATCTTGCGCGAGCTAGAGGCCGGTCAGCGCGTGCTGTCGCACGAGACGCTCGACGAACTGCCCGCGGGCAAGCCGGTCGAGCACCTGCGCAGCGTCCTGGTCGCGATCGGCACCCTGCCACACCGCGACGAACAGATGCTGCGGTTGCAGCGCTGGACCGCCGCCCTCATCACCGAACGCGTCGATCCCGAGGAGCGCGGCCTGCTGCACCGCTACGCCGTCTGGCACGTCATCCGCCGCCTGCGTGCCCGCGTCGGCGACACCGACACCACCTACGGGCAAGCCCGCGCCGCCAAGCGCTCCATCAGATCTGCAGCTGCCCTACTGGATTGGCTGCCGCGCATAACCTTAAGCTTGCCACTGCCCGACAGGGAGATCTCGACCGGTGGCTAACCAGCGCCGCCGCCGGCCAGCGTCGCGACAGCGGCAACTTCGTGCGCTGGGCACGCCGAAACAGGCTCACCCGAGTCGAGCACGCCGCCCAACGATGGGACGGCCCCAGCGGCGTCATCGACACCGAGACCCGCTGGGAACAAGCACGCTGGCTGCTACACGACGACACGATCGACACCGCCGGCCGTGTCGCTGCCCTGCTGGTGCTGCTCTATGCCCAAACCGCCGCCGCCATAAGCGAACTGACCATTGATGACATCGAACTCACCGACGAAAGCGTCCGGTTGCGGCTCGGACACGAGCCGATCCTGATCCCAGCACCGCTAGACCGACTGATCCGCGCCCTGGTCTCCACCCGATCACCTCACGCCGCCGTCGGCCGCCCTCGCAGCTCGCGATGGCTATTCCCCGGCGGGCAGCCCGGCCGCCACCTCAGCGCCTTCCGCATGGCCGAACGACTCCGTCAACTCGGCATCCAAGCCAGCCGCGCACGTTCCGCCGCCCTGTTTCAACTCGCCACCGACCTGCCAGCCGCCGTGCTGGCGCGCACCCTGGGAATCCACATCAGCGTCGCCGCGACCTGGCAGCGCGCCAGCAGCGGCGACTGGACCACTTACGCAGCCGAAATCAGCCGCCGATCACCCACTGAGATAAGGATGCGGGTCACGTGACAGACATGCGGGCCGGGCGGATCGGCGTGATCGGCGCGGGAATTGCGGGCCTGGTCACCGCGAAAGTGCTGCGCGAGGACGGCTTCGAGGTGATCGTGTTCGAGAAGGAGCAGGCGATCGGCGGTGTTTGGACCCAATCGCGGACCTATCCCGGACTGCGTACCAACAACTCACGCGACACCTACGCATTCTCCGACCATCCCTATGACCGATCAGCCGACATCTTCCCGAGCGCTGAGCAGGTGCGCGCGTATCTGGCCTCGTATGTGGCCGGTTCGAGTTGGCCCCGCTTCTTCGGTTATCGACTGAGGTGGTGCGGGTGTCTCGCCACGGTAACGAATTCACGGTAGAAAGCTGTGGCCCAACGGGTTTGAGCACCGTGGTGTGTGACTTTGCGGTGGTATGCGCGGGAACCTTCTCTGAACCGGACATGCCTGCGATCGACGGTGCCGACCGGTTCACCGGGACGGTGGTCCATTCAAGCCAAGCGACCAATCCTGCCCTGTTCGCGGGGCGACGGGTGGTGATCGTGGGCGCGGGCAAATCCGCGCTGGATTGCGCGGCGTGGGCCGGGTCGCACGCGCAGGAATGCACGCTGGTGTTCCGAAAGGCCCACTGGATGATGCCCCGCTACTTCCCGGGAGGTATTCCCGCCGACCGGCTGACTCTGGGACGTTCGACCGAGGCGTTCTTCCGCTACCACCACCCCAGCCTGATGGAGAGGTTGTTGCACGGGCCGGGCAAGCAGCTGACCAACTTGGTCTGGCGGGTGGTGAGTCTGCTGTTTCGATTCCTGCTCAGGATGCCTGCGGCCATGGTGCCTGACGAGCCGATGCCTACTGGAATCGAAAACCTGGGGTTCGGCAAGGAGTTCTACGATATGGCCCGCCGCGGTCGGCTGGTCCTGCGGCGTGACTCGGTCGCGGCCTTTCTCGGCGGACCGCAGGTCCTGCTGGCCAGCGGCGATCAGATCGCTGCCGACATCGTCGTTTTCGCCACCGGCTGGCGCCAGCCGTTGTCGTTTCTAGCGCCCGAACTGCGGACACCCGTTGTCTCCGACGGGCGATTCCAGCTCTACCGGCATATCCTTCCGCCCACCGAGCAGCGCCTCGGGTTCGTGGGCTACGCCTCATCGACCGCGTGTCAGCTCAGCTCAGAAATCTCAGCCCACTGGCTTTCACGATGCTTCCGCGGCGAACTCGCACTTCCCAGTCTCGATGAAATGCAGACTGAGATACGACGCGTGCAGGCCTGGCTGGAGGAGGTCATGCCAGCTCGACCGCAGGGCTATCAAATCGGACCGCACCTGGTGCACCACATCGACGACCTGTTGGCCGACATGGGATTACCGACACGGCGAACCAGCAACTTCGTCAGCGAATATTTCGGGTCGTTCTCGCCGACACGCTACCGAAACCTCGCCCAAGAACGGCGCCCGGCCCGCGGTCGCAAGATCGACCGTCGCCGCTACTACTTGAGCGCCCAGCATGCTCTTGCGGCATTTGCCGCTCTCACCCTGGTTGGTGTCCTTCGCCGACACAACGCGACCCGGCGCCGGACCAACGAACACCCCGATCGGAACCAGACATGACACCGACAGACTCGGACCCGACCAACCTGGCATTCCGACAGTTGCGATATCCGACGTCGCCAGAGCGTCCGTCGGCGACATTCATCGAGGACGCTTATCGGCGTGCGGTCACCTCGACCTTGGCCGAGCTCAGCGGAGAGGACGGGACGGCATGAAGATCCGGTGGCGGTTGCGGATGGCGGCTGCGCAGCGTGAGGTGTGGACCGGAACCGAGCTGCGGCGACTGCTGGCAGAGAAGGCCGGGGTGGAGATGTCGGCGGCGTCGGTGTCGGCGCTGTTCACCAAGGAACCCAGCCAGATCAAGCTCTCGACGCTGATCGCGTTATGCACCGCATTGCAGTGCACCCCCGACGACCTGTTCGAGACCGATACCACCCCGCTCGAACGGCCCGCCACTCCGGCGCGGTCGGTTCCGTCGGAACCGAAGACAGCCAACGTGCGGGGCCGGTCGATGCCGCCGATGTAGATTCGGCGAAGCTTCGGAACGGGTTGCGGCCGATGGGGAAAAAGCAACGAGACTGCGTCGACTGCGGAGCCCCGGTCGGATACCTCGGCCGCGAGCATTGCTGCCTGTGCACCCGCCGGTTACGGACGCAGGCGGCCAAGGCGCAATGCCCACGCTGTGGGCGCGACCGGGTGCTGGTGTCGGCGGTGGGTCGGTGCGTGCTGTGTTCGCGCTGTTGCCGGGAATGCGGCAGATCGATGCGGTTCCGCAACGAGGTGGTGTGCCGGCCGTGTCAGAAGCGGGCCAAGCTCGCGGCCGCGAGATCGACCTGCCCGCGCTGCGGAAAACCAGGCTATCTGCGCGAGTCGACTGGGTGGTGTGGCTCGTGCTCACGACCCGGTCCGCCGAAGGATCCGCCCCGGGTCTGCGTGTCCTGCGGCGAGTTGCGCCGCCACGTCGGGCGCGGCATGTGTGGGCGATGCTGGCAGCGTCGCCCGGACCGGCCGTTCGTGCGTGGCGAGACGCTGGCCGCCCGGCTCGCCGAGCCGCCGGGCTGGCTCGATGATTTCGTCGCGGACCTGGCGACGCATTACTGCCCGGCGCAGGCATGCAAGCTGCTCACCACGTTGGCACGGTTGCTCGCAGACGATTTCCCAAATCACCCGCAAAGCGTGCTCGAGCGGGCCCGCACGCCGGGTCGGTCGATGGGATCGCTGGCTCGGGCGTTGGAGGCGTTCTTCACCGAACGTGGTTTGGCGATGGCCACCGACCAGGCCGACCGGCTCGCCGCCGGGCGACGGCAGAGGCGGATCGACAGCGCACCGGCCGGGATGCGTGGCGCTGTCGCGTCCTTCGCTGAGTCCATGCTGCACGCGCGTGAACGCGCCCGCCGTGCGGGCACTCGGCCCCGTACCGACCGCACCATCGAGTCGGCGCTGACGATCGTACGTGATCTAGCCCGCTTCCTCGATACCCAACGCGGCAAACAGGATTGGGCCCTCGCAGACATCGCCGATATCGAGGCGTTCCTCGCCGAGCTGCCGAAAAACCGGGCCCGCCGCCTGGCGGTGCTGCGCCAATTCTTCCGATTCGCACGCAACCATCATCTGGTGCTCATCGATCCAACCCGCGGCGTCACCATCAAGCGGCACAGGGCATTTCGTGGCCGTACTCTCACCATCCCCGAACAGCGCGTGCTGTTTGAGCGCTGGAGCGGTGATTCGGCAGTGCACCCACACGAGGCGCTGTTCGGGCTGCTGGCAATACTGCACGGCGCCTCCAGCAGCGAGGTGCGTCAGCTACGGGTCGAGCACATCGATACCGTCAATCGCTCGATCACCCTCGGCAGACGTCCTCACCCAGTGCCGCTCGACCCGGTCAGCTGGGCCGCGCTGCAGCGCTGCCTCGAGCACCGCGACACGCTGCGCACCGACAACCCGCACGTACTCGTCACCAGGGGCACCAAGGCCGATCGACGGCCGGCTTCCGAGGCCTACATGAGCCACCTGCTCGACCCGTGCGGCCTGCCGCCCAAGATGCTGCGCAGTACGCGACTGGCCGATCTCGTCAACACAATGGACCCGAAACTCGTCGCCGCAGCATTCGGCATGAAACCCGAAGGGGCGATGATCTACCTCGCCGATCAGCTCGACGATGGCCGATTGCTAGGACGGCGCTGATGTAGTGACCTCCAGCAGGGCGGGGATTTCGCGGTATCGGGGTCTCGACGGCTGGGAGGGGCTTGCGCTGGCTGATATTAATGGGATCGTAGGTGGCCTGGTGGCCTGGTGGCCTGGTGGTCCCGATCAGGCGATGGCCCAGCCCCCGGCCGCTGAATGCAGGCCCAGGCTGGCCAATCGGGCGAGGTTGATCGCGCCGGCTCGGGCGAGGATGTCGGTCAGGATGCGTTGTTGTCCGCGGCAGCGAGCCTTGCGACCACCCCAGGGGCGCCGGGTGAAGTGACTGATCTTGCGTTCCACAACCGGCCGATACGTTCGGTAATCGGTCTGCCAGGCCGGGTCGCGTTGGCGGGCCTTGGCCAGCTGTAGGGCGGCCTCATGGGCATGGATGGTGATCACCCGTCCACGGCGGGCTTTGGTGCATTGCGCCCGCAGCGGACACGACCCACACAATGCCCCGAAGCGAGCGACCTGCTGACGCCGCCCGGTGCTGATGGCCACAGTGTGCTCGGCCGGGCAGGTGACGGTGCCCGCAGTCAGGTCGATACCGAACTGGTCTTTGGAATAGCCGTTGGCGTTGCGCACCGGGGGCACTTTGGCGCGCATGTCATGGCCACGTTGGGTCTGCTCATCGAGGGTGGCCCCATCAGCGTAAGCCGAATCGCCATACACCTCAAAGACATTGGGCTCCGACTCGTTTCGCACATGCTCACCGTGATCGGTGATCGTTTCATCGGCATCGGCATCGGCATCGGCATCGGCATCGGCATCGGCATCGGTGGCGGCATCGGTGGCGGCGGAATCGGGTGCAGCACTCGTGGTGTCGGTGACCGGGTTGCCCAGCAGCTCGTCGATGACCTCACGGTCGGCGGCGTTGGCCGCGGTGACGGCCACCGCGGTGATCAGCTCGTCATCGGGATCGATACCCAAATGGGACTTGTAGCCATCGAAGGTCCGCGCCCGCGACTTATGCCCATGGCGGGCCTCGGTATCAACGGTGGAGATCAGCCGATCCCGGGCCACCCGCCTCGCGATGCGAAACACCCCGTCGTCGCCGGCCTCGACGTCCTGGCCGGCCACCAGCGCCAGCAACTCGACCGCCTCACCGAGTGCCCCGTCAAGCTGGCGGCCATCGCAGGCCTCCAGTGCTGCCTTGGCGTCGCGCACCAGCGCATCGACCAAGGCTTCACGCGCCGTGGGATCGTCCCAGTCACACGGTGGTTTTCCCAGGCTGGCGTAGTCATCGTCGCGGGTCAGCACGGTGCGCACCGCACCGGCCACCTCCGGATCGGCCCGATCGGCCACCGCCAGTAGTTTGCGGATCGCGGCCCGCAGCTGGATCACCGTGTCCTGGGTGGCCACCGCATCCAACAGCGGAGTGGAATCGAGCACCCGGCGCCGTCCCCGCAACAACCCCGCCGCCCGCGCCGTGGTGTGTTGACGTCCTCGAACAACCGCCGTGGCCGATCCGATGCGCGTAGCCGGTTGCGCATCCCGACCAGCACCGTGGGATGAAACGCCTCCGCATCCACGGTCAACCCGGCGGCCGCTTTCCAGCGCAGGTCAAAGGCCAGCCGGTCGCAGGCCTCCCGATCCGAAAGCCCCTCGTAGGCCTGCAGCAGCATCACCGCGGCCATCACCCGCGCCGGCACCGTTGGCCGACCCAACGCCGAACGCTTGAACACATCAGCGAAATAATCGTCGTCGAACAGTGCACCGCCGTGGTCGGCCAGCAGCCGATAGATGCTGCCCGCCGGCAGCTGATCGCCGACAAGCAGCATCACGTCATCGAACCGGCCCTGCCGATTTTCCCGTCCCAAAGCCACGCATCTGATCCTCGCCGCCCATCCATGCGAAACCCGCTCAGCCACGCCGAAAGTCAGCGACTAAAACAGCACCGTCCTAGACCAGCTTGCTGAATCCTGACAAGTGCGAACGTGTCACGCTTCGGCAGCGCCTACGCACAGGTTCGCGCGAACATGTGCGCTTTGGAGGGTTCTCGGTTGGAGGTCACGATGGTCGTTTTGGCGCGGTGGCGTTCGACGATGATTTCGTAGAAGTCGCTGGTCTCTGTGGCGCCGAGGGGTCTGAGCGCAAAGTCGTCGATAATGAGGACGTCGATGGTGGTGAGTCGGCGGATCTCGGCGTCGACGGTGTTGTCCAGGCGGGCGGCGCGCAGCCGGGTGAACAGCTTGTCGGATCGGGCGAACAGTACGGAGTTGCGTCGGCGAATTACCATGTGTCCCAATGCTGTTGCCAGATACGTCTTGCCTACTCCGACCTCGCCGGTGATCACGCCGATGCGGCGTTCGGCGATGCACCAGCCGATGCGGGCGAGGGCTTCGTTGTGGGCGCTGTGGCGGTGCAGCATGCCGGGGGCCAGGTCGCGGCCGAACGGCGTGCGCGAGAAACCGTAGTAGGAGATCAGGTTGTCCATCATCGGGGTTGGGCCTCTTCGCCGGTGAGTAGGTCGAGCTGGCCGGGGATCTGGTCGGCCCCAGTCAGGGCGGCGTAGTTGACGCCGCGGGCCAGTTCGGTCTGATGCGCGGTCTCGATCAGCCGCGCGTAGTCGACACCAGTGGGTTTCGGTGGTATCGACGGGGTTTCGGGTTTGGCCTTGGGGTGCGAGTGCCGCCCGATGTGGTGCGGGATCGCTAGCCCCATCGGCACGCCGGCCAGACGCACCTCGATGCGGGTCAAATCGAACGGGTCGAATACCAGCTCCACCTTGCGCCCAACCAGTGCGGGGTCGACCTCGTAGCTGTTGCCGTGCAACGAGACGGTCGCCGTCTTGGTGACGCGGCGGTGCTCCTCCCACAAAAACGCCTCGGTGAGCGCCTCCGGGGCGGGCAGGCCGACCGGGCCAGACGCGCACCAGCGGGCCAGCGGGGTCTGCCCGGTTTCGGAATGGACGGTGCGGTGGTAGACAGTTTCGACCCAGGCCGCAAAGAGCCGGTTCAATTCGGCCAGATCGGCGACGTGGTGGCGTCCGGCGACGTCGGGCTCGCCGGTGATCTCGACCAGGAACTGCTCACGCACGGTCCTGAAAAACCTCTCTATCTTCCCTCGCCCTTCCGGCCGATGCGGTGTCGAATGCACCAGGCGCACACCGAGTTTCGCGCACGCCCTCAACAACCACGTGTCTATATAGGCCGATCCGTTATCGACATACACGGCCTTGGGGACGCCGCGCGAAGCCAGCGCCGGGCGCAGTGCGGCGGCCAGCCGCACGGTGTCCTCGGCATACCCCCACCGATAGCCGGGCAGCAGCCGGGAATGATCATCCAAGAACGCGAATAAATAGGTTTTACGGGCCGCGATCGCGATGCCGTGCAGCGCATCCCCGGTCCACAGGTCGTTGGGGTGCTCAGCCTCGAACCGGCCGAACACCGGCGCCGACCCGCAACCGGTGCCGGCGGTCAGCCCCAACCGGTGGAAGTTGCGTTGCAGGGTCCGCTCATCGGGCGCCCAGCCCAACTGGGTGAGCAGGATCCGGCGGATCGCCGCGGCGGTGCGGGCGGGGTTCTCCCGACGCAGCGCCACCGCCAGCTCCAGCACTTCGGCCGGGGTGCGCGGCGTGCATTGGCGCGGGCTGGGCACCAGCGCATCGAACCCGCCGGCACGCCAGTCCCTAATCCACCGATCGATGGTCTGCCGCGAGATCCGCACCCGCCGCCCAAACGGGTCGGTGTGCTCGCGCGACGCCAACTCGCGCACTATCTTTCCCCGCTCCTTGGTGGAGTGCGCCGGCTCGGCGGCCTCCCGGATCAACTGGTACCGGAACAATCCGATCACCCGGGCCCGCTCGGCCCGCACCCTCGCCTCATCATCGCCGACCACCACCGGCCGCCTCCTTTGCTGTCTTTTAAACACACGACAGCGCACAGGATTACGGCCTCATCTGCCTTGGCGGCAGGGTCGACTCGTGTTGCACCCACTCCCCGGGCCAGCCCGACGCCAACAACCGGCCACCGGAGACCGCCACCGCGACTTCGGCCAGCGACACCTCGGGCAGCGCGAACCGGCGCTCGATCACGGACGAGGACGAAGAAGATATCGCCGATTGGTCCGTTGCCGAAGACCGCACGACCGACCCGCGACAAGACCGATGGATATTCAGTGACATACGGCGTTGCATGAGTGACGTACGCGAGATAGGCGACACCGGCCAGCAAGAACCCGAGAATGCAGGCCATCGCGGTGAGCACTCGACGTGCGTTGACGCCCTGCGGCTTTCGGAAGACGTCGACTGTATTTGGAAATCGCCTCAACCCCGGTCAATGACGAACCCCCGTTGGCGAACGAACGCAGCAAGGTCAGGATCGTGGCGCCCATCACCAAGCCGTTGCCCTGCTGTACCGGCACCGTTCCGGCCAGGTGATGCGGGTCGTACACCGGTAATTCCCAAAATATTTCGCGAATGACACCCACCACGATCGTCAGACTGATCATGGCGATGAAGGAGTAGGTCGCCACCGCGAACGGCATTCCCGCTTCCTTTAAGCCACGCAGGTTCAGGTAGCAGATGACAAGCACCACGCCAACCGTGATGGCTAGGCTGTAGGGACCCAACACCGGGATCGCCGACACCACCGCCACCGTTCCAGCCGCCGACTGCACTGCCACCGTGACCACATAGTCGATCAACAGTGCAGCGGCCGCGACCTGCGCGACCCGGGGTCCGAAATTCTCCCGCGCGCCAACGCCGCCAGCCCGGCCTGGGGCAGCAGTTCGATCAAGATCTGCTCCGGGCCGTATGCGGTCGATGAGATTGCGTCCGGTGAAAGTGCCCCAAGCGCAACGGGATTCGACAACTTCTCGGATGTCAGGTTCTCGGTAATCAGCGGCTTTCCCAGAAAGACGCGCTTGGCTATGTCCCCGACAGTCGCCGGGATACGCTGCTTGCCAGTCGAAGTTGTCACGACCACATTCTTTACCCGAGGTTGAGCGCTAAGGAAGCACTTGGCAACGCCTTCGATGCATTCTGCCGCCCGCCCCCTCCACGCGGGTGCGCAAGCTAAGCGAGGCGGCCGGCCGCGGCGGCGACGCGCTCGTCAGTGGCGGTCAGCGCAACCCGCACATGCTGTGCACCGCGCGGGCCGTAGAACTCGCCGGGCGCCACCAGGATGCCGCGCGTGGCCAACCACGGATGCTGTCCCGGCATGGCTCACCGCGGGTGGCCCACAAGTAGAGTCCTGCTTCCGAATAGTCGATAGCAAAACCGGCTGAGCGCAGCGCCGGCAACAGGGCCGCCCGCCGCCGCGCGTACCGCTCGCGCTGCAGCTTTTCGTGATCGTCGTCGTCCAGCGCGGCCACCATGGCAGCCTGCACCGGCGTCGGCACCATCATTCCTGGCATGTCTGCGTACTGCCAGCAGTTCGACGACCAGGGCGGGATCACCGGCGACGAAACCGGCCCGGTATCCCGCGAGCGACGAGCTCTTCGAGAGCGAGTGCAGCGCTAGCAGCCCGGTGTGGTCGCCATCGCAGATGGACGGATGCAGCACCGACAATGGCTCGGCATCCCAGCCCAATCCCAGGTAGCACTCGTCGGAAGCCACCACAACGCCACGATCGCGCGACCACCCCACCACCTTGCGCAGGTGTTCGGCGCCCAGCACGCGCCCGGTCGGGTTGCTCGGGGAGTTCAGATACACCAGTGTCACCGATTGCGGGCCCAACTGGGTCAGCGAGTCCGCGAGCAGCACCTGCGCTCCCGCCAGCCGGGCGCCGACGTCATACGTCGGATACGCCAGTTCCGGCGCCACGACCACATCCGCTGGGCCCAGGCCCAGCAGGGTCGGTAGCCAGGCGATGAGTTCTTTGCTACCGATCACCGGCAGCACGGCCGCCTTGGTCAGCCCGGTGATGCCGAAGCGGCGGTCAAGGGCAGCCACTGCCGCTTCACGCAGCCGCGCAGTACCGGCGGTTGCCGGATAGCCCGGCGCGGAACTGGCGGCCGCCAACGCCTCTCGGATCACCGGCGCAACCGGATCTACCGGAGTGCCGATGGACAAGTCGACGATGCCGTCCGGATGGGACCCGGCCAGCGCCTCCGCCTCGGCCGACGTGTCCCAAGGGAAATCCGGCAGGGAGGCCGACACTCCCCTGCGAGCGGGTGGTACCCCCAGTCGGCCCATCCCGGGCTTCTGCAGCACCGGCGCGCTCAGTCGCCTTCGCCCTGCGGTGGCAGATCCTTCACCACTTGGGGATCGTTCTCGGTCATGCCGACCTTGGCCGCACCACCCGGCGACCCCAGCTCAACGAAAAAGTCGGCGTTGATCTGCGTGTACTGGCTCCACTGTTCGGGCACATCGTCTTCGTAGTAGATCGCTTCGACAGGGCAGACCGGTTCACAAGCCCCACAGTCGACGCATTCATCGGGGTGGATGTAGAGCATCCGAGCACCCTCGTAGATGCAGTCGACCGGGCACTCCTCAATGCATGCCTTGTCCTTGATGTCGACGCAGGGTTCGGCAATTGTGTACGTCACGGACGTCTCCTCAAGGTGTCCTCCATGTAATGCCCCGTGTGGGCTGCCGTTCGCATTGTCGCGGCGGTTCTGGACCGCTTCCAGACAAAGCGTTTGATTACTGATACTAGACGTTGCACATACACGTCAACCACTTGGCACGCCCGTCAGACCGCAGTGCTATGCACCTAGTCGCACCTAGTCGCACAGCGGCGTGGTGTGCCATTTCTGCTGCCCGGATGGCACCGGCGTACGCGACCTTGGTGTCGCTGTGCGAACAGGCCGGCTCGGGCTACCAGTTACCCCCTGGTTGATCAAGTTCCTGTGGGAGTCCGATGCCCCAGAATTGGGGCGAGGAGGACTCGATTCATGGCACGTCGACGGCATACACCGGAGCAGGTGGTCCGCAAGCTTCGTGAGGGTGAACGGCTGCTCGGTGAGGGCAAAGACCTCGGGGAGGTCTGCCGGCATCTGGAGGTCAGTGAGCAGACCTGGCATCGCTGGCGAAATCAGTACGGCGGGATGAAAGCCGAAGACACCAAACGGCTCAAGGAGCTTGAGCGGGAGAATCAGCGGCTCAAGAAGCTGGTCGCCGAGCAGGCCCTCGACATCGACATGCTCAAGGAGATGAGCCGGGGAAACTGGTGAGCCCCGACCGTCGGCGGCGAGCGGTGGTGATGCTCGTCGAGCGGTTCGGGGTCTCGCAGCGGCGTGCCTGCCGGGTGGTCGGCCAACACCGCTCGGTGCAGCAGTATGGGCCGCAACGACCCGATGGCGTCGAACAGCGGCTGCGCGCCTGACTGCGGGAGATCGCCATCAGCCATCCGCGGTGGGGCTGGCGCAAGGCGCACGCCATCGCCAAGTCAGAAGGCCTCGTGGTCAATCCCAAACGCACGCACCGATTGTGGAAAGACGAACGGCTGCAACGTCCGTCGAAGACCCGCAAGCGGCTGCGCCTGGGCCACAGTGCGGCGCACCGGCGCATGGCGGCGGCCCGCCCCGATCACGTGTGGGCGCTGGACTACCAGCACGACCTCACCGTCGACGGCCGCCAGCTGCGTTTCCTCAACGTCATCGACGAGTTCACCCGCGAGGCGTTGGCGACACGGCCACGTCGGTCGTGGAACGCCGATCAGACCACCGGACTGCTCGACGAACTGATCATGACCACTGGCCGCAAGCCCGAACACATCCGAATGGACAACGGACCCGAACTGACCAGTCACGCCCTCGCCGACTGGGCCCGCTTCGGCTCGGTAGGCGCCGTGTTCATCCAACCCGGCGCACCGTGTTCGGGGGCATTCAGGTTGAGCACTTGGGGGTAGCGATCCGGCACTGACGGTGATCAGTTCGTCGGCCGGTCGTTTCTGCGTTTGGTCTTTGTGGTGTCGGGGCGGCACGGTGATCACGTCGTTGTGGGCGGCGGCCCTCCCGATGTCTCTGGGCGGAGTCTGCGGGAGGGCCGTCTTCGCGCTTGGAGGCGCAGTGGTCACGGTAGAGGCAGATGTCGATGTGGTCGAGCGCAGGCTGGCGGCGGGCGAGTTGAGCTGCCCGGCATGCAGCAGCGTGCTGGCGCGTTGGGGGTGGGCCAGGCCGCGACAGCTGCGCGGTCGGGACGGGTCGGTGCGGTTGTGTCCTCGCCGGTCGCGATGCACCGGCTGCGGGGTGACGCATGTGTTGTTGCCCGTGACCGCGTTGCTGCGCCGTGCCGACACTGCGGCGGTGATCGTGTCGGCGCTGGCTGCCAAGGCGTTGCGGCGGCGGGTGGGGTTTCGCCGGATCGCGGCCGACTTGGCCCGTCCGGTGGAGACGGTGCGGGGCTGGCTGCGTCGCTTCGCCGAGCGGGCCGAGGCGGTGCGGTCAATGTTCACGGTCTGGTTGCGCGCGGTGGACCCCGATCCGGTGATGCCTGAGCCGGCCGGCGGGGTGGTCGCCGATGCGGTGACGGTGATCGCCGCGGTCGCGGGCCCATTTCGATGATCGACCCGACATATCACGTGATCGAGGACCCCGCGAAGGCCGGCAGGCCCGGGGACTCCGGGGAATCCGGGCAACGCAGCGAAACGTAATCTTTTGGCCGGATATCGGGCTGACCCGAGGGGTGTAAATGGCCGAAAGCCGGGCAGTTAGATTCGTTAACTAGTGGGCGGTGTACGTCATGCCCGCGGTCGACGGAAAGGACAGCTGTGAAGCGACTGGCAGCCGTGTTGGTGTCCGTGTTGGGTTTCGCATTCACCGCCAATGGTTACCGGGCGCTGACTAAGCGCCCGTACGGCTCGGTTTTCGCGTCGGAACTTCCAATGCAATCGCTCGGCGTCCAGGTCACGGCGCTGGCGGCGGTGGCTGGGGCTGCTGGGCTTGCGCCACGTCGGGCGAAAGGCCGACGAACCGCTGACCGCTGCGCTCGATGCCGGCCTGGGTCCCGAGCGTCGCACCGAGTCGGGCGATCTATGGAAGCGGCCCGCGCCCGCAGGTGCGACCGCGAAGAAACCTGGCGTGGGACGAATGCTGCGGATCTACCGTGACTACGCGCATGACGGCGATATCAGTTACGGGGAGTGCGGCTCCAGGAACCATCTCGACATCTGCTCCGGTCCAGGTCGGGCCAGTGGGGCGTCGGCAACGTCGGAACGGTGGCGCTTCGCCATTTCGTCGGTAACCCTGCGTACGAGGTGGTCGGCGTGCTCTGTAATCGTCCGGAAAAAGTTGGCAAGGATGCCGGTGAGCTCGTCGGCGCCGCGCCGATCGGTGTGCTTGCGACCACCGACAAGGAAGCCATCGAAGCGCTTGACGCCGATTGCGTGTTCTATGCGCCACTTTGGTCCGATCCCGAAGAGGTCTGCCGTCTGCTGCGCGGGGGCAAGAACGTCGTCGCCTCGGGTGGCGCATGGTGGTATCGAACCGAACACAGCAAGGCGGATATCGACAAGATCGACGCAGCGTGTCACGAGGGCGGTACTTCGTTCCACGCAGGTGGTATCAATCCTGGCTTTGCCGGAGACCTGCTCGTGCTGACGCTGGCCCGAATCGTCAGCCGGATCGACGCTATCCACATCTACGAGGTGGTGAATTTCGGCAAGGACACTTTGAAGTACCTGCACGAGATGGGGATGGGGAGCGATCCCGAAGAGTTTCTGGCCGGACCGAATCTCCTGGGGAACGCATGGCCGTTGTTCGCCCAGTCGATGGCCATGGTGGCGGACGGATTCGGCAAGACGGTCGACAAGTACACAACGGATGTAGAGTTAGGGACGGCCACGCGCGACATCCGGTACGAAGGGGGGCCGACCAGCGACATGCCAGGCTTTAAGGGCGTGATCAAGAAGGGAACAGTCGCCTCACAGCATCACAAGTGGACGACTTGGGTGGACAACAAGACCTTCATCACATTCCACGAGATGTACACGATGGACGAATACAATGCCATTGAGCCGCAGCCTGATTGGGGCGGTCACTATCACTATCGCATCGTGATCGAGGGCGACGAACCCACCGAGCTGATCCTCCAAGCGCCTCCGGATGCGCAGGGCAACTACCCGAAGCCGGGCTACACCTGGACCGCGATGGGCCCCGCGAACGCGATTCCAGCCGTTTGTGACGCCCCGCCTGGATTCCTCACCCATAAGGAGCTCGGGCTTGTGCCGCTGCGCGGCCTGGTGCGCTTGTAGCGATTACAAAACCGCTGGGCCCGAATCAGCCGGGAGACGGCGGGAGGATCCCGCGAATCCGGGCCGTGAGCCACGAGGCCACCGCTCAGGTTTTGCGCGCCGTCAATGAGCTTGCGGACCAGGAGGGTTCTCGCTCCGGCGGGTATTTCGTGCGGGCAGTGGGGGCGATGAAGCCACGTCATCCTTGCGGTCGGGGTCGCTGTCACCTCGGTGCCGGCGGTGTCAAAAATCTTCGCCGACCTGAAAATCCTGGACACACGGTTCAGGCAAGACGACTCTGCAGGGCGTGTCATTCCATCTGTGTAAGTCCGGGGTGGTCCATCATCGGACCGCCGTTGGGCGGACAGAAGGAGTGTTTTGTGACCAAGACCATGCAGATGCCGGCTGAGGAGACGACCGCGGCGCGGCGGCTGGCCGAGATGTTCACCGAAGAGACGCTGGACTCGTTGATTAAGGATGCGGTGAAGACCGGGACCCCGATCGACGGCGCGGACGGTTTGCTGAACCAGCTGACTAAGGCCGTGCTGGAGCGGGCGCTGAATGCGGAGCTAACCCACCATCTGGGCTATGAGGCCGGCGATCCGGCCGGACGCGGATCGGGAAATTCGCGCAACGGCACCACGCCGAAAACGGTGACCACCGTCAACGGCCCGGTGCAGATCGATGCGCCGCGTGATCGCAACGGCTCGTTTGAGCCGGCGATTGTGCCGAAGAAGACCCGCCGGCTCAACAACATCAATTCGGTGGTGTTGTCGCTGTATTCACGGGGAATGACCACCCGCGATATCGAAGCCCACCTGCAGGAGGTCTATGGGGCGTCGGTGTCGCGGGAGTTGATCTCCAATATCACCGAGGTGGTGGTCGATGAGATCAAGGCCTGGCAGGCCCGCCCGCTCGATGAGGTCTACCCGATCCTCTACATCGATGGGCTGCGGCTGCGGATCGGCGACAACGGGGTCATCACCACCAAGGTCGCCTATTTGGCCATTGGCGTGGATCTGGAGGGCCGCAAACACGCCTTGGGCTGCTGGATCCAGGACTCCGAGGGGGCGAAGTTCTGGCAGAAGGTCGTCATCGACCTGCGCAACCGCGGGGTGCGCGACATCCTCATCGCCTGCTGCGACGGGCTGACCGGTCTGCCTGATGCGATCCGCTCGATCTATCCCGATACCGTGGTGCAGACCTGCGTCGTGCACGTCATTAGGAATGCGATGCGCTTCGTGTCTTATAAGGACCGCAAGAAGGTCGCCACCGCGATGCGGGCGATCTACAGTGCGCCGACCGTCGATGGAGCCGAACTCGCACTCAAGGAGTTCGACCAGCAATTCGGCGCCCAATATCCGGGTGCAATTGACGTGTGGCACAACGCCTGGGGGGAATTCGTTCCGTTCCTGGACTATCCGGTGGAGTTGCGCAAGATCGTCTACACCACCAATGCGATCGAGTCGATCAACTTCCAGTTGCGCAAGATCACCAAGAACCGTGGTCATTTCACGGACAAGGACGCCGCGATGAAGTTGCTGTACCTCGGGCTGCGCAACATCTCCAGCGAGAGAGGAGGCTATTCGGGTACTGGAACGCACAACTGGACTGTGGCGCTCAACACACTCGCCAGACTATTCCCTGGGCGAATCCCATTGTGCTAGAATACAACTCGTAGTCAAATCACCTCTGACTTACACAGAAATCGTGACAGGCTCGCCGAATGCGCTCCAGCGTGTCGGCCTCGGTACGGATCGCGCCATCGACGGCGCGCTGAAACAACTCACCAAGCTGCGGTCAATCCACGAGCGACCGGCGAGCGTCCAAACCCGCCGACAGGCGGGCCACTGGGAGGGTGACCTCATCGTCGGCGCCCAGCAGCGGTCGGCGGTCGCAACGCTGGTGGAACGAAAGATGCGTCTAACACTGCTGATTCGACTGCCGAATGGACATTCGGCACAGCATGTCGGGGATGCCCTGATCGCAACGTTCACCCAAATGCCGGTCAAACTGCGCCGGACCCTGACTTGGGACCAGGGCAACGAGATGTTTCATCACAAACGTATCGAGGCGGCGACAGGGCTGAAGATCTACTTCGCCGACCCACACTCACCTTGGCAACGCGGAAGTAATGAGAACGCCAATGGGCTTGTACGCCAATACTTACCAAAGGGCACCGACCTCAGCATCTGGGACGACGGCCAACTCCGGCAGATCGCCGATGAACTCAACGACCGCCCACGACTGTGCCTCAAGGACAACACCCCGACCGAACTTCTGCGACGATGGGAGCGTCAGTACACACTTCACTGATTCGCAACGATGAGTGGAATCCGCCCGGGCACCAGTGGCCGGTTACACCAGTCGGTCATCTCGGCGACTACCTTGTCGGTGATCCGCGAGATCGTGTCCTTGGATACCGTGGCGCCGTAGACGTCGGCGAAGTGGGCAGCGACCTCACCGGTGGTCAATCCCTTTGCCGTGAGTGACAATACGATCTCGTCGATACCCGTCAGCCGACGCTGACGCTTCTTGACAATCTGCGGCTCGAAGCTGCTGTTGGTGTCGCGAGGCACTTCGATCTCGACGGCGCCGATCTCGGTGAGCACCGTCTTGGCCCTGGTGTCGTTGCGGGAGTTCCCGCTGCCGCGCCCGGCAGGGTCGTGCTTGTCATAGCCCAGGTGCTCGGCCATCTCGGCATCCAGCGCGGTCTCCAGCACGTTCTTGGTCAACTGATTCAGCAGCCCGTTCGGGCCGACCAGCTCGACACCCTGTTCTTTTGCCTGCGCCAGCAGCTGCTCAGCGAGCTGCCGTTGATCCAGTTCCATCGCCACAGGATCGAGTGTTTCTGACATCGTCAGTCCTTCCCGCCAAGCTCACGCTCGGCGTGACAGACCAAGATCAGATCCACCGTTGTTCAGACAGTCCCGCCAGCCTTTACGCATGACGTAGTCGAGCCAAGTACCGGCGAACTGGGAGGTGAGCACGGCTGCGATTACCTGTGTGGTGTAGAACTTTGAGCTGATGATGCCGGCGTCGAAGGCGACATTGGCCAAAACGATGCCGGGGCCACCGCGGGCGTTGGTGGTGATCGCAAGGTTGATCAGGTCAAGTCCCCGGAAACCCGCGAACCGCCCGGCGAGCGATACCGACATCACTTTGATCGCGCAGGTGCCGACAATGAAGATGACGATCATCCATACCGAGACGCCGCGGATGAGATCCAGCTTCAGGCCGACGATCGCGAAGTAGATGGGAATGAAGAAGGCGAAGGAGACTTTGCCGATTGCCTCGAGCGCGTCGGCGAAGATCCTGCGCTTCCTATGCGCGACGGCAAAACCTGCGAGGAACGCCGCGAAGACGAGGTTGACGTCGAGGGCTCCGACAACTGCGCAGTATGCCAGCAGGACCGCTATGGGGTAGCCGGTGGGCGACTGCCGCGCAAAGACATTCCAGCGAGAAGTGTTGATGCGCTTGATGACGCGTGGAACAAGCTTGAGCCCGAGGATGAAGTAGGCCACCGTTGCGAAAAGGTGCCAGAACATCTGCCACGGATGCAGAGTGAGCCTGTCACGATTTCTGTGTAAGTCAGAGGTGATTTGACTACGAGTTGTATTCTAGCACAATGGGATTCGCCCAGGGAATAGTCTGGCGAGTGTGTTGAGCGCCACAGTCCAGTTGTGCGTTCCAGTACCCGAATAGCCTCCTCTCTCGCTGGAGATGTTGCGCAGCCCGAGGTACAGCAACTTCATCGCGGCGTCCTTGTCCGTGAAATGACCACGGTTCTTGGTGATCTTGCGCAACTGGAAGTTGATCGACTCGATCGCATTGGTGGTGTAGACGATCTTGCGCAACTCCACCGGATAGTCCAGGAACGGAACGAATTCCCCCCAGGCGTTGTGCCACACGTCAATTGCACCCGGATATTGGGCGCCGAATTGCTGGTCGAACTCCTTGAGTGCGAGTTCGGCTCCATCGACGGTCGGCGCACTGTAGATCGCCCGCATCGCGGTGGCGACCTTCTTGCGGTCCTTATAAGACACGAAGCGCATCGCATTCCTAATGACGTGCACGACGCAGGTCTGCACCACGGTATCGGGATAGATCGAGCGGATCGCATCAGGCAGACCGGTCAGCCCGTCGCAGCAGGCGATGAGGATGTCGCGCACCCCGCGGTTGCGCAGGTCGATGACGACCTTCTGCCAGAACTTCGCCCCCTCGGAGTCCTGGATCCAGCAGCCCAAGGCGTGTTTGCGGCCCTCCAGATCCACGCCAATGGCCAAATAGGCGACCTTGGTGGTGATGACCCCGTTGTCGCCGATCCGCAGCCGCAGCCCATCGATGTAGAGGATCGGGTAGACCTCATCGAGCGGGCGGGCCTGCCAGGCCTTGATCTCATCGACCACCACCTCGGTGATATTGGAGATCAACTCCCGCGACACCGACGCCCCATAGACCTCCTGCAGGTGGGCTTCGATATCGCGGGTGGTCATTCCCCGTGAATACAGCGACAACACCACCGAATTGATGTTGTTGAGCCGGCGGGTCTTCTTCGGCACAATCGCCGGCTCAAACGAGCCGTTGCGATCACGCGGCGCATCGATCTGCACCGGGCCGTTGACGGTGGTCACCGTTTTCGGCGTGGTGCCGTTGCGCGAATTTCCCGATCCGCGTCCGGCCGGATCGCCGGCCTCATAGCCCAGATGGTGGGTTAGCTCCGCATTCAGCGCCCGCTCCAGCACGGCCTTAGTCAGCTGGTTCAGCAAACCGTCCGCGCCGTCGATCGGGGTCCCGGTCTTCACCGCATCCTTAATCAACGAGTCCAGCGTCTCTTCGGTGAACATCTCGGCCAGCCGCCGCGCCGCGGTCGTCTCCTCAGCCGGCATCTGCATGGTCTTGGTCACAAAACACTCCTTCTGTCCGCCCAACGGCGGTCCGATGATGGACCACCCCGGACTTACACAGATGGAATGACACGCCCCATTCGGCGGCTGGCAGCCCACTACGACGACGCGACGATCGCGCGTCTGCTCGCACGGCAGGGCGTGATGACTGCGACCGGGCTGGCGTTCACCCGCGACCGGGTTGGCAGCCTGCGCCGCAAACACGGTATCGCCGGGCCGACCGAGCCTGTCGTACCCGTCGGCGACGATGTACGCATGGTCAGTATCGCCGAAGCCGAGACGCTGCTGGGGCACCTCCCGCGCCACTCTCTACCGGTGGCTGGCAAGCGGCTTCATCCACGGCGAGCAACATCGCCCTGGCGACCCGTGGCGGATCCGCATCGACCCCGAGCTACGCGCCAATATCACCCCAGACACACCCGACGGATGGGTTGGGCTCGAGCAGGCTGCCCGCCGACTCGGCGTGGCCAAACAGACCGTCCTGGATCGAATCCGCCGCGGAGAGCTCAACGCCGTCCACGTCAACCGTGGCCAACGCAAAGGCCTGGCCATCCAACTGCCGCTGCCGGAGGAGACCTTGTTCACTACGGCGCCATGAAACGCCGACAGCAGCTTGTCGCATCCGGTCCAGAACACCTAATCGCACCACCCGCCCGACCATGAACACCAACAACAACGCAGCATTCGGCCCGAATCTGGACCGAATGAGACAAACGACGAAAGGAAATTAGCAGTGAGAACCGGGATCGACCGGGTTGCCCAACTCGTCGCGCAGATCGATCGTTCGCTTGCGTTCATGAGTCTATGCGGTAGCGCTGACAGGCTCGGTTGGCACCAGGCCAGTTTCGGTGTGATTTTGCGGATTCCTTTGCGGCAGTTCGGTCGGTGGGTCGTGCAGCGATCTGCGTAGGTCGGCCAGCAGCCGCAGCCCGGCCGGGGTCATGGTGAACCCGCGCCATCCGGCGCTGGCGCGGTCGAGTACGGCCCACACCAGTGTGAGGCAGGAGTACTCGCCGGGCAGGCGGCCGATCACCTTGACTCTGCGCCGTGTTTCGCCGAAGGTGCGTTCGATGAAGTTGGAGTGTCGGGCCCTGGGCCAATGCTCACGGGGAAACCGCAGGTAGACGGTCAGCGAGTCGCGGTCATCGAGCAGGGCCCGCACTGCGGCCGGGTAGGAGTCGCGCCAGCGCTTGGCGAACGCGTCGGTCCTGTTTTGGGCGAGTTTGACCGCGGCGATGCCGGGTTCGACATCGGCTGGTAGGTCGAAGACCGCCCAATAATCGGCTTTGACGTCAGCTTGGGCATTCTTGGGCACCTTGGCCAGGATGTTTCTGGCGCGATGAATAAGACACCGCTGCCGCAACGCCGCGCCCATGGTGGTCTCGACCGCGCCGATCAGCCCGGGTGCGCCGTCGCTGATCACCAGCAGTGGGCACGCCAGGCCGCGTTCGCCGAGCCCGCGCAAGAACCCTTCCCAGGCCGCACCGGATTCCGAGGAGGCCGCCTCAAGCCCGACGAACACCGGTTTGCCGTCGGTGTCGATACCCCACGCGGCCAGTACCGGCTCGGCTGAGGCGCCTGCGTGGTATTTAAAGTGCGACCCGTCCAGGAACAGGTAATCGAGCTCGACGTCGTCGAGGCGGCGAGCGCTCCACTGCTCGAACTGAGCCGTTGATGTCCTCGCAGATGCGCGACACCGTCGACTTCGACACCGCGGCGGCCTCGCCGAGCGCTTCGACCAGGGTGGCCTCCACGTCGCGGACCGACAACCCGCGCACGAACCCGGCGATCACCAATGCCTCCAATGCGTTGGTCTTGGTTACTCCCTTGCCGAACAGCTGGGAGGCGAACCGCTCGGTGGTGCCGCGCATCTTCGGCCGTGCCAGCGTCACCGGTCCCGCGGTGGTCTTCACCGTGGTCGGGCAGTATCCGTTGCGCATCCCGGCGCGGGCGTCCGCACAGCTCGCGGTCCGCTGGTAGCGGTCCCGGCCCAAAAACGCGGCCACTTCGGCCTCGATGGCGGTCTGCAGCAGCAACCGGGCACCAAGCCGGGCTACTTCCTCGATCGCGCCCGCCAGGTCCTCGCCGCCGGCGAACACACCATCAATTTCTGCCTGCAACCGCTGCACAGGCGATACCCTCTTCGACACGGACGTAGGCTCCTTCCATCAGACTGGCCGGTCTTCGAGGGAACCTACGTCCGGATTCTTTTACACCGCGGCAGGGACACGACCTAGCGAGGACACTGTCGCGTTAGAGGACTTGCTGACTCCGACACTCGACGAGTTGGACACGATCGCTACCAATGGCGGTCTGGCGCGGGGCGTGCCGACCGGATTCGCTGATCTCGATGAGATCACCTGCGGGCTTCAGCCAGGAACCATGGTTACCGTTGCGGCTCGTCCGGGCGTTGGAAAAGTCCGTTCTAGCACTGGATTTCATGCGATCGTGTTCGCTCAGACATCGGATGGCCAGTGTCATCTTCTCGTTGGAAATGAGTAAGTCCGAAATTGTGATGCGGCTGCTGGCGGCCGAAGCGAGGGTCAAACTTGCGGATATGCGTTCGGGGCGCATGAATGACGATGACTGGATCCGGGTGGGCGGCACCATGAGTCAAATCAGCGATGCCCGGATTCGGCCCGTTGCTAGGAGGCGGAATTCGTGGCCGCGATTAACGGCGATCTAGCTAACTACGAGACCGTGGGCGTGTCATTCCATCTGTGTAAGTCCGGGGTGGTCCATCATCGGACCGCCGTTGGGCGGACAGAAGGAGTGTTTTGTGACCAAGACCATGCAGATGCCGGCTGAGGAGACGACCGCGGCGCGGCGGCTGGCCGAGATGTTCACCGAAGAGACGCTGGACTCGTTGATTAAGGATGCGGTGAAGACCGGGACCCCGATCGACGGCGCGGACGGTTTGCTGAACCAGCTGACTAAGGCCGTGCTGGAGCGGGCGCTGAATGCGGAGCTAACCCACCATCTGGGCTATGAGGCCGGCGATCCGGCCGGACGCGGATCGGGAAATTCGCGCAACGGCACCACGCCGAAAACGGTGACCACCGTCAACGGCCCGGTGCAGATCGATGCGCCGCGTGATCGCAACGGCTCGTTTGAGCCGGCGATTGTGCCGAAGAAGACCCGCCGGCTCAACAACATCAATTCGGTGGTGTTGTCGCTGTATTCACGGGGAATGACCACCCGCGATATCGAAGCCCACCTGCAGGAGGTCTATGGGGCGTCGGTGTCGCGGGAGTTGATCTCCAATATCACCGAGGTGGTGGTCGATGAGATCAAGGCCTGGCAGGCCCGCCCGCTCGATGAGGTCTACCCGATCCTCTACATCGATGGGCTGCGGCTGCGGATCGGCGACAACGGGGTCATCACCACCAAGGTCGCCTATTTGGCCATTGGCGTGGATCTGGAGGGCCGCAAACACGCCTTGGGCTGCTGGATCCAGGACTCCGAGGGGGCGAAGTTCTGGCAGAAGGTCGTCATCGACCTGCGCAACCGCGGGGTGCGCGACATCCTCATCGCCTGCTGCGACGGGCTGACCGGTCTGCCTGATGCGATCCGCTCGATCTATCCCGATACCGTGGTGCAGACCTGCGTCGTGCACGTCATTAGGAATGCGATGCGCTTCGTGTCTTATAAGGACCGCAAGAAGGTCGCCACCGCGATGCGGGCGATCTACAGTGCGCCGACCGTCGATGGAGCCGAACTCGCACTCAAGGAGTTCGACCAGCAATTCGGCGCCCAATATCCGGGTGCAATTGACGTGTGGCACAACGCCTGGGGGGAATTCGTTCCGTTCCTGGACTATCCGGTGGAGTTGCGCAAGATCGTCTACACCACCAATGCGATCGAGTCGATCAACTTCCAGTTGCGCAAGATCACCAAGAACCGTGGTCATTTCACGGACAAGGACGCCGCGATGAAGTTGCTGTACCTCGGGCTGCGCAACATCTCCAGCGAGAGAGGAGGCTATTCGGGTACTGGAACGCACAACTGGACTGTGGCGCTCAACACACTCGCCCGCAACACTTCTCTAGATTCTGGAGGTTGTGTTGGCATCGTCGCGTCGGGTGAAGAAGGGGCCGGGACGTCGTCCGCAGTCGGCCAAGCGTCAGCGGTTCATGGAGTTGCGGGCTCGCGGGTGGAGCGTGCGGGCCGCGGCCCGCGAAGTCGGTGTGTCCCGGTCCGCTGCGACGAACTGGACACGCGGTTACAAGACCTACCGCAACGGCGTCGCGGTCGGGTTCGTCCCGCCGCTAGATCGACTAGCGGTCCGCCAGATCAGCACGCGATACCTGTCCCAGGACGAGCGCATCGAGATCGCCGATCTGCATCACTCAGGGCTGAGGGTGCGGACGATCGCCACCCGACTCGGTCGAGCGCCGTCGACGATTTCGAGGGAGCTACGGCGCAACGCACCAGCCGGCCGCGGATATCAGCCCTTCGATGCCCACCGGCGAGCCACCGCGCGACGAGCACGTCACCACCGCCGTCGGGTCGACACCAACGACCAGCTCGGTAACGCGGTCGCCGAGCTGCTTCTTCAGCGTTGGAGCCCCCAACAGATCAGCCGTCACCTCCGCCACCGCTTCCCCGATGATTCATCGATGTGGTTATGCCACGAAAGCATCTATCAAGCTGTCTATCAACCGAATTCACGTTTCATGCGGCCCTCGCGATTAGCGCCGCACCGACGCTCACCGCTGCGCACCGGTCGAGATCACCGCCGAGCGCATCACCGCCAGAGTTGCCGGCGGCCGCGGTTCCAGCAGCCGATGCTCACCATCCACGACCGGTCCTTCTCGGCTGTCGACCGGTCTGAAGCCGGCCACTGGGAAGGCGACCTTATCATCGGTAATAACCACCTCTCGGCGATCGGCACTCTGGTCGAACGCCAGACCCGGATGCTGCGGTTGGTGCATCTGCCTCGCAGTGACGCCGACTCCCTGCACGCGGCCTTGGTGGCCCGCATGAAGGATCTGCCACCCACGCTGATGCGGTCGATCACCTGGGACCAGGGCACCGAGATGGCGCGCCACCTTGCCACCACCGACAAGCTCGGCGCGCCCGTCTACTTCTGCGACTCCAGATCACCCTGGCAACGCGGCACGAACGAGAACACCAACGGACTGCTGCGCGACTACTTCCCGAAGGGCGTCACCCTCATCAGCCACCCGCCGGAGCAGTTGTTGGCCGTCGAACACGAACTCAACCATCGCCCCCGCATAGTCCTCCAAGACCGTTGCCCCGCCGATCTATTCGCTGCCCTGTTAGTCTCGAGTGATCCGTCGGTGTTGCGACGTTGAGTAGAACCCACCCCGTCGTCAACACCTCACACCTCTGCCGCGTGGACCGGCCCTAAGTCATTACGTCACGATCGGCGGTGCCCTTGCCGCCGCGAGTGTCCTCACGGGCAAGACACTGCGAAAAGACCGCGCTTCGGCTCCATCACCGCGAATCGTGCGTCGGGCACGGCCACTCGGATGTCGGTGGAGCTCAACATCTCGAATCCGCCCGCCACGCAAGTGCCGTTGACCGCGGCGATGATCGGCTTGTACACGGGGAAGCGATGCAGGACGGCGTGGATTGCGTCGAGCTTGTCCAGAGAAGAATCCGGTTATTTCCGCCTGCATCCTGCGAGTCCGAGGCGGTCGGCGGCATCTCGCTGCCAGATGTCAAGACCCGGGTGTGTGCCAAGTGATAGGTCGACGGTTCGGCGTGTTCGTTGGTCGCCTGTCTACCGGATGGTCATGAGGCGTTCGGTCGGCCCGGTGCCTGTAGGTGAGGGCGGGGTGGCAGCCGCGGTGTTTCTGTGGGACGGTGCGGCGCTCGATTCGATGCGGCTGCGGCCGGTGCTCATTGCGGCGATCCCCTCTTCGGGTGCGTTTCAGTAGATCTGCATATCAGTACGCGGATCAATGAGGGGTCCTGCACTTGGGCCCAAGGTGAGGCGCGGCACCCCTCGCGCGTCGTCGGCGATGAGTTGCCGGCGGGCGTCTGCTGAGGCCCTGTGTTGGGGACGGTCTAGGTGCACGCGGCGAGGTGTGACTGCTGATCGGACTACGCAGGGAGCGATTTTTGGCCAACAGCGATACTGAATTCTAGGAAGAAAGGTTTCTGCAGATATCGGGCACCAACCGAGTAAGTCTAGTTTGCTGGCACCTTGAAACTCTGATAATCGTAATCAAGTCAGACTCTGGCCTGAATGATTCACGTTGTGCTCGATATCAGTAAGTACGCAGACGCGAATTGGCGCATGTCAGTACACCAGTACATGGTTGTTGAACTGCTGCAATATACGATTGTAGGTGTGGAAGTCAGTGTCTACTGAAACACTGAATTTATGAATATGAATCACTTTGCAAACAAGGTAGCCCAATTGGCTTGACGCTCACTTTCTGTAGTAGCTAAGCTGCATTGCATAGCCAAAGTTCATACAGCTGGTGGCATTGCTATCACCAGTTGTGGGAATCCAGTTGTGGGAATGGAGGTGAGCCCCATTACCACCTAAGTGACTGTGCAACGCACGACAAGTGCGCCGATCATAACGCGATCATCTAATGATCCATGAATTCGGAGGGGAACATGACTTGCAAGACACGACGCCGCGGTATCACGATCAAGCTCGGCATGGCCGCAGGTGCAGCTTTGGCCGCCGGGCTCATCCCGATAGCCAGCGCGGGCGCTGCCTGGGCGGATGAGCCAGACCCAGGGATCACAGTTGGGGGCGGCGGGTCTGGTGGAGTGTCCACCCCGATCGGTGGGGGCAGGGCGTCGACCGGCGGGTCCGGTGCTTTCAACGACAATGGCGGCGGCTTCGGTACTGGCACGTCGGGCGGTTTGACCGGTCCGGGCGGCGCTGGGAGCGGCGCTTCCACCGGCGCGGGCGGTGGTTTCACCCTGCCGGGATTGCCGGGATTTTGAGGTAGGCACCGCAGCGGGAATCGACATTTGACTGGCGTGGCCGCTAGCCGCGCAGCAACGGATGTCGACATGCGGGGCAAGCGGATGACGCACCCCGAAGCCTCGGGAGAGGACGTTTGCTTGGTGATTGGGACCGGTCGCCCGAGTCGCGCACATCGTGGCCGGGCGACCGCTCGTCGGCGGGTATGACGGTCGGCTGCCGAACACGCCTGGCGCCTGAAGCGGCCACCCATGATGCCGAGCATGAAGTGTTGGTGCGCGCGCCCAGTCGCAAAGTTCGTGATTGAGGCGTGACGGGCGGTCCACCACGCAACGCACGATGTCTTGCGGTCACCATCTTCCACCATCTTCGAGCCAGCGCCCGTTCACATCCGGCCACCAGGTCGGCAACGGGTCGCGGCGGGCAAGGCGGGCGGTTCATCGCGCTGCGCGGCGCACCAGACAGCGCGGTCGCCTGGCGTTTCTGCCGCGCGCTCGCAACGCCGTGCTGCGCCGCTTCATCGAGGCTGCAGTGCGCTTCATCGCGTCGATGAGGTCCTTGGCCTCGCCGATCGATTCCAAAATGGCCACCCGAGCTTGGCCGGCCTCCTTAGTCAGTGGTGTGCCCAGGAGCTGCCAGTCCGAGCGCAGCCAGTCGCGCGCCGCGCTGAGCGCTGATCTCACTTCGTCGATGCAGGCGCGGGCGTTCTCGAATAGTTCGGGACGAGTTGGCAGGTCAGCCATGGGTTGTCCTTTGCGGCGGGTTGTAGCGGGAAGCCGTGGGAGTGACGGCCGGCGAGGTTTTCACCAGCCGGCGTAGGCAAGGGGCAGGTCGGCGATGACTTGTCGGCGTGATTCGTCGAGGCTGGCAGCAATGTCGCTGAGGCCATTTGCGCCAAGTGATCGCAAGAGTTCGCCGCCGGGCTCAGAGTTGTAAAAGCTCACCATCGCCGCAAGGAACATCGCTTCGCCCGAGGACAGCCATCCGATAGCTGATCGGATCTCGTCGACCCTCGGCGAGAGATCCCACTTGCTGGTCGCGCTGTCCGGGGAAGTCTGGCCGTCGGCGAACCATCGGGGACCGGCGATCTCTACACCGCGCTGCCACGCTTGAAAAACGGTCTCATCATAGAAACGTGCTGACATGTGTTCTCCTCCTGAGCCGTTCATGAGTTTCTTCCAGGTGTGACAATCGTTATCCCGAGGGCACGGGCGGCGTCGCTGAGTCGACTGTCATAGGCGACCATGGCGGTCAATGGTGCTGTGGATGCGGCGATTTGAGCGGTGGCCAGGTGTATCGCATCGAGCGAGCGCAGCGCCGGATCGGGGTAGGCGGCCGCGGTGGCGCGGATGACCTGGTCGATTTCGAACCGATCCAGTCTGGCCAGCACAGAGGGGACAGCAGATAAGCCATTTGGGGCGACTGCGCGGATGGCTCTGGGGAGCTCCACTTCAGCCAAGGCAGATGTTATCCAACGTGTTTCGGTGCGTTCATCGAGCCAGTCAGCTAGAGCATCAGATTCGACTTCGATCCGGATCAGCTTGACCAGAGCCGAGGTATCCAGGTAGATCACCGGCTAATACCTTTCCTCGGCGCGCAGACGTTGCAATAGCGCGCCGGCGTCGAGATTGTCGTGCATCGGAACGGTCGGCCGCGGGGCTGGGCCGGCCAGCGTCGCCGGTTGCACTCTGCCGGCAGTGATCAACGCATCCAGTGGGCCGGCGGTAGCGGGGATTATTCGGGCGATGACTTCCCCGCGCTCAGTAAGCGTGATCTCTTCGCCACGCTTGACGCGGGCCAAGACCTTTGCCGTCTCTTGGTTGAGCATTCGGAGAGGTACTTCACTCATACCAATAATGTACTACATAGTTGTACTACATGCTATGGTGGCGCAACTGGTTCGGAGCGCCGGCGGCCCATGTCCACACGCCCGCCCCCGAGAATCAACCTATCGACGAAGCCGTTCAGGAACTCCGCGCCGGCCTCGTCGTCAGGCTCGCGGCCATCGGTGCTCACAAAGGGACCTATCCGTCTCTAGCTGCCTTGTCAGCTCAATTCTCACAGGTGGGGCAGAGATATGCGACGGTCAGCGCGTGGTTATACGGCCGAGCCATTCGCTTGATGCCGGCGGTCTGCGGGCGGTGCCGCTCAGTCAGTGCCGTCGTCCCGACCATTGGTGGCGCCAGCCACTCGGCCAACCTAGCCTTGACCTGCTCCGCCTGCTCCCGACTGTGGCACATGTCGTTTGCCATCTTTCCGAGTGTTACGCGGCAGGGGAGAAGGTCAAGTCCAGGGACGTGGTGTACGACGTCGTCGTGTGATTCTTCGACTTGGTGGTTTAGGCGGTCAGTGCCGCCGGGGTGTCCTCCTGTTCTGTTGATGGCGTGTGGTCGGCGCGGGATTTGCTGAGGACGTCGAGGCCGAGGTAGCGGCGGGATTCGGCCCATTCGTCGTGTTGTTCGGCCAGCACCGCGCCGACGAGGCGGATTAGGGCGTTGCGGTCGGGGAAGATTCCGACGACGTCGGTGCGCCGGCGGATTTCCTTGTTGAGTCGTTCTTGTGGGTTGTTGGACCAGATCTGCCGCCAAATTTGTTTGGGGAAGGCGGTGAAGGCGAGCAGGTCGGCGCGGGTGTCTTCGAGGTGGTCGGCGACCTTGGGGAGCTTGTCGGCCAGTGCGTCGATGATGCGGTCATATTGGGCTGCAACGGAACCGGCGTCAGGTTGATCGAAGACCGAATGCAGTAGTGTGCGTACCCACGGCCACGATGATTTCGGAGTGATGGCCATCAGGTTGGTGGCGTAGTGGGTGCGACACCGTTGCCACGATGCCCCAGGCAGGGTGGCGCCGATCGCGGCCACCAGACCGGCGTGGGCGTCGGAAGTGACCAGACGGACCCCTGATAGGCCGCGGGCGGTCAGCGACCGCAGGAAGGTCAGCCAGCCGGCCCCGTCCTCGGCGGTGGTGACGTCGATGCCCAGGATTTCGCGGTAGCCCTCGGCGTTGACCCCGGTGGCGATCAGCGCGTGCACGTTGACCACCCGGCCTGCTTCGCGAACCTTGAGCACCAGGGCGTCAGCAGCCATGAACGTGTACGGGCCTGCATCCAGGAGCCTGTCACGATTTCTGTGTAAGTCAGAGGTGATTTGACTACGAGTTGTATTCTAGCACAATGGGATTCGCCCAGGGAATAGTCTGGCGAGTGTGTTGAGCGCCACAGTCCAGTTGTGCGTTCCAGTACCCGAATAGCCTCCTCTCTCGCTGGAGATGTTGCGCAGCCCGAGGTACAGCAACTTCATCGCGGCGTCCTTGTCCGTGAAATGACCACGGTTCTTGGTGATCTTGCGCAACTGGAAGTTGATCGACTCGATCGCATTGGTGGTGTAGACGATCTTGCGCAACTCCACCGGATAGTCCAGGAACGGAACGAATTCCCCCCAGGCGTTGTGCCACACGTCAATTGCACCCGGATATTGGGCGCCGAATTGCTGGTCGAACTCCTTGAGTGCGAGTTCGGCTCCATCGACGGTCGGCGCACTGTAGATCGCCCGCATCGCGGTGGCGACCTTCTTGCGGTCCTTATAAGACACGAAGCGCATCGCATTCCTAATGACGTGCACGACGCAGGTCTGCACCACGGTATCGGGATAGATCGAGCGGATCGCATCAGGCAGACCGGTCAGCCCGTCGCAGCAGGCGATGAGGATGTCGCGCACCCCGCGGTTGCGCAGGTCGATGACGACCTTCTGCCAGAACTTCGCCCCCTCGGAGTCCTGGATCCAGCAGCCCAAGGCGTGTTTGCGGCCCTCCAGATCCACGCCAATGGCCAAATAGGCGACCTTGGTGGTGATGACCCCGTTGTCGCCGATCCGCAGCCGCAGCCCATCGATGTAGAGGATCGGGTAGACCTCATCGAGCGGGCGGGCCTGCCAGGCCTTGATCTCATCGACCACCACCTCGGTGATATTGGAGATCAACTCCCGCGACACCGACGCCCCATAGACCTCCTGCAGGTGGGCTTCGATATCGCGGGTGGTCATTCCCCGTGAATACAGCGACAACACCACCGAATTGATGTTGTTGAGCCGGCGGGTCTTCTTCGGCACAATCGCCGGCTCAAACGAGCCGTTGCGATCACGCGGCGCATCGATCTGCACCGGGCCGTTGACGGTGGTCACCGTTTTCGGCGTGGTGCCGTTGCGCGAATTTCCCGATCCGCGTCCGGCCGGATCGCCGGCCTCATAACCCAGATGGTGGGTTAGCTCCGCATTCAGCGCCCGCTCCAGCACGGCCTTAGTCAGCTGGTTCAGCAAACCGTCCGCGCCGTCGATCGGGGTCCCGGTCTTCACCGCATCCTTAATCAACGAGTCCAGCGTCTCTTCGGTGAACATCTCGGCCAGCCGCCGCGCCGCGGTCGTCTCCTCAGCCGGCATCTGCATGGTCTTGGTCACAAAACACTCCTTCTGTCCGCCCAACGGCGGTCCGATGATGGACCACCCCGGACTTACACAGATGGAATGACACGCCCGCATCCAGTGGCCGGGTCCGGAACGCCTCGACCGCGGCGTCGAGCTCTTTGGCCATCACGCTGACCTGGGACTTCGACAAGCTGGTGATGCCCAGAGTCTCGACGAGTTTGTCCATCCGCCGCGTCGAAACGCCCAGCAGGTAGCAGGTAGCCACCACCGTGGTCAGGGCCCGCTCGGCGCGTTTGCGCCGTTCCAGCAGCCAGTCCGGGAAGTACGAACCTTGCCTTAGCTTGGGAATCGCCAGATCCAATGTGCCTGCGCGGGTGTCAAACTCGCGGTGCCGATACCCGTTGCGGGAATTGGTGCGCTCGCTGCTGCGCTGGCCGTAGCCGGCACCGCACACCGCGTCGGCTTCGGCGCCCATCAGGGCGTGAATGAAGGCGGCCAACAACTCGCGCAGCACATCAGGGTGCGTGGTGGTGAGTCGTTCGGCCAGCACGGCAGACAGGTCGATATCGTGGGCAATGGTCATCGCGTTGATTCCTTTGCTCGAGTGACTTTGGTCGGTCCCTCGAAGAATCACGCGATGACCTTCATTCATCCGGCTACGACACGCCGGTCATCACCGGCTCGTACACCACTCTGCTGGACGCAACTGGGGAGAACTGGCACCGTGACGAATTGACCACCAAGATAGAGTTCAACCTACGCCCATCCGCTTACGATCAGAGATCTTCAGGGTCACCAATGTCCGATAAGGCACCGCGGCACAAGCCTGCAGAACGGATGACAGCGGAACAGCTCCGCCGAGCAGCCGACGCTTGCCGAGACCTCGACGATCCGACGTTGATGGCGAAGGCTTGGGACGAGCCACCGCCGCCCGATATGCAAGCTTCAACAAACACACCGCGTCAATTCGGCCAGCTACAGAATCTCTCAGTTTCCGACACCTTCGATAATCCGCTGCCTGACGTGGAAGTCGCTGCGTGGGAAGCCGATTGTCCCCTTAGGTCCCAGACTCCAACGCGGGCGTCCGCCTTACGAAATGCAACGTCGCAATTGTTACTCAATGGCCGGCGCGCCCTTGAACACCCCGGACTTGTTGTCAATGGCCAAGTAGAAGTACCCGCTGGTGGCCGGATAAAAGTACCCACCCCGTGCAGTGATTCTTAGATTGGTTGGGGGTTCTCCTTCCGGTGTTGGGCGTCCTTCATTCGGTAGGACTGGCCGTCGGTGATGACGACGGTGGCGTGATGCAGGAGCCGGTCCAAGATGCTGACGGCGGTGGTCTGCTCGGGCAGGAATCGACCCCACTCTTGGAAGGGCCAGTGCGAGCCGATGGCCAGGGAGCGGCGTTCGTAGGCGCCGGCGACGAGGCGGAACAGCAGCTGGGTGCCGGTGTCGTCGAGTGGGGCGAAGCCCAGTTCGTCGAGGATGATCAGATCGACACGGAGCAGGGATTCGATGATCTTGCCGACGGTGTTGTCGGCCAAGCCGCGGTAGAGGGTTTCGACGAGGTCGGCGGCGGTGAAGTACCGGACCTTGTGCCCAGCATGAATCGCAGCGACCCCCAGTCCGATCAGGGTGTGGGACTTGCCGGTCCCAGCCGGTCCGATGATCGCCAGATTCTGTTGTGTGCGAACCCATTCCAGGCTCGACAGGTAGTCGAACACCTTGGGCTGAATCGACGATGCGGCCACGTCGAAGGACTCCAAGGTCTTGGTGACCGGGAACCCGGCAGCCTTGAGCCGGTTGACGACGTTGGAGGCATCCCGTGCCGCCAGTTCGGTCTCGACGAGGGTCCGTAGCACTTCTTCGGGGGTCCAGCGCTGGGTCTTGGCGGTGATTAGGACTTCGGGGGCGGTGCGCCGGATCGCGGCGAGCTTGAGCCGCCGCAGCCCGGCGTCGAGATCAGCGGCGAATTGCGGAGTGGACAGTGGTGCAACGGGTTTGGTTGCCTTGGCTGGCGTGCCGTTCATGACGTGGCACCACCGTCTGCGGCCGGGTTGACCGTGTAGGCAGCCAGGGATCGGGTCGGGGCGACTGGGAGGTCCAGGATCAACGCATCCCCGGCGGGGCGGGGCTGCGGCGTTCCGGCGCCGGCGGCCAGGATGGACCGCACGTCGATCGCGCGGAACCTCCGGAACGCGACCGCCCGGCGAAGCGCGCCGACCAAGGCGTCGGTGCCGTGGGCGGCGCCCAACGCCAGTAGGACTTCCAGTTCGGAGCCCAGCCGAGTGTTGCCGATCGCGGCGGCCCCGACCAGGAATGCTTGAGCATCCTCGCCGAGTGTGCAGAACTGTTGCTCAGCATGAGTTTTGGGTCGTGGTCCGCGGCTAGGTTCCGGGCGGGGACCGTCGTAGTGATCGTCGAGGACTGATGCGCTGCCTGGGGCACCCAGTTCGTGCTCAGCCACGATCACCCCAGTCGCGGGCTCCACGATGCACAGCGCGCCGTGATCGACGACGACGGCCACGCTGGTCCCGATCAGTCGGGTGGGCACCGAGTAGCGGGCCGAGGCATACCGGACACACGACAGCCGGTCGACCTTGCGGATCACCGACGGTGCCCCGATTCGAAGTTGCAGCGACGGCAACGGTTGCAGGAGTTCCCGTTCGATCAGCAGTTGCTCATCGGGGACCGCACAGATCTCCGAATGCACCGCGGCATTGACCTCCAGACACCACGCCCTGGCCGCAACGTTGGCAGCACGCAGATCAACCGGCACCCCGGCGATGGCGGCGTCGGTGAGCAGCGGGACGGCGAGGTCGCGTTGGGCGTAGCCGCACAAGTTCTCCACGATGCCCTTCGATTTAGGGTCGGATGCATGGCAGAAGTCCGGCGCGAAACCGTAATGACCTGCCAGCCGGACGTATTCGGCGGTAGGGATCACCACGTTGGCGACCACGCCGCCCTTCAGACAGGCCATCCGGTCGGCCAGCACCCGGGCCGGGACACCACCTATCCCGGCCATCGCTTCGGCGATCAACGCCAACGTCGTGGACGCCTTCTGGTCGGTGGCGAACGCGACGAAGCGCCACCGGGAGAACGCCAGCACTGCGCAGAACAGGAACAACCCGGGTGCGGCTTGGGCCCAGTCGATCACCAGATACTCACCCGGTGACCACACCGCCGGGCGACGTCCCCGGTGATGTTCGTTGCGCCACAACACCTTCGCCTCAGCAACGAGGCGACGGAAGTTGCGTGCCGACCCGTCGTAACCGGCGGCCTTCGCGATCGGCAACATCCGCTTCGCCGACATCCGACCCGCCGACTTCTCGACACGCTCGGCGACCAGATCGGCCACCGCATCGTAATTGTGGGCCCGCTCGACCCGCGGCGGTGCGCTCTCACCGGCTTCGAATTTCTCGACGACTTTCTTGACGGTCCTATGGGTGGTGCCGCACAGCTGCGCGGCGCCGCGGTATGACCCGACTTGTTGATAAGCAGAAATGATGTCCATGCGGTCCCTCGCAGACTTCAATGGAACTCCCCGGTGGTGACGATGAGTGGTTGGCACCTTCACCGTCACCACCGGGGCCCGCAGTTCCTGATCGACACGACGAACACGGGGTGGGTACTTTTATCCGGCCACCAGCGGATACCTCCACTTGGCCACCAGTGGGTACTTTTTCATGGCCACGGACACTTGTCGTTGGACAGGTGCATTGTGAACGTACCGCGCAGCCAGGGCGTGTTTGGTGTTGTAATAGGAGACTCGTTATGCAGCCGGATCAGCAGATGATAGAAGCACTGGTCAATTTGGCGACGAACGGCGTGCTGGACCGCATCGGCAACCGTGCCAAGCGTGCGCGGAATTGCGGCAGTGGGGACTGCACCCGCACCATCCTGAGCCGGGGAGCCCGTTTGTCGGCGACGACGCCGCTTTTAAGGAGGCGTATCCCTTAGTGCCGGCGGGGGATGCGGCGGTTGTCCGTTATCACTGGATCTGGGGCATTCTCAATGAATCTGGGGCACGACGTCAGTCCCAGGGGTTGACCAGGTCGACGCCCGTTCCGTCGAAGTGGCGAGTATTGCGGGTAGCCACAGTTGCGTGCCGGGACGCGGCGATGCCGGCGATCTGCACATCACGAATTTCCACCGCACGCCCACCTCGTTGTTGGGTGGCGGCGATGGTCCCAGCGGCAAACGCAGCCGTCAGGTCGAAGGATTGCACACGACCATCAAGGTCTTCGTCGAGGAGTTGAGAAAAGATCTCGTCGAGCCGCTTGCGTCGGCGGCTTGGCGTCAAAAGTTCAATACCAGTGCGTATCTCGAATACTGTTACCGATGTCGTCCAGATTGATTCGGTGGGCTGATTATCGAGCCATTCCACGACGGCCGGATCGGGTGTGTCCCGCATCAACGCGGAGAGCACATTGGTGTCCAGCACGATCATGATTCGTTGAACTGTGCCGGCTGGACGGGCTGTCCCCGCAGTTCGGGTATGTCCTCGGTCAGGCCCACGCCTTTGAAGCGTGACGCGATACGAGACCCGAGCCGCCCAGGCGGATTATCGACGTGCCGGACTGCGTTCCGTAAGATCTCGCGCACCTCCTCCTCGGTGCTGCGACCGTGTTGACGGGCTAGTCGCTGCAATTTGGCCTTGGTGTCGTCCTCAAGTTGACGGATGAGAATCTGCGCCACAGAGCGATGCTATCACGATATCGTTCAGATAGTGCGTTGACCTCGCCTTCATTGAGAATGCCCCAGATCCGGTTATAACGGACAGCGGTCACCGAGGAGTGTTTGATTCCGATGATGAGCGCCACGGAGAACCTGTACGCGGCCGCGTTGCTCGTAGATCAACGGACGACGACGAGGAACCTCTACGCGTCGTCCATAATGCAACTATGCCGTTCGGCGATGGAGACATCGGCGCGAACCATCTGGTTGCTCAGCGACCCCGACAGGAACGTACGGCGGGATCAACGGGACGCGGATTCGCTCGTGCCCGAGCGCATGGAGCCGACCATCGCACGGTGGATGAGTCTCTACGCCTAGGTGGCTCGGACGCGCTCGCCGATCTTCTCGTGGTGACGTTCGCGGCTTATCTGTAATCGTGTCACCCGCGACGGCTCGCGCCGCGGGTTGCGCATGGGCCCACTTATGGCTGTTGGAATGGCCACGGATTTGGCCACAGAACACGGTGGAACCGATGCGAACAAGAGGGACGGAGCGTCACAGCGGGAACGGCTGAACCTCGCTGACGTGCAGCTATGAGACCGTGCGCACTGGAGGAGACGGTGACCGGTTAGCTCATACCTTAGAGGTCGAATCGTGGCCAGTGAGCGGCGTCGTTGGCGGCATTTTTGCGCGAACATGCTGATTCAACGGCTCCAACCGCGAACCGTAGGCCAGGCCTGGTGGCTATCAGGTGTAGCTTCAGGGTGTGTTCTCAGGTGTTTATGTGGTAGCGTCTCAGGTAGATCAACGTGGAGGTGCGATATGCCAGTCTTGACCGTCTCTGCGGCGCAGCGGCTTGATGATGAGGCAGCGACGCTTTCGATCCGCGAGATCGCCGCGTATCTGCAAGAGGCCGTCGGCCAGCGCGTCGCGGCGGCGATGGCGGGCTTGGCTGACGCCAAGCAAATCGGCCGCTACGCGCGCAAGGGCGGCCCGGAACCTCACGGCGCGACCGAGCGCCGGTTACGTGAGGGCTACAAGGTCGTCAGGATGCTCGTCGATGCTTACGACGACAAGACGGCGCGGGCGTGGCTGTTTGGCACCAACACGCGCTTGGACGATCGCGCGCCGATCGAGGTGCTCGGTGCGGCGGTCGACACCGCGCAGTTCGCGATGGTTGTCCGGGCTGCACGGCAGGTCGCCAGCTTCCAGTCGTGATCGCGGCGCCCGAGCAGGGGCGAACCCTGTGGCGGGTCGGCTATTACGCTGACCCGCTCGGCTTCACTCCGCTGGAGCTGTACCAGTTCAGTCACCGTTTCGACGACGTCTACCGCCGGTTCCGCACGCTCTATTGTGCTGACTTGGCGGAAACGTGTCTTCGCGAGGTGCTAGCCGACTTCCGGCCGAACCTCGGCGCGCTGCGCCGCCATGTTGAGCGCTACGGACCTGAGGCTGCCCAAGACTTCACTGAGAAGCCGGTCACTGCGCAGTGGCGCATACAGCACGCCCTCGTTCCCACAGTCCTGAAGCTCGATGGCCCCTTGATCGATCTCACCGACGTGCCCACACGCCAGGAGATCGAGGATCGCCACGTCGAACTGCTGCTCGAGCACGACCTGCAGCACCTCGATCTGCGCGAGATCACCACCAGTCGCCGCGCCATCACGCAGACGATCGCCGCGGACCTTTTTGACCGAGGCGCCGGCGCCGTCCGGTTCCCGTCCCGCCTGGACGGCAACGCTTGCGTCGCACTCTTCGAGGGGCGCGGCACCGCGAGCTTGGCCGGAGACCCCATCGCGCTCACCGACCCGCCGCCCGAACCGCTCCTCAACGTCACCACGCCGTGGGGCCTAGTGCTTGAGCCAGCGCCGGTGAAACTGCTCTAGATTGGGATGCGCGCGGTGGTGCCCATCGGACCACACGCAAGCAAATTGGACTGCATCCAGCCTTTCAGTTGCGGTCGATAGTTCAGTTGGCGTCTCTATGAGATCCGCCGGGACCGCCGCGCTCTGTTCGGTAAGCGAAAACCATCGCACTAAGACTTCGCCCAAGTCCGCTTCTACCGACCAAGTAACCCGATCGGCTTGCCACGCAGATTGGGTTATCTCATGGGGCCAACATGGGGCCAACGAGCCAGACCGACTGATCCAACACGTCCGAATGCCGGTTGCGCTTCTGGTCTGACCGGCTGAAACACATTGGTGTAGGCCAGAACTCCGCCTGAAAAGCGGAAGGTCGGCGGTTCGATCCCGCCCCTGGCCACCATTCTTACCTGCATAGACACGGGTCTTGCACTCGGTTGTCAGTTGGATTCGTCCGGTTGTTGTCCGGTCTTCGGTGTTTGAATCTCGGTCGCATGAAGCTGATCGAGGTTCGTCGCGACTTGGTCCAGTTCGTCTGCGTAGAGGTCGCTATAGATGTTCGCGGTGACAGTTGGCGTCGAATGGCCCATGGTTTTCTGGACGTAGCGAAGGTCAGCGCCGGACTTTCGCGCCAGGCTTGCATAGGTGTGACGCAGATCGTGGATGGTCAGCGGTGCCAGGTGCGTTTTCTTGAGGACTTTGTTCCAGTGCGTGTGTCGGCGCCAGTTGTTGGAGCGCAGCATCGCTCCGTTGGGTGAAGTGATGGCGGGTTCGTCCGCAGCCCGTCCGCTGGTCCGCGCTTTGAGGATGTCGACGACGACCTGGGGCAGTGGGATGGTTCGGATGCCGGCGCGGGTCTTGGGCGGGCCGATGACGATGCGGCCTTCCACCTCGGGCGCGGCTCGCCGGACGTAGAGCCGACGGGCCACGAGGTCAATGTCTTTGACGCGCAGACCGACGAGTTCGGACCAGCGCAGGCCGGTGTAGGCGAGGACCGTCACCACGTCGCCTTGGTCGCCGCATGCGGTGGCGAGTGTTTGGACTTCCTGCGCGGTCAGGTAGCGGTGACGTTCCCGCTCGGGAATGCGGCCCGCTGAGACGCCGAGAGCGGGGTTGCGAAGGATTCGGCCGTCCTGGTGAGCGACATCGAGAATCGACCGCAGGAGTCGCAGCGTGGACACCTTCGCCCACGGGCCGACTATCAGGCCGTCAGCGAAGGCTTGGACGTCGCCGCGACTGATCTCGTCGACAGGCACGTGACCGAACCGCGGTTTGATGCGCAATTCCCAGTGCTGCGTGTAGCCGCTCCAGGTCTTCGGCGACACCGCCGGTTTCTTGGATTCGGGCTCTTCTGGGAACTCCGTGGGTCATGGGATGGCCGGATAGAGCTGGAGCCCGCCGAGGTGGAAGTAGATCGCGGTCTTGAAGTGCTCGCGGTTGCGGTAGCCGCGGGCCGAAACCCGGATGGCCTGGATGCGTGAGTTCAGGCCCTCGGCACCGGCGTTGGTGATGCGGTGGGCGAAGTAGGACAACAGCCCCGCCTCGTGGCGCTTCAACGTCTTGGCCGCGTCGATGATCGGCTTGAGACGGCAGTGGGTGGCCCAGAAGTACCAGCGCTTAAAGTGTTTGGCTGCCCAGCCGCGACGCTGGTAGGACCAGAAGTGCCGCAGGCTCTCCTTGATCGCCCATGCCCGAGCGGTTTTCAGGTCACCGGAGCGCAGCGTGGCGAAGCGGTCTTGGTGACGGTCGGGCAGGTTCTCCGCCGAATACAGCCACAGGTACTTGCTGCCGGCCAGGCTCTTATCGCCGGCCGCGGCCAGCGCCCGGTTCTCGGCCTTGCGCACGGTGTCCACGGCCTTGGTCAGGTAGCCCATCAGGTGGTAGCGGTCGAAGACGATCTTGTTCTCGGCGTCGCTCAGGTGCGCGCGCACCGAGGCGGCGAACGGCTCCCACATGTCCATTGCCACCGCCTCGATCCCGGCCAGCTGCTCGGGGGTGAACCGGTCGAAGTAGCCGTCCAGGCTGGCCTGGCGGCGTTCGTCGGCGATGTAGTCCACCGTGCCCGCGTCCAGGTCACTGACCACGGTGATGTAGTCCTGTCCCTTCCCGGCCGCCTTCTCATCGACCCCGACGTGGGCCGGCGCCACCAGCGGTTTGGCGGCCAGGCCGCGGGCCACCGCACGGTCCATCAGGTGCCACGCCTCGTCCCAGCTGACCCGCAGCAGCCCGGCCGCGGCCGCCACGTCGCACGCGGCGAGCACGTCGATGGCCAGCCGCTCAAACAACATGGTGAACCGCGAATGCGGCTCGGCCCACGGCAGCCGCACCTGATGCACCCCGTGCTCGGGACAGGCCACCCGCGGCGGGCTGGCATGCAGGAACGTCAGAAACGCACACGAGTCCAGATGCCGCCACGCCCGTTCCTCGCCATGGTCATACACCGACAGCTCGCGCTCGCAGTCCGGGCAGGCGAACCGGGTCCGGCCCGGATGCACGACCCAGACGTCCACCCGACCTTCCTGAGCCGACAGCTCCACCCGTTGCACCTCCCACGGCGCTACCAGTCCCAGCAGATGGCGGTACAACTCGGTGTCGCGCACACAGCACATCCTGCCGCCCTGCGCCCATCACGCCCAGACCAGACCCACAGAAAACCCGGAAGCGCCTGGATTCGGAGAATTGCGTCCAGACCCGCTGCAGCGGTGTGCGACCGAGGCGTGGGTCGAACCGACGCCCACCGAGCGCCGTCTCGTTGTCGCGTTCCGATTTGAACGCCTTTGCCTCCCGCACGGTCGGGAATGTGGCCGACGTCTCGACCCAGCCGGACGGTGTCAGCGGATCGCGGACTTGGTAGCGCACTTGGTAGCGAGGTTCCCCAGCGCCGTTGAGTCGCTTCCGGATACCGCGTGGGTTGTTGCCGGCCATTACCGACGCACCTGCTTGAGCCAGGACCTTACTTCCGCGCAGTCCCAGCGGCGCACCCGCTCCGACAGGGTGTAGCAGGGCGGGCCGATCTGAGGTGTTTCTGACTTTGCGATAGACATTCGCGTTTGATCAGACAACATCGTCGGGATCCTGTATGGGTTGAGTGTGCCTTTGCTGGCGGTGCCAGGCAAGTCGGCGGTTGCGGGCGGATTCGAGCCCGGCTTGGCGTGCTTTGCGGATGGCCTCCCCTCGTCCTTCGTGTTCGTCGTTGGGCGTGACATAGCCGATGCCGGCGTGCAACCGGACTCCGTTCCAGAATTGGCGGGTGACGGCAAGTTCGGCGCGCAGGGTGGCGGGGTCCTCGATCGCGAGCAGGTGCGGGAACTCGGCCTTGAGGTGCCCGTTGAAACTCTCGATCCAGGCTTGATCGGTCGGCGTTCCGGGGCGTCCGAAGTGCTGGGCGATCGCAGACATGGCCATGAACTCCCGCGTCGAGCCCGACGTCATCTGGGGACCGTTATCGGACACCGCGAGCAGGATCGGCCGGGCCTGGTCGTCGATGCCGATATCGACCAGGCCGTCGGCGCGTCGCTCAACGGCCTGCAGGAGTCCCTCGATGTCGAGCGCGTCGGTGAACCCGATCTCGACCTGGGTGGAGGTTTCCTCAGCGGAGACGACCTCGGTGATCCACTTGCGCGAGACCAAATCCTGAATGATCAACACTGCCATCCCCGCCCTGGTGAAGTGCGTCGTATCGTAAATCCAGATCGAGTTCGGCTTGTAGTCCACCCAATCCGGGAAGGGCTTGCGTTGAGAACGTCCAGGCTTGGGAAGTGGTCGAAAGTGCTTGTCCGCCAAGAACAGGACCCGACGAACACTCGACGGTGACACCCATACCCGGCCCAGATAAGAGCCGCGGTGAGCAAGCTTGCGGTGCGAGCGGTCGGTCTCGCCCCACTGGTCGAACAACGCCAAGATCTCGCTGACTTCTTCGTCGAGCAGCCCATGCATGGGCGACCCACCAGGGATCTTGTCGACCAGCTGGCCGATCGCTCGGCGAGCGATCCAGCGATGTGCCCGCAGCTCGCCGAGCTCCAACGCATGGCATGCCTGGCGCAGTGTCCAACCTTCATCGACCGCCTGGTCGAGCAAGCCCAACAGCGCCGTCTTGGTGGCCACGTCGACACGGTGTGGGACTCGGCCACTTAGCCCCAGCGCCCTTTTCCCTCGACCAACGTCAGCCGCACGGCCATCTCCTTGAGTGCCTCGGACAGCCGCGCGTTCTCGGCCTTGGCGGCATCGAGTTCGTAGTCGCGTTGGCGGGCCGCCGCGCCTGGCTTGGCTGCCGCCAGCGCGGCCAGCGCACCTTCCTTGGCGATCGTGCGGACGCGCATGATCGTCGTGCGATCCACCTGATGGTTGGCGGCGGCCTCGGCGATCGTCACCTCCTGGCGTACCAGCTGCAGCCATATCTCGTACTTCTGCGACGGGCTCAAGAACCGCTTCGGGCGACGGTGCGAGCGGTCGCCACCAGAGTTTGCTTCGGACATGATCAGATCCTCCAAGAGAGCTCGGAGAACCCGTCGGATGTCGTCTGATCGACACACCGATCTCTATCGCGAAGTCAGACGCAAAACAGATCTGCTCGCCGGTGGTTTCGCGGAGCGCGGCCCATCGGTTGAGCGTTGCGGCTGACACGCCGAGCAGCGCCGACACTTGCTCCGCTGTCAGTAACTCAGGGAAATTGCCTGCGGTGACGAATGCATCCCGGAGGTCGTGAGTGACCATCGCTTCACCTCGCTACACGGATCGAGTCGAACCAAGCGCGGGTGCGTTGCAATCCGCTGTCGACGTCGGACTGGCCGTCGGTGATTCCCCACAGGTCGAAGGCCCATCGCTCCAGTGCGGAGATCGTGGTCTCGCCGCGGCGCTGGAGTTCGGCGTCGTCGCCCAGGACCAGGGCGGTGCCAATGACTTCGCCGCACGACCACCGATGCCGATACCCGTCCCACCCGTGTCTGCGAACGAGGTAGGCACGGTAGATCAGATCATCGGTATGCCGCGCCAGCTGATCCTTACCGGGTGGTTCGAAGATGGACCAGCCGTCACTCATCGCGCTTACCTCCGGCAGTCTGTTTCCGCCCGTACTGTCTTGCAGTGAAGCGGATTTGGTCATCGCTCCAGAAGTCGGAGCGCACCTTGGTTACTTGGCCGTCCTCAGCGATCACGTAGCCGGTGCCCGGTCGCTCGGGGCTGATTCGGTGCGCGGGAGCTTTGTCGGCGAAGCCGTCGCCGAGAACCATTGCCACCTCATCGCGGGATCGCAGTCGAAGCGCGATGGTCTGGGTGAACAATCCTCGCATCGGCAGAACTTCCTTGCGGGGGTCTTGCAGGAATGCGGCTACCACGATTCCCAGCGCACGGCCTTTGGTGAGAATCCGCGACAGCGAGGCGGCAGCTTCTTTGCGCAGAACCGGATCGCTCATGTACGCGGTCAGTCCGGCCAGCTCGTCGATCAGTAGCACCACGAGTGGCGAAGCCTTGGTCGGACTGTGCTCACGCGTGCGGCCTGCCATAGCATTGCCGCGCGTGTCCATCAATTTCTCCACTGCGGCAAGGGTTTCCACAGCATCGGCCTCCGTGGTGGCGATCTTGGTGAATAACCGGGCGCCGACTGATAATTCGATGCCGTACTTCAAGTCGATTCCCACGAACCGAGCCGTTCCAGCGGCGACAGCAGGCCCGAGCCCACATGCGATGCCCCAGAAGACGGAACCTTTGCCCGCGCCCGAGCAGCCCACGGTGAGGGTGTGCCGACCGCTCAACGGCAGGGTCCAGGCGGTGCCGTTTTCGCATCGCCCGAGCGCGACTCGTGTTGTTGCGACCGCTGTTGGCGGCGCTGCGTGACCCACCGTCGACAACTGCCCCTGCATGACCAGCTCGATCCGCAGCGTCCCAGGCGAGATGACGACCGCTCGCGCCGAATGTGCACCTGCGGCGTCGCGGATCGCAGGGACGGCCCGCTCCAGGTCTTCCACGGTCTGTCCCATCCGTGCTCGCACCGTTAGGCGCAGGGTGGTGTGAGATACGTCTGTTCCCAGTAGCTTTGGATGAAACCAGCGGGTGGAGGTGACCTGCTGGCCTTCTTTGTTGCGGCGAGTGACCTGTTCGGAGGCGGATAGACCGCAGCGTTTGCAGAGCCTGCGCCAGGAGACGTAAGCCCACAGTCGCCAGCGCAGAAGTCGGGCCGGTGCCGCGAACCGTTCCTCGTACGTCTCTGGTGAGTGCAGTCGCCAGGAGATGAGGGCGACGCCGATGACTCCCACGATGATCGCCACGCACAGGCCAAGGGTGGCGAGGAAATTCAAGACGTGATCGAGCCGGAACGGGGTGTCGGGATCGAGCGGTGCGTACGGATCGGGATTCACGCCGATTCCCGGCTGGTCGTCGCGCCGGCGGATGGCTTGCCTTGCGCCCTCATACCGGAGGCACGAAACGACCAGGCGATCCTGGAGAAGTCGCCCGACTTCTCGATGTACGGCAGCGCCATTAGCCCGTCGAAAACCACTGGGGTGAAGGGTATTCCGCTGGAGTTTGCGGGTGCAGACGGCTGCGTTGGCGCGGCAAACTTGATCGTCACCGTTCGGCTGCGCTTCGGTGCGGCAGGATCACCGTCAAGGACTTCGACCTGCCACATCGGCAATCCAGTGTCGCGGTCTCTCGCCTGCACACGGTTCTCGCCGGAGGATTTGTCGAAGTCGATCATTGGCGTCACCTCCGATACGAGGAACGCGCCGAGGGAGAACACCTGGTCGTGGCTGATTTGGAGCCATTTAGGGATGGCCATGTTTCACTCCTTCTGTGCATGTTTCGGGCCGTCACCGAGCCGATGGCGTACGCAACGACTAGACAACGACTAGTCAATAACTAGACAATAGCAGTCAGATTGACTAGGTGCACGGAATTCCGCAGATGAGAGCCATAACGCCACAGTGTTCAGTGGGACTGTCACTGGGATGGCTGTGAACAGCGGGAATGTACGTCCGCCAAGATGCGAGGCGAGGCGGCTTGAATGCTGAGATCAGAGCGCCGGTAGTATGTAGCACAGTCTAGCTTTTGACTAGCCCAGTGCTGGTCCGAGGAGGGCATACGGTGCAGTTTGGTCAGATTGACCGCCAGAAGGATGCGGCTCCGTACGAACAGATCGCGCAGATGTTGCGACACGCGATTACGTCGCGCCAACTGGCGCCTGGTGAGCGACTGCCTACGGAGACGAAACTCGCTGAACAGTTTGGCGTCGCGAGGATGACGGTCAGGCGAGCAGTGCAGGAACTCCGCGATGAGGGCCTTCTAGTGCCGGCCTCGGGCCGTGGACTCGCTGTCAGGGCGGTGCCTCCAATCAGAGAACCGTGGCCTCAGGAACCCGGTTACCCAACCGAAGTGACAGTGCCAAATTTCAATCTCTGGGGAGATGTCGCACCGCTGATCGCCCAGGCCGAGAATATCCGTACGCGGATGTATGTCTTGTCCGGCGATCTCCACACCGACGTTGGCTGGCTGGCGGGTGATCCGGTAGTCGCGGCCACGCTCCTCGGAACTCTTGCCGGTGTCGGATTGGCAGAAGCGGACGTACTAGGTGCTCTGGCGTCGCGTCTCCACTTGCATATCCCCGATCTCGATCAGGCTAACGAACTTACCAGCGCAGTAAAGGCTGCGGTGCAAGCATTTACCGAAGCTTGCGGTGCTGCACAATCTGCGGCGGACGCAATACGGCGTTACGAGTTGGCAAACAGAGACTTGCCGACTGTAAATACACCTGAACCGTCGTCGGAGGTCGACGACTAGCCTGACCGATCAGGAGGAGTCTAGGTTCCGGTCTACGACTCGCGTGCAACGACGGTGTCGTACAAGCCGAAGTGACTGAGGCCTTCGTGACTGTCGATGCCGGTGTAGGACAACGACGCATCTTCGTACCGGCGGAACGCGAACACGGCCTGGTTCATGTGCGTGCTGTTGAAGACGTTGAGGGACACCAGCAGGTTGAAGTCAGCAACACTAAGGCCGGTGACGGTCTTGAAAAGTTCGGGTTCCAGCTTCGTGATGACGTCTTTGAGACTGTTCTCCCGGAAGTCCGTGAGGTACATGAACGCCGGGATGCGGGTCGCAAACTTGACCAGCTTCTCCTGAATCTGCTTGCGCTTGGACTTGTACTCCTTCTCCTCCGCGGTCAGCTCCTTCTTCTCGGTGTCGCTGATGTCATCACCCTTGGTTTTTTTGGTTTCCTTGACCTTCTCGCTCTTGTTGATCACGGTCTCGAACACATCGCTTCCGAGCGCCCTGAAGCCCTCTATTCGCATGACCGCTTCGAAGGCTGTGGGATTGTCCAGAATCTTGCGTAAGCCTGGATTTTTCATCGAATGTGGAGCTCAGGGGTGTCGTTAACGTGAAAGGTGCACTGCCGCAAGGATAATCGGAGTATTCGAGGCTCGGTTATCCAGGATGGGAGTGCACCTGTCAGATGCAGGCTACTACGGATTGGTCGAAGAATGTCCGAGTTGAGGTCCGTGGCGACGACGTGGTCGGGCACGCCGGTAACGTGATACCCCGGTTGCTGGCCGACAATCTGGGTTTGACCAGCGGTTTGTCGTCGGTGCTGTCGCGCCCAGAAGTCACCCACGACCGAGGCGCGGTGTTGCGCGATGTGGCGGTATCGATCGCCGGCGGCGCGCAGAACCTGGCCGGCACCGCGGTGCTGCGCGATCAGCACCGGTTGTTTCAGGCGGTGGCGTCGGTTCCGACGATGTGGCGGTCCCTGGGCGAGATCGACGAGCAGAGCATCACCGAGGTCACGGCCGTGCGCAACAAGGTCCGCTCTCGGGTGTGGGAGGCGATCGAGGCCCGCCACGGTGCGATCCCGGCTTCGCAGACCTGCTATGGGGACCTCGGGGACACGATCGTGATCCGCATCGACGCGTCGCTGATTCAGTCGCACAGCGATAAGCAGCACGCCGCAGGCAATTTCAAAGGCGGGTTTGGCTTCCACCCGCTGTTGGCGTGGTGTGACAACACCGGCGAACTGCTGGCGGTGATCGCCCGTGCAGGCAACGCCGGCTCGAACACCGCGGCCGATCATATCGCGATCATCGACGCCGCGATCGCGGCGATCCCGGCCAAGTGGCGCCGCAAGTTGCTGGTCACCATCGACGGCGCGGGTTCAAGCCACGCCGTCGTCGAACACCTGGAGAAACTCAATGCCCGGCCGGGGATGTCAGTGGGCTACTCGGTCGGATTCGACCTCGATGAGCGGGTCCGGGTCGCGATCGGCCAGATGCCCGATGCGGGATGGCAAGCCGCACTGGATGCCACCGGAGCGGCCCGTGACGACGCCCAGGTCGCCGAGTTGACCGGGCTGCTGCGCCACAGCACCGGAGGGGATCGGCTGGTCGGCTGGCCGGCCGGCATGCGCATCCTGGTGCGGCGCGAAGAAATCGAACACGGCACCCAGTTGTCATTGTTCGAGCAGCTGGCCGGCTACCGCTACCAGGTCCTCGCCACCTCGACTGCCGGTGGACAACCCCAGCGACTGGAAGCCCGCCACCGCGTCCACGCCCGGGTGGAGGGCTTCATCCGCACCGGCAAAGACACCGGCCTGGCCCGCTGGCCCTCACACTCGTTCGCCATCAACACCGCTTGGGTCACCGCCGTCGCGATCGCCATCGACCTGCTGTGCTGGATGCGACTGCTACTCCTGGACGGCCCACTGGCCAAAGCCGAACCCGCCACCCTGCGCTACCGGCTGCTGCACGCCGCGGCCCGGCTGATCAAACGATCCCGCTACCTGATCCTGCGGATCCCCCAAACCTGGCCCTGGGCACAAGAATTCGCCGACGCCCTCAACAGGGTCCGCGCCATACCCTGACCCACAGGCCCCTATGCCCTCTCGACCCCAAGAAAGGAGTAACCACCCCCGGGATAAAGGACCCGGCGTCACCGCACGACACGCGGCGCCGCCGCCTACCCCCAGCCTCAAAACCTCGACAAAGCTGCCGCCCCGCAGACCGCCACAGCAGAACCCGGGCCACCGTGAAATTCTGAGGTAAGGTCTCGTTGTCGACGTTCACCAGTAGCGCCGACTCCCATTTGCGCGCCAGCAGCGTTGCGGAGGTGCCGGTCATCGCGGTGTCGAGAATCGCGCCAGCATCCACCGCGACCATATAGGAACCGTCATACGCCAGAACCGGCAGAAAGCAAACGAGTTCTTTTACCGCTTCCTCGGGGTTGGCGGCTTCGGGCCGCAGTCCCACGCCGTACTCGGCAATCTGACGGAGAGCCCGTGTAGGAGCGAAATCGAACACGTAGCAGACAGGTTTGAGTGTAAACTCTACGTTGGGGTCGTCGCCGTTCGGGTTCTTGATTGACCAAGGGGATTGCACCCGGAATGCAGCCTGAAAATAGGTTTCTGGCGACTTCAGATTGCGCAGCATCAAGATCGACGACCACTGCGGCACGGTGACTCCGGTGGTGAGTTTGCCGCACGACAGTGTGATGGTCTTCGTGTCGTGCCCATTACCGATGGCGGCGCGCACCGGTGGCAGCGCGGCCAGGCCCACACCGGCGCCTGGTCCGGCCACCGTAAGGACCTTGTAGTCGTGGAAGAAAGTGTTCTGCTTTTCTGCGATCAGATTAGCCATCGCATGGCACGAGGCAACCGACGGTAAAAACCAGAACGAATGATTTAGGTAGGGCAACAGGCGCACGTCCGAGTATGGAAAAGGTGGCTTCTTCGCCCCGAGCTTGAGGTTGTCGACCTGGGTGGCCGAGTACGCGCCACGAATGATGTCGAGCCACTTCTGCACGCTGTCCTTATGCGTGAACTGCGCCGCAGCGCCGACGCTGCTTGCAGCGAAGAACGCATTGAGGTCGAACTCGTCGAACTCGCCCTCGGCGGCGATCGCCAGCAATTCATCGGGCATCCGATAGGTCAGCAGCCGCATTTCTGGCAACGCGCCGTACGGGTTCCACTTCCCCGGATGATTCTGCGCCCATTGCTGTTTGGCGCGCTGCTCGTCCGTGTAGGTCCAATTAAAGATTTGTTCTTCAATAAATTCGCCGGTCGCTAGAGCTCGGAATGGTGTACCGGAAAGATAGAGGTAACCTCTGGTGGTTATCGGTAGGAAATCGGACTCGCTCTCGCCCAACTCATCGAGTTCTTCGTTAAACACATCGAGATCGGAGTTGTACTCAGCTGCCGTCTCTTTCTTGGCCTCGGAGTCATCTTCGCCTTCGAACAGTTCCTGCGCGCTGTCACGCCACGCGCCAAAGTGGTACTCGTCGAAAACAACTAGATCCCAATTGGTCTCGTGTAGCCAGGCGTTCTTCGCCTTGATATTGCCGGCCTTGTCCTTGCCCAGTAGATCCTGAAACGATCCGAAGTAGACGAGCGGGCGCGCCTTATCAGCTGTGGTGGGATCGGTGCCGGTCGCCTTCGATAAGTACTGCCAGCCCTCGAAATCGACATGAGACTCCAAATCGTTCTGCCAGGCGTCCTCAACCGCCGGCTTGAAGGTCACCACCAAGACTTTGCGGGTATCGAGCTTTTTCGCGAGTTGATAAGTTGCGAACGTCTTGCCGAACCGCATTTTGGCGTTCCAGAGGAAGCGGGGGACGGCCTTATCATCCTCAGACCAGATCGACTGAAAGTAGGAGTGTGCCTTATCGACGGCGGCATTCTGTTCGGGCCGCGGCCTAAAGGTCTCGTGGTGGGTTCCCGTATATGCCTTACCGGTTTGCAACTCGGTAATCACTGTCGCGACATCGGCGACCGTGCAAGCGACCCACTCTAACTCTGTATTGATGAAGCCTTTCGCCTTAAGCCGTTCCCGCACACGGTGATCACTGAACGTCGTGCCGTCGCCGCGCTCTGCCGACTCATCGAGACGGATGGTGTAGTTCTTGATCGCAGCAGTTTTCAGCTGCTGCGCGACGCGAGTCTTCACGTCCTGCGTCGTCTGACCGATTTTGAGCAATCCAGCGTGGGCTTCGTCTTCGATTGAGTACGCGTAAATCCGAAGGCGAGCTTCGGGTTTCGGCGGTAGAAGGGATTCGACGGGCCTAGTCATCTGACAGGTCCATCGGTCGGACTACTTTCCCGATAAACGCGATCTCCTCTTCGGTGATGCCGTACTTGGCGTACAACTCCTCGTCGGTCCATGTCTTGGTCCAGTCTTGCGTCGGCACGAATGTGTAGACGTGCCGCGTGGTGTTTTGCGAAGGCTTGTGAAGCAGGATCAGGAAGCGGGTGAAGCGACACGACATGTAGCTAACCTGGATTTTTCATCGAATGTGGAGCTCAGGGGTGTCGTTAACGTGAAAGGTGCACTGCCGCAAGGATAATCGGAGTATTCGAGGCTCGGTTATCCAGGATGGGAGTGCACCTGTCAGATGCAGGCTACTACGGATTGGTCGAAGAATGTCCGAGTTGAGGTCCGTGGCGACGACGTGGTCGGGCACGCCGGTAACGTGATACCCCGGTTGCTGGCCGACAATCTGGGTTTGACCAGCGGTTTGTCGTCGGTGCTGTCGCGCCCAGAAGTCACCCACGACCGAGGCGCGGTGTTGCGCGATGTGGCGGTATCGATCGCCGGCGGCGCGCAGAACCTGGCCGGCACCGCGGTGCTGCGCGATCAGCACCGGTTGTTTCAGGCGGTGGCGTCGGTTCCGACGATGTGGCGGTCCCTGGGCGAGATCGACGAGCAGAGCATCACCGAGGTCACGGCCGTGCGCAACAAGGTCCGCTCTCGGGTGTGGGAGGCGATCGAGGCCCGCCACGGTGCGATCCCGGCTTCGCAGACCTGCTATGGGGACCTCGGGGACACGATCGTGATCCGCATCGACGCGTCGCTGATTCAGTCGCACAGCGATAAGCAGCACGCCGCAGGCAATTTCAAAGGCGGGTTTGGCTTCCACCCGCTGTTGGCGTGGTGTGACAACACCGGCGAACTGCTGGCGGTGATCGCCCGTGCAGGCAACGCCGGCTCGAACACCGCGGCCGATCATATCGCGATCATCGACGCCGCGATCGCGGCGATCCCGGCCAAGTGGCGCCGCAAGTTGCTGGTCACCATCGACGGCGCGGGTTCAAGCCACGCCGTCGTCGAACACCTGGAGAAACTCAATGCCCGGCCGGGGATGTCAGTGGGCTACTCGGTCGGATTCGACCTCGATGAGCGGGTCCGGGTCGCGATCGGCCAGATGCCCGATGCGGGATGGCAAGCCGCACTGGATGCCACCGGAGCGGCCCGTGACGACGCCCAGGTCGCCGAGTTGACCGGGCTGCTGCGCCACAGCACCGGAGGGGATCGGCTGGTCGGCTGGCCGGCCGGCATGCGCATCCTGGTGCGGCGCGAAGAAATCGAACACGGCACCCAGTTGTCATTGTTCGAGCAGCTGGCCGGCTACCGCTACCAGGTCCTCGCCACCTCGACTGCCGGTGGACAACCCCAGCGACTGGAAGCCCGCCACCGCGTCCACGCCCGGGTGGAGGGCTTCATCCGCACCGGCAAAGACACCGGCCTGGCCCGCTGGCCCTCACACTCGTTCGCCATCAACACCGCTTGGGTCACCGCCGTCGCGATCGCCATCGACCTGCTGTGCTGGATGCGACTGCTACTCCTGGACGGCCCACTGGCCAAAGCCGAACCCGCCACCCTGCGCTACCGGCTGCTGCACGCCGCGGCCCGGCTGATCAAACGATCCCGCTACCTGATCCTGCGGATCCCCCAAACCTGGCCCTGGGCACAAGAATTCGCCGACGCCCTCAACAGGGTCCGCGCCATACCCTGACCCACAGGCCCCTATGCCCTCTCGACCCCAAGAAAGGAGTAACCACCCCCGGGATAAAGGACCCGGCGTCACCGCACGACACGCGGCGCCGCCGCCTACCCCCAGCCTCAAAACCTCGACAAAGCTGCCGCCCCGCAGACCGCCACAGCAGAACCCGGGCCACCGTGAAATTCTGAGGCTAAGCGCACTCTCGGCTTCACCTTGTGTCGCGAACGGGCCGATCGCGAGGTAAGTCTCGGTGCACACGGTCCCCGGCTCTCCGAGAAATGGAGTGCTGATTATGCGATGGGGATAAGTGTCCTTGTCGCCGGTGCCGGGGGCCGCGAATCCGACGAAGACCTTCCATGCATCGATCAGAGGCTTGCCGACTGTGATCTCGCTGCGTGCCACGTAGGCGAGGCCACCTTTCTGGAGCAGACGCACATCCCCCTTCGCTGCATCGCTTCGCCCTCTGAAGGTGGAGGCAAAGCCGAAGGGTCGACGGACACTGACCAGGTCGGCAAATCGGCGGTCGTTCGCAAGGGAAAGGCTCTTCGGTTTCTCTCCTTCAATCGCTGCTACCTTCTGGAGCACCGATACTCCCGTGTGGTAGCGGATGAAAACGTCTGAGCCCGGTTCGGCGAGGGGGCGGATAGATGTGGATGTTTCTCCTTTGAAGTGGGTTTCCACCTCGCAGTCCCCAGGATGGTCGCGATCCCGTAGGAAAACGCACACCCCACCCTTGGGTCCGTTCTTGGGGAACACATCAGCTGAAATCGGGTAATCGTTAATGCGACGAATGTGACCGTCTGCGAGCATCGCATCTCGGAACTCGTCGAGTCCCTTTCCGCCGGTAAACCACCGCGAGGGGATGATCATCGTGAGTAACCGCGGCTCCAACTTCTTAGCCTGTTCCACGAATTTCTGATAAATCGGAGAGGCGCTAGAACCGCTACCGCCGCCGTCGTTGAGCTGGTACGGGGGGTTGCCAATGATGACGTCGAACTGCATCTCTACTCCGAACAGCTCGGCGATGCGAGCCTTGATATCGTTGGTGTGGATGAAGGCGTAGGCATGGGTTTCCAGACCGGGGCCGCGGTCGAGCGTCGTCTGACTCGCGCCGCAGTAGGAACAACGGCCATTGACACCACGTCTGACGGGTTTGCCGTCCCCGTCGGCGGTCTCGACAACGTCTGTGGTGCCGATCCAGCTGTGTTCCAGAGGTTTGAACCAGATGTTGCCGTCCGGGGCCGTGAACGATCTGGCTACGGAGTGGTCGCCGTTTGCGAACTTCGAGCAGTAGACACTCCGACGCGCCAGCATCGCGGTGAGTTGGGTGATCGCGATGCCGAAGACCTGCTTGGTGAGGATGTGATCGACGCGCTCGTGCAGGTCCGGGATTTCGTCCTTTAAGCCTTCGGTGAGGCGGGCTGTGATCTCGCGCAGAAAAATGCCCGATTTTGTGAACGGATCGAGGAACGTCGCCGTGCTGTCGGCCCAGATGTTCGCCCCATCGTTGGCGCCAGCCCATGCGTCCGCGACGAGATCCAACACCTGGCGTGCCAGCTCTGGCGGTGTGAACACTTCGTCGTTCGACAGATTCGCGATGCAGGTCAACACGTCCGGGTTTCGGTTGCGCAGACTGAACGCAACTTGATCAGTCACTGCCCTGGGTCTCCGCCTGCAATATCGGCGACCGACAGGGTCCCGTAGTCGGTTGTGGGGGTGAAGATTTCGTGCTTGCCCAGATCGGCGAAGAGAGTGTCCTCCTCGTCAAACGACGACATCTTGGTCATCGTGTCAAACCGGAAGTCCCGGCGGTGAAAGCGACCTTTGCCCAGATACGACCACTCGGCGAAGGTGATCGGCGCAGGGCAGCTCGTCCGGGTCGTCATCGTCAGTGCGTCGCCGTGGACGATGTTCGCAGTCAGCACTGCGGCCGCCGCGGTGTGAAAGGGTTCCCCCTCAGCGATACCCAGGTAGTCGGCGAAGATCGCTAGCAGGTTCTCGCGGCATTCAGCCACATTATCGTCGAGCAGCTCGATGCCGTAGATGGACATCAGCGCCAGTAGGGCATGATGACGCCGCTCGAACTCGCTCTGCCCGTATCGGGTGTGGACCGTGGCGAGCTTTCGGATCAGCACCGGCACCAGAAAGTTACCCGAGCCACACGCAGGCTCCAGGAAACGCGAGTCGACGCGCTCTGACTCGCCTTTGACCAGATTCAGCATCGCGTCCACGATCCACAGGGGGGTGAATACTTCACCGTGGTCTGCCACGCGCTCCTTCGACCTCACCAAGTTCACAGCGTGAGCCTAAATGAGTCGAGACACCGGAACGGGTACGCCACGACGAAAGTCGGCGCATGTCAGTGGGGGTGACACCCTCATCTGAGGCAGCTCCGCGAGCTGTCAGATGCGCTCGGCGCGAGCTCTGGCGGCACTGTGTATTGCGGCAAGGAATGGTGCATCTTCTTCTTGCACCGACGGCGCCAGCTGGTCGTAGGGGCGGATCGACGAGCCTGTCACGATTTCTGTGTAAGTCAGAGGTGATTTGACTACGAGTTGTATTCTAGCACAATGGGATTCGCCCAGGGAATAGTCTGGCGAGTGTGTTGAGCGCCACAGTCCAGTTGTGCGTTCCAGTACCCGAATAGCCTCCTCTCTCGCTGGAGATGTTGCGCAGCCCGAGGTACAGCAACTTCATCGCGGCGTCCTTGTCCGTGAAATGACCACGGTTCTTGGTGATCTTGCGCAACTGGAAGTTGATCGACTCGATCGCATTGGTGGTGTAGACGATCTTGCGCAACTCCACCGGATAGTCCAGGAACGGAACGAATTCCCCCCAGGCGTTGTGCCACACGTCAATTGCACCCGGATATTGGGCGCCGAATTGCTGGTCGAACTCCTTGAGTGCGAGTTCGGCTCCATCGACGGTCGGCGCACTGTAGATCGCCCGCATCGCGGTGGCGACCTTCTTGCGGTCCTTATAAGACACGAAGCGCATCGCATTCCTAATGACGTGCACGACGCAGGTCTGCACCACGGTATCGGGATAGATCGAGCGGATCGCATCAGGCAGACCGGTCAGCCCGTCGCAGCAGGCGATGAGGATGTCGCGCACCCCGCGGTTGCGCAGGTCGATGACGACCTTCTGCCAGAACTTCGCCCCCTCGGAGTCCTGGATCCAGCAGCCCAAGGCGTGTTTGCGGCCCTCCAGATCCACGCCAATGGCCAAATAGGCGACCTTGGTGGTGATGACCCCGTTGTCGCCGATCCGCAGCCGCAGCCCATCGATGTAGAGGATCGGGTAGACCTCATCGAGCGGGCGGGCCTGCCAGGCCTTGATCTCATCGACCACCACCTCGGTGATATTGGAGATCAACTCCCGCGACACCGACGCCCCATAGACCTCCTGCAGGTGGGCTTCGATATCGCGGGTGGTCATTCCCCGTGAATACAGCGACAACACCACCGAATTGATGTTGTTGAGCCGGCGGGTCTTCTTCGGCACAATCGCCGGCTCAAACGAGCCGTTGCGATCACGCGGCGCATCGATCTGCACCGGGCCGTTGACGGTGGTCACCGTTTTCGGCGTGGTGCCGTTGCGCGAATTTCCCGATCCGCGTCCGGCCGGATCGCCGGCCTCATAGCCCAGATGGTGGGTTAGCTCCGCATTCAGCGCCCGCTCCAGCACGGCCTTAGTCAGCTGGTTCAGCAAACCGTCCGCGCCGTCGATCGGGGTCCCGGTCTTCACCGCATCCTTAATCAACGAGTCCAGCGTCTCTTCGGTGAACATCTCGGCCAGCCGCCGCGCCGCGGTCGTCTCCTCAGCCGGCATCTGCATGGTCTTGGTCACAAAACACTCCTTCTGTCCGCCCAACGGCGGTCCGATGATGGACCACCCCGGACTTACACAGATGGAATGACACGCCCGGATCGACTCGTGGTCTGGTTCGCTGCGGGACATCCACGCGGACCAGGCGTCGTGCACGTCGGCAGCCTGCGTGCCCTCGCCCTTGGCGCGCATAAGGACGGCGTAAATGACGAACAGGTCGTCAGAGTCCTCGGGTACACCGGCGCACGCGGGTAGGCAGCTCCGGATCAGCTCAGCGTCGGCATCGAGGTAACTCATGTCACCAGTCTGCCAACCAAGAGCGCGATATACAGCAAACCGAAGACGACCGGCACGATGCGCTCGACACCGCCCAGTTCGCGCAAGGCCTTGCCGAGCCGTGCACGGCGGCTGGTTGCGTCATCATCGGGCATCAGCTCCGTCCACTCGTCCGTGTATGGCTTGACGGGAAGGTGCTCGTCCTCGATCTTGTTGATCACCGCGAACTTGGCCGAGTTGAGCCTGCGGTAGACGCGGAGAAGGAGCCACCAACACACGGACACCGCGACACCAGCCACGCACACCGCGATGAACCGCAGGGTGGAATCCGGCTGCGTGGTAGACAACCCGACCACCGCGACCAGGGTGGTGTTCACGGTGAGAAAGAAGGCATTGGCCAACGCCCGTCGGGCCGAGACGCGGTCCGCCATCTCGACGACCAGCTTGTAGATGTCCAGGACCCGCGGGTCGGGCAGTGCTTCAGCTGGTTCACTCATCGCGCGCCGTTCACGAGCTTCTTGAGGTTCTCCCAGGTCCACTTGTACATCTTGTCGGTCGCCTTTGCCGTCGTCGGTCGGGTCGAGCCTTCCTGGTATCCGGCGAGGAGGAAATAGTCCACGTCCTCGGCCTGGGCGATGCCTAGCTCAATGCCGACACCCGTTGCGAGGTGGGTATATTTGCCGCACAAGACGATCACCAACCCGCTCGCACGGATGCGGCGTCGGGCCTCTTCACGCCATGTCGGTGAGGCCGTCTTGATGGACCAGTCGTGTACCTCGAACGGCGAGTCGGGATTCTTCGATTGGCCGATCAGTAGGTCTTTCAACCGTGCGTCGTTGTCGTAGTCGAAGCTGACGAAGGCTCGTTGCACCACGCTGCGCTCCCTTGGGTTGAAAGTCCACCCGGCATCGCGGCCGGCTCACCGCAGACATTGCCAGAGGCCACCGACAAGTTGCGGGCGTGTCGTCGCCATTTTTGTTTCGACGACCCAATAGGTTCCTGGATCGAACTGCAATTTCTGCTCAGCCAGCGTCTTGCGGCTGCCGAGGGGACCACGCAGATCGGCTCGGCGGTCACAGATCAACAAACGGCGTTCAGCCTGGTCGTCGGGCGTCTTCCGCCAGCAGCGGCAACAGGATCTCGGCGACCTCGGTCATGTTGTGCCGTGTCACTAGCAGCTCAAGGATCTGTTCCGGGGTCTGCGGCGGGTTGGTTCGGCGATTCGACATCTCTCGCAATGCACGCACGCCTGCTTGCGGGTGCGCTGACACTGTGTTGGCGGCGAACTGATGTGGGTGCACGGTCTCGATATCGGCTTCCATGAGCACGTCCGCTGTGCCGAACCCGGCCCGACGATCGTCGGTGACGATGGCGTCGGCTTTGCCGATGATCGCGGCGTGGGCGACGTGGCCGTCATCGGGATCATTGAGGCCGTAGTTGTAGTCGCGGTCTTTGGGTGCGTGAACCTCTGAGCCCGGAAACGCCTGCGTCAGCTGGTCGAAAAGGTGCTGTCGGCGAGTGGCGCTGTCGCCGATCCCGCGCTTGTCGTGTAGGCCGGCGAGTACGTAATCCAATTCGAAGAGAATCCCCGACCCCCACACGGGCGCGTACGCCTCCTCGGTGGCCAGCTGCAGCAGGAAGTCACGCTGGAGGCTCGGCACAAGGGCGCACGTGTCGAGGACAGCGCGATACACAGAGGCGAGTCTTTCAGACTCCGCGAACAGGTCAACGCTTGCGTTTCGCCTCCGCGAGCAACTCGGCGACCTCGTCGGCGTCTGCATCCGCGAACTCCGCTGAGCTCTCGGTGATGAACCGGTTGCGCCGGGCGCGAAGCTCCTCGCGGTAGGCAAGCACATCGGCGAGCCGGAGCTTGCGCCGGACCGCGCCGGGCACATGCGCGTGCAACTCGCCGTCCTCGATGAGGCGAACCACCGTGGGCCGGCTCAGGCCGAGGAGGTCGGCCGCCTGCTGGGTGGAGATTTCCTGGTCGCGAGTCAGGATGCTGATCGATTGGCCGTGGCTGAGAGCTTGGACGACACGCTTGAGGATCTCGTGAAGCTGCTCGGTCAGTTCGACACGGTCGTGTTCGCGCGCGCCGGAAAGGAAGAAGGCAGGCTCAGGAGAGGTCCCGTGACGAGCCTCGTGCGCCTCCATGAAGCTGAGGACATCGGCAAGCCCATTGGCATCGGCCGGAACCGGGTTAACAATCTCCGCGGAGGCGCTGCTCATGGGTCTCACTTCCTTTCATCTCACCGCTGGAACTCGACCAACAGTAGCAGAGTTACGAAAATTACGAAAGGATTAGGTGGCGGGCTATGTCCGGTCGGCCTGCAACCCAGCGGCAAGCTGCACGGCAAATTCCGGCCCGTTGTTGACGAGTGCGTACCCGCCGGCCAGCCCACCTTGGTTGCAGAGCGTTCGTCGTCGACGAACACGCCGATGCACGATAGCTCCGGTTTTATAATCGACGCGCGGAACCAGGCGAACCGCCGTGCGCGGCAACACAGCAGTGGGGAAACGGATCGTCGAGTCGCCGTACATCGCCTGGCTGCGTGACCACCGCCGCACGATCCGGCGAGCTGCCAGATACGCATCCTGAGCGACCTCTACCACGGTGATGGCCTTCTTGAGTCCATGCACGCCCCAGAATCGGCCAGGTCCGCGTCCAGGCTGCTGCCACAGCTGGGGCACGATGTGCTGGTACTCCTTGTCGCCGTGCAGATTTGGTGACGAGTGCTTGGTGAAGTAGATGGCCAACCGTTTCGGGTCGCACGCTTTCAGTCCATTGCGCACGTCGATGGCGGTGCCGGCGAGCCGGTGCCGCGCCTTCTGCTCGGCGTCAGGGTGGTCGACAACCTGGGCCCACGTTTCGGACAACCACTGCGCGAAGCCTCGCCCAGAGCGCCCGGGCGAGGTCGGCGGCGTCATCCACAGATGGATGTGCGGTGCCCCACGTCGCTGGAATTCGAGTTTCCAGATATAACGGGCCTGCTCTCCGTATTCGCGTTGAAATCGTTTGCGCCACAACACCATGTGTCGTTTTACACTTGCCCCGTCGGGGGCGACTGCTTGCCATTCCCCGGGATAGGTGAGCGTGACCATGGCTGGAACGCGGCCAGATTCCACCAGTGGGCTGTAGTCGAGTTCGGCGAAGGTGCGACACATCGACGACCGTGATTTCCGGGACCACTCGGTGATGACACCGCCAGTACCAGACTGTTCGCTTCCCGTAGGACTCCGTCGTGTCGAAGACACGACGGCCCGATCACCATGGTCGGCGGAGAGTTGGAGGTCATTTCGGACATGGAACTTCGCGTCGTCAACGTCACGTTGGTGATGACCGACTGCCCGTTCGGCGGTCTTTTCGGCCCGGACGGGATTGATCCAGCCGAGTCGAACGACACCGGGACCGATGAAAATGCGGAAACGTCCGGATTCAGGTTCGACACCGCGACGCCCAGGACCACAGGCCCACGGCGGTGCCGCTTCGAACAGCGCCGCAGCCGCGGTGACCATCTCGGGACTCGGGAACCGTAGCCCCAATGCGTCGATCGCCCGCAGCTCACCAGCTGCGGTCCCTTCGCCAACCGACTCGCGGACATTTTCGGCACATATAACAAGCCCGCCGGCCGCGGCCGGGTTGAGGCTGGGTGCCTCGGTCGATGTCCGGCCGACCGCTGTCGCTCTCGCGCCCTGCGGCCTGGCGGCCTCGGGCGCTCGCGACCTCCCGTCCACCGAGGCACCCGGAGAACCAGGCCCTATTGGCGGCCCATCGGGTGCCGATGTCGAGGCGCCCGCCGATAGTGTCGAGTCGGTGGCTGATGATGCGATGCTGGGCATCGGGGTACCTGCTCCCCGGAGCCGCGAGTCCGCCCATTACCCAAGCGGCGGCGACGAAGCTCCTGGTCGGGAGTCCAAGCACCGTGTCCGGTTTATGTCCGTTCGCCGGACAGACTGAATGCGTCAGCGCAGTTCAATGCGGCACATACGACGCATAGATTCAGATAAACCGCAGGTCAGTGGCTATCTCGTCCGCCTGAAAAGCGGAAGGTCGACGGTTCGATCCCGTCCCTGGCCACCATCTTTGACCTGCATAGACACGGGTTATGCACTCGGTTGTTGATTGGTCTTGTCCGGTCGCGGACGCTTGAATCTCGGTTGCGTGCAGCCGGTCGAGGTTGGTCGCGACCTGGTCTAGTTCGTCGCGTAGAGGTCGCTGTAAATGTTGGCGGTGACGGTGGGCGTGGAATGCCCCATGGTTTTCTGGACGTAGCGCAGGTCTGCGCCGGATTTACGGGCCAGGCTGGCGTAGGTGTGGCGTAGGTCGTGAATCGTCGAGGGCGCCAGCCGCGTTATCTGCAGAGCACGGGACCAGTGGACGTGGCGGCGCCAGTTTGTTCGATCTGAGGAAGCCCCCGTTTGGTGGGGTGATCGCTTGTTCGCCTGGTGGACGCCCCGCGACCCGTGGCCTGAGTGCGTCGATGACGATTTGGGGGAGCGGAACGGTACGAACGGCGGAGCGGGTTTTTGCACGGTCCGACGATGATCCGCCCTTCCACTTCCGGCGCCGCCTGGCGTACGTAGAGGCGGCGCGCGGTGAGGTCGACGTCGTTGATGAACCGTGTCATCGCATTGGCCTGCGCGGTCGAGCCGCTGGCCTTCAACGCTTGTTTGCCGCCGGACTGCGCTTTCGCCGCAGTGGCATATGAGGGGAGGTAATTTTCTTTGGCGCATGCGGCGAAACCAGTCCGGTGGCTGCGAGCAAGACCACCGCGGCCGCAGACAACTTCGACGAACTGCGCATGGTTGTGGGAGGTCAAGACCTTAGCCCGGATTCGTGGATCCCGTCATCTGTCGTCACCGGCATCACGGTGGACGTCAACGAGATGCCGGGTGCTGCCACGCAGCCCTCGGGCGTTCTTGATCGACTCGCTAAAAGCGGCGCGAAATCAGCTGCAGCAGTTAGTTAGGGTCGAGGACCACGCATAGGGCGGCCATGGCGTCTCGGTGGGGGCGGTGGTAGACGCTCATACCGCGGCGGTCCGAATCCACCAGCCCCGCCTTGCGAAGCTGGCCAAGGTGGTGGCTGACGGTTGACTCGGAAAGTTTGAGGGCGGAGGCAAGTTCTCCGGTCTTCTGCTCGCCGGCCAGCGAGTTGAGCAGTAATGACATTATCTTTACGCGAGCGGGGTCTGCCAATGCCTTAAGACGTAAGGAGAGTCGGAGGGCGTCGTCATCGTTCATGGGCCCGGCGGCCAGCGGCGCGCAGCACGCCGGCGCGGCGATATCGACTACGGGCAACGCCTTGGGCATGGAGCCATTCTGCCACAGGATTTTGGCATATATCGAAAAGGTGGCTGAGGGTGGCGCACGATTTCGATATATGTCTCACAGGTCTGGAGGTCTGCTCTCATGTCCCGCGTTGGGCGTGTCATTCCATCTGTGTAAGTCCGGGGTGGTCCATCATCGGACCGCCGTTGGGCGGACAGAAGGAGTGTTTTGTGACCAAGACCATGCAGATGCCGGCTGAGGAGACGACCGCGGCGCGGCGGCTGGCCGAGATGTTCACCGAAGAGACGCTGGACTCGTTGATTAAGGATGCGGTGAAGACCGGGACCCCGATCGACGGCGCGGACGGTTTGCTGAACCAGCTGACTAAGGCCGTGCTGGAGCGGGCGCTGAATGCGGAGCTAACCCACCATCTGGGCTATGAGGCCGGCGATCCGGCCGGACGCGGATCGGGAAATTCGCGCAACGGCACCACGCCGAAAACGGTGACCACCGTCAACGGCCCGGTGCAGATCGATGCGCCGCGTGATCGCAACGGCTCGTTTGAGCCGGCGATTGTGCCGAAGAAGACCCGCCGGCTCAACAACATCAATTCGGTGGTGTTGTCGCTGTATTCACGGGGAATGACCACCCGCGATATCGAAGCCCACCTGCAGGAGGTCTATGGGGCGTCGGTGTCGCGGGAGTTGATCTCCAATATCACCGAGGTGGTGGTCGATGAGATCAAGGCCTGGCAGGCCCGCCCGCTCGATGAGGTCTACCCGATCCTCTACATCGATGGGCTGCGGCTGCGGATCGGCGACAACGGGGTCATCACCACCAAGGTCGCCTATTTGGCCATTGGCGTGGATCTGGAGGGCCGCAAACACGCCTTGGGCTGCTGGATCCAGGACTCCGGAGCCTGTCACGATTTCTGTGTAAGTCAGAGGTGATTTGACTACGAGTTGTATTCTAGCACAATGGGATTCGCCCAGGGAATAGTCTGGCGAGTGTGTTGAGCGCCACAGTCCAGTTGTGCGTTCCAGTACCCGAATAGCCTCCTCTCTCGCTGGAGATGTTGCGCAGCCCGAGGTACAGCAACTTCATCGCGGCGTCCTTGTCCGTGAAATGACCACGGTTCTTGGTGATCTTGCGCAACTGGAAGTTGATCGACTCGATCGCATTGGTGGTGTAGACGATCTTGCGCAACTCCACCGGATAGTCCAGGAACGGAACGAATTCCCCCCAGGCGTTGTGCCACACGTCAATTGCACCCGGATATTGGGCGCCGAATTGCTGGTCGAACTCCTTGAGTGCGAGTTCGGCTCCATCGACGGTCGGCGCACTGTAGATCGCCCGCATCGCGGTGGCGACCTTCTTGCGGTCCTTATAAGACACGAAGCGCATCGCATTCCTAATGACGTGCACGACGCAGGTCTGCACCACGGTATCGGGATAGATCGAGCGGATCGCATCAGGCAGACCGGTCAGCCCGTCGCAGCAGGCGATGAGGATGTCGCGCACCCCGCGGTTGCGCAGGTCGATGACGACCTTCTGCCAGAACTTCGCCCCCTCGGAGTCCTGGATCCAGCAGCCCAAGGCGTGTTTGCGGCCCTCCAGATCCACGCCAATGGCCAAATAGGCGACCTTGGTGGTGATGACCCCGTTGTCGCCGATCCGCAGCCGCAGCCCATCGATGTAGAGGATCGGGTAGACCTCATCGAGCGGGCGGGCCTGCCAGGCCTTGATCTCATCGACCACCACCTCGGTGATATTGGAGATCAACTCCCGCGACACCGACGCCCCATAGACCTCCTGCAGGTGGGCTTCGATATCGCGGGTGGTCATTCCCCGTGAATACAGCGACAACACCACCGAATTGATGTTGTTGAGCCGGCGGGTCTTCTTCGGCACAATCGCCGGCTCAAACGAGCCGTTGCGATCACGCGGCGCATCGATCTGCACCGGGCCGTTGACGGTGGTCACCGTTTTCGGCGTGGTGCCGTTGCGCGAATTTCCCGATCCGCGTCCGGCCGGATCGCCGGCCTCATAGCCCAGATGGTGGGTTAGCTCCGCATTCAGCGCCCGCTCCAGCACGGCCTTAGTCAGCTGGTTCAGCAAACCGTCCGCGCCGTCGATCGGGGTCCCGGTCTTCACCGCATCCTTAATCAACGAGTCCAGCGTCTCTTCGGTGAACATCTCGGCCAGCCGCCGCGCCGCGGTCGTCTCCTCAGCCGGCATCTGCATGGTCTTGGTCACAAAACACTCCTTCTGTCCGCCCAACGGCGGTCCGATGATGGACCACCCCGGACTTACACAGATGGAATGACACGCCCGGACTCCGAGGGGGCGAAGTTCTGGCAGAAGGTCGTCATCGACCTGCGCAACCGCGGGGTGCGCGACATCCTCATCGCCTGCTGCGACGGGCTGACCGGTCTGCCTGATGCGATCCGCTCGATCTATCCCGATACCGTGGTGCAGACCTGCGTCGTGCACGTCATTAGGAATGCGATGCGCTTCGTGTCTTATAAGGACCGCAAGAAGGTCGCCACCGCGATGCGGGCGATCTACAGTGCGCCGACCGTCGATGGAGCCGAACTCGCACTCAAGGAGTTCGACCAGCAATTCGGCGCCCAATATCCGGGTGCAATTGACGTGTGGCACAACGCCTGGGGGGAATTCGTTCCGTTCCTGGACTATCCGGTGGAGTTGCGCAAGATCGTCTACACCACCAATGCGATCGAGTCGATCAACTTCCAGTTGCGCAAGATCACCAAGAACCGTGGTCATTTCACGGACAAGGACGCCGCGATGAAGTTGCTGTACCTCGGGCTGCGCAACATCTCCAGCGAGAGAGGAGGCTATTCGGGTACTGGAACGCACAACTGGACTGTGGCGCTCAACACACTCGCCAGACTATTCCCTGGGCGAATCCCATTGTGCTAGAATACAACTCGTAGTCAAATCACCTCTGACTTACACAGAAATCGTGACAGGCTCCCCGCGTTCAACTGGCCCTCAACGTCGACAACCTCGACGAGGCAATCATGTTCTACTCCAAGCTGCTCAACACCGGGCCGGTCAAGCGCAAGCCCGGCTACGCCAACTTCGCCGTCGCTCAAGCTGGTGCTCCTGGCGAACCCCGGTCAGGGAGGCACCCTCAACCACCTCGGGGTGGAGGTCCACTCGAGCGACAAGGTGCACGAGGAGATCGCTCGGTTGCAGGACGAGGGCATGTTCACCGATGAGGAGATCGGAACGACCTGTCGCTTCGCCACTCAAGACAAGGTCTGGGTGACCGGACCGGCCGGGGAGAAGTGGGAGGTCTACACGGTGGTAGCCGACTCGGAAACGTTCGGATCAAGCCCCCAGCACGTCGACCCCGGAACCGAAGGCGCTGCGTGCTGTGACCGATCGGCGGCTGACGGCGATAAAGAAGTCACGACCACATCTTGCTGCTGAGGCGAGACAATGAAGCCCGCGGAGTAGGCGCTCATACCACCCACCGATCGCGCGTGTCCGCGCTTTCGTGCACTGTGCGGCTAATTGTCGCTTCGTGACGAACCCTGAAGGTCCTGGCTACGGGGCCATGACGCCGCGGGCCGCCCCGAGCGCTTCCAGCGCGGGGATACCCACTGGTTCGGCCGAAAGCAGCGGCACCACCGCGACCCGATCCGCGTGCCTACCCTTCACCTTGTCGATCTCCGGCAGCTCCGCAATGGCGCGCTGCCGGAGCAGCGGTGCGGTCGGGTTTGCGGCTGCAAGCGAGTTGTTGATCACCCAGGCCCAGGGGCGGATGCCGGCGCGTTCGAGTTCGTCCTGCAATCCGGCGGCCTCGAGGACCGGGGTGGTTTCGGCGAGGGTGACGATGATGACTTTGGTCTGCTCCGGGTTCTGCAAACGCATCAGCGGAGTCGTGAAGTGTCGGTTGCCCAGTTGCCGTGCGACCTCGCGATGGTAGGAGCCGGTGGCATCGAGTAGCAGCAGCGTGTGCCCGGTTGGGGCGGTGTCGACGACGACGAACTTGTGCAGCGATTCACCGATGACGCGCGAGAACGCCTGGAACACAGCGACTTCCTCGGTGCATGGCGAGCGAAGATCCTCCGCGAGGGTCGCCCGGCCGTGCTCATCGAGCGCGGCGCCTTTGGTGGTGAGCACATGTTCGCGGTAGATGCGGGTCGCCTCGACCGGGTCGATGGTCGACACCTGCAGGTTCGGCAGTGTTCCGTGGAGGGTGTCGATGAGGTGCCCGGCGGGGTCGGTCGTAGTCAGGTGCACTTGGTGACCGCCCTCGGCGAGAGCGACAGCGATCGCGGCGGCAATCGTTGTTTTGCCGACTCCGCCCTTACCCATGCACATGATCAATCCGTGGTCCCCGGTGGCGAGTTCATCGATCAGATTCGCCAGCGGGGTGTCAATCACGTCGGGGGACATTTCTTGTTGCTCATCCGGTGCGCCCGCATCCGGGGTGAATAGCGACGCCAGGGCGTTCAGGCCGACGATGTTGCTGGGCTTGAGGTCGACCAGGTCCAGCGGCAGGGTCCGTAGTTCGTCGGGCAGCGACGCGATCGCCTGCTGTTCGCGCTGATAGATCGCAGCAGCGAGCGGGTCGGTGCACCCGGCAGATGCGGGCAGGACACCGTTGATCACGACGTACTGGTGGGTCAAGCCGATCGCAGCGAGTTCACGCTGCGTGCGGGCGATCTCGGCCAGCGTCGACCTCTGGGCGCGGGCCACCAGCACTAAGCGGGTGCGCTGGGGATCGGCCAGCGCGGCGACTGCCCCGGCGTAGACGACGCGTTGTTTTTCCAGACCGGACAGCGGCCCCAGGCAGGACGCATCGCCCTTGCCCTCGTTGAGGAAGTCGGTCCACGAGCCCGGCAATTGCAGCAGGCGGATGGTGTGCCCGGTAGGGGCGGTGTCGAACAGCACATGGTCGAACTGGCCGAGTTCGCCGTCGGAATCGGTTAGCAGTTCGGTGAATTCGTTGAAGGAGGCGATCTCGGTGGTGCACGAGCCGGAGAGTTGTTCGGTGATCGATGCCACCTCCGCGTCCGGCAATAGCCCACGCACCGGGCCGACGATGCGTTCGCGGTAGGCGTCGGCGGCCTGTTCGGGATCGATTTCCAGGGCCGACAGACCCTCGACCGCAGGGATCGCGGTGATGGTGTTGCCGATCGTCAGCCCAAAGACCTGTCCGACGTTGGACGCCGGGTCGGTGCTGACCAGTAGCACCTTCTTGCCCTGGCGGGCCAGCGCGATCGCGGTGGCACACGCGATGGAGGTCTTGCCCACCCCGCCCTTGCCGGTGAAGAACAGAAATCGTGGCGGAGCGTCCAGAAACTTCATGGGGTATAGCCGGTTCTTTCAGCAGCAGTCGGTGGCGCCTGAGCTGTCGCTGCTGCAGCAACCGCCTCCGGCAGTGGTCGCCTCGGTGATATCGAGGCTGATCGGTCCGGCTGGTCCGGGAGCCTCGACGCCGGCCCAGGCGGCGAGCTGGGCGCGGTCGGGGTAGCGTCCGGTCATCGCCGTGACTCCATCCACCAGAACCAGCGGCAGCCCGTCGGATCCGGCAACGTGCAGGAACGCATTCACGGTGTCGGATTCGGCGAACGCGCGCGGTTCGCTTGCCAGGTTGTAACGGGAAACGTCACCGCCGCGGCTGCGGACGTAATCAAGGTCGGCGGAGAACCTGACCAGTTGTTGGTCGACGTCTTCGCCACAGACGCCCGTGGCGCAGCACAATGCGGGCTCGAACACCTGAACCTTGCTCATCGAACGATCTCCTTGGTTTGTGTCGGTGATGTGGTGCGCAGCTGCTCGGCGAGCAGTCGCACCCGAGCCGCTATGTCGTCGCGGATCAGCCGCATGCGGTCGATCCCGTCGATGCCGCGTTCGGACGGCTCGTCGGTGTCCCAGGTCTCGAACCTGGTGCCCTGGACCGGCTCGACGTGGGCCTCGTTTCCCAGCGTGACGACGACGTCGACAGCCTCGACGAGCTGCGGGTCGATCGGCTTCGGGTGCTCGCCGGTGATGTCGACACCAACCTCGAGCAGGCATTCCGCTGACAGGGCGTTGACGCTGGTACCGGGTTTCGTCCCGGCGGAGTACACATCGACGGTGGCGCCGGCAATCTTGCGCATCAAGCCGGCCGCCATCTGCGACTTCCCGGCGTTCTTGACGCACACGAACAGCACCGCGGGTTTCCTCACGGAAGGCTCCCCTGGGGGCGGGTAGCGGGGACGAGTTCACCGATCAGCTGTTCGACCCGGGCCTTGATCTCGTCGCGGATCGGGCGGACCGCCTCGATGCCCTTGCCCGCAGGGTCGGGCAACGCCCAGTCCCGGTAGCTGACACCCGGGAACACCGGGCAGGCATCGCCGCAGCCCATGGTGATGACCACGTCGGATGACTCGACCGCGTCGGCGGTGAGGATCTTGGGGGACTGTTCCGAGATGTCGATGCCGACCTCGGCCATCGCCTCAACGGCAGCCGAATTGATGGTCTCGGCCGGGGCGCTACCGGCCGAGCGGACTTCGATCCTGTCGCCGGCGAGATGGGCCAGGAATCCGGCAGCCATCTGCGAACGGCCGGCATTGTGAACGCAGACGAACAGCACACTGGGGCGAGAAGCCATGGGGTCAACCATTCCGGATTTGAAGCTGATCTGTGAGGACTCAGGATTTGGTGCTCGATGTGGCCGCTTTCGCGGGCGACGAGTCGGGTTGCGCCGGTTGAACGAATCGCTTCCGTAGGGCAAGGGAGACATAGACGAGAGCGACAAGTACGGGCACCTCGATCAGCGGGCCGACCACCCCGGCCAGGGCTTGTCCCGAGGCAGCGCCATAGGTAGCGATCGCGACCGCGATCGCCAGCTCAAAGTTGTTGCCGGCGGCGGTGAATGCCAGCGTGGTGGTGCGTTCATAGCCCAAGCCCAGGACAACGCCGAGGACATAGCCGCCGCCCCACATGATGGCGAAGTACGCAAGCAACGGAAGTGCAATCCGCGCGACATCCAAAGGCCGGGAAATGATCTGATCGCCTTGGAGCGCGAACAGGATCACGATGGTGAACAGCAGACCGTAGAGAGCCCACGGCCCGACCTTGGGCAGGAACCGCGACTCATACCACTGCCGGCCCTTGGCCCTTTCGCCCCAGCGGCGGGTGAGGAAGCCCGCCAGCAGCGGGATACCCAGAAAGATCAGCACCGATTTGGCGATCTGCCACACCGAGGTATTGATGGTGGTCTGCTCCAAGCCCAGCCAACCCGGCAGCACCGAAAGGTAGAACCAGCCCAGCACGGCGAACATCACCACCTGGAACAGTGAGTTCAGTGCCACCAGGACTGCGGCAGCTTCTCGGTCGCCGCAGGCCAAGTCGTTCCAAATGATAACCATCGCGATGCACCGCGCGAGGCCCACAATGATCAGACCGGTGCGGTATGCGGGCAGGTCGGGCAGCAGCAGCCAGGCCAGGGCGAACATCAGTGCCGGCCCGATGACCCAGTTCAAGACCAGCGACGCCGCCATCAGCTTGCGGTCGCCGGTGACGGTGTCGAGGCGGTCGTACCGCACCTTGGCAAGCACCGGGTACATCATCACCAGCAGACCGATGGCGATGGGCAGCGAGATTCCGTCGACCTCGACGGCGCTCAGCGCGTCACCGAGGCCAGGGATCACCCGGCCCAGCAGCAGCCCCGCGACCATGGCGAGGCCGATCCAAAGCGGGAGCATCCGGTCCAGCGCTGAAAGCTTTTTGACCACGGCGGGGTGCTCGGTGTGGGCGGTGGCGCTCATCGGGTGAACTCCTCGGTGCAGGTTTCGGACGGGGTGGCGGGGCCGCCCTCGATCTGCAGGATGGCTGAAAGTTGCTGCAGCGCCGCCGGAATCACCCGGTAGTAGACCCAGGTGCCGCGGCGCTCGCTGCCCAGCAGCCCTGCCGAGCGCAGCACTTTGAGGTGATGGGAGATGGTGGGCTGAGACAGGTCGATGGTCGCGGAGATGTCGCATACGCAGGCTTCCCCGCCCGAATGGCTGGCGATCAGACTCACCAAGCGCAGTCGCACCGGGTCACCCAGTGCCTTGAACATCGGCACCAGCGTCGCGGCCGAATCCTCGCTCAGGGGTGCACGGGCTAAGGGTGAGCACTGCGGGGCACCCAGAACCACCGCTTGATTTGGCATCCCTCTATATTGACAGATGCCGAATCAATTGCCAATCGCTGCGCACGAAGTGTGACGCAAACACCTGTCACGTTCGGTTGTCACAGACCCGTTATGGCGACGAGGACGAGCGAGACGTCGCGGACGAGGGCGCGGACGTCGTTGAGGAAGGGTTCGACGTCCTCTTGGGTTTCGGAGGTGACCTCGAAGGTCATGTACGACGGTGCTTTGGCGCGGGCGCCTTTGACGGTGGGGACCTCGAGGCGGAGGTTGACGATGTCGTAGGGGCGGTCGCCGAGCAGTTCTTCGAGGCGGACGAGGAACTGCTTGTCACCGAACTCGCCGGCCACTTCGACGCGGGCGCGGGTGGTGACGAGTTCGATGGCGGCCTGCGCGTTGGCACGTGCCTTGGCGATGTCTTCGCGTTCGTGTTTGCGTGCGGCCTCTTTCTTGACGGTGCGAAAGATCTGCCGTTCGCGTTCGAGCCGCCATACCGCGTCCATCGGCGGGAATGTGATGGCGCCGGTCGGGCAGATGTTGCCGCAGGTCGAGCAGCCGACCGCGCAGTTCATGGGGTCGACGGCGACCGCGGTGGCGTCCTCGATCTCGAAGACGGCTCGCCCGCAGGTGATGTAGCAGAGCTGGCAGCCGATGCAGGCTTCGGCGTCGATGGTTGGGTACCAGGGGATGTCCTCGCGGGGGATCCCGTGCCACAGGTTGGGCTTCGCGTCGAGCTTCGTGTCGGGCTTCGCGTCGGGCTTGGCGTCGGGCATGGTTATCTCCTGGTTCGCGCGGGTTGCCAGCTCTCGAGGATGCGGGCGTAGTTGAGCCGTTCCCAGGCGGTGGGGTCGGCAACGTTGTGGAGGTCGGTCGCGCCGCGCGCGTCGTGGCTGCTGCGGTAGTGGTGGGTGTCGAGCCACCCGGTGAGTTCGTGGCTGATCCGGGCGAGGGCGGTGGGCCCGTCGTCGAGCAGGGCGGAGACAAGTTGCACGGTGGTCGCGCCGCACAGGATCGCTTTGGCCGCGTCCATGCCGGTGTGCACGCCGCCGGTGGCGGTGAGCGGCAGCTCGACGTGGCCGTGCAGGACGGCGAGGGCGTGCAGGCGTAGCGGTAGCTCGGCTGAGGTGGAGGGGGTGAGGCGGCGGTCGACGTCGAGGGTGTCGAGGTCGATGTCGGGTTGGTAGAAGCGGTTGAACACCACGAGCCCGGCGGCCCCGGCGGCGGCGAGCCGGTCAGCGAAGGCGGTCAGCCCCGCGTAGAACGGGGACAGTTTCACGGTCACAGGTACCCCGGATGCGGCGACGACGGCGGCGACGGTGTCGATTTGGCGGGCTTCGACCTCGGCACTGGTCAGGTGCAACGCGGTGGGGGGCTCGTAGAGGTTGAGTTCGAGCGCGTCTGCTCCGGCGTCGGCGAGCTGGCGGGCCAGGTCCGTCCACCCGCCGGGGGTGATGCCGTTGAGCGAGGCCACGACGGGTATGTCGAGCGCTGCGCGCAGAGCCTGCAAATGGCGCAGTGTCGGTGCCGGGCCGATGGGAACCACGTCGGTGTCGGGCAGAAACGAGCGCGCTTCGGCGTCGGTGTCGACGTAGCTGTCGATGAAGCGGTGCAGGCCGAGTTGTTCGGCGACGATCTGTTCCTCGAACACCGACGCCAGGACCAGCGCGCCGGCTCCGGCGTCGGCGAGGCGCTGGGCGTCCTCGACGGTCCGGGTCAGCGGCGAGGCGCCGACGACGAGCGGGCTGTGCAGCCGCAAACCGAGCCAGTCGGTGCCGAGGTCGGCCATGTCAGTCCTCGTGGGTGGAAAGGTGGATGGCGGCGAGTTGCTGGTAGAGGGCGTGGCGCCGGGCGATGGCGTGCTCACCGGCGGCGACGAGCCGTTCGTAGCGCTGGGGGTCGGCGAGTTCGACCATCCGGAAGCGGGCCTCCTGCTCGAGGTAGTCGCGCAGCGGGACGGTTACCGGGTCGGCGTCAATGACCAGGGGCGACTCGCCAGTCTCGATGCGGCGCGGGTCGAAGCGATACAGGGGCCAGGCGCCGCTGCCCACGGCCCGGCGCTGTTGGGCAGGGGCGTTGACGAGGTCGTAGCCGTGGGCGATGCACGGGCTGTGAGCGATGACCATCGACGGGCCGGGGTAGCTTTCGGCCTCCTGCAGGGCTGTTTGCGTCTGAGCGGTGTGTGACTGCATGGCGACACTAGCCACATAGACGTGTCCGTAGCTCATCGCCAGCAGCCCGAGATCCTTCTTGCTGGTCTCCTTGCCGGCGGAGGCGAACTTGGCCACCGCGCCCAGCGGTGTGGCTTTGGACTGCTGGCCGCCGGTGTTGGAGTACACCTCGGTGTCCAGGACGAGGACGTTGACGTCGTGGCCTGAGGCCAAAACGTGGTCGAGCCCCCCAAATCCGATGTCGTAGGCCCAGCCGTCGCCGCCGACCAACCAGACCGATCGGGGCACCAGCGCGTCCGCACACCGGGCGAGCTCGTCGCCCCCGTCGACGTCGGCGAGCAGCGCGCGCAGCCGGGTGACGGCCTCGCGGCGCACGCCGACGGCGATGTCGTCGCCGCTCGGACACGGGCCGGTGAGCTCGCCCACGAGCTCGGCGGGTAGTTGCGGCGCGAGGCGCTTGAGCAGGGTGCGGGCGCGGCGGGCGAGGGTGTCGGTGCCCAGGCGCAACCCGAGGCCGAACTCGGCGTTGTCCTCGAACAGCGAGTTGTTCCACGCCGGCCCGCGCCCGTCGGCGTCGGTGGTGTAGGGGCTGGTAGGTAGGTTGCCGCCGTAGATCGAGGAGCAGCCGGTGGCGTTGGCGATGAGGAGTCGATCGCCGACGAGCTGGGTCAGCAGTCGCAGGTAGGGGGTTTCGCCGCAGCCTGCGCAGGCGCCGCAGAACTCGAACAGCGGGTTGAGCAGCGCGATGCCCGAACGGGTCCGCGGGATGCGGGCGCGGGAAACGTCGGGGATCTGCTGGTAGAAGGCGAACGCTTCGCGTTCGCTGTCCCGGTGGTCGACCGCGGGTTGGAGGTTGAGCGCCTTACGGCGCGCTTGGGTGCGGTCCTTGCCCGGGCAGACCTCGACGCACAGCCCGCAGCCGGTGCAGTCGTCCGGCGCGACCTGGACGGTGAAGGCCAGTCCTTCGAGTTCGGGGGTGAAGCCCTCGGGTGTCGACCGGAACGTCGAGGGCGCCCCGGCGGCCTCCTCGGGTTGGAACACCTTGGTGAGAATCGCGGTGTGTGGGCAGATCATCGAACAGCGGTTGCACTGCACGCACAGGTCGGGTTCCCAGATCGGCAGGTCCAGGGCGATGGCGCGCTTCTCGAACTTGCTGGTGCCGGTGGGCCAGGTGCCGTCGGGCGGGAAGGCGCTGACCGGCAGGCGGTCGCCGTGGCCTTCCAGCAGCAGGCGCGTCACCCGCTGGACGAAGTCCGGAGCGTCGGCGGGCACCGCCGGCGGGCGGGTGCGAGCGGCGTCGACGGTGTCGGGGATCGGGATCTGGTGCAGGGCAGCGACGGCGGCGTCGATGGCGGCGGTGTTGCGTCGTACGATCTCCGAGCCGCGCCTACCCCAGGTGGCGGTGACGGCCTGCTTCATCCTTGTGAGGGCCTCCTCGAGGGGCAGCACATCGCTGAGCGAGAAAAAGCAGGCCTGCATCACGGTGTTGATCCGCCGACCCAGCCCGTGCTCGTCAGCCAGGCGGTAGGCGTCGATCACGAACAGGCGGCAGCCGCGCTGCAGCAGCGTCTGCTGCGCTTCCCGGGGCAGACCGGCCCACACCTGCTCAGGCGGCACCGCCGTGTTGAGCAGCACGGTGGTGCCCTGCTCGGCGCGGTCGAGAACGTCGTAGCGGTCCAGGAAGCCGGGATCGTGCACGGCGAGGAATCCCGCACGGCGGATCTGGTAGGTGGAACGGATCGGTGCGGGGCCGAACCGCAGGTGCGACACGGTCGTCGAGCCGGCCTTCTTCGAGTCGTACACGAAGTAGCCCTGGCAGGCCTGTTGTGTCGCCTCACCGATGATCTTGATCGTCGCCTTGTTGGCGCTCACCGTCCCGTCGGAGCCCAGCCCGTAGAACACCGCGCGGGACACCCCGGCCGGCTCGGCGTCGAACTCCTCGTCGACCGGCAGGGATAGGCCGGTCACGTCGTCGGTGATGCCCAGGGTGAAGCGGGTGCGGGGCCGCTCGGTTTCGAGTTCGTCGAAGGCGGCCTTCACCATCGCCGGAGTCAGCTCCTTGGAGCCCAACCCGTAGCGGCCGCCGATGATCCGGGGCAGCGAGGCGCGGCCGCCGCTGGTGACGGCGTCGGCCAGCGCGGCGGTCACGTCCAGCAGCAGCGGCTCGCCGGTCGCGCCGGGCTCCTTCGTCCGGTCCAGAACCGCAAGCGAGCGCACGGATGCGGGCAGCGAGGCGACGAACGCGCCCATCGCGAAGGGCCGATAGAGGCGGACCTTCACCAGCCCGACCCGCTCACCTCGAGCGAGCAGGGCATCGACCGTCTCGTGGGCGCATTCGGCACGGAGCCCATCATGACCAGCACCCGGTCGGCTTCAGGGTGCCCGACGTAGTCGAAGAGCTGGTAACGCCGGCCGGTGAGCCCTGCGAAGTGTCGCATCGTGTCGGCGACGACGCTCGGGCAGCGGTCGTAGAACGGGTTGGTGGCCTCCCGGCCCTGGAAGAACGCGTCGGGGTTCTGCGAGGTACCGCGCGTGACCGGGCGGTCAGGATTCATCGCCCGGGCTCGGTGCGCCTCGACGGCCTCCGCGTCGATCAGGGCCATCAGCGTGTCGTCGTCGAGCGAGCCGATCTTTTGCATCTCGTGCGAGGTGCGGAACCCGTCGAAGAAGTGCAGGAACGGAACCCGGGTGACAAGCGTGGCCGCATGGCCGATGGCGGCGAGATCCTGCGCCTCCTGCGGCGACCCGGATGCCAGCAGTGCCCACCCGGTCGCGCGGGCGGCCATCACGTCGGAGTGGTCCCCGAAGATCGACAGCGCGTGGGTGGCGATGCTGCGGGACGCGACATGGATGCAGCACGCGCTCAGTTCGCCGGCGATCTTGTAGAGGTTCGGCAGCATCAGCAGCAGCCCCTGCGACGCGGTGAATGTCGTCACCAGCGCGCCGCCCTGCAGCGCCCCGTGCACCGCGCCGGCGGCACCGGCCTCCGACTGCATCTCCACTACCTGCGGCACCGTCCCCCACAGGTTCGGCCGATGCTTGGCAGACCATTCGTCGGCGTGCTCACCCATCGGTGAGGCCGGCGTGATCGGATAGATCGCCACGACCTCGCTCAGCCGGTACGCCACCGACGCGACAGCCTCATTGGCATCGACGGTCACCACAGCCGCTTCGCCATCGCCGGACGGCGGGCCGTCTCGCACCACCGCAGCGGAAGCCGCGATGTCGATGCTCATGACGTCGCCGCCGTGGGTGTGGTGAGGATCCGTCCCTCGATCGCGCAGGCCGCCGACAAGGTGTTGTAGACGGTGCCGAACCGGCGCAGGTTACGGTCCAGCAGATCCACACGATGCTGGGGCTCGTCGCTGACCAGCCGTAGCTCCCAGGTGATCGCGACGAACTTCGGCGGCGCGTCCTGGCGCCGGGCCTGCACATCGACCTCGGCACGGTCATACCGGAACGGCAGCAGCTGCCCGGACCGCTCGAGGTTCTTGAGCAGGCACGCCGCAAACGCCGACGCCAGCAACTCGGCCGGCCCCGGCAACCCGGACGGCTGGCGACCCCAGCTGGCGTCGAAAGCGATCGTCTCGCTGCCGGCGGTCACCTCGGCTTGTCCGCCGCCGATGCTGCCCGCCCGGACTCGGTATACCGTCGGTGACGACGAGGACTGCGTAACGCGCTCAGACATCAGAGCTTGTTTCCTTCCAAACCGGTGCGCGGGAATTGGCCCGTCATGGCGTGTGATGTTTTCCAGGCTATGGTCGCGCCCTGGGCCGGCGGCAGGGTCGTAGGGCCCAAGGTTCCGTTCCGGAGCACGAGACTCTGGACGAATCCATCGGCCTGATCGTGCATGCGTCCATACGTGTTTCTTGATCGCGGCTTCACACCTGAGTTTGGACACCGTGGGCGATTTTGACGCCTCGTAGTTCTCTGACCTGGTGGTTTGGTCGTATAGCCGGGTGTGTTGGGGTACTAACCGGGTAGGTTCGGGCGGTGGCGTACCGGAATCTGTCAACCTGAATGAGGCACCGTTGAGGGGTATTTACTGAGTGGCCTCCTCGGTGTCGTCTGGTTTGTTGATCCACGAGCCGTTGGGCAGTTTCGGTGGTTCGGGAGGCTTGCGCACGAACCGTTCTGGGTGTGCGGCGTAGGCGGTGTCGAGCACGCCGGCGCGCTTCTCGCGGACGATGACGGCGGTGCCGTAATGCACGTCGGCGGGAACGTGTAAGCCCAGCCCGGTATGGCGATGTTCATCGTTGTACCAGCCGAAGAAGATCTGGCAGTGCCGGCGGGCGGTCTCGATCGAGGCGAACCAATCAGGGAAGTCGGGCCGATACTTCAGTGTCTTGAATTGCGCCTCGCTAAACGGGTTGTCGTCGGAGACATGCGGGCGTGAGTGCGACTGGGTGACGCCCAGGTCGGCGAGCAGGAACGCCACCGGCTTGGAGGTCATCGAAGAGCCACGGTCGGCGTGGATGGTCAACTGGTCACGGCCGATACCCTGCTTGGCGCATGTCTGGCGGATCAGCACCTCGGCCAGCGCCGCAGACTCCCGGTACGCGACCATCCATCCGACCGCGTAGCGGGAGAAGATGTCCAAGATCACGTAGAGGTAGTAGTACGTCCACTTCGCCGGGCCGCGCAGCTTGGTGATGTCCCATGACCAGACTGAATTTGGCTGACGTGCAACTAATTCCGGCTTCACCGTCGCGGGGTGGGTGGCTTGGCGGCGCCGCTCCTTGCTTTCACCGGCTTGGCGCAGCAGCCGGTAGAAGGTCGAGATCGAGCCGAGGTAGCGGCCTTCGTCGAGCAGTGTGGCCCACACCTCGGTCGGCGAGGTGTCGACGAAGCGCTCGCTGTGCAACTCAGCCAGGATCGCGGCCCGCTCAGTGGCAGACAACGCGCGAGGCTGCGGTCGGTCCTTGTGGCCGATCGGCGCCGGCCGCTGCGGTGGCGGGCTGTGCCGGTGTCGGCGGTAGTAGCTGGCTTGGGCGACACCGACGACATCGCAGGCCTTGCGTACGCCGATCTTGGGCGCCAGCTCGGCGATCGCTGCGTCGCTCACTTCATCGACCCGTTCTCGGGCTCCGCGCTCTCGGAGAGCGTCTCCAAGAGCGCGTGCAGTTTTGCCTGCACGTCCACCACGAAGCGGGTCTTGGCCAGCTCCTGCTCCAGTTGGCGCTTCTCGGCCTCCAACCGGGCGATCCGCTCGGCCTGTGGGTCGCGCCGCTGACGTCCGCGCCCAACGGCCAAGCCAGCCAGCGCGCCCGCGTCGCGGGCACGCCGCCACGCCACAATATGGCTGGAATACAGGCCCTCCCGGCGCAACAGCGCACCCTTCTCACCTTCGGGAGCAGCATCGTAAGCAGCCAGGATCTCCAGCTTGTACTTCGCGGTGAACGTCCGGCGCCGGGCACGCTCGGGCACCTCGGGGTCAGGACGTCCGGTCCCAGCGTCATTCATCCGACCAGGATCTTCGATCCCGGTCGATCGGACCAATGCGGTCACCGTGTTCGCCATCTCGGGGAAACTCTCCATCCCCGCCCTCGGGTCACTAATTATCAGGGGGCAGGTGCCTCAACCCAGGTTGGCAGAGAGGGTACGTGCGGTAGGTGCGCACTGCCTCGGGTGCGGTGGCGGTGCAGGTGGCGCGCAAGGACCATGGCCGGGTGGTGATTCTGGCGCATCTGGGCTCGGCGCATACCGATGCTGAGCTGGGGATTCTGCTTCATGCGGCCCAGCAGGTGGTCCTCGACGGCCAAGCCGCACTCGATTTCGAGGTCTCCGCACGCGCCCAGTCGGTGGCCGATGTGGCCGACTTCCGGGATCGTGGGTTGCTCGCCGCGCCGGGCCCGCCCGCGGCCCCAGCGTCGGTGGCGCCGCCGGGGCGCACGCTGGGGACGAACTGCCGGCTGCTCTACGAGGTGCTCGCGCATGTGTATGGCTGGCTGGGTTTCGACGAGGTCGACGATGAGGTGTTCCGCGATCTGGTGATCGCCCGGATCGTGGAGCCGACCAGCAAGATCGACGCGCTGCGAGTGCTGGGAGACCTCGGAGCGCCGCTGGTGTCGTACAAGACGATCGATCGCCACGTCCGCAGTCTGCACGCCAGTCCGGCTCGGGATGTCGTGGCCGCGAAATGCTTTGAGTATTCCCGTGATTGCGGTGGGCTGTCGCTGCTGCTGTACGACACGACCACACTGCACTTTCAGGCCGAAAACGAAGACGAGCTGCGCCGGGTCGGGTATTCCAAAAACCGCCGCGTTGATCCTCAAATCGTCGTCGGGCTGTTGGTGGACCGCACCGGGATGCCGTTGGAGATCGGCTGTTTTGAGGGCAACACGGCCGAGACGACCACCATCGTGCCGATCATCGCCGGCTTCATCGAACGTCACAACCTCGGCGGCGTCCCGTTGGTGGTTGCCGCCGATGCCGGGATGCTCTCAGCGGCCAATCTCAAGGCCCTCGACGAGTTGGAGCTGTCCTTCATCGTCGGGTCCCGCATGACCAAGGCGCCTGGGGATCTGGAGTCTCATTTCCATTGGAACGGTGATGTGTTCACCGACGGGCAGATCATCGACACCGTCACACCGCGGCACGGCAACACAAGGGTTAATACCACCACGTTGCGTGCCGAACCGGTCTGGAACCCTGACAGCGACACCGGTGCGTGGCGGGCGATCTGGGCGTACTCGGCCAAACGGGCCCGCCGCGATCAGAAGACACTGGCGGCTCAGGAAGCCCGGGCGCGGGCAATCGTCTCCGGCGAGAAGAAAGCCAAGACAGCACGATTCGTCAAGACCCGAGGCGACGACCGCGCCCTCGATGAGGCCAGCCTGGCCCGCGCGCAATCCCTGGTCGGACTCAAAGGTTATGTGAGCAACGTGCCAGTCACCGTGATGCCGCCCGCCGAGGTCATCGCGAAGTACCACGATCTCTGGCACGTCGAGAAGTCGTTTCGGATGTCGAAATCCGACCTCGATGCCAGGCCCATGTTCAACCGGATGCGCGATGCCATCGAGGCGCACCTGAACATCGTGTTCGCCGCACTGGCGGTCTCCCATGCCATCCAATCGCGCACCGGACTTTCCATTGCGAAGGTCGTCAAGCTACTGCGACCGCTGCGCAGCGCGACCATCAACATCAACGGCGCAACGCAGACCTTCCCGCCGGAAATCCCCGACACCGAGGGCAAGATCCTCACAGATCTCGGCTTCAACCCTGGGTACTAAGCGAAATGTCCAAACTCAGGTGGACGAATCCATCGGCCTGATCGTGCATGCGTCCATACGTGTTTCTTGATCGCGGCTTCACAGGCCCCGTGTGGCGCTTTCGCCAACTGGCCCTTGGGGGCTGCCGCGATCACCCGCGGGGCTCTTGTGACGTTGTCGTGGGTTCGCTGACCTGGGAATTTGGGCGCAACGCCGTGTCCTGCTTACGTTTTGGACTGTCTAGGGTTCAATCCGCGAGAAGGAGCTACGGCGTTGCGCATGTCCAGGGTATTGGCGAGCGGTCTGGGTGACCAAAACATGGTGATCGAGGACGTGACGATCGAGACCGAGACCACGGGTCGGAAGCAGCCGAAGACCTCCGAAGTTCTGGTGTTCTCGGTGCGGCCCAAGGCGTCGCAGGCGGGCCGGTGCTCGCGGTGCCGGAAGCGGTGCCCGGGCTATGACGCGGGGGGCCGGGACGGGAACGGGATCAGGCGCTGGCGGACCCTGGATGTGGGGACCACAAAGGCGTATCTGCAGGCCGCGGCCCCGCGGGTGGCATGCGGCGAGCATGGGGTGGTGGTTGCGCATGTGCCGTGGGCGCGGCCGGGCGCCAAACACACCTGGGCGTTCGAGGACACCTGCGCGTGGCTGGCCGCGCACACCGCATTGAGTGTGCTCACGGTGCTGCTGCAGATCGCCTGGCGCACCGTGGCGGCGATCGTGACCAGGGTGGTGGCCGATGGCCGCGACACCAACGACCTGCTCGCCGGACTGTCGCGGATCGGCATCGACGAGATCGCCTACCGCAAGGGACATCGCTACTTGACGTGCGTGGTTGACCACACGACAGGCCGGCTGGTGTGGGCCGGCGAGGGCCGCAACCAGGACACGCTGGGCCGGTTCTTCGATCAGCTCGGCGCCGAGCGGGCCAAGCTGCTCACCCACGTCAGCTGCGACGGGGCGGAATGGATCCACGCCCTGGTGCGTGCCCGCGCGCCGCAGGCGCTGATTTGCCTGGATGGGTTTCATGTCGTGGCCTGGGCCATGAAGGCACTGGACAAGGTGCGGGTACGCACCATGACCCGCGCCGGGATCACCGATCGGCACGCCATGTGGGCGACCCGCAAGAACCCGGCTGACCTGTCCTGCGAGCAGCGCACCAGCCTCGCTAAGATCGCCGACACCAACCGCACCCTCTACCGGGCGTATCTGCTCAAAGAGCAACTACGCGAGGTGTTTCGGGTCAAGGGCACCCACGGGCGGCAGCTGCTGGCCGGCTGGCTGTCGTGGGCGTCGCACTCACGCATCCCCGAGTTCGCCGCGCTGGCCCGCAGCATCCGCCGCTACCGCGACCTCATCTGGAACACGCTCGATCACGGCCTGTCCAACGCCCGATCCGAAGCCACCAACACCCACCTGCGGGCATTAACCAAACGCGCCTACGGATTCCACAGCCCAGACGCACTCATCGCCATGGCCATGCTCACCCGAGGCGGCCTCTGCCCAGCACTACCCGGACGGAAATGACCCACTACAACGTCAGTAGATCCACCCGCGGTGGGCGGGTGTGTTCATCGCAGTCGCCATTGATCGTAGAGCCGGGATGTGCATTTAGGGGCGTCGCGGGCCGGTATGGATTCCGTGCCCAGGACGCTTTCGAACAGGGCGTGGTCCGATAATTTTCGCGAGCATCAAATTAGGTGGTCGATGAGACTTGGTCCTGCTCACCCTGTGGCCATGAACCGGGTCAGATAGAACGGCTCAAAGGGGCCGATTTCGACTCCGGCACCCACCGGACCGGAGGTTTCATGAAACCGGGCGTCGAGATGGGAATTTTCATGATCCCAGACGGATTCCCAGACGCCGTGCAAAAGATAGGCGCGCAGCTCACCATCTGGAGTTGTGTTTCGCAGTATCTCGGTCGATAACGCCTTACGAAAGAGCCGATTATTCTTGCTGCCGGGTTGGCCGATGCCACTTGGATCATCATTTGGCTGGTAGGTCTCTTGTGCCACCTTGAGCAGTGGGAGAACGAGTTTTTCCCATTCGTGGTGTCCGGTATCCGCGACCATGACATGGTTCACGACCGTCACGGTGTCGTGCTCGGGGGCTTCGACGGGATGACGCAGACGCCCGAAGTTGCGCGTAATCGGCAAAGCGAATGAACAGCGAATAGAAATATGGTTGCGAATGGTCTCTGACGCCGTCGAGATAAGCTTCGGCAAGGACTCCCTTATAGGACTCGGGGTAGTTTTTCACCATGGTCCTCAGAATTTCACGGTGGCCCGGGTTCTGCTGTGGCGGTCTGCGGGGCGGCAGCTTTGTCGAGGTTTTGAGGCTGGGGGTAGGCGGCGGCGCCGCGTGTCGTGCGGTGACGCCGGGTCCTTTATCCCGGGGGTGGTTACCCTCAGAATTTCACGGTGGCCCGGGTTCTGCTGTGGCGGTCTGCGGGGCGGCAGCTTTGTCGAGGTTTTGAGGCTGGGGGTAGGCGGCGGCGCCGCGTGTCGTGCGGTGACGCCGGGTCCTTTATCCCGGGGGTGGTTACTCCTTTCTTGGGGTCGAGAGGGCATAGGGGCCTGTGGGTCAGGGTATGGCGCGGACCCTGTTGAGGGCGTCGGCGAATTCTTGTGCCCAGGGCCAGGTTTGGGGGATCCGCAGGATCAGGTAGCGGGATCGTTTGATCAGCCGGGCCGCGGCGTGCAGCAGCCGGTAGCGCAGGGTGGCGGGTTCGGCTTTGGCCAGTGGGCCGTCCAGGAGTAGCAGTCGCATCCAGCACAGCAGGTCGATGGCGATCGCGACGGCGGTGACCCAAGCGGTGTTGATGGCGAACGAGTGTGAGGGCCAGCGGGCCAGGCCGGTGTCTTTGCCGGTGCGGATGAAGCCCTCCACCCGGGCGTGGACGCGGTGGCGGGCTTCCAGTCGCTGGGGTTGTCCACCGGCAGTCGAGGTGGCGAGGACCTGGTAGCGGTAGCCGGCCAGCTGCTCGAACAATGACAACTGGGTGCCGTGTTCGATTTCTTCGCGCCGCACCAGGATGCGCATGCCGGCCGGCCAGCCGACCAGCCGATCCCCTCCGGTGCTGTGGCGCAGCAGCCCGGTCAACTCGGCGACCTGGGCGTCGTCACGGGCCGCTCCGGTGGCATCCAGTGCGGCTTGCCATCCCGCATCGGGCATCTGGCCGATCGCGACCCGGACCCGCTCATCGAGGTCGAATCCGACCGAGTAGCCCACTGACATCCCCGGCCGGGCATTGAGTTTCTCCAGGTGTTCGACGACGGCGTGGCTTGAACCCGCGCCGTCGATGGTGACCAGCAACTTGCGGCGCCACTTGGCCGGGATCGCCGCGATCGCGGCGTCGATGATCGCGATATGATCGGCCGCGGTGTTCGAGCCGGCGTTGCCTGCACGGGCGATCACCGCCAGCAGTTCGCCGGTGTTGTCACACCACGCCAACAGCGGGTGGAAGCCAAACCCGCCTTTGAAATTGCCTGCGGCGTGCTGCTTATCGCTGTGCGACTGAATCAGCGACGCGTCGATGCGGATCACGATCGTGTCCCCGAGGTCCCCATAGCAGGTCTGCGAAGCCGGGATCGCACCGTGGCGGGCCTCGATCGCCTCCCACACCCGAGAGCGGACCTTGTTGCGCACGGCCGTGACCTCGGTGATGCTCTGCTCGTCGATCTCGCCCAGGGACCGCCACATCGTCGGAACCGACGCCACCGCCTGAAACAACCGGTGCTGATCGCGCAGCACCGCGGTGCCGGCCAGGTTCTGCGCGCCGCCGGCGATCGATACCGCCACATCGCGCAACACCGCGCCTCGGTCGTGGGTGACTTCTGGGCGCGACAGCACCGACGACAAACCGCTGGTCAAACCCAGATTGTCGGCCAGCAACCGGGGTATCACGTTACCGGCGTGCCCGACCACGTCGTCGCCACGGACCTCAACTCGGACATTCTTCGACCAATCCGTAGTAGCCTGCATCTGACAGGTGCACTCCCATCCTGGATAACCGAGCCTCGAATACTCCGATTATCCTTGCGGCAGTGCACCTTTCACGTTAACGACACCCCTGAGCTCCACATTCGATGAAAAATCCAGGTTACTCCTTTCTTGGGGTCGAGAGGGCATAGGGGCCTGTGGGTCAGGGTATGGCGCGGACCCTGTTGAGGGCGTCGGCGAATTCTTGTGCCCAGGGCCAGGTTTGGGGGATCCGCAGGATCAGGTAGCGGGATCGTTTGATCAGCCGGGCCGCGGCGTGCAGCAGCCGGTAGCGCAGGGTGGCGGGTTCGGCTTTGGCCAGTGGGCCGTCCAGGAGTAGCAGTCGCATCCAGCACAGCAGGTCGATGGCGATCGCGACGGCGGTGACCCAAGCGGTGTTGATGGCGAACGAGTGTGAGGGCCAGCGGGCCAGGCCGGTGTCTTTGCCGGTGCGGATGAAGCCCTCCACCCGGGCGTGGACGCGGTGGCGGGCTTCCAGTCGCTGGGGTTGTCCACCGGCAGTCGAGGTGGCGAGGACCTGGTAGCGGTAGCCGGCCAGCTGCTCGAACAATGACAACTGGGTGCCGTGTTCGATTTCTTCGCGCCGCACCAGGATGCGCATGCCGGCCGGCCAGCCGACCAGCCGATCCCCTCCGGTGCTGTGGCGCAGCAGCCCGGTCAACTCGGCGACCTGGGCGTCGTCACGGGCCGCTCCGGTGGCATCCAGTGCGGCTTGCCATCCCGCATCGGGCATCTGGCCGATCGCGACCCGGACCCGCTCATCGAGGTCGAATCCGACCGAGTAGCCCACTGACATCCCCGGCCGGGCATTGAGTTTCTCCAGGTGTTCGACGACGGCGTGGCTTGAACCCGCGCCGTCGATGGTGACCAGCAACTTGCGGCGCCACTTGGCCGGGATCGCCGCGATCGCGGCGTCGATGATCGCGATATGATCGGCCGCGGTGTTCGAGCCGGCGTTGCCTGCACGGGCGATCACCGCCAGCAGTTCGCCGGTGTTGTCACACCACGCCAACAGCGGGTGGAAGCCAAACCCGCCTTTGAAATTGCCTGCGGCGTGCTGCTTATCGCTGTGCGACTGAATCAGCGACGCGTCGATGCGGATCACGATCGTGTCCCCGAGGTCCCCATAGCAGGTCTGCGAAGCCGGGATCGCACCGTGGCGGGCCTCGATCGCCTCCCACACCCGAGAGCGGACCTTGTTGCGCACGGCCGTGACCTCGGTGATGCTCTGCTCGTCGATCTCGCCCAGGGACCGCCACATCGTCGGAACCGACGCCACCGCCTGAAACAACCGGTGCTGATCGCGCAGCACCGCGGTGCCGGCCAGGTTCTGCGCGCCGCCGGCGATCGATACCGCCACATCGCGCAACACCGCGCCTCGGTCGTGGGTGACTTCTGGGCGCGACAGCACCGACGACAAACCGCTGGTCAAACCCAGATTGTCGGCCAGCAACCGGGGTATCACGTTACCGGCGTGCCCGACCACGTCGTCGCCACGGACCTCAACTCGGACATTCTTCGACCAATCCGTAGTAGCCTGCATCTGACAGGTGCACTCCCATCCTGGATAACCGAGCCTCGAATACTCCGATTATCCTTGCGGCAGTGCACCTTTCACGTTAACGACACCCCTGAGCTCCACATTCGATGAAAAATCCAGGTGGTCGAGTCGCCGCTCATCTGCTTGAGCATGAGGCTCAGAAAACCCGGCGACTGGCGCCAGGCCGAAGCCCGCTCCGTCAGCGCCCCCATGGCAGCGTCATGTTCCGGGCTAGCAACGCGGAACTCTAAATAGAGCGTCACAGGCCCCTCAGGCGCGGCCACGGCCTCAGGCGTCGTTTGTGTCATATGGCCACTTAACCACGTCTTCTATGCCCTGCGCAGATTGCTGCCGCGGATTGCTGCCGCGGATTGCTGCCGCGGATTGCTGCCGCGGATTGCTGCCGCGGATTGCTGCCGCGGATTGCTGCCGCGGATTGCTGCCGCGGATTGCGCCCACAGCCTTCTACAGGCTGCTGTTCACTGTGGTCGGCAGCCCGCTGAGCATCTTCGTGTCGACCGGGACGAGCCTTGGTGTCGCGGTCATGCATCCGATCCTGGACAGCCGTGGGGGCGGTTTCTGTCGCTTTCAATGACGCACGGCCGCCCCTGGTGGGCTTGATCCGCTCACCGGGGCGTATGTCGCGGCGATAGGCGCGAATGGCGGGCGAAGAGAACTAAGGTTTGACGCCGCAGTTCGCGCGTTCACCGGCGATGCCGAAAGGTGGCGGCTGTGCCAGCCGGGTCGACCTCTAACACTCCTGTCTATCGCGTTCCTCGCCGCCGCGCGCCGACCTTTCGCCACCGCCTGCTGGGCACCCGCATCGCCGAGGCCGCCATCACCGACCCCGCCTGGCCCGGCCTGGTCGCCGTGGTCACCGCCGACACCTGCGCGACATCGCCGACACCCAAGCCATCCGGCGCACGATACGCCCGCCTGCTCACCTAACGCGTCGAACTGCTCACCCACCACGCCCCGGAGGTCCGCGGCATCGACCGAATGGGAATAAAAGCCATTACAAAACAGCCGATTCCGCCGGGCGGTCGGCTAACCGTATGTGCCATAAGCCGTTTGGTCCTGCCGCGGTGCACGCGCCCCGCTACGGCGAGGCGGGCACGTCGGAGATCCCCTGCCGAATTCCCCGGTCTATCTCGTCGCGGACGAGGGCGCTGTCGGCCGGGCCCCGCTGCGGGCAGCTGCAGCTGAGGGCGTTGAACACGCTGGGGTCCGCATCGGCGGAGGCTCCCAGGCCGACAGCTACGCCGAACATAATCGCGCTACTGACAAGGACTTTCGTTATCATTTAGGGCAGCGTCTCCATGTTGGGTGTCGCGCCAACCATACTAGGCGCGTTGGCGCGGCATGTCTGCCTGTTCGCAGCGGACGGAAGCTGTTTTATTGCAGGGGAATTTCGGAGCAGAGGCCGGACCCTTTCCGCTCGGGCGTTGATTCATGCGTATATCGTGATACCGTGATCCACGAGGCCGACCATCACCTTCTGAGCGCGAAAAAAAGTCGGATTGCTCAGCGGCAAGGAAGGATTGGCGATGATTGTCAGCGGAATATGGGCGAAGGCCACGCACGCGGTCGTCACCGGTGCGGTCGGAGTCGGGGCGTATGAGCTGTTGCGAAAGGCGGTCGGCTCGGCTCCGGTGCACCGGGCAGCGGTGAGCACTGCGGAGCTGGGCCTGCGCGCGACGCGGGGCACCGAGCGGGCCGCCGAGTCGGCCCGACTGAAGTTTGCCGACGTGACGGCCGAGGCCCGCGAACGGATCGGGGAGCAGGCCGCTCCTCCGGCCACCGGCGAGACCGACCAACACGACCACTGATGCGTGTCCCAATACAGCTGCCTTGATGGGTGAGCTCGACGCCGATGCGCATAAAACCCTGCTGCGCAGGGGATTTGCGCTGGAATATGCCACGCTGGCGTGGAATGTGGTCGGCATCGTCGTCCTTGCGGTGGCGGCCGTCGAGGCCGGGTCGGTGGCTCTGGCCGGGTTCGGTCTGGACTCGCTGATCGAGATCGGCGCCTCGCTGGTGGTGGTCTGGGAGCTCTCCGGAACCGGCGAGGCGCGTCAGCGGTTTGCGCTGCGGCTCATCGGCGTGAGCTTCGCGGGTCTCGCGGTCTATTTGCTGGTGCAGTCGACGGTGGTGCTCGTCAACGATTTTCACCCCCGTCACTCGCCGCTGGGCATCGCCTGGACGGCTGTCACCGCGGCCGCGATGTTCGCTTTGGCGGCAGGTAAGGCCAAAACCGGCTCCGCTCTGGGCAACCCCGTGCTCGCCACCGAAGGCCGGGTCACCCTCATCGACGGTCTGTTGTCGGCGGCGGTCCTGCTCGGGCTCGTGCTCAATGCCCTCGCCGGCTGGTGGTGGGCAGACCCGCTCGCCGGTTACGTCCTGGTCTTCTACGCGTTGCGCGAGGTCAAAGATATCTTCTTCACCCACACCGCCGGGTGAAGACGGAGTCGTCCGGGGTTCTCAGTGCGGCTGATGGCGTGCGCCGTGCTGCTCGGTGTCGTGGCGGTGCGCCTCCGCGGGATTGGCGTCACCGGCGGGGTAGGCGTGGATCATCGCGGTGGTCAGCTTGGGAACTGTGTGCATGAGATCGTGCTCGGCGTCGTGGGCGATGCGGTGCGCGTCGGCCAGGCTCAGGGCGGGGTCGATGTCGAGTTCGGCGTCGGCGTGTAGCCGGTGCCCGATCCAGCGCATCCGCACACTGCGTACCGAGCGCACGCCGGGGCGGGCGCCCAGGGTGGTGCGTGCGGTGTCGACGAGCTCGGGATCGACACCGTCGAGGAGACGCCGGAACACGTCGCGGACGGCGGTGCGCAGCACCGCCAGGATGGCCACCGTGATGACCAGGCCGACGATCGGATCGGCGAGCGGATAGCCGAGGGCGACACCGCGCGGCGAACAGCACGGCCAGAGAGGTGAATCCGTCGGTGCGGGCGTGCAGCCCGTCGGCGACCAGGGCGGCCGAGCCGATGCGCCGGCCGACCCGGATCCGGTAGAGGGCGACCCATTCGTTGCCGATGAACCCGGCCAGCCCGGCCAGCGCAACCCATCCGACGTTCTCGATCGGCTCGGGATGGACGAGCCGCATGACGGCTTCGTAGCCCGCGATGATCGCCGACACGGTAATCATCGCGACCACGAAGAGGCCGGCCAGGTCCTCGGCCCGGCCGAACCCGTAGGTGTAGCGGCGGGTGGCGGCCTTGGTGCCCAGGGCGAACGCGATCCACAGCGGCACGGCGGTCAGCGCGTCGGAGAAGTTGTGGATCGTGTCGGCGGCCAGGGCGATCGACCCGGTGGCGACGACGATGACGATCTGCACCACGGCGGTGATCGCCAGCACCAGAAGACTGGTCTTGACCGCGCGGATCCCGGCCGCGCTGGACTCCAGCTCGCTGTCGAGGCTGTCGGCGGCATCGTGGGAATGCGGGGCGAAGATCTCCTTGATCGCTCCCCGCAATCCCTTCGGATGGTCGTGAGCGTGGTCGTGGTCGTGCTGGTCGCTCATCTCGGGTGGGCCGTTCGCGACGGAGGGCCGGCTGCGATGTCGCGCACGACGGGTTGGTCGCGGTGGTGGGAGGGAACGCCGGGTCCGGCGTGCTCGGCGTTGAACACCGCGTCGACCACCAGCCGGCTCACGTGGTCGTTCTCGAGGCTGTAGAAGATCGTGGTGCCCGCCCGGCGGGTGCGCACCAGCCGGGCCATCCGCAGCTTGGCCAGGTGCTGGGATACCGACGGCGCGGGCTTGCCCACCCGGTCGGCCAGGTCGGTGACCGACAACTCCTCGTCGATCAACGACCACAACAGTCGAATCCGCGTGGCGTCGGCCAACATCCGGAACACCTCGACGATCAGGCCGACCTGATCCTCGTCCAGCGGCGACCGCGAGTTAGTACCTGCATTCATGCGTAGATACTAGGCCAGACGGCAACGATTGTCGCCAGCGCTTTTCGGGCGCGGCAACGAAAAACTCAGTCCCGTGGGGCAGGGACCTCACGGGGCGTGGCGGCGTCGCCGATCGTGTCGGCGCCGAACAGCGCCTGGCTGAGCACGCGCAACACGTCCTGATCCGCCGGGGAGTAGTACACGAACGTTCCCTCGCGGCGGTTTTTCACCAGGCCGGCAAGACGCAGCTTCGCCAGATGCTGGCTGACCACCGCCGGCGCCACCTGCGCCAACTCTGCCAGACACGCCACCGACGTCTCACCCTGCGACAGCGCCCACAGCACTTTGATCCGGGTCGGGTCGCTCAGCATCCGGAACGCCTCGGCGGCGCGACCCACCTGATCCTCGGTCGGCATGGTGAACCCGGAGATCGACGTGTGCACAGCATGCAGCATACCGCTGACCTCGGTGATCGGTCGCCTGGCTGTACTTGCATTTGCGTATACGCACGACCATGCAGATATGGTAGTCGGGTGACTTCGGGCATGCCCACCTCCATCCCTTCGCGTCTGGACCGCGACGAGCGGGCCCACTCGTGGCGATCGCCGCGGTCCAGCGCATGGTCGCTACCCGAGGTGCGCTGGGCGCTCATCGCGACCGGGTTGTTCGGAATCGGCCTGCTGGCACAACTGGTCGGGGGGCCGACCTGGCTGTACTGGGCGCTCTACCTCGCCTGCTACGTCACCGGGGGATGGGAGCCGGGGCTTGCCGGCCTGCAAGCGTTGCGGGACAAGACCCTTGACGTCGACTTGCTGATGGTCGCCGCCGCCATCGGCGCCGCGGCGATCGGCCAGGTTTTCGACGGCGCGCTGCTCATCGTCATCTTCGCCACCTCCGGCGCGCTGGAGGCCGTGGCGACCAAGCGCACCGAGGACTCGGTGCGCGGACTGCTCGACCTGGCACCCGAAACCGCCACCCGCATTACCGCAACCGGCGCCGAGGAGGTGGTCGACACCGCGACCCTGGACGTCGGCGACGTGCTCCTGATCCGCCCCGGGGAACGCGTCGGCGGCGACGGTGTGGTGGTCGACGGCGCCAGCGAGGTCGATCAAGCCACCATCACCGGCGAGTCCCTGCCCGTCGACAAGACCGGTGGCGACGAGGTGTTCGCCGGCACGCTCAACGGCACCGGCACCCTGCGGGTGCGGGTCACATGCCCGGCCGCCGACACCGTCATCGCGCGGATCGTGGCGATGGTCGCCGAGGCCAGCGCCAGCAAGGCCCGCATGCAGTTGTTCATCGAGAAGGTCGAACAGCGCTACTCGGTGGGCATGGTGGGCGCGACCATCGCGTTGTTCGCGATCCCGCTGTGGTTCGGCGCCGAGCTGCAGTCGTCGTTGCTTCGCGCGATGACCTTCATGATCGTGGCCTCCCCCTGCGCCCTGGTCCTTTCCACCATGCCGCCGCTGTTGGCGGCGATCGCCAACGCCGGGCGTCATGGTGTTCTCGTCAAATCGGCCGTCGTGCTGGAAAAGCTCGCCACCGTCACCCGGGTCGCGCTGGACAAGACCGGCACACTGACCGAAGGAGCGCCGCAGCTCACCCACGTTCGGGTGCTGTCCGGGCCGGGCTTGAGTGAGCATGCGCTACTGGCGCTGGCCGCGGCCGCCGAGCACCCGTCGGAACACCCGCTGGCCCGGGCGATCGTCACGGCCGCGCGGGACGCGCATCTGCCGCTGGCACCCGCAACCGACTTCGCCTCGACACCCGGACGCGGGATTCGCGCCCGCGTCGGGGCCGACACCGTCGAGGTCGGCAGTCCCACCCTCCTCGACGAACGCGACGACGCCGCCCGGGCCGCCGTCACCGATCTCGAACACGCGGGCCAGACGGCGGTCGTCGTGCGCGTCAACGGCGATGTCGCCGGGCTGCTCGGGCTCGCCGACCGACCCCGCGGCGAGGCCGCCCCCGCCGCGGCCCGCGTCGCCGCGCTCACCGGCACCGAGCCCGTGCTGCTGACCGGGGACAACCCCCGCGCCGCCGCCCGCCTCGCGGCCGATCTGGGTATCTCTCAGGTCCGGGCTGGGCTGCTTCCCGAAGACAAGGTCACCGCGGTCCGGGACCTGGAAGCCGGCGGCGCCAAGGTGATGCTCGTCGGCGACGGGGTCAACGACGCCCCGGCCATGGCCGCCGCCCATGTCGGCGTCGCGATGGGACGTTCCGGCTCCGACCTCACGCTGGAAACCGCCGACGCCGTCATCACCCGCGACGACCTTGCCACCGTTCCCGCCGTGATCGCCCTCGCGCGCCGCGCCCGCCGGGTGGTCGCCGCCAACCTCGTCATCGCCGCGACGTTCATCGCCGTGCTCGTCACCTGGGACCTCGTGGGCCACCTGCCGCTGCCGCTGGGCGTGGCCGGCCACGAGGGCTCCACCGTTCTGGTCGGCCTGAACGGTCTGCGATTGTTGCGCAACGGCGCCTGGCCCGGTTCCAGGGCCGGCGCATAGGGGTTGGGCCCGCGAATGGCCTCCGGGGGAAGGACAGCCAGGACAGACTCACCCGCGGGGCAGCTGTTAATGTCCGGATAGACCCGAAGTTCCCGCCTGGCGAGTAACGGGATCAACGACGCCGCCCGATCGGTGTCGTAGTGAGTGTCCGAGCAGGGGAGGGAAACGTTGAGCTGGCGCCTGAGCGTTTCGGCTGGGCCCGTGGCCGGCGAGGCGGTGTAGCTGCCGTGTCCGTGCAGGTCAACAAGCCTCATAAGCCGCCCTACAGGTTGACCGCCGTGGCCATGGTGGTCGTGGCCGTGGTGGCCGCCGCGTTGGTGTACGGGCAGTTCCGGGGTGATTTCACGCCGAAGACGAAGTTGACGATGCTGGCCTCGCGGGCGGGGCTCGTGATGGATCCGGGGTCGAAGGTCACCTACAACGGGGTGCAGATCGGGCTGGTGGCCGACATCGCCGAGACGCAGCGCGACGGCAAACCGGCGGCGAAGTTCACCTTGGACGTCTATCCGCGGTATCTGCATCTGATCCCGGCCAACGTGACCGCCAACATCGAGGCGACCACGGTGTTCGGCGGCAAGTACGTGTCGTTGACGACGCCGAAAAACCCTTCGCCGCAACGGATCACGCCGTCGACGGTGATCGACGCGCGCGGTGTGACGACCGAGATCAACACGTTGTTCCAGACGATCACCTCGCTGGCCGAGCGGGTGGATCCGGTGAAGGTGAACCTGACGCTGAGTGCGGCCGCGCAGGCGCTCTCGGGGCTGGGCGAGAAGTTCGGGCAGTCGATCGTCAACGCCAACGCGGTGCTCGACGACGTCAACCCACAGATGCCGCAGATCCGTTCCGATGTGCGCCAGTTGGCGAACCTGGGGGACACCTACGCCAACGCCTCGCCGGATCTGTTCGATTTCCTGAGCAACGCGGTGGTCACCTCGCGCACGCTCAACGCCCAGCAGAAGGATCTGGATCAGGCGTTGCTGTCGGCGGCGGGGCTGGGCAACACCGGCGCGGAGTTGTTCGACAAGGGTGGGCCGTATCTGGCGCGCGGGGCCAAAGACCTGGTGCCCACCGCCCAACTGCTGGACACCTACAGCCCGGCCATCTACTGCACCCTGAAGAACTATCACGACATCGTGCCGGCCACCGGGGCGTCCGAGGGCGGTTTCAACGGCTACTCCCTGAACATGAACACCGAGGCGCTGTCGGGCCTGGGCCTGGTGGCCAACCCGCTGTCCCTGGCCACCACGGCCGTGCTGACGATGGGGCTGGGCGGCATCGCCGGCGTGGTCGGCGGCGCCCCCAACCCCTACATGTACCCGGAGAACCTGCCGCGGGTGAACGCCCGCGGCGGCCCGGGCGGCGCGCCGGGCTGCTGGCAGAAGATCACGCGTGACCTGTGGCCGGCGCCCGAGCTGGTCATGGACACCGGCAACAGCATCGCGCCCTACAACCACCTCGACACCGGTTCCCCGTACGCGATCGAGTACGTCTGGGGCCGTCAGGTCGGCGACAACACGATCAACCCCTGAGTGCGCCCGGCGCTAATGGCGGCAGACGCTTTCGTGCGCCTTGGTCAGCCAGTAGACGGCGCGCTCGATTGCGGGCACGATGTCGCTGATCGCGATGGCGCCCGCGGCGAACTGGCCTAGCGTCCCGTAGACGACGCCGGTCAGGATGCGGCCCAGGTCCTCGGCGAAGCGGTCGTCGCAGTTGCGCAACACGGTTGTTGCTGCGGGTACGACGACGTCGAAGCCGTGCTGGGTGAGTTCCGCACCGCCCGGGCCGGTTTGGGCGCGAACGTACGCATGCAGCATCCGTGGATGCTGCTCCCAGGGTTCGAAGATCGCCCGGAAGATCCACATGAGCCCGTCGTACAGCGATTCCTCGGACAGCGAGCTGCGCGAGGTGACGGCGGCGTAGCGATGGGTGTCCATCCACCAGCGCAGCGCAGCGACGATGAGCTCGTCCCGGGTGCGATAGCGCTTGTAGATCGTGGTGAGCGACACGCGGGCCCGGCGGGCCACCTCACGCAGCTGGACGGCGTCATAACCCTGCGAGTCGATCAGCTCGACGACGATGTCGATCACGGGATCGGGCGCCGGGGCCGCCGCCGATTCGTCGCCGCAGTATTGGGATGCCGCTTTACCGACCACGATAACAATGTTACTGTCCGCTGCAGAGTAACGCAGTTACTCACCGTCGAAGCGGTGGGCGAAGAGCGGGTCGTCGTAGCGAAGCGAGGGGCGTTGTGGGTGATCTCGAGGGCAGGGTGGCGTTCATCACCGGGGTGGCGCGGGGGCAGGGTCGCAGCCACGCGGTGCGACTGGCGCGGGAGGGCGCCGACATCATCGGTATCGACATTTGCGCCGACATCCCGGCCAATCACTATGCGATGGCCGGCCGCGATGAGCTGGACGAAGTGATCGGGCTCGTGGAGGCAGAAGGTGCGAAGATGTTCGGCACGGTCGCCGACGTGCGTGACTTCGACCAGGTCAAGGCCGCGGTGGACGCCGGCGTCGACCACTTCGGCCGACTCGACATCGTTTGCGCCAACGCTGGAATCGCGCCCGTGGCGTTTCGTGAGTTGAGCATCGTCGAGGAGCTGGCGCAGTGGAAGGCGGCAATCGGCGTCAACCTCGACGGCGCCTATCACACTGCCTGGGCTGCGATCCCGCATCTGCTTGCCGGGCAGCGCGGCGGGGCGATCGTGTTCACGAGCTCGACGGCCGGCCTGCGCGGCTTCGGCGGTCTGCAGGGCGGCGGGCTGGGGTACGCCGCGTCCAAACACGGGATAGTGGGGTTGATGCGTACTCTGGCAAACTCGTTGGCGCCAAGTAATATTCGTGTCAACACGGTACATCCCACGGCGGTGCGGACGATGATGGCAGTCAACCCGGCGATGACCGAATTCTTGGAGAGCTTTCCCGAAGGTGGTATGCATCTGCAGAACCCGATGCCGGTCGAACTGCTCGAGCCCGAGGACATCAGCGCGGCGATCGCCTACCTGGTTTCCGATGACGCCAGATATGTCACGGGCGTGACGTTCCCCGTGGACGCCGGCTTCTGCAACAAGCTATGACCGCCATGACGCAGACTCGAGTACCGGGTCGGGTAGCCGGCAAGCGCGTGCTGGTCACCGGCGCGGCCCGCGGCATGGGCCGCAGCCACTCCGCGCGCCTGGCGGAGGAGGGCGCGGACTGTCTGCTGGTCGACATCTGCGATACCCCCGGAGGGCTGGAGTACGAGCTGGCCACCGAGGACGACCTGCGCCAGACCGCTGAACTCGTTGCCCAGCATGGCCGAACGGCCGTCGCGAAGGTCGCCGACGTGCGGGACGCCCAAGCGCTCAGGTCCGCCGTGGACGAGGGGGCTGCCGAACTCGGCGGCCTGGACGCCGCGGTGGCCAACGCCGGAGTGTTGACGGTCGGCACCTGGGACACCACCACGCCCGAGCAGTGGCGCCTGGTGGTGGACACCAATCTGATCGGCGCCTGGAACACGTGCGCGGCCGCGCTACCCCACCTGATCGCCGCCGGCGGTGGAAGTTTGGTCAACATCAGCTCGTCGGCCGGCATCAAGGGCACGCCGCTGCACACGCCGTACACGGCCGCCAAGCACGGTGTCGTCGGGATGAGCTTGGCCCTGGCCAACGAGCTCGCCGCACGGAGCATTCGCGTCAACACAGTGCACCCCACCGGCGTGGCCACCGGAATGGCGCCGCCGTCGATGCATCAGCTCATTGCCGAACAGCGACCCGATCTGGCTCCGATATTCATGAACGCGCTACCGGTGTTGATGACCGAGGCGATCGACGTGAGCAATGCGGTTTTGTTCCTGGTTTCCGACGAGGCCCGCCACGTGACCGGGCTTCAGTTCACCGTCGATGCCGGCGTGACGATCAGGTAGCGGGGCGAAGATGAGCAACCAGAGCCAACGGCGTGAGCGAGGCATTCGGGAGTTCGTCGAGGTGATGACGGTCGCCGCGCCGGAAGACATCAGTCCGGTTGTCGCCAATGGGCTGCTGGACTTCGTGTTCGCCGAGGTGTGGGCCCGACCGGGGCTTGGTCGACGCGACCGCCGCTTCGTCACGCTGGCCTGCGTGGCCGGCGCGGACGCCACGCCGGCCCTCGAGCTGCATGTCTATGCCGCGCTGAACAGTGGCGACCTCACGATCACCGAAATGCGCGAGGCGGTGCTGCATTTCGCGGTGTACGCGGGATGGCCGAAAGCCTCCCAATTCAACATGGTCGTCGACGCGCAATGGGATCGCATTCTACGGGAGCGCGGCGAGCAAGCTCCGCCGGTAGTACCGTCGTTGCCGCCGGCCACCCCGGGCGATCCCGAGGAGCGGATGGCCTGTGGGGAAAGGGCCTTCCGTGAGATCAATTGCCTGCCGTTCGCGCCAACGCGGGACAACCCGTATTCGGGTGCGGGCATCCTCAACTTCGTTTTCGGTGAGATGTGGTTGCGTCCCGGGCTGGGTATGAAGGAACGGCGCCTGATCACGCTGGCGTGTGTGGGCTTCCAGGACGCCCAGTATCCGATCATGTCGCATGTCTATGCCGCTTTGAAGAGTGGCGACGTTTCCTTTGACGAGATGGACGAATTAGCGCTGCATTTCGCCGCATACTACGGATGGCCAAAAGGTTCCTACCTCAATCAGGTCATCGCCGAGCAGAAGCAGCGTGTTCTCGAGGAAGCCCGATGAGTGACGCCCCACCATCCTCGGTCGACGCCGTTGCGCTGCCGTCCGGTGCGCTGCTGATCGCGGACCAGTGGGTAACCGGCGCCTCCGGCGGCACCCACCGGCACATCTATCCGGGAAACGGGCAACCGAACGCCTCCATCGAACTGGCGGGTCCTCCCGAGATCGATCGCGCGGTCGCGGCCGCCTGCGCCGCCCAGCGGCAATGGATTGGCTATCCGGTCGATCGGCGCCGCGACCTGCTGATCAATCTGGCGGATCTGGTGGCCGAGCATGCTTCCGAGCTGGCCGCTCTCAACGCCTGTGATTACGGGGTTCCTTTGGCGATGGGCGGCAACTCGCTACTCACCGAGCGCTTTCTGCGCTACTACGCAGGTTATGTCGACAAAGCCCACGGTCTGAGCACTCCGGTCAGCGGCAGCTTCGACGTGAACATCGTCGAACGCGAACCCTACGGTGTGGTCGCCGTCATCGCGCCCTGGAACGGCCCCTTGGTGGTCGTCGGGTCGGCCGTCGCGCCCGCATTGGCTGCTGGAAACGCCGTCATCCTGAAGCCTTCCGAACTCGCACCGTTAACGTCGTTGCGGTTCGGCGAATTATGCCTTGCGGCGGGACTGCCGCCGGGACTGGTCAATGTGCTGCCGGCCAAAGCCGAGGGCGGGCGAGCATTGGTCGCGCATCCCGGGATCGGCAAGATCCATTTCACCGGCGGCCACGAAACCGCGCGCCACGTACTGCGCGCCGCCGCGGACAACCTGACCCCGGTGGTCGCCGAACTCGGCGGGAAGTCGGCCAACATCGTCTTCGCCGACGCCGACCTCGACGCTGCCGCCACCCTCGCTGCGTTCCAGGGGCCGCTGACCCAATCGGGACAAAGCTGCGCCTGCGCGAGCCGAATCCTCGTCCAGGACGCTGTCTACGATGAGTTCCTGAGCAAGTTCCTGGCCGCCGTCCAGTCGGCGCCGGTCGGCGACCCGCTGCGTCCTGACGTGGTGTTCGGACCAGTCGTCAGCGAAGACGCGGCCCTGCGGATCTTGTCCGTTATCGACGACGCGATCACCACGGAGAGCGGAGCCCTCGCTCTGGGCGGCAAACGAATAGGCGGTGAACTCGCCGCCGGCTATTACATCGAGCCAACCGTATTCACCGAGGTCGACAACACCGCAGCGCTGGCCCAGGAGGAGACTTTCGGGCCGGTGGTCTCGGTGATGCGGTTCCGCGACGAAGACGAGGCGGTTGCCTTGGCCAACGCCACGCGCTATGGCCTCAACGCTTTCGTGCAGACGACCGATCTGCACCGCGCCCACCGCGTCGCACGACGACTCGAGTCCGGCTCGGTGTGGATCAACACCCACAGCGACATCGAGCCGCAGGGCCCCTATGGCGGATACAAACACAGCGGGTTCGGCCGCAACGGAGGGCCCGATGGTCTCTATGAGTTTCTGCAAGCCAAAAACATCCGCATCGGGATGCCCGCCACGTAAGAAGCTGCGATGGGCGGTGGGGGTATGGGCCTACTTGAGCATACTCCCCGCGTCGACCGTAAGAGGAAGCCCTGTGACGTAACGGGATTCGTCGGAAGCCAGGAACAGCACCGCGTTGCTGATGTCCACCGGCTCGACCCAGCCGATCGGTAGGACGTGCATGAATTCCGCGGCGACCTTCAAATCGTCCGGGCCGGGGTTTTCCAGATCGGGTCGGAACAGCTTCATCGTTCCCTCGTTCATGAACAGCGGTGTGTTCACGTTGGTGGGGTGAACCGAGTTGACCCGGATGAAGTGCTGGCCGAGTTCGACGGCGAAGGTGCGCATCAGACCCACGACACCGTGCTTGGCCGCGATGTAGTGACCGGTGTGAGGGTAGGCCTTGAGTCCACCGACCGAGCTGGTCAGGATGATCGAACCGCCCTGACCCTGGGAAATCAGGTGGGGAACACCGGCCTTGACGGTCTTCCAGACTCCCGCCAGGTTGACGTCGATCATGTCTTCCCAGTCGTCTTCGCTTGTCTTGTCGAGGGTTTGGCCCCCGTTGCCGATTCCGGCGTTGGCGCAGATGATGTCCAAGCGGCCCAGCTGCTCGACGCCGTTGTCGACCGCCGCCTTCAGGGCGCCGTAGTCACGCACGTCGACTTCGGCGGTCACGATCCGGCGGTCGAGTGCCTTGACGAGGTCTGCCGTCTCGGCCAGGTCATCTGGTGTCGGGGCCGGGATTTCGCGGTTGCTGCTGATCCGTTTGCAGACGTCGATCGCAATTATGTCGGCGCCTTCCTGGGCCAGGCGCACCGCATGGCTGCGTCCCTGGCCGCGGGCCGCGCCGGTGATGAATGCGACCTTGCCCTCAACTCGTCCACCCATGACTGCACCTCACTGCTCGAAGACATTTGTCGATCGATCAGGAAGAGTGGCACCGATCCGCGGCGGTGTCAACAGTTGGCCATTTCTAGCTGCGTTGTGCCGTAGGGGCCGGAGTTGGCTTGAGTAGCGCCACCTGCCGTTGGACGAAGGCGCGCAATTCGTCGTGCCCCTGCGTGACGCCGACGGCGCTCTCGTTGCACAGGCTGCGCGCGGTCTGGGCGATCAGCATCGAGATCGCCACCGGGGGAAACTCCCCAAGATCGATGCCGTTGGCGCGCAGCACCATCGTGGCCGCCGCCGTCTCGATGTCGCGTACGCGTTCGGCATACGCCTTGAGCTCCGCGCCGATCGCCTTGCGATGGTTCGCCAGCGCCATGAACTCGGCATTGAGGGCGGTCGTCGCCGAATCGCTATTCAGTAGCCACAACGCCTGCAGCGGATCGTCATCCGTCAGCAGGGCGCGCATGCGCGTCAATGCCGCCTCCGCGCCGGCGCGCAGCACCTCCACGAACAGGTCGTCCATTGTCGGGAAGTAGTAATAGACCAGGGCCTGTTTGACGCCGGCCTCCGCGGCGACGCGGCGGGACGTGGCCGCGGCATAGCCTTCTTCGCGCATGATGCGCGCGGTCGCCTCGATCAGCCTGGTGCGTGCCCCGGCATTCGGCAGGTCGGATTTTCTTGACCGCCCGGCGCGGTCCGTGGTAGGCATACCGCATCCTAGCAATTTGGTCGGTCGATCAGTGCACGACGGCACGAACGCGAGTGAGCCGGAAATGGAGGGCCGTGCGGAGCACGTCGAAGGACACCACCGCAGATCGTTCGGACGGGCGGCGATGACCGCGCACATGCGCGTCCGGGTGGATCCCCGCCTGTGTGAGGCGCACGCCCTGTGTGTCGAGATTGTCCCAGAGGTCTTCGAGCTTGGCGATGACATCGCGTCGTGCGAGGAGACGCCCGATGAGTCCTTGTGGCGCAGCGTAGAAGCCGCCGAGGCCGCGTGTCCGCGCCAAGCCATCACCGTGATCAGGGAAGAACACTGAGCTTCATGCGACGGATTTTCACAGTCCCGGAAAGGATTTGCCCATGAAGAGCCTCGCGGACGTCGACTACTTCACCGACGCCGACATCGCGCAGAACCCCTACGCCTACTGGGATTACCTGCGCAGCCAGGGCCCGGTTCTCCGGGAGCCGCATTACGGGGTCGTGGCCGTCACCGGTTACCAGGAGGTCCAGGCCGCTTTCAAGGACTTCGACTCGTTCTCGGCGGTCAACGCGATCGGCGGCCCTTTCCCCCCGTTGCCGTTCACCCCGCAGGGCGACGACATCAGCGCGCAGATCGCCGCGCATCGCCACGAGTTCCCGATCTTCGAGCACATGGTCGTCATGGATCCCCCCGAACACGAGGATCTACTGACGTTGTAGTGGGTCATTTCCGTCCGGGTAGTGCTGGGCAGAGGCCGCCTCGGGTGAGCATGGCCATGGCGATGAGTGCGTCTGGGCTGTGGAATCCGTAGGCGCGTTTGGTTAATGCCCGCAGGTGGGTGTTGGTGGCTTCGGATCGGGCGTTGGACAGGCCGTGATCGAGCGTGTTCCAGATGAGGTCGCGGTAGCGGCGGATGCTGCGGGCCAGCGCGGCGAACTCGGGGATGCGTGAGTGCGACGCCCACGACAGCCAGCCGGCCAGCAGCTGCCGCCCGTGGGTGCCCTTGACCCGAAACACCTCGCGGAGTTGCTCTTTGAGCAGATACGCCCGGTAGAGGGTGCGGTTGGTGTCGGCGATCTTAGCGAGGCTGGTGCGCTGCTCGCAGGACAGGTCAGCCGGGTTCTTGCGGGTCGCCCACATGGCGTGCCGATCGGTGATCCCGGCGCGGGTCATGGTGCGTACCCGCACCTTGTCCAGTGCCTTCATGGCCCAGGCCACGACATGAAACCCATCCAGGCAAATCAGCGCCTGCGGCGCGCGGGCACGCACCAGGGCGTGGATCCATTCCGCCCCGTCGCAGCTGACGTGGGTGAGCAGCTTGGCCCGCTCGGCGCCGAGCTGATCGAAGAACCGGCCCAGCGTGTCCTGGTTGCGGCCCTCGCCGGCCCACACCAGCCGGCCTGTCGTGTGGTCAACCACGCACGTCAAGTAGCGATGTCCCTTGCGGTAGGCGATCTCGTCGATGCCGATCCGCGACAGTCCGGCGAGCAGGTCGTTGGTGTCGCGGCCATCGGCCACCACCCTGGTCACGATCGCCGCCACGGTGCGCCAGGCGATCTGCAGCAGCACCGTGAGCACACTCAATGCGGTGTGCGCGGCCAGCCACGCGCAGGTGTCCTCGAACGCCCAGGTGTGTTTGGCGCCCGGCCGCGCCCACGGCACATGCGCAACCACCACCCCATGCTCGCCGCATGCCACCCGCGGGGCCGCGGCCTGCAGATACGCCTTTGTGGTCCCCACATCCAGGGTCCGCCAGCGCCTGATCCCGTTCCCGTCCCGGCCCCCCGCGTCATAGCCCGGGCACCGCTTCCGGCACCGCGAGCACCGGCCCGCCTGCGACGCCTTGGGCCGCACCGAGAACACCAGAACTTCGGAGGTCTTCGGCTGCTTCCGACCCGTGGTCTCGGTCTCGATCGTCACGTCCTCGATCACCATGTTTTGGTCACCCAGACCGCTCGCCAATACCCTGGACATGCGCAACGCCGTAGCTCCTTCTCGCGGATTGAACCCTAGACAGTCCAAAACGTAAGCAGGACACGGCGTTGCGCCCAAATTCCCAGGTCAGCGAACCCACGACAACGTCACAAGAGCCGAACACGACAAGGCGCGCTCCCTGCTCGGGCGGCTGCTGACCCCGCGCCGGCTGCAGGAAAACCGGGACTACATCTGGCAATTGGCGGACCGCCAGTTCGACGAGTTCGTCGCCAACGGCCGTTGCGAGTTTCTCGGCGAGTACGGCAAACCGTTCGCGACGCTGGCGATCGCTGACCTGCTCGGGGTGCCGGACGAGGACCGAGCCGAGATCCGCCGCAACCTCGGGGCGGGTAACGCCCCGGGCGCCAGGGTGGGCGCCCTCGACCACGAGCCGGTGGGCAGCAACCCGCTGCAGTACCTCGACGACCTGTTCAGCGGCTACATCGCCGAGCGGCGAGAACGGCCCCGCGGCGACGTGCTCACCGGCCTGGCCACCGCGACCTATCCGGACGGCTCGACCCCGCCGCTTCTGGAGGTGGTCCGCCCGGCCACCTTCCTGTTCGCGGCCGGCCAGGAGACCGTGACCAAGCTGCTGAGCTCGGCGGTGCAGGTGCTCGGCGACCGGCCCGACCTGCAGGCGCGGCTGCGTGCCGACCGAGACCTCGTCGGCCCGTTCATCGAAGAGTCGCTGCGCATGCAGAGCCCGACCAAGGTCGACTTCCGGCTGGCGCGCAAGACCACCACGCTGGGCGGGGTGCCCATCAAGGCGGGCACGGTGCTCATGCTGTGCCTGGGAGCGGCCAACCGCGATCCCCGCAAGTTCGAGAACCCCAACGAGTTCCAGATTGACCGCACGAACGTGCGCGAGCACATCGCGTTCGGCCGCGGAATCCACACCTGCGCGGGCGCGCCACTGGCCCGCGTGGAGGGGCAGGTCACGGTCAACCGGCTGCTCGACCGCACCCGCGAGATCGTGGTCAGTGCGGCCAAACACGGCCCGCCTACCGACCGTCAGTACCGCTACGAGCCCACCTTCCTGCTGCGCGGGCTCACCGAGCTGCACATCGAGTTCACCCCGGCGGACTGACCCGCGCTCAGGCGTCGATCACCACGCGATGGCCTTTGGCCCGCGACACGCAGACCAGCATCTCGTCATCGCCCTCCGCGGCGCGGCCCCGGCGGTCGACCTCCCCGGCCAGCACTTTGACCTTGCAGGTCCCGCAGAACCCCTGCCGACAGGAGTATGCGGCGCCCGGGTCACCGTCGAGCATGACGCCCAGCGCCGAACGGTTCGCCGGCACGGCCAGCACCCGACCTGAGCGCGCGAGCTCGAGCTCGAACGGGGCGCCGTCGACAACAGGTGGGGGACTGAACCGTTCGTAGTGCAGCGGCGCGTCGGCGTGTTCGTCGCGCGCGGCGCGCACCGATTCCAGCAGCGGGGTGGGCCCGCACACGTAGACCGCTGTCGCGGGCCCGGCCCCGGCGAGCAGGTCGGCTGCCGTGGGGATTCGGGTGCGCTCGTCGTCGGCCCACACGGTGACACGCTCGGGGGCCACCGCCATCACCTCGTCCAGCAGCGGCATGTGGCCGCGGCTGCGTCCGGCGTAGACGGCGCGCCAGTCGATGCCACGCCGCTGCGCCGCCCGGATCATGGGCAGGATGGGTGTCACGCCGATGCCGCCGATCACGAACAGCACGTCACGCTCGTCGGTGACGAGATGGAACGCGTTGCGGGGACCCTCGAAGACCAGGGTGTCGCCGACGCCGTAGGCGTCGTGCATCTCGATCGAACCGCCGCCGCCGTCGGCGATCCGACGCACGGCGATGCGATAGTCGGTGCGCCGCCCGGGCGGCCCGCACAACGAGTACTGGCGCCGGCGGCCCGACGGTAACCGGACGTCGATGTGCGCTCCCGGGGTCCAGGACGGCAGCAACCCACCTTGGGTGTCGGCGAGCGTCAACCCGACCACGTCGGATGTGAGCTGCTCGCGCCGGGTGACCACGGCGGTGTTGGTCCGCTGCGCCGGCACGACACGCGACGGTGTCCAGCGCGACGCCGACGCGAAGCCACCGAAGAGAACGCCGGCGCCCCAGAGCGCGGTGTACATGCGGTCGTGCCTGCGGCGGCCGTACAGGTCCGCCGGCCTGCTGTGCCAGAGGCCCAGTGTCACAACGAATGTCCTATTCCGGTGGTATGTCCGTTGGTGCGCGCGGCGATGCGGTCGACCCACTCGCCGGTCAGGCGCGCGACGACGTCGGGGTGCGAGGTCACCACCCAGTGGCCGCCCTCGATCGGAACGACGCGGCTCCCGGCCGGGATCGAGGCGGCGAACCGCTGCAGGGCCGGCGACACGAAATAGTCCTGACGCGCCACCAGCACCTGCACGGGGACGCTCGTTTGCGGCAACTGCGGCGGTGGCGCCAGGACCGGCCCGGGCATGTTGGCCCGATAAAGGTTGAGCCCGTTGAGGTAGTCGGCGATCGACCGGTACCGCGCGCCGCGCCCAACCGCGGTGCGTGGGCGACCGATCCGTTCGACGGCCTCGAAGACCTTCACGGTCGCGCGGGTCCGGATCGCCAGCTCTGGTATCGCCGGGCACAGGAAGAACCAGATGTACGTGGACGCCAGAACCTGTTTGGCGACGTCGGCAACAGCGCGGGGCGTGCGTGCCGACCGCAGAAACTTGCCCGCGTAGCTCAGGTGCGGCCCGGAGATCGACGTGAAGGAGGCGACCTTGCCCGTCACCGTCTCGTCGGTGACGGCCGCCCAGCTCTGGATGGAGCCCCAGTCGTGGGCCAGCAGGTGCACCTCGCCGACGCCGAGACGGTCGATCACCGCGCCGATATCCGAAACCAGCTGCGGTAGAGCGTATCCCGGCCTACCAGCCGGGCGCCCCGATTCCCCGGACCCGCGCACGTCGTAGGCCGCGACGTTGTAACGCAGACCGAGGTGTTCGGCGACCCCGTCCCACACGTGGTGGTTGTCCGGATAGCCGTGGATGGCCAGGATTGTCGGGCGTCGCGTGTCGATCTCGGTGTAGGCGTGGACCGCCAGCGGCACGCCATCCGCTGCCGTCACGGTGAGCTGGGTCATCGGTCCTCCGGAAAGTCAGTGCGCCGCGCGGGCCGCGGGCGATCTGGCCAGGTAGTCGACCGCGCGGCCGACGCCGCCCAGCTGCGACGGATGGAAGCTGGGCTTGTAGTAGGCGAGGATGACCCGCAGGAATTGGAAGGGCCCGGGCACCAGCGCACGGCGCGAGGCGCCGAAGTAATCGCGCCAGCGCGGCCTGGTCCCCGGCGGCAGGTGCGGGTCGACCGAGTACATGAACCGCACGCCGCGGATGAACAACCACAGCAGCGTCGGCGTCACCAGCAGCTGGGTGCGCACCTGTCGCCAATATCCGGCGCGCAGATGCTTCATGGTGTCGAAGGCGACCGCCTTGTGTTCGACTTCTTCCGCGCCGTGCCAGCGCAGCAGGTCCAGCATCACCGGGTCGGTGCCGAGGGCGTCGTGTTGGGGGGTGTCGAGGACCCATTCGCCCAGGATTGCGGTGTAGTGCTCGAGGGCCGCGATCATCGACACCCGCTCGACCAGCCAGCTCTGCCGGCGCCGCGGGCTCCACCCCGGCCGGTCGCCGACCAGCTTCTGGAACAGCCATGCCATCTGGTTTGTGAATGGCTCCACATCAACGCCTTTGGCGGCGAAGTGCTCGATCACCCCCGAATGCGCCTGGGAATGCATCGCCTCCTGGCTGATGAATCCCTGTACGTCGTGGCGCAGTTGGTCGTCTCGGATCAACGGTAACGCGTCTTTGAACGCCCCGACGATGAACTCCTCGCCGGCCGGCAGCAGGAGGTGTAGGACGTTGCAGAAGTGGGTCGCGAAGGGCTCGCCGGGCACGTAGTAGAACGGCAATGTCGCCCAGTCGAATTCGACGTCGCGCGCTTGCAGGACCAGCCGCTCGTGATCGGGCGACGCGTCGCGTGGACCCGTCGCCCGGTCATCGACAGTGAACATCGTGAACTCCCCGGATTCGTCAGGCGATTCGTCGCTTCTCGGCCTCGTCCTGCCCGATCAGGCCTTCTCCGCGCAGGAACCGGACGAGGTTGTCGACCGTTTCGGCCAGCGCGGGTTCGCGCAGGCGGAAGTCGGCCCGATCGCGCGCCTGCCGGTAGCGGGCGTTGTCGTAGCGCTTGTCGCGCATCGCCGCGATCTTGCCGGACGAGCGGATCAGGAAGTCGGCCAGCGGATACAGCGGGTCACGCTGACCGCATCGGCGGTCGATCTCCTCGACGAACGAGGGGATGTCGTGGTAGTCGAAGCGATACCCGTGGCGTTCGGACAGGATCCGCGTGACGTCCATGAGGTTGTAGTAGTCGTCCGCGGTCATGTTGAACACGGTGCCCGCCTCGGCGGGGAGGCCCATCAGTTCCACGATGTGCTCGGCGATCAGATCCGCCGGCAGCAGGCTGATCTGGTTGAGGGCGTTGACGGCCACGCCGTGCTCGATCATGAACGCCGTGAGGCGCACGAGGATGTCCTCCTGGCTGCCGAAGCCCGCGCTGGTCGGCGAGATGAGGGAGGGTCGGTAGATGCGGACATCCAGGCCTTGCCGCTGCGCGGCCAGCACCAACTGCTCGGCGACCCACTTCGTCTGGGAGTAGCCGAAGTCCAGACCGCTCATCTGCTCGTTGGCGTCCCATTCCCCGACCACCGGCAGGGTGCTCCAGCCGTAGATGAAGGTGCTCGACACGAGGTGGAACGCCTTGCGGTGCGTGGTCATGGCCAGGCGCAACAACTCCCACGTCCCGGAGACGTTGGCGGGCCGCAGGGCGTCGTAGGTCCGGACGTAGTTGACCAGGGCGCCGTTGTGGACGATGGCGTGGATGTTCTCCGCGAGCCAACGGAATTCCGCCTCGCCGATCCCCAGGTGCGGTTCGGACAGGTCTCCGCACACCACCCGCGCCCTCGCCCTGGCCTCCGCCTCCAGTTCCGGAGACCACAGCCGGGCGCGGTGCAGGGAGGCGACGATGCGGTCCAGGCCGTGCTCGGGATCCGTCGCGCGGATCAGCGCGTGGATGGTTTGAGAACCGCGTTCGAGCAAGCTGGACAACAGGAACGGCCCGAGGAAGCCGGTGGCGCCGGTCAGCAGGATGTCGGTCACCTCGCCCGGCCGCGCCGGCGGGAGGGCCGGCAGCGGCAGTTGCGCGTCGGCGCGCATCTTGCCGGTCTCGTAGGCCTCGTATTCCTCGGCGATCTGCGCCAGCGCCCGCCGCAGGGCATCCAGCGGTTGCCCTGATGCGTCGCCGAATTGCCTTACCAGGCCGAAGAATTCGGCCACCGTCAGCCGTTGGAGCAGGCGCGTGTTCACCTCTCTTGCCAGTTCCCCGGCACCGTGCTCTTCGAGCAGGGCCTGCAGGTCCCCGCGCAGCTCGGCCAACGCCAGCGAGTCGATGCCGAGGTCGGCGAAGGAGCAGTCCTCCTGCCCGGTGAGGTCGTAACTCTCGATCAGATCGCGGAAGCGCTCCCGCGGGCCGGCCCCGGTGTCCAGGCCCTCGCGGGTCCGCCGGTGGGTGTAGCTCGTCACCGTGGGCAGCTCGTCTTCCAGCCAGAGTTTGCGGGTGTGCGCGCGCCGGATCTTTCCCGAGGTGGTCTTGGGGATGCTGCGCGGGGGTGCGAACACGATCGTGTGCGGATCGATGTGGCCGTGCCTGCGGATGGCGCGTGCCAGCATCCTGCCGTCCGGCAGGTTGCGCTCGTCGCGCACCTCGGCCACCACCACCAGGGCTTCGGCGTCGTCCCGCTCGACGGAGAAGGCGGCGACGCAACCGTTGCGGATCTGCTCGGCCGACCGCTCCACGATCGCCTCGATGTCGGAGGGGTAACAGTTGACGCCGCGGACGATGATCAGGTCCTTGCTGCGCCCGCAGACGAAAAGCTCTCCCTCGTAAAGGAAGCCGAGGTCACCGGTGCGCAGGTAGCCCCGCGGATCGTCGCCGGCGATGCGGGCTTCGAAGGCCTCCGCGGTCAGCTCGGGGCGATTCCAGTACCCGTCGCCCTTGGACGCACCGTCCACCCAGATCTCGCCGACGCGGCCGTCGCTCAGCGCCTGCCCGGTGTCCGGGTCCACGATGCGGACCAGGTTACCGGTGGTGGGCTTGCCGCAGCTGACCACCTGGGCCTGATTGTTGTTCTCGGGCAAGGCTTTTTCGACCCGAGCGACATTCTTCTCCAGCGCCCGTTTGTTCAGCGCCAGGGTCTGGCGGCCGCGGATGGACACGATCAGGGTATTTTCGGCCATGCCGAATGCGCCGGTCAGCGCCCCGGGCCGTAGGCCATAGGGCGCAAAGCGCTCCCGGAAGCGGGCGAAAGTCTTGGCGCGCAGCGGTTCAGCTCCGACGACCACGCAGTCCAGAAAACTGAGGTCGATTCCGTCCAGCTCGGACGACGGCAGCTTGTCCTCGCGCAGGCAGTACTCGAGGGCGAAGTTCGGCGCCGGGGAGTGGGTCGCGCGCACCTCGCTCATGAGCCGCAACCAGGCCGACGGCCGCGCGAGGAAGTCGATGGGGGACATCGCGTGCGTGGTCCCGCCGAGCATCATCACGAACAGGTAAGCGGAGATCAGCCCCATGTCGTGGTGCTGCGGGAGCCAGCTGACCGCCGTCAACTCCTCGTCGGCGAAGGCCGAGGCGTTGGCGATGACATTGGCGTGGCTGACGATCACACCCTTGGGGTCACTGGTGGAGCCGGAGGTGTACTGCAGGAAGAGCACCCGTCCGGGCGTGTCCGGAACGGGCGCGCCGCCGAAGTCTTGCGTGCAATCCGTCGCGAACCACGGCAGCTCGGGCAGCCGCTCGGTGTCCGGCCAGGGCAGGCCGCCCTCCCGCTGGCCGAGCATCATCCGGTAGTCGTACTCGAACTGCTTGGTCGACAGCACCGCCGTGGCCCGGCAGTCACGGGCGATGAAGCCGAGCTTGGCCAGCCCGGCCTCGAATGCCATGGGCAGGGGAGGGCTGACGGGCACCGCGATGACCCCGATGCGCGCGCACGCGTAGAACGCGGCCACCATCTCCAGACCCGGCGGATAGACGAGCAGAGCCCGCTCTCCCGGTCGCAGCCCCGCCTCGGTCGCCAGATAGGCGGCCAGCTCCCGGGTGCGCTCAGCGAAGCCCTGGTAGGTGTAGTGCTCGAGTTCGCGGCCTTCGACGTCGACGAACCGGAAGAGTGTCTGATCGGGCTTCCTGGCTTCCCACATCGCCAGGTAATCGATAAGCGTCTCCATCGTGGGAGTCATCCCCTTCCGGGTTCGTGGTACCGAAATCGACAGCGGGCCGGATAAATCGGTAAGAACCCAATGTAGCGCCGAATATCGGCTTCAGGCAAATGTCGAGGAAGCTTTATTTGGCATCGCATATCGAATTCACAGGCCGCGCCTAACCTGTGCGGAGAACTCGGGCAGCGGCGTCACGATATGGATGCGTGAATACGAGAATCAGTAGATCATCACGCCTATTAAATGGACTGATGCGGCAACCCTCTGCGAATGTACCGATACTGACGCGTGCATTTCCGCCTCTCCGTGTTTATGTATGTCGGGCCTCCGTAATATTCGATTATGCCGGTACTAGCGGCACATTGTGTGTGCGCTGGGCAAATCGAATTGGTGCCCCATATGAATCGCTAGGCAGATGTGAGCGGCATCGGCCGGGGGCCGTGGCGCGGCTGGGTGACATCGCGAGCTACTGCCTGATCGCGGCGGCCCTAGACAAGGGTTCGGTGATATTGGTCACCGCGCTGCAGGTGACGGCGCTGCTGTTCGCGCTGCCCATCTATGCGAGGTTGTCCCGTCATCGGATCACCAGCCGGGAATGGATGTGGGCGGTGTTGCTGGCCGGGGCGCTGGCGGTGATCGTCGCGGTCGGCAACCCGGCGGCCGGGCAGCAGCGGGCGTCGATGCAGGCCTGGCTGATCGTGGCCGCCGTGCTGGGTCCGGTGGTGGTCCTGTGCCTGATGGGCGCCCGGGCCTGGTCGGACCGCCCGGTCGCGGCGGTGCTGCTGGCGGCGGTGGCCGGCTCGTTGTTGGGGCTGTTCGCGGTGCTGACCAAGAGCGTCGTCGACGTGATCGAGCACGACGCCGGTCACCTGCTGCGCACACCGGAGCTCTACGCGTGGATTTTCGCCGGGGTGGGCGGGATGATCTATCACCAGTCGGCGTATCGCGCCGGCGCTCTGACGGCGTCCTTCCCGACGATCATCGTCGCAACCGCTGGTGGGCGGGATGCTCGGCGTCACCGTGCTCGGCGAGACGCTGCACGCGGACGGCACCGGCTGGCTGGTGCTGGCCACGGGCGCGGCGTTGGTGTTGGTCGCGACCGTCGCCCTCGCGCGCGGGGAGGCCGCGACCGTCGGTGCCGGCGCGGGGCGCGACGTGCGGATCGCCGAGCGGCCCACGGTTCCATCCCCCGGCTTCAGTGGCTGACGGCCCCGCCGTTCACGCCACGGTCAGCACGGTGGCGGATCGGCATCCCACTCGGTCAGATCCCATCCCGCGGAAGGGTTTCCGGTGAGCACCACGCGGCCCAGGTTCGGCAGCGGATTGCCGGCCAGCAGCGAGCGGTCGGGATTGTGCACGTTCATCAGCACCCAGAGCATGATCGCGGCGGCGTGCGAGAACGCGACCGGGTTCACATCGCCGCTGTCATAGATGCGTTGGACGGCCTCGCCGAAGCGGGCGTTGAATTCGTTGCCGTCGATCGAGCCCGGGATCCGCGCGCTGCGGTCACCGTGCAGCCAGCGCAACGGGACGGCCAGGTACGTCTGCGCCACGCCGGCCTCGGGTTGTCCCTCGTACTGACCGGCCTCGATTTCGCGGAGGCCGGGCAGCACGTCGATCGGTTCGCCCAGCGACTGCGCCGTCGGTGTGGCGGTCTCCTGGGTGCGGATCATGGTGGAGGCGTAGACGCCGTCGTAGCGGTGGGCGCTCAACGGCCCCGCGTCCAGCGTCGCCTGGCACCAGCCCCGCGGCGTGAGTTCCGGGCCGGGAACCGAGGTGTCGATCAGGCCCGAGGCGTTGCCCTCCGACTGGGCGTGCCGCACCAACGTCAGCGTGATGAGGTGCGGACCGGCCGCGCGTGCGGACCCGCAGCCCGCCACCGACGCCGCCAACACCGCGATGGTGGCGACGAAACGCCTTGGTATCACCGGATTGTCACCAGTGGCCGCGCCGACCCCGGCGCGGGACCCTGCGCCGGGCAGCCCGCGCGGCCCGGCGTTGACCAACCGTGTTTCATGCGCGGAGTCTACGGCTTGGCCGAACCGCGGTGCCGCATAAGCCGGCGGCATTGGGGACTTACGGCCCTTTACACGCCGCGGGATGACGGGGCAGCATCAAACGAGTGGGAATGCAGACCCACGGCAGTAAGGGCGAAAGGCACCCATCATGAGACGTGATGGCGACGAAGTTGAGTTGGCACGTAAGAAGGCAACGGACGGCCGTCCCGGTGATCGCCCGGCGGTCGGCGCCTATGTCGTCTGGCCTGTCCCGGACGTCGGAAGGCTTGCGGCGCAGCCGTCTTTGATCCAGGCAATTGCGGCGCGGAACACGGGGTTCCGCCCCGGGTGGTGACAGTGCCGCGCTCCGTCATGACCGGCGCGCAAGCCGGCTAACTGGGCGGAGCGTGCTCTCCGGGTCGCGGGCATTCGGCGGCCAGGTAAATGCATACGGCGCCGTCTGCCGAGCCATTCCGGTTCGATCGGCCGTTTACAGCGGCCGCACTCTGGGTCGGCGGCCATGGGTTTCTCGCTTCCGTCTGCCGACTACCCCGGTCATCATTGTGCGCATCTTCGCGCGGAGAGATGCCGTTATCGGGAACATCGTCGTGAGACCTCCCCGTCGGCCACCCTCGCACCGGGATCAGCGGCCGCGACGACGACCGGACCGTGTTGAGGCTGCTGGTGCCGACGCTGGCGTGGCGGAAGTTCGTGATCGTCGGTATTGACGGGTCCTGGTCGTCGCCGGCGAGCACCAGCCAGACGCGGTGACCCGACTTGAAGCGTCGGCCCTGGGCGCCAACGGAATTCGATAGACGACGTCCTCACCCAACGGGATCGCCGGTGGGGTGCGGCACGGCAGCACCGGGGCGCCCGGGGGGCTGGCCGCCTGGTCGACTTCGCGCATGCTGCCGCGCAGCCAGCCCGCGGTCACCTCCAACACCTCGCCGTCGGGGCCCGCGTCCTGCAGGGTGGCCATACAGGCGACGTCGATCGCCGTCGCGGAGGCGATGAGGAGCAGTTCGATGTCGCCGGCCACGTCGAGGTCCGCGTCCAGCGGTGCGCTGTCCCACGCGAGGATCGGCGGCGGGTCGGTCTCGCTGGCCCTGACGCGGCCCAGGCCCGCGCCCAGCACCAGGAATTCGCGCCCGCCCGGTGGCCAGGTCAGCCCGAACCTGCCCAGCATTCCCATCCGCCCCCGATCGTTGCCCGACAGCGCGTTCCACGCGGCGAAGGTGGACGGCAGGTGCAGTGGCACGTTCTCCCAGTCGCATCCCAGGTAGGCCGGGATATCGATGTTCTTCAGGTGCGGCAACAGGTTTCGCTCCTCTCGCCAGTCGTCGCGGGCGGGGTGCCGGACCGCGGCCTCGTGCCACAGCTCGTCCCAGTGGTGGGGATTGTGCGGCAGCCTGAGCGGTTGGCGCAGCATGGTGACCGCCGCCTCGCCGTTCATGGTTTCGAATTTCTTGTGGATCCGTGAGCTTTTCAGTACCCGCCGGGCCAGGCCGACCGGCATGCTGCGCCAAAGCTTCTCGCTGCGCTCGGAGGTCAGGCCCGTCATCGCTCAGGAACGGGGTGATGAACGACGAGCTCAACAGGCCGTGGTGGTGGCGCCCTCATAGAGGTCCGCCGTCACGGCCAGCGGGAAGATCGCCTTCAGATGGGGCTGCCGCTCGACGGCCGCCTCGAGTTGGGTCATCGCGAAGTAACTGATGCCGATCATGGCGACGTTGCCGTCTCACCACGGTTGCGCGGCAACCCACTCCACGCGGGCGTGGACGTCGCGGCGTTCCTGGGCGTCGAAGAAGGCGAACGTGTCGCCCGTGCCGCGCAGGTTTGCGATGACGTGCACGTAGCCGCGTGGCACCCAGAAGTCCGTCACCCCGGCCTCGATGAATCCGGCCGGGGTGGCCCAGGTCCTGCATCTGGCGCGGATAGGGACAAGCGGCCGTCGGCGTCGGGCCGGTGGACGTCGGCGAGCAGCGTGGTGCCGTCGCGCACGGCGATCTCGGTGTTCAGGTCGCTGCGGGAGCCGTATCGCGGTTCGCTGAGGTTGCGGTAATCGCGCCCGGTGGTTTGCGGGCCGTTCAGCTTCGTCATAGTTTCACGCTACGTTGAGACTAGTCTCAACGCAAGATGAAACTTCGCGATATGGTGGGGCGATGGCCAAGCGAGCGATCCCCCCGGGCCCGCGCGACGAACGCGGCGTGTTGGCCGCGCGCATCCTGGCGGCGGCGCGCGACGAATTCGCCGAGCACGGCTGGGCCGGCACCGCGATCCGCGCCGTCGCCCGCGCCGCGGACGTGGACCCGGCGCTGATCTACCACTACTTCGGCTCCAAGGAGGGCCTGCTCGACGCCGCGACCGACCCGCCGCGGAAGTGGCTCGAGTCGGTCGTCGCGACGTGGGCGGCGCCGACGTCGGACCTGGGGCGTCAGCTCGTCCGCAACATGCTGGCCAGCTGGGCCGACGAGGAGATCGGCCCGATCCTGCGCGCGGTGATGATGACCGCCGCGCACGACAGCAAGACCCGCGACAAGCTGCGGGCGATCGTCGAGCGCGGCCTGATCGGCCAGTCCACGCTGGGGGCCGACGAGGACGAGCGGCTGCGGCGCAGTGGTCTGATCGCCACCCAGCTGATCGGGCTGGGGATGGTGCGGTACGTCTGGCAGATCGAACCGATCGCGTCGATGTCCGACGACGAGGTGGTGGCGGCGCTGGCGCCCAACCTGCAGCGCTACGTGGAGGGCGACATCGGGTGACGGCCCGGCGCGGTGACCCGTAACAATGGTCGGATGTCATCGGTGCGGCGGTTCCACGGGCCGGTGATCGCCGTGGCGCTCGCGGTCGGCGCTTGCCAGGCTCCGCGGGCCACCGCCGGGCCGGACGTGCCGCCCGTCAGCGCGGCGGCGCGCGCGGCGGGGTTCGTCGACGTCCGCAGCGTCGTGCCGGACGCCGTCGTCGACCTGCGCTATGCGACGACGAACAACTTCACCCACACGCAGTTGTATCCATCCGACGCCCGGTGCCTGGTGCACCAGTCGATGGCGCCCGGCCTCGGCGCGGCCGCGGCGGCGCTGCGCCCCCAGGGACACGTGCTGGTCTTCTGGGACTGCTACCGGCCCCACGACGTGCAGGTCAAGATGTTCAACGTCGTGCCCAATCCGGCGTGGGTCGCGCGGCCGGGGTCCTACGCGCACAGCCACGAGTCCGGGCGCTCGGTCGACGTGACGTTCACCAGCGCGGGGCAGCCATGTCCGCCCGACCGTCATGCCGGCGGGGTGTGCCTGGCCGACATGGGCACCGACTTCGACGACTTCACCCCCCGGGCAACCGCATTCGCCACGCAGGGCGTCAGCCCGGAGGCCCAGGCGAACCGCGCCCAGCTGCGGAACGCGATGACCTACGGCGGGCTGAGCGTGTACTCCGGTGAATGGTGGCACTTCAACGGACCGGGCGCCGCCGTCGACCGGCCGATCCTCGACGTCCCGGTCGACTAGGGCGTGTCTCCCAATTGGTTGTTTCCGACGCGGGAATGGATTACGGCGCAGGCCAATAGGACACCGCCGAGGTAGGTCAGGGCGTATTTGTCGTAGCGGGTCGCGATACCGCGCCATTGCTTGAGCCGGTTGTAGCCTCGTTCGACGGTGTTGCGCAGACCGTAGAGCTCGGCGTCGAACGCCGGTGGGCGACCCCCGGCCGATCCCTTGGCCTTGCGCCGGGCGATCTGGTCTTTGCGTTCGGGAATCGTGTGCTTGATTCTTCGGGAACGTAATTCGGTGCGCGTGCTCGGGTGTGAATACGCCTTGTCGGCGAGCAATCGGAAGTCGCCACCGGTCACACCGTGCTCAGCGCAGGCGTGGTCGTAGTCGTCGAGCAAAGGCAGCAACTGCGGATTGTCGCCGGCCTGGCCAGCGGTCAACCGGACCGCGACAACAGCTTCGCGCTGATCGGTCAGGGTGTGGATCTTGGTGGTCAGCCCGCCTCGCGAACGCCCAATTGCATGGTCGTCGGGTTCATCGGCGGATTTCTTGTAATTCGACAGGGCCCCCTTTTGCCAGCGTGTCCGACCGGGCACCCGCCGAATGTTGATGCGCCCGTACGTTCGTCGAATCCACCGACAACAGCTTCTCGATATCGCCGGCCATCTCGGCGTCGAACCCGAAGGCGTGCGCCACCTGAGCAAACATCACGTCATAGGTGCCATCCAGCGACCATCGGTGATGACGCTTCCACACCGTTTTCCATGGCCCGAAATCAGCGGGCAGGTCCCGCCACGGGCATCCCGTGCGAAACCGCCAGGCAATCCCCTCCAAAATCAACCGGTGATCACCAAACCTCCGGCCCCGCTTGCCCTCATGCGAAGGCATCAACGGCTCAACCACCGCCCAGAACTCGTCAGAAATCACACCAATCCGCGTCACCAGCCAATCCTGGCTGGTCAACAGTCGAAAAATTGGGAGACACGCCCTAGGGGGCGCACGGTGAGCGACGAGCCTCGGGCCAACTACACCCACGGACACCACGAGTCGGTGCTGCACGGCCACCAGCGGCGCACGGCCGACGACTCCGCGGCCTACCTGCTGCCGCACCTGAAGCCGGGGCTTTCCCTACTCGACGTCGGGTGCGGGCCCGGGACCATCACCGGCGACCTGGCCGCCCGGGTCGACCCCGGACGGGTCACGGCCGTCGACCAGTTCGGCGAGGTCCTCGAGGTGGCCCGCGCGGAGGTGCAGCGGCGCAACCTGTCCAACGTCTCGTTCGCCACCGCCGACGTCCACCGGCTCGAGTTTCCCGACGACAGCTTCGACGTCGTCCACGCCCATCAGGTGCTGCAGCACGTCGCCGACCCGGTGGGCGCGCTGCGCGAGATGCGCCGCGTCTGCCGGCCGGGCGGTATCGTGGCGGCCCGCGACGCCGACTACGCCGGATTCGTCTGGTATCCAAGGCTTCCCGCGCTCGACCTGTGGCTGGATCTCTACGAGAAGGCGGCCCGCGCCAACCGCGGCGAACCCGATGCGGGCCGACGGCTGCTGTCCTGGGCGCTCGAGGCCGGGTTTACCGACATCGCGCCCACGGGCAGCCTCTGGTGCTACGCCACGCCCGCGACCCGCCAGTGGTGGGGCGGGATGTGGGCCGAGCGGATCCTGCATTCGGGGGTGGCGCGCGAGTTGCTGCGGCTGGGCCTGGCCACGCCGGCGCAGCTCGAGGAGATCTCCGCGGCGTGGCGCGCCTGGGCCGCGGCCCCGGACGGCTGGCTGGCGATCCCGCACGGCGAGATCGTCTGTCACCCCTGAGCGCTCGCGCTACCCGGGGAGGAGAAGCCGCCGCACAGGGACTCGAAGGCGGCGCCGGCCCGCAGCACCGTGGCGTCGTCGAATCGCCTGCCCACGATCATCATCCCGACCGGCAGACCGTCGAGGAGCCCGGCGGGCACCGAGAGGGCGGGATGACCGGTGATGTCCATGGGCGCGGTGTTGGTCGCCTTGCCCAGCGCGCGCCCGAGCAGCCCGACATCACCGGGACCCCCCGCCGGCAGCGGGTCCGCCGTCCCCGGAACGGTCGGCATCACCAGCACGTCGTACTCGGTCAGCGCCGCGTCGTAGGCGGCCCGCACCTGCGGTAAGAGGTTGCGCGCCTTGGCATACGAGGTGGCGCCCAGCGCCGTGAGGCCGTAGTGCCCGCACAGCGCGGTGGCCTTGACGGTGCTGGCCAATTCGTCGGCGTGGGCGACTCGCTGCCGGGCGAAGTGCGCGACGAGTTCCGGGTCGTACCACCCGTCGACGCCGAGCCCGTAGCCGTTGCCGTCGACCATCTGGTAGGTGGCGCCGTCGGTGAAGATGACAGTGAACACGTGTAGCGCCGTCCGGTGCCAGGGCACGCTGACTTCTCCTACGCGGCAACCATATTCGGTGAACCGCCGCGCCCCCGCGCGGACGAGTTCGTCGGCCTCCGGTGACGAGCCGGGCTGGCCGAAGCCCTCGTCGAGGATGCCGACCCGCAACCCGGTGACGTCGCCGGTGAGAGTGGCCCGGTAGTCGAACGCGGCTGTGCGCTGGCGCTGGCGCGGGTCGTGGCCGTCGGGCCCGGCGAGCACCGTGAGCAACAGCGCGGCGTCGGCGACGGTGCGCGTCATGGGTCCGAGATGGTCGATCGTCCGCTCGATCGGGAACGCGCCGGTGTAGGGCACCAGGCCGTGGGTCGGCTTGTGCCCGACGATGCCGCACAGCGCGGCCGGGATGCGGATCGAGCCGCCCTGGTCGCCGCCGAGGGCCAGGTCGACTTCCCCGGCGGAGACCAGGGCGCCGCTCCCGCTCGAGGATCCGCCCGTCTCGCGCGCGGTGTCCCAGGGATTGCGCACCGGCCCCGAGGCGGAGGTGAAACTCGACCCCGAGCAGCACAGGTCCTCGCACACGCTCTTGCCGGCGATGGTCGCCCCGGCGGCGAGCAGGCGTTCGACGACGGTCGCGTCGCGGCCGGGGACGAAGCCCTCGACCGCGCGGGACCCGTTCATCATCGGAACGCCGGCGACGGCGATGTTGTCCTTGACCGCGACCGTCCGGCCCGACAGCGGTCCCTCCGCACCGGAGCGGATCTCGGTGGTGACGTACCAGGCGCCGAGCGGGTTTTCCTCCGGCGTCGGGAACCGGTACGCGCGTTCGGGGGTCTGCGGCCGCGCCAGCTCGTCGTAGAGCGCATCGACGACGTCATAGGACGCCAGGGTGCGGTGCACGGCCGCCAGGTAGTCGCGCCGGGCGGCGGCGTCGAGGTGGAACCCGAAATGGTGTGCCGCGGCGTCGAGGTCGCCGGCCGTTGGCCGCGAAACCGTCATGGCCGTCAGTCTAGGAACAGGTCCGGGATCGGGTGGTCACCGCCGCCGTAACGCGACAGGTCGGTGACCCCGGCCGACCGCAGCACCTCGGCGTCGATGTGGCAGTGCCCGGTGGCCTCCCGGGCCGGGCGCGAGACGATCTCGACGGCGGCGTCGGCCATGATCTCCGGGCTGCGCGATCCCGCGGCCAGTTGGTCACCGTCGGGCAGGTTCGCCACGGCCGAGGTGGCGATATAGGTCTGCGGCCACAGGCAATTCACCGCGATCCCCGCTCTCCCGGGTTTGAAGGCGAACTCGGCCGCCCAGCCCAGCGACAGCAGCGTCATGCCGTATTTGGACAGCGTGTAGGACGGGTGCGCGCCCAGCCAGTGCGGGTTCATGTTGACCGGCGGTGAGATGGTGAGCACGTGCGGGTTGGCCGACTTCCGCAGGTACGGCACGCACGCCTTGGTCAGCAGGAACGTGCCGCGGAGGTTGACCTCCTGCATCAGGTCGAACTTCTTGGCCGGCAGCTCGGCGGTCGGTTGGGTGGCGATGGCGCTGGCGTTGTTCACGCAGACGTCGATGCCGCCGAAGCGCTGCACCGCGGCCTCGACGGCGCGGGCCACGTCCTCTTCGCGGCGCACGTCGCCGACGACGGCCAGCGCCTTGCCGCTGGTCGCCTCGACGTCGGCGGCCGCGGTGTGCACTGTTCCAGGGAGGCGGGGGTGCGGGGTGTCGGTCTTGGCCAACAGCACCACGTTGGCGCCCCGCCTGGCCGCGGCGATCCCGATCGCCAGGCCGATGCCGCGGCTGGCGCCGGAGATCACGACGGTACGGTCGGCGAGCATGTCGCTGGGCATGGGTCTCCTTTGGCCTGGTCAACAGGGCGGTATTGGCATTCTCTTTTTTTGCAAGTACGTTATCAGTCGATGGACAACGAGACTCAGACCCCATCGGGCATACCGCTGCGGCCCGTGTACGGGCCGGAGGACAGGACCGCGGAACCTGCGCCGCCCGGACAGTTTCCGTTCACGCGGGGCAATTTCGCGTCGGGCTATCGGGGCAAGCTGTGGACGTTTCGCCAGTACTCGGGCTTCGGCACCGCCGAGGAGTCCAACCGCCGCTACCGATACCTGCTCGAGCAGGGCGGGACCGGGCTGTCGGTGGCTCTCGATCTGCCCACCCAGTGCGGATACGACTCCGATGATCCCGAGTTCGGGGAGGAGGTGGGCCGGGTCGGCGTCGCGGTGGACACCCTGGCCGACTTCGAGATCCTCTTCGACGGCATCCCGCTGGACAAGCTCAGCACGAGCATGACGATCAACGGCACCGCCGCCATCCTGCTGGCCTTCTACGTCGCCGCGGCCGAGAAGAAGGGCATCCCGCGGGCCAAGTTGACCGGGACCATCCAGAACGACATCCTCAAGGAGTACGCCTCGCGCGGCACCTGGATCTGGCCGCCGGAGCCCTCGCTGCGGCTGATCGCCGACACGATCGAGTTCTGCGCGGCCGAAGTGCCGCGTTTCAACGCGATTTCGGTGGCCGGGGCGCATTTCCGCGACGCCGGCGCCAACGCGGTGCAGGAGATGGCGTTCACCCTGGCCGACGGTGTGACCTATTGCGACACCGTGGTGGCCCGCGGCCGGATGAGTATCGACCAGTTCGCGCCGCAGATCTCGTTCTTCTTCTACACCCACGGCGACTTCTTCGAGGAGGTCGCCAAATACCGTGCGGGACGGCGCCGTTGGGCCACGATCGTGCGGGAGCGTTACGGGGCGGCCACCGACAAGGCGTCGATGTTCCGGTTCGGCTGCGTGTGCGGCGGCGCGTCGCTGTATGGCCCGCAGGCGCGCAACAACGTCGTGCGCGTGGCCTACGAGGCGATGGCGGCGGTGCTCGGCGGGGTGCAGTCGATGTTCACCGCGGCCTGGGACGAGCCGTTCGCGCTGCCCACCGAGGAGTCCACCACGCTGGCGTTGCGCACCCAGCAGATCCTGGCCTACGAGACCGGGGTGGCCAGCGTGGCCGACCCGCTGGGCGGCTCCTACTTCGTCGAGGCGCTCACCGATGCGACCGAGGCGCGCATCGTGGAGATCATGGACGACCTGGAACGCCACGGCGGCATGGTGGCCGCGATCGAGGACGGCTACCTTCAGGGCCTGATCGCCGACGAGGCCTTCCGGACCCATCAGGACATCGAGGCCGGCACCCGCCCCGTCGTCGGGGTCAACCGCTTCGTCTCCGAGGAGCCCGAACCCGACGTCATCACCTACGAACTCGACGCCGAGGGCCGCGACCTGCAGCTCAAGCGGCTCTCCAAGGTGAAGGCCGAAAGGGACTCCGCCGCAGCGCAATCGGCGCTGGCGGAACTGTCACGCGCCGCGGAGGGCACCGACAACCTGATGCACAAGCTGATCGACTGCGCCAACGCCTACTGCACCGTCGGCGAGATGGTCTCCGCGCTCAAAGCGGTGTGGGGCGAGTTCGCACAGCCGGTGGTGTTCTAGATGGCGGTTCGGATTCTGGTGGCCAAGCCCGGCCTGGACGGACACGATCGCGGTGCCAAGATCGTCGCGCGCACCCTGCGCGACGCAGGCTTCGAGGTCATCTACACCGGCATCCGGCAACGCATCGAGGACATCGCCTCCATCGCCGTCCAAGAAGACGTCGCCGTCGTGGGTCTGAGCATCCTCTCGGGTGCACACCTGGCGCTGACCACCCGCACCATCGAGGCCCTGCGCGCCGCCGATGCCGCCGACATCGCCGTCGTCGTCGGCGGCACCATCCCCCACGCCGACGTCGACAAACTACTGGCCGCCGGCGCCGCCGCGGTCTTCCCCACCGGCACACCGCTGGACGTACTGGTCCGCGACATCCGCGCCCTGACTGGAACCCCCCAACCCGCATCGGAGGAATCGTGCGCGTCGGAGTGATGATCGGTGCCGAGCGCGGCGACATGGCCCGCAAGGTGCACAAGCTGGTCTCCGATATCGAATGGGCCGAGTCCGCGGGCCTGGACACGGCGTGGATGCCGCAGGTGCCCGACGACTTCGACTGCCTGACCATGGTGTCGCTGATGGCCGCGCACAGCTCGCGCATCGAACTGGGGACCGCGGTGGTGCCGCTGCAGGCCCAGCATCCGATCGCCCTTGCCCGCCAGGCGCTCTCGACGCACGCGGTCGCCGGCGGACGGCTGGCGCTGGGTGTCGGACCGTCGCATCACTGGATCGTCCGCGACATGCTCGGCCTGCCGTATGAGAAGCCGGCCGCCTACACCCGCGACTACCTACAGGTGCTGGCCGCCGCCACCGCCGGGCCGGGACCGGTTGACGTGGAGAACGATTCGTTCACGGTGCACAATCCGACGGTGCTTGCGGCCGATACCCCGATGCCGGTGCTGGTCGCCGCGCTGGGTCCGGTGATGCTGCAGATCGCGGGCGAACTGGCCGACGGCACCGTCTTGTGGATGGCCGACGAACGCGCGATCGGCGAGCACATCGCGCCGAAGATCACCAAGGCCGCCGCGGACGCCGGGCGTCCCGCGCCGCGGATCGTCGCGGGAATACCGGTAACCCTTTGCGCACCTTCGCAAGTCGACGAGGCCAAGGAGCGGGCCAACCGCATCCTCGGCGAGGCCGAGGTGTCGCCCAACTACCAGCGCCTGCTCGACCGCGGCGACGCCCGCGATGTCGGCGACCTGTGCGCGGCCGGCGACTCCGAACAGATCCTGGCTCGCATGCGCCGCTTCGCCGACGCCGGTGTGACCGACCTGTCGGTGCGCCTGTTGCCGATCGGCGCCGACCGCGACGAACTGGTCGCCTCCAAACGGCGCACCCGCGAGATGATCGCCGCTCTCGCAACGGAGCTGCGGTGACGCGGGACGGTTCCCAGGGCCCGCTTATGGGGGTTCGCATCCTCGAGGTCGGCACCATGCTGGCCGGCCCGTACGCCACCATGCTGCTCGCCGACCTCGGGGCCGAGGTCACCAAGATCGAACCCCGCGGCGGCGAGATCTCCCGCGGCGTGGGCCCCAGCTACTTCGCCAGCCTCAACCGCAACAAGTCCAGCATCTGCCTGGACCTGAATTCCGATGCGGGCCAACAACGGCTGGGCGAGCTGGTGGCCGACGCCCACGCGCTGCTGGTGAACCTCAAGCCGTCGGCCATTCGCCGGCTGGGGCTCACCTACGAGGCGTTGCGGCGCCACAACGAGCGGATCGTGTGCGTGGCGATCACCGGCTTCGGGCTGCACGGCGGCGACGACCCGGCGTTCGATTACGTGGTCCAGGCCTCCACCGGTATCGCCGCCCTGACGGGCGACCCCGACGGGCCTCCCACGCTGCCCGGCTACTCCTCGGCGGACAACTCCACCGGCATGTGCGCGGCGCTGGGCCTGCTGGCCAAGATCGTCTCCGGCACCGGCGGGCAGGTGGACGTGTCGCTGCGCGACGTGATGTTCTCGCAGCTGAACTACCACGCCGCGGCCTACCTCAACGACGGCGTGGAGCCGCGGCGGCGGCCGTACGGCGCGCACTCGTATTACGTGCCCGCCCAGCTCTTCCCGACCGCCGAGGGATATCTGGCGCTGTTCGTCACGCACGACGGCTTCTGGAAGTCCTTCGCCGCCGAGGCGGGTATCGGGGGCTTCGAGACGATGGCCGAACGGGTCGAGCGGCGCGACGAGGTGCTCGCCGTCGTCACCGCGATGCTGGCGACCGACACCGCCGTCGGGTGGGAGCGGCGCCTGCGGCCCCTCGGGGTGCCGGCGGCGGCCGTCCGGACGTTGCCCGAGGCGCTCGATGCGACCCCGGAAGTGGTTGTGGCCGCGGGCGATTTCCGCCTCGTCGCCGGCCCGATCCACGTGTCCGGTTACGAGCCGCAGTATCGCCCGCCGCCTGTGTTGCCCGAGGGCTGAATCGGCGCCGCCCTCCGTACGGCCCGCCCGGGCTCAGAACGGCGAGCCCGTGAGGTGCGCCTCGGCGAGCTTGCGGAACGCCGCCACCAACCGGCTCCGGTCCCCGGCGCGCGTGGCGAGCACCACGTGGCAGGGCTCGACGCCCCGCAACGGGACGGTGATGATGTCGGGCCGCAGGGTGTTGACGCGTAAATCGGGCACAACGGCGACCGCCTGCCCGGAGGCGATCAGCTCGAATTTGTCCTCGAGCGCGTCGATGAACGGTCCATCGGGCGCCCGGCGTCCGTCGGGCCGGGGATCGATGCGCCAGAAGGCACTCCACAGCGTGTCGGAGTCGCGAACCCGGGGCATCGGTTCGTCGGCGATGTCGTCGAGGGTGACGAATTCCCTCCCCGCGAGCCGGTGATCGACCGACATGGCCAGCACCCGGGGCTCGTCGTAGAGGATGATCACGTGCAGCCCGTCGGTAGGGAACGGGAGCCGGGTCACCACCGCGTCCACCCGATGCCCGAGCAACGCGTCCAGGGCCTGGTCCCAATCCAGATGGGACACTTGCACATCGGCGTCGGGGTGTTCGCGGCGCATCTCGCGCACCGCGCGGGTGACGATCATCCCGGTCGTGTAGCCGATCGCGATACGGCTCGGCTGGGCGGCGGCCCGGGCCTGGGCGGCGGCCTGCGTGGCCGAGCGCAGCAAGGCCTTGGCCCGCGGCAGGAACACCTCCCCGGCCTCCGTCAGCCGGGTGCCTTGCGGCGTGCGATCCAGCAGTCGAACGCCCAGCCTGGATTTTTCATCGAATGTGGAGCTCAGGGGTGTCGTTAACGTGAAAGGTGCACTGCCGCAAGGATAATCGGAGTATTCGAGGCTCGGTTATCCAGGATGGGAGTGCACCTGTCAGATGCAGGCTACTACGGATTGGTCGAAGAATGTCCGAGTTGAGGTCCGTGGCGACGACGTGGTCGGGCACGCCGGTAACGTGATACCCCGGTTGCTGGCCGACAATCTGGGTTTGACCAGCGGTTTGTCGTCGGTGCTGTCGCGCCCAGAAGTCACCCACGACCGAGGCGCGGTGTTGCGCGATGTGGCGGTATCGATCGCCGGCGGCGCGCAGAACCTGGCCGGCACCGCGGTGCTGCGCGATCAGCACCGGTTGTTTCAGGCGGTGGCGTCGGTTCCGACGATGTGGCGGTCCCTGGGCGAGATCGACGAGCAGAGCATCACCGAGGTCACGGCCGTGCGCAACAAGGTCCGCTCTCGGGTGTGGGAGGCGATCGAGGCCCGCCACGGTGCGATCCCGGCTTCGCAGACCTGCTATGGGGACCTCGGGGACACGATCGTGATCCGCATCGACGCGTCGCTGATTCAGTCGCACAGCGATAAGCAGCACGCCGCAGGCAATTTCAAAGGCGGGTTTGGCTTCCACCCGCTGTTGGCGTGGTGTGACAACACCGGCGAACTGCTGGCGGTGATCGCCCGTGCAGGCAACGCCGGCTCGAACACCGCGGCCGATCATATCGCGATCATCGACGCCGCGATCGCGGCGATCCCGGCCAAGTGGCGCCGCAAGTTGCTGGTCACCATCGACGGCGCGGGTTCAAGCCACGCCGTCGTCGAACACCTGGAGAAACTCAATGCCCGGCCGGGGATGTCAGTGGGCTACTCGGTCGGATTCGACCTCGATGAGCGGGTCCGGGTCGCGATCGGCCAGATGCCCGATGCGGGATGGCAAGCCGCACTGGATGCCACCGGAGCGGCCCGTGACGACGCCCAGGTCGCCGAGTTGACCGGGCTGCTGCGCCACAGCACCGGAGGGGATCGGCTGGTCGGCTGGCCGGCCGGCATGCGCATCCTGGTGCGGCGCGAAGAAATCGAACACGGCACCCAGTTGTCATTGTTCGAGCAGCTGGCCGGCTACCGCTACCAGGTCCTCGCCACCTCGACTGCCGGTGGACAACCCCAGCGACTGGAAGCCCGCCACCGCGTCCACGCCCGGGTGGAGGGCTTCATCCGCACCGGCAAAGACACCGGCCTGGCCCGCTGGCCCTCACACTCGTTCGCCATCAACACCGCTTGGGTCACCGCCGTCGCGATCGCCATCGACCTGCTGTGCTGGATGCGACTGCTACTCCTGGACGGCCCACTGGCCAAAGCCGAACCCGCCACCCTGCGCTACCGGCTGCTGCACGCCGCGGCCCGGCTGATCAAACGATCCCGCTACCTGATCCTGCGGATCCCCCAAACCTGGCCCTGGGCACAAGAATTCGCCGACGCCCTCAACAGGGTCCGCGCCATACCCTGACCCACAGGCCCCTATGCCCTCTCGACCCCAAGAAAGGAGTAACCACCCCCGGGATAAAGGACCCGGCGTCACCGCACGACACGCGGCGCCGCCGCCTACCCCCAGCCTCAAAACCTCGACAAAGCTGCCGCCCCGCAGACCGCCACAGCAGAACCCGGGCCACCGTGAAATTCTGAGGCCAGTTGTTGCTCCAGCCGGCGGATCTGCCGGCTCAACGACGGTTGCGCGACGCGCAACGCGGTCGCGGCGCGGCCGAAGTGCCGGTGTTCGGCGACCACCACGAAGTACCCGACCAGCCGCAGATCGAGGTCGATGACGGGCGATACCGATTCGGTCATGCGGGCAGTGTAACGGCGCCGGCTGTCCTTGTCCGCCTCGAAGTGCGCGCGGACGTGCGGTCATGTCGATTCGGTATCGCGTCATAGGAATCGGGTCTTGGACAGTCGGGCCGCCGGGTCCGTTGACTGGAAGTCGCGAATACGCACACGACGAAAGGGAATGCCATGCATGTCTTTGTGACGGGCGCGAGCGGACACATCGGTTCGGCCGTCGTCGACGAACTCGTGCACGCGGGGCATCAGGTCACCGGGCTTGCCCGCTCCGACGAGTCGGCCGCCGCGCTGGCGGCGAAGGGTGTCCGGGTCCACCGCGGCGACCTCGACGACATCGACGGCCTGCGGTCCGCCGCCGCGGCGTCCGACGGCGTCATCCACCTCGCGTTCAAGCACGACTTCGACGACTTCGTGGGCGCCGCCGAGACCGACCTGCGCGCCGTGCAGGCGATGGGTGAGGCGCTCGTCGGGTCCGACCGCCCGCTCGTCAGCACCTCGGGAACCCTGCTTCTCTCGCTGATCGGGGACGGCGGTCTCGGCACGGAACAGGTCACGCTGCCGGGTGGGCCGCGCGTCGACTCCGAGAACGCCGTGATCGCACTGGCCGAGCGCGGGGTGCGCTCGTCGGTCATCCGGCTTTCGCCGCTGGTGCACAGCAACCTCGACCACCACGGCTTCGCCCACCATCTGATCGGCGTCGCCCGTGAGACCGGCAAGTCCGCCTACATCGGCGACGGCTCCAATCGCTGGCCCGCCGTCCACACGCTCGACGCCGCGCGCCTGTACCGGTTGGCAGTCGAAAATGCGCCTGCGGGAACGCGTTTGCACGGTGTAGCCGACGAAGGGGTGCCGTTTCGCGACATCGCAGCCGTCATCGGCCGCCACCTGGACGTGCCGACGGTCGGTATCCCCGCCGAAGAAGCCGGTCACTTCGGCTTTCTGGCGCTCTTCGCGGCGCTGGACAACCCGGCGTCGAACGCGCTGACGCAGAAGGTCCTCGAGTGGCGGCCTGAGGGTCCGGGGCTGCTCGAGGATCTGGACGCCGGCCACTACTTCGGCGAGTGAGCGGACCCGTGGCCGACGCGGTCGTCGACGCGTCCCGAAAAGCGCTGGGGCCGGTGGGTGTTTGCCTGCCGGTCTCCTTCACCGACCCACTGTCGATCGAGCGCCAGCGGGCGGCGGTGGGCAGCCTGGAGCGGGCCGGATACCGCGCGGTGTGGACCAACGAGGTGATCGGCAAGGACGCCCTCGTGCAACTCGCCATGCTGGCGAGCGCCACCGAGCGCATGGTGTTCGGCACCTGCATCGCCAACGTCTGGGCCCGGTCGCCGCAGACCATGCATGCCGCGGCGGCCCAACTCGCGCAGGCGTTTCCGGGCCGTTTCGTGCTGGGCCTGGGAATCGGGTATCCGGAGCAGGCGGCCAGCGTCGGCCGGGAATTCGGGCGCCCGCTGGCCACCATGCGTGACTACCTCGACGGAATGGATGCCCCCACCTGGCCGCCGGCGCCCGACGCCGCCTACGTGCGCATCGTCGCCGCCAACGGCCCGAAGATGATGGCGCTGGCCGGGCAGCGAGCCGACGGGGCGGTGCCGGCGTTGTTCCCCGCGGAGTTCACCGCGCACGCCCGCCGGGTGCTCGGCCCGGACAAGCTCCTCGTTGTCGGCGTGTCCGTGGTGGGCGGCGGCTCCGGGGATCCGAAAGCGGCCGCGCGCGAGTTGCTGTCGGCGAGGTTGTCGATGCCCTCCTACGCGGCCAGGCTGTCGGAGCTGGGCTACTCCGCCGGCGACATCGACGGGGTCACCGGCCGCCTGGTGGATGCCATCGTGGCCTACGGCGACCCGCCGGCGGTCGCGGCCAAGGTGCGCGAGCACCTGGACGCCGGCGCCGACCACGTGACGCTGCTGCCGGAGATCGGCGGCGACTTCGCCACCGCCGTGACGCAACTCGAATCGCTGGCCCCGGCCCTGGCCACCCTGTAGCCGCCCCGCCCCCGGGCGAATAGGATTGCCCGGTGATGAACCCCCAGCGAGTCGCCGACGAAATCGAAATCGCCGCCCTGCTCCATAGATACGCCCGGGCCGTCGATTCCAAGGACTGGGCTTTGTATCAGTCGGTGTTCACCGACGATGCGCACATCGACTACTCGTCGGCGGGCGCCGCCGCGGGCCCCCGCGACGAGGTGGCCGAGTGGCTGGCGGAGGGCTTCGGCGCGATTCCGATGTCTATGCACTACATCACCAACGTGGAAGTCCTTGCACTCGAGGGTGATACGGCGACAGTGCGGGCGATGTTCTACAACCCGATGCAGTTGCCGGGCATGGCGGAGCTCAGCTATTGCGGCGGCTACTACCACCACGAGTTGGTCCGCACGGCCGACGGATGGCGCAGTCGAAACCTGCGCGAGGAGAACGTGTGGTTCGTCAACGCGCCGGGCTAGGTCAGGCCGGCGACCCGCTTCTGCTCGTAGCGCCGAGCCCACTCGGCGCGTGAGCGGATCGACACGTCGACGTCTACCGCCTTGGCGCGCAAAGCCTTCACCGTCGCCCGCTCGCGGGCCGTGCGGGCGAACGGGTCCCAGCCGAAGAACCGGCAGGCGTTGGCCCAGGTGATCTTGTCGATGTCGGTGTCGTCGGCGCCGGCGGCGGTCAGCTCGGCCAGCACCTGTTCGGGCGCATCGGGCCAGAAGCAATCCGAGTGCGGGTAGTCGCACTCCCAGGCGATGATGTCGATGCCGATCTCGTGGCGCAGCCGCAACGAGGTCTTGTCGGTGACGTAGCACGCCAGCGAATGCTCGCGGAACACCTCGCTGGGCAGCTTGTCGCCGAAGTCGCGGCGCAGCCATTTCTGGTTGGTGTAGTGACGGTCGCTGCGGTCCAGGTAGAACGGGATCCAGCCGATGCCGCCCTCGGAGAACGCGAACTTCAGGTCGGGATACTTGCGCATCGCCGGGCCCCACAGCAGGTCCTGGGCGCACATCGCCGAAACCTGGGTGGCCAGGATGATCAGATTGTCGATCGGCGCGTCGGGCGCCATGCTGATCGCGCCGAAGCCGGTGCCGATGTGCAGGCACATCACCACGTTCTGCTCGGACAGGGCCGAGAAGACCGAGCCCCAGTAGTCGTCGTCGTGGTAGCTCGGAAGCCCTTCCAGGTGCGGCAGTTCGGGCATGGTGACCGCGCGGCAGCCCTTGGCCGCCACCCGGCGGATCTCGGCGCACATGGCCTGCGGGCTCCATGTCGGCAGGATGGCGATCGGGATGAACCGGTCCGGATACGAGCCGGCCCATTCGTCGATGTGCCAGTCGTTGTAGGCCGACACCATCGCCAGGGTGGCCTCCTCGCGGTGCATGTTGAGGTGGCGCGCGGAGAACCCGGTGAACGTCGGGAAGCACATCGAGGCCAGGATGCCGTTGCGGTTCATGTCGCGCACGCGCTCGTGGACGTCGTAGACCCCGGGGCGCATCTCGGCGAAACCGGCCGGGTCACGGCCCCATTCCTCGGCGGGCCACGACACCACGGCGTTCAGGCCGCTGACGCCCTGGGGCCGGCCCTGGTACACCCACTGGTCGACGCCCTTGTCGTCGGTCACGACGACCGGGGCCTCGGCACGGTACTTGCCGGGCACGTGAGGAACATGTCCGGCGGCTCGACGACGTGGTCATCGATGCTCACCAGGATCAGGTCATCGGCGTTCATGAACTGCCGCCTCTCCGGATTATTCGTAGTGGACCGTGACCGACGGTGTGTCGGGCACGCCCTGGCAGGTCAGGATGTACCCCTCGGCCACCTCGTCGTCCTCGAGCGCGTCGTTGACCCGCATGGTCGCGTGGCCCTCGACGAGCCTGGCCATGCAGGTGCCGCAGTTGCCGGCCTCGCAACTGAACGGCGGCTCGAGGCCGGCTCGCCGCGCGCTTTCCAGCAGCGTCTCGCCGGGGACCCGCGGCACCGAAACCTTCTTGCGGTCGAGGTGGATCGTCACCGTGCCCGGCTCGGCACCGTTGGATGCTGGATTCGTCACTGTGTCCTCGATGATCGCGGTGACCGTCGCCATGACCGCCCCTCCCGTACTTGCGTTCTTCAGTATAGAGAATACTATTCTCGTCAGCCGATAGGATCCTCTCTCCGACGGTCGGACTGCTGGAAGGAACGGACGTGACCGAGCCGGCAGCGCTCGTGTTCGAGGAGCGGCGCTTCAGCGCGCCGCAACTCGACGCGCTGGCCGCCGGGCTGGCCGCCACACTCGAGAAAAGGGGTGTCGCCGCTGGCCAGCGGGTCGCGGTGATGTCATCCAATCGGCCGGAATTCGTCGCCGCGCTGTTGGCGATCTGGCGGCTGGGTGCTACCGCGGTGCTCGTGAGTCCCGCGTGGAAACGCGACGAGGTCGACCACGCACTCGCGCTGGCCGGCCCGGCGCACGCCGTCGGTGACCATCCCGTGCTGGCCGGCCTGATGCCGATGCTGCATCTGGACGAACCGATCACCCCGACCGAGCCGGTCGCCCGGGCGCTGCCGCCCCCCGCCGACGCGGTCCTGGTCTTCAGCTCGGGCACCACCGGCCTGCCGAAGGCCGTCCGGCACACCCACGCCGCGCTGGACGAGGCCGTCGGGCATTGGCGCCGGGCGCTGCGGCTGACCGGCCGCGACCGCATCCAGGTCGTCACGCCGCCGTCCCACATCCTCGGCCTGCTCAACATCGTCACCGCGCTGCGGGCCGGTACCCAGATCCGGTTGCATCCGCGATTCGACGTCGACACCATGCTGTACCACATCGAAAACGACCGCATCACAGTGGAAATGGCGGTCGCTCCCATCGCGCTGGCGATCGCCTCGCACCCCCGGCTCGAGTCCTACGACCTGTCGTCGCTGCGCTTCATCATGTGGGGCGCCACGCCGGTGACCGTCAGCGTCGCCGAAACGGTGACCCGACGCACCGGCGTGGGCTGGGTGCCGGCCTACGGCACGACCGAACTGCCCGTCATCGCCTGCAATCCGGTCGACGGGGCCCGCCTCGACACCGTCGGGCGGCCGGTGCCCGGGGTGGAAGTTCGGGTGGTCTCGATGGACACCGGCGAGCCGGTCTGCCCGGGGGAGGTCGGCGAAATCCAGGCCCGCTCCGCCTCGTTGATGGCCGGGTACCTGCCGCCGGAGGCGACCGCCGAGGCGTTTCACGACGGCTGGTACCGGACGGGTGACGTCGGCTGGCTTGACACCGGCGGTTGGCTGCGGATCACCGACCGTCTCAAGGAGATGATCAAGGTGCGCGGCTTCCAGGTCGCCCCCGCCGAGGTCGAGACGGTGCTGCACGGTCATCCGGCCGTCAAGGACTGCGCGGTGTTCGGTGTTCCGGACGGGATCAACGGCGAAGCCATCGTCGCCGCCGTCGCGGCGTGCGCCCCCATAGATACGGCGGCGGTCGCCGCCGAACTCACCGACCGGGTCGAGCAGCGGCTAGCGTCCTACAAACGCGTGAGCCGCGTCGTGTTCGTGCCCGATATCCCGCGCCTGCCCTCGGGCAAGGTACTGCGCCGAGTTCTCAAGGAGCGCCATGGATGTACGTCTGACAGCTGAACAGCAGCAACTGCGCGACGCCGCCGCCAAGCTGGCCGACGACCTCGGGCCGGGGTCGGTCCAGGATCTCGACGACGATGGGCGAATCTCCCGCCTGGACAGGCAGGTTGCGGCGACCGGATGGCGCGCGCTGCGCTCCGACGGCGCGTCCGGTGTCGAGGTGGCCATCGTCGCCGAGGAATTCGGGCGCCGCCTGCTCGACGCGCCCTTCCTCGGGCCGGTGCTGGCCGACGATCTGGCCCGCCACGTCGGTGCCGACAGTGGGGGAGCCACGGTAGGTGGCGACGGATGGGCCGTCGACGCGCGGGGATGTGAACGCGCCCTTATGCTCTCGAGCGGCACCGTATTGGTGGCGGAGGCCGGCGAGTCCCGCACCGGTGCGGATCTGACCCGGGCCGAAGCGAGTCTGACGGGGGAGCCGACTGTGCTCGGCGAGATCTCCGACGACGATGCCGCACGATGGCTGGCGCTCGCGCTGGCCACCACGTCGGCCGATCTGGTCGGAATCGCCCGGGGCGCGCACGGCGTCTCCTGCGACTACGCGAAAATCCGCGAACAATACGGCAAGGCGATCGGGTCCTATCAGGCCGTCGCGCACCTGCTGGCCGAAAGCCTCGCCCTGATCGAAGGTTCGGTCAGCATCTCCCGACATGCCGCGTGGGGGGTCGACGAACTGCCGCCGACCGAAGCCATCCGGGCCGCCCGGATCGCCAAGGTCTACTGCGCCCGAGCCGCCCGCACCGTCTGCGAGACCGCGATCCAGGTGCACGGCGGCATCGGCAATACCTGGGACTGCCTGGTGCACGTCTACCTGCGCCGGGCGCTGACCTCCACCGAACTGTGGCCCGTCGCGCTGAAGGAGATCGACTTTGGACTTTCGTGACTCACCCGACGAGGCGGTCTTCCGCGAACGGCTGCGAAGCTGGCTCTCGTTGCACGCCAGAGATTTTCCGAGCTCCGGTGACGAGTACTGGGCCCGCCAGGCCCAGTGGCACCAGGCCCTCTACCACGAGGGCTTCTTCGGGCTGTCGTTTCCCCGCGAGTACGGCGGTCAGGATCTGCCGCCGGTCTACGACGTCATCGTGGACGAAGAGCTGGCCCGGGCCGGCGCCCCGCCGCGCCCCAGCGTGGGCTATCTCATCTACGGCATCGGCAGGCACGCGAACGACGAGCTGCGTCGGCGATTCCTGCCGGGCATCATCGACGGGACCGAGCGGTGGTGCCAGGGGTTCAGTGAGCCCGGCGCCGGCTCGGACCTGGCCTCGCTCACGACCACCGCACGCCGCGAAGGCGACAACTACGTCATCGACGGGCACAAGATCTGGACCAGCTACTCCGACGTCGCCGACTGGTGCCTGCTGCTGGCTCGCACCGACCCCGAGGCCAAACGCCACCGGGGCCTGTCGGCGTTCATCCTCGAGATGAAACAGCCCGGGGTGCAACAGCGTCCGCTGCGCATGATCAGTGGGGTCACCAACGAGTTCGGGCAGGTCTTCTTCGACGGTGCGACGGTGCCGGTGGACCGGATGGTCGGCGCGCCCGGCGACGGCTGGGCGGTCGCCATGACCGTCGTGGGTCACGAGCGCGAACCGTCCACGCTCGGCTACGCCGCCAGGTACGGCAAGCTGGTGCGAAACCTTTTGGCGCGCAGCGGTGATTCGGTGTCCGAAGAGGTCGCGTGGGCGGCCGTTCAGTCGGAGATGCTGACCCATCACGTCCGGCGGCGGCTGTCCGAACAGCTGGACGGGGTCTCGCACGGGCCGGAGGGGTCGCTCGACAAGTTGCTGATGACCTGGGTCGAGCAGTCGGTCGGCCATGCCGCGCTGGCGGTCGCCGGCACCCGCGACCCCGACCTGCTCGGCGCCTACCTGTACAGCCGCGCGCAGAGCGTGATGGGCGGGACGTCGCAGATACAGAAGAACATCATCGCTTCACGAATCCTGGGATTGTAGGAGTGATCGCGAACGCGGGCGAAGCCCGGGTGAAGCGGGTCACGACCATAGAAGGGGTCTGACGTGTACGACATGCCCGACGAGATCGAGGTCCGTGCCGAAGGCGCGTTGCGGATCATCACGCTGAACCGGCCGGAGTCTCTCAACTCGGTCAACGACAACCTGCACGTCGGCCTCGCGCGGCTGTGGCAGCGGTTGACCGACGACGCCTCGGCCCGCGCGGCGGTGCTCACCGGGGCGGGCCGGGCGTTCTCGGCCGGCGGCGACTTCGCGTATCTCAAGGAGCTCTCGGAGGACGCCGCCCTGCGCGCCAAGACCATCCGCGACGGGCGCGAGATCGTGCTGGGGATGGCGCGGTGCCGAATCCCGGTGGTGGCGGCGGTCAACGGGCCCGCCGTTGGCCTGGGCTGCAGCCTGGTCGCGTTGAGCGACATCGTCTACATGGCCGAGGACGCCTACCTTGCTGACCCCCATGTGCAGGTGGGCCTGGTGGCCGCGGACGGCGGGCCGCTCACCTGGCCGCTGCACATCAGCCTGCTGCTCGCCAAGGAATACGCGTTGACGGGCACCAGGATTCGCGCCGCGCGGGCAGTGGAACTCGGCCTGGCCAATCACGTGGTGGCCGATCCCGTCGGCGAGGCGGTGACCGCCGCCAAGAAGATCCTGGAGCTGCCCCAGCAGGCGGTCGAGAGCACCAAGCGGGTGCTCAACATCCACTTGGAGCGCGCTGTGCTGGCGAGCCTGGACTATGCGCTCTCCGCCGAGCACCAGTCGTTCACGACCGACGACTTCCGCTCGATCGTCACCAAGCTGGCGGCGGGCAAGAACTAGGACGGCGCTGATGTAGTGACCTCCAGCAGGGCGGGGATTTCGCGGTATCGGGGTCTCGACGGCTGGGAGGGGCTTGCGCTGGCTGATATTAATGGGATCGTAGGTGGCCTGGTGGCCTGGTGGCCTGGTGGCCTGGTGGCCTGGTGGTCCCGATCAGGCGATGGCCCAGCCCCCGGCCGCTGAATGCAGGCCCAGGCTGGCCAATCGGGCGAGGTTGATCGCGCCGGCTCGGGCGAGGATGTCGGTCAGGATGCGTTGTTGTCCGCGGCAGCGAGCCTTGCGACCACCCCAGGGGCGCCGGGTGAAGTGACTGATCTTGCGTTCCACAACCGGCCGATACGTTCGGTAATCGGTCTGCCAGGCCGGGTCGCGTTGGCGGGCCTTGGCCAGCTGTAGGGCGGCCTCATGGGCATGGATGGTGATCACCCGTCCACGGCGGGCTTTGGTGCATTGCGCCCGCAGCGGACACGACCCACACAATGCCCCGAAGCGAGCGACCTGCTGACGCCGCCCGGTGCTGATGGCCACAGTGTGCTCGGCCGGGCAGGTGACGGTGCCCGCAGTCAGGTCGATACCGAACTGGTCTTTGGAATAGCCGTTGGCGTTGCGCACCGGGGGCACTTTGGCGCGCATGTCATGGCCACGTTGGGTCTGCTCATCGAGGGTGGCCCCATCAGCGTAAGCCGAATCGCCATACACCTCAAAGACATTGGGCTCCGACTCGTTTCGCACATGCTCACCGTGATCGGTGATCGTTTCATCGGCATCGGCATCGGCATCGGCATCGGCATCGGCATCGGCATCGGTGGCGGCATCGGTGGCGGCGGAATCGGGTGCAGCACTCGTGGTGTCGGTGACCGGGTTGCCCAGCAGCTCGTCGATGACCTCACGGTCGGCGGCGTTGGCCGCGGTGACGGCCACCGCGGTGATCAGCTCGTCATCGGGATCGATACCCAAATGGGACTTGTAGCCATCGAAGGTCCGCGCCCGCGACTTATGCCCATGGCGGGCCTCGGTATCAACGGTGGAGATCAGCCGATCCCGGGCCACCCGCCTCGCGATGCGAAACACCCCGTCGTCGCCGGCCTCGACGTCCTGGCCGGCCACCAGCGCCAGCAACTCGACCGCCTCACCGAGTGCCCCGTCAAGCTGGCGGCCATCGCAGGCCTCCAGTGCTGCCTTGGCGTCGCGCACCAGCGCATCGACCAAGGCTTCACGCGCCGTGGGATCGTCCCAGTCACACGGTGGTTTTCCCAGGCTGGCGTAGTCATCGTCGCGGGTCAGCACGGTGCGCACCGCACCGGCCACCTCCGGATCGGCCCGATCGGCCACCGCCAGTAGTTTGCGGATCGCGGCCCGCAGCTGGATCACCGTGTCCTGGGTGGCCACCGCATCCAACAGCGGAGTGGAATCGAGCACCCGGCGCCGTCCCCGCAACAACCCCGCCGCCCGCGCCGTGGTGTTGACGTCCTCGAACAACCGCCGTGGCCGATCCGATGCGCGTAGCCGGTTGCGCATCCCGACCAGCACCGTGGGATGAAACGCCTCCGCATCCACGGTCAACCCGGCGGCCGCTTTCCAGCGCAGGTCAAAGGCCAGCCGGTCGCAGGCCTCCCGATCCGAAAGCCCCTCGTAGGCCTGCAGCAGCATCACCGCGGCCATCACCCGCGCCGGCACCGTTGGCCGACCCAACGCCGAACGCTTGAACACATCAGCGAAATAATCGTCGTCGAACAGTGCACCGCCGTGGTCGGCCAGCAGCCGATAGATGCTGCCCGCCGGCAGCTGATCGCCGACAAGCAGCATCACGTCATCGAACCGGCCCTGCCGATTTTCCCGTCCCAAAGCCACGCATCTGATCCTCGCCGCCCATCCATGCGAAACCCGCTCAGCCACGCCGAAAGTCAGCGACTAAAACAGCACCGTCCTAGAGCCGGGCCGTCACTTGGGCGGGAATCTCAGCGCGCCGTCCAACCGGATGACTTCGCCGTTGAGGTAATCGTTTTCGCAGATGCTGTGCACCAGCGTGGCGTACTCGGCGGGCCGGCCCATCCGTTTGGGGAAGGGCACCTGCGGGCCCCAGTACGCCTCCAGCTGATCGCCGTTCTTGCCGTAGGCGGGTGTCAGGAACGTGCCGGGGGCGATGGTGACCACCCGGATGCCCAGCGGCGACAGGTCGCGCGCGGCGACCAGGGTCATGCCCAGCACGCCGCCCTTGGCCGCCGCGTACGGCAGTTGGCCGATCTGGCCCTCGTAACCGGCGATCGACGCCGTGTTGACGATGACGCCGCGCGTGCCGTCGACCGGCTCCTGTCGCGCCATCGCGGCCGCGGACAGGCGCATGACGTTGAACACCGCGGTCAGGTAGAACTCGATCGTCGTCTTGAAGCCGTCCAGGTCCAGCGGCGAGCCGTCCTTGCCGACGAGACGGCCCCCGCTCGCCGGGCCGCCGTGGGTGTCGACCGAGATGCGCAGCGGGCCCAGCGATTCCGCCTCGGCGATCGCCGCCTGGAGGTCGTCGGTGCTGGTGGCGTCGGTGCGCGCGTAGCGCACCCCGAGCTCGCCGGCCAGCTCCTTGCCCTTCTTGTCGGCCAGATCGGCGACGACGACCCGCGCGCCCGCGGCGTGCAGCCGGCGGACGGTGGCCTCCCCGAGGCCGCCGGCGCCGCCGACGACGATCGCGGAGCTACCTTCGAGTTGCATGCCTTTTCCTTTCCTGCAACCAATCCTCTCCGTTGACGAGAATAGCGTTCTCGCGCGGTCGGCGCCGGAAACTCAGCCGTCGTGGCGGCGCAGGAATTCGCGCATCACCCGGTCGAACCGGTCGGGCTCCTCGATGAACGGCATGTGGGAGCTGGATTCGAACAGCTCGAACTGCGAGCCGGCGATGCGCCGGTGCACCTCCCGCATGTGGTCCGGTGCGCACTCGTCGAACCTGCCCGCCAGGACCAGGGTCGGCAGGGCGATCGCGGAGAGGCGGTCCAGCACGTCCCAGTCGCGGATGGTCCCGACGATGTGGAAGTCGCTGGCGCCGAACATCGTCTCGAAAATCTCGGCGCCCATGCCCGCGAAGGCGTCCAGCAGCTCGGTGGGCCAGGGCCGGACGCGACACAAATAGGTTTCGTTCCAGGTGCGGATCGCCGCCTGGTATTCGGCCGAAGACGTGGTGCCGGCGGCCTCGTGGCGTGCGATGGCGGATTGGGTGTCCCGGTCCAGCTCGGACTTCAACCGGGCCACCATCTCCGAAAACCGCGGTATGGAGGCGATGCTGTTCGAGATGGTGAGGCTGACCGCCCCGGAGCTCACGTCGAGCACGTACTGCTGCGCCAGCATCCCGCCCCAGGAGTTGCCGAAAATGTGGAAGCCGTTCAGGCCGAGCGCCCGCACCACCGAATCCATCTCGGCCACCGAGCGTTCCATCGTCCACAGGGCGGTGTTCGACGGGCGCCCGGAGCGCCCGCACCCGAGTTGGTCCCAGAAGACGATCTCCCGCTCGTCGGCCAGGCGTTCCAGCGACCTCAGGTAGTCGTGCGGCAGCCCGGGGCCGCCGTGGACCACCAGCACGGGACGGCCCGCACCGCCCCCGGTCCGTTTGAACCACACGTTGCCGCCCGGGACCGCGATCAGGCCTTCGTGCGCCGTCATGTCCCCTTCCTATCTCAAGCCCCAGCAGGGCGGCGAGCCGAGCGCGACGGCGGCCCACCCCGCAACTGCTACTCTCGCAGAGAGAGAATACCGTTCTCACGTCTGCCGACCTGGAGAAGACCCCGTGCCCGAAGCCGTCATCGTGTCCGCCCTGCGCACTCCCATCGGCACCGCCCGCAAGGGCACGCTGCGCGACACCAGCGCGTTCGACCTCGCCCATCACGTGGTGTGCGAGGCGGCCAAGGACCTGGATCCCGCACGGGTGGACGACGTGATCCTCGGCGAGGGCCTCTACGGCGGCGGCGTCATCGCCCGCCACGCGGCGATCACGGCGGGTCTGTCCCACGTACCGGGCCTGGCCAACAACCGGCACTGCGCGGCCGGACAGGCCGCGGTGCAGAGCGCGGCGGCAAGCGTGCGCGCCGGCATGGACCAACTCGTCATCGCCGGTGGGGTGAATTCGGCCTCCACCTCCCCGCGGTCGCGGATCCCGGTCGACGGAGAGTGGGTCGACTGGTTCCCGCCGACCCACCCGGACCGCCCCGACGCCCCGAACATGGACATGTCCATCACCGTCGGCTGGAACGCCGCGGTCAAGGCCGGCGTGAGCCGCGAGGAGATGGACGCCTGGGCGCTGCGCTCGCACCGCAACGCGATCGCCGCGATCGACGAGGGCCGGTTCACCGAGGAGATCGTCCCGATCGAGACGCCGCACGGGTTGTTCTCCGTCGACGAACACCCCCGCCGCGACACCACGATGGAGAAGCTGGCCGCGCTCAAACCGCTGCATCCCGAGATCGAGGGTTTCTCGATCACCGCCGGCAACGCCTGCGGCGCCAACGACGGGGCCGCGGTGCTGACGATCGCCAGCCACGAGCTCGGGCTGCCCGCGCTGGCCACCGTGCGCTCGTGGGCGTCGGTCGGCGTCGATCCCGCGATCACCGGCTTGGCGCCGGTCGATGCGATCCCGAAAGCACTTGCCCGGGCAGGGCTTTCGATAACGGATGTGGACCTGTTCGAAATCAACGAGGCCTTCGCGGCGATGTGCGTGGCCACCGTCAAGTTGCTCGAGCTGGACCCGGGCACCGTCAACGTCAGCGGCAGCGGCTGCTCGCTGGGGCATCCGGTGGCGGCGACCGGCGCCAGGATGCTGGTCACCCTCGTGCACGAATTGCGGCGCCGCGGCGGCGGAATCGGTGTGGCGGCGATGTGCGCGGGCGGCGGCATGGGTTCGGCGACGGTGATCGAGGTCCCGGCGCCATAATGCACAAGTGAGCATCACCGAGCTGATCGCGAGCGCGCGCAACGGATCTCCGCGCGCCGCGGGTCGTCTGCTCAGCCTCGTCGAGAGCGAGCAGCGCGACGAGGTGATGGCGAGCATCGGCCCCCCGTCGGCCGCGCACCCGGTCCCCGTCATAGGCGTCACCGGGCCGCCGGGTGCGGGCAAGTCGACGACGATCGCCGCCCTGGTCGGCGCCTACCGGGAACGCGGCTCCCGAGTCGCCGTGCTGGCCGTGGACCCGTCCTCGCCGTTCAGCGGTGGTGCGCTGCTGGGCGACCGCATCCGGATGGCCGCGCACATCAACGACTCCGGCGTGTTGATCCGCTCGGTGGCCACCCGCGGCCACCTCGGGGGGCTGGCCGCCGCCATCCCGGCTGCGCTGCGGTTGCTCGCCGCCATCGGTTACGACGTAGTGCTGCTGGAGACCGTCGGGGTGGGGCAGTCCGAGATCGAGATCGCCGCCGTCGCCGACCCTGCCGTCGTCATCCTCAATCCCGGTGCGGGCGACGCCGTGCAGGCCGCCAAGGCCGGCGTGCTGGAAGTCGCCGACATCGTGGTCGTCAACAAGGCCGACCGCGAGGGTGCCGACCAGACGGTGCGGGACCTGCGCGCCGAGACCGACGCCCCGATCGTGAGCCTGGTCGCCGCCCGCGGCGAGGGAATCGCGAATCTGCTGGCCGCCGTCGACGACCATCGCCGCAGCGACAACCGCGCCCGCCGGCTGGCCCGGGCGAGGGCGCAGATCCTGTCGCTGGCGCAGTCGCGCCTGCGGGCCCGGCCGGAACTCGAGCGGCTGGCGGAATCGGTGGTCGACGGGCACGACGATCCCTACACCGCCGCCGAGAAACTGCTGTCATCGTCCACTGGACGCGACGACTGAGGGCGCGGTGTCCCCCGATCGGGGGACACCGGTAGTCACCCCCTTTTCGGGCCGATCGACGGAGTTGGGGCGGGGTCGAACTTTCTACCGTGAGTTCGTGTTCAAGACACGGACGCAGGGTTAGGAGATCCGCACATGACTCGCGCACCGACGCCGGCGCTCGTGCAGGACCAGTTGGAGCTCTACCGGCGGATGTGGGTATTGCGGCTGCTGGACATGGCACTCGAGGAGTCGCGGATCGACGGTCTTCTCGACGGTCCCCGAGAAACCGCATTCGGGCAGGAGGCCGTGGCCGTAGGCATCACCGCGGCACTGCGGCCCCGCGACGTCATGACCACCACCATCCCCCATCTTCGGCACGCCCTGCGGGCCGGCCTCGCCCTTCCGCTGGGCCCCGCGATCGCCCAACTGATCGATCCGTCCCTCTGCGACTCGCAGGAAAGGACCCCTGTGGGCGAGTGGAAGCTCGGTCTGCACTCCGCATCGACCCCGTTGGCGCGGTCGGTGCTGTCCGCCCTCGGTGACGCCGACGCGCAGCGGCGGGCCGGCGCGGGCGAGGTAACACTGCTGGCCATCGCGGATCGGGACGCGAGCACCGTCGAGTTCACCGTGGCCGCGACCATCGCTTCGTCGTGGCGGCTCCCGGTGGTGTTCGTCGTCGAGGACATCCGCGCTGTATCGGGTCCACGCGCGGACCGCTGCCCGCGCGGTCGTCATGGCATGCCGGTGCTGTCGAACAACGGCAAAGATGTTGGCGCGGTTCGCGATTCGGTCGCCGAGGCAGTGCGGCGGACGGGTGTGGGCGAAGGCCCGGTGCTGGTCAACGCCGTTACCTACCGCAGCAACCACCCCGTCGGTCTGGATCCCCTGGTGTCCGAGAGGCGACGGCTGATCGACGGCGGCGTCAGCTGCGCCCACCTGTACGAGGTGGAACGCCGAGCCCGCCATTTGGTGGCCGAAGCCGAGTCGTTCGACGACGGCCATGGTGCGGGCGGAGGAGGCGGCGCCGGTCCGCGAGCCGGAGCGCTGGCCGGCGATCAGCTGAGTAGGCCTTGCCGCATCCCCTCGGCGACGGCCGCCGCTCGATCGCTGACGCCGAGCTTCTCGTAGAGGCGCTGGACATGGGTTTTGACGGTCGACGGGGCCACATACAGTTCCCGCGCTATCGCGGGGACGCTTTGGCCGTGGGCAATCCGGTTGAGCACCTCGCGCTCTCGTGCGCTCAGCGCGGGCGCCGCCGGCGCCGCGCGCTGGCGGATCTCGGCGGCAAGGCCCCCGACGAGCCCCGGTGCCACCACGTCACGACCTTGCGCGCAATCCAGCACGGCGCTGACGATCTCGCTGCGGGTCGAGTCTTTCAGCACGAACCCTGCGGCGCCCTGCTGCAGTGCCTGGTAGACGATCGCCGACTCGTCGTGCGCGGAGAGCAACAACGCGCGGGAGGGCAACTCCAGGTTTCGCATCTCCGCCGCCACCTGAGCGCCGTCCATGCCGGGCATCCGGTAGTCGAGCAATGCGACGTCGGGCAGGTGAGCCTTGATCAACTCCAGCGCCGCGGTGCCGTCGTCCGCCTCGCCGACGACGTCGACCGACCCGCTCGACGCGAGCGCCCGCACCACGCCCTCGCGGAAGAGCGGATGATCGTCGGCGACGACCACCGTCACCTTGTGCGGGGCCGCTGCGCCGACCATGGCGATGAGTGTAGCGGCCGGCCGCAACAGAATTGCTGCTGTGGACTTGCGGCGGCCCGATCCCTTCCTTCGTGGTTCGACACGGCCGGGACCCCGCCGATGAGTACGGTGACCGGGTGGTGCGTCCTGAAAGTTGGATTGGACTAGCGGGTGGAAGTCCCGTCCCGGTAGGTACCGGAGCGCCGGGTAGCAGGCCCCGGTTCGTTGGAGAGATCTGGCGGGCTGAGCGGGGTGTCGAGAGCCTCTTTGGAGGGAGCAAGTGTGCGGGCCGTAGCGTTAAGCGAACTCTGCAGCCTCGTCACAACCACAATGGGAGAGCCGAGCCGCTCATTTCACGGCGAAGGCCATGTCCGGCGAGCCCTGGTCCGGGGTCAGCTTGTCGGGTCTTCCCGGGGTATGGGTGGCGGCACGTGCACATAGTCTGGTTCGGAACAGGAGAGACCCGTCTGCCTGGCCTTCGTCGGGCAAAGACCAGGGGTATAAGCCGATGGTGAAATCCTTTGGAGGGCAGCGGGAGTCCGATGGGGTCGTAGTACCGCGGATCGGCGTGCAACATAACGCGCCGGGAGGGAAGGGCCCCGACTTTGATCATGCGCGTGAAGTGGGTAAGCGTGAGGGCATGGCCGGGTCTGCCCGGTCCAACTACCCCGGTGGGCTATCGCCTGTCGTAGCCGACGAGGAGCCGTTGAGTTGCTCGCCGGTGAAAGTGCGACAACTGCAACGCACGCTATGGGCTGCGGCCAAGCAGTCGAAGGGTCGGCGTTTCCACGTCCTGTATGACCGTATCTGTCGGGGTGACGTCCTGGTGGAGGCGTGGGAACGAGTGCGCAAGAACAGGGGTGCGGCCGGGGTGGATCGTGTCATTCTGGTCGCGGTGGAGGATTACGGCGTGGACCGCATGTTGCGTGAGTTGCGCCATGACCTTTGCGAGGGTGTGTATCGTCCCGCGCCAGCCAGGCGTGTGGAGATTCCGAAACCACGAGGTGGTGTGCGGCCGTTGGGGATTCCCACGGTGCGAGACCGGGTGGCTCAGGCGGCGGCCAAGCTGGTGTTGGAACCGATTTTCGAGGCGGACTTTCTGTCGTGCTCGTATGGGTTTCGGCCGAAGCGGTCGGCGACGATGGCGATGGAGCGGTTGCGTACCGGGTTCATCGAGGGTCATCGGTTCGTGGTCGAGTTCGACATCGCCAATTTCTTCGGCGAGATCGACCACGAACGCCTGCTTGAGTTGGTGGGCAGGCGGGTCTCGGATCGCAGAATACTCAAACTGCTGCGTTTGTGGCTGCAAGCAGGGGTGTTGGTCGACGGGGTGGTGACGCGGACGGTCGCGGGCACCCCGCAGGGCGGGGTCATCTCCCCGCTGCTGGCTAACGTCTTCCTGCACGTGCTCGACACTGAACTGTCCGCCCGCGGGGTGGGTGAGTTGGTGCGCTACGCCGATGACGGTGTGGTGCTGTGCCGATCGCAGGCACAGGCGAATGTGGCTCTGGAAGCGGTGGGAGAGATCCTGGCGTCGTTGGGGTTGCGGCTGCATCCGGAGAAGACGAAGGTGGTCGATCTGCGTGAGGGTCGTGAGGGCCTGGATTTTCTGGGTTGTCATTTCCGGGCGCGCATGTCGGGGCGGTTGTGGGAGCAGCAGCGCATTGTGCGCTACTACCTGCACCGTTGGCCCAGCCAAACGGCGATGGTGCGGCTGCGGACGAAAGTTCGTGAGCGTACCGGTCGTCACCGGGTCGGAGCCGATATTCGCGATGTGATCGCGGATCTCAATCCGATCTTGCACGGCTGGGGCAACTACTTTCGGACCGGTAACGCCGCCGAGAAGTTCCGTCAGATCGACTGGTATGTGAATAGTCGGCTGTTCCGCTTGATGGTTAAGAAGCGGGGCCGCAACCTACGCGCAGGCCAGGCCGATCAGTGGACCGAAGCGTGGTTCAACGGGCACGGCCTGCACCGGCTTCGTGGCACTATCCGCTACCCGAAGGCTGCGTAACCATGTCAAGAAGATCATCGGTAAGCCGTGTGCGGGAAAACCGCATGCACGGATTGAAAGGGGGATGGGGAAACGGGTCTGCTCTGCGGACACCGCGCCCCTGACTACCAATGACGGTGGGCGGCGACGCTGAACTCGATCGGGTCCGCAGCGTGCGTCAGTTGCGCGCGTACCGCCTCGCGTCGGTGCTGCGCATCGGTGTGGTGGGGCTCATGGTCGCCGCCATGGTCGTCGGCACGCCGAAATCCGAACGGGCGCAGCAGACCACCTTGGTCGTCGTCTACGCCTTTGTCGCGCTGGGTGCCGCCGTCCTGGCCTTCGCCCGGCCCGGCCTCCGGGTCGGGGTGGGCCGCTCCGCGGACATCGGCCGGTGGAGCAGTTCGCGTCACCACCGTCGACGTCGTCGCGTTGACGGGCTTTCAGCTGCTGTCCGCCTACGGGATCCATCCCCCTGTTGATCATGGTGCTGCTGCCGGTCTTGGTCGGGGTCGACGTATCGTCGCGCCGGGCGGCTGTGGTGCTGGCCTCCACCTTCGTCGGATTCGCGGTCGCCGGGGTTCACGACCATGTGCTGATGCGCCGGGGCAGATTGCCCGACGACGCTTTTCATTTGGGGCTCTACGCGTTTTTGGGCGCCACCGCGTTCGTGGTCGTCCGCACGAATAGCGTCACGTGCGGTCGGTGGCGAAGCTGGGCGCCCTACGCGAGGAGTTGCTCGCCCAGACGATGACCGCGTCGGACGTCGAGCAGTGCCGCATCTCGGGATCTCTTCACGACGGGCCGCTGCAGGACATTCTGCCGGTGCGACACGAACTCGTCGAAATGGACGCGGCGCACCCCGGCGACGAGCGCCTCGAGCGCGCGCCGGCACGTCTTGAGGCTGCCTGGGAGCGGCTGCGCTAGGCGACGTTCGAGTTGCATCCTGGGGAAGGGCACACCGTGTTGGCCTCCCAGCGGGCCCGGCTAGAGGCCGCCGGCGGGACGCTCGCCTTCCTCGCCACCCACGCGGACTCCCATGCCCGCATGCCGTTACCGCTCGGGGCAGAGCGGGGGCAAGCATTAACCGGCAATTGCCAGTTAATTAACAGGAAGCTAACAAGCTTTTCGCACAATTGTTTCTATACGCACCTAGATAGCTGAGCTATATGGTACCCGGGTGGATTCGTCGGGTGGCCAAACATGTTCGCTCAGTGGACGGCATCGACGTCTTGGTAACCGGTCGTTGCATCGCCAACCTGCCGCTCCCGCGGCAGCGCGGTGGTGCTCTCGATGACGACCGAGTCGGTCGGCAGCATCTCCGCTGCGGGCATCCTTGCTGAACCGGCATTGCACGGCTTGCTGCCGTTCGACTTCGGCGCGCTCCCCCCCGAAGTGAACTCGGGGCGCATGTATGCCGGGCCCGGATCGGGCTCGCTGATGGCGGCCGCGGGGGCGTGGGACTCACTGGCGGCGGAACTCGGCGCGGCGGCCGCCGGCTACCGGTCGGTGGTCGCCGAACTGATCAGCCTGCGCTGGACGGGGCCGGCGTCGGCGTCGATGCTGGCGGCGGTCATGCCGTTTGCGGACTGGCTGGCCGGCACCGCCGTGCTAGCCGAACAGGCCGGCGTGCAGGCCAACGCGGCCGCCGCCGCCTACGAAGCCGCGTTCGCGTTGACGGTGCCGCCGCCGGCGATCGCCGCCAACCGGGTGCTGCTCGGCACGCTGGTCGCGACGAACTTCTTCGGCCAGAACACGGCGGCGATCGCTGCGACCGAGGCTCAATACGCGGAATTCTGGGCTCAGGACGCCACGGCCATGTACGGCTATGCGGCGTCGTCGGCGGCGGCGTCGGTGTTGACCGCATTCGCCTCGCCGCCGAACACCACCAACCCCGCCGGGGTGGCCGGCCAGGAGGCGGCGGTGAGCCACGCCGCGGCGACGGCGGCACCGGGGCTGTCCTCCGAAGTGGTGCAGGTGCTGCAGCAAGCCTCGCCGTCGGCCGCCGGCGGCATCTGGTCGCAGCTGTCGAGCCTGACCTCGAGCTTGCCGATCATTCCGACGGCGAACCTGAACACGGTGGTGAACAGCTGGGGGCTCAGCTATTTCGGCTCTGGAGTCGTGCAGCTAGGCTACCTGTTTGCACAGCAGCTCGTGCCCAACTTCGGGAAGGCGGCGGCGCCACTGCCCCCGCTACCGGCGGTGCCGGCGTCGGTGTCGGCCCCGGCGGTCGGGGGCCCGTCGCTGGTGTCGGCGAGCTGGGGTCAGGCCGGCAGGGTCGGGCTGATGTCGGTTCCACCGAGTTGGGCAACGTCGCCCGTTGCGCCGACTGCGGCCGAGGCCGGCATCGTGACCTCGGTCGGACACGGCACTCCTGCCGGCGCGACGAACGGATTGCTGCCGGCCGGGGTCGGGGGACAGCGGCGCGGCCTGAACTTCGGACGGCGTCGCTACGGCCTGCGCCTGACGGTCATGACACGGCCGCCGTACGGCGGTTGAGACGTTTCGAGCCACGGCACGACATAGCCACGACAGTAGGGAGAAGGGACATGTCACACGCACACTCCGATAGGTGCCGGAAATGATGGATTTCGGCTCATTCCCGCCCGAAATTCACTCGATGAGAATCTATTCTGGGCCCGGATCGTCGTCTCTGCTTGCCGCAGCATCGGCGTGGAGCGGTTTGGCCGGCGAATTGTCCTCCACCGCAACCGGATACGAGACCGTGGTAACGCGGCTGAGCAGTGAAGGCTGGACGGGACCCGCATCGGCGGCGATGGCCGAATCCGCGGCGCCCTACATTGCATGGTTGCGTACCACCGCTGCGCAGGCCGAACAGTCGGCTGACAAGGCGCGTCTGGCGGCCAGCGCATACGAAACGGCGCTCGCCTCGGTGGTACCGCCGCCGCAGATCGCGGCGAACCGCGCTCAGCTGGAGGCGTTGGTGGCCACCAACCTGCTCGGGCAGAACGCATCGGCGATCGCGGCCAACGAGGCCCAGTACGGCGAGATGTGGGCGCAGGACACCGCCGCCATGTATCAGTATGCTGGTACCTCCGCGGTCGCGGCAGCGGTCAAACAGTATGTGTCACCGCCGCAGACTTCCAACCCGGCGGCCGCGGCCACGCAGGGCGTTGCGGCGACCCAAGCCGCCGCTACTTCGGCCGGCGCGGCGCAGAACTCGCTGTCCCAGTTGGTGTCGGCGATGCCCAATGCGTTGCAGAGCCTGGCGTCGCCCCTGACGTCGGCGGCATCGTCTCCGGCGAACAGCTTGCAGCAGTTTTTGAACTGGTATGGGCCATTCGGCAACTTCTTCTACGACACCTCGGGGTTGCCGTTCTTCGGCGCCGGCATCACCACCTTCTTCACCGGCACGGCGGCCAGCCTTGGGCTGGTAGGCCCGGGCGCCGCAGCCGCTTCTTTAGCACCGGCCGAGGGGGCGGCGGGCGCGGCCGCGGGTGCGGCCGGCGCAGTGGGCCCGGCGCTGGCGGGCAGCACCGGGGTGTCGGCGACGCTGGCCGGCGCGAACTCGGTCGGTAGCCTGTCCGTGCCTCCCGCCTGGGCCGGGTCGAGCCCGGCGGCGAGCCCGGCCATCCCGTCGCGGTTCGTCAGCGAGGTGATCGAGCCCGAGAGCGCCAGCCACGCGGGCAATCTCGTGGGCGGCATGCCGTTGGCGGGTGTGGGTAAGGGCTCGGCGGCGGCCGCCGGTCCCCGGTACGGGGCTCGCCTCACCGTGATGGCCCAGCCGCCGTCGGCAGGCTGAGCGCGAAAAAAGGGGGGGCGGACAGACAAAGGACATGACATGACAAAGGGCACCGAGACGAACGTCGCCGATTCCTCCGTCGCCGGCGTCGAGCACGACACGCTGACCGCCACCAGGGAGACGCTCGAGGACTACACGCTGCGCTTCGCGCCGCGCGGGTACCGGCGGTGGTCCACGGCCGTGGTCGGGGTGTCGGCCCTGGGCGGCATCGCCTATCTGGCCGACTTCGCGATCGGCGCCAACGTGGGTATCTCCTACGGCACCACCAATGCGCTGTGGGGTATCGGGATCTTCGCGGTGGTGATCTTCGCGACCGGGTTTCCCCTGGCCTACTACGCCGCGCGGTACAACATCGACCTCGACCTGATCACCCGCGGCAGTGGCTTCGGCTACTACGGTTCGGTGGTCACCAACGTCATCTTCGCGACGTTCACCTTCATCTTCTTCGCGCTCGAGGGTTCCATCATGGCCCAGGGGCTGAAACTGGGGCTGCACATCCCGCTCTGGGCCGGCTATGCCTGCTCGACGCTGATCATCTTCCCGCTGGTTATCTACGGCATGAAAGTCCTTTCCCAGCTGCAGGTCTGGACCACGCCGCTGTGGCTGGTCCTGATGGTCGCCCCGTTCGTGTACCTGGTGATCAGCCATCCCGAGTCGGTCGGCGAATTCTTCGGCTACACCGGCAAGTACGGCCGCAGCGGCTTCGACCTCGGTTCCTCCCTGCTGGCCGCGGGCGTGTGCCTGTCGCTGATCGCGCAGATCGCCGAACAGATCGACTACCTGCGTTTCATGCCCCCGCGCACCCCGCAGAACTCCCGCAGCTGGTGGACCTGGATGTTGCTCGCCGGTCCCGGCTGGGTGGTGTTCGGGGCGGTCAAGCAGATCGTCGGGCTGTTCCTGGCCGTATACCTGATCTTCCACCTCGTGGGCTCCACGTCGATCGCCAACCAGCCGGTGCACCAGTTCAACGAGATCTACCAGAACTTCATGCCGGACTGGCTGGCGCTGACCCTGGCCGTGATCCTCGTGGTCCTCAGCCAGATCAAGATCAACGTGACCAACGCGTACTCGGGATCGCTGGCGTGGACCAACTCCTTCACCCGCGTCACCAAGCACTACCCGGGCCGTGTGGTGTTCCTCGGTGTCAACCTGACGATCGCTCTGATCCTGATGGAAGCCAACATGTTCGACTTCCTCAACACCATTCTCGGGTTCTACTCGAACTGCGGTATGGCGTGGGTGGTGGCGGTGGCCTCCGACATCGTCTTCAACAAGTATCTGCTCGGCCTGTCGCCGAAGAAGCCCGAGTTCCGGCGCGGCATGTTGTACGCGGTCAACCCGGTGGGATTCGGCTCGATGGTGCTGGCGGCGGGGCTGTCGATCGTCGCGTTCTTCGGTGGCCTCGGTGAGGAATTGCGGCCCTACTCACCGCTGGTGGCGATCGTGATCGCGTTGGTGATGCCGCCGGTCCTGGCGGTCGCCACCAAAGGCAGGTACTACCTTCGGCGCACCGATGACGGCATCGCGTTGCCCATGTACGACGAGCTGGGCAACCCCTCGGGTGAGCACCTGAGGTGTCATGTCTGCAAGCACGAGTTCGAACGACCGGACATGATGGCCTGCCAAACCCACCAGGCTTACGTCTGCTCGCTGTGCCTTTCCACCGACAAGGTGGGCGACCACGTGCTGCCGGCCGCGGTCCAGGCTTGACATCTGGAACACGAATTCCCAGAGGCGATCTCCCGCCGCGTCCTGGCTCCGCGAGTGCCACACTTGGCGGCGGCCCAGCCGCTGTCAAGTGTGGCGTCGATGACAAGGCGCATCCAAGTGTGATGGGTTTCATGCCTCGCTGATACATGCGTCTAGTTAGCCCATCTATTATTGTTGCTCGTCGTGGTCGAGAGTCGGTTGTCGCAAAGTCATGTACCTGTGGTTGGCGATAGTGCGGGCTATGTTGACGCCGACGGCACGATCGTCGTGCCCGACGCGGTGACCCTGACGTCGCTTCTCGACCGCAACCGCCTGGCTTTCGGTGACCGCCGGTCCTATCGCTTCATCGACTACGCCAAGGATCACCACGGGCAGGCCGTTGATCTGAGCTGGAACGCGTTGTGGTCACAGGTGCGCGCGATCGGCGCCCGCTTACAACAAGTCACCTCGCCCGGGGACCGGGTGGCGATCGTAGCCCCACAGGGTTTGCATTACGTCGCAGGCTTTTTCGCCGCGCTCCATGCCGGCAACGTCGCAGTCCCGCTGTTTGCGCCGACGCTGTCCGGGCATGCCGAGCGTCTGGCGGCGGTGCTGGCAGATGCCCGGCCCGCCGCTGTGTTGACCACCACCGGCGCCGCCGAGCCGGTCCGCACGTTCATGAAAGCGGTGCCGCCGCAGCGGCGTCCGCGATTGATCGCGGTAGATGCGGTGCCAGAAGAGCTCGGCTCGAGCTTTGTCGACATGGCACGGGATGCCGATGATGTCGCCTATTTGCAATACACGTCCGGTTCGACACGCACGCCGGCCGGTGTGGAGATCACCCACCGCTCCGTGTGCACGAACGTCATGCAAATGGTCCTGGCGGGCGGACTTGACCTGAGAGTCCGCAGCGTGAGCTGGTTACCCCTGTACCACGACATGGGCCTGATCATGATCATGTTCCCCGCGCTGTTCGGGGAATCCATCACGTTGATGGATCCCATGGCGTTTCTTCGGAGGCCATACCGATGGATCAAGCACCTGGGCGCCGAGGGCCGATACGGGCGCACGTTTGCCGCCGCGCCGAACTTCGCTTTCGAACTGACCGCCGAACGCGGCCTGCCGCCACTGGGCGAAGCCTTGGACCTGAGCAATCTTGTCTGCCTGCTCAACGGGTCTGAACCGGTGACGATGTCGGCCATCGACAAATTCACCACCGCGTTCGCCCCCTACGGCCTGCCCGCCACAGCGGTCAAGCCGTCCTACGGAATGGCCGAAGCGACGCTCTCGGTGGCCAGCATCGCCCAAGATGCCAAGGCCAGTGCGATCTACCTTGATCGTGACCAGCTCGGTGCGGGCCGCGCGGTGCCCGTAGCCGCGACGAGTCCAGGCGCGGTTCCGCACGTCTCGTGTGGTCAACCGATTCCCAACCAGTGGGCAGTGATCACCGATTCCGACGGCGCCGAGGTCTCCGACTGTACGATCGGCGAAATTTGGTTGCACGGCAACAACGTTGGTCGCGGATATTTCGGCCGCGACGATGAAACCGAGCGCGTATTCGCCAACAAGCTGCAATCGCGGCTGATGCAGGGCAGCCACGCCGAGGGTGCGGAAGACAACTGCTCCTGGCTGGCAACCGGGGACCTCGGCGTGTATGTCGCCGGCGATCTGTATCTGATAGGGCGGATCAAAGACCTCATCATCATCGACGGCCGCAATCACTATCCCCACGACATCGAGGCCACGGTCGGCCACGCTTCAACGGCCATCCGCCACGGATATGTTGCCGCGTTTTCGGTACCCCGCGACATGCTGGATTCGCCGGCCGGCAACACTGCGGAGCAACTCGTCATCGTGGCCGAACGCGCGGCCGGCGCGGGCCGGGAAGATCCGCGCCCGATCCTCGATGCGGTGAGCGCTGCGGTCGCGCGCCAGCACCACATCCGCATTGCTGACATCAGACTTGTGGCCGCAGGCGTCATCCCCCGTACCACCAGCGGCAAACTTGCCCGCAACGCGTGCCGGGCCGACTACCTCGCCGGACGGTTCAACCGCGGCCGGTAGCGGCTGGGAATGTCGCCCGTTCTCGAATGCGGGATACCAACTTCGTTGCCGCAAGTGCGCACCCGACCCCGCGGCCGGTTCAGCAATTCGCCGCAGTGGGGCTTTCCGCTTCACGGCCGGATCATGGAGTAGGTCAACCGATCTGCACGTCATCGGCATCAACGTCTTGTCCGCCGCGACGGCGACCCGCGTCCGGCGCCGCACAGCTCCTATTGCAGGTCGAGGGACTTGCCGGTCGCGGCGGCGTGGCCCGCCCGGTACCCGAAAACCATTGCCGGGCCGATGGTTCCGCCGGCACCGCCGTAGGCCCGCCCGGTCGCACCGGCCATGGCGTTGCCCGCGGCGAACAGGCCCGGTATCGGTTCCCCGCCGACGTGCAGGACGCGCCCGTCGTGATCGGTGCGCGGGCCGCCCTTGGTGCCCATCGCGCCGATGCTCACCGGCACCGCGTAGAAGGGGGCCGTGTCGATCGGGCCGAGCGTCTTGCCGGCGAGCGTGGTCGCGCTGTCGTCGCCCCAGTACCCGTCGTACGCGCTCGAGCCGCGCCCGAAGTCGGGATCGGCGCCGCCGGCGACGTGACGGTTCCATCGCTCGACGGTGCGGGTCAGGCCGTCGGCGTCGATGCCGGTCTTGGCGGCCAGCTCGGCGAGGTCGGCCGATTCGCAGAACCAGTCCGGAACCGGTTCGCCGGGGGCGACGCCGAGGAATCCGTACCGCTGCAGGTGGATCGAGTCGAACACCATCCACGCGCGATCGTTGACGTATCCGTCGCGTGGGTCCAGGTACTGGAAAGCGCCGGCCATCGAGTTGTAGTCGGCGGCCTCGTTGACGAACCGCCGCCCGGCCGAGTTGACGATGATGCTCCTGGGCCGGGTCCGCTCTAGGCGCACGCTGCGGCTGCGGGGTTTGCCGTCGATGGTGTCGCCGGGAATCCGGACGATCGGCACCCACCACGCCTCGCCCATGTTGGCCAGGTCCGCGCCGTGCGCCATCGCCATGCGCAACCCGTCACCGGTGTTGTTCGGCGGCGAGACCGCCCCGTGCATCGGGCCACGCAGAAACGCCTGTGTCAGGGCTGGATCCCATTCGAAGCCGCCGGTGCCCAGGACGACGCCGTGGCGGGCGCGCACGCTGATAGTGCGGTCCGTTAAGGCTACCCGCACTCCGGTGATCTCCCCGGCGTCGGCGAGGAGTTCTTGCGCCCGCGCATTCGCGTGCACCGCCACACCGGCGTCGAGCAGACCCCGGAGCAGACCCGCGACGAGTGCGGCGCCGGCGACGCACAGGTTGCCGGGTTGACCGTCCGCCGCCGCGTGCAGACGGGCCCGGGTCTCGGCGTCGAAGCCGACGTTGGAAAAGTCGTCGGGGAACGCCGTGATCCTGGTTCCCCACTCGCCCAGGCGGTCCAGATCGTAAGGAGTCGGGATCAGCGATCTGCCACCGGTCGGTCGACCGCCCGGTAGCTCCGGCCGGTAGTCGGGGAAGCCGGTCGCGACCTCGAAACGCACGTCGCTGTGCGCCTCGACGAAATCGAGCATCGCCGGGCCGGTGCGGACGAAGGTCTCGACCAGCGCATCGTCCATCACGCCGTGGGACTGCGCCCGCAGGTAGCGCAGCGCGTCGGCGGGCGTCAATTCCCCGTCGGCGCAACGGTTATGGGCGGGGATCCATGCGACACCGCCCGACACGGCGGTGGTGCCGCCGACGGTCGGGGCCTTCTCGAAGACCTCCACCGAGGCGCCGGCGACCGCCGCCGCCAGTGCGGCGGTGAGCGCGGCGGCGCCGCTGCCGAGCACGACAACGTCGACCTCGTGGTCCCAGGACATGGACGGTCATCCCTTCAGCTCAGAACCTCGGACAACTGCTTGGCGGCCGTGATGACCGCTTCCTTTCCGCGCATCACGACGTCTTCCCGGTGGGAGATGAGGTTGATGCAGGTCGGCGGGGACGGGGCGCGCCGGCGCACCGCCACCGCCAAACCATAGGTGTTGGGCTCGATTTCGCCGTAGGTGGTCACCCACCCGCATTCCCGGGCGCGCGCGACGAGGTCCCGTTCCCCCGGGCGTGCAGGCATGCTCGCCAGCAGGGCGATCCCCGCGGCGCCGCGGTCGAGCGGATAGCGGCTGCCCTCGTGGAACGAGAGCTGATAGGCGACATGGCTCGGCACGATCACCGCGACGGCCACCTGCTGGTCGCCCTCGGCGATCAGCAGCGACACGGTGGTGCCGAGCTCGTCGGCCAGGGCGCGCAGCGTCGGCAGACAGAGCTGGCGCACGTTGCGGTCGAACGACGCGCCGAGCACGGCGAGCCCGGCCGCCGGCCGGTACCGCCCGTCTTCCCCCTTTGCCACCAAACGGAATTGGGTCAGCGTCGACAGCAGCCGGTAGGCGATGGTGCGGTGCACCCCGATCTGGTCGGCGAGCTGTTGCACCGTCAAGCCGCTCGGGGAGTTCGCCACCATCTGCAGCGCGGTCAGGCCCCGGGCCAGCGTCTGAGAACCCGTCACGGCCTTGACAGGACCTGGGACGAGAGCGAAGCTCTATATATAACGCACATCAGTGTGCGATATTAGCACACTAAGTAATCCGAAAACGAGAATCAGATTTTCCACCGCCGGAGGCCGGAGAGGAACCGTGACGGAGTTCGAGAGCATATGGAGCGACCTCCAGGGCGTCCCGTTCGAGCAGGGTTACCTCGACGCGGGGGGAGTGCGCACCCGTTACCTGCGGGCAGGCGATCCCGGCATGCCGGTGCTGATGCTGCTGCACGGGTCCGGTGGCCACGCCGAGGCCTACGTCCGCAACCTGGCGGCGCACGCGGAGCACTTCTGGACCTGGTCGATCGACATGCTGGGCCACGGGTACACCGACAAGCCGGGCCACCCGCTGGAAGTCGCGCACTACGTCGAGCACCTGATGACGGTGCTGGAAACCATCGGTGCCGACCGCGCCAGCCTGAGCGGTGAGTCGCTCGGCGGCTGGGTGGCCGCCCGCGCCGCCGTCGACCATCCCGACGCCGTGGCCCGCCTGGTGCTCAACACCGCCGGGGGCTCCCAGGCCGATCCCGAGGTGATGCAGCGCATCATCACGCTGTCCATGGCGGCCGCCGAGAACCCGAGCTGGGAAACCGTGCAGGCGCGGATCAAATGGTTGATGGCCGACAAGTCCAGGAATTACGACGACCTCGTCGCCAGCCGCCAAAGGGTTTATCGCCAAGCGGGATTCGTCGGGGCGATGCGCGACATCATGGCGCTGCAGGATCCCGAGATCCGGGCGCGCAACATCCTCGGCCCGGCCGAATACGGTTCGATCACCGCCCCGACGCTGGTGTTGTGGACCAGCGACGACCCGACCGCCGACGTGACCGAGGGCCGCCGCATCGCGTCGATGATCCCGGGTGCGCGCTTCGAACTGATGCCCGGCTGCGGTCACTGGCCCCAGTACGAGGACCCCAAGACCTTCAACCGCCTGCACCTCGACTTCCTGCTGGGGCGGTGATGGCCGGCACCGCGCAGGACACGGATGTCGACGTCGTCGTCGTCGGGGCGGGCCCGGTCGGGCTGACGCTGGCCAACATCCTGGGCCTGCGGGGTGTCCGCACGGTGGTGGTCGACGAGCGGGACACCCTCATCGACTACCCGCGCGGGGTCGGACTGGACGACGAGGGGTTGCGCACCTTCCAGTCGCTCGGCCTGGTCGACCGCATCCTGCCGCACACCGTGCCCAACCAGATCCTCCGCTTCGTCGACGCCAAGCGCCGGGTGCTGGCCGAGATGGCCCCGCCGGACGCGCGTTTCGGCTGGCCGAAGCGCAACGGATTCGTACAACCGCTCGTCGACGCCGAATTGCTGCGCGGGCTGGACAGATTCGCACACGTCGACGTGTGGTGGCAACGGCCCATGACGGAGTGCCGGCAGAGCGCCGACGCGGTCACCGTCGAGCTGGGGGGTGCGGCGCGCCAGGACGGCGGCACGTCCAGCGTGCGCGCGCGCTACGTCGTCGGCTGCGACGGCGGGCGCAGCACGACCCGCCGCATGATGGGCGTGTCCTTCGACGGCACCACGTCGTCGACGCGGTGGCTGGTCGTCGACATCGCCAACGACCCGCTGGGCCACCCCAACAGCGAGGTCGGCGCCGATCCCGAGCGGCCGTACGCCTCCATCTCGATCGCGCACGGAATTCGCCGCTTCGAGTTCATGATTCACGCCGACGAGACCGACGAACAGGCGGAGGACCCGGCGTTCCTGACGCGAATGCTGGCGCGCATGGTGCCCCACCCCGACCGGGTGGACGTGATCCGTCGCCGTGTGTACACCCACCACTCCCGCATCGCCGGCGCGTTCCGCAGCGGCCGGCTGCTGCTGGCCGGGGACGCCGCCCACCTGATGCCGGTCTGGCAGGGACAGGGCTACAACAGCGGCATCCGCGACGCGTTCAATCTCGGCTGGAAGCTCGCGGCGGTGGTGGGCGGCCTGGCCGACGACAAGCTGCTGGACACCTACGACATCGAGCGCCGCAAGCACGCGCGGGCGATGATCGACCTGTCCACCATGGTCGGTCGCGCCATCTCCCCGACCAACCGCCGGGTGGCCGGCGTGCGGGACCTGCTGGTGCGGTCGGCGTCGATCGTGCCGACGCTCAAGCGCTACGTGCTGGAGATGCGGTTCAAGCCGATGCCGCGTTACGACCAGGGCGCGGTCGTGCACTCCGGACCCATCGGCGCCGACTCACCGGTCGGCACCCTGTTCATCCAGCCCCGCGTCGATACCCGGACCCGGCCCGACGTGTTGCTGGACGACGTGCTGGGCGACTGGTTCGCGGTGGTGTGCTGGAACAACAACCCCCGAAAGATTCTCGGCGAGAAGGCCTTCGCGCACTGGAAGGCCGTCGGCGCACGCTTCTTCGCTCTCCGCCCCCTGACACAACTGCACTGGGAAGGACACGACGATCCCGATGTCGTGGTCGTCGGGGACCGCAACGGCGGACTCAAGTCCTGGTTCGACACCCATCGGGAATCGGTGTTGTTCCTGCGTCCCGATCGGTGCATCGCCGCGGCCTGTATCGCCCAGCGGGCACCCGAACTGAGCGCCGCGCTGCTCGACGTTCTCACTCTCGCGCCGAAAGGGGGTGAAGTCGCCGATGACACTGGCTCTGTGCTGCATGTCGCACAGCCCGCTGCTGAACCTTCCGGGACCGTCGCGGGCCCTGCTTGACGACATCGACGGCGCCATCGCGCAGGCGCGGGACTTCGCCGCCGCGTTCGACCCCGAGCTGGTCGTGATCTTCTCCCCGGACCACTACAACGGCTTCTTCTACAAGGTGATGCCGTCGTTCTGTATCGGCTTGAGCGCCAGCGGCGTCGGCGACTACGGCACCCACACCGGCCCGCTCGACGTCCCCGGGGACCTGGCGTTCGGCTGCGCCGAGGCGGTGCTCGAGGCGGGCGTCGACGTCGCGGTGTCGGCCAGCATGGACGTCGATCACGGCACCGTGCAGCCGCTGGAGAAGCTGTTCGGGGCTGCGACCGCATGCCCGGTGATACCGGTCTTCGTCAACGGGATCGCCGTGCCCCTGGGGCCGCTGCATCGCTGCCGGGCGCTGGGGGCGGCGGTCGGGGCGTATCTGGCCGGCCTGGACAGGCGGGTGCTGGTGATGGGGTCCGGTGGCCTTTCCCACAGCCCCCCGGTGCCCGCGCTGGCGACCGCCTCCCCTGCGGTGCGGGAGCGCATCGTGCACGGTCGTCCGATGACCGACGAGCAGCGCCAGGCCCGGCAGACGGCCGTGATCGAGGCGGCGAGGGACTTCGCTGGCGGGGCGAGTGACCTGCAACCGCTCAACCCGGCGTGGGATCATCGCTTCCTCGAAATCGTCGACGCCGGCCGGCTCGCCGACGTCGAGCAGTGGTCGAACTCGTTCGTCTCCCACGAGGGCGGCAGCTCGGCGCACGAGATCAGAACGTGGGTCGCGGCATTCGCGGCCCTGGAGGCCGTGGGTCCCTACCGGACCACCGTGCGCTACTACAAGCCGGCCCCCGAACTGATCGCCGGGTTCGCCGTCAGGACGGCGGTCCCGCAATGACCGCCCCGTCAGCGCCGAAGGCCGGCTTCGACCGGGTGGTCGACGTGCTCGTCGTCGGATCCGGCGGCGGCGGCATGACGGCCGCGCTGACCGCGCACGCCTCCGGCCTGGACGCCCTGGTGATCGAAAAGTCCTCCCACTTCGGGGGTTCCACCGCATTGTCCGGGGGCGGGATCTGGGTGCCCGGCGCGCCCGCGCAGCGCAGGGAGGGCTATTCACCCCCACCCGAAGGTGTCGTCGAGTACCTGCGGCAGATCACCGACGGCCTCGTCACCGAGGCGCGGATCCGGCAGTACGTCGACGCGGCGCCGCAGATGCTGTACTTCCTCGAAAAGCTCTCCGGATGGCTGGAATTCGTCTGGAAACCGGGCTATGCCGACTACTACCCGGAACTGAGCGGCGGCTCCGAACTCGGCAGCACCATCAACGTCCCCCCCATCGACCTGCGAAAGCTGGGACCCGACGAACAGACGCTGCTGCAGCCGCTGGCGCTCGCCCCCAAGGGAATCTGGCTGGGCCCCAAGGAGCTTCGCTCGTTTTACCGGATCCGGCAATCCTGGGCGGGCAAGGGTGTGCTGCTCAAGCTGATCGCCCGCATGGTCCGCGCGCGGGTCTTCGGCGAGCGGATCGCCGCGATCGGCCAGTCCCTGGCGGCGCGGCTCCGGCTGGCGATGCGGGACCAGGGGATACCGCTGTGGCTGGACTCGCCGATGGTGGAGTTGCTCACCGGCGCAGGCGGGACGGTGACCGGCGCGCTGGTGGAGCGGGGCGGTACCACACAGCGGATCGGCGCCCGGCGGGGGGTGATCCTGGCCTCCGGGGGCTTCGACCACGACCTGGCCTGGCGCAAGGAACAACTCCCGGTGATCGAGCAGGATTGGAGCTTCGGCAACCCCGCCGCCATGGGCGACGGCATCCGCGCCGGGCAAAAGGTCGGTGCGGCAACCGAGTTGCTCGACGAGGCCTGGTGGTTCCCGGCGATCCAATGGCCGGACGGGCGCATGCAATTCATGCTCAACGAGCGCATGATGCCGGCGCAGTTCATCGTCAACGGCGCGGGCCGGCGCTTCATCAACGAGGCGGCGCCCTACATGGACTTCGGGCACGCCATGATCGACGGCCAGAAATCCGGGGTCACCCACATCCCGTGCTGGCTGATCACCGACCATAGGTCGTGGAACCGCTATGTGATCGGCGGCCACCTGCCGATACCCAGGATCCCTGGTGCGCCGGTGCCTACCGGGCGCAGGATTCCACCGGCCTGGCTGGAGTCGGGTGTGGTCAAGGCCGCGACGAGCTGGGCGGACATGGCGGCCAAGATCGGCGTCCCGGCCGCCGAACTGGCCGAAACGGCGCGCCGGTTCAACGAACTTGCGCGCAACGGGCACGACGACGACTTCGACCGCGGCGACAGCGTGTACGACAACTACTACGGAGACCCCACCCTGCCCAACCCCAACCTGTACCCGCTGGGGGATCCGCCGTACTACGCGTTCCGGATCGTGCTCGGCGACCTCGGCACGTCGGGTGGCCTGAGTGTCGACGAACACGCCCGGGTGCTGCGGCCGGACGGCACGGTCGTGCGGGGGCTGTACGCGGTGGGCAACACCTCCGCGCCCGTCATGGGCCGCAGCTACGCCGGCGCCGGGGCTACCATCGGCCCGGCCATGACCTTCGGGTTCGTCGCAGCGAAACACTGTGCCGCGCAGGGGTTTGAGCGAACCGTTAATTCTCATAGGAGGTAATCGATGAAAATTTCCCTGTTCTACGAGTTCGCCCTGCCGCGGCCGTGGGCGCCCGACGACGAACGGGTCATGCTGCAGGACTGCCTGGACGAGGTCGAGGCCGCGGACAAGGCGGGCTTCTCTACCGTGTGGCTCACCGAGCACCACTTCCTCGAGGAGTACTGCCATTCCACGGCGCCGGAGATCTTCCTGGCCGCCGCCAGCCAGCGGACCAAGAACATCCGGTTGGGCTTCGGCATCATGCACCTGCTGCCCGCCGTCAACCACCCCGCCCGGGTGGCCGAACGCGTCGCGACCATCGACCTGCTCTCCAACGGACGCGTCGAATTCGGCACCGGGGAAGGCTCCTCCGTCGGTGAGCTCGGTGGCTTCGACGTCGACCCGGCCGACAAGCGCGCCCAGTGGGAGGAGTCCCTCGAGGTGGCCATCCGGTGCATGATCGAGGAGCCGTTCACCGGTTTCAAGGGTGAGCAGATCCAGATGCCGCCGCGCAACGTGATCCCCAAGCCGATGCAAAAGCCGCATCCCCCGGTCTGGGTGGCCTGCACGCGCCCGGCCAGCGTGCAGATGGCGGCTCAGAAGTGCATCGGCGCACTGAGTTTCGCCTACACCGGCCCCGGGCCGCTCACCGAGCGCGTCAACGGCTACTACAAGGAGTTCGAGGAGAACGGCGTGCCCGTCACGCCGCAGATCAACCCGAACATCCTGGCCATCGGCGGCGACTTGTCGATGATGGTCGCCAAGACCGAGGAACAGGCACTCCAGCGTCTCGGGCAGGGCGGCGGGTTCTTCTCGTTCGGGATCATGCACTACTACCTGACCGGGATGCACACCCCCGGGCGGACCGGTGTGTGGCAGCGCTACCTCGAAGAGGTCGAGAAGGACCCGACGCTGGCCTACGGTCCCGGCCGCGGCGCGATCGGAACCCCGGCCACCGTGCGCGAATTCCTGCGGGGCTACGAGGAGAGCGGCGTCGACGAGATCATCCTGCTGCTCAACCCGCGCAGCCACGAGGGCACCATGGAATCCATCGAGCTGATGGGCAGCGAGGTGCTGCCCGAGTTCATCGAGCGCGACGCGAAGGCGGTCGCCGAGAAGACCAGGCGGCTCGAGCCCGTCATCGAAAAGGTGGAGGCGCGGCGGCCGGCACCGGCCGCGCCGCAGTTCGACGAGACCTACGCCTTCGGCGGCCTGCCCACCGGCCGCGACAAGTTCACGGCCAGCGAGATCCCCGAGGCCATGGCCGAGATCAACGAGGGCCGCGTCCAGGCGGCGCAGCGGGCCAGGGAGCAGCGCAAGTGATCCCGGAAGCCGGCTGAGGTTGGCAGAGATCGACGGGCTGTGGCGCTACGACGGCCGCCGGGCGGTCGTGACCGGATGTGCGTCGGGCATCGGCGAACAGGTGGTGCGCCGGCTCACCGAACTCGGCGCCGAGGTGGTCGGCCTCGACAAGCGCCGGCCGGCACTCGAGCTCAACGCTTTTCACGAGGTGGACCTCGCCGACCCGGGCTCGATCGACCGGGCGGTGGCCGCGATCGGCGGGCCGGTGGACGCGCTGTTCAACGTGGCCGGGGTGTCCTCGGGGATCGGCGATCCGCCGCTGGTCGTCACCATCAACTTCCTGGGTCCGCGGCATCTCACCGAGGCGCTGCTCCCGCTGATGGGCCCGGGGTCGTCCATCGTGAGCGTGTCGTCGCTGGCGGCCGCCGGGTACCGCGAGCACCTGCGATCGGTCGCACCACTGCTGCGCACCTCCACGATGCGGGAGGGCATCGACTGGTGCCGTGAGCATCCCGACGAGCTCACCGGAGGGGGGTACCGGTTGGCCAAGGAAGCGGTCATCCTGTACACCATGCAAAGTGCGACGCCCCTCGGGGCCCGGGGCATCCGGATCAACTGCACCGGTCCGGGGGTCACCGAGACGCCGATCCTCGATCAGCTGCGCGCGGCCTACGGGCAGGGCTTCCTCGACGACATCCCCAAGCCGCTGGGGCGGGTTTCCACGGCCGCGGAACAGGCATCGGTGCTGCTGTTCCTGAATAGCGCTGCGGCAAGCTACATCTCGGGGCAGGTGGTGTGGGTCGACGGGGGCAACGCCGGAGCGGCGATCGCCCGCGAACTCGAGGAAGGAGCCCCGTGGCCGGGTTGACCGAATTCCGGCGGGTTGCCCGCGACGTCTCCAACTGGGGGCGGTGGGGCGCCGACGACGAGCTCGGCACGCTGAACTTCATCACGGCGGAGAAGGTTTCGCACGCCGCAAGCCTGGTCCGGCACGGCAAGGTGTTCCCGCTCGGGGTGGACTTCGGCTCGTCGGGGCCGCAGGGGGCCTTCCATTTTCGGCACAACCCCGTCCTGGTGATGACCGTCGACGGCGGAGACGCGAACACACTCGCGCAGTACGGGCCCCGATGGACCCAGAACCCGACCGCCGAGCAGATGGGTGGCTACTTCGTCGACAACCTGTTCCGGTTCAACGAGGACATGGTCATCATGCCGCTGCAGGCGGCCACCCAGTGGGATGCGCTGTCGCACGTCTACTACGAGGACAAGCTCTACAACGGCTTCGCGGCCGGTTCGGTGACCAGCATGGGCGCCTACCATTGCAGCATCGCCAAGGTCGACGTCAAGGGGATCACCTCGCGGGGCGTGCTGCTGGACCTGGTGCGGCATCGGGGCGCGGAAGTGTTCCTCGAGCAGGGGAATCCGATCACTCCGCAGGAATTGGACGATGTCGTTCGGGCGCAGGGGGTCACCATCGAGCGTGGCGACATCGTCGTGATCCGGACGGGCTGGTGGGCGAGGTTTTTGCAGACGGGCAACAAGACCGAGCCGTTCTCGGGGCTGCACTGGCGTTGTGCGTCGTGGCTGCACGACCACGAGGTCGCGGCGGTCGCGTCCGACAATCTTCAGGTCGAGGACCTGGTTCCGGATGTCGAGGGCGCGTTCCTGCCCATGCACCTGCTGTGCCTGCGCGACATGGGGTTGATGCTCGGTGAGTTCTGGGACCTGACGGCGCTGGCGGAAGATTGTGCCGCGGACGGCGTCTACGACTTCCAGCTCGTCGCGCCGCCGCTGAGATTCGTCGGCGCGGTCGGTTCTCCGGTGAACCCGATTGCGATCAAGTAGAAAAGGCGCCGATGGAGATTCAGCGCAAGACCATGCTGGTCGACGGACTGGCCACGAGCTATCTGGAGGCTGGCGACGGCGACCCGGTGGTGCTGCTGCACGGCGGCGAGTTCGGGGCAGGCGCCGAACTCGGCTGGGAGCACAACATCTCGGCCCTGGCGGCGCACTATCGGGTGCTGGCCCCGGATCAGCTGGGCTTCGGTGAGTCGGCCAAGGTGGTCGACTTCGTGAATGGGCGCGGGATGCGGATCCGGCACGTGGCGCACTTCTGCGAGCTGCTCGGCGTGGACGCCGCACACTTCGCCGGAAACTCGATGGGTGCCGTCAACCTGCTCACCGACGCGACCTCGGAGAATCCGATGCTGCCGATCCGCAGCCTGGCGATCATCTGCGGGGGCGGGGAGATTCAGCAGAACGAGCACTTCGAGGCCTTACAGCAGTACGACGCGACGCTGCCGGCGATGCGGCGCATCGTCGAGGCGCTGTTCTACGACCCGGGATATCCGGCCGACGATGATTATGTGCGGCGCCGCCACGAATCAAGCACCGCGCCCGGCGCGTGGGAAGCCGTGGCGGCGGCCCGATTTCGGCGTCCGGGTGCGGGGCCGTCCGGGACGGCGTCGAGCGCGCGAGCCTACGAGCGCATCGGTGTGCCGACCGTGGTGGTCGAGGGCGGCGGGGACAAGCTGCTTCCGCCCGGATGGGCGGCGCAGATCGCCGAGCAGATCGACGGCGCCCGCTCGGCGGTGGTCGACAAGGCCGGGCATTGCCCGCAGATCGAGCAGGCGCCGGCCGTCAACGACCTGTTGCTGGACTTCTTCGAAACGGCCTGACTCCTCAGAAGGGCGCTTCCGGGTTTTCTGTGGGTCTGGTCTGGGCGTGATGGGCGCAGGGCGGCAGGATGTGCTGTGTGCGCGACACCGAGTTGTACCGCCATCTGCTGGGACTGGTAGCGCCGTGGGAGGTGCAACGGGTGGAGCTGTCGGCTCAGGAAGGTCGGGTGGACGTCTGGGTCGTGCATCCGGGCCGGACCCGGTTCGCCTGCCCGGACTGCGAGCGCGAGCTGTCGGTGTATGACCATGGCGAGGAACGGGCGTGGCGGCATCTGGACTCGTGTGCGTTTCTGACGTTCCTGCATGCCAGCCCGCCGCGGGTGGCCTGTCCCGAGCACGGGGTGCATCAGGTGCGGCTGCCGTGGGCCGAGCCGCATTCGCGGTTCACCATGTTGTTTGAGCGGCTGGCCATCGACGTGCTCGCCGCGTGCGACGTGGCGGCCGCGGCCGGGCTGCTGCGGGTCAGCTGGGACGAGGCGTGGCACCTGATGGACCGTGCGGTGGCCCGCGGCCTGGCCGCCAAACCGCTGGTGGCGCCGGCCCACGTCGGGGTCGATGAGAAGGCGGCCGGGAAGGGACAGGACTACATCACCGTGGTCAGTGACCTGGACGCGGGCACGGTGGACTACATCGCCGACGAACGCCGCCAGGCCAGCCTGGACGGCTACTTCGACCGGTTCACCCCCGAGCAGCTGGCCGGGATCGAGGCGGTGGCAATGGACATGTGGGAGCCGTTCGCCGCCTCGGTGCGCGCGCACCTGAGCGACGCCGAGAACAAGATCGTCTTCGACCGCTACCACCTGATGGGCTACCTGACCAAGGCCGTGGACACCGTGCGCAAGGCCGAGAACCGGGCGCTGGCCGCGGCCGGCGATAAGAGCCTGGCCGGCAGCAAGTACCTGTGGCTGTATTCGGCGGAGAACCTGCCCGACCGTCACCAAGACCGCTTCGCCACGCTGCGCTCCGGTGACCTGAAAACCGCTCGGGCATGGGCGATCAAGGAGAGTCTGCGGCACTTCTGGTCCTACCAGCGTCGCGGCTGGGCAGCCAAACACTTTAAGCGCTGGTACTTCTGGGCCACCCACTGCCGTCTCAAGCCGATCATCGACGCGGCCAAGACGTTGAAGCGCCACGAGGCGGGGCTGTTGTCCTACTTCGCCCACCGCATCACCAACGCCGGTGCCGAGGGCCTGAACTCACGCATCCAGGCCATCCGGGTTTCGGCCCGCGGCTACCGCAACCGCGAGCACTTCAAGACCGCGATCTACTTCCACCTCGGCGGGCTCCAGCTCTATCCGGCCATCCCATGACCCACGGAGTTCCCAGAAGAGCCCTCAGAAGAGGTAGTCCAGGCGGGTCTGCATCCCGGCGGCCATGTGATAGGTGTTGTGGCAGTGCAGCTGCCACACGCCCGGGTTGTCGGCGACGAGGACGGCGTTGAGCTTCTTCTTCGGCAGCACGATCACGGTGTCTTTGCGCGGGCCGGGCGTGCCGTCGGAGTTGATCAGCTGGAAGGTGTGGCCGTGCAGGTGCATCGGGTGATACATCATGGTGGTGTTGTCGAAGGCGATGGTCGCCCCGCGCGACAACTCCGGCGCCGCGCTGGTTGTCGTCGTGGTGGGCGTGCTGTGCGCGCCGGGCTTGTTCGCCGACGTCAGCTCGTCGAACAGATAGCGCGGACTCTTGCCCACACCGTCAGTCCAATCATCCAGGACGACAATCCATTCGGAGTCGTAACCGGAGTCGGCCGGATCGTCGACGATCAGCGGCAGGTAAAGGCCCGCGTCCTCCTGGAGGCCAACGTGCGGATGGGCCCAGTAGGTGCCCGGGTTGGGAACGGAGAAGCGGTAGGTGAAGTCCTGGCCGGCGTCGATGTTCGGCGTGGCCGGCGCCGCGCCGTCCATGTCGTTGCGGATCACGATGCCGTGCCAATGCGCCGACGTGGGGCGGTCGAGCCGGTTGGACACACTGACGACGAGCTCGTCACCGACCTTGGCCCGGATCGGCGGTCCCGGAACGCCGTTGCCGTAGGCCAGCGTGCGCACCACGGTCCCGCCCAGGTCGACCTCGGTCCGCTGGGCAGTCAGAGCGGCGGTCACCGTGCGGCCGCTGTGCGGCCGGGCCGCCTCGGCCGCGGCGATGGCGTCGGCCATCTTCGCGGCGTTGCCCGGACCCTGCGGCCTGGACTGCCCGCAGGCCGCCAGCGCCAACCCGCCGGCGATGCCGGCGGCCATGAACCCGCGCCTGGTCAGCGGCGCGGCCTCGAAGGGGGCTCCGCCGGTGGGCAGCACGGCCATGAAAGCTCCTCGGTCATGTCCTGGGATGGTCCCCCTAGCCTTATACCGTGCTCGACCGGCGGGCGGGGCGCAATCGCTGAGAGCTTTTCTCGCCGAATATGCGGTGATCCCGCAGCCCGGCGGTGTGGTCGACGAACCCGATCGTGGCCTGCTAGGTCGCGCCCGCGGCCATCCAGTCACCGAACCGGGTGGGGAAGACGGTGAGTTCCTCACCCTCCACGGGAACGATGGTGTGGTCGTCGAGCAAGGCCCCGAAGTAGCGGGCATCGGGATCGCTGATCACCTCCCGTCGATCACCGGTGGCGGCGAACCGGATCCGGATGAAATCGTCCATGCCCCGCTTTTCCGGGCCCGCGACGTTGGTCACCCGGTTCAGCGGATCGCCGGCGGCCGCGCGCGTGACGGCCGTGGCGACATCCGTGGCGGCAATGGGCTGGAACGCCCCGCGCGGCGCGCGGACGGTGTTCCCCTCGGTCATCGAATCGGCAATGCCGTCAACGAATTCGAAGAACTGAGTCGCGCGCACGATCGAATACGGCAAACCCGATTCCACGATCAGCTTCTCCTGCGCGATCTTGGCCCGCATGTAGCCGCTTTCGGAGGCCCGCTCGGCGCCCACGATCGACAACGCCACGTGGTGCCTGGCGCCGGCGGCCCGCTCCGCCTCCAGCAGGTTACGGGTGGACGTGCTGAAGAACTCCAGCACGTCGTCATCGGCCCAGGACGGGGCGTTGGACACGTCGACGACCGTGTGCGCGCCGACGAGCGCTTCGCCGAGGCCCTCGCCGGTGAGGGAGTTGACGCCCGAGCGCGGCGAGGCCGCGACGGCCTCTTGCCCCAGTTCGCTGAGCATGGCCACCACCTGCGATCCGATCAGCCCGGTGCCGCCGACAACCACGATCTTCATGCTCGAGCCTTTCGTGAGTTTGCTGCCGACCCTACCGACGGCCGGTGGGGCCGCGTGGGCGATCCGCCGTCCGCCGGCGGGTTAAATCAATCGCTTGACTTAATGCATCGCGCGCCGATTAACTCTCCGTGTGGGCAACGAACTCGACGGCAGGGTGGCCATCGTCACCGGTGGCGCTTCCGGCATCGGTCGCGGCATCGTCGAACGGTTCGTCTCCGAGGGGGCCCGGGTGGTCGTCGCCGACGTCGACGCGGACAAGGGCGAGAGGCTGGCCGCGGCGCTGGGTGCCGGCTCCGTCTTCCGGCGCACCGACGTTTCCGACCCCGCGCAGATCGGGGCGCTGGTGGACGCGGCCGTGCGGGAATGCGGGGGTCTGCACGTGATGGTCAACAACGCCGGTGTCTCCGGCGTCATGCACCCGGGGCTCCTCGAGGACGACCTGGCCGATTTCCACCGCGTCATGGCCGTCAACGTGCTGGGCGTGATGGCGGGGACGCGCGATGCCGCCCGGCACATGGCCACCCACGGCGGCGGGTCGATCGTCAACGTCACCTCGATCGGCGGAATCCAGGCCGGTGGCGGCGTGCTGACCTACCGTGCTTCCAAGGCCGCGGTCATCCAGTTCACCAAGTCCGCGGCGATCGAGTTGGCGCGACACGACATTCGGGTGAACGCCATCGCGCCGGGCAACATCCCGACGCCGTTGGTGGCCTCGTCGGCATCGACCATGGACCCGGGCCGGGCCGAGCGCTTCGAGGCGCGGATCCGCGAGACCATGCGCGCCGACCGCCCGCTGCAGCGCGAGGGTACCCCCGACGACATCGCCGAGGCCGCACTGTATTTCGCCGGCCGCCGGTCGCGCTACGTCACCGGCACCGTGCTGCCGGTGGACGGGGGGACCGTGGCCGGCAAGGCGATCCGGCGGAGCGAGTGAGGCCAGACCCGTCAGGATTCCAGCGCGGGGTGACCCGCGCGTGCCTCCAGCCGCAGCCTGGCCAGGTGCCCCGCCTGCTCGAGATCCGGCGCTCCGAGCGTTTCCATCAGCACGCTGTGCGAATGGGTGAGCACGCCGAGCACCACCTCCGCGGGTAGCCCCGGAAACTGCCGGCCGAGAGAGTCGGCCGTGTTCCGGAACTCGGCCGTGCCGGGAAAGCATCGCCGGCTCGCGGCCGGCGGCACCACGCGACTGATGTCCTGGCTGTGATGCAGCGCGGCGATTGTCTTGCGTCCGTCGCGGATCGGGGAGTTCACCGGCATCCACACCCGGTAGAGGAACTCGCCCGGCCGCTGCCGGTCGGGAACGTCGTAGCGCTGCACGCCCATCCAGTGTTGCGCCCCGCGGCGGAACGTCTTTTCCAGCGAGTCGGCGAGGTTGGCCACGCCGTCCGCTTCCACGTCGGCCGGGTTGTCCGGGAATACCTCGAACAGCGGACGACCGATCATGGCGTCCCGCGGGTGTGCTGAAGCCCGTTCGAAAGCCGCGTTCACCGAACGGATGCGTAAGCCTCAGAATTTCACGGTGGCCCGGGTTCTGCTGTGGCGGTCTGCGGGGCGGCAGCTTTGTCGAGGTTTTGAGGCTGGGGGTAGGCGGCGGCGCCGCGTGTCGTGCGGTGACGCCGGGTCCTTTATCCCGGGGGTGGTTACTCCTTTCTTGGGGTCGAGAGGGCATAGGGGCCTGTGGGTCAGGGTATGGCGCGGACCCTGTTGAGGGCGTCGGCGAATTCTTGTGCCCAGGGCCAGGTTTGGGGGATCCGCAGGATCAGGTAGCGGGATCGTTTGATCAGCCGGGCCGCGGCGTGCAGCAGCCGGTAGCGCAGGGTGGCGGGTTCGGCTTTGGCCAGTGGGCCGTCCAGGAGTAGCAGTCGCATCCAGCACAGCAGGTCGATGGCGATCGCGACGGCGGTGACCCAAGCGGTGTTGATGGCGAACGAGTGTGAGGGCCAGCGGGCCAGGCCGGTGTCTTTGCCGGTGCGGATGAAGCCCTCCACCCGGGCGTGGACGCGGTGGCGGGCTTCCAGTCGCTGGGGTTGTCCACCGGCAGTCGAGGTGGCGAGGACCTGGTAGCGGTAGCCGGCCAGCTGCTCGAACAATGACAACTGGGTGCCGTGTTCGATTTCTTCGCGCCGCACCAGGATGCGCATGCCGGCCGGCCAGCCGACCAGCCGATCCCCTCCGGTGCTGTGGCGCAGCAGCCCGGTCAACTCGGCGACCTGGGCGTCGTCACGGGCCGCTCCGGTGGCATCCAGTGCGGCTTGCCATCCCGCATCGGGCATCTGGCCGATCGCGACCCGGACCCGCTCATCGAGGTCGAATCCGACCGAGTAGCCCACTGACATCCCCAGCCGGGCATTGAGTTTCTCCAGGTGTTCGACGACGGCGTGGCTTGAACCCGCGCCGTCGATGGTGACCAGCAACTTGCGGCGCCACTTGGCCGGGATCGCCGCGATCGCGGCGTCGATGATCGCGATATGATCGGCCGCGGTGTTCGAGCCGGCGTTGCCTGCACGGGCGATCACCGCCAGCAGTTCGCCGGTGTTGTCACACCACGCCAACAGCGGGTGGAAGCCAAACCCGCCTTTGAAATTGCCTGCGGCGTGCTGCTTATCGCTGTGCGACTGAATCAGCGACGCGTCGATGCGGATCACGATCGTGTCCCCGAGGTCCCCATAGCAGGTCTGCGAAGCCGGGATCGCACCGTGGCGGGCCTCGATCGCCTCCCACACCCGAGAGCGGACCTTGTTGCGCACGGCCGTGACCTCGGTGATGCTCTGCTCGTCGATCTCGCCCAGGGACCGCCACATCGTCGGAACCGACGCCACCGCCTGAAACAACCGGTGCTGATCGCGCAGCACCGCGGTGCCGGCCAGGTTCTGCGCGCCGCCGGCGATCGATACCGCCACATCGCGCAACACCGCGCCTCGGTCGTGGGTGACTTCTGGGCGCGACAGCACCGACGACAAACCGCTGGTCAAACCCAGATTGTCGGCCAGCAACCGGGGTATCACGTTACCGGCGTGCCCGACCACGTCGTCGCCACGGACCTCAACTCGGACATTCTTCGACCAATCCGTAGTAGCCTGCATCTGACAGGTGCACTCCCATCCTGGATAACCGAGCCTCGAATACTCCGATTATCCTTGCGGCAGTGCACCTTTCACGTTAACGACACCCCTGATCTCCACATTCGATGAAAAATCCAGGCAAGTCGGCGTCGATGAGCGCATACGGCGCCCATCTCGTCTGAAACCACGCGGAATTCTCGATCTCCGCCGCCTGTCGCGCTGACAGCACGGTTGTCCCTCCCTGATGAAGCTTCTGCGCCCGGCTGCCCGTTGCTTCAGCGCCGCGACACGGAAACTCCATCGTGGCGCAACGTGAACGCCATCCGCGAGGGTCTTTGGTAACTCGGCGCCTCGGCGTAGCCGGGCCGAGACAAAGATTAAATCAATCGCTTGACTTAATCGCCGGCGCGGGGTTGACTGACGCAATGACCGCAGCCGGCAGGGCCGTTCGCACCGAGCGGGCCAGCTCCACCCAGGAGGCGATCCTGGTGGCCGCCGAGCGGTTGTATGCCGAGCACGGCATGTTCGCGGTGTCCAACCGGCAGGTCAGCGAGGCCGCCGGCCAGGGCAACAACGCCGCGGTGGGTTATCACTTCGGCACCAAGGCCGACCTGGTGCGCGCCATCGAGCAGAAGCACCGCGGGCCCGTCGAGCAACTTCGCGAGCAGATGGTGGCCGAACTGCTCAAGCGGGAAGACCCGGCGCAACTGCGCGACTGGGTCGCCTGCCTGGTGCGGCCCCTCACCGACCACCTGGCCGAACTCGGGAGCCCCACGTGGTACGCGCGATTCGCCGCGCAGGCGATGACCGATCCCGCTTACTACCACATCATCGTCAAGGGCGCGCTCAGTTCGCCGTCGCTGGTCCAGGTCGTCGAGGGCATCAACCGGTGCCTGCCCGACCTGCCCGCCGAGGTGCATTTCGACCGCAACATCATGGCCCGCAACCTGCTGATGCATACCTGCGCCGACCGCGAGCGCGCGCTCGCCGCCGGGGCGTCGCCGTCCCAACGTTCCTGGCGCGCCGCCGCGTCCGGCCTCATCGACGCGGTGGTGGGGCTGTGGCTGGCGCCCGTGACATCGTACGAGTGAAGGGGGTCCGCAGGTGAAAGTGACCGTCGACCAAGACGTTTGCGCGTCCTCGGGCAACTGCGTCCTGAACGCTCCCGACATCTTCGACCAACGCGACGACGACGGCGTGGTCGTGCTGCTCAATCCGAGCCCCTCGCCCGATCAGGCCGAGGGCGCGCGCCGGGCGGCCGCCGCCTGCCCCGCACTGGCCATCCGTATCGAGGAGTGACATGTCGGACACGCTGACCGCAGGGACCGAAATCGATTCGGGCATACCGGAATATCCGATGGCGCGGGAGGCGGGCTGCCCGTTCGCCCCGCCGCCGGATGTCATGGCGCTCGCGGCGGCCGCGCCGCTGTCCCGGGTCCGCATCTGGGACGGCAGCACGCCGTGGCTCGTCACCGGCTACGAGGAAGTGCGCGAGCTGTTCTCCGACTCTCGGGTCAGCGTCGACGACCGGGTGCCCGGCTTCCCGCACTGGAACGCGGGCATGTTGTCCACGGTGCACAAGCGGCCGCGATCGGTGTTCACCGCCGACGGCGAGGAGCACACCCGGTTCCGCCGCATGCTGTCGAAACCCTTCACGTTCAAGCGGGTCGAGGGCTTGCGCCCGACCATCCAGCAGATCACCGACGACCACATCGACGCGATGCTGGCCGGACCGCGACCCGCCGACCTGGTCGCCGCGCTGGCCCTGCCGGTGCCGTCGCTGGTGATCAGCCAACTGCTCGGGGTGCCCTACGAGGATGCCGAGATGTTCCAGGAGCATGCCACCGTCGGGCTCGCGCGCTACGCGACCGGCGAGGACACCGCCAAGGGTGCGATGAGCCTGAACGCTTACCTCGCCCGGCTGGTCGAGGCCAAGATGGAGAACCCCGGCGAGGACGCGGTGTCCGATCTGGGCGAGCGGGTCAGGGCGGGCGAGCTCACCGTCAAGGAGGCCGCCCAGCTCGGGACCGGCCTGCTGATCGCCGGACACGAGACCACCTCGAACATGATCGGGCTGGGTGTCCTTGCCCTGCTGGCGAATCCGGAGCAGGTGCCCGTGATCCGCGATGCCGCGGACCCCAAGATCGTGGCCAACGCGGTCGAGGAACTGTTGCGGTACCTCAGCATCATCCAGAACGGACAGCGCCGCGTCGCCCTGGAAGACATCGCCATCGCCGGTGAGGTCATCCGCGCCGGAGAAGGCATCATCATCGACCTGGCCCCGGCGAACTGGGATGCCGATGCCTTCACCGAACCGGACCGGCTGTACCTGCACCGCTCGGGCGCGGATCGCAACGTCGCGTTCGGGTACGGCAGACACCAGTGCGTGGGTCAGCAGCTCGCTCGTGCGGAGCTGCAGATCGTCTACCGAACGTTGTTCCGCCGCATCCCCACGCTCTCGCTCGCCGTCCCGATCGAGGAGGTGCCGTTCAAGCACGACCGGTTGGCCTACGGCGTCTACGAACTGCCGGTCACCTGGTAGCCCCGCTCCCGAAGGAAGGTCAACGATGACAACAACCAGCCCAGTCTCGCTCTATCCTCCCGAAGGCTTCGGCGCACCGAAGGATCGCCATGGCCACGCCGGCGGCGTCGACGTGGGCCTGCCCGAGGGCACCGTGGTGTTCTCCGCGGACAACCACATCTCCTTGGCCTCCGACATCTTCTACGAGCGGTTCCCCGACGACCTCAAGGACAAGGCGCCGCGGATCTGGTACGAGGATGGCGCCTACCAGGTCGGGCGCAAGGGCCAGTCGTTCCTGCCCGGCGACTTCAGCGCGGTGCTGATGCAGTACGACGACCTGCCGGGGGCCGCGAGCACCAACATCGAGGCGCGCATCGCCGAACTGCACGACGACGGCGTCGACAAGGAACTGGCCTTCCCCAACGCGGTACTGGCGCTGTTCCACTACCCGGACAAGGCGTTGCGCGAACTGACGTTCCGCATCTACAACGACTACATCGCGGAGCTGCAGGAGCGCTCGGGTGGCCGCTTCTACGGCGCCGGACTGATCAACTGGTGGGACCCCACGGGCACCCGCAAGACCCTCGAAGAGCTGAAGTCGTTGGGCATCAAGACGTTCCTGATGCCCCTGAACCCCGGCAAGGACGACGACGGAAACCCGATCGACTATGCCAGCACGTCCATGCGGGCCGTGTGGGACGAGATCGAAGCCGCCGGGCTGCCGCTCACCCACCACATCGGCGAAACCCCGCCGAAGAGCCCGTGCGAGTTCAACAGCGTCGTCGTGGGGATGATGATCAACATCGACGGATTCCGGGAGACGTTCTCCAAGTACATCTTCGGCGGCATCCTCGATGACCACCCGGGCCTGCGGATCGGCTGGTTCGAGGGCGGGATCGCGTGGGTGCCGTGGGCGCTGCAGGACGCCGAGCACCTGGTGGCCTCCTACCGGCACATGTTCAACCGGCCGCTGCAGCACGACGTGCGGTACTACTGGGACACGCACATGATGGCGTCGTTCATGGTCGACCCGCTGGGTCTGCAGCTGATCGACAAGATCGGCGTCGACAAGGTGATGTGGTCCAGCGACTACCCGCACAACGAGAGCACCTACGGCTATTCGGAGAAATCCCTGGCGGCGGTCGTCGACGCGGTCGGGCCGGCTGACGCGGCGAAGATCGTCAGCGGCAACGTCACCCGATTCCTGGGGCTGGAGTGACGACGCTCGCCCCTGCGGCGCGGGCCTGGCCATCCCCGACACCCCCGACTTCGCCCGCCTGCGCCGGGAGACCGGGGCGCGCCTGCGCTCGGCGATGACCGAACGCGGTGTGGACGCGATGGTGTTGCTCGGCAACAACACGGTGGTCTATGCCACGGGGACCAGCTGGCCGCTCGGCGACGCCGGGTTGTCCTATGTCGAGCGGCCGCTGGCCGTGGTCCTCGCCGACGACGAGTGGCCGCATCTGTTCCTGCCGTACCGGGAGGGCGTCGCGCACGAGTCGGAGTTGCCCGCCGACCACCTCCACGGCCCTGTCTACCTCGAATTCGACGAGGGCGTCGCCACTTTCGCGCGTCAACTGGCCGACCTGGTGCCGGCCGGGGCCGTGATCGCCGTCGACGAGTGCACCGGGGCCATGTCGCGTGCCGGGAAGTCGTTGTTCGGCGGCGGCGCTCCCGCCGACGCCGCCGCGATCGTCGGTGCCGCCAAGGTGGTCAAGACCCCGGACGAACTGGCCTGCATCCGCACCGCGGTCCGGATCACCGACGAGGCGATGGTCGACGTCCACAAGTCGCTGGCCCCCGGCATCCGCCAAATCGAGCTGTCGGCGCGCTTTTTGCGGCGGGCCTTCGAGCTCGGGGCGATGGCCAGCATGCTGGAGCCGATCTGGCAGGTGATGCCGCACAGCAAGGCCGAGGGCGTGTGGACCACACACGGCGATCTGGCACTGCCGCTGCTGACCACGGAGCGTGAGCTGGCCGAGGGCGACGTGCTGTGGACCGACGTCAGCATCACCTACCGTGGCTACTGCTCCGACTTCGGGCGGACCTGGATCGTCGGTCGCGCACCCACGCCACGCCAGCAGGCGCAGTTCGAGAAATGGCAGCAGATCATGACCGCCGTCGAGGGGGTGGCCCGGGCCGGCGCGACCGCCGGCGATCTCGGCAGGGCCGCCACCGCGGCCAACGGCGGCACCCGGCCCTGGCTGCCCCACTTCTACCTCGGCCACGGGATCGGCGTGAACGCGGCCGAAATGCCCATGATCGGAACCGATCTCGGGCAGGAATTCGATGACGACTTCGTCCTGCAGTCCGGCATGGTGCTGGTGCTCGAGCCCGTGGTGTGGGAAGACGGCACCGGCGGCTACCGCAGCGAAGAGGTCGTGGTGATCACCGAGGAGGGTTCGATCCGCTTGACCGACTACCCCTACACCCCCTATGGCCCCCATGTCGGTTGAAGTCTGCCCCGACGAGCGCGCGCTGCGCTCGGGGCGCCGCCGGCGAGTGCTGGACCAGATGGCGGCACACGACCTCGACGTCCTGGTCCTCGGCCGGCAGGCCAACGTCCGCTACGTCACCGGCACACCGCAGCTGTGGGTCGCCGGGACCCGGCCCTTCGGCCCGTCGTGTGTGCTGGTGCGCGCGACCGGCGCCGTTCACCTGCTGAGCACCTGGGACGAAGGCGTCCCCGACGACATCCCCCACGAGAACCTGTACGGCATCTCGTGGAATCCGGCGAACACCATGGCGGTGCTGCGGCGCATCGACGGTGCGGCCACCGCGCGCCGCGTCGGCACCGACGCGCTGTCACCGGCTTTCGCGCAGCTGCTGCCGACGGCGTTTCCCAACGCGACGTTGGTCGACGGCGAGCTCGCCATGCGCGCCGCCCGGCGGATCAAGACCGCCGAGGAGGTGGCCGCGGTGCGGGAGGCGATCGCCAAGGCCGAGTCGGGTTTGGCCGCCGCGGTGGCCGAGCTGCACCCGGGAGTGCGCGAACAGACCCTGGCCGGCGTCATGCTGGAAGCCATGGCGGGCGGCGGCGTGGCGACCCCCGCGAACCAGGAATTCGCCTGGGCGACGTCGCGTGATCACCCGTGGCGGCGGGTCGGTGGCGATGGCCGCGTGAACGACGGCGACCTGGTGGCGTTCTCGGCCGGCGTGCTCGCCGGCGGCTACATGGGCGAGGTGGGGCGAACCTGGCCCGCAGGGGCTGCCGGCGACGCCGGGCCGTTGCGCCGGCGTTCGGAACGGCTGTGGGACAAGCTGTTAGCGGCATGTCGGCCGGGGGCGGGGGCCGCCGAACTGCTGGCGGCCTATCGGGCCGCGGGCGAGCAGGCGCCGCCCATGCCGGTCGCGCGAGGGCTGGGCATGGGATTCGATCCGCCCGTCGTCTCCCCGCACCTACCCGAAACCGCGACCCGCGAACACCTGGAGCCGGGAATGGTGCTGGCCGTGACGGGTTACGTCTGGGAACAGGGGGTCGGGGCGGTGTTCGGGCGCGAAGCCGTGCTGATCACCGACGACGGCCACGAGGTGCTGACCTCGAGCCCGTCCTGGCGCGAATAGCGATGGCCGCCAAGCCCGGCCCGCCGGCCGACAAGATCATCCGCTACCGCAAGGACGCCAAGACCCGCATCGCCACGATCACCTTCGACCGGCCCGACCATCTCAACGCGCCGACCATCGCGGCCCGGGTGCGCTACGCCGACCTCTTGCACCGGGCGTCCATCGACGACGACGTCAAGGTGCTGGTGGTGCGGGGAGCGGGGGAGGACCTGGGCTCCGGCGCGGATCTCCCCGAGGCCATGTCGGCGCAGAGGTCCGAGGACCAGGGCCCGCGTCTCGCCGAGTTCCGGCTCGGCGCCGACGAGGTCAGGTACCCCCCGCAGGGATCGTTGCGGCGCGGCGCCACTCTCGGCCAGTGGTATGCCAACCCCAACTCCGGGATACGCGGCCTGCAGGACTTCAAGAAGATCAGCATCCTCGAGGTCAAGGGCTACTGCTACGGCTGGCACTTCTATCAGGCCGCCGACGCGGACCTGGTGATCGCCAGCGACGACGCCCTGTTCGGGCACCCGTCGTTCCGCTACTACGGGTGGGGCCCGCGGATGTGGTGGTGGGCGCAGACCATGGGGATCCGGAAGTTCCAGGAAATGGTCTTCACCGGAAGGGCTTTCACCGCCGAGGAGATGTACGACTGCAACTTCCTCAACAGCGTGGTCCCCAGGGCCGAACTCGAGGCGGAGGTGGAGAAGTACGCGCTGGCGTGCGCGCGCAACCGCTCCACCGACACGGTGTTCATGCAGAAGGTCTTCTTCGAGATCATGAAGCAGTTCCAGGGCGAGTACATGGGTAGCATGCTCAGCGGCGTCTTCGAGTCGATGGGCGGGCTGGTCCGCCCCGACGCCGACGACGAGTTCACACTCGACGGTGCCCTCGCACGAGGTCTGGGCGATGCGGTCAACGACAACGACGGCAGGTTCCCCCCGGACTGGCGTCTGAGCAAGAGCGGGCGCATGAAGGCGGGCGCCAAGAAGAATGCCCCGCGGAAGCGGAAGCAGTAGTGGCGCAAGCTGATACCGAACCGCCGCTGGCGGGCTACACGGTGGTGGAGCTGTCCTCGGGCATCGCGGGCGCCTACTGCACGAAGCTGCTCGCCGACGGCGGCGCCGACGTCGTCAAAGTCGAATCGCCGGAAGGTGATCCGCTGCGATCCTGGTCGTCCTCGGGCGCGGTCATCCCACCCGGCGGTGACGGCGCGCTGTTCGCCTTCCTGGCCGGGTCGAAACACAGCGTGGTCGCCGATCCCGCCGGCCGGGACGACGTCGAACTCGTCGACCGGCTGCTGGCGGCCGCCGACGCGGTGGTCTGGTCGGCCGGATCGAAAGTTGCCGACAGCCAAGACTTCAGCCCCGCGGCGATCCATCTCCGCCACCCCCACCTGACGGTCCTGTCGATCACGCCCTTCGGCCTCGAGGGCCCCTGGCGGGACCGGGTAGCGACCGAATTCACGCTGCAGGCATGGTCGGGCGGAATCGTCGGCCTCGGGCGCGGCGAGCCGGACCGCGCACCGGTGTTCGTCGGCGGACAGGTCGGGGAGTATCTGGCCGGGGTGTATGCGAGTGCGGCGCTGCTGGCCACGCGACACTGCGGCGCCGGCCAGCTGCTCGACCTGTCGATGCTGGAGGCCCAGATCCTCGGGCTGACCTACTATCCCGTCACCTACTTCGAAATGCTGGGGCGGCCATGGCGAGACGCGCGGCGCGTCACCGTCCCGGGGGTGGCGCGCGCCAAGGACGGACTCGTGGACGTCGGCTGCGGGACGGCGCAGCAGTGGTTCGACCTGTGCGCGATGGTCGGCCACCCCGAGTGGATCGACGAGGCGTCGCCCCTCACCATCACCGAGCAGGCGACCCTGCACGCCGACGACATCTACGCGTGGTTCGAGACCAACACCGTCGACGACATCCTGGAACTCGCCACGGCCTTCCGGATCCCCAACGCGCCGGTCGCCAACGGCGCGAACATGGCCGCGCTGGAACACTTCCGGGAGCGCGGCTCGTTCGTGCCCAACCCGCGCGACGGGTTCCTGCAGCCGGCCCACCCCTACCGCATGCGCCCCGCACGGCTCCGCCCGCCCCAACCGGCGCCGCGACTGGGCGAGCACACGGCACGCTACCGATCCGCCGAACCGGCCCCGCGCCCCACGCCCACCGCGCCGGCACGCCGGCTGCCCCTCAGCGGGCTTCGGGTGCTGGACCTGACGACGTTCTGGGCGGGCCCCTGCTGCACGCACTTCCTGGCCATGCTCGGCGCCGAGGTGATTCACGTGGAATCCACCCGCCGGCCCGACGGCACCCGGCTGATCGCCGGGGTGCCGGTCACCGAAAACCAATGGTGGGAGCAGTCCCCGATCTTCGCGGCGTTGAACACCAACAAGAAGGGGCTCACGCTGGACCTGCAGAGCGCGCGCGGGCGGGAGTTGCTGTGCCGGCTCGTCGCAACCTGCGACGTGATCGCGGAGAACTTCACGCCGCGGGTGCTCGACCAGCTCGGCCTGGACTTCGCCGCGGTCCAGTCGATCAAGCCCGACGTCGTCATGGTGCGCATGCCCGGGTTCGGCCTGGACGGCCCCTGGCGTGACAAGCCGGCGTTCGCCTATGTCATCGAGTCCGCGGCCGGCGTGAGCTGGATGACGGGCTATCCGGACCGCACCCCCTACGATCCCTATTCGGTCGGTGACCCCAACGCGGGCATGCATTCCCTCAATGCGCTGCTGCTGGCGCTCGAGCACCGCCGCCGCACCGGCCAGGGCGTGCTGGTGGAGGCGGCGATGGTGGATGCCGCGCTCAGCGTCGCCGCCGAGCAGATCATCGAACACTCCGCGTACGGGGCGCTGCTGGAACGCGCGGGTAACCGGGGACCGACGGCGGCGCCGCAGAACCTCTACCGCGCCGCCGACATCGACGAGTTCGGGCGCCCCGACAGTTGGGTCGCAATCGCCGTGGCCACCGACGAGCAGTGGCTGAAACTGTGCGGCGCCATCGGATCACCTTCGTGGGCAACCGATCCGAAGCTGACGACGGCGGCGGGGCGGCGCGCCCACCACGATTTCGTCGACGGACAGCTGGCCGCATGGTGCGCCGACCGCAGCCGCGACGACATCGTGGCGACGTTGTGGGAGGCCGGTGTGCCGGTGGCCAAGGTCATGCAACCCCATCGCCAGACGGAGCTCGAGCAGCTGGGATTCCGCGGCTTCTTCGAAGAGGTCGACCACCCGGTGAAGGGTCCGGCTAGGCTCAGCACCGTGCCGATGAGGTTCTCCGCCGGGCCTGAGAGGTTGCACACCGCTCATGCGCCGCTGCTGGGTCAGCACAACCGGGAACTGCTGGCGGAGCTGGGCCTGACCGACTCGGAGATCGCCGGGTTGGAGGCCGACGGCGTGATCGGCGGGGCACCCGCGATGGGCGCGGGGGGCTAGCCGCTATGGCGATCGATCCCTCGGACATCCTGCTCACCGGCCGCGTCGCGGTGGTAACCGGCGGGGGAGCCGGTATCGGACGCGGCATCGCGGCCGGCATGGCCGCGTTCGGCGCGTCGGTCGCCATCTGGGAACGCGACCCCCAAACCTGTGCGCAGGCGGCGGAATCGCTTGGCGCGCTGGGCGTCGAGACCGACGTCCGGGACGGCGAACAGGTCGACGCCGCGCTGCAGCGCACGACCGACGAACTCGGGCCCGTGACCATCCTGGTGAACAACGCCGGTGGCGTGTTCTCCTCACCGCTGCTGGAAACCAGCGAAAACGGTTGGGACGCACTCTACAAGGCCAACCTGCGGCACGTGCTGCTGTGCACGCAGCGGGTCGCTCGGCGGCTGGTGTCGGCGGGGCTGCCCGGCAGCGTCATCTCGGTGACCTCGATCGAGGGCGTGCGCGCCGCACCGGGCTACGCGGCGTACGCGGCGGCCAAGGCGGGCGTCATCAACTACACCCAAACCGCGGCGCTGGAGCTGGCGCCGCACGGGATCCGGGTCAACGCGATCGCCCCCGACATCACGCTCACCGAAGGATTGGCACGCCTCGGCGGTGACGCGGCCCTGGCCAGGACGGGCAACATCGTCCCGCTGGGGCGGCCCGGCCACGTCGACGAAATCGCCGGCGCCGCAGTCTTTCTGGCCTCGGACATGTCGGCCTACCTGACCGGGCAGACACTGCACGTCGACGGCGGCACCCACGCCGCCGGCGGCTGGTACCACGACCCGCAGACCGGCGACTACCGCTTGGGGCCGCCGGGCGATCGGGTTAGCCCGACGACGATGCGGGCTGGCGCAGCCCGGGGAGGAGTCGGGCAATCGGGCTAGTGCCGCCAGCCTTCCGCGGCCTGTTCGTCGAAGGTGCGGTCGATGCGCTCGAACCTGCGGCGGATGGACGCGCGGGCGGCCCCGTGCGGCAGGATGTACAGGCGGTTGGCCGCGATCCCGTCGGCCGTCTGCCGCGCGATGTCCTCGACGCCCAGGGTGTCGTCCTCCACGGGCAGCGTCGCCTCCGGGGACGACGACATCGCATGGTCCGCGCCGCGGATGCGTTCGGAGTTGGCGACCAGCTTGGTCTCCACGACCATCGGGCACAACACCGAGACACCGATCCCGTTGGGCTTGACCTCGCGGGCCAGCGTTTCGGCCAGGCCGACGACGCCGTACTTGGCGACCCCGTACGCTCCCAGACCCGCGTTGGGGACCAGGCCGGCGAAGGATGCGGTGAAGGCGATGTGTCCGCCCGTGCCCTGCTCGATCAGCCTCGGCAGGAACGCCTCCACGGCGTGGATGGAGCCCCACAGGTCGATGTCGATCACCCAGTGCCAGTCGTCGTGGCTCATCTGCGCGAGCGGTCCCGCGACCACGATGCCGGCGTTGCTGAACACGACGTCGACGCCGCCGAGGAGGCGGAACGCCTCGTCGGCGAGATTCACCATCTCGTCGAGGTGGCGGACGTCGCACGTGATGCCGTGGGCCTCGAATCCTTCGTCGCGCAGCCGCGCCACCGCCTGCTCCAGCGCGGGTTTGTCGACGTCGGCGAGCACGACGCCGGCGCCCCGGCGGGCGAACTCGATCGCCGTCGCCAACCCGATCCCGCTCGCGCCGCCCGTGACGACGGCCTTACGCCCTTCGAATCCATTCATCGCCACATCGACCTCACCGACATCCGTCACATCGACATTTCGCAGGAAAAGTGCGAGAGATGCCCTGCAGAACGTCCATCTCGGCGAATCTAGTGGGCACCGGACGGACGGTGAGCGCCGGCCCTATTTCAGGCAGCCACCCGCATCGACGGGCAGGGTCACGCCGGTGACGTAGCGGGCTTCGTCGGAGGCCAGGAACAGCACCGCATTGCTGATGTCCACCGGCTCCACCCACGGGATCGGCATCATGTGGAACATCTGGCAGATCGGCGCCATGTCGTCGGGACCCGGGTTCTCCAGGTCGGGGCGGAACATCTTGAAGGTGCCCTCGTTGTGCAGCATCGGAGTCTTGACGTGGGTCGGGTGCACGGAGTTGACGCGGATCATGTGCTGCCCCAACTCCACCGCGAATGCCCGCATCAGTCCCACGACCCCGTGCTTGGCGGCGACGTAGTGACCGGTGTGCGGGTAGGCCTTGAGCCCGCCCACGGAGCTGGTCAACACGATCGAACCGCCACGCCCCCCGGACAACAGATGCGGCACACCGGCTTTCACGGTCTCCACACCCCGGCCAGGTTGATGTCGATCATCTCGGTCCAGTCTTCTTCGCTGGTCTTGTCCAGCGTGTCGCCGCCGTTGCCGATCCCGGCGTTGGCCACGATGATGTCGAGCCGGCCGAGTTGCTCGACGCCGCCGTCCACCGCGGCCTTCAGCGCGTCGTAGTCGCGAACGTCGACCTCGGCCGTGACGATCCGGCGGTTGTGGCCCTTGACCAGGTCGGCGGTCTCCGCGAGGTCCTCGGGCGTGGACGCCGGGATCGCGGTGTCGGTGACGCCGTCGCGGATGGGCTTGCAGATGTCGACGGCGATGATGTCGGCGCCTTCCTGCGCCAACCGCACCGCGTGACTGCGGCCCTGGCCGCGCGCCGCACCGGTGACGAAAGCGACTTTGCCCTCAACACGTCCAGCCATGTCTGCCTCGATTCCTTCCCCCGGGATCGCATCGTGCCGCACCTGAACTCTGTCATCGCCCCCAGCGGGTGTCAATGACGGACTCATTTCTGATATTTGTGGTTCTGAATATTAGAGAACCATATTCTCGCAACGCAAATTTCGTTCGCGATGTGCTCACATCGTCAGGTGTGATGAGGGGCCGGCGTCAGCCGACGAAGCCGCGCGAGCAGAAGTCCCATACCTCGTCGGCGGTGATGGGGTGGGTCGTCGCGTCGTCGGAACCGCCGCTGGATTGTGCGATGAACATGACGGTCTGCATGGTCATCGCGGCCATCCGCTTGGGATTGATGCCGGTGCGCAACTTGCCTGCGTCGCAGGCGGCTTCCATGAGCTCGGTCAGCAACGCGAGCAACGGCGCGTGGGCGACCTTGACCTCTGCCGGATGTGTCACCAGCAACCGGGGGGCAAAGTCGGTGAACAGGGGGCGCTTGGCCGTCGGGTCGGGACGCGAGGCCTCGTACAACAGCTCGACCGCCACCTTGAGCCGCTCTAACGGGTCGGTGTGGCTTTCCGTGGCGGCGCGGATCTGTTCGGCCGACCGGCTCAACGCGTCCTCGAACAGCGCGAGCAGCAACTCGTGCTTCCCGTCGAACTGCAGGTAGAAGCTGCGCAGCGACTGGCGCGACCGGTCCACGACCTCCTGGACGGTAAAGTCCGTGCTGCCCTTTTCGATGATGATCGCCTGCGCGGCGTCAAGGAAGCGCTGAACACGCTGCGCCGCACGCAGTTTCGCGGTTTTGATCGACCGCTCGACGGCCCGCTGCTTCCAGGCCGGTTCTTCGCTCGGGCTGGTCACGGGCGGCTCGGACGATTGCCGCGGGGGGAGAACATGATTGGACTCTACCGGAGAACGCCGTGACATCGCTGCGCTCGACCCCCTCACGGAAGACGTGTCGGAGATTGTAACTTCCTATCAACGAGAATAGTATTCTCTCAGTCGTATCTTTGGAAGCGGAATCGTCAAGAGGCTACCGCCGGGTAGGTGGAAACCTTGATCTACCGGTTTTCTGCGACCGCCATAATCCCCGGGGAGTGTTGTGCAGCTGACTTTCGACGCCGACGTCGAGGCCTTCCGCGCCGAATTCGTGGCCTTCCTGGACGCGCATCTGCCCTCGGACGCCGAGGCGTTCGAGCGTCCGCGGTCCAGTTCGCACATCCCCGAGTGGGCGCGCCGCTGGCAGCGGCTGCTGTTCGACAACGGGTGGCTGCTGCCCGGCAATGCGCCGGAGTTCGGGGGCCGCAACGCCACCTTGTTGCAGCAATACGTCTACCGGGAGGAACTCGGTCGGCGGCGCATCTACCACAGCTTCAACCCGCAGGGCGTGGGCATCGTCGCGGCGTCGTTGCTGTCGTTCGGCACTCCGGAGCAGCAGCGGCGGTGGGCCGTACCCATCCTGCGTGCCGAGATCACCGCGTCGCTGGGCATGAGCGAACCCGGGGCGGGATCGGACCTGGCGTCGCTGAAGACGCGGGCCGTGCTGGACGGCGACCATTTCGTGGTCAACGGGCAGAAGGTGTGGACATCGGGCGCCCACGACGCCGACGTGCTGCTGGCGTTCGTGCGGACCGATCCGAACGCGCCCAAGCACAAGGGCATCAGCGTGCTGCTGATCCCGACCGACACCCCGGGTGTGGTGCGCCGCCCGTTCGCGTCGATGTGTGACGGCGACGAGGTCGACTTCAACGAGGTGTTCTTCACCGACGCGCGCGTGCCGGCCGAGAATCTGGTGGGTGGGCTCAACGAGGGCTGGCGGGTGGCAACCGGTTCCCTGGGCCACGAACGCGTCATGCTCTGGATGGGATACGTCGACCTTTTGCACGAGATGACAATCGATTTCAGCCCCGCGGGGCCGCTGCAGCGGGATGGCTACGCCACCCTCGTGATGGATGCCTACGCGCTGCGGCTGCTGGGCTCGGCGGCCCTGGCGCGCGCCGCGCGCGGCGAGGAAGACGTCCCCGCCCAGTCGGTGCTCAAGCTCCTGGGCTCGGAGGCCCTGCAGCGCGCCGGCGAGGACGCGTTGCACGCCGCGGGACCCGACGGGCTGGCGGCCCGCGCGGTCACCGCCCCGTTCGCGCCGCTGAACCTGGACAGCCACTACCGCGGCTGGTTCGACCGCTACGCGCGCTCGTTCGCCGCAACCATTGCCGGCGGCACGTCGGAGATCCAGCGCAACATCATCGCCGAACGAGTGCTCGGTCTGCCGCGCAACTAGTCTCGCGAGCCGGCGGCCGTCGCGTCGCGCGACGTCACATGCGCCCCGTAATTCCCTCGTGTCACCGGAAGTTTAGGTGTGGCTTTGTGCCCGCCTCACAGCGACAACTGCCCACCGACACGAATTTGTCGCTGCGAGGGCGGGCACAAAGCCACACCCCACCCCGCAGCTACGGGCGTGACGGATGCTGCTAAACGCGCTACAGCTGTGCCAGCCGGGGCGCGAACCCGTTGGCCCGCAACGCCGCTCCGGCCTCCCGCGTCAGTTCCCGGGCGCTGCCGAGCAGGCCGTCCAGGATCAGCGACCGCTTGATATGACGGTGCAGTTGGTGCTCGGCGGTGAAGCCGATGCCGCCCAGCACCTGCTGGCAGTGCCGCGCGGCGGTCAGCGCCGCCTGGCCCGACGCGGCCTTGGCCAGCAGGGCGGCCAGCCCGCCGGGATCGTCCGGGGCGCCCGGGGCGGCCTGCAGGGTCGCCTCGGCGCCCTCGATCGCGACCAGCGTCTCGGCCAGCCGGTGCCGGATCGCCTGGAACGAGCCGATGGGCCGGCCGAACTGGACGCGGTCCAGGGCGTGCCGGCGCGCCAGCGAGAGCATGGCCCGGCTGGAGCCGACCAGCCACCACCCCACCGCCAGCCGGCCAGCGCCCAGGGCGGCACCGGGCAGTGGATCCGCGTGTGGCGCCCGGTGTATCGGCAGTTCGCCGTCGAGCGCCGTAGTCGGGCCGTCGTCACGTTCCCACGTCACCCAGGAGCCGCCCGCGAACGGCAGCGGCAGACGCCCCCCGGGCGCGCCCCCCGACGCCCGCAGCATCACGTCGTTGAGCACCGGGGCGTGCGCGCCCGTCTCACCGAGCAGCCGGAACACCAACGGGACTGCCAGGTCTGGCATTTCGTCGAGCATGTCGAACCAGCCGAGGCCGGCCAGGGCCGCGTCGAGCTCGGCGCCCGAGGCCGCGGCCATCGTGGTGCGCAGCGAGTCGGTCAGGAGCGCCAGTGACTCGGGATCGGTGAAGTCGGCCACGTCACTCCTTCCCGAGGTCCAGCAGCCGGCGGGCGATGATGTTGCGCTGGATCTCGGCCGTGCCGCCGTAGATGGTCGCCGCGCGCGAGTACAGGTACTCCGACCGCCACGGCGTGTCGTCGAGTTCGAGGGTTCCGGGCAGCAGGTCGCGGACGGTGTCGTAAAGGCGTTGTTCGGCGCCCGCCAGCAGCACCTTGTCGACGGAGGTGTCCGGCCCCAGCCGCGCCCCGTCGCGCAGCCGATGCTGGGTGCCGCGAGACCGGCAGCGCAACGTGTGCAGCGCCAGATAGGCTGCGCCGAGCGCGGATTCGTCGGGCTCGCGTGCCTCGGCGATGAGTTCGTCGAACCGTGCGTACAGGTAGGCGATGCGCTGCCAGAAGCAGGTGGAACGTTCGTAGGGGAGCAGGTCCATCGCCAGCCGCCAGCCGTCCCCGGGGCGGCCGAGCATGCGGCTGCCGGGTATCACCACGTCGTCGTAGTACACCTCGCAGAACTCGTCGACCCCGTGCATCGTGCGGAGCGGCCGGATGGTGATGCCGGGGGTGTCCAGGTCGACGAAGAACGCGGTGATGCCGTCGTGACCCGGCGCGGTCCTGGTCAGCAGGACGCAGCGGGTGGAGAACTGCGCAAAGCTGGTCCACACCTTCTGGCCGTTGACGATCCAGTTGTCCCCGTCGGCGACGGCACGGGTGCTCAGCGAGGCCAGGTCGCTGCCGGAGCCCGGTTCGGAAAAGCCCTGACACCAGTGCTCTTGGCCGCTGAGCAGGCGCGGCACTATCTCCGCGGCGAGTTCGGCCGGGGCGTAGTCGATCATGGTGGGCGCGAGCACCTCGAGCATCGAATACGGGCCGGGTTCGGCCAGCCGGCGCCCGACCACCTCCTCGCCGACGATCGCGCGCAGCACCGCGGGGCCACCCAGTCCGCCGACTTGCACCGGCCAGCCGTAGCGCATCCAGTCGGCGTCGTAGAGCGCCCGGCTGACCCGGGCCATCTGCGTCATGTGGCCCTGCAGCGTGTGATCCGGCCCGGGGGTCAGGTCATTGTCGTCGAGCCATGCGCGCAGGCCCGCGCGGAACTCCTCGACATTCACCGCGCTGTCGTTGCGCCGTCGCCCGCGGGACGCCCGATGGCATGCGGGCGCCCGGAGTCGTGCACGCCGCTGCGTCGGATGAACGTCATGGCGCGGGTTTTCAGCCGCCACCCGGCAGGTGTCCGGGAGTAGGTGTCGCGGTAGTAGCCGATGCGCATGTCGTGGGTGGCGTGGTCGATGAAGCACAGCGGCTGGGTCCCGCTGGCCGAATCGCCGTCGAGCTCGACCGCCGCGGTCCCGGTCAGGAACAGCCCCTTCGGCGCGGCGGCCACCAATTCGGGAAATCGGGCCAGGCTGTAAGTTTCGCCGAAGGCGCTGTAGGTGCCGTCGGGTGTGAAGACGCCGACAAGGCCGTCGATGTCCTCCTGGGTGATGGTGACCGCGTAGCGGGCCAGCAGCTGCTGGATCTCGACGAGATCGTCAGTTCTGGATGGCCGTGTCGACATAGACCTTGCCGCCTTTCATGACGAAGCCGACGTGCTGGGTAACGGTGATGTCGTCCAACGGATTTCCGGGCACGGCGATGATGTCGGCGAGTTGGCCCTCGGCCAGCCGTCCCAGGTCGACCGAGTTGATCAGCTCCGCGGCGGTCACCGTCGCGGCCCGCAACACCGCCAGCGGCGGCAGGCCCCAGTTGACCAGGGTGACGAGTTCGTCGGCGTTGCGGCCGTGCGGGATCGCGGGCGCGTCGGTGCCCACGGCGATCTTCACACCCGCATCGTAGGCGGCCAGTATCGAGGTGCGCGCCTTCGGGAACATCTCGGCGGCCTTGGCCTGCAGCGCCGGAGGCGCGTGCGAGACGTCCATCGCGTCACCGTCGGCCAGGCGCCGGGTGCTGACCAGGAACGTGCCGTGCTCGACCAGCATCGCGATGGCCTCGTCGTCGATCAGAAAGCCGTGCTCGATGCAGTCGATGCCGGCCGCGACGGCGTGCCGCACGGCGTCGGCGCCGTGCGTGTGTGCCGCGACTCGCAGTCCTCGGCGGTGCGCCTCGTCGACTATCGCGCACAGCTCCTCGTCCGAATAGTGTTGCGCGCCGGGAGGACCCGTCAGGGACATGACCCCGCCAGAGCAGCAGACCTTGATCAGCTCGGCGCCGTGCTTGATCTGGTAGCGCACCGCCTTGCGGATCTCGTCGATGCCGTTGGCGATGCCCTCCTCGACCGTCAGGTCCAGCACGTGCGGTGCGAACGCCGCGAACATCGTGGGGTCCAGGTGCCCGCCGGTTGGCGTGATGGCGTGTCCGGCCGGCACGACCCGCGGCCCGTCGATCCAGCCCGCCTCGATCGCCCGGGCCAGCGCGACGTCGAGCAGGTACCCGCCGGTCTTGACGAACAGGCCGAGGTTGCGCACCGTGGTGAACCCGGCGCGCAGGGTGCGCCGTGCGTTGCCGACGGCGCGCAGCATCCGGGTGGGCGGATCATCCTGGACCATGGACAGGCCGGGCTTCTCCCCGCGCCCGCCCATCAGCAGGTTGACCTCCATGTCCATCAGCCCGGGCAGCAGGATCGCTTCGCCGAGATCGATCAGATCGCCCTCGACATCGCCGCCGACGCCGACGATCCGGTCGCCGTCGATCCGCAGGATTCCGGGGCGAACGATCTCGCCGGCGTCGACGTCGAGGAGCCCGGCGGCCTTGAGCGTCAACACCGGTTAGATCACCGGTTCGCGGATGCACTCCACCCACGCGGCCCCGCTGTCGGGCACCCGCGGCTGCTTCCACGCTTCGATTGGGAACGACACCATCACCAACGACTGCATCATGTGCATGAGCGTCTTCGCGTCCTCCGGCAGATCTTCCAGCGGATACTTGTCACAGTAGGCGATCACGTCGTTCAGACGAGGAAATGCGGCGTCGTAGAAGCCCTGCATCTCGGCCATCGTCGAGGCCAACCGCTTGGCGTAACGCTCGGGCTCGGTGGCCAGGTCCCAGTCCAGATACGGCTCCAGGTCGGCGAATTCAGACGGTAACGCCATTGTTCTGGTACTCCTTCACATAATCCCCGGTCACCTTGTGCAAATGGCGGATCAAGACTTCCTGATCGCACAGCAGGAAGTCCTTGACCACCTTGGTGCCGATCATGGTCTGCGTCGCCTCCAGCGTGTTGGCGTCCTGCAGCGCGTACTCCTTGAACGTCACCGCGGCCAGCTCCTGGGCGAGGCGTTCCCTCGCGTTGCGCGGCGGAACGAAGTACAGCGAGCACTCGAAGATGTGCTTGTCGACGGCGGTCGGCCAGTAGTGGTAGGTCAGGTACCAGCCGGGCTCCCAGATCAGCAGCATGAAGTTCGGGAAGAAGTGCCACGAGTCGATGCCCCACTGCGGCACCCGCTTCACGTTGACTCCCGGCGGCAGCTCGAGCTTCTCGATGATCTCCGGCTTGTCCCAGGGGCCGAAAAGCCCGCTGCGCAGCACCCGATCCAGGGGCTTGACCATGGACATGTCCGCGGGCGGCGCCTGACCACCCCAGGTCGACTGCAGGCTGTGCGGGCTGGCCACCTCGTAGTGCAGCGCCTCGTAGCCGTACTTCTGGATCTTGGCCGCTTCTTCCTTGGTGTACTGCCCCTGGTGCAGGATCGGCGCGTGGTAGAACTCGACGAACGCGTCGATGAACAGCTTCCAGTTGCTGCCGACCTCGGCTCGGTAGGAGTAGGTCTCGGTCATCTCGCCGAAGGGGTAGCCCTCGATGCCCTTGGCCAGCGGCCCGAGGTAGTCGGTGAGCGGTGCCGCGTTGTTGTCGAGGTTGACGAAGATGAAGCCCTCCCACACCTCGCAGCGCACGGGCACCAGGCCGTACTGGCTCTTGTCGACGTCGAAGAACTCGTCCTCCTGCTGGACGAAGGTGAGCTCGCCGTCCAGGCTGTAGCGCCAGGCGTGGTACTTGCAGGTGAACTGCCGACAGGTGCCCGAGGTCTCCTCGTGCGGGAAGTCGTTCCACACCAGCTTGTTTCCGCGATGGCGGCACATGTTGTGAAAGGCCTTGACGGAGCCGTCCCTGGTCTTGACCACGATCACCGACATTCCGGGCCCCGCCGACGGCAGTTCCTTGGTGAAGTAGCTGCCCGTCTTGGGCAGCCGCTCGACCCGCCCGACGTTGAGCCACGTCCGCTTGAAGATCGCCTCGCGCTCGGCTTCGAAGAACGCCGGGTCGATCGAATCGCTGTAGTCGACCGGTGCGGTGCCCAGTTCGGGATAGTTCTCCGTCCAGCTCCCAGCGGCCGGCTTGGGGAAGTGTGCCACCTTGGTTGCCCTTCTTTCTGGTCTCAATCGACTTCGACGCCGAAGGCGTTGATGGCCATCGCCAGTGCGGCGTAGCCACCGATCGTGAAGATCAAATCCATGCGTTGTTGTTCGTCGAGCCGCTCGCACAGGGCGGCCCATGTCCGGTCCGACACGTCGGACTTCTCGTCGAGCTCGTCGACGGCGTCGATCACGGCGCGGTCGAACCCGTCGGCCATCTCGCCGGTCCGGGCAGCGGCGATCTCGGCGTCGGAGAGCCCCGCTTCCTTGCCCATCCTGACGTGGTGTGACCATTCGTAGGCGCAGTCGCGCCGGTGGGCCACCCGCAGGATCGCCAGCTCGCGGACGCGCGCCGGCAGGCTGGAGCCGTACAGCAGGTAGCCGCTGTACCGCAGATAGGAACGCGCCAGCTTCGGGTGGCGCGCCAGCGTGGCCATCAGGTTGCCGGCGTCCTCGGGGTTGCACCGTTCCGGTGCCAGCATGACGGACAGCGACGTCCGGACAGCCTCGTCCCACTCGTCGGCGGGTAGTGGCCGCACGCGCACCGGCAGTCTCCTCTCGGACAAAGAGAATCATATTCTCATTTCCAACCAATAGATTTGCACGATTCGGCCGTCCGGTCAATCCTGGCGTTTAGCTGCGTCGGAGCACCCGCCGTGGGCTGCGCCGGAGGAACCGGCGGGGATCGCGCGGCGGTCGGGGATGTTGATTCTCACTTCGCGAGAAGCTAGTTTTCACACTAGTGACGTCGGTGCCCGGCGGGCGATCCGCCGAGGCTTGCACGGGGAGCGGGAGCGGCCATGAACAAAGACGACATGATCCTGATCAGCGTCGACGACCACACCGTCGAGCCGCCCGACATGTTCAAGAACCATCTGCCCCAGAAATATCTGGACGACGCGCCCCGGTTGGTGCACAACCCCGACGGCTCGGACATGTGGAAGTTCCGCGACACCGTGATCCCCAACGTCGCGCTCAACGCGGTCGCCGGCCGGCCCAAGGAGGAGTACGGCATCGAGCCGACGGGCCTCGACGAGATCCGGCCCGGTTGCTACAACGTCGACGAACGCGTCAAAGACATGAACGCCGGGGGAATCCTGGCCTCGATCTGTTTTCCCTCCTTTCCAGGCTTCGCCGGCCGCCTGTTCGCCACCGATGACCCGGAGTTCTCGATCGCGCTGGTGCAGGCCTACAACGACTGGCACATCGACGAGTGGTGCGGGGCGTACCCGGCGCGATTCATCCCGATGGCGATCCCGGTGATCTGGGACGCCGAGGAGTGCGCCAAAGAGGTGCGGCGGGTCGCGAAGAAGGGCGTGCACGCGCTGACCTTCACCGAGAACCCGGCCGCGATGGGCTACCCCAGCTTCCACAACGAGTACTGGGCCCCGCTGTGGAAGGCCCTGTGCGACACCAACACCGTGATGAACGTGCACATCGGGTCCTCGGGCCGGCTGGCGATCACGGCGCCCGATGCGCCGATGGACGTGATGATCACGCTGCAGCCGATGAACATCGTGCAGGCCGCCGCGGACCTGCTGTGGTCGCGGCCGATCAAGGAGTACCCGGACCTCAAGATCGCGCTGTCCGAGGGTGGCACGGGCTGGATCCCGTACTTCCTGGAACGGGCGGACCGCACCTACGAGATGCACTCCGCCTGGACGCACCAGAACTTCGGCGGCAAGCTGCCCAGCGAGGTCTTCCGCGAGCACTTCCTGACCTGCTTCATCAGCGACAAGGTCGGCGTCGCGTTGCGCAACATGATCGGCATCGACAACATCTGCTGGGAGGCCGACTACCCGCACAGCGACTCGATGTGGCCGGGTGCGCCCGAAGAGTTGTGGGATGTGTTGTCCATCAACGACGTTCCGGACGACGAGATCAACAAGATGGCGTACGAGAACGCGATGCGCTGGTACTCGTTCGACCCGTTCACCCATATTTCGCGCGAGCAGGCGACGGTCGGCGCGCTGCGCCGGGCCGCCGAGGGGCACGACGTATCGATCAAGGCGAAGGGCCACGCCAAGGACAGCCGCGGCGGCTCGTCGTTCGCGGACTTCGCGGCCAACGCGAAAGCCCTGACCGGCAACAAGGACTGACCACCATATCGCCGGAATGCCTGTGCGCCGGTGCATTTCGACGAAAGGAGAACCCGCAGTGCCCGGCGCTGGGATGAATTTCGAGCTGACCGAAGACCAGGAGCTGATCCGCCGATCCGTCGCCGAGTTGGCGTCTAAGTTCGACGACCAGTACTGGATGGAAAAAGACCAGGCGCACGAATTCCCGGCGGAGTTCTACCGCGCCATCGCCGACGGCGGCTGGCTGGGCATGACGATCCCCACCGAATACGGTGGTCACGGCCTGGGCATCACCGAAGCCACCATCCTGCTCGAGGAGGTCGCCAAATCCGGCGGCGCCATGAACGCGGCCAGTTCGATCCACCTGTCGATCTTCGGGATGCAACCGGTGGTGGTGCACGGCTCCGACGAGCTCAAGGCGCGCACGCTGCCGCGCGTCGCGACCGGTGAAACCCATGTCTGCTTCGGGGTGACCGAACCGGGTGCCGGGCTCGACACGTCGCGCATCACCACGTTCGCCAAGCGCGACGGTGACCGCTACATCGTCAACGGCCGCAAGGTCTGGATCTCCAAAGCCATGGAGTCTGAGAAGATCCTGTTGCTGACGCGCACCCAGAGTTACGACGAAGTCGTCAAGAAGACCGACGGCATGACGCTGTTCCTGACCGACCTCGACCGCAGCCGCGTCGATATCCGCCCGATCCGCAAGATGGGCCGCAACGCTGTCAGCTCCAACGAGTTGTTCATCGACAACCTCGAAGTGCCGGTCGAGGACCGAGTCGGCGAGGAGGGGAAGGGCTTCAAGTACATCCTCGACGGCCTCAACCCGGAACGGATGCTGATCGCGGCCGAGGCCCTCGGCATCGGCCGGGTGGCGCTCGCCAAAGCGGTGAAGTACGGCAACGAGCGCGAGGTCTTCGGCCGGCCCATCGGGATGAACCAGGGTCTGCAGTTCCCGCTCGCCGACTCGCTGGCCCGCCTCGACGCCGCCGAGCTGATGTTGCGCAAGGCCACGTGGCTCTACGACAACGGGAAACCCTGTGGCCGCGAGGCGAATACCGCGAAATATTTGTGCGCCGACGCCGGCTTCACCGCCGCCGACCGCGCGTTGCAGACCCACGGCGGCATGGGCTATTCCGAGGAGTATCACATCGCCCGCTACTTCCGTGAGGCCCGGCTGATGAAGATCGCGCCGGTCAGCCAGGAGATGATCCTGAACTTCCTGGGGGCCAACGTGTTGAAGCTGCCGCGGAGCTATTGACCCATAGATGACGGATCCTGTTCTGCTGTCGGCGGATCGCGGCGGCGTGCGCACGTTGACGCTGAACCGTCCGCACCGCAAGAACGCGATCGACCCCGAGTTGTGGGTCGCGCTGCGCGACGCGCTCGACGCGGCAGGCAGGGACCGCGGCGTGCGCGCACTGGTGCTCACCGGCGCCGGCGGCAGCTTCTGTTCCGGCGCCGACATCTCCGTTCGCGACGACGTCCACCCCCGCGACAAGCTGCAGCGCCTGACCGATGTGGCGCTGGCGCTGCACGAGCTGCCGGTTCCCACGGTCGCCAAGGTGACCGGCGTCGCCGTCGGCGCGGGCTGGAACCTGGCGCTGGGCTGCGACCTGGTGGTGGCGACGCCGGAATCGACGTTTTGCCAGATCTTCTCCAAGCGCGGCCTGTCGATCGACCTCGGGGGTTCGTGGCTGTTGCCCAGACTGGTCGGCCTGCAGCAGGCCAAGCGGCTGGCGCTGCTCGCCGAGACGATCGGCGCCGCCGAGGCGCACGACCTGAACCTGGTGACCTGGGTGGTGCCCTCCGCCGAGATCGACGCGTTCGTCGAGGACCTGACCGGGCGGCTGGCGGCCGGCCCGCCCGTCGCACTGGCCCAGACCAAGGCCCTGCTCAACGAGGGCGCCGACCGCACCATGCGCGACGCGCTGGCCAACGAGGCCCGCGCTCAGATCGTCAACTTCGCCACCGTGGACGTGCCCGCCGCCTATGCCGCCTTCGCCGAGCGGCGGGAGCCGTCGTTTACTGGTCAGTGGGCGCTGAAGAAATCGGAGCAATCGGAGTGAACATGCGTGAAACGGTCATCGTCGAAGCGGTACGCACGCCAGTCGGGAAGCGCAACGGCGGGTTGTCGGGCCTGCACGCCGCCGACCTGTCCGCGGTCGTCCTCAACGAACTGCTGGAACGTACCGGCGTCGGCCCGGAGATCGTCGACGACGTGATCTGGGGATGCGTGTCGCAGGTCGGCGACCAGTCCAGCAACATCGGCCGCTACGCGGTGCTGGCCGCCGGGTGGCCGGAAACCATCCCCGGGACGACGGTCAACCGCGCGTGTGGTTCCAGCCAGCAGGCCCTGGACTTCGCGGTCCAGGCAGTGATGTCCGGCCAGCAGGATGTCGTGGTGGCCGGCGGCGTCGAGGTGATGAGCCGGGTCCCGCTGGGGGCGGCCCGGGCGACGGGGATGCCGTACGGCCCCAAAGTCCTGGCCCGCTATGACGACTTCTCCTTCAACCAGGGCCTGTCCGCGGAGATGATCGCCAAGAAGTGGGGCCTGTCCCGCACGCGGCTCGACGAATACTCGGCCCTGTCCCACGAGCGGGCCGCCGCGGCCCAGGACCGCGGCGCCTTCACCGACCAGATCGTGCCGGTCTTCACCGAGGACGGGGCCGTCGTCACCGCGGACGAGGGCATTCGGCGCGGGACCAGCGTCGAGAAGCTGGGCACGCTCAAGCCGGCATTCGTCGAGGACGGGGTCATCCACGCGGGCAACTCCTCGCAGATCTCCGACGGGGCCGCCGCGCTGCTGGTGACCACCTCGCAGATGGCGCTCGAACTGGGGCTGACGCCGATTGTGCGCTACCGCGCGGGCGCGGTCACCGGCGCGGATCCGGTGCTCATGCTCACCGGTCCCATCCCGGCGACCGAGAAGGTGCTGAAGAAGGCCGGCGTTGCGCTGTCGGAGGTGGGCGTGTTCGAGGTGAACGAGGCCTTCGCGCCGGTCCCGCTGGCGTGGCTGGCCGAGACGGGCGCCGACGCGGGCCTGGTCAACCCGCTGGGCGGCGCCATCGCCCTCGGGCATCCGCTGGGCGCCTCCGGTGCGGTGCTGATGACGCGCATGGCGCACCACATGCGAGACAACGGGATCCGCTACGGCCTGCAGACCATGTGCGAGGGGGGCGGCACGGCCAACGCGACCCTCGTGGAACTCGTCGGTTAGCGGGGCGCGACAACCGCCGAAAAACAGCTCATGTGAGACCCTTGTCACAGTCGCCAAACCAACCTACTGTGTGTTCACTAGGTTGTTCATCCGGCGGACGGACGAATTCGGTGCCCGACACGCGGCGGTACGACACGCTCCTCGCCAAGGGCGAGGACCGCAAGCAGCGGATCCTCGAGGTCGCCCAGCGCCTGCTCATCCGCAACGGCTGGCGCAATACGACGCTGGCCCAGATAGCCGGCGAAGCCGGGGTGACCCCCGCAGGGCTGCTGCACCACTTCGAATCCAAGGAGCAGTTGCTGCACGCGGTGCTCGACGCGCGCGACCTCGACGACGAGGTGCACGCCGACCGGACCGGCGACCTGCTCGCCCAGATCGCCCAGGTCGCCGACCGCTTCCACCGCGCGCCCGAACTGGTGGGCACGTTCACGGTGCTCCTGGTGGAGAACATCCTTCCCGAAGCCCCGCTGCACGACCGCATGCTGGCCAGGCACCGGGCCGCGGTCGACATCGTCGCCGACCTCATCCGCGGCGGTCAGGCCGACGGCCGCTACCGCACGGACATAGACCCCGCCATCAAGGCAGTGGAGATTCTCGCCTTCGTCCACGGAATGGAAACCACATGGTTGCTCGACCCTTCAATACCGCTCACCGAGGTGTTCAAGCAGTACGCCGAGACGTTGGCGAGGGACTTCGCGCCCCCGGCAACGGGCGAGACGAGCGCGACGACATGAGGTACCGGCTCGACGTGGTGGCCACCGGCGTCGTCGACGTGGTCGGGTTCGCCGGCGGCTGGCTCTTCGACCGCGCAATGGCGGGATGGGACGTTACGGTGCTGGTCGCCGATCACCCCGACCCCCGGCCGCTGCAGATCCTCGGTGCGCGGGTGCTCGACCTGGAGGACGTCTTGGCGACGATGGAATCCCGTCCGCGTCCGCAGGCCCTGGCGGCCGCGGCGGATCTGTTCGGGTGCGACGCCCGGGTGCGCCAGGGCGTGTTGCAGGCCCTCGACCACGGCGTCACCGAGGTCACTTTGTGGGGGGAGGACTGGCCGGCCGAGCTCGACGAGAGCGTGGGCCTGGTTCAGCACCGCCTGAGCATGGCCGCCCAGATCTTCAAGTCCCAGGCGCTGGCCGCGGCGGCCGTCCCGCACGGCTCGATCGGCCATACCGAAACGTTCCGCAGCGGACTGCTGGCCTGGCCGTCGGTGGCCGCCGATCTGGTGCCCGCCCGCTGAACCGGCGGGGGAGCGAGCCTCATCGGAGCCCTCGTTGACGACGAACACACGCATATGGAAATGTAATACTCACCTGCGAGAGGCACGTTCTCACTAACCGAGATTCGAGGAGCTGGAGATGACCAAGGAATTCTCCGAGCCGGACTTCTTCCGCGGCAGCGAGCTCATCGCAGACCCGTACCCCTACTACGAGGCGCTGCGTCAGCGGTGCCCCGTGACACGGGAAAGCCATCACAACGTCACCATGATCACCGGTTGGGACGAGGCGTGTGCGGTGCTCAACGATGCCGAGACGTGGTCCTCGTGCATCTCGGTTACGGGCCCGTTCCCGGGCTTTCCGGTAAGCCTCGAGAGTCTGGGAGACAGTGACATCACCGAGCTGATCGAGAAACATCGCGACGAGTTGCCGTTCAGCGACCAGCTTCCCACCCTCGACCCGCCGACCCACACCAACCACCGCTCCCTGATGATGCGGCTGATCACCCCCAAGCGCCTCAAGGAGAACGAGGACGCCATGTGGGCGCTCGCCGATCAGGTGCTCGACGAGTTCCTCGCGCCCGGGCACGGCGAATTCATCAAGGGCTTCGCCGGCCCGTTCACGCTGCTGGTGATCGCCGACCTACTGGGCGTGCCGATGGAGGACCGCGACAAGTTCGTCAAGGGCATCGCGGGACACGCGGGCGGCGGCGTCGGCGGCACCAAGGGGTCGCTGGCGCACAGCCCGCTGGAGTTCCTCTACGGCCTGTTCTCCGACTACGTCGCCGACCGCCGCCGGGAACCCCGCGACGACGTGCTGACTGGCCTGGCCACCGCGACCTTCCCCGACGGCTCGGTTCCCGACGTCGAAGACGTGGCCCGCGTCGCCAGCAACGTGTTCTCGGCGGGCCAGGAGACCACCGTGCGCCTGCTGGGTGCGGCCCTGCAGATACTCGGGGAGCGCCCCGACATCCAGGCGCAGCTGCGCAAGGACCGCAGCCTGATCCCCAACTTCATCGAGGAGGCGCTGCGCATCGAGAGCCCGGTCAAGGGCGACTTCCGGTTGAACCGGGTGCCGGTCAACGTCGGCGGGGTCGACCTGCCTTCGGGCACCACCGTGATGATCGTGCAGGCGGCCGCCAACCGCGACCCGCGCCGGTTCGAGGACCCCACCACCTTCGACCCGGCCCGCAAGAACGCGCGCCAGCACATCGCATTCGGGCGGGGCATCCACAGCTGCCCCGGCGCGCCGCTGGCCCGCGCCGAAACCCGGGTGGCCCTCGAACGCCTGCTCGACCGCACGTCCGACATCAGGATCGACGAACGCGCGCACGGCCCGGCCAATGACCGCCGCTATCAATACGTTCCGACCTACATCCTGCGCGGCCTGACCGAGTTGCACCTGGAATTCTCGGCATGAGGGTCTCCGTCGACGATCAGCGCTGCCGCGGCCACGGCGTCTGCGTCACGCTGTGCCCTGAGGTGTTCAGCCTGACCGACGACGGTTACGCGGAGGCCATAGAGTCCGAGGTCCCCACGGAGCTGGAGGCGGCGGTCGGGGAGGCCATCGACTGCTGCCCCGAGCAGGCCATCAGCAAAACCTAACGCGGGTAAGGAGATTCGAGTGGCAAAAGGGTATGTGATCCTCACCGAGGCCATCAGGGATCCGGAGGGCATGAAGGCCTACGGCAAGGCCGCCGGAACCGCGATGGCCGGCGCCACCATCCTGGCGGTCGACACCGCGCCCAAGGTCATCGAGGGCACCTGGCACGGCGACCAGACCGTGGTGCTGGAGTTCGAATCGGTCGAGGCCGCGCGTGCGTGGTACGAGTCGGAGGGCTATCAGAAGGCCGCGAAGCTGCGCCAGGCAGCGGCCGACTGCAACGCGGTAATCATCAGCGGCTTCGAAATGCCTTCGGCCCCCGGCTGATCACTCTTCCACGATCGAGATCGCCTGCCGGGGGCACTGGCGGACGGCCTCACGCACCTGCGGCTCGATCTCGGGCGTGACCTCCGTTTGCAGGACGCTCAGCATGTCGTCGTCGCCGAGCTGAAAGACCTCCGGGATGATGCCCATGCACACGCCGTTGCTTTCACACAGGCCCCAGTCGACTTCGATCTTCTTCACGCCCAACCCCCTCAGCGCAGCACCTTGACGGGTACGTTCTGCCACCCCGCGACATTCTGCATGTGGACGCGCTGCAGGCCGTCCCAGTCCAGCTCGTAGCGGGGCATGAAGTCGAGCAGCTTCTCCAGCGCGATCCTGCTCTCCAGGCGGGCCAGCGCCGCGCCGAGGCAACTGTGAATCCCGTATCCCAGGCCGAGGTGCTGCGCCTCGGTCTGGTCGCGCTCGATGTCGAACGTGTCGGCGTCGGTGAAGGCCTCCGGGTCGCGGTTGGCCGCGGCACCGCACAGGAACACGGGCTTGTGCGCCGGGATCACGCCGCCGCTGACGTGCGCCTCCTTGAGCGTCCAGCGCACGTTGTACTGCACCGGTCCCTCGTAGCGCAGCAACTCCTCCACGGCGCCGGGGACCTTCTCGCGGTCCTCCTGCAGCTTCTGCCACTGGTCGGGGTGCTGGGCGAAGATCACCGCCGCGTTGCCCATCAGCTTGGTGACGGTCTCGGCGCCGGCGCCGCCCAGAAGCGTTGCGAAACCGCAGATCTCGATGTCGTCGAGCTTGCGCAGCTGACCGTCCTCGCCGGGGATCTCGGCGGCGATCAGCCGGCTGATCATGTCGTCCTGCGGGTTCTCGCGCCGCTCCTGCACCAGGGTGAAGTAGTACATCGCGGTGTCGATGTTGGCCTGCATGCCGGCTTCGCCGACCTCGATCTGCCCGGGTTCGCGGTGCAGGCTGGTGTCGATCCAGTGCCGCACCTGCTGGCGGTATTCCTCGGGAACCCCGGCCATCCGGGTGATGACCTCCACCGGGAACGGCCCGGAGAAGTCCTGCACGACGTCGAAGCGGTCGGGGTCGGCCGCGCCCAGGTACTTGTCGATGACCTCGATGATCGTCTCGCGCTGGGACTGAATGGCCCTGGGGGTGAAGGCCTTGTTGAGCAGGCTGCGCATGTGCCGGTGCTCGGGCGGGTCCATGAAGATGATCGACTTCAGCTCGGCGGGGATGCCCTTGCGCACCATCGCCAGGTCGCAGCCCCGCGCCGAGGAGTAGGTCTCGAAGTCCTTGAACGCGGCCGCGACGTCCTCGTGGCGGGTCAACGCGTAGAAGTCCTCTTTCTCGTCGTAGTACAGCGGCGCTTCCTCGCGCATCCGTCGATAGATGTCGAACGGATTGTTGAAGTACTCCTCGGAGAACGGATCGAAGACGACCTGGGGCTTGGTCACTGCACACTCCCTCGTGTCAGCTGCGGGCCGGAACCGTTACGGTTGAATGCCTGACTGTAACGCTAACGGTAGCGGTTCGGGCGCGCAGCCGAAAGAACCAAAAACGCGCCATGTCGTCGCGGTTCCCGGGCCGCCGCGGACGGCTGCCCCGGGGCTGACTCAGGCGATGTTCGCGCCGTCCGCAGCGGCGGGTTCGATGCTCGAGATGATCATCGCCAGCCAGGCGCCGTAGAGGTCCTCGCCGTCGAGATGGCTGGCCAGGGTGATGCCCTCGTTGGTGGCCAGCAACACCCGCGCCATCGTCGGCGCCGGTACGCGCAGTCGTCCGCCCAGGCGCGCCACCCCCTCGGTCAGGTAGTCGCTGAGCCAGCGGACCGTCTCGCGCCGCTGGGCGGCGACCCGCTCGCGGGCCTCGGGGCTGCGCAGCAGGAAAAGGGTGAACTCGTGCCCCAGCGCGGCCTGGTCGGTCCCGTCTTTGCTCATCAGGTCCCGCCAGCGGTCCGCCAGCTCGCCCACGTCGACTTCCTCGAGGCTGTGGGCCGACGAGATGACGTCGGCGAAGCCGTCGAGGAACCGCTGCCGATGGCGCTCGATGAGCGCGAGGAACAACTCCTCCTTGCCGCCGAAATGGGCGTAGATGGCGCCCCGGGTGTAGCCCGCCGTGTCGGCGATGTCCTCGAGGGCGGCGCCGCTGAAGCCCTTGCGCGCGAACAGTTCCTCGGCCGCATCGAGCAGCAGGGTGCGGGTGTGCTCGACGCGTCTCTCCCGGGTCCACCGTTCGGCCATCGGGTCATTCTCCCAGATCGAGCGGGCCGGCAGGCCCCGCGGGCGATGTCGATCCCGTCGCGATATACATTCTTGTATATAAGATACGTTCGCGTATAAGGTGATGGGTGCCACAGCCCCGAGGCGTCCCAGGAGGACAGACCATGTCAACGGATTTCGTCGAAACCACGCGGCCCGGTGCGTGGGTGGACGCCACCGGCGCCCTGCCCGACGACCATGACCTCCATCCCACGCGGATTCCGACCGACCGTTACACGTCGGCCGAGTTCCAGCGGCGCGAGCGGGAAGCGATCTGGATGCGGGTGTGGCAGATCGCCGGGCGGGTCGACGACCTGCCCAAGGCCGGGGACTGGAAGGTCTACCAGGTCTTCGACCAGTCGTTCATCGTCGTCCGCGGCAAGGACGAGAAGCTGCGCGGCTTCGTCAACGCGTGCCGGCATCGCGGCAACATGCTGTGTAGCGGCACCGGGAACGCCAAGCGGGGGTTCCTGTGCCAGTACCACCTGTGGTCCTACGACCTCGAGGGCAAGATGCGGGGGGCGCTGCGGGAGCGGGAGAACTCCGTCGGTCCCGAAGCGAAGGATGGGAACGGGCTGCTGCCGGTGTCCGTCGACACCTTCGGCGGCTTCATCTTCCTCAATCCCGACCCGGATGCGGCGCCACTTGCCGACTACCTGGGCCCGGAGGTCGCGGAGCTGCTGGCGCCCTACCACCTCGAGCAATTCACCACCGTCATGGACGTCCGCGAGGCCATCGACTGCAACTGGAAGGTCGTCATGGACGCCTTCAACGAGGGCTACCACATCAACGGCATCCACCCGCAACTGCTGCGCGTCATCCAGATCGACCCCGCCAAGAGCCGCTACCGGTTCTTCGAGAGGCACAGCGTGGCCGTCGCGCCGTTCGAGGTGCAGGCCGCCGGCGCGCAGGCGCAGGTCGACGGCATCATGGATCTGCCCGAGACGTTCCCCTCGACGGCCGCCGTACTGCCCCGCTTCGAGCAACTCGTCGGCGAGTACCGCGCCGCCGACGGATCGGTGGACTTCCCGGACGGCGTCAACGCCCGCAAGCTGCTGCAGCAGGCCACCCGCGACACCCTGACCGGCATGGGCCTGGACGTCAGCGGGCTGACCGACGCGCAGATGAGCGACAACCAGGGCTGGGTGCTGTTCCCGAACTTCTTCATGACCGTCCGCGCCGGCGAATGCCACGTCATCATGGCGTTCCCGCACCCCGACGGCGACCCCAACCGCTGCATCTGGCACGTCAGCAGCTACATGTACCTGCCCGACGAGCACCGGGATGCCTTCCGCGCGAGCCCGATCGACGTCGACGAGCCGGGCAGCTACAAGTATTTCGAGGCGCTGCAACAGGATTACGAGCAGATGCCACGCCAGCAGATCGGCCTGCGCAACGGCAGGCTCGACCACATGTCCCTGGTCAAGGAGGAAGTCGTCATCGCCTACTACCACTCGGTCCTGGACCGCTACCTCGCGGAAGGCGGGAAATGACGCCGACTCTCCACGAACGCCTCGCCCTGCACCGCCGCATGGCCGAGGCCTACCGCAACGCCTATCTGCGCCAGGGGATTCAGGAAGGGGAGGCTTTCGTCGACGTCTGGAAGTTCGCCGCCGACGCGATGTATGCGTCGCCGTACTTCACCGGCGACCGGGCCTTCCTGCTCAGCGAGTTCCCCGAGGAGTCGGCGCGGGCGTCGACGATGGAGGCCAAGGCGTACTCGCTGACGTTCCCCGACTGGAAGCCGGCCGACTTCAAGTACTGGCCCGCCGACAACGGGTTCGTGATGAAGACCCGGTGGGAAGGACACACCAAAGACGGCACCAAGATGGGCTTCTACTCCTACAGCTTCGTCGAGACCAACGACGACGGCGAGGTCACCCGCTGGGAGACCCACGTCAACGACGAGTACAGCGCCTTCCTGGACGTGGCGATCGGCGTGCACGGCCCCTTCCACGGCACCTCCGCCTACGTCGAGGCCCTCGAGCGGTGCCTCGCCGCCGCCGGCGTGTCGGTCTGAGAGGAAAGCGATCACAGTGCTGAGAGACATTTCCGAGGTCATCGACGACTACGCCGGCCGTTCCCGCACCGTGCTGCAGTACGGCCTGACCACCAAACGCCTTGTCGACGAGGCGAAAAAGCCCGGCTTCTCCGCCGAAAGCTGGGCGCCACTGGCCACGCTGGTGGCCACCGACGAGTTCGAGCGTGTCGGCGCCTTCAAGGAAGTGATGGACTGGCCCGCCTACGTCGACTTCCTGACAAACTGGGCGACGTCCTCGGAGTGGGAATGTTCGCTGCGGCGCATCACCGAGACGCCCGACGCGGTGTTCCTCGAGCTCGAAGAGCGCAGCCGCATCGGCGAATTCGCCAACTCGGTCAACTCGCTGTCGGTCTACGCGTTCGACGACGCCGGCAAGATCCGGCATATCGACCTGTACCTGCAGATGGAGCTGCCGCCCGCCGAGATGCTGAAAAGCTTCGAAAGAGCCGAGACCTCGGAATGACCGACATCGACTCCGTCGACGTGTTCGCCGACAACGAGCTGCCGGCCGACCCGTACCTGCCGACGTTCATCCTGCGTGGGCCCACGCGGCTGCACATCCGCTTCGAATAGGGTTCGGGCTTATGCCTTTCGAGGGAACCACCGCGATCGTCACCGGTGGCGCATCGGGCTTGGGCCTGGCGATCGCCGAGGCGCTCGTCGCGCGCGGCGCCAGCGTCGCGATCTTCGACGTCCAGCGCGACCAGTTGGCCGCCGAGGTGGCCCGCCTGCGCGCCGGGGGCGCCAAGGTCAGCGGCCACGCCGTCGACGTCTCCGACCGCGGCCAGGTCCGGGCCGCCGTGGACGAGGTGCGCGCCGAACTCGGTCCGGTGCTGATCCTGGTCAACAACGCCGGCATCGAACAGTTCGGCAAGTTCGCCGAGATCACCGACGACCAATGGGACGCCGTCATGGCCGTCAACCTGCGCGGGCCGTTCATCTGCAGCCAGGAGGTGCTGCCGGACATGACGGCCGCCAAATGGGGCCGCATCGTGAACATCTCGTCGTCGAGCGCGCAGGGTGGCCAGGCGCGCATGGCGGCCTATGTCAGCTCCAAGGCCGGGCTGATCGGCCTCACCAAGAGCCTGGCGCTCGAGCTGGGCCCCAAGGGCATCACCGTCAACACCGTGCCGCCCGGCATGGTGGTCACCCCGATGCTGGAAAAGGCCATCGCCGAGGGGCGGTTCACCGCCAGCCTCGAGCACTTCGCCTCCATCACGCCCGTGCGCCGGGCCGGCCGGCCCGAGGACATCGCCAACGCCGTAACCTTTCTGTGCGCCGACGAATCCTCTTACATCACCGGCCAAGTCATCCCCGTCAACGGAGGCCGCAGGACATGACCACCCCCGAACAGCGCCTGCAACCGCTACCCGCCGAGCAGTGGGGCGACGCGGAATACGCCGCGTTCGGTGCCCTGCTCGGTCTGCCGGGCGACCAGGTGCCCAGGGCCGGCTCGGGGGAGCCCTTCGATCCGTTGCGGTTCGACATCATCGGGCTGCTGGCGCGCCACCCGAAGATGGCCCGCACGTTCTTGACGTTCAACGGGTTTCTGCTGCAACGGGGCGAATTGCCGGCACGGCTGCGCGAGCTGGTGATTCTCCGGGTGGCGCAGACCCGGCGGTCGGCCTACGAATGGGGACAGCACGTCAGAATGGCCGAGCGACATGACATTACCGCGGACGACATCACGCGTCTGGCCGCCGGTAACGAGGGCTTCGAGGGCACGGACCGCCTGGTGCTGGAGGCGGCCGACGAGATGCTCGCCAAGGGGCACGCACGGTGGGAGACCTGGCAGGCGTTGACCGATACCCTCGGCGAGCACGCCGCGATGGAGTTCATCTTCGTCGTCGGCGTCTACGTGCTCTCGGCGATGGCATTCGAGACCTGGCGGTTGCCGCCGGTGCCGGGCAGCGCGCCGCTGCCCGACTGACCGTTCCGGTCGATGCCGATAGCCGTGATGACGTCGTCCAGCACACCGAGGCCGGTGCCGAGTTCCCCGGCTACGCGGCGCACCACGGCCACGTCTTTGGCGACGAACTCGCCGACCATCTCACCGAATGCGGCCACGGAGCCCCTCGCCGCGACCAGGCTCAGCACCCGGCTGCTCGCGCTGCCATGGGCCAGCGCTTCCAGCAGCACCGGCTCCGGCAGGCCGATGCGCTCACCCAACCGAACCGATTCCCCAAGCAGGCCAATGTGCCCCGCGAACAGCGCGTTGTTGACCAGCTTCACCTTCTGTCCGGCGCCGCAGGGTCCGACGTGCAGGACCGGATCGCCGTAGCACGCCAGCACCGGTCGCACCCGTGCCACCGCGTCGTCGGGACCGCCCACGAACAGCGTGACCCCGCCAACCGCGATGTCGTGCGGGCCGCCGCTGAGGGGGGCGTCCACGACGTCGACGCCGTCGGCGCGCGCGACGATCGCCTCCATCGTCCTCGGGCTCGCGGTGGTGTGCACCACCAGCGCCGAGCCCGGCGCCATGGCCGCCGGCAGCGCGCTGTCCAGGCACACCTCGCGCACCTGTTCGTCGGTGAACACGCACAGCACCACGACGTCGGCCTGCGCGGCCGCTGCGGTCACATCCGCAACCGCGCTGGCGCCGAGTGTCTCGAGATCGCTGCGCTTCTCGGCGCCGCGGCCCACGGCCCGGACGTCGTGACCGGCAGCGACGAGCCGGGCCACCATGGGCCGCCCCATCCGGCCCGCACCGACGAACCCGACCCTCACCGGGGATGGCCCATCAGCGCCAGCGTGGCGTCCGCGGCGGCGAGCACGGCCCCGGCGTCTCCCGCGGCCCGGCCGGCGAGGTCGACGACGAGCCGGACGTCCTTCTGCAGCAGCGCTCCGGCCACACCGGCGAGTCGTTCGAGGCCCCCGATGCCGCCGAGTGCGTTGAGCGCGAAGCTGTTTCCGCTGCTGCGGGAGACGACCTCGCTGAGGCGGTCGGGGTCGACACCGAGCGCGCGGGCCAGCGACAGGGCGGTGGCCGCAGTGCCGAGGTTGGCGGTAAACAGCAGGTTGTTGAGCAGCTTGGTGGTCTGGCCAGAGCCCAACTCGCCGAGGTAGACGACCGGATCGGCATAGGTTTCGAAAACCGGGCGGCAGCGCTCGACCACGCCGGCGTCACCGCCGGCCATCACCAGCAGCCGGCCCGCGGCCGCCGCAAGGCCGCCGCCGCTCACCGGCGCGTCGACGACCGAAACCCCCTGCGCAGCGGCTATCTTCGCCAGCTCGCGGCAGGTGTCGGGGTGTACGGTGCTGTGCACCGCGATGACGCTGCCCGGCTTCATCGAAGCCAGCAAGCCGTTCTCGCCGCAGCCGACCTCGTAGACGTCGGCGTCGCCCACTACGCACAGGCACGCCAGATCACAGGCCGCGCCGAGCTCGGCCGGTGATCTGGCCACCGTCGCCGCGGTGTCGGCGAACTGCTCGAGCGTCGCGGGATTGCGCGCCCACAGCATCGTCGGGTGGCCGCCCTCGACGATCCGGCGTGCCATGGGCCCACCCTGGCTGCCCAGTCCGATGAATCCGACCCTCATCCGGAACCCCCGTTCGGCGAGTGCGCGGCCACGCATTCGTGGGCGAAGGAGAGGACTTTCGCGTGGTAGTCCGCCGCGGTGTGGCCGAGGCTGAGGTTGTGCCCCGCGCCTCGCTGGCGGTGGACGGTGAACCGTGGCGCCCCGGAGAACAAGGCCGCGATCTCGTCCATCGCCGAGTCGTCGTTCTGCCAGACCTTTTCGTGATCGGCGATGCTGAACTGCACGGGGATGCGCACGGCGGGGGCGAGTGCGGCGAAGTCGCGGCGGACCCAGTCCGCGACCATGTGTTCCTCGTAGGCCGGTGCCGTCGGCGACACCGTGGCGCCGTTCAGGACCTCGGGCGGGTAGAGCTCCTCCGGGTGCCACAGCAGTTCGCGCAGCCCGGCCGGACGGCGTTCGCGCGTCGCGGCTTTCAGGATGTCGCGGGCCTCGGGGTGGTACTGCCGGCCGGTGCCGGCCAGTTCCATGCCCAGCAAGCCCGCGCCGCGCTCGTCGGCGCCCATCCGCACCGCGAGTTCGCAACCACCGGAGTGACCCATGAGGAACACCCCTGCGCCGCGTGGCCGTTCCCCCAGGATGCGATCCACCGCCCCGTAGGCGAGGGCGACCCGTTGCTCCGGCCGGGCCATCGCCTCGGGGTAGGGCGCCGAGCTGCCGTAGCCGGGCCGGTCGAGCGCCACGACGGTGAATCCCGCTGCCGCACCGGACCGTAACAACGACGACGACGGGTGGCCCGGGCAGTCGAAATACATTGCCGTGGTGCCGCCGCCGTGGATGGCCACGATCACGGCTTTGGGCGACTCGGCCTCGGCGACCAGCGCCGACAGCGGCACCCCGTCGACGATGACGAGCCGCGGCCGCACTGCCTGGTTCATGTGTCCGACCGCAGCAGCAGCACGCCGCTGGGGGTGAGGCCGCCGCTGCTCACCACGCCGACGCGGGCGTCGGCGACCTGCCGGTCGCCGGCCTCGCCGCGCAGTTGGGTGACCGCTTCGTGGATGAGTCCCATGCCGTGGGTGCGGCCGTGCGAGAGCTGGCCGCCGTGGGTGTTGAGGGGCAGCTGGCCGTCGCGGGCGATGTTCTTGCCGCCGTCCAGGAAGTCCTTGGCCTCACCGATCCCGCAGAAGCCCAGCGCCTCGATCCAGGACAGGCAGTTCATGGTGAACCCGTCGTAGAGTTCGGCGACGTCGACATCGCTGGGCCGCAGCGACGTTCGTGTCCACACGTGGGCGGCCTGGCCCAGGACCTGCGGTTCGTGGGTCAACGTGCTCTGGTCCCAGTCAATCCGTTCGACGATCTGCGTTCCGACGGCCTCCACCAGGACGGGTGGCTTGGCCAGGTCCCGGGCGGCGTCGACGGCGGAGACGATGACGGCGATCGCGCCGTCGCAGGGCACGTCGCAGTCGTACAAACCGAACGGCGTGGTGATGGGCCGCGCGTTCAGGTAGTCGTCCATCGTCATCGGCGACCGATACACGGCGGTCGGGTTCAGCTCGGCGTTGGCTCGCTGGTTCAGCGCGATCCAGCCCAGCGTCTCTTTCGTGGTGCCGTAACGGTGAAAGTGCCGCTGCGCGTTCATCGCCAGTGTGTGCGCGGCCGACGTGGCGCCGAACGGGTACATCCAGCCGGCCATGCGTCCCATGGACGGCGCGATCTTGCCCTGTTTCATCAGCTCGTTGAACGTCGCTTCCCACAGCGTCCGGAAGCACAGCACGTGGCGCGCCAGTCCGCCGGCGACCGCGAGCATTGCGGCGATCACCGACCCGCCCGGCCCGAACGTCTCGATGCCGCCGTTGTGCCAGGTCGGCCGGATGCCCAGCGCCGCCTCCAGCGCGGTCACCCCGCCCTCGCCGAATCCGCCGAGGTTCCCGCCGCCGGGGTAGGTGGACAACCCGTCGATGTCGGCGAACGTCAAGCCCGCGTCGGCGATGGCCGCCTCGCAGGCCTGCACGGTCAGCGAGAGCGGCGGTTCCATCAACCGGCGCCCGATCGGCGACATGCCGATGCCGGTTAGGGCGACCTTGTCCTCGAACTTCTCCGCGGTCAGCATGGGCCGGACGTGCTCGGAAAAGCGTTCCGGCGCAATCTCGTCGACGGGCAGCGGGCCGGGCGCGGCGTCGGCGACCGGTCGGAACAGCGGAAGCCACACATCCTCGTGTTGCTCGAAGAGGACCTCCAACTGCTGGCCGAGTTCGAGCCCGTCGGCGTCGCATTCGACGATGTTGGTGGTCAGCCGGATGCGCGGATCCTCGACGAGGGCCACCTGCGCGACCACGTACGGCGCCGGCATGCCGGGCAGGCTGAACCGGTGGTTCACCGTGAACCCGGCCAGCGTCGCCCTGCCGGAGACGGCCCGGATCCCCATGTCACGGGATCGGCAGTACCGGCACACCGGGGCCGGCGGGTGGATCAGCGATGCGCACGCCCGGCATTCCTGCAGCCGCAACGCGCCGTCGGCGCCCGACGTCCAGAAGAACTCGTTGTCCTGCGTGACCAGCGGCAGGGGCCGGCCGGTCAACGCGTGAAACCCCATTCGGCTTCGTTGGACTCGACTTTGAGGTGCGCGGCCGGGTCCTCGTCCCCGTTCAGCGGCGGCGGCACGTCGTCGGGCCGGCGGTCGTCGAGTTCCATGATCGCGTGCACCGGGCAGTCCATCAGAGCCCGCATGACGTCGTCGCGGTCGCTGGCGGCGACGGTACCGTCGCCGATCAGGCAGGCGTATCCCCAGTCGTCGAGCGAGAAGTAGCCCGGCGCGTGCTGGGCGCAGATGCCGAACCCGTCGCACAGGGTGCGGTCGAGGTGGATCTTCAGGGGTTTTGTCATGCCGGGGTCACCGCCTCGACCTCGTAGGGCCGTTCGGCCCGGAACGGGTCGACACGGCATGCCTCGCAGGCGTTGTCGAGATGGCGGGCGACTTCGTCCGGAAATCGGGCAAGCAGGCTCGCCGCCACGTTGGTCGCAGCGTCCAGCGTGGCGCAGGCACCGCGGCCGCGCAGCATCGCCGACCAGCGTTGCAGCCGGCCGACGTCTTCGGCGGTGGCGGCGCCGTCCCGCAGCGCGCCGGTGACCGCGGCCATCGCCGCGGTGCCGTTGAAGCACGAGCCGCACTGCCCGGCGTTCTCGCGGTCGAAGTAGGCCAGCACCGACGCGGCGACCGCGACCGGGCAGTCGTCGGTGAGCACCGCGATCGCCCCGCACCCCAGGCCGCTGCCGAGGCCGCGCAGCGTCTCGTGGTCCAGGGTGGCGTCCAGCACGCTGCGGTCGAGCAGCCCGGCGAAGTAACCGCCCAGCAGCGCGCCCCGCACCCGCTCGGACGAAATGCCGTGCAAGGCGAGGAGTTCGGCGAACGGCAGGCCGTGCGGGATCTCGTAGAGGCCGGGCTGCCGGCCCCCGCCGGTCAGGGTCGCCAGGAAGGTTCCGGGTGACAACGAGGTGCCTAGCGAGCGGAACTCCGCCGCGCCGTGGCGCTGCAGGTGGGGCAGGTTGGCCAGGGTCTCGACATTGCTGACCAGGGTAGGGCGCCCGCCGACGCCGGCTTCGAACGGTCGCGGCGGCTTGTCCGTCGGCTTGGCCGGGCCACCGTTGATGAAGCGGGTGACCGCGGTCTCCTCGCCGGCGATGTAGGTCGGCTCGACGTCCCACAACTCGACCGTGATGTCGCCCAGCGCAGCGGGTTCCAGTTCGGTCAGGGCGGTTTCGACGCTGCGCGCGGATTCCGGGTCGGAGACGTAGACGTGGGCGCGGTGGGTGCCCACCATCGCCGCGGCAAGCCGCAGCCCGTCGAGCACCAGGTGCGGCCGGTGCCGCAGCAACCAGCGGTCCTTGATCGAAGCCGGCTCGCCCTCTTCGCCGTTGGCGACCACGACGGCGCCCCGGCGGGCGCGCCCGTTGTCGCGCACCGCGCGCAGCTTGACCGCGAGCGGGAAGGCCGCACCGCCACGGCCCTGCAAACCGCTGCGCTCGACTTCGCCGAGCAGCTCGTCGGGGGCCGCAAGCGTTTGATAGCCGCCGCGCGCCCGGTATGTGGCGTAAGCCTCGCGCGCGCGGGCGGACTCGTCGCCGAGCAGCCGCGGCGCACACCCGGGCCATGCGGTGACCGTGATCGCCGGCGCGGCGCTGGTTTCCATCAGCTGACTCCCAACGTCCCGGGCCGGGCTAACCTCGAGCACATGCGAACTGCCGTGGTGCGCGTCAATGTCGACCCGCCGGGTCTGCTGACTCCCGCACAACTAGACGAGGGCATGGCGGCGCTCCTCGGGCTCGCCCGCGAACTGGGTGCCGACGTCGTCGACAACAATCTCGCGGCCATGCCGCCGGGCCGCCGGGAGGCGGAGCTGCTCATCGCCGGCGACGACGTGGCGGCCCTCACCGACCGGGCGATCAGCCTGTGCGCCAGAGCGTTCGGCACTGTGCCGGCCCCCGGGGTGGTCACCTACGTCAGCAGGGGCACCGACGACGACGCGCACGGTGTGCTCTCCGCGTTCGGTCTCACCGGCCAGATCGTTCGCACGCCCGGCGACGACGGCTTCGACATCGTCCACGTGACGCTGCGCGAGGCCGATCTCGACAGCATCCCGGAAAGCCGGATCCACACCGCGCTCGAGGCGTCGCTGAACTGCGAGGTTCACATCCACACCGTGTGAACGCATCAGGAGCCCAGGAATTCCAGGATCGGGGGTGCGGCCTGTACCCAGGTGTCGAACATGTTGAAGTGCTGCACCCGACCCGCCGCGCGGTCCTCGGAGGCGCGTTCCCAGGCGTCCTCGGGCCAGGGCGGGTCGATGAGCGTGGATCCCTTGATCAGGCAGCTGACCTCCAGCGAAGTCCGCTTCGGGTGGTCCATGTCGTTCTCGCCGCCCCGGATGATCAGCGTGGGAACTTCGATCCGGTCGAACATTTCGTCCTCGACGCCGGGAATCGTCTGGCCCGGCTTGGACACGAACGCGTTCAGCCAGCGCAACATCACCTTGAGGAACTCGCCGGAGTCGAAGTCGAGGAACCGCTGTTTGTTGTCGGGGTTCTCCTCGATGCGCTCCCGCCATTCCGGCACCTTCACCACGCCGTCCATGCCGGTGCCCCGCACGGCGAGGATGCTCGGCACGATGTAGTAGGACCCCAGCACGAAGGTGCCGTAAATGCCGCCGACGATGTTCCACACCACGAGCTTGGAGACCATCTCGGGGTAGAGCATCGTCGTGAGGATGGAATCCCGTGCGCCACCTGAGCCCCCGGCGAGGATGCAACGCTCTACGCCGATGCCCTGCAATAGGCCGTGCAGCGTCTCGGCGCGCATGTGTGACTCGCTCTGTCCGTAGAACTGCACGTCGGAGGCGCCGCAGTTCGGCCGGTCCCACAGCAGTACCCGGTACCCGCCGGCGACGAGTGCATCGGCCAGCGGGCGCAGCCCGGGGATTTCCTTGCTGAACCGGCCGCCCGGCGTCATGGCGATGAGATCACCTGTGTCCCCGAGGATTTCGTAGACGACTTTGCCGCCGTTCACTTCGATAGAAGACACAGACTCTCCTGTAGTGTCATGCCATCACCAGCACGTCGTTGCCGACCACCCGCACCGGATAGGTGCGGATGCTCCACTCCGGCTTGACCGCGGTCGTGCCGGTCGCCAGCTCGAAACCCCATTGATGCCAGGGGCAATAGATGTATTCCAGGTCGCGGACCATGACCGCGTCGCCGGCGGTGGTCTCGTCGACGACGGTGCGGCCGCGGGCGCGGCCCGAGCACAGCGGACCGCCCTGGTGCGGGCAGTAGTTCGCGATGGCGTAGAAGGTGCCGTTGACGTTGTAGACGCCGACGCCGTGCCGGCCGATGGGGACGAGCTTGTGGGTGCCGGGCGGGATTTCGGCCACGGTCGCGACGATGTGCTCGCGGCCCTGGGCCAGACGTGGCTGGGGCCGCTCGGTGAGGTCTTCTGTCAACTCAGAACACCCGGACCTGACCCTCGAGCACCGGAACCGTGTCGGGGAGGTGGTATGTCGCGATGCCGTTCTTGAACATCACCGCTTCGCGGGCCGCCTTGGGCAGGTGCTTGACCAGCCAGCGCGGGTCGTCGAACGTCCAGTGCGGGTAGTCCGAGGAGTAGAGCAGGATCTTGTCGCACTCCATCCACTCCAGGGCGCGGGTCAACTCGGTCTTGTCCTCCGGGTAGTCCAGCGGCTGGGTGGTGAACTTGATGTGGTCCTTGACGTATTCGGACGGCTTGCGCTTGATGTCGATCCAGGATTTGCGGGCCTCGTAGACGGCGTCCATGCGCCACATCAGCGGCAGGATCCAGGTGAACGCGTGCTCGACGAACACGATCCGCAGCGCCGGAAATCGGTCGAAGACGCCGTCGAAGATCAGGCTCATGACCTGATTTGCGGCCAGCAGCGAGTAGGTGACCATGAAGTCGTGGTTGTAGCTGGGGTAGCCCACCGGCGGCGTCGGCAACTCGTCGAAGTGGCTGCGGGACAGATGGCAGCTCACCGTGATGTCGTGCTTGGTGGCCGCCGCCCAGATCGGGTCGTATTTCGGGTGGCCCCAGGACGGCCGCGGCTCGGCCTTGATCAGAATCTGCGCCATGTAGGGGTGCCCGGCCCAGCGCTCGATCTCGCGCACGCTCGCTTCCGGCTCCTCGATGGCGGCACAGATCGAGCCCCGCCACCGCTCGTGCCAGTTGTTGTGGCTGTCCAGCCAGTGGTTGGCCTGCCAGTCGTTCAGGGCGCAGGCCATCGCGTGCTGCGCTTCGGGCAGGCGCGCCGGGTAGGCGGCGGGTTCCAGTATCGCGATGTCGGAGCCCGCCTCCATGATCAGCTGACGGAACGCCATATCCGGGTCGCTGCAAGGGAATTCGCCGTCGGGCGGGAAGGTGTCCACGCGCATCGCATAGCTGTGTGCGTAGTCGGGGGCGTCGTAGTAGATCTGCTCACCCACCTTGCGGGTGAGGAAGTACTTGCTGCGCCACGGCTCGGGGATGTACGGAAGCAGTTCCCCGCGCTTGGGCGTCGGGTGGACATCCGAGTCGACGCACCGGACGGCTATGCGCTCGGCGGCGGGAACCCGTTCGTGCATATGGGTCAGCGTCATCTCGACACTCCTCCGGTTTCCTTGTCTTCCTCTACTGTGCGCCCGAGCCGACGGCGATGTCTATCCCGTACAGGTCGGCCGCGTTGCGCCAGCACAGTTTCTCGCGCTGCTCGGCGGACAGCGCCGCGGGCAGCTTCTTGGCGTCGGCGCACTGCCAGTGCGGATAGCTCGAGCCGAACATCACCATGTCGTCCTTGCCGGTGAAGCCGAACCATTCACCGGCGAACTCGGCGTCGCGAGGCGGGCCGTCGAGGCTGCCCTGCACGAAATACACGTGATCGGCCAGGTAGTCGCTGGGAATTCGGGGGGCCCACGGCGTCTGCTCCAGATGGGGCCGGCCGAAGCAGTCCATCCGCCAGATGAACGGCGTGAGGAAGTCCGCGGCGCCGTCGGCCCAGACGAACTTCAGGCCGGCGAAACGTTCGAACACACCTTCGGCGATCATGTTCATCTGGTGGTACAGGTAGTTCAGCGCCATGAAGCCCGTGTACTGCTCGTAGGTGCGGGTGTTCCCGGACGGCGTGGGCGGCGAGGCGATGCCCGAGCCGACCTCGATGTGGACCGCAACGGGAAGGTTCGCCGCGACCGCGGCTTCCCACAGCGGCCAGAACTGCGGCTTGCCGTAGAGCTCGCGGGACTGCAGCGGAACCCCGATCTGGACGACGCGCGGGTGGTCACGCCACCTCTCGATCTCCCGCAGCGCGCCGGCGATGTCGTCGGGGTTGACCCGGATGGTGCCGCGGAACCGCTCACCGAACCTGTCGTTGTCGAGCCAGCGCGACACCATCATCTCGTTGTGCGCGGCATGTAACGCGCTGCCCAGGTGCCGGTCGGGCATGATGCCTCGCCCCATCGGGTGCAGCACTGCCACATCGACGCCGCGCTTCGAAAAGAGCTCGTGGGCAACGAATTCGGGATCCGACCCCGGATACTGGCCGTCCGGTCCCTCGGCGTTCGGCGCGTACTCACCGCCCGGCGCCCCGTACCAGTCCATCTCGTAGTCGGGGAAACCGCGGCTCTTGAACGGCTCGCGCAGCACGGCCCGCAAATCCTTGTTGGACGGGAAGAAGATGTGCACGCTGGCGTCGATCAACGGCGTGCGGGTCCCGTCAGCGTGTTCGATCACGAAAGCCATCCTCGGGCTTCGGTAGCCACAGCGAGTCGGACTCGCCCATATGATAGAGAAGCTAACATTCTCGTCGGGGGTCGATCAATCCGTTTCCGGTAAGCGTTTCGGTTAATCATCGCGCCTGGTAGCCATAGATTTTGCCGTCACATCGGTGAGCGTCGTTCTTCTATATGGATAATAGCATTCTCCGCGGCCTTCAGCGTGCGGCGCGGGTTCTGGTGCGGTTGCTTCCCCGCCCGGTGCTGCCGCGCTGGCGGGTGGTACGGGCCGCCGGTGACGCCTGCCGCTTTCTCCAGCGGTTTGATCACGGTGGTGAAGTCGGCGTCGGGTCCTTCCTTCGTCGTGCTCGGCGGCCTCCCAGAGGCGCCCGATCACCCGGGCGACGTCCATCGGCACGCCGAGCGCTTCGGCTTCCTCGAGGTGCAGTCGCACGTCTTTGACCATCAGCCCGGTGGCGAACCCGTAGTCGAAGGTACGGGGGAGGATCGCTCGTGGGAACTTGTCGCGGCTTGCGCTCGTCGCGCCCGCGCCCGCGTTGAGCACGTCGATCATCACTGCCGTGTCCAGGCCGGCTTTGGCGCCCATCACCACGAATTCTGCCGTCGCGGCCAGGACGTTGGCGGCGAGCAGGTTGTTGGCCAGCTTCATCGTCTGTGCCGAGCCCGGCTTCTCGCCGAGGTAGAACGGCCGGCCGAGTGTCTCGAGGACCGCGCGCACGGTGTCGAATTCGCTGCGCGGGCCCGAAACCATGACCGTTGCGGTGCGATCGGCGACCTCCCGGGCCGACGCGGCCGGCCGGGCTCCCAGTGCGACGCGCTCCAGCGCGGGGTCTTGCGCGTCGAAGGCGACGACGTCGTGGCGCGCGTCGATGAGGCGACGCGCCATGGGAAACCCCGTGTGGCCCAACCCGATGAGCCCGATGTTAATGACGAACTCCTAGTCCTGCCCCGCTTCGGCGAACGTTTCCCGGGCGATGTGGAAGCTGTCAACCGGCACGCCGGCGTAGAGCGCGACCTGCAGAAAGATCTCCCGGATCTCCTCGCGGGTGACGCCGTTGGTCAGTGCGGCCTTGACGTGCGTGCGCAGTTCGTTGGCATGCTGCGAGTCTTCCGCGGCAGCGCCTCACGGCCCCAGACGGCGCCCGAGCAGTATTCGGTGACGAGGTCCTGCAACGGCCGGCTGAAGTCGTCCGCGTCGGCCAGCGCCTGGTTGACATAGGCCTCACCCAGGACTGCGGAGCGAATTTCGAGGCCCCGCCGGTAAGTTTCGCGATCCACCGGTGTTCTCCTTCGTCGCGGCGTTTGCCACCTGATTGCGCATTGTCGCCGAATCAGCCTGCCGGGAAACGGGAATGCCCCGGCCGCCGCTGTGGTGGTATCACGATAGGTTGCAGCCAGAAGCTGGTGCCGGAAGGGAGCGGTCATGACCGGAGCAAGCGACGACGTCTGGGAGGTGATGTCGACGGCTCGGACGATCCGGCGATTCACGGACGAACCGGTCGACGACGCGACGCTGGCACGGTGCTTACAGGCAGCTACCTGGGCGCCCTCCGGCGCCAACGCGCAGCGCTGGCGTTTCGTCGTGCTGCGATCCCCCGAGCAGCGCGCCGTCGTGGCCAAGGCCGCGGCCCACGCGCTGGAGGTGATCGAGCCCGTGTACGGCATGAGCCGTCCCGCCGCCGACGATAACAGCCGCCGTGCCCGCACCTATCGTGCGACCTACGAATTGCATGATCGCGCAGGTGAGTTCACCTCGGTGTTGTTCGCCCAGCAGCATTTTGCGACTACGTCGCAACTGCTGCTGGGAGGATCGATCTTCCCCGCCATGCAGAACTTTTTGCTGGCCGCCCGTGCGCAGGGCCTGGGGGCTTGCCTGACCGGCTGGGCGTCGTATGGGGGCGAGCGACTTCTGCGGGACGCAGTCGGTGTGCCCGAGGACTGGCTGGTGGCCGGGCATGTCGTGGTCGGATGGCCCAGGGGCAGGCACGGTGTGGTCCGTCGCCGCCCGCTCGCAGAGGCCGTGAACCTCGACCACTGGGGCGATCCCGCCGACGACGTCGTTGCCGCTCTTCGTTCTCTGGCCTGAGCGGTCGCTTCTCGTCAACAGGTCGGCGCACCCGACGCCCAGCCGCCGTGACCGTGCGAGGACAACCCGCGCAGAAGCGGCCGGACTGGCGGTGGCGGCCGTCTTCGCGGCGACACCGGCGGCAGCCCAGACCGGCAAATTCGGGACGATGGAAGAGCTGGCTGCTGCTGGCGGCAGCGAGGTTGCCGATTACACCGTGAGCAACCTGAAGCGCAGCGGCAACAACGACGGGCTATGGGTTGCCGACGTCACGGTCAAGTCCGCGAAAGGCGCCGTCACCCCGGTCATCGGCGACTTCAACGCCCAGGCGGGCGATGGGTCGAAGTACACCGCGATCGAGGGAAGGAACCCGGACGGTCTGACCAATCAGCCCATCGCCCCGGGTAGCTCGCGCAGCGTCAAGCTCTACTTCGGTGTCAACGGCGGTACCCAGCCGGACAGCGTCGTGTACAGCACCGGAAACAACGCAGACCAGCTCGTCTGGAAGGGCTGAAGGCGACGGCATAGCGAGCAGCGGCTCCATTTGACCGGGGGCGTTACCGTCCTCGGTCACGCCCGTGCTCAGCCAATCCCTCCGCCGGGAAGCGTTTGACGCGCTTGGACGAAGCGACAAATACCGCGCCGAGACTTCGCGGTCACTACAACGGTGGGAAACCTACGTGTGCAGTGTGGTGGCCGAGCACCGTGGCCGCCACGACATCACGGAAATCGGTGTGCAAGAAGGAGTCCAACGTGACATTCCAAGCGACTGTCAAGACAGCTGCGGCCGTCGCCGGACTCGCCGCGGCAGCGATCTTCACGGCGACATCGGCCAGCGCCGCCCCGGCCAAGCCCTTCGGTACGATGGAGGAGGCCAGCTCGAACAACGGCGCCGACGTCGCCGACATCACCGTGGGTAACCTCAAGCCCAGCGGCCACAACGACGGCGTATTGGAAGCCGACGCCACCATCAAGACCGTCAAAGGCTTTGTCACCCCGCACATCGGCGATTTCCATGCCGTAGGCCCCAATGGCGCGAATTACTCAGCGGTCCTCGGGAACAACCCCGACGGCCTTCCTGCCGGCGAGATCCCCGCGGGCCAGAGCCGGAGCGGAAAGCTGTACTTCACCGTCAACGGCGGCGCGCAGCGCAACAGCGTCGTCTTCACCCCGGTGGACGCCAACGATCAGCTCGTGTGGAAGGACTAGGCGGGGTGAGCCGCGGATAGCTTCACCGCGCACCTTACGTGGAGGCCGAGGGCGAGTTCTCGCCCTCGGCCTCCACGTTTTTGGGGCCTGGCCGCAATTCTACTGCGGCGAAAGCCGTTGGGGCAGTAGGTAAGACGATAAATCTCGGGTTCTGCACGGGCCGGGGACGCATAGCCGCCCTCGGCCCACCGTTCTCAACAGCCAATAGCCAGTTTCCGAGATCATTACTTCCGTATGAGAGAATGGTATTCTCGCGGTGGCGGTGACGACAGGAGGCGGCCGGGATGCTGTTGGAGTTCGATGCCGATCAGCGGCTGTGGCAGAGCACGGTGCGAGACGCGCTCACCAAGCAATGCCCGCCCTCCCTGGTCCGCAGCATCGCCGAGGACGGCGTGGACCCGAGCCCGCTGTGGAAGTCCTACGTGGACCAGGGCTGGACCGAACTGAGCGATCCGGACAGCATGGTGGAACTCGCCATCGTGCTCGAGGAATTGGGTTACGCGACCGACCCGACCCCGTTCCTGGCGACGATGAGCCAGTTCGCTCCGTTGGCGGCGGACCGCTTCGACCCCCACGAGTCGGGCACCGCCGTGCGTGCCGGCGTGACGGCGCACCGGGACGCCGACGGCTGGGTGCTGGACGGCACGGCGCGCCACGTGCTCGACGGGGATCGCGTCGACCGGTTCGCGGTGGTCACCGAAGCCGGGGTGTTCCTCGCGGAGGCCGGCCAGGTGTCGGCCCGCCGGTCGGCGGTCTTCGACCCCGTCCTACACGTCGCCGACCTGTCGTTCTGCGGTGTCCGGGTGCCCGACGAGGCCCGGCTCGCGGTCGACCGGGAGCGCGCACACCATGTGGCGTTGGCCGGCATGGCGGTCACGATGGTGGGCGCGTGCCAGCGCATCCTCGATCTGGTACTCGACCACGTCCGCAACCGGCACCAGTTCGGTGTGCCCATCGGGTCGTTCCAGGCCGTGCAGCACAAGGCGGCGGACATGCACGTCGCGGTGCAACGGGCCCGGGCGCTGGCATACTTCGCGGCGTTGACGATCGCTGCCGACGACCCCCGGCGCCGGCTGGCGGCCGCGATGGCCAAGGCGTCTGCGGGAGAGTGTCAGTCGCTGGTATTCCGGCACGGCCTACAGCTTTTCGGCGCCATGGGGTTCACGTGGGAGAACGACCTGCAATTCGCGCTCAAGCGCGCCAAGGCGGGGGAGTTGATGCTCGGCGGAGCCGCGGAACACCGCGCGCGGATCGCGGAGGAGTACCGTGCGGCTGACTTTTGATCCCGACGTCGAGGCGTTCCGGGCGGCGTTTGCGTCCTTCCTCGACGAAAACCTGCCCCCCGCAAGTGAAACGGTCGAGCGTCCCCGGTCGGTGTCCCACATGCCGCAGTGGGCACGCCGTTGGCAGCGGCTGCTGTTCGACAACGGCTGGCTGCTGCCCGCTCAGCCCCCGGAGTTCGGCGGCCGCAACGCGACGGTCGTCCAGCAGTTCGTCTACCTGGAGGAACTCAGTCGACGGCGGATCTATCACAGCTTCAACCCGCAGGGCGTGAATATCGTTGCGGCGTCGCTGTTGTCGTTCGGCAGCGATGAGCAGAAGCGCCGCTGGGCGGTACCGATCCTGCGGGCCGAGATCACCGCGTCGCTGGGTATGAGCGAACCCAGCGCCGGGTCCGACCTGGCGTCCCTGCGTACCCGCGCCATCCTCGACGGCGACCACTTCGTGGTCAACGGCCAGAAGGTGTGGACATCGGGGGCCCACGACGCCGACGTGTTGCTGACCTTCGTGCGGACGAACCCCGATGCCCCCAAACACAAGGGCATTAGCGCCCTGGTGATCCCGACCGACACCCCGGGCGTTCAGCGCCGGCCGTTTCCGTCCATCTGCTCCGCCGATGACCTGGATTTCAACGAGGTCTTCTTCACCGACGCGCGGGTGCCGGCCGAGAACCTGGTAGGGGCGCTGAACGAGGGCTGGCGAGTGGCCAACGGATCCCTCGGGCACGAGCGCACCATGATGTGGCTGGGCTTCGCCGACCGGCTCGGCAACATGATCGACGACTTTTCCCCCACCACGGAGGTCGAGCGCGACCAGTACGCCACCACGATCATGGACAAGCAGGCCCTGCGCCTGCTGGGTTCGGTGGCGCTGGCCGGCGCGGCCCGTGGCGAGGACGACACCGCGGCCATCTCGGTGCTCAAGCTGCTCGGGTCCGAGGCCGAGTTGCGGGCGATGGACCTCGCGCTGACCTCCGCCGGACCCGACGGGCTCGTGCACCCGGGGCAGAGCGGCCCGTATGCGCACATGAACCTCGACCATTATTTCGCCAGCTGGTTCGAGCGCTTCGCCCGCAGCTTCAGCGGGACGATCGCGGGGGGCACCTCGGAGATCCAGCGCAACATCATCGCCCAGCGCGTGCTGGGCCTGCCGAGGGGCTGAGCCGGCGCGAGCAGACGAAGCCGGGCCACCTAGTCGATGACGGCGGCTTCCTTGCGCTCGGTGATTGGCCGCGCGAGCTCCTGCTCGTCGCAGATGCGCTGCAGCTTGTCCAGGGTCTCGTCGAGTCCCGCGCCGATCCGCTGACCCGGCGTGAAGGTCGCCGGCAGTTTGCGCATGCCCTGGATGACGCCGATGGTCTCGTAGTGGACGGTGCCCTCGGGGTCGCAGCGGTAGTCGGGCATCCGGTCGAGCACCGCGGTCAGCATGGACTTGAACACGGTACGCGCCACGTTCGACCCGGCGCACCGGTGCACGCCGAGCCCGAAACTGAAGTGCCGGTTGCCTTTACGGTTGAGGATGATCTCGTCCGGGTCGTGGAACACCGCGGGGTCGCGGTTGGCCATAGCCCACGAGATCCACAGCCGCTCGCCTTCCTTGAACTGTGTCCCGTCGAGTTCGACGTCGTCGGAGAACGTCCTACCGTCGCCGGGCGCCGGGGTGAAGTAGCGCAGGAACTCCTCGGTCGCCGGGTCGAGCAGCGTGTCGCGCTCCCGGCTGAGCAGCTCGCGCTCGGCAGGATGCTCCGAAAGCCATTCCAGCGAATGGGCGGTCAGGGCGGTCGTGGTGTCGAAGCCGCCGCCGATGATCAGCCCGAGGTTGCCGAGGATCTCCAGATCCGGGGCGGGCTCGCCGTCGATCCGCATCTCGAGCAGCGCGTTGACCAGCCCCGGCCGCGGGTTGTTGCGGATCTCGATCATGTTGTTGACGAGGTCGATCCCCATCTGCCGGTGCATCTCGGTGACCCGTTGGATGTCGGGGGAGTGCTCGGGGGTGTACACCGCGGCGTGGGTGGGCTCGCTGTACATCTGCCAGTTCTTCAGCGGGATTCCCATCATCGCCAGCGTCAGCACGGCGGGCACCACGTTGGCCAGATCGTCGACGAAGTCGATGCGGCCCTCTTCGATCTGCTCGTCGAGGCAGGCGCGCGTCACGTCGTTGACGAAGGGCTCCCAGCGCTTGACGGCGGCCGGTGACAGGTAGGGGTTGAGCACGCTGCGGTAGATGTGGTGCTCGGGGTTGTCCATTTCCAGGATCCCACCCCGCACCTGGTTGATCCGGCTGGCGGTGGGAATCGAAATGCCCTTGTAGCCGCGGCGTTCGTTGTGGATGTCGTGGTCGTTGGACACCGCGGGGCAGCGGGCGAGCTCGAACACCTCGTGGCTGCCCGCCGCGACCCAGTGCCCGCCGTAGGTGTCGCTCCACGCCATCGGGCACGTGGCGTGCATCTCCTTGGTGATCTGCTCGAAGCGGTTGCGGTACTCCGGGGAGTGCCGCTCGAACTGGTACCGGTGCTTCTTGCGGTCGCTGTCGCTCACGACGGCGTCGACGCTCAAGGCGCTGTCTCCCTTTAGCTTTCGTCCGTGATGATGATGGCCTGCTCGGGACACGATTGCGCGGCCTCGCGGACCTTGGCCTGCCGGTCGGCCGGCACCACTTCGTCGATCGCCGACGAGCTGCCGTCGATGTCGCTGAGCCGGAAGGACTCCGGAGCGATCATCGAACACAGGGTGTGGCCCTGGCAGCGTTCTGGATCAACCCAGACTTTCACGGTGACTCCTCCGATGGTTCTATGGGCTCACTGCTGGTAGTCGTGCCACTTGAGGTAGCCGCCGGCGTCGACGCGCAACTGCATGCCGGTGACGTAGCGGGCCTCGTCGGAGGCCAGCCACAGCACGGCGTTGCTGATGTCCTCCGGCTCGACGTAGGGAATCCTCATCGCCTGCTGCACGCCGAACACCGGCTCCGCGTCGGCCCGCGCCGGCTTTTCCAGGTCCGGCCGGAACGAGCGGTACATCGGCTCGCTCTGCAGCATCGGCGTGTTGGTGTTCGTCGGGTGGATGGCGTTGGCGCGAATCCCCAACGGCGCCAACTCCGTCGCGAGGTCGTGCACGTAGTGGGCGATCCCGCGTTTGGAGTGGATGTAGGCCATGCCGCCGGGGTCCGTCCCGGGGTTGTCCTTCTTGGCCGTGTCCATCAGCGCGGCGGTGGATCCGGTTGCGATGATCGAGGCCCCGGAACCCAGGTGCGGCAGCGCGACCTGAATGGCGTTGATGGTGCCGACCAAATTGGTGTTGATCACGTCGCACCACGCCTGGAGCGGCGGCTCGCCCCTCATGCCGGCGATGCCGGCCTGGGCCACCACGATGTCGAGCCGGCCGAACTCGGCGAGGCCGCTGCCCAGCGCGTCCCGCAACTGGCCGGCGTCACGCACGTCGGCATGCGCGGTCACCACCGCCTGGCCGGTCTTCTCGACGAGCCGGGCGGTCTCGTCGAGATCCTCGGGTGCGGCCATGGGGTAACCGATGGTGTCGATGTCGCAGCACAGGTCGACGGCGATGATGTCGGCGCCTTCCTCGGCCAGGCGCACCGCGTGGCTGCGGCCCTGACCCCGCGCCGCACCGGTGACGAAGGCGACCTTTCCGGCAACGCGCCCCACTGCGCCGTCTCCCACCACTTCTCCTTATGAATCGATTGGCCGGGTGCTTCAGGTGTTGCGGCCGCCGTTGACGCCCAGGATCTGACCGGTGATGTAGCCGGCCTCCTCGGAGACGAGGAAAGCGCACGCGGCGGCGATGTCTTCGGGCTTGCCCATCCGGCGCACCGGAGTGCGGGCGATGGTCTCCTCGATGCTGCCGAGGAACCCGTTCTTCTCGGCGGCGCGCAGCATGGGGGTGTCGATGAACCCCGGCGGCACGGCGTTGACCGTGATGCCGCTCGGCCCGTACTCGAGCGCGAGCGACTTGGTGAGCCCGTTGACCGCGGACTTGGCCGCCACGTAGTGGCTCATATAAGGAGCGCCGGAGTGGGTGCTCGACGAGGAGATGTTGACGATGCGGCCCCACCCGGCCTGCACCATGTCGGGCAGCACCGCCTGGATCGTGTGGAAGACCCCGTTGAGGTTGACGTCGATCACGCGCTGCCAGTCCTCGAACGTGAGGTTGTTGAACCGTTTGAACCCGTCCAGACCAGCGGCGTTCACCAGCACCGTCACGGGGCCCAGCTGGGCGCGGATCGCCGACAGGGCGGCGTCCACCTGCGACCGGTCGGTGACGTCGGCGGTGAATGCGAAATCGGCGTCGGACGGATTCAGGTCGAGCGTGGCGACATCGAGACCGTCGGCGCGCAGGCGGTTCGCCACGGCCAGCCCGATGCCGGAGCCGCCCCCGGTCACCACTGCGGTCTTCATGTCCCCATCCACGGGGACGTCCCCGTCATCGACGTCATTGACGCGGCCATCTCATTCACAAAGAATCTCCCTTACAATTATGAGAACCTTACTCTCACGCCGGATCGGCGTGCAACATCGCCGCGAAACCGCGCTCAGCCTGCGCCGAGGGGCCTGTGGAGCCGCCGTGGGAGCGTTTGTGCCGCTGGTCAGCGCGCTGATCCCGACCGCGGGACTTTCTTGAATTTTCGAGACACGAATGTAAGATTCGCCCCGTAGGAGAACCAAATTTTCGTGACCGGCACCACAATAAGGGGTACGAATGCCAGTGCAGGACACCGCGGAAGCAGTCGCGGACGCGGCGGCGGCCCGGCAGGCATTCGACACCACCAGCCGGTCGACCGATGTTGCGTCCCGGATCCGCTGCCTCGACCAGCCCAGCCCCGACTGCTTGAAGCCCCCGACAAGGCGCGAGACGGGTGGTCGCGCGTGAGGCCGCTGGAGGGCATCCGCGTCCTGGAGGTCGCAATGTACGGGTTCGTCCCGTCGGCCGGCGCGGTGCTGGCCGAATGGGGCGCCGACGTGATCAAGGTCGCACGCGGTGACCGGTGACCCGCAGCGCGGCCTGCGGCAGACCGGCATGCTGCGCGTCGAGGGCGACCCGAACCCCAACATCGAACACGCCAACCGGCTCAAGCGAAGCATCGGGCTGGACATGTCGATACCCGAGGGCAAGGACGTGCTCTACGAGCTGGTTCGCCGCTCGGACGTGTTCCTGACCAGCTTCCTGCCCGGACACCGCAAGAAGTTCGGCATCGACGTCGACGACATCCGCGCGGTCAACCCCGACATCATCTACGCGCGCGGCAGCGCGCTCGGCCCGCGCGGCGCGGAGTCGGAGAAGGGCGGCTACGACATGACCGCCTTCTGGTGCCGGGCCGGAACCGCCGCCACCATCACGCCGCCCGGGACGCCGGGCATGATCGGGCCGCCCGGGCCGGCCTACGGCGACACGATCTCGGGCACCAACCTCGCCGGTGGCATCGCCGCGGCGCTGCTCAAGCGGGAGCGCACCGGCGAGCCGTCGGTCGTGGACGTCTCGCTGCTGGGCAGCGGCCTGTGGTCGATGGGCCACACGGTGGCGTTGACGACGCATCTGGGTCAGCGACTGGAGGCGCCGCCGCCCGGTGTGCACGGCTCGCCGATCAACCCGCTGGTGGGGGTGTACGCGACATCGGACGGCCGCTACATCTCCCTGGTGATGATGCAGCCCACCAAGTTCTGGGCCGACGTGTGCCGCCACGTCGACCTACCGGAACTGGCCGACGACCCGCGGTTCTCCACGACGGAGAAGATCGCCGCCAACACCGCCGACGCGGTGGAGATCCTGACCAAGGCCATCGGTGCGCGCACGCTGGCCGAGTGGCGCGAACGCTTCGCCACGCTCGCGGGGCCGTGGGCCCCGGTCCAGGACACCCTGCAGGCCGCCGACGACGCACAGGTCCGGTCCAACGAGTACATCGTGCGCGCGGGCGAACTCGAACTCGTCGCCAACCCGGTCCAGTTCGATGTCGGAGCCCCGCAGACGGGCCCGGCGCCCGGGTTCGCCGAGCAGACCGACGAGATCCTGATGGAGATCGGCCTCGACTGGGACCGCATCATCGAGCTCAAGACGGCCGGCGCCGTCACCTAGGACCAACGTTGCCAGCGACGCTCGAGCCGACCGCCACTTCCGTTGGAACGTGGCGGTACTTCCCGGATTCTGTGAATACGGGCCGCCTGATAACGGTTGCGCGGTTTGGGTTCCGCCTGGACGCCGCATGAGTCATAATCGCCGGACGCTTCAAGCCATGGGGGCTTGTTCGGCCACCTGTGTTTCGGAGTGTCCACTCACGCAACAGAACGGAGGACCGGCGTGAGGACGGTCGACGCTGTAGCCGCGACCGCCGGCCACGTCCGGCGGCCCCGGATCGGTCTGGCGCACAGCGTGGTTCGTTCCGATGCCACAAGTCCGGAGGAGCGTGGCAACGATGGCGAGTAGAGGCGCGGAGCGCTGGACAGCGGGCATCTCGCTGGGGCGCGGCTCGAAGCCCATGGAGGCCATCGGTGGCCTGTTCGCGATGTCGGCCGACGCGGTCCGGTTCCTGTTCCGCCGGCCCTTCCAATGGCGCGAGTTCCTCGAACAGTCGTGGTTCGTCGCGCGGGTCGCGATCGCGCCCACCTTGCTGGTGGCCATCCCCTTCACCGTGCTGGTCAGCTTCACCCTCAACATCCTGTTGCGGGAACTCGGTGCCGCGGACCTCTCCGGTGCGGGTGCCGCGTTCGGCGCGGTGACCCAGGTCGGTCCCATGGTGACGGTGCTGATCGTGGCCGGCGCCGGGGCCACGGCGATGTGCGCGGACCTGGGATCGCGAACGATCCGCGAGGAGATCGACGCGATGGAGGTGCTGGGCATCAACCCGATCCAGCGCCTGGTGACCCCCCGCATGCTGGCGGCGGGACTGGTGGCCCTGCTGCTCAACAGCCTGGTGGTCATCATCGGCATCGTGGGCGGATACGTCTTCTCGGTGTTCGTCCAGGACGTCAACCCCGGCGCGTTCGCCGCCGGCATCACCCTGCTCACCGGCGTGCCCGAGGTCATCATCTCCTGCGTCAAGGCAGCGCTTTTCGGTCTGATCGCCGGGCTGGTCGCGTGCTACCGCGGGCTGACGATCACCTCCGGTGGCGCCAAGGCCGTCGGCAACGCCGTCAATGAGACGGTGGTCTACGCGTTCATGTCGCTGTTCGTGGTCAACGTCGTCGTCACCGCGATCGGCATCCGGATGTCGGCCAAGTAGAAGAACTCCGAAGGAGGTGTGAGGACACACTGTGACGCTGCGAGCCGCCTACCCGCGTCTGACGCGACAACTCGACAAGCCGGTCGCCACCTTGGGCCGAATCGGCGATCACACGCTCTTCTACGGCAAGGCGCTCGCCGGCGTTCCGTTCGCGTTCACGCACTACCGGCGGGAAGTCATTCGCCTGGTCGCCGAAATCAGCATGGGCGCCGGGACTTTGGCCATGATCGGCGGGACCCTGGCGATCGTGGGCTTTTTGACCCTGGCCGCCGGCGGCACGCTGGCCGTGCAGGGCTACAGCTCGCTGGGCAACATCGGCATCGAGGCGCTGACGGGTTTTTTGGCGGCCTTCATCAACGTTCGCATCGCGGCGCCGATCGTCGCGGGAATCGGTCTCGCGGCCACGTTCGGTGCCGGCGTCACCGCGCAGTTGGGTGCCATGCGGATCAACGAGGAGATCGACGCGCTGGAATCCATGGCGATTCGGCCGGTGTCCTACCTGGTGAGCACCCGCATCGTGGCCGGGATGCTGGCCATCACCCCGTTGTATTCGATCGCCGTCATCCTGTCTTTCATGGCCAGCCAGTTCGTGACGGTGGTGTTGTTCGGCCAGTCCGGCGGCCTGTACCAGCACTACTTCACGACCTTCCTGAACCCCATCGACCTGTTGTGGTCGTTCCTGCAAGCCGTTTTGATGGCGCTCACGATCTTGTTGATCCATACGTACTTCGGTTACTTCGCCTCCGGCGGGCCGGCCGGTGTCGGCGTCGCGACCGGCAACGCGGTGCGCACGTCGCTGATCGTGGTCGTCTCGGTGACGCTGCTGGTATCGCTGTCCATCTATGGCTCCAACGGCAACTTCCACTTGTCCGGGTAGCGCAGGAGACATGACGTGACGGAGCATCTCGGTCCCGGCCCCATCCATCGTTCGGAAACCACCAGCGCCGCAAGACCGGTCGCGGCGGCGCCCGGCAGTCACTTCGGCGCGGAGTCGTATGCCCGCCCCCTGGCGGGCCTGGCGACCATCGTGGTGGTCGCCGCGATCGTCGGCGTCGCCGTGGGCCTGTTCCAGGGCGACTTCACCACGAGCATCCCGGTTACCGTGGTCTCGCAGCGTGCGGGCCTGGTGATGAACCCCGACGCCAAGGTGAAGATGCGCGGAGTCGAGGTGGGCAAGGTCGCCTCGATCGACGTGCGGCCCGACGGTCAGGCCGTCCTGCACCTTGCGCTCGAGCCCTCGCAGCTGCACTTCATTCCCGCCAATGTGCTCGTCGACATCGCCTCGACCTCCGTCTTCGGCGCCAAGTTCGTCGAACTGATACCGCCGGCCCAGCCCTCGGCGCAGGCGTTGCACCCCGGTCAGGTCCTCGAGGGCAAGCACGTCACCGTCGAGATCAACACGGTGTTCCAGCAACTCACGTCGTTGTTGTCGACCATCGATCCGGCCAAGCTCAACGAAACCCTCGGCGCGCTCGCGTCGGCGGTCAATGGGCGGGGCCACAAGATCGGCCAGATGCTGTCCGACCTGGATTCGTTCCTGGCCAAGCAGGAGCCCAGCCTGCCCGCGCTGAGTCACGACCTCGAGGTCCTGCCCGCGGTCAGCAACGCCTACGCCGACGCGGCGCCGGATCTCCTCGCCACGGCCGACAACACGGTCAAGCTGAGCAAGTCGATCGTCGACGAGCAACAAAACCTGGATGCCTTCCTGATGAGCTCGATTGGCTTGGCCGACATGGGCAACGACGTGTTAGGCGGCAACAGGCAGGCACTGACCGACGTCCTGCATCTGGCGGCGCCGACCACCGACCTGCTCAACGAGTACCACCAGGCGCTGTGGTGCGGCATCGCTGGATCGCTGGTGAACCTCAAGGCTCCGCCCCTGCCCGAGCCGATGGTCAAGGTGGCGGTCTACCTCGGTTTCGGCGCCGAACGCTACCGCTATCCCGCCAACCTGCCGAAGGTGGCCGCGACCGGCGGTCCCCAGTGCCAGGACCTGCCCGTGGTGCCGTTCGATGTCGCTCCACCTTTCGTGGTGGCCGACGTCGGCGCCAACCCGCAGGAGTACGGCAACCCGCAATTGCTGCTCAACTCCGACGCGCTCAAACAGTTGCTGTACGGCCCGATCGACGGGCCACCGCGCAACTCCTTCCAGGTGGGACAACCCGGATGAGCGGCTCGCGCGCGATGATCATCAAGTTCGGGGCGTTCGCCGCCGTGATGATCCTGTTGACGGTGTTCCTGTTCTTCATCTTCGGGCAGTACACCACCGGTTCGACGAACGGGTACTCGGCACAGTTCACCGACGTGTCACGGCTCAAGCCCGGCGAGACCGTGCGGGTCGCCGGGGTGCGGGTGGGTACGGTCAACAGCGTTTCGCTGCGTCCGGACAAAACGGTTCTCGTGAAGTTCGACGCGGAGCGGAAAGTCGTGCTCACCAACGGAACCCGGGCTGTGATCCGCTACCTGAACCTGGTCGGCGACCGCTACCTCGAACTCGTCGACGGCCCCGGATCCACCAAGTTGCTGCCGCCCGGCTCGGAGATCCCGATCGATCGCACGGCACCGGCCCTCGACATCGACCTGCTGCTCGGTGGGCTGAAGCCGGTTACCCAGGGCCTCAACCCGCAGGACGTCAACGCGCTGAGCGCCTCGCTCATCCAGGTCTTCCAGGGCGAGGGCGACACCCTGCAGTCGCTGATGGCCAAGTCGTCGTCCTTTTCGAACGCGTTGGCCGACAACAACGAGACGGTGCAGGCGCTGATCGACAACCTCAACACCGTGGTGGGCACGGTCGACAAGGAGGGCAATAAATTCTCCGGGGCCATCGAGCGCCTCGAGAAATTGGTCAGCGGACTGTCGCAGGATCGCGACACCATCGGTACCGCGATCACCGCCCTGGACAATGGAACCGCGTCGATCGCGAGTCTGCTGGGACGCGCCCGCGCGCCCCTGGCCGGCACCGTGGACCAGTTGAATCGGTTGGCCCCTCTGCTGGACAAGGACAAGAACCTCCTCGACATCTCGCTGCAAAAACTGCCGAACAACTACCGGAAGCTGACCAGGCTCGGCGCCTACGGTGCCTGGTTCCCCTACTATCTGTGCGGTCTGGCGCTGCGTGTATCCGATCTGCAGTACCGGACGGTCGAGGTGGGTATCAACCACCAGGTCACCGGGAGATGCGCGGAACCGAAGGATCCCGATGAATAAGTACCGCGGAGCAGGCCTCATTCGAGCCGGGTTCATCGGCGCCGTCCTGATAATGCTGGTCATTGCCGTCGGGCTGAATCCCGACCAGCTGATACAGCGGGCTACCACGGTCCGGTACCAGGCGTTGTTCTCCGATGCCGGCGGTCTCGCCCAGGGCAATGACGTGACGGTGTCAGGCATGAAGGTGGGCAGCGTGACCGGCATGGCGCTGCAGCACGGCGACGTGCTGGTGACGTTCACCGTCAACGGGAACGTCGGGCTCGGGTCGGCCAGCACCGCACACATCAGGACAGGCTCGCTGCTGGGACAACGAGTGCTGACCGTCGAGTCCGCCGGCAGCGGCACCATGCGCCCGATGACCGTCATCCCGGCGTCGCGCACGTCGTCCCCCTACTCGCTGTCGGAGGCCATCAGCGACCTGGCGACCGACGTCAAGGGGACCAACACCGAATCGCTCAACCAGTCCCTCGACACTTTGTCCGCGACCCTGGATCAGGTTGCGCCGCAACTGGGGCCCACGTTCGACAGCCTGACCCGGATTTCCAAGACCCTCAATGCCCGTAACGAGACACTCGGCGAGTTGCTCAAGGGTGCCGGCGACGTCACCGGCATCCTGTCGCAACGCAGCAACCAACTGAACACGTTGATCCTCAACGCCAATGACCTCCTGTCCATGCTGGTCACGCGACGGCAGGCGATCGTCCGGCTGTTGTCCAGCACCTCCGCGGTGGCCAGGCAGTTGTCCGGTCTGGTGCACGACAACGAGGCGAAGTTGGCGCCGTCGCTGGAGAAATTGAACTCCGTGACCGCGATGTTGGAGAAGAACCGCGACAACCTCTCCAAAGCGCTGCCCGGCCTTGCGAAGTACGAGCTGACGCAGGGGGAGACCGTGTCCAGCGGGTTCTACTACAACCCGCTCATCCCGAACCTGTTCCAGCTGCAATTCTTCCAATGGCTGTTCGACTACGCGTTCGGCTTCCGCGCCTACGGCGCTCCCGGTCAACCCCCGGACACCGCCGGACCGCGCGCGTTGCTCCCGTTCCCGTTCAACATGCAACCGGGAGGTTCGCGGTGATGCGGCTCGGGGCGATTCCCCGCCACAGGTTCAGGACGGTCCTGGCCGTCGCCTTGGCCGGGCTCTTGGTGGTCGGGGCGGCTGTTGCCATGCGCAACACCTTCTTTCGGCCGAAGACGATCACCGCGTACTTTCCCACCACCACCGCGATCTACCCGGGCGACGACGTGCGGGTCTCCGGCATGAAGGTCGGGACCATCGCGTCCATCCGGCCGCAGGGCACCCGGGCCGAGATGGTCATGCACGTCGATCGCAACGTGCCCATCCCGGCGGATGCGCGGGCGGTGATCGTCGCCCAGAACCTGGTGGCGGCGCGCTACGTCCAGCTCACCCCGGCCTACCGGTCGAGTGGCCCCACCATGCACGACGGCGCGGTCATACCGGTCGACCGGACGGCCGTGCCCGTCGAATGGGACGAGGTCAAAGACCAGTTGATGCGGATGGCAACGGAATTGGGGCCCAACAGCAAGGTGTCCACCCCGTCGGTGGCGCGGTTCATCGACAGCGCCGCCGACGCGCTCGGCGGTGGCAACGGTGAGAAGCTGCGCCAGACGCTGTCTGAGCTGTCGGGGGTGGGGCGGATCTTGGCGGACGGAAGCGGCAACATCGTCGACATCATCAAGAATCTGCAGACTTTCGTCGGCGCCCTGCGCGACAGCAACGTCCAGCTCGTCCAGTTCAACAACCGGCTGGCCACACTCACCAGCGTCCTCGACGACAACAAATCCGACCTCGATGCGGCCATGACGGACCTGTCGAGTGCGGTCGGGGAAGTGCAGCGCTTCATCGCGGGCGTCCGCGACCAGACGTCGGAACAGGTAACGCGGCTGGCCGACCTCACGCAGATCCTCGTAGACAACAAGATGGCACTCAAGAACGTTCTGCACGTGACGCCGAACGCTCTTGCCAACGCCTACAACGACTACGACCCCGACGTCGGAAACATCCGCGGTGGGGTGGGATTGCAGAACTTCAGCAACCCGACGTGGACCTTCTGCTCACAGATCGGGGCCTTGGAAAACGGCACCGGGGTCGAGACGGGCAAGTTGTGCGGCCTGTATCTGAGCCCGGCCTTGAAGGTGTTCAACCCGTTGATGTTCTTCAACTTCAACTACTTCCCGTTGCCGGTCAATCCGCTGCTGGCGCCGGCGTTCGACGCGCGCAACGTCGTGTACACCGAGGAACGGCTGAAGCCCGGCGGGGAGGGCCCGAAGCTGGCACCGCCCGAGTTGCCGCCCGCGGTGTCCGCGTACACCGGGCTGCCCGGCGATTACCCGTCCGCGCCGCCGCCACCCGGGCCGCCGGCGCGGATACCCGGAGCCGCCATGCCGGAGCCGCCCCCGCCGAGCACACCGGCAGAGCCGGCGCCGGCTCCGGCCAGCGTCCCGGACATGCTGCTCCCAGCGGAAAGTGGGCAACCATGAGGGCTCGATTCGCCGTACCCGCGTTGCGGAGGCTCCTCGGGCTCGCCTGCTGCGTCATGCTCGCCACGAGCGGATGCGCTTTCAACGGTCTGAACTCTCTGCCCTTGCCGGGTGCGGTCGGACGCGGACCTGGCGCCAGCGTCTACCACGTCCAGCTGGCCAATGTAGGCACGCTGGAGGCGAATTCACCGGTGATGATCGACGACGTCATCGTCGGCAGCATCAGCAAGATGACGGTGCAGGGCTGGCACGCCAACGTGGACATCTCGCTGCGGCCCGGGGTCGCGATCCCGGCCAATGTCGTGGCGAAGGTCGGCCAGACCAGCCTGTTGGGATCGATGCACCTGGAACTCAATCCGCCGCTCGGTCAACCGGCCAGCGGACGGCTGCAGCCCGGCGCCACGATCCCGTTGAACCGGTCGTCTACCTATCCATCGACCGAGCAGACGCTGTCGTCGTTGTCGGTGATCCTCAACGCCGGGGGGCTCGGGCAGATCGGGGACATCATCCACAATTTCAACGCCAGCCTGTCCGGGCGCGCGGGCGACGTTCGCGACCTGCTGGCGCGGCTCGACAGGTTCGTGGGCACTCTCGACCAGCAGCGCGGCAACCTCGTCGCATCCATACAGGCGCTGAACCGGCTCTCAGGCACCTTCGCCGCGCAGCGCGACGTGATCACCCAGGCGCTGTACAAGATTCCGCCCGCACTGGACGTTCTGAACAAGGAGCGGCCCCAGTTGACGACGGCTTTGAACAGGCTGGGAACGTTCGGCAACACCGCCACCAAGCTCGTGAACGACGCGGGATCCGACTTGGTCAGGAACCTGAAGAACCTGGGGCCAACGCTTGCGGCGCTCGCCGACATCGGGCCCGACCTGGACGCTGCCCTTGCCTATGCGCCCACTTTCCCATTCACCCAGGGTTTCATCGACCGGAACATCCGGGGCGATTACGTCAACGGCTTCTTCTACATCGACTTGACGAACGCCGGTCTGCGCAAGAGCATCCTGCGGGGCACCCACTGGGAACGCCTGGGCGCCGAGGTCGTGCCGGCGCCCGGGGACCCGGAGTACTTGCTGTACAAGTACGGAGCTCCACCCGGCGCACCCGGAGGCGTGACCGGGCCGGGGCCGGTCGGGGAACCGATGCGCGGCCCGAACGCGGCGCCATGGCAACCCGGCGTGCCGGCGCCGTACGTGCCACCGGCAACTGCCAACCCGCAGTCGGCGGACGCGCCGCCGCCTACGCCGCCGGCGCCGGTATCGCCCCTGGTCGCCGGCCTGACGATGCTCGGGCCGGACGCTGCGCCCGAACCGTCGTCGTCGCCGCCGGCTTTGCCCGGACCGCCGCAACGGGAGGCATCGCCCGCGGACCAGGGCGCCCCGGTGCCGGGCGCGACGCCGGTTCAGCCGACGGACGGAGGCCGGTAGATGCTGACCCGTTTCGTCCGAATCCAGTTGGCGGTGTTCGCCATCGCGGGAACCATCGGCATCGTCCTGATGGTGTTGTGGTACGTCCAGGCTCCGACGCTGCTGGGCGTCGGCAAGATGCGGTCACGCTGAAGCTGCCGGCCACGGGTGGGCTCTACCGCTTCAGCAACGTGACCTACCGCGGGGTGCAGATGGGCAAGGTGACGTCGGTGGGTTTGACGCCCCACGGCGCGGAAGCCACTCTCTCCCTTGATACCTCGCCCAAGATTCCGGCGGACCTCAAAGCCGAGGTGCGCAGCGTCTCCGCGGTCGGTGAGTACTACGTGGATCTGCGCCCGCGAACCGACTCGGCGCCCTACCTGCACGACGGCTCGGTCATCGCCGTGAACGACGCCTCGATCCCGCAGCCGGTCGGTCCCGTGCTCGACCAGAGCAGCAAGTTGATCAACAGCATTCCCAAGGGCAAGCTCGGTCAGTTGCTCGACGAGACCTTCCAGGCGTTCAACGGCGCCGGTTACGATTTCAAGTCGCTGTTCGACTCTTCGGCGAAATTCTCCGGCGACCTCAACGGCGTCGCCGACCGCGCCCGGAGCCTGACCGACGACACGGGGCCATTCCTCGACACGCAGGAAAAGACCACCGACTCGATCCGATTGTGGGCGCGCAGCCTTGCCGGTGTCTCCGGTCAACTCGCTCAGAACGACCCACAGATCCGCACTCTGCTGGCCAGGGGGCCGGGAGCCTTCGACGAGGCGTCCAGACTGCTCGAGCAGATCAAACCAACGCTGCCCGTGCTGCTCGCCAACCTCACCACCGTTGGCCAGATCGGCATCACCTACCACGCCTCGCTCGAGCAGGCACTTGTATTGCTGCCGCCGTTCACCGCCGCGATTCAGTCGTTCATCGGCACGAAGAGCCCCAACGGGCTGGCCACCGGTGCGTTCAATCTTGTCCTCAGCGATCCCCCCGCCTGCACGGTCGGCTTTCTGCCGCCGAGCGAATGGCGCGCTCCGTCCGACACCCGGATCGTCGACACCCCCGACGGGTTGTACTGCAAGCTGCCGCAGGATTCACCGATCGGCGTCCGCGGTGCCCGCAACTATCCGTGTATGGGCCAGCCCGGTAAGCGCGCGCCCACGGTCGAAATCTGCGAGAGCGACAAGCCATTCGAACCGCTCGCGATGAGACAGCACGTCTTTGGCACGTACCCACTGGATCCGAACCTCATCGCGCAGGGCATTGCGCCGGACGACCGGGTCAACTGGAACAGGGAGAGGATCTTCGGGCCGGTGGAGGGCACGCCGCTACCGCCGGGAGCGGTTCCGCGGGGAACAGGTCCCGACGCACCAGCGGCACCGCCGGCGCCGCCCGGCCCCGCGACGCAGATGGGCGAGGTCTCACCCATCGCGCCGCTCGACGTTCCCTCCGGCTCCGGGGCCACACCCACCGGTGCCACGGCCGCGGCGCCAAGTGCGTTCGGGAGCAACGAATCAAAGCCGAGTCCGTCTGTCGCTGTGGCGGAGTACGACCCACGTACCGGTAGCTACGTCGCCCCGGACGGAAAGGTCTACCGTCAGTCGAATCTGGCTGAGAAGGGCACACCCAAGACGTGGAAGGACATGTTCCCCACCTGAGCGTCGCCCAAAACGATTGCCCGGCCGGGCCGCTTGCGGGCTCGGATTACCCTGTCTTGTCCAGGCGGAACGGCTGTTCGATGTACAGCGGGGCGCTGGTCCCGCAGGCGCCGGCCGGACCGGTCGTGTGTTCCCTGCCGGCCAGAACCGGTGAGCCGAACTTGTTTTCGCCGGTTTCAGGGTCCGAGGGATAGAAATAAATGACGTCGTGCCCGACGTTCGGGGTCCCGTCGGGACAGGTTTCCCAATTCGGGATGTCGCGCTTGACCCACCAAACCATTCCGTCGTGCATTTTCAGCGGTGCAGTCCAGCCCTGGTCGCTGACCACCTGGCCGGCACAGTCTTGGGCGGTGGTACACGAAGACGTGATCTTCCAGGTGCTCCGCGCCATCTCTTCCTGGTGAAACACCTGATTCGTCCTGGCCCATTCGCCGACCACCGTGGCGGTATACGTCCCGTTGATGGCAGGGTCGTAGGCCCACGCTGACGGGGCTATGGCCACCCCACCCGCTGCACCGACGGCCGCCAATGCCAATGCGGCGCTCATCGCCAAATTCAGTGAACGCATCACTTGCTCCTCGACGCGCTACAGCCAGCATTCTCAGGTGAATTCACAGATTAACACCGTTTCCACCCATTTCGGCAGGGTTGACGATATGGGCGCCGAGGGCGCTCATACAGCCTCGAACTTCTCAATAAGCCACGCACCGTTGACCTTTGTCAGTGTGAGCCGCAGGCTGCTCGACGTCACGACCGGGTCCGGCTTCTCCTTGCTCGCGGTCTTCAGTTTCACGAAAGCAAGCACGACCGCCGAATTCGGCTGCATTTGCGACACGGCCGCCTTGACCACGGTCGCGGTCGTGGTGACTTGCCCCCGCTGCGCCGCCGGGCCGGCGATCTGGTCGACGAACCGCTGGTAGTAGGTCAGGTAGTCGTCGGTCACCCGGGACCTGGCGTTGGCGAAATCCCGGTCGAGCGTTTCGGGCGAATACGACAGCAGCGCCACCGCACCATCGCTGGCGGCTTTGACGGCCTGGTGCATCGCGGCGTCGTCGGTCAGCACATCCGGGCGGTACACAAAGTAGAAGTAGCCCGCCCCGAACGTCAACGCGCCAACCAGTAACACGGTCAATAGAATTGGACGCCATCGCGCCAGGCAGCGACGCACCCAGCGCCCTATCGCGCCGAGTCCGCGGCCGGCCCGATCGCGAAGCGCTGTCCTCCTGACGCCGCCGTCGTCGACCGTCACGGGACGAACTCGAGCCTGGAGACTTTGGGCTGCCCGTTGTCCTCTTCGACGCTGACCACGACGCGCATCGACCGCACGGCCGGCTTGGCCTGGTCGGGCTTGCTGAGCTCCGATTTCGCCGCCACCAGCACGACCGCCGAGTCCTTGGTCATCGACTCCACGCCAACGGCCTGCACAGCGACCTTGGAGCTTATCTTCAACTCCTGGACCGCCTTGAGGTACCGCTCGGCGCTCATCAGGATGCTGGCCTTGAAAAGCCCGGTGGTGTCGTCGACGAAACGTTGCATGTCGTCTCTTGCCGTGCCGGGCTCGATGGTCATCATCGCCACCACGGCGTCGCGGGCCGTCGCGGAGAACTTCGCGGCACGCTGCGTCTGCTGAGCCACCATGCGGTGATGCCAAACCAGGCCGCCGCTTCCGGCCAGCGAGGTGCAGATGAGGACAACCGCAGCAGACGCGGTCAGAGCTTCCCGGCCGGGACGGCGCAACCTTCGCCGGCGCGACGACGGCCACTCCAAAGCAGGCTCGTCGTGGGCGACGTGGTCGCCGTGGCCGTTCGATGCCGCTTCGGCCTGCCGACGGAGCAGTGTCGCGCGGGAACGGGCGGCTTCGGCGCGGGCTTCGGCCTGCGCGAGCTCGTCTTCGTCGGCGTGCGACGGGGAACTCGCGACGGGGATGACCCCATCGGCTTCCGGCGGCTCAGCGGGCAGCTTGCGCGGCGGCACTGGATCACCTCCTCGTCCGCTGTGGCAGGAGAGAGCCACATTATCACTGCCAAGCCGGGCTGTCGGTGGGGATGGCGACGATGTGGGCTTGTGGGTCTTCTCCAAAAGAGAGAATTCTATTCCCCGCCGGATGCCTGCTGTGGCAAAGTAATCGTGTGCGAATGATCGTCGCCGCGGTCGCAGTATTGCTCGGCGCTGGTGCGCTTGCGGCGCCACCGGCCGCTGCCGGACCGGTCAACTGTGATTACCCGGGCTGCACGCCGGGAATCATGCCGCACGTCGTGCTCGGTGCCCCATGCGACAACACCACTTACTACGTGTTCGGGACCGCCGACTATTACGTCTCTTTCGCCACTCAGCCGGGTCGGCTGATGTTCTGCGGTTCGCCGCGCAGATACGAGCCCCGATGGTTCCGGTCCCCCCCGATGGCAGGTGTCAAAGAAGAGAACTCGTCCTGCACCGACTACCCGGAGTACTACGTCGCGCAGGCTCCGGATGGCCTGTTCTTGGTGTGCAATGCGCACGACGGCGTCCAGAACTGGGAGCGCGGCGACACCTAGCTACGGCCGAATTCACGGCCCCAGGTAACGCTGTTCGGGCAAATCCTGAAACGGACTCGGTCCGAAGTAGTCGTCGCTGTGAATCGTGCCGTCCTTGTCGCGGTGGTGCGCGTCGTGGCAGGTGGTCGGATCCCACTGGGGGCCCCACGCAGGGTTGAAGGGGTTGCCCGGGCACCAGTGGTAACCGACGAACGGGAAGGGCGGATCGTCGGCGAGGGCGCGGTTCGCGGTGCTGACACTCGCCAATCCCAAACCAATGAGCGCCGTGATCGCTGCGGCGGCCAGGCGCGCGACTCTGTTCATGGGAAAACCGTACCGGAGCGCACGCCGAACGCGGCAAACAATTTTTCGGATTCGTTAGTGCGTTGATGGCGAATGCGATTGACCGCGGCCACCGGCTCGCCTGGAGAACTCGGTGCCGCACGAGATATCGGCTTGGCGATTCGTGCGGTGGACCCCCGCGCGGGACCCATGCGACTTCTGTGCCGGGTCATTCATATCACTATCCGGGCGCCTCGAAGAGGCGGCGGGTGATGCGCCGCAGTTCGAAAGCCAGTGCCTCGTTGTCGATGTCGGCGACGAGCGGATGCACGACCCCGACGGCGATGGCGCCCGACAGCATCGCCGCCAGGACCCGGCCATCGGCACCGGGATCTCCGGCGAGCACCCGGTAGAGACGCTCGATGAAACGCTGGAACGGTTGGTGATCGGCGAGTAGCCGGACGATGACGGGATCGAACTGCAAGGTGCTGGCCGCACCGCGGCGTTCGACGGCCAGGTCGATGACCCGGTCCAGCAACAACTCTCGCGCCCGCGGCAGGTGATCTTCGGCCTCGGCGGCCTCCAGCGCTTCCTCGAGGCCGCCGAGCTCGCGCTCGGTGAGCGCGATGACGATCTGTTCTTTGGTCTTGAACTGGTGGTAGACGGCCGCTTTGGTGACCCCGATCGCGTCGGCGATCATCTGCAACGAGGTTCCCCCCACGCCGTGCTCGGCGATCAGTTTCAGTGCCGCGTCCATCACGCGCGTCTGGGCGGGACTGCGCGTGATGGAGCGCAGCCGGGGGGCGGGGGGCGAGGAAACCACACGACGAGACTAGCCGAACGGCTATTGACGCCTGACTAGCCGATCGGCTAGCTTCGCGACTAGCCGGGCGCGGCCCGGTGTCTGGGGTGCCGGAGGGAGTCAGGCGATGTCCGACATCGGCGGGAGTCATCCGCAAGGCCGGCCGTCTCCGTCAATCCCCCTGCGGCGCGTCGACGGCGAGTTGATCCTGCTGTGGACGCTGCCCGTCGTGGTGGTCATCTGGGTGGCCGCCTTCTTCCTGTTCCCGGGCTTCGACCCGCCGATGTCGCCGACGATGACCGCCGAGCAGGTCGCCGCGTTCTACCGCGATCCGGCCCACCTGCCCGAGATCCGCTACAGCATGATCCTGTTCAACTGGTTCGGCGTGTGCCTCATCCCGATGCTGACGCTGATCGTGATGCAGGTCCGCAGGATGGCGCATCGCACGCCGATCTTCTCCTACGCATTGCTGGGGTGCGTGGCCGGCGGTCCCACCCTTTTCCTCGTCGCCGACGTCTGCTGGCTGCTGGCCGCCTTCCGGCCGGAACGAAGCCCCGAGCTAACGGAGCTGTTGAACGACTTCGGCTGGATCACGTTCACCATTCTGGTCCCCTTCCTGATCGGGCAGAGCGTGATCCTCGCCCTGGCAATATATTTCGATGACCAGCCGTGCCCGATATTCAACCGCTGGGTGGCGCGCTTCAACCTGGCCGTGGCGGCCGCGTTGGTGCCTGCGTCCTTCGCCGGCCTGTCGTTGTCCGGTCCGTTGGCGTGGGACGGCGCGTTGTCATTCTGGCTGAAGAACATCGCTATCGCCGTGTGGCTCGTCGTCATGGGGGTCGTCGTGGGCCGGGCCGTCTATCGCGAGCGCGCCGACCACCGCCGCGACGGCGCGGAACTGGTCGGCGTATGAGCGCGACGACGACACACCAGGGGCCGCCGCCGACGCCGCCCGCCGGCCCGCTGCTTCGACGCATCGCCTGGCAGTGCCGGCACCATCCCAAGCGCGAGTTGTGGCTGGCCTGGGGCACACTCGTCGTCTTCTACAGCCTGTTCTTCCCGATTTTCTTCGTGGTGACCCGGGTGCAGCCACCGCCGCAGCCCGCCTGGGACCTCGCGACGCAGGTGCACTGGTTTCACGAACGCCACCTCGGGATACCCGTCGGCTTCGGCATCATCTTCGCGGTCGGCGGCATGATCGCCGTGAACAACGCCCTCATCGCCTACTCGATGCGGCGCATGTCGGTCAGCGCGGTGTTCGCGTACTCCTACCTGATCATCTACTCGCTCAGTGCGATTCCCGGCATGCTGTTGCTCAACATCGCGCTGATCGTCGGCACGCTGCGACCAGAGCGCGACCCCCGGGCGATCGGCTGGCTCTACGACTTCGCCTTCCTGTCCTTCGACGGGACCATGGGGGTCTTCCTGATCGGCTCGCTGATCTGGCTGCTCGCAATCCTGCTCGACACGAATCGGGTCTTTCCCAAGTGGTTTGGCTACCTCAACCTGTGCAACGCGCTCACCGAGGTCGTGGTGGCACCGTGCTGGATCTTCCGGCGGGGCGTGCTGGCGTGGAACGGTCAGATCGCCTGGTGGCTGAACGTGGTCGTGTTCGGCATCTATACCGGTGTCTTCATCTTCATGCTCATGCGCATGATCCAGCGTGAGGACTTCGGTGCCGGGACCCTCCCGGAACTCGCGGCCGCGCGATGACACACGTGGCCGAGAAGACCGAACGCGCCGGGGCCGTACCCGGCCAGCCCGACATGTGGGCCTTCGTTCTGTTCGAAACCTTGATATTCACAGCGTATTTCGGATTCTACCTGTTCTACCGCGGCCGGAACGCGCAGCTGTTCCTGCACTCGCAGGCGCAGCTCGACCTGCGCATCGGGGTCTTCAACACGCTGGTCTTGTTGCTGAGCTCCTGGTCGGTGGCGCGCTGTGTGCAGTCGTCTCGGGTCGGCGCCTACCGGGCGGCCCTCAGGGATGTTTTCCTCACGGCCG